>CAYLMK010000070.1:0-1523 GCA_964384945.1 uncultured Thermodesulfobacteriota bacterium | reverse complement strand
CCCAAGCCCAAGAAGGAGGAGGAGTTCTCCATCTTCCCAAAGGTCAAGTTCTGAGGGAGGAATGGAATATGGATTGAGGAGCGGGGGAGGCAGGAATGAACGGCGCTACATAAGACGGACTTCATGGTTGGATATTCGCCTGGCTGGTCACGGTCGCGGCCATCGTTGAATATCGAATAACGAACAAGGAACCCCCGAATGTCGAAGGGGGAAGAGAGGGACAAAGCGGGCTGAACCGTATGCAGTGAACTTCGTGATTGCATATTCCTTGTTCGATATTGGGGATTCGCTTCGCCGTCGGGAGAGCTGCCGGGCGAGGGAAGGGCTTGGGCGACTCACCGCTTCTGACCGAGGAAGACGGGGAGCGCTACGGTCACCGTGGTGCCCTGGCCGGGTTCGCTCTGGATACCGATGCGCCCGCCGTGCAGTTCCACGATCTTTCGGGCGATGCTGAGGCCCAGGCCGCTCCCGCCGGTCTCCCGGGAACGGGACTTGTCCACCCGGTAGAAGCGCTCGAAGACGTGGGGGAGATCCTCCTGGGGGATCCCCACCCCGGTGTCTCGGATCCGCACCGTGGCCTGCTGCGGACAGGTCGCCATCTCCATGGACACGCGCCCGCCCCTGGGGGTGTACTTGATGGCGTTGTCCATGAGGTTGGAGAAGGCCTGCTGCAGCATGATGCTGTCGCCCATTACCTGGGCACCGGCACCAAGGGCGAGTTCCAACTCGATGCCGCGGTCCTGGGCCACCACCTCGAAGAACTCGCCCAGGTCCTTGAGTACATCGCCCAAGGCCACGGCGGTGCGATTGGGCGGGAGGGGCTTTCCCTCGAAGCGGGCCAGCATGAGGAGGTCGTTGGTGAGTCGGTTGAGCCGGTCGAACTGCTCCATGAAGCGCTCCACGGCCTCCCGGTATTCCGAGGCAGATCGCTCCTTGGACAGCAGGACTTCGGCCTCCCCCCGCATGGCGCACAAGGGGGTGCGAAGTTCGTGGGAGGCGTCGGCCGAGAACTTGCGGATCTCCTCGAAGGAACGCTGGAGTCGGTCGAGCATGCCGTTGATGGTGCTCACCAAGGCGTCGATCTCGTCCCCGGCCTGCCGGGACGGGAGCCGCTCCTCCAGATTGAGGGCCGAGATCCGCTCGGCCGTGCCGGCGATCTGCCGCACGGGCGCCAGGCTCTTGCGCGCCAGGAGCCACCCCCCGAGCCCGGAGAGGAGAAAGGCGGCCGGGAGCAGGGCCATGAGATTCTCCACGAAGTTCTTCTCGGCGTTGCGCAGGTGTTTGAGGCTCGTGCTGATCTGCACCCAGTACCAGCGCTTGGACGGGTCTGTGATGACGACGGAGACCTGCCGGAAGGGCTCCGACCCGTGGTTGGTCTCGTAGAGAACCCCTCTTGAGCCGAGGCGCTTGGGCGGTCTGCCCGGCAAAGAGAAGACGCCTTTGGGGGTGACCTGCTGCCCGGCAAGGTAGCCCCCTTGCTGGTCCAGGGCGCGGATGTAGAGTTGGAAGTACTCCCGTTTGTT
>CAYLMK010000069.1:0-1773 GCA_964384945.1 uncultured Thermodesulfobacteriota bacterium | reverse complement strand
CGCAGGCAAAGACCTTCAGGCCAGCACGAACCCACAACAGGTCACTCGGAATCGACCGGCGTTACCAGACTCGGCCGACGTTACCCTTGCCTTCGGCTGCTTTCTCATGCTAACAATATGAATGCAGTGCTTCAGGAAGAAGAAAGCGGAGGTAAAATGGAAACCGTGACCGACAGCGCAAAGCTGAAGGAACTCTTCAAGCAGGCCATCATTGAGGCCATGGAAGAGAAGAGAGACCTGGTCCATGACCTGCTCGTCGAAGCCATGGAGGACCTGGCCATGATCCGTGCCATTCAGGAGGGTGAGGAATCCGCCCCCGCAAGCCGGGAGGAAGTGTTTCACATCCTGGAAGGCAAGGAATGAAAACCGCGTTTAGGAAAAGCTTTGCCAAAGACCTGAAAAGGCACCGCAAAGAGTGGAACCTGCTTTCCCGCATCCGTGAGATCATTCTGGAAATCGAAGCCGCCGAGACCATTTCCTCGATCAAGAACATCAAGAGGCTCAAGGCCGACGGGTCCTATTACCGAATTCGGGTGGGCAATTACCGCCTGGGTCTGATCATCGAAGCCGAGACCGTCATCTTCGTCAGGGTACTGCACAGAAAAGAGATCTATCGCTATTTTCCGTGAACAGGTGGTCCAAAGGGTCATAGAGATCCTCGATCGATAATCCCCTCCTGAACTGCGTCCCCCTCAAACGCCCAGCCAGCAGGATCTGATCCGGGACCGATCGCGGCTTTTCCGCTCCCACCACACGCCTGCCTCAGATGGTCTCATCGCAATATCTGTGAACGCGCCGGTCCGGGTCTCAGGTGAATTTCTCCCCTTGCCTGCCCGCCATATTCCCGCGCCATTTCACATCGGCCGCACCAGTCATCCAGTCGGCGAAACACATTAGCAGACCGTCCGCGATGAACGCTGCTCCGCCTCCTGGTCGATGGGGAGGCGGAGCAGCGTGGGGCCGTACCACGAAGAAGCACCCAACATCCAAGGAGGGCGAAAGGATGGAAACCGGAAACATCTATCACGACGGGGTGGTGCTCATCCTGCAGACCAGCTGCTGGGGCGCGCGCAAGAAGCTCCCGCAGGACAGGATCAACGTCTCGGCCGACCCCAAGTTCGTCTCGGGCACCAAGCGCCTGGTGGACCACGAGAGGTACCTGCAGCCGATCCGGCGCAACCAGCAGCAGGCCGCGGACCGGATCCGGGACCGGTGGGCCGTGCCGGGCTTTCCGCTCACGGGCGCGAGCTTCATCCCCAAGGCCAACATCGAGACCGTGGAGTCGGCCCTGCAGGAGTACCTGCGCCGGCACGAGGAGCTCGTGGAGGAGTTCCTGCCCCTGTATCCCCGGATGAAGGAGGAGGCGCGCACCCAACTCGAGCCGGACGGCCTTTATGACGACGAGGAGTACCCGCGTGACGTCCGCGGCCGGTTCGGATTCGCCTGGAAGTACGTGATCCTCGAGGCCCCGGATACGGGCGCCAACGTGATGACCGCCTCCATGCTCGCACGCGAGAAGGAGAAGATCGGGGTCATGATCGAGGAGTTCCGCGCGAATGCGGTTGCGATCCTGCGGGCCGAGTTCGCGCAGGCGGTGGCCAGCCTGGCCGAGTGCCTTAAGAGCGGCAACAAGAGGAGCATCCGGCAGGAGTCCCTGGACAGCCTGGAGGACTGGATGGAGCGGTTCGAGCGGCTCAACATCAACAACGATGAGGAACTGGCCGGGTTCGTGGAGACCATGCGCGGGCTGGTGGCCGGAACGGACGCCCGGGA
>CAYLMK010000068.1:0-2787 GCA_964384945.1 uncultured Thermodesulfobacteriota bacterium | reverse complement strand
CCACAATTCCGCTACCTGCTATTCTCCAGCCATCTGAAAGCACGTTCCTATCTTTGAATCCATGACATTCTCAAAGTCGGACGATTCGCATCAAGATCGTGTTCACGGAGGTTCACAGGGCTCTGAATCGCAAGTGGGTGGGTGACGGATCCGCTGAGCCCATCAAAGGCAATCGCCCAAAGACCGGCCCAAACGCGTGGTCTGTAACCGGGGCCAGCCAATGGCCTCCTATTCCTCCCAAGGGGCCACTCATGCCAGACACAAATACGGTTTACAGCAAGAAGCCTGCGCATTCATGGAGGTGAACGAATGAACCTGTACCGTGGACTTCTAAGGAGAGAAGACTCCGGCCGGCCCATTCGGATTGGAATCATCGGAGCGGGCAGGTTCGGTGCCATGTTCCTGTCGCAGATCCAATTCACTCCTGGCATGCACGTCGCAGCGATAGCGGAATTGAACCCCCAGAAGGCAAAAGATGCGTGTCGTAACGTCGGATGGCCCGAAGAGGCGACCACCTATGGAGATTCCCCTGCGGCGATTCATGAGACCTTCCGGAATGGAAGAACGGTCCTCACCGAGGATGCAAATCACCTCATTCAGGCTGATCTGGATGTCATCTGTGAAATGACCGGTATCCCGGAGGCAGGGGTACAGCATGCGTGGAACGCCCTGGAGAACGGTAAACACGTTGTCATGGTGAACGTGGAGGCGGATGCACTCAGCGGATGGGCACTCCGGAAAAAGGCCGACGTACAGGGGCGGATCTACTCTATGGCCTATGGAGACCAACCGGCCCTTGTCCTGGAGCTCATTGATTGGGCCCGAACCGCAGGCTTTGAAGTCGTCTGTGCGGGCAAAGGCACCTACTATCAGCCCGAATACCACTACTCTACCCCTGAGACGGTGTGGGGATATTTCGGATTGCCACCCAATTCGTTGCCCTCTGACCAGTTTAACGTGAAAATGCACAATTCTTTCCTGGATGGAACGAAATCCGCGGTCGAGATGTGCGCTGTTGCCAATGGATCGGGTCTTACGGTTCAGAGGTGCGGCCTGCACTTCGCACCGGTAGGCGTAAAGGCGCTGGCAGAGAGGCTGAAACCGGTTTCAGAGGGGGGAATCCTGGAGCACGGCGGTACAGTGGATGTGGTGGCCAGCGAGAATCGAGACGGGAGCCCGGTGGACGGGGATCTCCGGTGGGGAGTCTTCGTCGTTTTCAAGGCTCCCTCAGAGTTCGTCAAGACATGCTTCTTGATGTACGGCATGAACACAGATCGCTCCTACGGGTATGCGTCGCTCTACCGACCTGCGCATCTCATCGGATTGGAACTGGGGATCAGCTTGGCTTCCGTCTGTATTCGAGGTGAGCCAACCGGTTCAACGGGGTCCTTTGTCGGCGACGTGGCTTCTGTTGCAAAGAAAGACCTCAAACCAGGAGACATGCTGGACGGCGAAGGCGGCTACTGCGTTTTCGGCAAGCTGGTTTCGGCCCGGGAGAGCGTCAAGGCCAGATACCTTCCCATGGGGTTGACCAACAGGGCGAGAGTCATTCGGCCGGTGAGGAAGGATGAGATTCTCACTTACGACGATGTGGAACTTGACGAGCACGTCTTTGCGGTCAAGCTCCGAAAATCGATGGAAGAAGAACTCCGCACTGACGAGGGATAAAGGGAATCTCCAACCAACACCGCGATTTCGTTGTGGGCTTTGCAGCAGGAGTCGTGGCGACGACGACATGCTCCTTCACCCCCCCCTCCTGGAGCCCCTCTGCCTAGGAGGGGCCGGACAGGCATATCGATCCATCGCACCGCATCGACTGCTGGGAATGCGTCACTCCCCCCTCCAGCCACGGGGATTGCTGAAGAACGCCTTGCTCCACGCTTCCATCCGTGCGCCTAGCTCTCCTGCCTTCTCGGGATACTTCTTCGCCACGTCGTAGGACTCGCCCCGGTCACCCCGCACGTGGAAAAGCCTTGGCCATGTGCCGAGCGTTGGAATGCAAATGTCCGTGCCGGGCGGTGTGTAGTCCCGGCCTCCGGCCATGCGGCCGGCGAAGTTGTCGCGCTTGTCCAGGGGCAGCGGCCACACCCAGTGGCTGACACTCCGGAAGTATTTCCAGTCGCCCACGCGAACCCCCTCGACGTCGTATTCGTGGAAGAAGAACAGCGGACGCTCGGGAAGACACTCCGCATCGCCTGAAAGGAGTGGCCAGATGTCCGTACCGTCGATCAACCGGTCCGATGGCAGTCCGAGGCCGGCCAGCCCCAGCAGGGTGGGAAGCAGATCGATGCCCATGGCCGGTTCTCCAGAGACCGTGCCTGCCGGGATCCTTCCCGGCCACCATGCGACCAGTGGCACGCGGAAGCCCCCTTCAAAGCTCTGCCCCTTGCGCCCCCGCAAGTCTCCTGAACTGCCCTCGAACCAGGGCCCGTTGTCGCTTGTGACGATCACGAACGTTCGATCCGCAATCCCGAGCCGCTCCAGGGCAGACACGATCTCGCCCGTACTCCAATCGAATTCCTCGACCGCATCCCCGTAAGGGCCGCCATCGGATCGACCGGCGAACCGTTCAGAAGGGAAGAAGGGGAGGTGAGGGTCCTTGTGGGCCATGTAGACGAAGAACGGCCCATCCCTCGCGTCCTCGATGAACCGGATCGCCTCCTCGGTGAACAGACGGGTGTAGTGGGACTGTTCCGCGCCGATGTCCTCCACGATCTCCTCGCCACCGCGCCAGAAGGCGACCGGGAAGTCGTCGTTCGACACGTTGAAGCCCACAAAATGGTCGAA
>CAYLMK010000067.1:0-3088 GCA_964384945.1 uncultured Thermodesulfobacteriota bacterium | reverse complement strand
GTATCCCCCGCGAAAGCGGGGGTCTCTCGGGCGCAACCGATCCCTGCGCCATCGCAGTATCCCCCGCGAAAGCGGGGGTCTCTGGGCTTACGCGGCCTCTGTGCCAAGGGATCCCGGCTCGCGGCCGCTGCCGCGGCCTTGGCCGGGAATACAGCTACGGATGCGAAAGGGCCCGCCGCAGCCGCATTCCCCACGAACGCGGAGATCTCTCGGCACCAACCGGCCCCTGGGCCAACGGATACAGCCTGCGCGGGCATGACGGCCCTCACGGGGCGTGTACGGCCGCGCCGATAGTTGATAGAATATGAATCACCATTCTGTCATCAAAGCCTTCGCCCCTGGACCTTTTTGGATGCTCAACCTGGAAGTCATCGAGGCGCCCGAAGACCTGCCCGGCCTGCAGCCGGAGTGGGACGGCCTGCTCGACCGGTGCGCCTACCGCACGCCCTTCTACAGCCTGGACTGGCTTCGCATCTGGTGGGACGCGTTCGGCCATGCCTGCCGGCTCCGGGTCCTGGTCATGCGGGAGGGCGGCGCGCTCGTCGGGATCGCCCCCCTCATGTTCTCCACGGAGCGCAGGGCCCGCCTCTTGCGGATCCGAAAGCTGGGCCTCGTCTGGAATTATTACACGCCGAGGGTCGACTTCCTCCTCGCCGCTCCGCCGGACGCCTGCCTGAAACGTGTCCTGGAGTTCTGCGCGGGCGAGGCCGGCGCCTGGGACATGGTCGAATTCACCTACCTCCCGGAGGACTCCGGCAATGCGGCCCGGCTGCGGGCGCAACTGGAGTCGAACGGCTCCCCCGCTCTCGTCAGGACCTGCTGTGAGTCCCCCCACGTTTGCTTCGAGGGGAGTTTCGAGGAATACCTGCAAACGCGCTCTCAGCACTTTCGCCGCAACCTCTCGAATGCGAGGAACCGGCTGCGGAAACAGGGCGAATCCGAGTTCGTTGTGCTGCGGGGCGGCTCAGAGGCCCTGGAGGAGCGGCTGGAGGAACTCTTCGCCCTCAGCCTGAGGAGCTGGAAGGGAAAGGCCGGCACGGCGGAGGGGGCGCGGGCCGAACTCAGGCGCTTCTACGGGCGGGTCGCCGAGTGCTGGGCCGCGAAAGGGGGCCTGGAACTGCGGTTCCTCCAGGTGAACGGCGCCCCGGTGGCGAGCCTGATCAGCCTGATCGAGTCGGACCGGGTCTACACGCTCAAGACCGCTTACGACACCCGCTACCGGAGGCTTTCCCCGGGCACCCTGATCTTCCACTCCCTGCTGGAGGACCATCTGAACGGCGGGGCCCGGGAAATCGACTTCGTGGCGGTCAAACAGGCCTACCTGGACCGGTGGTGCACCGGGTACCGCCGGCATTTCAACATCTGCATCTTCAAGAACAACCCTTACTCGCAGCTTCTCTATCATCTGAAGAGGGATTTCAAGCCCTTCTACCGGGACGCAAGGGCCGGGGCCGCTTCCCTGGCGAAGGCCGTCCGCAAGGAAAGGCCTAACGGGCCCGGCAAGACAGGACGAAGAGAAGGGTAGAAGAGAGACGAGGGACCGCCGGCCGACAGCCGACACAGCGGACCCTCCGGCTCCATCCGATGCGGGATCCGATGCCTGTTACCGTGGACGAGATCAACACGTACGATGCCATCCGGGAGATGAGGACCGCCTGGCTCGAGCTGAGGCGGGCGGTCGGCAGCCAGAGCGTGTGCAGCCACCCGGACTGGGTGCACGCCATACAATACCTGCCGCCGGCCGGCACGCCCATCCTGCTCACCGCTTACGAGGGAAACAAGCTCATCGGCCTGGCGCCCATGCGCATCCGGCCGTACCGCTACCGCGGCATTCCCCTGCGCAAGATCGAATTCATCGACCGCACCCCGCAAAACGATTTCCTGGTCAGGGAGCGGCGGGACGAGGTCGTTCGCGCCTTTCTCCACCGGCTCTGCGGCCCGGGCCGGCAAAGGCCCTGGGACATCTTCGAGTGGGATCATATCGGGTGGGAGGCGGCCAGTCTCGGCCCGTTGCGGGAGACGATGAGAGGGCTTCGTCTGCGGCCCTATGAGATGGAAGACCATCCGAACGGAATCTGCGAGGTCGGCGACTGGGACGCCTACGTCGCCCGGAGGAGCAGCAACTTCAAGAAGGAGATGCGGGGACGGGAGAATCGGCTCGCGCGGCTCGGGAACGTCTCGGTCATGCGGTACTCCGGATTCGAGGACCGGTTCGGCGAGCCGGCTTCCCGAAAGAAGCTCGAAAAGCTGTTCCAGGCCGCGATCGAGTGCGCCCGGAACAGCTGGCAGGGGCACGCAACGGAGGGGACCGCCCTTTCGGATGCGCACGCGCACCGATTCTTCCAGGAGGTCATCCACTCGTTCGCGTCCATGAACCAGCTTCTGTTGCACGTTCTGTGGTCAGGGGAGGTGCCGATCGCCTTTGATCTGTCTTTCGTGGACGGGTCGCTGATCACGGACTACAAGGCGGGGTATCACGAGGGGTTCAAGTTCTATGGTCCCGGGGCCCACATGTTCAAGACCCTGCTCGAGTACTCCTCGGCAAGGAGGATTCCGTACGTGGATCTGATGAGCATCGAGCCGGGGCAGGAATACAAGTACCGGTTGGTGGACCGGATCCACAGGACAAGGCGCATCACCGTGTTCAACCGGACCGCGAACGGCACGCTGGCCAGGCTCCTGATGAAGGAGGTGGTGCCGCGGGTCAAGCGGCTTCTGCCGCGCAAGCAGGTCTTGGCCGGGATGGCAGCCATTTGAGGGACATTGAGAGGCCCTCGCCAGAGGGCCGAAGCAAACCCCCGACGGCCGTATTCCCTGCGAGCGCGGAGATCTCTGGGCCGCCGCCAGCCTCTACGCCGTATTCCCCGCGAACGCGGGGATCTCTGGGCTGCAACATCGGCCTTGGCCAAAAACGGCCAGGAGGAAGAAGGCCACCGCGCGCAAGAGATCCCGGCTCGCGGCCGCTGCCGCGGCCTTGGCCGGGAATACAGCTACGGATGCGAAAGGACCCGCCCCTGCCGTATTCCCCGCGAGCGCGGAGATCTCTGGGCCGCCGCCAGCCTCTACGCCGTATTCCCCGCGAACGCGG
>CAYLMK010000066.1:0-3405 GCA_964384945.1 uncultured Thermodesulfobacteriota bacterium | reverse complement strand
TTCCGGTCAGATTATCTCGTCAATTCCCTGTCAAATATGCAAGGTAATCAACACCGGTCCCGCCCGCGATCACGAAACAGCCCTTCAAGTCCGCCTTGACCCGATTCGGAAGCACGGCCAGGTCCTTCAACCTCAAGAGCATGGGCATGGGGTTCGCGGTGCCCTCTTTCAGTACAGGCGCATCGACCCCGGAAAGAAGATGTGCCGCCACGAAAGAAGGCGGCAGGTAGACGGTCTCGGGAGCAGCATCTTTTTTTTTATCGGCTTCCCCACCGAGCGCGGTTTCGACAGAGACCATCTGGATCGCGCCAACGACCTCAGGGGCCCGTTGCGCAACCGGGGCTCCAGCACCACCTCCGGACAAGGGGCGGCCCGGCGCCACCGCCGCCGGTACCGGCTCTTCCTCGTAGGGCTGAAACGGCCTGGGAAAGGGTCTCCCGGGGCCGGGCGGAGGGAGGTTCTCCGCAGGGGAGCCGGTCTTGGCTCGTAGTTCCTCGGTCCGGCGGCCCTCTTCCCTGACCAGGTTTCTCAACTCCCCCATCTCGCGCATGATCTCCCCGTACATCTGCGTCGCCTTCTTGAGCTCGGCCGCACGGTCCTCGTGGTACTTCTTGTCCAGGATCTTGGTCTCGAGCCTGTACGTGCTCGCCTCCCCCTGCGGCACGGCCGCGCCGCGACCGGCCTCCACCCGCGAGCCCAGGTAGGACCAGAGCGCAACCGCGAGAACACCCGCGCCTGCAACGCCGATCGTGACCCGGCGCTTCTTCTCCGGGGAGAGTCGGCTGTACCTATCCTTCAGTCCCGCCCACATCGTGCGTCCTTTCGACCACAAAGAGCCTGCCGGTTCCGTCCTTCTCGAGGAACATCTTCTCCAGGGCGATGGCCCGAGGCCGCTCCGAGATCACGGAAGTGAGGAACAGCCGTTCCGTGAGCTGCATGGGCCGCCCGCTCGTGTTCTCCAAGGTGTAGACCTTGACCGTGAGCCCCAGGCCCTCGACTCTGACCTCCTGGTTGAGCCGCCCCGTGAGTCCCGGCGTAACCCCGACCCACTCATCGCGACGCCGGACCACGGCGTCCTCATCCGTCTCGCCCCGGAAGGCCATGCGCACGAGTTCCATGACCTTGAGTTCCTCCGGCAGGCCCGCGTACCTCTCCAAGGCCTTCTTGAGCCTCCCCTCCTCGGGCTCGGAGAGCCAGACGGTCTGCGACGGGATCTGCCTCGGGTGCGTGATCAGACTGTAGACCTGGCCCGCAGAGGTCACGAAGAGTTCGTTCGGGGTGCGGTTCACCTCCTTCTTCCCGGACGGTAAGACCGTGGTCAGGTACTTGACGAAAAGGTTTCTCCCCTTGGACGTCACGGTCATGCCCTTCTCCTGGCTGAAGACATAGTCGGTGACCACGTCCGGGCAGATGATCCGGTTCACGTCCGTGGCAGAGAGTTCCACCGACGTGGTGCGCTCGGGTTGCACCACGACTCCGCCCAAGTCCGCCTCGTCCTCCCCGGCCAGGCAGTCCGGCACGGGGATGCATGTAACCGCAAGTGAGCACAGAGCTACCGCTGCGATAAAGAGTCGACCCGTGTGCCTCCTCATCCTCCACCTCCGTTCCATTCAGCCCTTTTGCTCTCGAATCCCTTTGAGATAGAACCGGCCGTTGCTCACCTCGTACGCGAGATCGAATACCGCCTTGCGGCTCTCCACGAGCTTCTCGTCGATGTATTGCCTCAAATCCCCTGTCACCAGCACCGACCCGCCGTCGGCCCTGAACGTCATCTCCGACACATTGAACGCACTGGTCATGTGCGAGTATTCCACGTCATCCGCCATGCCCAGATAATCCCTCAGGTTCTCCGCGTAACCGCCGGAATCGTAGAGTGTCAACACCTGTTCGAACTGCCGCCTTGCGTTCGCAGGCGTGTAGTTCCACATGAGGTTCGCAACGTAGGTCACCATCATGCGGAGGTATTTCTCGTCCGCGGACCCGTTCGTAACCGAGGCCTGTTCCGTGAGCCCTCCGGCCGGCACGAGCACCGTGTGCCGGGAGGAAAGAGCGCGGTACAGGATCCACGTATTGAGCAGGGTGCACACGCCTATCCCCACCAGAGTGAGTCTCAAGACCCGAAGCTCTGCGTTCTTCGCGTCCATCCTGCTCAGGTACCGGGACATCTCCATGGGCCGTAATCTCGTGTGAAGGCTACGGAAGGTCTACTCGTAGAAACTCGACTGGAAATAACCCGGGTAGTTCTTCAGGTGCGAAAGCCCCACGAAATAGAGCACGTGCTTCAAGAACCCGCGCGGGTAGGCCTTCTTCTGTCTGCGGTACATCCATGGGAGCACCAGGACCGAGATCCAGAGCGGCCAACCCCCGAAAACGTAGGCCAGCCCCAGGCAGAGCATCATCACGTTGATCTCGTCCGCCTCCCACCAGAGGATCGTGAACGGTGAGTTCAAGTACTGCGGAAACCTCTCGCCTTCCATGACTCACTCCCCCTTCTCTGACCAGAGAGGGCAGCCGTTGCCCTTTCTCCGTGGGCACCCAAGCCCGCACCTCAATCCACGAGCGAAGGAACTGGCTTCCAGGGAGGTCGGCGATCCGACTCGGAAGTGGGACTCCTCCCGCGGCCTTTGTACGGACACAGCCCGCCATTCAAGTGTCCGCCGCGCTGCTTGCGCACACGCGAGACCGCGGGAGGGCCCTGATCTTTTCGTCAACGACATAGGAGGCCGGGTCCCCGAGGACCCCGCACCCCATGCGAATCCCCGGAGAACCCTCTCTTCTTCGGCCTGCTCGAAACCTGCCATGGCTCAAACGCCTCCCATCAGATGATCGCGCCCAGGGCTCTCACCACTGAATCAGCCTTGATCAGAATGCCGCCGGCGAGCACCGCCGGCACCGCGCCGATCAGGTTGTTTCTCACCGCCTGGATGGCCCCCAGCGCAATGAACGCCACACCCGCCGCCACGCCGATCGGGCCCTTGAGCATCTTGGTCACGATGATGTCGTAGACGGTGAACCCCAGCGTCGTGCTCTCGTCCGCCCCGTCCGGAATGGTCACGTTGAGCGCGAGCACCGGGCCGGCGGAACCCGCCATGACCGCGAACAACAAGAAAACCCCGAGGATCCGTCTTCGATTTCCGTTACTCATTTTCATCTCACCTCTCCCTGCCCTTCGAGATTCCGAACTCATATCGACTGCTGCCCTCCGCCCAACACGCCTTCCAAACCGCTTGATCACATGGATCCGGGTCCTCTGCAAACACTCTGCCATCGCGAGCAGTGCACAACATGCACCTGCCCCGGGCCCCTGCAAAGCCGGCACGGACAGGCGGAGCCTCCCTACGTGCATTTCAGTAAGCGTTCGGTGAACAGCACCCCCCTGGCCGGGGGGTCGGGCAAAGGGTAGGG
>CAYLMK010000065.1:0-3700 GCA_964384945.1 uncultured Thermodesulfobacteriota bacterium | reverse complement strand
GGCGTCCCGCTTCGATTGAGGGCCCCTGAGAACCTGATCCACGCTCCTCACTCCTTTTCGCGCGGAGACCCTCGACACTATACGCGGAGATTGCTGATTGCCCTCTTCGCGGAGTATGGCCGTCCGCGTCCATCCCCGTCACGTATCCCGTGTTTCCGAAGAGCATTTACGTCCGGTTTCGCCCGACCTCGAAGCCTGCGTGCCGCGGTGCGCAACCCGCTAACCCATCATGCTCCCAAGAGAGGGTTCTTCCCAGTAGATTACCTGCCCGCCCACGTTGCGCACAAAGTGGACCTCGCCGTCCTGGGACACAACCACGGCAATGGTTTCGGGCAGGACGCTGCACAGCCTGTAAACCGACCGGTGCCGCATGCCTACCCCCCGGGTCGGTACGAGTTCTGAGCGGCTTCCGTCCCGGTTGAGTGCCCTCGCAACGGAGTCCGCGTAGGGCAGCGTGCCCAAGATCTCGGCGCCGAATCCCACGAGCTCGAAAGGCATCTCGAGCACCACTGCTCCGTCCACCGCCGAGGCGCCGGCAATGAGGCGACATGTGTCGGTCAGGATACGGTCGGTTTCTACCACCGCAGGGTCCGTGCTGGAGAGGTAATCGTCCCATCGTACCACCTTGTCGGGACCGAACCGGCGCCCGCACGATTCGGCCAGGGCGTTGAGCAGCCGAACGAGGCTCCCGTGGAAGGACCGGGCCGATCCGTTGCCTGAAAATGCGTACTTGATGTGCAGATGCCGCCCGAGCTTTCGGGGACGCCTGATGCGCCGCCAGGGCAGAAAAAGCAGGGTGCCCCCGTGCCGGGTTCTCCGGACAGCGTGGATGGTGCGTAGAGCCATGATGGGCCGGAAGATTCGAATCAGGTCCGGATCGATCTTCGCCCAAGGGGCGGGGGCGAGGCGCCGCGCCTTTTCGTGTTCGGTCATCAACTGGGCCTGCGCTTCCGCTTGAATCTCGTCATCGGCAGCGAAGAGCAGGCTCTCAGCCGGCGTGCTTAAGTGGCCGGCGAGAAGCCTCACCACCAGTCTGGACCCCCGGCATGCCGCCAGATGACCCGGCCCCAGCACCCCGACCACCAGCGAGGGCGGCAGAAGCGGCATCGACAGGCGCGATCCCTCCAATGCGCGGATCCAGTCCGACCCGGAATGGACCAGTCCCCAGATTTCCAGTTGCCGCTCCCGGCTCACCCGCACCCCGATGAGCACCTGCTCGAAATCGGCGGCCGGGGCCAGCCGCCGCAGCTCATTGGGATCGAGGGCCACCGGCTGTTCGAAGGTTAGCCTCCGGAGCGGCCCCATCCTCGTCGAATCGTTCCCGTCCAGCAGCTCGGGATTGCACAGCATCAGCCGGAATGTCACCGGCCGTCCTTCTTCCCGCATCAGGCTGGCCTGGTAACAGGTCGAAACGAGTTGCTCTAAGGCCGGCTCCGGTGGCAGCGCATCCCAGGTCTCATAAGCGGGAAGCTGGAAGACCGTGTCCGGAAGATCCTTCTGATGCCAGAGCTGAAGCAGCTTGGCGGCCAGGCGTTGAGGGTAGGCGTGCATGCGGCCCCCGCGTCGGTGCGGTGAGTGATTTACAACCCAATCGCTTTGCCGGGTCAAGGCCGGATGAACCGCTTTCGGCTCCTCCGGCAGGCCTTATGCGAAACAGCACCCGGACAACGCTTGACTCCCACGGCGGCCTCGCCGGAACTTGGCGGTACTGCGGGCCATGGTGTCGCTGCCCATCGGGAGTCCCAAACCCATGTGCTTGTTGAACGCGCGAGGGCGGGTATGGTCAAGCCCCGACGTGCGGATCTCCTCCCGGAACGGTTTGCGGCACACGAGCCCATGCAGGATGCGAAGAGGCCGTGTTAGGAAAGGAGTATGGGAAAAACCCCCATGCGTGTCAAGAATCGGCGGCCCGGCTCCTAATGCGCCAAGAGGGCAGATCCAGAGTTCAGAGTCCCAGATGGGATCGGGTCTGGAAGAAAGCGGCAGAATTCTACCCAGGTCGGGGAAGCTATTCTCGGTGCGCGAGGGGCGGCTTCAGGCCGCAGGACGTTTGAGCCCCCATTTTCTCATGCGCGCAAGCAAAGTCGTGGGTTTAACTCCCAGAAGTTCGGCAGCGCCGTCGGCGCCTTTGATCTTCCAATTGGCCTTCTTGAGAACGGCCACGAGGTTGTCGCGCTCGCGGCGCTGAAGTTCGGCTTCCGTGAGAAATCCCGGTTCAGGCACGCCGCCTACCTGAGCTTGATCAGGCGGACTTGGCCGAGGGGGCAGGGATGATGTTGTTGCGATGGGGAGGTCGAAGTCCAGGATTCCTCCGCGAGCCAGGATGACCGCGCGCTCGATCACGTTACGGAGTTCCCGAACGTTGCCTGGCCAGTCGTAATTCTGGAGTTTTGCCACGCCTGCTCTCGTCAGCCGGGGCTTCGCACATTTCAGGTCCCTCACGGACAGTTCAAGGAAATGCTTGGCCAGGAGCGGAATGTCCTCCATGCGCTCCCTCAGAGGGATGACCTGAATCGGAAAGACGTGGAGCCGGTAATAAAGATCTTCCCGGAATCGGCCGGCGGCCAGGGCCTGCTTCAAGTCGCGATTGGTCGCCGCAATGATGCGCACGTCCGCGAAGCGCGTCTGGTCATCGCCCACCCGCTCATATCGCTTCTCCTGCAACACGCGAAGGAGCTTGCTCTGCATCTCCAACGGAACTTCTCCGATTTCATCCAGGAAGATCGTTCCGCCGTGCGCGGTCTCAAAACGCCCGGTGCGGTCCTTGACGGCGCCGGTGAACGATCCGCGGACGTGGCCGAAGAATTCACTTTCAAAAAGCTCTCTTGGAATGGAGGCGCAATTGACCCGCACCAGCGGCTTGTCTTTGCGCTGGCTGCGCCGGTGGATTTCGTGCGCGACCAACTCCTTGCCGGTGCCGGTTTCACCCAAAATGAGCACGGAGGCTTCGGTTTGGGCAACGAGGTCAATCTGGCTCACGATCTTGCGCAGGACGGCGCTTTGACCGACGAGGTCGCCAAACGCCCGGGCTTCCACGACTTCTTCCTGCAGATACGCGTTCTGCAATTCCAGTTGGATCTTAAGCCGCTGGATTTCCTCAAAGGCACGCGCGTTGGCAATCGAGGCGCCCATGTAGTTCCCGAAGATTTGGCTCCAGAGAAAGAATTCTCCCTCCGTGTCCCGCCGAAAGGCAGCCGTAACTCCCAAAACCTCTTCTTTGAAAGTGATGGGCGTGCCATAAAATGCTAGAATGCCCTCTTGTTTGAGCCAACCCGGATCTGCCAGCCGTTCCCAGCCCTCGTCCGACCTTCTCAGGACGAGTGGTTGTCCTGCCGCCGCGATTTGATCCAATATGGCCGTCACCGCAGCTACTGAGTTGTCGGACTCGCGCAGTCCGGGAGGAAGACTGCCACCTGCAGCAACCAGGCGAAGACAACGATCTGGCGTGTCAACAAGCCAGAATTGAACGCACACGATATTGGGATTTTGCAGAACCCTTGTGGCGAGTTTGTTCAGCAGACTCTCGACCGATTGCTCGTGAACGATGTCCAGGAACAGATGCATTGCATAGTTGGTATCGAAACGGCTATCACTCGTCGATTCCATATGACCAAGTGGTGCCAGGTCTCGCACAATTTGTCAAATAGGAGTGAGGAGCGTGGATCAGGTTCTCAGGGGCCCTCAATCGAAGCGGGACGCC
>CAYLMK010000064.1:0-4131 GCA_964384945.1 uncultured Thermodesulfobacteriota bacterium | reverse complement strand
GAACCCGGGGGGGTTCTATCAGAAGCTCGCCGCGTACGGGCACGTGGGGAGATCCGACATGGAACTCCCCTGGGAAAAGACCGACAGGGCTTCGGCGCTGCTCTCGTCATGAAGGGCGCGGCGCCATCCCGGCGAGCGAGCCGGTGATCCGTTGAGTCGGGTGTCGCCATGATTCTCAGCCTGGTGAATCGGAAAGGCGGCGTAGGGAAGACGACCCTGGCTGTGAACATCGCCGGCGCTCTGGCACGGCAAGGCCGGCGGGTCCTGCTCATGGACGTGGATCCACAGGGAAGCGCAAGCCAGTGGCATGGGCTGGGTGGGGCCCGTGAATTCGAGGTGAGGCACTATCCCAAGCCGGATCTTCCGGAGTTCCTCGGCGCCCTGCGCCGGGAATTCGACCACGTGATCCTGGACAGCCCTCCGACCACGGGCGAACTCACCCGCTCGGCGTTGGTCCGCGCCGACTTGGCCGTCATTCCCGTGGGGCCGAGCCCGTTGGATATCTGGTCCAGCCGGGACACCGTCGCGCTGGTAAGGGAGGCCGGGGAGCTCAACCCTCACTTGGCGGCGAGGCTTTTGATCGCAAGGATGATCCCCAGGACGATTCTGGCCAGGGAAGCGCGGGAAGCCCTCGGCGCTCTGGGAATCGCCGTATTCGAGACCGAGATCTCCCAGCGGGTGGCCTACGTGGAGTCCATGATCGCCGGCCTCTCGGTCCTGCAATACTCTCCTCAGAGCGAGGCCGCAAGCGAGATCACCCGTCTTTGCGCCGAGATCCTGCGGCTGAGTATGGTCTCCCCGCAGCTGGGCGACGGCTGAGCGATCAGTGCGAAAGGGTATCCTTGAGTCGAGGCCGGGCCGGAGCCTTTTTCCTGGGCTTGCGAGGCGCCTTGGGCTTGACGGGCGCCACCGTCGCCTCGGGCTCCGGGGCCACAGGCTCGGCGGTTGTGACGTCTTCCACCGTGCGGGTCTCGGCCGGCGCCGCATCCTGCCCCTTCTTGGCCTTCTCGACGATGGTTTCGACCTCCCCCTTCGCCTTCTCCATGGCCGTCTTGGTCAAGTCGGAGGCGATCAGTCCTCCTTTGATGATGGACTTGACGGCAGAGCGCAGATACCGCTTCGCATTGGGGAGAATCACCGGCGCCAGAATCAGCGCGCCCGCTCCCAGGATCACGCCCGTCCCGAAACCTCCAGGGATCATCGGCATCGCCCACCTCCAATGCCCCGCCATGAGCAGGATTTTTCATTATGCTTCCCCATGTGGCGCGCGGAGTCAAGGAAAATCCGAGCCTCCGTCCTCCAACTGGTTCGACCTTGACCCGGCAACTCTCTCTTGGTCATAATCAGCAAGAAAAGCCGTCCGGAGGGAGACCTAGCCGATCTTCCGCCCGCACAAGGGCAGGATCGACGAGGAGCAGGCTTGGCGATCGCAGAGCACACGATGGCCGGGACGCAACAGCCTCTTGGGTCCGATTGGCTGACCGTCATAGACCGCCGCTCATTTCTGAGGGAACTGTCGGGAGGGGTCCGCGGGGTCTTGAGAAGATCCCATGGGCTGATTGGTCTCGCCGGTGAACCGGGCGGCTCCCCTTGGCTGTTCTGGGTCGAGGAGCGACCGGAGCCCGTCCGTCGCTCCAGCGATGGGGTTTCCAGCCATCCTGCACTGGACGTCCTACTGGAGCTCATGGCCGAGGCGGGGATGAAGCTTCTTCGCTCCGACCGAGACACGACGCACACGGGCCCCGAAGGGCTCATCGATTCGGAGGACGTCCTCCTCATTCGGGTGGAGTGGACGGCGGGTCGCCGGGGGGAAAGGGAGGTCCGGAGAATCCTGACCGGTCTGATGGGCCGGGTGCTGGAGCATCCCGACGGCTATCGCGGGGAAGTGATCATCCTTTTCGATGGCGCGAGCGAGGGCAGGGTCTCGCCGGGCGAGACCGCGGGGGCAAGCCATGATCCCGGCATGTCGGGGCGTCACTGCAAGGTACCGGGGCTTTCGGGGGCATGGCTGCCTCTTCCCCAAGGGGAGACCAGGGTCTCTTTGGTCGAGCTGGGGCCGCTTAGGGGAAAGACAATCCCGCCCGACGACCACGAAGAGAACGGCTACTGTGTGGTTGGCCGGTCGGCTTTTCTCCGCTTCACCTCCCGCGCAGGCCGGCGCATCGAGATCCCCCACGGCATCTGGGATGAAGGGTCCTACAAGAACCGGTTGAAGCTCATTCACATCCGGCTGGGGCCTCCTCTCGGGGCCCAGGGCCGAGGCGTCAAGGCCATCTTGAACCCGCGTGCGGGCCTGGCCATGGACGTGGAGAACGGCGAAATCGCTTCTGGAAGCTTGTGCCTCGACTCGGCGAGGCTTGCACCCGTTCTCACGCTCTTTCGGCTGT
Organism: uncultured Thermodesulfobacteriota bacterium; assembly: GCA_964384945.1. Taxonomy (GTDB): domain Bacteria; phylum Desulfobacterota; class DSWW01; order DSWW01; family DSWW01; genus S015-6. The sequence goes on along the minus strand of CAYLMK010000064.1, from coordinate 1,744 downwards.
AATGGGGGAGGAGGAGCGACCCACGTCCCGATGGGCGAGACTCGAGCGGGGGACCAGCATGTGCCACCCGAGCACGATGGGGTGAGCCTGGGGATTGTGTCCGAGATTCATGAGCGGGGACGTGACCAAGGTGGTCCTGAAGGCTGCGCGGTGGGGACTGGAAACGGGGGGACTGGGAAGAGGGGAACGGGTTGCTGGGATACAACAGGGATGGCGCCTCACGCGGAAGCGGCGTGCGGGCCCTTCAGCGAGACTCCCGCCTGCCGTCTCAGATCAGCGCGGCCAGGAAACCCAGCCCGGCGTCTTCGAAGGCTTTCCCGACCATCCAGCCCAGTACGACCTTGCCGATGGCGCCTCCGGCCTTGGTCACGGCATCCTGAATGTAATCATCGTTGGTCGCGGCTCTGGAGCCGTCGTAGAGCCCGTGCACCTGGAGCATGTTGAGGATCGCCTCCGGCTTCAGCAGCCGGGCATCGTAGTGGACCACGATGCTCCCGGTCACCGAGTTGGCCGAAATATCCCGGATCCCTTCGAATCCTTCCATGATCTCCTTGACCGCGTTCGCTTTGCCGGGTCTTTCCTTGATCACTGGGCTCTTGAGTCGCAGTCTGCCGGGAACGTGGTGAACGTAGCACTGCATTCAGTGATCCTCCTCGACGGTCTTGAAGGTTCGACATGCCGGATAATCGGAGCATCGAAACCGCATGCCTTGCGGGCTTTTCATGTACCCGTGCATGGGCCTCCCACAAACGGGGCAAAGAGGACGGACGCTGACCGGACTCCTGGTCGGACTGCCCACGAACTGCCTCCTGCAGACCAGACAGATGAACCGTTGTTTTCCCGCGAGCGTCCTGCCGTAGCGGTTGAAGGCATCGGATCCGCATCTGGGGCATCTCATGATGACTAAGTTCGCATAATTATGTTTAAGCGCAATGACCGTCATGTGACATTTGTGTGTCGTCATCGGTTTTCCCCTTCTCCGAAGGCCACGATCCGACCCCGGCAAACGATCAAACAGTATGCGGTTTGATCTTGACCGCGGCCTGTCACGATCCGGTGACGGACAGAGGATTCCTCATCCACATCGTGGCTCAGGGAGAGTTGGATCCGCGACGAATCATGAAGAAATCTGCTTCAGTGCCCGTTCGGCCTCTTCTCTGCCGTGGAAAGCCCCATTGCCCTGCAGTGCGCGCTTCAGCCTCTCTCTCGCTTCCTCCAGCCTCCCGGATTGGCTCAATACCATGCCCATGTGGTAGTTGACCTCGGGGTTGTCCGGGGCCTTGGCCAGGGCCGACTGAATCAGTCCGAGGGCGCGCTCCGTGTCCCCCCTCTTGAAGTGGACCCATCCCAGGGTATCCAGGACGGAGGGCTCCTCGGGCCGCAGCTTCTGGGCCTTCTCGACGACCGCCAGTGCGCGCTCCAGATCCTTCTTGGCGTCGCCGTACTCGGCCAGAAGAAACCCCAGGTTGTTGGCCGCGTACCACAGGTTGGGATTGTGCTCCAGGGCCCGTTCGTACATGGAGATGGCCTTGGAGGGCTTCTTATCCTGCGCGTACAGCTGCCCGAGTGTGAGATAGGAACCCAGGTTCTTCGGATCGGACTTGAGGGAAGCCTCCAGCTTCTCCACTGCTTGAGCCGTCTTGCCCTGGACCAGGTATAGGGCGGCCAGGTTCTTGTGTGGCGCCGGCCAGGTGGGCTGAATCTCAATCGCCTTCTTGAAGGCTTCCTCGGCCTTCTTGTAGTC
>CAYLMK010000063.1:0-4241 GCA_964384945.1 uncultured Thermodesulfobacteriota bacterium | reverse complement strand
TCCCGCACCCTCGCGGCGTTGCGGGACGCGCTGTTGCCGAAGCTGATCTCCGGGGAGTTGCGGGTGCCGGACGCGGAGCGGATCGTCGGGAGGGCGACGTGATGGCCATTCCCACGAACGCAGACATCCTGGCGCTTCTCGACCAACTCGACCAGGGGAAATGCGCGGATGATCTGGAGTCCTACTGGCTCGACTTCAAACCGTTCAATGATCCGAAAGACGACAAAAAGGTGGCCACCGAGTATGCTGTTTGCTTTGCGAACGCGGACGGCGGAGTGGTGGTATTCGGCGTCGCGGACAAGGAACGCGGCGGTCGAGGCAAGGCGATCCACGGCAGCGGAAACATCGATCCCGCGTCATGGGAGCGCGACATCTATCAGAGCACGAATCCGCACCTTAATGTCAAAGTGGAAACGATCTCGGTTCCAGAGGGCACGGGCCGGATTCTGGTGATGCACGTTCCCAAGGGAGAAAAGCCGCCTTACGGCACGTCGCAGGGATTGTACAAGAAGCGGGTGAGTACCAACTGCATGCCGATGGACCTGCATGCGGAGGTGCGGGTTCAAGTCCAGACGGGCGTGGTGGACTGGAACGGTCAGGAGGTCGAAGGCGCGGGGCTTGACGTGCTTGACCCGGTGGAGATTGCTCGGGCGCGAAACATTCTCAAGCAGATCAAGCCTGCATCAGAATTGATTCGAGTGGGCGATACCGACTTTCTGCACGGCTTGCGGGCTGTCCACGACGGCAAGGTAACGCGCGCAGGGTTTCTGTTGTTCGGCAAGGTTGATGAACTGGCCCGGCGGTGTCCGCAGCACCTCGTTCAATACGTGTACCAGCCTACGCCGATAGGCGTGGCACGAAATGAGGTCATGCACAGCGGGCTGTTGAACATTCTTGAGCAGATCGAGCTGGCATTCCGTGGTCCTGCGAATCCGGAGCAAGAGTTGTCGATCGGATTGTTCAAGTTGCGAATCCCCGCTTTCCCGGTTGAGGATACGGTCCGCGAGGCTGTGCTCAATGCAGTGACGCACCGCGATTACCTCGATCCCGGGCGGGTTCTGGTCCGGCACGAGCCGCGAGAACTGGTCATCACCAGCCCCGGCGGATTCATCGCGGGGATCACACCCCAGAACATTCTGCGGCATGAGTCGCGAACTCGGAACCTGACGCTTGCTTTGGCATTCGTCAAGCTCGGCCTGGTCGAACAAGCCGGTGTGGGGCGCCGTCGCATCTTCATCCCGACACTTTCCTACGGCAAGCGAATGCCAGTCTACGAAACCGACGGGGCTAGTGTTACCCTGCGTATCTTTGATGGCAGCTTCGATGAACGGATGGCACGTCTGGTCGCCAAATGGCGGCGGGACGGCAGGGACATCGACCTCGACGGACTGCTGATCCTGAGTTACCTGCGTGAGCAGGCCTTCATCAACACGATTTCCGCGTCGGAACTGCTTCAATCGCCCCGGACTGAGGTGCGAGGCTTGCTCGACCTTTTTGCCCAGCCCGGCACGGGAATCCTTGAACGTCGGGGAAACACCGCAGCGGCGACTTTTCATCTGACGAAATCCGTTGCCCGCGATTTGCTCGGAAAAGCGGCCTACACAAAGACCCGGGGAATCAATCCGATTCGCTATGCCGAGATGGTCAGAGCGTTCGTCGAGGACCATGGCTCGATCTCGCCGGCCGAGTGCCGGGAGTTGCTGGGGCTGGGCGAATCGAACTCGGATAAAGTGACGGTTTCACGACTTCTTCGCAAGTGGAGCGGCCCGGAGGGATTCTTGAGTCGTGAAGGTACGGGCCGCAATACTCGTTACCGCTTCAAGGGTTAGGGCGAAACGGTTCTTAGCAGAATGTTAGCATTTGGCAGGCGGAAGTGGCGGATTCGTCACGAAAGTGTTGATAAATTAGGGCTTTAGGATGTTAGCAGATTGTTAGCACTGGGCCACGCACAGCTCGAAATTGAGGAGTCCATGTCGTCTTTCACCGAATCCGTCGTCGAAGAAGCTGATCTCCGGCGAGTTGCGGGTGCCGGACGCCGAGCGGATCGTCGGGAGGGCAGTATGATGAATGTTCGCCTCCGCATCCTGTTCCAGCCACCCATCGACGACGACTGGAAGGCGATGAACTCGCTGGCGCAAAGCCTAACTGCGGACCCGGCAAGTATCCGCGTGTTCGCTGACGAGAAGCCGAACTGGCTTGTGGTGGAATTCACCATGCCCACCGAGCCGCAATACAAAGCGGAACCGAAGGTCAGCTTGGCCATCCGCCTACACGCCTGGAACCGCCACGACGTGACCTTCGGCTTCCCTCTGACCGAAGCCGAACGCGCCCGGGCGGATCGCAAGCTCGCCAGGGCGAAGGAACGACGAAAAGCACGACGGAGAGAAACCACTGGCTGAAGCCTTCCCCGAATCCGTCGTCGAAGAAGCCGCTATCGCCTGGCTGGAAGCGCTCGGGTGCGGCATCGCTCATTGGCCAGAGATCGGCTGCGGGCAACCGGGGGCCGCTCCGTATCCGAAGCTGCGCTCCGGCGAGTTGCGGGTGCCGGACGCGGAGCGGATCGTCAGGAGGGCGGTGTGATGGACCTGGCCCAACTGCAAACGATCGTCGCTGCTGGCGAAACGGAAACGCTGGAGTTCAAGAAGACCACCGGCGAACGCCGGGAAGGAATGCAGAGCCTCTGCGCCATGCTCAATCATCGCGGCGGCCGGGTGTTGTTTGGCGTGGACCCCTCGGGGCGGATTCTCGGTCAGCAGGTTGTGGACCACACGCTCGAGGAAGTCGCTCAGGAGATCCAGCTGATCGAGCCGACGATCTTTCCGCAGATCGACCGGGTGGATGTGAAGCCGGGCTTGCAAGTGATCGTGGTTCAAGTATCAACCGGGCCGAACCGTCCGTACAGCTATAAGGGTCAAGCCTACAGACGGGTGGGCAACACCAGCCCGAAGATGAGCCGGGACGAGTACAACCGTATTCTGATTGAGCGATTTCATGGGGAACGTCGCTGGGAAACCGAGATTGCGGAGTTCTGGACCGTAGCGGACCTGGACCTGAGCGAGATCACGCGAACGGTGGACGAGGCGATTCGTCGTGGCAGGCTGGAAGACCCCGGCACTCGTGACCCCCTGGCCATGCTGCGCGGCTTCGGCCTGCTGCGAGAAGAGCAGATACTACGAGCGGCCATCGTGCTGTTCGGCAAGCGTCCGCGGATTGAAGCGGAGTTCCCGCAGTGTCTGCTTCGGGTCGCCAGGTTCAAAGGGACCGATAAAAGCGAATTCCTGGACAACCGCCAGTTTCACGGCCACACGTTCGAGTTACTGCTGAAGGCGGAACGTTTCCTGCGGGAGAACCTACCGATTGCCGGCCGGATCGTGCCGGGGTTGTTCGAGCGGATCGATGACCCGCTTTATCCTCCGGTCGCCTTGCGGGAAGCGTTGGCGAATGCCCTCTGCCACCGCGACTACAGCAGCGGCGGTGGTTCCGTGAGCCTGGCCATCTATCAGGACCGTCTGGAGATCACGTCCACAGGGAATCTTCACTTCGGTCTCACGCCGGAACAGTTGTTCTTGCCGCACGAATCACGACCGTGGAACCCACTGATCGCGCGGGTCTTCCACCGCCGGGGCATCATCGAATCGTGGGGCCGAGGAACGCTGAAAATGGTGGAACTGACCCATCAAGCCGGTTTGCCACGCCCCGAAATCGAGGAAGGCCCGGATTTGGTACTCGTTCGCTTCCGCCCGAGCCGGTATATCCCGCCGCAGCAAGTGAAGCAGGATCTCACGGAACGTCAACGGTCCATTTTGCAGCTGCTCTCGGGACGCCGGGGGATCGGGCGGAAAGAGATTCAGACGACGTTGAAGATCGAACTGCGGCCGTTGAAGTCTGACCTAGAAGACCTCAAGCGGTTGGGGCTGATCGTGCAGACCGGCAAAGGGCGGGGTTCAGTGTGGCACCTCGCCGAACCGCATCCACACTGAATTGGCCCTAATTGGCCCTAATTGGCCCTAATTGGCCCTAATTGGCCGAGAATTGAAACTCCTTATGTCACAAGCCTTTACCGAGTCCGTCGTCGAGGAAGCCGCCCTCGTTTGGCTTGCCGGGCTGGGTTACGCTGTCGCCGATGGGCCGGAGATTGTCGAGTCCGAACGCGGTGGCGATTACAGGCGCGTCATTTTGGAAGATCGGCTGCGGCAGGCACTGGGGAGTCTCAACCCGAAGGTGCCGGCCGGCGCCATCGA
>CAYLMK010000062.1:0-4529 GCA_964384945.1 uncultured Thermodesulfobacteriota bacterium | reverse complement strand
CGATCGTGAGCCACGAGGACACCACGATCCGGAGACGCGAGCCAACCCCCCACCCAGACGTAACGCTTCGGGCCACGCGCGCCCGTGAAGTCCCGCCAAACGTCACCCAGACTCGCAAGAACACCAGAGAACACAACTACCAAAGGGCGAAGACACCCCGGAACAGACGATCCACTCACACGCGAGGAGAAAAGAAAGCGCTAAGAGGTCTGGGAGAAGAACGAAGAACCTCAAACTCCGGCGGAACCAACAGAAGCGGAACACCCAAATCTACTCGTCTCCAACCACTCAAACCAACCATCACCGCGTCATCGTCCGAAGGCAAGATGGCCACAGCCTTCGGAAGAAAAGCTACCAACCTGCGGACAACCGCGCGCACCAGGGAGAAGGGCGGAAAAATCCAGAGCCTCAAGTGTGATTGCCACCAGTGACAATCTAGGCCGTCACCGCCCGACCCGGGAGGTGCAAATCTCGCGCACCAAACCTTCGCCCCGACCCTGGATCCGGCATCAGCAAACAACTCAACATCTGGCCATCCACCCGGCCCCCACGCCAAGGCATAGAGCTCCCGCCTTAGGGGGTCCTGCAGACAGCAACGCGTCCAATCGTGTGCCGAAGATCGCGAGGCGAGGTCCACCGCGCCCAATTGTTCCCTCGGAAGCCACTCAAAGGAGACCTTGATGTGCACCCGGCGAAACATCTCGACGATAGCCCAGACGATGGGCCAAGAAGACGTCGCGACGGTCGTACCGCATAGTGATGCGACAGCGGTCTGGGCGTCCGAAACGACCCTGACACATAACATCGGCGCAAAAGGCGAACGCGGTCGCGAAAAGGCACCCGCCAGATGAGCCCGCTGGATCACCCTTAAGATGGCGTACAACTCCCTCGCAGCCGAAGAAGCACCAACAAGATGTGACGGTAAGGGCTCGGCCGCGATGCTTTGCAAAAAAGATAGCCCGATCCCAGACTCCGAGGCATCCGAGGACAGCGATACAGATGGTGACAAACGTCCAGGCAAGGAGGTCGCGTACAGTCTCGTACAAGGCAAAGCATCCCAGTCGGCAGCAGATCGTAGCCATGAAAGGGCGTCCGGTGAGGCCCACCACTCAAGCTCTTCGCGCAACTGCGTGGAGACGGCGACGGACGAAGGCGCCGCGGAATCGCCGGGACAGGAGAGTCCTGCCGCCATGCATGAGCGTCTAACATTGAGAAAAGGGTGGACAATTCCTACGAAGCCTAGACGGCCAAAGAGGGACTCGAAGAGTTTGCGCGGGATCTCGCGTGGAAAAGCAAGTGCTGCACGGACGTCGGCAAGGACCTTCGAGATGTATGTCGGTGCTACAAAGAATGCCTGGCGCGAAAGATCGACCGTCACACCCAGTGCATCGAGTCTTCTAAAGGGGAGTAAAAACGCCTTGCGGGAGGAAATTCGTAGGCCCGCTGCCAGGAGGTCCAAAACGACCGTGCGCACCACACGAGCGTGCTCCTCCAAGGTCTGTGCGAAAATCAAAATGTCGTCCAGATAGGCAAGACAACGAATTCCAGCAGCGCGCCACGCCCGCACCAGGCAATGAGTGATCGACGCAAAGGCGAAAGGAGCCACGGCCAGGCCGAACGGGAGCACCTCCCATCTGGCAAAAAGTCCGTCAGGTGTCCACGTGCCCATCCTGGAGGCCAGTTCCTCGTCAATCGGGACCTGCCAGTAGGCACTGGACAGGTCAAGTTTGGAACAGAAAGCAGTACCGGCCGCCACCACAGGAATCGCCGTCACACCCTCGAGGGAGAAGTTGAAAACATCGACGCCAGCGTTAACCTGCCGCACATCGAAAATCAAACGTGTCTTCTCCGACTGAACCACAGAAAACATCGGTGAGGCCGCGCAAATGTCATCCCGCTGGCAAAGTTTCAAGGCGCCACAGTCCAAGGCCTTAGTCAAATCTTCGCGCAACGCCCTCGAGAACCCGGGAGGCCTGAGAGGGAGAGGACGCAAGACCAGAGGGACAGCTGCGGCCACCTCTGACCATCTGACCGGGTAAGAAAGGGGTAATTGGTGAGAAAGATGAGGGGCGCGCCGAGCCGCTACCTCTAACAGGCGTTCCGCCCGGAAGGACCCGGCAACAAAGGGGAGAGCCTCCTCAGCCAAGATGGCTCCCGCCGCTTCGTCGTAAAAGGCAGAGAGATGATCGGGAACCGTCGCAGGCCACCAATGCCGCTCCCCGACGGACAGACACGGAGATGAGGAAACCGGCGCTGGACCTCCCGCAACAACAACCGGGAGCAGCTCGGTGGAAAGAGGTTGCAGCGCCGATGCAAGAACCGAGCGCCAGCGCGAAGGCGGGACCCGCCAGGAGGAACCACACTGCGGCGGAGCAAGAACCCAGACACGGGAAGGAGGATCTGAGCCCCGGAACTGGTGCACCAACGCACGACAGGCGGCCTTCCAAGTCAAAAGCCAAGCTGCCCGGCTAACCGGCCAACTGTCGATGACCCAGGTACAGGCTAGGGCCCAGCCCTGATCCGCCGTCCAGAAACGGTAAAATGAAAATCCGGGAGATGTAGTATAAGGAAAGGCGGCCTGAAGATCCTTGCACACAGGCTTCGCAGAAACTCGCGGAAGGATGCCCAGAACTACCTCCGAACTCCGGAGGCCAGAAAACAGATCGTCCCGCTCGATCAACCAGGATGCTCGGTCAGGACTTTGGGTTAACGACGGCCGGGGATCCGACTGCTGGCTGACCAAACGATGGGGTTGAACCCCTACCCGCTCCGGCGGAACGTCCGCCTCCACGGTTAGGACGCCCGAACCGCCCTCGTCCCTTCCCACGGCCCCCACGCCCTGCACCGCCCCTGCCGGCGTGGAGCGGTTGAGGGGCGGCACTAGAGGCGCGACGCGCAAGAGCAGCAGGACCAAGCGGAAGGGAAGCGGGAGCCGCAGCAATAGCCGCGGGCGGCGGAGGAGGCGGCGAGTCGGGTACCATATGAACCGAAGAATCACGCGGACGACCGCGCCGCCGCCGAGAAGGGCCTAGGAATTCGGAAGGGGCACGGACGGCCGCGGCCACCGCCCTATCAGAGTACTTGATTTGCCACGTTCCCCTGTCCGTAAAGAACTCCTTGTTCTTCTGATAATAAGCCTCGCCGAGTTCGACCGTGAAGGAAAGAAATGCCTCAGGCCATTCATCAGGTACTAACAAGGCAAAATTCAACCCCCACCAAAGAAGGTAATGCCAGGACCTGAGGACGTGAAGGGGGGGTCTGGACATACGATAATCCCACGATATAGAGCCCCTATCCCAAATCCATTCGATCGCCGAAATCTCAGACGAAAGACCCAACGGAGTCTTGGCCACAGGAATAGCTTCACGCGGCGAAGACATCCGCGCGTGAGCCACACACCAGAGAAGGCCTAAGACATGCCGACCCAAACGCTCCAAGTCGCAGCATGCGGACCTTAAACCGCCCAACGGCGGGCCGGGAGGATCGGGCACCAACCGAAATACCCGCTTCATCGGACACTGAAGATCACCCTCCCCATCAAAACGCGCCCTCGAGACCGACATGAATTCTGGGTTAAGGATGAACGAGGAAATATGGCGCACACATGAACGTACGAAATCACGGTGCGAAGGAAGGTAGGGGAGGGAGATCTCTATGTCGTCCAAACGCAAGCGGAAGTCCGCCCACGGGTCCGGATCACGGGGCGGCAGTTGACCACGAAAACCTGAACGCTCAGGAGCCACGGCCACACCATCCGGACCTAACTGCCCCCCCGGCGGGGGGGGCTGGGGAGGGGGGCCAAGACGCGGGGGGTGTTCTCCAACCGGCCAGCCACAACCCACACAATAAGCGACCCCGGCAGAGCGCACGACGAAATCGGGATAAGCGTGCGCCGGGATGGCGGCCAAGTCACGATCACATCTCACAGGCGCTCTAGCCGGCTTGGGAGGCATCGCGATCGAGGTTTCGGCTTCAAGTTTCCGGAAAAATAATTTAAACCGTAGTCGATGAGGAACTCACAACCGAAATTAATGTCCTGGAGCGTAACCAAATATAACTCCAAATCGTACCACTTGAGCACGCAGTTAGGAGAAGTCGAATGGTTGAGGAACCTCCCAACGGCGCAATTCAGAACGGCGGTACAGGATGGCCCACAAGTAGGACAGGAAACGTTCTCGACGTACGGTCTCAGACCTTTAGCCGCAGAACAGTGTAAAACCTCAACGTAAATGTGAGAGTCCTTACCAAGGAGACCGAAGTTGCAAAATAACCCCAGGCCGTGCACTCGCGATTCGTCAACAAAGTAAGGAAAGGCAGAATTGGGCTCACAGGCTCGAGTATTGGCCCAAGCTACCGGAGAATCAAAGTCCGAGATGATAGCAAAAGGAGCACCCAGGTGCTTAGAGGCCTTGGCCAGAATATCCCCGGACGTCTCAAAGACGACAATCGTCGCGGCGCGAGGCCCGAAGCGAAAAAAGAAAAACGAGTGAAGCAGGACGCTCCAAAACTTCTCAGCCCCCCTCCCCCAG
>CAYLMK010000061.1:0-4738 GCA_964384945.1 uncultured Thermodesulfobacteriota bacterium | reverse complement strand
CTCGGCGCGGTGGTCCCAGTAGGTGATCTCCTTGGTGAGCCGCTCCTTGACCGCGGCCTCGGTCTTGGCGATGAGAGAGAGCCTCGCGCCGCGCACCTCGGCCAGGTGCCCCGGGACAACGTGAGCGACGGCGTGGCCGAGCGCCTTCTGCTCAAGGAATGCGGTCGAGGCGCCCGCGCGCCCAGAGATCCAGGCGCACTCGGGCCTCGCCAGGATCGCCTCCGCGGCCGGCTCGTCCTCGGCCAGGGGCCGGTAGTCGAGATAGGGCGCGTACTGGACGTGGCGGGTGCCGCCCTCCTCGTCGAGTTCGACATAGAGCATCCGCCTGGATACGACGCGGCGCTCGTTCGAGCGGGTGAGGCTTGCGTCCTGGATCGCGTGCTCGAGATAAAAGAGGACCCGGGGCCGCGTGCCGCTGTCGCGTTCGTCCACCAGCACGGCCCCGCGCTTCAAGAGATCCCGGTTGCGCTCCAGGGTCAAGTCGATCACCGCATCGAGCAGGGGATGGCCCGGGCAGACAAAGGCGGCCAGGGGCTCCCCCTGCGGCGCGATGAGCGACTTCTCGAAGGCAATGCGCTCGTAGCGCGGCAATACGGGCTCGCCGATCCCGATCAGGCGGTCGCGGCTGCGCACCGGGGCCGGGACGTGGGTTACCTCGTAGCGGCGCGGCTCCCGCTGCTTTGCCGATCCCCCCAGGCGGCGGAAGGACTCGAGGAAGAAGGACTCGATGTAGTGCGGCTGCAGGCGGCGGGCCTCGGCGCGTTCCATGTCTTCGCGGATCCGCTGTACGCGGGTCGCGTCCATGGCGTCGTGGACGAGCGATCGCTCCTGGAGCAGCTCCCGGAGCCGGTCGCGGTCGAGCGCGTGCTCGAGCACGGTCGCCAGGCGGGCGCGCACCTCGGGCAGGTCTCCGTACCGGATGGCCTCGATGAGGAGGTCCCGCAGGGGTTTCCCCTCGAACTGGAGCTTGCCCAGCACGTCGAACACCTGGCCCCCGAGGGCCTGGCGGGCCTGCTCCAGCTTGTCCAGCAGCCTGCGGTACACATCCCCTTCGCGGGTCTCCTCGGCCACAAGGTTCCAGAGGTGGCACACCTCGGTCTGGCCGATGCGGTGGATGCGTCCGAAACGCTGCTCGATCCGGTTGGGGTTCCAGGGCAGGTCATAGTTGACCATCAGGTGCGCCCGCTGCAGGTTGATGCCCTCGCCGGCCGCGTCGGTCGCGAGCAGGACCTGGACCTCGGGGTCGTGCCGGAAGGACTCCTGCGCCTTCATGCGGTCCTCGCGGCCCATCCCGCCGTGGATGATGACCACGGCCTGCCTGCGGCCGAGGAGCGTAGTGATGCGGGTCTCGAGGTAATTGAGTGTGTCGCGGTGCTCCGTGAAGAGAACGAGCTTCTGACGCGGAGAGGGCGAGGGCGGCGGGATATTGCCCGAGCCGTACGGGGCGGGGGCCTTCTCGGCCAGACGGTCGGCGACGGCGGCAGGGGTGAAGATCTCGGAGAGGAGGCTCGCAAGCTCGCGCCACTTGGTGTCCTCGCCGCTGCGGCGCACGCCGAGCGCGAGCGACTCCAGGCGCCTTAAGGTCTCGATCTCGGCCTTGAGTTCGGCGATCGAGCGGGCGGCCGTGGCCTGGTCGAGAATTTCCTCTTCGGCGTCCGCGACCTCGTTGTCCGGGGCGTCTTCCAGATCCTCGACATCCTCTTCGTCGAGGGCGGGGAGCGCGCGGGCGATCGCGGGCCCGGCCTGGCCGCCCCGCTGGAGCACCTCGAGCTCCCGCAGCCTGCTTTCCAGGCGCTCCCGGCGGCGGCGCAGCGACTGGTAGATCGCCTCGGGGGAGGAGGCGAGCCGCCGCTGCAGGATGGTGAGCGCGAAGCCGACCGTTCCGGCACGCTTGTCGTTCTGCAGGGCCTCGGCCCGGTTGAACTCCTCGCGCACGTAGTCGGTGACCTCTTTGTAGAGCCGGGCCTCGGCGTCGGAGAGCCTGTACGGGACCGTGTAGGCGATCCGCTCCGGGAAGAGGGGCGTCCCATCGAACTTGAGCAGGCGCTCCTTGACCATCCGGCGCATCAGGTCCGAGACGTCCGTGACGTGGACGCCGTCCCGGAACCGGCCCTCGAACCGGTCGCCGTCGAGCAGGGCCATGAAAAGCTGGAAGTCCGCCTCCTTGCCGTTGTGCGGGGTTGCCGTCATGAGGAGAAAGTGGCGGGTGAGCGTCGAGAGGAGCTGGCCCAAGCGGTAGCGTTTCGTGTACTTGGTCTCGCCGCCGAAGATCGTGGCCGACATCTTGTGCGCCTCGTCGCAGACCACAATGTCCCAGCGGCAGTCCGGGGCCTGAAGCTTCTGCTGCACCTCCTCGTTTCGTGAGAGCTTGTCGAGGCGGGCAATGACGAGATTGGTTTCGAGGAACCAGTTGCCCGTACGGGCGGCCTCGAGCTTGTCGTTCGTGAGGATCTCGAAGGGCAGGTGAAAGCGGCGGTAGAGTTCGTCCTGCCACTGCTCGGCAAGGCTTCCCGGGCAGACGACCAGGCAGCGCTGCAGATCGCCGCGGGCGATCAGCTCCTTGATGAGCAGGCCCGCCATGATGGTCTTGCCCGCGCCCGGGTCGTCGGCGAGCAGGAACCGCAGCGGCTGCCGGGGCAGCATGGCCTCGTAGACCGCCGTGATCTGGTGCGGGAGCGGATCGAGGAGCGAGGTGTGGACGGCGAGCACCGGGTCGAAGAGGTGCGCGAGCCGGATGCGGTGCGCCTCCGAGACCAGCCGGAACAGGGCCCCGTCGCCGTCGAAGCTCCAGGGCCGCCCACGCTCGACCACCTCGAGACGGGGCTCGTCGTGGCGGTAGAGGAGTTCGTTGGCCACCTTGCCGCCGGGGGTCTTGTAGGTGAGTTCGAGGGCCTCGGAGCCGAACCATTGCACGCCCACGACCGTGACCAGGCAATCCGGCAGGATGCCGCGTATCGCGGCGTTGGGTTGGAGATCTTCAAGTCGAATCATTCCGGTCCTTGAACGCGCAACGCCGGTCTGAGTTTGCCCTTCCCGGAGGATCTCCGCTTGTGTGCCTAACTATTTACTCCAATTAAGGAAAATACCCACGCCCCGCGGGCGGCTTGGCCCTCAGGCGGCATTTTTTCACCGCACCGGAGGCCTGTCAACCCGTGGAGGCCAGGGAGCCTGTCTCTCAACCCTCTCCCGGTCGTAGATGCTCGTTCGGCGCCCGACAAGCGGGTCCTGTCTCAATTCCCCGAGCCTCCTTCCGCTGCGATCCTGGATGCTCCCCCTTTTCTGCGAGATCCTAGCCGACCCGTTTGACAGATCCGGTCACGCCTTTCCAGGCAATTCCCCCGACGCTTTTGCAGAGCGAAGGATAAGATATCCTCCGTGCAAACTATTCCCCAAAAATTCTGGTATGTTGCGACAAGGTGTGCTCAGAATGTGCCCAGGCGGCAAGACGTCTGCTGAGTATATCTTCAATCGCTACGAGTTTGGCAGCCAAATGTCGCCAGGGCAATTCTGCTCCAGGAAGGGCCCGTCCCGCCGCTGGGTAGTTCTGCTCGAAATCTGAAAATCACCTATTTTTAATGTGTTACACAGACATCGATACGAAAAAATGTCCGGTCTGGGAGCATTTGCTTCTGCATGAGACGTTTATTTCCCATCAATCCTGTAAGGGGCAAATATCTGAGCAGCTTTCGATGCCCGAGGGGGCAGTCTGGGATAGTTGGGTGACTGCTTGAGATGCGAAAGACCCTTAAAAACAGAATGTTGGGGTACTATGGCTCCCCTTCCTGGCGAGAGTGCACTCGCAGATTGTGCTAGTGACCCGTTTGAATGAGATAAGCCCGTTTTGGACTTTTTGAAACGACTTCCTATTTAACAAAAATCAGCTTGACTGCGGAGTGAATGCTGGGTTATTAGCAATTTGTCCAAAACTCTACAAGGTAAAGCCACACCAGTCGCAAGGCTGGGCCGGAAAGCCACGGGTCTCAACAGCGTTCGATCACGGTTTGACATAAAAGTCTGAGATAGCCGGGCCGCCACAATCATTCCTTCCTAACGGGAGTCACACGTTCATCCGGCTTTGTTTCCAGGTCAAGAATGCTCTAAGAAAGGAACAAACGAATGAAACTGTCGCACGCGCTGTTATCGGCCACACTCCTGATTGCTCTTTGCTCCCCCAATATCACTCTCGCAAACCCAAATTATGACGACTATGTTCTCGAATGGACTAGAACGTATGACGACCACCTGCAAGACGGTGCTAACGAGTATGCAAGCGGCATGGCAATTGATCATTCCGACAACTTAGTGGTCGTTGGCCCAAGTTATGAAGGATCCATCTATCATCTCGCTGTTTTGAAGCTCGACACGCTGGGCAATATGATATGGTCTTACCCCTTTCCATTAAACTGCGATTCGCCCCGAGTGGTAATCGACGAATTCAACAACATAGTAGTTGGCGGAATAATAATCCCTTGCACAGGCTGCTATTACGATGCCTTTGTTGCCAAGCTAGATTCAGGTGGCCAGATGATATGGTCACGAATATACGACTATGGGGGAAAGTATAATAACCTAGGCGGAATTGCTGTGGATTCACAGAACAACATAATCATTGGAGGATATTTCAATGATTCTGGTGTGAATTATGATGACGATTACTACACAATCAAGCTCGACCAAAATGGCAGGGCTTGTCAAGAACTTAGTTGAAATTCTTTTGGAGGCTCCCCGACCATTCTTC
>CAYLMK010000060.1:0-5120 GCA_964384945.1 uncultured Thermodesulfobacteriota bacterium | reverse complement strand
TCGGCTGCAGACTTTTCTCCTGGTCACCATGCGGTTGACGCTTTCGGGGATACTCGCAGCCTTTATCTTCTCCTTCATCATCTCTTTTACGGACGTGAATATGTCGCTTTTTCTCACGGGGCCGGGGACCACCACGCTCCCGGTAGAGATCTTCATCTACCTCGCGTGGGACAGTAACCCCATGATCGCGGCCATCACAACGATTCAGGTTGTGATGATCATTGGGTTCAGCTACCTTGTGGATCGGCTGGTCGGGTTGAGCACGGTCATGCAGCACTGAGCCCCTCATGGTTTGGCAACCCCGAACCGTTTGAATCGGCGGCCGCCCTGAGGAGGTCGCCCCACGTTTGCACCTGAAAACCAGAAGGAAAGGAGGCCATGATGAAAAACAACCGCAGGGATTTCCTGAAGACGGCGCTGGGGGCCACCGGCGCTGCGGTACTGGCAGGGGGAGGGATCACTTTCGTGCGCCCCAACCACGCTCTCGCCGCGGATGTAACCCTCAACATCATGTTTGCCGGAGGCACGTGGAAGAAGTGGTTCGAGGATACCTTTAGCACGCCTTTCGCCAAGGAGTTCGGCTGCAACGTCAACATTGCCGCCGGTGAGTCCGGGGCGCAAATGGTGCGGGTGCGGGCGGAGAAGGACAATCCCACGTTCGATCTCATCCACCTGCAGCAGGACGCCGCTATGCAGCTCGGCTCGGCCGGCCTTCTGGTGGAATGGACGGAGGACAAGATCCCCAATCTGAAGGACGTGCACCCGGCCTTCAAGTGCCCTTACAATGCCGGCAAGGTCGTTGCGCCTTACGGCATGGCTTTCAATACCAAACGAATTGCCAAGAAGGTAGGCTCCTGGAAGGATCTGTGGGACCCCGAGTTCAAGGGCCGCGTCGGCATACCCAAATGGGCGTGGGTAGGAGCCACCTGGTTCCACGCCATTAACAAGGTCTGGGGAGGGACGGAAGACAACATCACCCCGGGGATCGAGAAGTGCAAACAGTTGGTGAAGGAGAACAAAGCGATCATTATCGACAGCGTGGAGCACCAGAGGAACCTTTACCTTTCCGAGGAGATCTGGATTGCCCCGTACTACACTGCGCGGACGGCTCAGGCGGTCAAGGCCGGCGCACCTCTGCAGTTTGTCTTCCCTCAAGAGGGCGGTCTTGGATGGTACTTCAACACCGCTCTCATCAAAGGAAGGCCGCCCGGAAGTCTTGCCATGTCGTACAAGTTCGTGAACTACCAGCTCGACCCCAAGAAACAGCTCGAGTTCTCCATGCTCTGTGGCTACCCACCGACCAATACGAAAGCCATGGCCATGGTGCCCAAAGAGCGAGACGATCTCATCCTGACGGCGGAACAGATGGACAACCTGGCCAAGATCAAACTGGACTTCGTAAAGATGCTGGAAGTCTCAGACAAGGCCGGTGAGAGGTGGAACAAGGAAGTCCTGGGATGACTTGGGTGCCGGTTTGACGGGACTGCCCCCATTTCAGGCATCTGCCGGGGAGCCCGATCCTCGTCGCCCTGAAGCACGGTTGCTGGCGCCGGGCGTTGGCCCGGTTCCTGTTCACCCGTAAGGCCTCATCGCTCCGGGGAGACCAAGACCCGAGCGGAACGCGAAGAGATCAGATGGAAACCACGACCCTGGAGCTTAAGAACGTAAAGAAGCTGTACAAGGACGTGCTTGGGGTGGGGCCCGTCTCCTTCAAAGTGAGCCAGGGAGAGTTTATCGCCCTTCTCGGCCCCAGCGGCTGCGGAAAAACCACTACCTTGAGATGCGTCGCCGGCCTCGAGACTCCGACCGAGGGTGAGATTCTTATGGATGGGATGCGGATCAACGAGAGGCCAGTCCACAAGAGGGAAATCGGTTTTGTCTTCCAGGACTACGCGTTGTTTCCCCACATGACGGTCGAGCAGAACGTGGGTTTCGGTCTTCGCTTCCGCGGGGAAAAACGAGACAAGAGCCAGACAAGATCCCGCGTCCTGGATGCGCTCGCGCTCGTCGGATTGCACGGGCTTGAGAAGAGGTACCCCAGTCAGCTCAGCGGCGGGCAGCAGCAGCGCGTCGCCCTGGCTCGCGCTCTGGTCATTCAACCCAAGATCCTTCTCTTGGACGAGCCGCTGAGTAATATCGACGCAGCGCTTCGGCAGCGAATGCAGGTGGAACTCAAGACCCTCCAGCAGAAGGTGGGTATCACTGCCATCCACGTCACCCACGACCAGCAGGAAGCGTTCACCCTGGCGGATCGGGTAGCCCTTTTCAATAAGGGCCAGCTGGTGCAGATGGGCGCCCCGGATGAAGTTTACGAGTTTCCGGCCGACTCATTTGCTGCTGAATTCATCGGAGAGACGAACTTCATCCCTGGAATGTTGGTCAGATCGGACGGAGGGTTCTCGCTGAGAATCGGAGAGACCATGGTTCTCGCTCTGGACCCAAGGATGCAGATCGAATCGGGTCTCGTTGGACAGCAGGTCATGGCCGCAATACGCCCTCAGAGGGTGCGGCTGCAAGGGGTGGACGAATTGAAAGGGTCCAATGTGTTCGTGGGCGAGATCGAGCGGAAACTGAATATGGGGGACGTCTTTCGATTCGTAATCCTGGTGCCGACGGGTTCGACGCTGCAGGGGAAAGAGGCCGGAGGGTTGAGGATCGTGGTCAACAAATACAACACCTCCGCTTCGCGAGGATTGCCTTCCCAGGGATCCATTCAGTTTCAACTCGATCCGGCAGACATCCGCTCCGTGAAGGCCCAGGTGGTGTGAAGGCTCGGAGGACCGCTGTGTATGGGATAGGCCGCATGTCTGTGCGCCCGAAGCCATTGGAAGCTTCGTGTGAACCAGGAACTCTCTCCAGAAGAACGATCCAGGTGGGTCGGAGGACCGACGGCTCCCCTATCCTTCTTCCCGTATTCGTGGCCAGGGGAGCGGCGGAAGGCCCGACGCTTTGGGTGCAAGCTTGCCTCCACGGAGACGAGTACGCAGGCTCGCGGGCGGTGCATCGGTTCGTGGAGAGTTTGGACCCGAATCAACTCAAAGGCACCTTGATCGCCGTTCCCGTTGTGAATCTCTTGGCATGGGAAATGAAGCATCGTGTGAACCCCCTGGATCACCTGGATCTGAATCGGGTGTTTCCCGGATCCCAATCACAGACCCATACCAGGCGCCTGGCTCACGCCTTGCTTCTCGAAATCCGAGCCAATGCGGATTGCGTGATCGATTTGCACGGGTTCCGTTCCAGCCACTTCGCCCTCTACCTGGATGGCTCCGCAGTGGCAAGCCGGGAGGCGGAGCGACTCGCATTGGCGTGCGGAGCCCCTGTGGTAGCCGGAGTCAAGGAACGCTGGCTTGACGAGTCTCTGTTCGCCGTTTCGACACGGGAGGGTATCCCTGCAATCCTCATCGAGGCCCCTGGTGAAGGACGGGCGGACGGGGTCTTGATTGATTACTTTGTTCGCTGTCTGAAAAACGTCGGGGTGGAACTCGGGATGCTTGCGGGAGACAAACAGGCGGGGGATTTGCCGGCCCGAGTGAGAACCCTGGTGCCTCTTCTCGCCCCGACCAGCGGGTTCGTTGATCTGCACGTTCGCCGCGGAGAGCGAGTGGTTCAGGGTCAACTCATCGCCAGGATACTGTCGGCGTGGGGAGATCCGCTCTCTGAGATCACGGTCCCCATGAGAGAGGGGATCATCCTGAACCTGGACACCCATGGCGTGATTCTGGCCGGTGAACCGTTGGTGATGATTGGCGAACCGTAATGAGAGCGTTTCATCGCGTGGAACAACCCATTCACGCTAGACCAGAACGCAAGGAGGAAGGGTATGGGCACGTTTCGAGTCGGGAGCGCGGCTGCGAAGCCAGGCACCAGAGCCAACGGGTATCTCGAGGTGGCGTCGTACAACGACGGGACACCGGTCAAGACCCCGGTGATCTTGCTGCATGGTGCCAAACCAGGTCCCAAACTGTGGGTGCAAGGGTGCATCCATGGAAACGAGTTCTGCGGTGCTCTCGGTATCCTCAAGGTGTGTCGCGAGGTCGACCCCAGTTCCATGGCCGGGTCCGTCATCGCTTTTCCGGCGCTGAACATAACGGCGTTCCAGGGAGAGAGGAGATTCGCCCCATACAGCTACATCGGGGTTCCAGACCTCAACCGGGTCTTCCCGGGAAGACCGGACGGGAATTTCAACGAGATCACCGCGCACAACCTCTTTCAGACCTGCTCAAGAGTCGCCGATTATCTTGTCGATTTCCACTGCGGACACAATGCAGACACCCGATGGACGCTGTATTATGCGGACGGCTCTGAAACCGCGAAGAAGTCCGAGGAGCTGGCCAGAGCTTTCGGCATTGAAATCATCTATCCGTGCGACTACCCGGTGCTGAACAACGCCATGTTCACCCAGGCCTCCCAAAAGGGGAAACCCAGCATCATCGTGGAGTGCGGCGGCGGGGGGGAACTGGCCACGGAGGACGCGGTCAATGGGGTCGCAGAAGGAATCACCAACTGTCTCAAATACCTGAAGATCATTGACAAACCCTTC
The DNA here is from genome assembly GCA_964384945.1 of uncultured Thermodesulfobacteriota bacterium. Taxonomy (GTDB): domain Bacteria; phylum Desulfobacterota; class DSWW01; order DSWW01; family DSWW01; genus S015-6. The sequence continues at coordinate 577 of CAYLMK010000060.1, read as the reverse complement.
TCATTCAAGAAGAAGTATGTTTTCCTCAAGGACTGGGCCTGGCAGATGGCCCCGCACGGAGGGCGATTTGTGCCCACGGTCAAGATCAATGACAAAGTGAAGAAAGGGCAGGTCATCGCCAAGCTGTACACCCTCTTCGACGAGGAACTCCCGCCAATCACCTCTGCCATCGACGGGATCATCCTGACCGTCTCCAAGAAACCCTTTGTTTCAGCGGGCGACTCGATTTTCCAAACCGGGACGCCGTGATGCTTTTCGTCCATTTCATGCCACAAACGGGGGGGTATGCCCCCCCGCCACGGATGCCTTTATGGCTTTCGGGCACAACCACATTCCCGAGCGTATTCCACCGGAGCGTAGACATCCAGGCACAAAGTCACGGCATCTGCCGCGAGGGCATGTTGTCCGCCAAGACCGCCCGAGGCCACGCCCCCGCGCGGGGGGCGACTTTCAGGGGGTTTTTTGATTCGTGGCATTTGTCACGTTTCAATCCACGCCCCCGCGCGGGGGGCGACATGTTGCATGATACTGCATGGATTCGCATGTGTCGTTTCAATCCACGCCCCCGCGCGGGGGG
>CAYLMK010000059.1:0-5130 GCA_964384945.1 uncultured Thermodesulfobacteriota bacterium | reverse complement strand
CATCCATTGCCGCGTAGAAAGGCACCGGGTCATCCGCCCAGCCGACCAACCGCACTCGCTCGTCTGCGGTCAGGCGCGCCATGACAGGGCCCGGAACCGGGTCCTGTTCCTCGATGGACCCCACCATGAGCAAATGGATTTCCGGGTACCGATCCCTGAGGCTGCCCCACGCATCGGACAACTCCGTGATCCCTTTGTCCCGAACGATGCGCCCCACATAACCCAGGACGACCGCTGAATCGGGTATCCCGAACCGCCTTCTCGTTTCCCCGCGCAGATTCCTTCCCAGCCGCTCGGGATTGAATCGCTCCCGGGAATCAACGCCGTTGCAGCTTCCCCGGCCCAGCAGCCGAATCTTGTCTTTCGAACAGACGCCATCAGCGACTGCCTGCCTTTGGTTGGCCAGACTCACCGCGAAGACCCGGTCGGCCAAACCGCACGTCATGGCCTCAGCCCCCTGGAGTAACTTCCTTCTCCACCCCTCGGCCGTGGCGTACCGCAGGCCATGCAGGGTGTACACCACAGTCTTTGCGCCGGTCATCCGACCGGCCACCACGCCCAGCAGGCCTCCCTTGGGGGTGTGCGCGTGCACGAGGGTGGCTTTCAGCTTCCGAAAGAGGAAGAAGAGCGTGCAGATCGAGCGGACATCGGCGACCGGGCTGATTCGGCGCTCCATGGAAACGCCGTGAACAGGGACCCCCTCCCGACGACCGACCTTCTCCAGCATGGGACCTGGCGAGGACACCACGTGGACCGCAAAGCCCCTCTCTTTCATGAACGAGATCTGACCCTGCAGAAAGATCAGGGTTTCAGGGATCGTGGTCACGTGAACCAGGTTTCTTTCGTGATTCCCCACCACGGCGCCTCACGAAATGGAAGGGCCTGCGCCCGGGCCCTGCGAGGCCAAAGCGCCTGTCGATCCTTCCACAGGGGGAGCGCTCCTGCGCTGCAGTTCCGCCACGGCCAGGATCAAACCGATCAGTATCCAGAGGGCACGAAACCGAATCCCATTGTTCCCCATGTTGTACGCGAGCATCGCCGCCCACACCCAAACCCCGCTGTTGACCCTCCGAGCGTCCCAGATCATCTTCAGAATCCAGGGCAAAAAGAGAAAGACTCCTATGACACCGTATGCCCTGAACACATCCACGATCATGTTGTGCACTTCAATCATGCCTTCCTGCTTGGTCCCAAAGGCACCCATGTCGCGCTGGAATTGAATGCCCGCCCCTGTCCCCGTCACGATTTCCCAGTCGGTCATGAACTCCAACGGTTTCGTGATTCTCATTTCCAGATTGTGCAAGACCCCGTCTTTGTGAAAATGCTCGGGTCGGGCGGCGAGTCTCTTTTGGATGAAGTCCGGGTTGATCCACACGAGATAGCTCACAGCGAACGCCGCTGCCACCCCAAATCCGATGATACCCCTGAAGTTTTTCAGTGCATGCCTGAGCAAACACATGTCGAGAAATACAAAAGCGGCCATGGCGGAGCGCGAGAGTGACAACGCCAGAAGAACATGAGCCATCAGGATCACGCCGTATTCCGTGAACTCATACCACGCTGACCTCTTCCCCAACGTCTCTCGCGAACTCCTCAGGATCAACACGCATCCTACCAGAATCGCAGCGAAATACCCCAACTGATTGGGATCGTTGAAAGACAGGGCTGCCCTGCCGCTCTCGCTGTATCCTTTTGCAACGAAACACCCCAGAACGGAGGCCAATAGACCGAAGTATGCATACTTCAATTCTCCCTTCCTTAGCAGAACAAATAACACTATGGCGAAAGAAAAGGACAGCATCGGTCCATAAATCATTACGGCTGTGCCTTTGATGTTCCAGATGTCGCCTCTTGACACATAGTGAAAGGAGTTGACCGATACAACCCATGCGATGAACGGTAGTGACCACAGGAAACGCCTGCTGAAGAACCGTCGTTCAGAACCTTGCCAAAGGGCGATCAATACCATGATCCCAAGAGGTATGTCCGCGACTTGATACCCTCCCGATGGGAAGAAGTACATGGGAAGCGCCAGCATACACGCGACAAGTATCATTCCAGGCCATATCCACCTCTTTTCGCTGATACTGTTCGGGAGGCCTAGAAGCTGGGCGTTCAAGCCGGCTGCGGAAAGCCCTCGCATATGGCTTGGGAGGCGTAGCCCTGAAAAAGCATCTTGCACGACAATCAACGACCCGCTTCTGCAAGTGAACGGCCGGGCTGCCCCTGTAGCGGGATTCGGACTTGTCTTCTCCCGGGCGCCATCACTTCACGACCATGCCCGGTACGGGCGTCTTGCGGATCCTCTCGATGACGGCGGTGACGGACCGTCTCTCCTCCTCACTCAGCGGCACGTTCCTTTTGCGAATCAGGAACTTCCTAGTCCCTGAGATCCACATCACCCAGTAGATGATGCTTTTGAGGTAAGATCGAAGAATCAACCTTTGTGTCAACCCATACCCCACCAGGCGGGGGCCGTGTCTTCGCAACGCCTTGCGTTCGTAATAGAGACTGGCAAAGTACGAGGACGGGCTCCTTCTATCGCTTTCTCGGTAGAAGAATAGGGGTTCTTTCATCCTGGCGAAGACCGCCTTTCCCAACACACGGCACCACAATTCATGATCTTCCGCACGCCGGAAATGGACATCGTACGGGTTTCTTCGGAACCACTCGGATCGCCCCAAGAGCGCGGGTTGAATCAGGCCGTGTCCTTTTAGAAATGTTAGTGGTGCAGGATCGAGTGGGGCAACTCCTCTTTTGCCTTTGGGCTGCCCGGAGTGGTCGATGGAGTAAACCCCCGTGTCCACCAGATCCACATCGAGATGCTCCTCGAGGAACTCTACTTGGCGCTCGATGCGCTGCGGGCACATCATGTCATCCCCGTCCATTCGGGCAATGTACTTCCCCTTGGCCTCCTGGTTGATCTGGTTCAACCGGACGGGAATCCCTCTGTTCATCCCGTCGGCGATCACCCTGACCTTTGAAATCTGCACCGAGCGGGCGATATCCAATGAACGGTCGGTGGACCCGTCGTCCACCAGAAGAAGCTCCCAATCTTCGAAGGTCTGAGCGAACACCGAGCGGATGGCCTCCGCAAGCGTCGTCTCGGTGTTGTAAAAGGAAATCCCGATTGTGACCAGCATTCAGTTGCCCTCCACGTCTTTGCCTCGCGACCTCCTTGCATCCGCTTTGCTTATAAGCTTCCTTACGAGCGTCACTGATAATCGGGCCTTCCAGCAAGAAATCCCCAGAATCCATCAGCATCTGGATTCGCACACGGCGGCAAACAGAAGGCCACCAGATGGCTTATAAGGCTCATGGGCTCCGGGGATTGTGCTCGTGTCCCTCAAGGCTGCTAACCCGGATATTCCAACCCCTCAAGGCCTCCTGGCCCAGGACGTGTTTTCGGGCTGTGTACAGGAACATGAGCACCAGGGCCGACTCGGTGAGCAAAGTGGACACGGCGGCGCCATAGATGCCGAGCCCTGGTATCAGAAGCAGGTTCAGCAAGATGCTCATCAGCGCACCGATCCCGTCGCAACGATTCTTCCTCTTCATGTGCTTGCCTGTGGCGAGTATGCTGGCCACGTTGTTGGCCAAAAAGCGGACGGGCACACACAAGGCCATCAGGAGCAGCACGCGGCCTGATTCGGTATAGCGATCGCCGAAGAACCATGGGATGATCGTGATGGAACTCAAAGCGACCCCGAGCATGAGAACGCCCCCAAGCAGCAGCATGACCCCGTTGCCGAACTTGTAGACCCGGATGAACCGTTCCCGGTCGTGCTCGGCCCAGCGTTGGATCTTGGGCATCAGGAACTTCCCGTAGATCGCAGCCGGCAACAGATAGACCGCCCCCATGATCGTGACCGCCACGTTGTAGATGCCCGCCGGCTCCGTGCCTTGGATACGTTCCACCAGAACGACTCCCACCTGGTAGTGCGTGAGATAGAGGATGCCGGCCAGGGCAAAGGGCCACGCATTGGCCGCAACCCGGAGGCAATCCCGCACACGGACCCTGGATTCGATCGGCGCGGTTCCGTGCGGCCTGTGGCCGGCCAGATCGAACCTCCCGGTTGCCATGGGGACGAGCATCCCAACGTGGACAGCACCCAGAATTAGGGCGGCCGACGAATAACCGGCAGCTACAAGAGCGACGCCACCCGAAGTCAACCAGGCAATCCAGGCTACCAGAAAGCAGCCGAGGACGAAGGAGGCATCCAGCATCGAAAGGGCACGGTATCGACCTTCGAGTTGGAGTCTGGCCTTTCCCAACTCCGACGCCGCCCAGAACACGACAACGGGGGACAGCAAGAGCACCAACCGCTCCGCATCCCCACCGGAATCCAGAAGCAAGCCCAGCCCCAACACAAAGCCGACACATCCCGTGCTCGTCATCAGGACGAGGCCCAAAGACGGCTTGATCCATCTTTGGGCCATGAAACCCTCCTTGCCGAAGAGCCTCAGCCAGTAGGCGCCCACCCCGAAACCGGCAACGGGGGCCAGCACCGACAACAGTCTGTACGCGGCGGACAGGGCCCCATAATCGCTCACGGAGAGACACCGCGCGAGGATCATCTGCGTGAGGAAGGAGATCAGGCCCGCCAGGACGCTGGTCGTCCAAAGAAGGGAGATCCAGTTCACCCCCGCCTTGAAGCCAGGAACGCCGAGTGCGCCAATCACCGGGAAGGTCTTGGCCACGCCGCCCCCGAGGCTACGTGGGCCGCAAGCCATCGCCACCCTCCGGCCGTGGTCGGATCGTGCGGGGCAGGTTCCCGCCCCCCAGGCGTCTCTCCCACTCCCACGCCGTGCTCACGATGAACACCAGGTCGTCGTGTTGGGGCACCCACCCCAGTTCTCTGCGGATCCGGGCACTGTCGGAGACAAGCGCGGGAGGGTCGCCGGGGCGCCGCCCACTCTCCTCGATCGCCATTTCCTCGGTAGTGACGCGTCTAACGGCGTCCACCACCTCCCGCACCGAGTACCCATGGCCGTACCCGCAGTTGTACACCCGGGATTCCCCTCGGTCCATGAGGTGTTCCATGGCCAGGCAGTGAGCCCGGGCGATATCGTCTACGTGGATGTAATCCCGGATGCAGGTCCCGTCCGGAGTGGGATAGTCGGTCCCGA
>CAYLMK010000058.1:0-5979 GCA_964384945.1 uncultured Thermodesulfobacteriota bacterium | reverse complement strand
ATCTTTCCACAGGGGAGCCTCCCTTTCAATTTCAACTAAATTCAGGATATCACCTTTTTCTCAGGGTGGTGCCGGTGTATCTCTCTTCAAACTGACCCCGTCCTCAGCGCAATACCGCTTGACCAGGTCGACGAAGAAGGCGGCTCTGGATCGCCTGATCCTGCCCATGCGGGCCTCGTCTTTGGTCTCGCTCAGTGCCCTGAAAATAAGCTCCGGGGATTGGTATGCATCAAGGATTCTGCGGGCGAGGAAGGCGTAGTACTTCATGCTCTGAGGATCGCCAAGTACTTCGAGCATCTCACGAACGACGCCTTGGACTTGCGCTTCTTTCTCTCCTTCCAGGGGTTCAGGATCTTTAGGAGGGTCTGACAAATCAGCATTAACGTTAACGTTTCTTAAAGTACCTCTTAAGAGTACGTCTTCCTGCCGCAAATTGCGGTAGCTATGCTGAACCGCAATTTGCGGTTTAGGTGAGGCTTTCTCCGCCGTGGACCGGACCTGAACCGCAATTTGCGGTTTAGGTGATTCCCGTCGCCTTTCTTCGGCCTCATTATGGCGGGACCGTTCCTCCACCTTGGTCTTCAGGCCCTCCTCGTCTTCCGGAGTCAGAGGTTCGTCCATGACAACGTAGTACGTATCCGAGGTCCTTATTTTCTTCTTTTTCACGGGATTGTAGATGTACCTTGCGCCTCTTCTGACGAAGTACCCTGCAAGGGGCCTTTTGAGCTCCCTTTGTATCGTGTCCACTGAGACTCCGACCTCCCTGGCAAGGGTTTCCTGCGTGGGATAGCACCAATCCCTTCGCTCCTTGGTGAGCCGGTTGAAGTAGCAGTAACGTCTGAGGCGGATGATGAGCAGGGTGAGCGTGGGCCCGAGCTGCGGGGCCCACTTGTCGAGGAAATAATGAGTGATGACGGCCACCTTCTCGGGCGCGACGATCTCGTTTCTGAAATCGAGGTAGATGGGCTGAAGTTCGATGGGGTCGAGGGTCTTCCGGTAAGACCACTCCTCGATTCCTATGGGGGCGTCCTTTTTGGCGGCCATCTACAACACCTTTAAGCTTGAGAATGAAGGGTGGCCTGAATGTGGTCTGGTCCCGTAGCGATGCGGGTCACACGGTCCTCTTCATCAACCAGGACGAGGACAGGGAGGTCGATCTGGCGGCCCTGGGTACGCCGAATGTCCTGCCTGGCCTGGCGGTAATACCGGCCGAAGAGCTTGCGGCCTACAGGGTCGGCGAGGCTCAAAACTTCGAATGGTACGCTCATGGCGGCGAGACCGGTTTTGACCTCGTCGCATTTCGAGCAGCGCGGCCGGGTGAAAAGCTTCCAGTGTCCGGAGGCCGTGACGGATTGAGGAATGATCTGTTCCGGAACGGGGGCGGCCGGTTCTTCCTGTCGCCTACGGGATGGTTCTGTCAGCGGGAGGTCTGGTTCGAACTCCCTGCGGTGCCGGAACTCCTCGGCTTTGCCCTTGTTCCAGTTCTTCACGGGCCGGTAATAGCCCACGATCCGGGCATAGACCTCGGTCTCCTTGCCGCACTGCGGGCAGCGCGGCTGCCTGCCTTTGAGATACCCATGATCGGTGCAGACGGAAAAGGTCGGCGAGATGGTGTAATACGGGATCGCGAAATTGTCCGCGATTGCCTTGACGAGCTTCCTGCAGGTGTCCACGTTTTCGATGCCCGCGCCAAGGAAGCAGTGGAATACGGTTCCCCCGGTGTATTTCCGCTGCAGTTCCTCCTGGTGGTAGAGTGCCTGGAAGAGGTCGGTCGTGTACTCGACCGGAAGCTGTGACGAGTTGGTGTAGAAAGGTTCGTTCTTTCCCGCGGTGCGGATATCCGGGTAGCGTTCCCGGTCTATCTTGGCGAGCCGGTACGAGGTGGATTCGGCGGGCGTGGCCTCCAGGTTGTAGAGGCTGCCGGTCGACTCCTGGTACTGGATCAGCCGCTCGCGTATGAAATCGAGCACGGAGAGTGCGAACGCTCTTCCCTGGTCGGAGGCGATGTCTTTCCCAAGGAAGTTCAGGCAGCACTCGTTCATGCCCACAAGGCCCACGGTGGAGAAGTGGTTGTCCCAGGTGCCGAGATAGCGCTTGGAGTACGGGAAGAGGCCGTCGTTCATGAGCTTGGTGATGACGCGCCGTTTGACCTCGAGGGAGTCCCTGGCCAGGTCCATGATGCGGCCGAGGCGGTCGCGGAACTCCTCCGTTGTCCCCGAGAGGTAGCCCAACCGGGGCAGGTTCACCGTCACGACCCCGATGGAGCCTGTCATCTCGCCTGCGCCGAAGAGCCCCCCTCCCTTTTTCCGGAGTTCCCTCCGGTCCAGTTGAAGCCGGCAGCACATGGAGCGGACGTCCCCGGGTTTGACGTCACTGTTCACGAAGTTCTGGAAGTACGGGGTTCCGTACTTGGCGGTCATGCGGAGGAGCAGTTCTGCGTTTTCGCTCTCCCAATCGAACTCCGGGGTCACGTTGTACGTGGGGATGGGGTAGGGAAATCCCCGGCCCTCGGCGTCCCCCTCCATCATCACCTCCAGGAAGGCGCGGTTCACGAGGTCCATCTCTTTCTGGTAATCGCCGTAGCGGGTTTGCTGGGCCTCTCCCCCGATGAGAATGCGCTCGTCTGCAAGGTCCTCGGGCACCACCCAGTCGAGGGTCACGTTCGTGAAAGGGGCCTGGGAGCCCCATCGGCTGGGCGTGTTGATTCCGAAGACGAAGCTCTGGATCTGTTGCTTGACCTCGCGGTAAGTCAGGTTGTCGTGCCGGGCGAAGGGGGCCAGGTACGTGTCGAAGCTGGAGAAGGCCTGGGCACCGGCCCACTCGTTCTGGAGTACCCCGATGAAGTTGACCATCTGGGCGATGAGCGTGCTCATGTGCCGGGGCGGCTTGGAGCTGATCCGGTTGGGGACGCCGCCGAGGCCGAGCTGGAGGAGCTGTTTCAGGCTCCAGCCTGCGCAGTACCCCGAGAACATCCCGAGATCGTGGATATGCATGTCCCCGCGGCGGTGTGCGTCGGAGATCTCCGGGCTGTAAATGGAGTTGAGCCAGTAATTGGCGGTCACGGTGCCGGAGTTATGCAGGATGAGTCCCCCCAGGGAGTAGTTTACGTTGCTGTTCTCCCGCACGCGCCAGTCCGACTGCTCGAGGTAGCCGTCCATGATCTGCCGGATATCGGAGAGCAGGCTCCTCGTTTCCCGCAGACGGCCGTGCCGGTCCCGGTAGAGGATATAGGCCTTGGCGGCCTTGGCGTGGTTCCTGGCGATGAGCACCTCCTCCACGATGTCCTGGATCTGCTCCACCCCGGGGATGACACGGGGATGAAAACGCTCAAGGATATGCCGGCGCACCTGGTCGGAGCAGCGCACGGCCTCGTCCCGGTCAGGGGTCTCCACGGCCTGCATGGCCTTGAAGACCGCCTGGGTGATCCTCTCCTGGTCGAACGGGACGAGCGTTCCGTCCCGTTTGCGGATTCGATAGATTGCAGGGGAGGGGCAGGGGGGCGCGGATACTTCGGTCGTGGTCATGCTTGGTCGCTCTTCCATGGGAGGTACTCCTCGTGTTTGTGGGCCGACAAGGGAGCCCGAGCGTCGCCGCAGATCAGTGGGGCGGGATGTGCTATGTCCCGTGAAAGGCGTTACTCAGGTCCAGGGTCGGTTGATTTGCAACGGTTTTGCCGTTCGACTACGTGTGGTTCCCGGTTTCCCGGGACAGGTGGCGGGCATTACGTGGGGAGGTTCTGCAACGCGTATGCCAGAGTGACCCAGGCCATGTTTCGCCTTATCACCGCGTGCCTACGGCGGGCCCGGGCACCTTCGGCTTGGAGAGGGAAAGAGCGGTGCACAAGGTAACCGAAACAGACTCAGGCCGCGATCATGCCGGACCTGTCTTGCCTGGTTGCTGCGGTTCACGGCCCTTGCCCGCTATGCGACGCTGAGATGGCTTGACGGGGCGGGGCATGGTGCCATGCCGGGAAACCGTCTTTCTTGGCCTTCGGCCAGAACGCAAGGCCAAGAAAGATGGGCGCCCGCTTATTTGTTGGGTACGGCCCGCCTTCTTCCTTCCAAAGCTTCCTCAATGATATTCCCAGCCACCTCGGATGCTTTTCGCAATGCATCATCCCTCAAGTGGGCATACCGTTGCGTCATCACGGGCGACTTGTGGGTGAGCAGCTTCTGGAGTGTATACATATCGACTTGCCCGGACGATGCCAGCATGGAAGCGTAGGCGTGCCTCAGTCCATGCAAGGGCCGAAATTCTTTGGGAAGCCCTGCTTTGTTCTTGATTCTATTAACAGGTCTCCTGATCTCGATGCGCTGGCCACCTTTACGACCAGGAAAAACATAGGGGCTGTCAGTTCTTGGGTGATTCTCAAGGACCTGCCTGGCCAAGTCATTCAAAGGAATCTTTTCATCGGGACCCCCCTTAGGATCGCGGATATGGATAAAGCCACGCTCGAAGTCCACGTCGTTCCATCGGAGTTTGAACAACTCCCCACGTCTCATTCCTGTGTAAAGCGCCATTCTTATGAAGTTCGCGGCTTGGATGTCTTCGTCCCGATCAATGGCTTCTAAGAGATTTGAGAGTTGTTCCCTCGTCAGGTCTTCGGTCTTGAGGTTATTCACCTTCGGCATCTCGAATGCGAAGGACAAAGGGCTACACAGCCGACGTTTGGCCCCGAAGAGTACGATCCTTTGAAGCAGTGCAAGAGTCAGTTTCGCGGTCTGGGGGCTTTTCTCCTTGAGAAGCCCTAACCGAAGACGGTCAACGTCAAGAGGAGCAATCTGATGTGGCTCCTTGGCCCCTAATAGGGGCTGGATGTAGTTCTGGTAGCGGCTCTCATCTTGTGCCAGTCCTTTGAGCTTCCTCTGCGATTTGTAGTAGTTCCACAAGCCGTCTATAGTCCAAGCCTCTTTCAGGGCCTTTTGCCGTTCTCGTGTCTCTTTCTTTGAGGGACGCTTGCCCTCTATGCGGTCGGCTCTTATTCTGGCTGCTCGGGCCGGGGTCATGTCTTCTGCAAACTGACGGCCAACTTTTTCTTCTAAGACCTTGCTGTCTTTTTTGAAAACGATGTAGTAGACCCTTTCCGCACCTTTACCCCCGATACGTCGCGCTTCTCGGTAAAAGACCCCTGGATATCTTGTTCTATTGCGTCTACTCACGGCGGCTCCTTTCGGACTTCGGCTGATGGGTCCGTCTAATGCAGGTCTCTGTGAGATTAGGTTGGAAAAAGTTGGAAAATTGGGTCTTCTGCCTGGCGACAATTCAGTGGGGCAGAAGCTTCACCCCTGGCTCTTTTTCCAACCGTATTTCCAACCTAGATCAATTATAAGCCAGTAAAATAGGGGATTTCAAGAGAGGAAGGGGTTGTCGGAAAGGATTGGTATTTCGATGACATAGGACAGCCAGGTAAACACGTGGAAATACATAAATTTGGTCTCCGGAACCAAAGGCCGCGCGTTCGATTCGCGCATCGCCCACCAGTAAAATCAAGTGGTTAGGAGATGCTTCCTAGCCCCTTTTGTTTTGGGCTAACCCCCCGTTTTTGGATTTGTGACACCAGCGTGGGAATGAATCAGACTACATGGTCATTGAGGGGAGGAAGGAGGGAGAAGCAGAGGAGAAGAGCCTCGGTCAGGAGGCAACTAGCGTTGTAGGATCTCTATGACCCCTTGGATCACCTCTTGGGTCTTTTCAGGGCGAAGCTGTCCGGCTCTGTAAAGGAAAGGGAACGACAACTACATCGCCTTTCACAAATCCTGCCAAGCCGATTCCTCCTCCGGTAAGAGCCAGTCCTTCTTCAGTGACGACTCGCTCTCGATCTCTTTCATCAGTATTTCCTTTGCTCCCAATGTTCACCTCCTTGAAGCGTTCCTCCCCTTCAGCGGGATGAATGCAAAGCCCATGTCTAGGAATTGGCGTACAGGCTAAGTACTCTGGGTCATAAATTCGGTGACGTATTTTCAGGCGGCCCTTTTCTTC
>CAYLMK010000057.1:0-6552 GCA_964384945.1 uncultured Thermodesulfobacteriota bacterium | reverse complement strand
CCCGCGCCGCCGTCGCCGTCACGGTGAATGCCGGGCTGACCATGCTGTATTGGCGGATCGGCAACAGGATCAATCAGGAAATATTGAAGGGAAAACGCGGCGATTATGGGAAACAGATTCTTGCCACACTGTCGCAAGAATTGGCCCGGGACTATGGGGAGGGGTTCAGCTACACAGCATTGACCCGCATGGTCAAATTCGCCGAATGTTTTCCCGATTCCGAGATTGTTGCCACACTGTCGCGACAATTGAGCTGGTCCCATTTCCGCGAAATACTGCCTCTCGACAAGCCGCTTCAGCGTGACTTTTATGCCGAAATGTGTCGGGTGGAGCGCTGGAGTGTCCGCACCCTTCGGCAGAAGATCGCTTCCATGCTGTACGAACGCACGGCCCTTTCCAAGAAACCGGCCGAGCTGGCGAAGCTTGAGCTTCAGGCTCTGCGGGAAGAAGATCGCATGACGCCCGACCTGGTGTTCCGCGATCCCTACCTGCTCGACTTTCTCGGTCTGAAGGATGCTTACCAGGAAAAAGACCTGGAAGCGGCCATCCTGCGTGAACTGGAATCCTTCATCCTGGAATTGGGCGGCGGCTTCGCCTTTGTCGCCCGCCAGAAGCGCATCACCGTGGATCAGGACGATTTTTACCTGGACCTGCTCTTTTTCCATCGTGACCTGCGGCGGCTGGTGGCGGTGGAGCTCAAACTGGACAAGTTCCGGCCCCATCACAAGGGCCAGATGGAGTTGTATCTTCGCTGGCTTGACAGGCACGAGCGTAAGGAAAACGAAGATTCTCCCCTGGGCATTATCCTCTGCGCCGGGAAAAACGACGAACAGATCGAACTTCTGGAGCTCGGCCGTTCCGGCATCCATGTCGCAGAATATCTGACCATCTTGCCGCCCAAGGATGTTCTGAAACGCAAGCTGCACGAGGCCATCGAAAAAAGCCGGCTGGCGCTGGAGAGCCGCGGCGAAGATGTGGGCGCGGCATTCTCAAAGACAACCGTCAAGAAAAACCTGACGCTTCGGCAGGCTACCAACCCGAAGAAGCCTGCCAAACCAAAGACCGGGGAAAAAGGGCCTCGCAAGGGAGGCAAGCCATGAAATACCCCGCCTATCCGAATTACAAGCCGTCCGGTATCGAATGGCTGGGGGAGATTCCGGAGAAGTGGGGAGTGGTGCGACTCAAGTATGCGCTCTGGTTACAAAGAGGTCACGACCTTCCGGCAACAGAGTTTCATGAGGGCGAGTATCCAGTATGCGGTTCTAATGGCTGCATAGGCTATCACAGCCAATTTACCACGAAAGGCCCTGGCGTTACAGTTGGAAGGAGCGGCAGCGTTGGTGAAGTGAACTATGTTGATAAGGATTATTGGGCACATAATACCGCACTCTATGTAAAAGAATTTCGGCAAGTCATCCCAAGATATGCGTTCTATTTGCTCAAAACGCTCGACGTAAAATACCTCAGTGAAGGAACAGCAGTAGGCACACTCAACCGCAACTACATCCATGATCTCCCTACTGCTATTCCAAACGTTGCAGTGCAGCGGGCCATTGCCGCGTTCCTGGACCGCGAGACGGCGCGGATCGATGCGCTGATAGAGAAGAAACGGAGGCAGATCGAGTTGCTCCGGGAGAAGCGCTCCGCCCTCATCAGCCACGCAGTCACCAAAGGGCTCGATCCCAACGCCCCAATGAAGGACTCCGGCATCGAATGGCTGGGGGAGATTCCGGAGCATTGGGAGATACGAAAGGTCAAGCATCTGACCACGAAGATCGGGAGCGGCAAGACGCCAAGAGGCGGGGCTGAAGTCTACGTCGATTCTGGCGTCATGCTGTTTCGCAGCCAGAACATTCACTTCGACGGTCTGCGTCTTGATGACGTCGTCTTCATCGAAGACGAGGTTGATGCGGAGATGGCGAACACGCGGGTACGACCTGGCGACGTCCTGCTCAATATCACCGGCGCTTCGCTCGGACGGTGCTGTCTTGTAGGCGAGGAAGTTGGCCCCGCCAATGTGAACCAGCATGTGTGCATTGTTCGGGCACGGCGCAGCACGATAGTGCCGGACTATCTCAGTGCTGCGATGTCATCTTTCGTCGCTCAGTCGCAGATCTTCGCGAGTGAGAATGGGACGTCCAGGGAAGGGCTCAACTTCCAGCAGGTCGGCAATCTCTTGATCGTCGTCCCTCCGCGACTTGGAGAACAAGACGAGATCAGCCGCCACATCCACGTCCAGACCGGCAGGATTGATGCGATCATCAACAAGGTACTCCGGAGCATTGACCAATTACGTGAGCTTCGCACAGCAATGATCTCCGCAGCGGTGACCGGCAAGATCGACGTGAGGGAGGGGCGATATGAATGACGATCGGATTGTCGAGGCGACCGGCCGGTCGCCCCTACGGAACACCCCGCAACGTCATCACCGCCGGTCCATCCGCCTGCGCGGATACGATTATTCTCAGGCCGGAGCGTATTTTGTGACCGTATGCACGCACAACCGGGAATGCCTGTTCGGGGAAATCGTGGATGGCGATATGCGGATGAACGGTGCCGGTACAATTATTCGGGATGAATGGTCACGAACGGCGGATATGCGGTCCAATGTGGAATTGGATGCGTTTGTCGTCATGCCCAACCATTTTCACGCCATCGTTTTTTTATCCGACGAATCCCGTAGGGGCGACCGGCCGGTCGCCCCTACCCCAATGGGGCCAACCCCGCGTTCCATTGGCGCGATCATGGCGGGTTTCAAATCCGCCGCCACCAAACGCATCAACGAAATGCGCGGTACGCCGGGTAGGCCGGTCTGGCAACGCAATTATTACGAACACGTCATCCGCAATGACGACGAAATGAACCGCGCCCGGGAATACATCATCAACAACCCGGCAAAATCGGCGTTGGATCGGGAAAACCCCGTAGGGGCGTATTGCATACGCCCCTACAATGCAATACGCCCCTACCATCCGATCCGACCCCCAACACCTGAATGGGAAACAGCATGAAACCATATTCCGAAGCCGCATTCGAAACCGCCATCGAACAACACCTGACTTCGGCAGGTGGCTATGAGAAAGGCGACCGAGAAACCTTCGATTCGGAACGCGGCCTCTTCCCCGCCGACGTGATTGCCTACATTCAGAAGACTCAGCCCAAGGAATGGGAGTACCTTTCGAACCTCCAAAAGGAGAAGGCTGAAGGCATCCTGTTGGACGATCTTTGCCGGGCGCTCAATTCCGAGCACGAGGGTTGTCTCTCCGTCCTGCGGCACGGATTCAAATGCTTCGGCAAGATGTTTCACGTGGCCTACTTCGCCCCGGCGAGCGGAATGAACCCGGAAACCCAGAAATTGTACGAAGCGAATCGGCTCACAATCACACGGCAACTTCGCTACTCGGCCAAGCACGGCAACACGCTGGATGTGACCCTGGCCTTGAACGGCATTCCCGTGGCCACGCTGGAGCTCAAGAACCCCATGACCGCCCAGACCTGGCGGCACGCGATCACCCAATACAAGAACGACCGCGACCCGGCGGATCTGATCTTCCAGTTCAAGAAGCGCACGCTGGTCCATTTCGCCGTGGACACCGACGAGGTGTACATGACCACGCGGCTTTCCGGCCGGAGCACCCATTTTCTGCCCTTCAACCGGGGCTGCGGTGGTGGAGCGGGCAACCCGGAGAACCCCGGCGGTTGCAAAACCGTTTACCTCTGGGAAGAAGTGCTGGAGCGGCACAGCTTCCTCGACATCCTGGCGCGTTTTATCCATCTCCAGGTCGAGGAGAAGAAGCTCGGCGGCAAGAAGGTGGAGCGGGAGACGATGATCTTTCCGCGCTACCACCAGCTCGATAGCGTGCGGAAACTCGTGGCCGACGCCCGCATGCGCGGGGCCGGGACCAATTACCTCGTCCAGCACTCCGCCGGCAGCGGCAAATCCAACTCCATCGCCTGGCTGGCCCATCGGCTCGCCAGCCTCTACACCGAAACTGACGAAAAAGTCTTTGACTCGATCATCGTGGTTACCGACCGGGTCGTCCTCGACCAGCAGCTCCAGAACACCATCTATCAGTTCGAGCACAAGCAGGGTGTGGTCCAGAAGATCGACATCAACTCGACCCAGTTGGCCGAGGCCCTCGGGTCCGGGGTGCCGATCGTGATCACGACGCTCCAGAAATTCCCCTTTGTCACCGAGAAGATGGGCGATCTGCCCATGCGCCGATACGCGGTGATCGTGGACGAGGCTCACAGTTCCCAGGGCGGCGAGACGGCGACCGAACTCAAGGGTGTTCTGGCAGGAGCGGCGATCAAGGAAGAGGCCAGGGCGAAGGCCGAGGAAGAAGGGCTAACCGACTACGAAGAGGAAATCCTCAAGACCATGGCCAAGCGCGGCCGCCAGCCCAATATCAGCTTCTTCGCCTTCACCGCGACACCCAAGTACAAAACGCTGGAGGTCTTCGGGACGCCCGGCGCGGATGGCAAGCCGCAACCCTTTCATCTCTACTGCATGCGTCAGGCCATCGAGGAGGGTTTCATCCTCGACGTGCTTCAGCATTACACGACGTACAAGACGTATTACCGGCTGATCAAGTCCATCGAGGATGATCCCAAGGTGGACAAGCGCAAGGCTGCCAGGGCGCTCGCCCGCTTCATGAGTCTCCACCCCCACAACATCGCCCAGAAGACGGAGGTCATGGTCGAGCATTTCCGCCACTTCACCATGCACAAGATCGGCGGAAAGGCCAAGGCGATGGTGGTCACCTCCAGCCGATTGCACGCGGTCAAGTACAAGCAGGCATTCGATAAGTACATCGCCGAGAAGGGGTACACGGGAATCAAGACGCTGGTTGCCTTCTCCGGCACGGTGATCGATCCGGATGCGCCCGGCGTGGAGTATACGGAAGTCGGTATGAACAAAGGCATCCGCGAGAAGGAACTGCCCGAACGCTTCGGGACGGAAGAGTACCAGGTGCTGCTTGTGGCGGAGAAATACCAGACCGGATTTGACCAGCCGCTTCTTCACACCATGTACGTGGACAAGAGGCTCGCAGGAATCCAGGCGGTCCAGACCCTCTCGCGGCTCAACCGCACCCATCCGGGCAAGGAAGATACCTTTGTTCTCGATTTCGTCAACGAGCCCGAAGAGATACTGAAGGCCTTCCAACCCTATTACGAGCAGACAATCATCGGCGAGAGGGCGGAGCCGAAGCAACTTTACGAGCTTCAGGCCAAATTGGACGGACATCAGGTCTACTACAAGGCCGAGGTCGAGGAGTTCTGCAGGGTATTCTACAAACCACGACAGAATCAAACGCCCGCCGACCACGCCAGGATGAACGCATGCATCGATCCGGCCGTGAACCGTTACAACGGACTTGAGGAAGAGGTCCGGGAGGAGTTCCGGAAGACGCTGGTCGCTTTCAGGAACCTCTATTCTTTCATGGCGCAGGTGATCCCCTTCCAGGACTCCGATTTGGAAAAGCTATACTCGTACGTCCGGTTTCTGCTAACCAAACTGCCGAGAGATAACCGGGGACCGATCTATAACTTCGATGATGACGTGGCGCTCAAGTTTTACCGAGTGCAGAAGATCGGTGAGGGCTCCATCGTCATGGAGCCGGGAGCGCGGTACGAGGTATCTGGTCCCACGTCTGTGGGCACCGGCGTTGCCCGAGGTGATGAGATCGAGCTGTCCAAGCTGATCGATATTCTCAACGAGCGGTTCGGAACGGAGTTCAAGCCGGGTGATCAATTGTTTTTCGAATCAATACGCGAGGATGCCGTGGCCGACAGCAGCCTCCGTCAAGCCGCGCTCGCCAACACAATGGAGAACTTCGGCTACGTCTTCCGCAAGGCATTGGAGGGCCTTTTTATCGACCGCATGGAGCAGAACGAGGAAATCACGGCCAAGTTCATGAACGAGGATCAATTCCGCGAGGCTGTAAGCCTTCACCTCCTCAAGGAGGTCTACGAGAAGATCCGGGAGGAGGCCGAAGCCGCAAATGACAAATGAAGAAATAACACGGTTTTTCAACGAAACCCTAGCGTTCATTCAGGGCAACCCGGACCTGCGCGATCCCCAGGTCGAGGGCTGGGATGACGCTTTTGCTGGCAATTATGGAGCGGGTTAAATGGGCCTGTCGGTAAAATACTTGCCCCGCGCAACACCCTTGGACCCAGCGGAGGACCCGCCGGGAAGTGTTGATCCTCTGGGGACTCTTGGACCGGCTGAGCGTATTGCAGAAGTTCTGTTTCCCGGTTTTACGGCACGCATGTGGCGGCCTCGGCTGCTGACATTTGTGGCCATAGCCGCATTGGTGGCGGAACGAGCGAAGAGCAAACTGAGCAACCCGGAAGATGGTAGCATGGCGGCCCGCTTGAGTTTCGAGCGACTTTTCGTCTCGGCTGTGGTGCGCCAGCACGTGAAAGACCCTGAGAATTGGCAGAGAGCAACCCGGAGGCTTCCGGGTAGTTTGCTCGCGAGGAGGGCTCTACTCTCCGGCGACACCCTTTTGGGAAGGACAAACTTCCTGAAAGGCCAAGCGGTCA
>CAYLMK010000056.1:5330-6857 GCA_964384945.1 uncultured Thermodesulfobacteriota bacterium | reverse complement strand
CAAACAATCTGCCAATCTCTCCTCCCCACCCCTCAGCACAATGTGCTTACCAACAGCGCCGAGCTTCCCGATCAGGGCTGCAGCCGCGGACTCGCCCCCTGCCTCCAGCACGCGGATGAGGTGATGCACCGTCTCCCAGGCCGTGAGTCGCGGGTCCTTGGCCGGGTCCCAGTTTGCAGGCAGTTCGTCAGGTTTCAACAGCCGGACCTTCCCCCGGCCCGAGACCAGGATACCCGCCTGCACCATGCCCGCAACGCTCGTATTCTTGGCCTTGGAGAGGGTCTCGGCCACGCCGAACTCGCCCTCGTTGAAGCCGTGCTGCTCGAACCAGGCGAGGGCCCAGCGGCTCTCCGCGTCGAAGTCGCCCTCCTGCTCGGCCAGGACCTCGTCGAGGGTCTGGTTGATGAGCGCCAGGGCCTCGCGCACGGTGAGCGGATTGCCCGCGGCGTCGAGAACCTTGGCGTAGCGGGTGTAGACCGCCATGCCCGGGCCGATGGCCGCCTGTGCCAGGTCCACCGGGGCGATGTTGCCCCGCTGCAGATGCTCCAGGGCTGCGGGCAACTCGGCCTTGAGCGCCGCGACGAACTCACGCCGGGTGGCGGTGGGGAGGTCGGCGGGTCTCTTGCGGCACACGAGGATGATGCTGGAGGCGAGGGCGTTGGTGCCGATGCCGATGGATCGAGCCCCTCGCTCGGTCCGCATCGGCCAGGTTCCGCTGATGCCGAAGCCCGCTCGGATTACCGCATCCAAAAACGTCTCCCAGCCGGTACTCCTGGGCCCATTGCTGGTCGCGCGGCCATCCTGTCCGCTTTCTTCTTCTGCGGCCGGGACGGCCGCGGCCCCAGGGGTCTCCTGCTGTTTGAAAGCGTAGTAGATCGTGACCGGAAACGCGGGGTGTGCCTGGTCAGCCAGACGCTCCATCGCCCGGGTCATGCCGTCGAGGAAAAACCTCTCCGCCTTCTCCTTGCTCCCGTGCCGGTAGGGCGTGGCCACCAGTTCCTCTGCCTTGGGCACCGCAAGCGTGGCGAAGAGGTCCGGGAAGACAGGCTTCAGTGAGCGTCGCAGCCACACGTAAAAGAAATCCGACAGGTCCGCGTAGCCGATATTGTCGTAGTATGGCGGGTCGGTGGATACGGCTTTCGCACCAGATATTGACTGCACAGCAGCGTCAAGCTGGGACGTTTCACCAAAAGTAAAGGCGGGAAGCGGTTCCAAGGCCTTTGAAATCCAATCGATTCCAGCCATCCAATTTCCGCTGGTGTTCCCAAAAGGGGGCGCCTCTGCATAATCCCACGTCATGGGTAGCGCCTGCCTTGCAAATGTTCCCCGAATGAAACCCTCGGCCGGGGTCGCGATCACCGACCAGTAGTTCGCAGCGTAGTCTACCGCAAACGCCAAATACACCCCGACCGCATCCGCATAGGCCTGGGCGCCGGTGCCGCCGTCGCGCAGGGGCTTCTCGTCGTCGGGCAGGCCGGCCGAGGCGAGATCCCCCTGGGCTCGCGGGCGTCCCGCGGCGCGCGTCCT
>CAYLMK010000056.1:0-5230 GCA_964384945.1 uncultured Thermodesulfobacteriota bacterium | reverse complement strand
CACGGGATCCATGTCGCTCCCATCCTGGGCTCGCGGGCGTCCCGCCCGCTTTTCTAGGATGATACCGGTCGGGGCCTCGGACGGCTGGTGAGCATGCGGGCCGGAGGCCCGCGTCCCCAGGGGCTCCTTGTCGCTCGGCGGGCGTCCCGCGGCGCGCGTCCTCACGGGATCCATGTCGCTCCCATCCTGGGCTCGCGGGCGTCCCGCCCGCTTTTCTCCCGCCCTGCATGCGCTCCCGAACCTCCATTGGGAAGGCTCCCGGCAGAGCCCCGCCTTCACCGGGTTGTTCTCGATATACTCCACCGCCCTCTCGAAATGGGCCTCATCCCGAATCGCCCGGTCGAAGTATTCCTCCATCCAGAACTTCCCCTCACGGCCCAGCAATCGGTTCGCCTCCTTGGCCGTGTACGACTTCCACGAGTGAACGATGGAGGAAAGGCTGTACCCGTGCAAAGCCGTTGCGAGCACGTGCACGTGGTTGGGCATGATCGTCCACGCATGCAACTCATAGCGCTCGCCGTCGAAATGGAGAAGCGCGTTCTCCACCATCTCCGCGACACGCGGGTCTTTGAGGTGGCATGCCCCAGCGGCCCTGTCCAGGGCCTCTTCGATACGTCTTTGACGTTCGCTCTTCCGCTCCTCTTCGAGGAGGGGGTCGAGTTCGGCTCGCCATTGTTCGAGGAGCGTGCTTGGGAGGCTGTCGTGGAGGCGGAAGGTTATGCTTTGCGGGACGCCTTCTGCCTCCCAGTGAGGGAGGTAGCCGCGGGAGTGCCATTCTTTGTGCGGGCGGGACGCCCGCGGCCCCGGGCAGTTCGTGCCGCGCTCGTCCTGAATGTGCGGGCGGGACGACCGCGGCCCCGGGCAGTTCGTGCCGCGCTCGTCCTGAATGTGCGGGCGGGACGACCGCGCGGCCAGGTAGTCGCGCTTCACCCGCTCCATCGCCTCGCCCACCAAGTCGGAGAAGGTCGTCAGCGCCACGAGCTGCCGGGGGGTGAAGAGGTCGCCGTAAGTCTTTAGCCCGTAAAGTGGCGGAGAAAACCAGCGCGGGTTTTCGGGCATCGAGACTTCTGGTTGCCACTCCGGCTTCGCTTTACGGGCCAAAGCCTCGTGCTCCGGCGTGGGGGGCAGATAGACCCGTCCGCGATCGCCTTCCGCCACGATCGCCATCAGCCGCGCACCCATCCGCCCTGCGTTGGCCTCGCCATAAATGTGATCGCTCGGGATCGGTGTGCCCGACATGAGGCACTGGAAGTTCGCCCCGCGCGACAGCTTGGTGCCGTTCTTCGCGGCCTCGGGGTTCTTCGGTTTGCCCACCTTCACCGTGAAGCGGTACGGACGAGAAGAGAGGGGAGAGAAGTGAGAAGCGAGAGAAGAACCTCTCTTTTCTCGTTCCTCTTCCCTCTCTACTTCCACATAGACCTCCTTGCCCGCCTTGGTGGAAAGCATGAAGGTGGAGGCGAGCGGCACGTCGACCTTGGCAAAAGCCGGGTTCGGGCTCTTGACCGTCCGGGCCCAGAGCCAGGCGATGACCGTGAGCTTCTTGCCCACGTACGGCTTCAGGTCCGGCCTGGCGGGCGAGCCGCCCTTGCGCCCAGCGACCATCTCGGCCGTCACCTCGACCTTGGGGTAGAGGTGCCCGATGCGCTTCTCGGCCTCGTCCCGCATCCACTTGCCGTAATAGCGCACGTCCTCGGCCAGGCCCTGGGCGCCTTTCCACTCGCGGTCGACCAGGTTCTGCTGGCCTCGCGCGCCCCCCTCACCCTGCCCTCTCCCCCCGGGGGCGAGGGCTCGATAGTCCGGGTTCACCGGCGGCTTGCCCGCGAACTTGGGCGGGATCTCGATCATCGCCTTATTGATCAGCACCGCCACAGGGTTGAGATCCGATGCGTAGGCCTCCAGCCCCAGCCGCTGGGCCTCCAGGGGAAGCGCCCCGCCGCCGGCAAAGGGGTCGTGGAAGGCAGGCAGCTTGTAACGGTCGAAGAGCTCCTTTGCCCGCGGATGGCCGGCGTTCTCCGCGCACGTGTACCGCCAGCTCTGCCAGATCTCGTCCCGGGCGGCCTGCAGGACCGCCTCGTTGGTGGTGTTCTCCCACTGCACCAGGTCCTCGATGATGCGGAAGAGCCGCTCTCGCTCCTTCTCCTGCTTTTTTTCCGTGGGAAAGAGATCCGGATGCGCGGACGGGTCATCGACCATCTGGGCAAATATCACGGCCCTTGCCGCCGCCAGAGGCCGCCGGGCCCACCACAGGTGCAGCGTGCTCGGATGCCCGTGCCGGATGGACTTCTCCCGCGCGCTGGCCTTGTTGATCGCGTCCAGCGGCAGGGCGACTTCGATGAGTTTCTTCTTGTACATTCCGTTTAGGCCCTTCGCGGTTTGGCTTGCTCTGCGGTCTCTACGATAAGGTCCAGTTTTTCCCTCACGTCGGCGTCGATTAGGGCTTCCGGTACAAAGGCTACAAGGGCATGATAATCTGTCTTGCTCATGAGATTCGGCAGACCGATCTTTTCATAAAACTTCTTGAAGAGCGGACCTAGAAATTCGTCGCTCACCTTGACATCAGGGCCCCAGGGTGAAGGCTTTCCCAGTGCGGATAGCGCCCCTTCGATTTCATCGATGGCCTTCGACATTGCGCCCCGCCAGGACTCCGCAAAGATTTCTCCCTGCTGATCGGAACCTTGCCTGTCCGCGTAGGCCAGCAAGGTCTCGCGCTGGCAAAGGTAGTTCTCCACCTCCCTTCGCTGCCACATCACCTGGCGCAATTGCGGATCGGGAGGCAAGGGCTGTACCAGCCGGTCGTAAATCGCCAGACCTTGAAGATCCTGTTTCGCCTCCCGCAAGCCGTGGAAGTGGTCCTGGGCCGCGCGTGGTTGGTTCCCAACGTACTTGATAAAGGGCCTTTCAAGGGCCTTTCGAGCCGGATGATCGAGCCGTTCCGCAAAAGCCCGCAAAATAGCCAGATCAGTGGATCCTTCGAGATAAAGCACCCATCCCACCTCTTCGGCCTGGTAGTAGTGCTCGAAGCCAATCTCCTTCAGGGCCTTGAGCACCTGACTCCCCCGGTCGTCGATCCGATGCGGAAGGCCGACAAAGGCGATCACGATGTCCCGGTCGGCTGCCTCGTTGAGCAGGACTTCGGAATGGCTGGCCGCTATGATCTGACTGTCTGTCTGTTGAGCCGTTTCGGTGATGATTTGGTAGATCTGCCTCTGCCGCAGAATCTCCAAGTGCGCGTCCGGCTCGTCCAGGAGGAGGACGGACCCTGGGTTCGCAGTCATGTGAGCGAGAAGGAGCAGGGTTTGCTGCTGGCCGCGACCGCTGGAGGATATGTCCAACTGAACGTTCGTTCGGGTTCGGAAGGTCATCTGAATCTCCCCCCGCTCTTTGATGTATTGCGGCGAATCCAGTCTTACCCCGAACAACGATTCCATGCGGCCCGTGATCCTTTCCCATTTGGTTCGTCCGCTTTCGCTCTGCAGGACCTGCAGGCAAAGATTCCTGAGCACCTCGGCCGTTCGACCCTCGCCGAGCAGGACATTGACCGCGCCTTGGTCGAGCCGCCGTTCGTTGGCCGCAAGGCCGGACATGGGCGGCAGGTAGGCGATACGGCACTCAGACGCCTCTTGGGGCACCTCCATGCGTTCCCCTTCGGCCTGTCGTGTAGGTCGGCAATAGAGGGATTCTTCGTTGGCGTAGTAGAACTCAAGTCCGCAGGTCCAAGGTTTTCCGCCGGAGACGCCTTCAAGAATCACGTCAATGAAGATCTTTTGGGTGCCCTTGCCCTGCGTGGATTCCTGAGTGTGAAGATCGCGCCAAAGCAATTTTGCCTCTGGCACCGGCACCGTGATCAAGTCCCTCCTGTTGATCGTCACTCCCGGACGTTTTTCGGGTACGTTAGCCGCGCCGCGCTTCTCCACCCAGCGCTTGACGCCGATGTCCCACAGGGCGAGAGCCTGCAGGGCAGAGGTCTTGCCGGCGTTGTTCGGTCCTATAAGAACAACCCGGCTGCCCAACTCGAGATCGACCTCGCCGAAAAGCTTGAAGTTGCGAATGATCAGCCTTGTCAGCATGGCGTTTTCCCTGCTTGGGCGAAGGTGCCCGTCTCAGGTTTATCGATGTTCCTACCCCCTAGCGCTGGTTAAAGGCTCCGGCGGGCAGGGAGACTTGAATGGGTTTCTTCCCGCTGAGATTATCCGGCAATTTGACCTCGACTGCACGCTCACCTTGGATGAATCCGGGAATGACGAGTTTACGATTACAGCAGATCGCTTGACGATTGCTTGACGAATACGGGATGCCACGCGACGACAGAGTGCCCACCTCAAGTAGAAACGTTTTAAAAACAAGAGGTTGGAACGCTCCATGAGTGGACTCTCGATCGACTCAGGATCGGATGATTCCGGAAATCCATCGGATGATTTTCGGATGATTCTGCCCCTCACCTTCAGCACGGCACGAGTCGGAAGATTCCGGCGAAACATCGGAAAATTATCTGAAGATTCAATGCCCAGACCCTCGGTTCCCCAGGAAACGATTGACCAATCGTCGCGGTCATCCCGGGGCCTCCGCCCGAGCCAGAAGGTCGGCGAAGTCGTAGTTGACGCTCGTCACACCGAAGTCCGGCTCCCGATGGAAAGGTTGGCGGACGTAGTGAACCTTGTGGGAGTCGCCTTCGAGGAACTCCACGATCGCGAGAATGAATTCCTCGGGCTTGTTGAGCGAGTAGAGGATCTCGTTGCGGGTCACCGTGATCGTTTGCGCCCCTGCTGCGCGGCCCTTTACTTCGATGAAGCGCAGCTTTCCGGTGCCGGGAACGCGGCTTTCGATGTCGTAGCCGAGCTTGTCCGGCTCCCGGTCGGTGGGCTCGTAGCCGAGCCGGCGCTCGACCTCCATGACAATGGCGCGAGCCCTTGCCGCCGCCTCCTGGGCGCGAAGGCATCTCGCCTGCTCCCTTGGGGGCGAGACGCCCACAGTCCCGGCCATGGCATCGAGCAGCCCCCTGGGCACCACGAGCAGGCCGCCCAGGACGACCGGCGGCAGGGGCGAGATCTGGGCCTCGAGCTTGAGATCCTCCAGGCGCTTCTGGAGCCGCCCCTGCAGGGTGTCGGCTCGCTTTCGCGCCTCCCCGGAGTTGAGCCGGGCGTTCGGCCTGCCCGCCTGCTCCTGGAGCTTGAGTTCCTCGGCGCGGTGGTCCCAGTAGGTGATCTCCTTGGTGAGCCGCTCCTTGACCGCG
>CAYLMK010000055.1:0-7956 GCA_964384945.1 uncultured Thermodesulfobacteriota bacterium | reverse complement strand
CCCTACCCTTTGCCCGACCCCCCGGCCAGGGGGGTGCTGTTCACCGAACGCTTACATAATTACTGATATCAAAAGAATTCTTTCCTTGCTAGTTTTTGGCAAAAGGCCCAGAATAAGGGACAAATCAGAATAGACTCGGAAGGCGAGTTGTAAGGAATGCCGCCGCGCTCTAAGACCGCTGCCCCTTGAGAAAGCGGAAATGCAATGGAAAAGTAGGCTTACAGGCAGCGGTGAACGGGGTGATGAGTTGTAAAGGTTCCTGTCAACCCGAAAAGTACTTGAAGTACAAGTACTTGAGGATTGCCTTCGCTCCCCGGCCCCAGTACTTTTTGCAGACCAGGGCAAACTCGCGCTCCTGCTGGAACCTCCCCGTCCGGAAATCCCAGGACTTGACAGCCGTAAGTCTCTCGTTCAAAACCCCTCCGCCGAGTTCACTGCACTTGGCCAGGTACTGGTGCAGCGGGCTTCCCCGGTCATCCGGGTCGTGGATGGAGAGCCGGGAGTTGGGGTGTAGCAGGTACTTCGTCCCGTGGTAGTCCAGGGCCACAGGGTCCGTTGAGGCAAGGACCGCGCGCGTTCGGACCAGAGGGGCCTCAATGCGGGAGGAGAGGCCCACCCACTCTGCGGTGGTGATGTTCAGGTCCGCCCTGCGTACCGTGTTCATGAACGTAGCGATCTCGGCGCCGAGCATGCCGGGGGTCGGGCCAGGGCCCCACTCGTCGAAAGGGAAGGAGTGGAAGTTGTAAAAGTCCTTGCTCAATCTGCCCCCCTTGTGGGGGTCAGGGCCGCCGCTCAAATCGCTGATTCCCATGTAATTTTTGACTGCACTCGTGGCCCCGCAGTAGATGCTGTGATGGTTCAGGGCGGCGAAGTTGACGAAGAATAGGGGTTCATTTGTGCAAGCCCCTCTCTCCCAAACTCCATTCTTGAAATCGATAATCGTCCCCCGATCGGTCCCGAAGACGGGGTAGGTCATGATCGTCGCACGGCGGCCCTTTCGTCGGACCCCGTTATCCACAGAGAGCAGCGGCACCCTACCGGTTCCGTCACAGTAGACGTACCCGGTTCCCTCTTGGGGGCCGTGTACGCGTCGACCCCCCGCATCCAAATCCAGCCAGTGGCACTCCGAGAAACGAACGCCGTATCGTTTCTTCAGATGGCCGCTGAGCTCTTTCATGTTGTAGACGCCAGGCAGGTCTGCGTTCCACTGGAAGGGCTGACCCCAGCCCGCAGCCTTCCAGGGTTCGTGCCCCCGGTGGCAGTTCTCGGCCAGGACGACCTCGCCCCGAAAGCCTCCCGGCCTCGCCATGACCGCGTCCACGAAGGCCTTCAAGGCAGCAAGGTTGGGTGCACCCTGGTTCCACCACTGCACGTTCGGTTTGATAACCACCACATCGTCCTTAGCCACGAGCTTCTCCACCCCGCCCATCAATTCGAGAACCTTGCGCATGTTCTCACTGGGGTGACCGTTCACGACCCGGAAGAGGTCGCAGACGGACTGTCCCGGCTCCCTTGCGGGAGGAGGGTGTCCCTTCGCTTGCTCAGCCCCAACGGCCAGCATGGCGGCTGCGGCCGCCATCTTTCCCAAGAATTCCCTCCTGGTTTGCATTTTGGGCCTACAAACGAGAAGGGGGCACGTGGCTTGTCAACCCACAATGCCCCCCCCGTACTCTCCTCGACTTCCGGACCCT
Organism: uncultured Thermodesulfobacteriota bacterium; assembly: GCA_964384945.1. GTDB lineage: Bacteria > Desulfobacterota > DSWW01 > DSWW01 > DSWW01 > S015-6. The sequence continues at coordinate 6,265 of CAYLMK010000055.1, read as the reverse complement.
AATAGGAGGCCAACCGAGGCCCAACCCCCGGCCCTTCTCCCGCAGGCCTGGAGCCGGCCCACCCTGGTCAGCTAGTCATTCGAACCGAGGCCTGCTGCCGTTCTGCCTCTCATGCCATTCCCCGTTTGTTCGGCTTGCCAGTCGCAGTTACGGGAAGAGAGTCCAGGATCTCCACATACTTGGGAACCATGTGGGCTTCCAGGTTCTCCTTGCAGTACCGCAACACTTCCTTCTCGGTAAGGCTCTTTCCATCGGACGGAACCACAGCTACCCGGATCGCCTGGCCCAGGATTTCATCCGGCACCCCCATAGCTGCGGCCTCCCGGATCCCCTCCATGTTGCAGAGCGTATCCTCGATCTCCCGAGGGCTCACGCGTTCGCCCCGGGTCTTGATGAGGTCGTCCTTGCGGGCGACGAAGTAGAGGAAGCCTTCCTCGTCCCTGCGGAAGAGGTCTCCTGTGTAGAGAAGCCTCTCCCCTGGCCGGCTGCCCTGTCGGAACACACGGGCCGTCTCCCCCGGGTCGTTCCAGTACCCCTGCATGACGTTTGCGCCCCGGACCACCAGCTCGCCCACCTCGTGGGGGCCGACCTCCTTCCCTTCTTCACCCACGATGAAAACCTCTTCGTTCGGTATGGGGATGCCCACCGAGGCAGGCTTCTCGTCCAGGAACTCCGGCGGGAGGTAGGAGACCCGCTTGCATTCGGTCAGCCCATACATAGAGAAGATCTTCACCCAGGGAAGAAGGGCCCTCAGCCTTCGGATGTGGGCCAGAGGAAGGGCGGCTGCGGTATTGGTAATGTATCTCAAAGAAGAGAGATCATACTTGGAAAGGTCCTGTATTTGCAGGAGAAGGGCAGCCATGGTCGGGACGATGGGCAGTCCTGTCACGCCTTCTTCCCTCACCTTGGCCAGTGCCATGCGGGGGTAGACAAAGGACTTCTCCAGCACCACCGTTCCGCCCACCAGGAAGGTCATGAGCACCTGGTAGAGGCCGTAGTCAAAGGAGAGGGGGAGGGAGTTGAGGACGATGTCGTCCGGCTGGCTCTCCAGGTACTCGGTGATGCTCATTGCAGCCGCGACCATGCTCGCGTGCGCGCACATCACTCCCTTTGGCTCTCCGGTGGAGCCGGATGTGTAGAGGATCGAGGCCAGATCCAAGTCGATGTTCCGCGGGCTCGCAGCCCGGGAAGTGCCCTCCGAGGAGGCGCCGAAGACCTCCTGCCACGAATGGTGATGAATCCGGATCACACCGTCCCGCCCGGAGCCGTGAGGGCCGTCCACCCAGACGGCGTGCTCGAGCTCTGGGGCCACCCGGACGGCCTCGGACACAACCTCTGACCTCTTGTACTGGGTGACAAGCGCCCTGGCCCCGGAGTCTTTGAGGATGTATCCGAGCTTCCTGGCCCGGAGTGTCGGGTTCAAGGGAATGAAGATGGCCCCGGCCTTCAGAATACCGAAGATGGAGATCACGGATTCGGCAGAGTTCTCGAGAAAGACGGCCACCCTGTCATGTCGCTTCACTCCCAAGGCCTGAAACCCGGCCGCGAAGCGTCCTGCCCGGGTATCGATCTCCTGGTAGGTAAGTCTTTGATTGCCGCAGACCAGGGCTACCTTCTCCGGAAACCTTTCGGCTGAGCCTGCCAGGAAGTGATGTATCAGAGTCTCTCTTGCCATTTCCTGTTCAGAGGGTGTGGCCGATGCCGTCTGGGTTACTTACCGGTGACGTAGAACGTGGGGCAGGATCTCTGTTCAACCCGGGCGGCATCTCCCTCAGGTGCCACGTGGCCCCCTCCTTGGCCTTGAAGTCTTTGAAGGCCCGGGTCACCTGTGCCTGCCCGAGTCCCAGGGCCCGGGAAACCTCTGCCGCCGGCAGCTCCCGCTCGTAGGCATAGAGGAGGAGATCCAGTAAACCGAAATCCATGCAGAAATAGAATTCTTTGTCTGTCACAGGCAGGCTGTACGTGTCCGGACTGGGCTCTCGCCGGATGATTTCCTCGATGACCCCCAGCTCCCTTGCCAGCTGAAACACCTGGGTCTTGTAAAGATGGGCGATGGGCTCGATGTCCACCCCGCCGTCCCCGAACTTGACGTAGAAGCCCTGCAGGAGCTCGGTCTTGTTCGTCGTGCCGGCAACAAGGTAGTTGTTGCGCTCCGCGTGGTGATAGAGCTGGACCATGCGGATCCTCTGTTTCATGTTCTGGCAGGCAGCGATCTTGAGCCAATCCCTGCTGGAGAGCCTCTTCTCCCGCCTCTTGCACTCCGGGCCCTGGACGGTAATCGTGTGGTAGTTGATCCGGTCCTTGTCCAGGAGGTTCTGAGGGAGCGTAACGTGGAACCTGGAAGAGGCATCAAAGTCCGGGAGAAGGCCCCGGATGACGGCGTCCCTTTCGCCGTAGAGGCCCAAGCATTCCAAAATCCCCGTAATCTCGATCGTCAAAGCCTGGATGCCCAGCCTTCCCGCCTGTTTCAAGGCATACTCTTGGCTGACGGGGTTGGATTCCCTTTCTGGAAGGACGAGGCCCAACACCTTTTCTGCGCCCAGGGCCTCCACACACAGGGAGGCGATCACGGCTGAGTCGACGCCGCCGCTCAACCCCACGACCGCGCCTCTTCTCTTGAACCTCTTCAGCGTGATCTCCCGGATGAAATCGCACACGCGGGGGATTTCGCGGAGAGGATCGATTTCCAAGACAGATCTCGTGAAGGTCATTTCAAGGCCCCAACTTTTCCCGTAGGAATCTCACCACTTTATTGATGGAGTCCAGGTTCTCCGGAATGAGTTCCTCATCCTTGAGTTGAATCTCAAAGGTCTCCTCCAGGAAGGCGACCAGTTCCAGGATCCCCGTGGAGTCCAGGATCCCTTCTTCCAGGAAGGAGTCTTCATCTCCCAGGTTCGCCCCGTCATCGAAAACAAAGTTTTCCTGGATGAACGCACGGATCCTTCTATCGATTTCCATGTAGCCTTCCTCTCACAGAGTCTCCCCGATTCCCAGCTTCTTCTTGACCTGTTCTATTACTGCCATGTCGAGAGGGGCCGACAGCCTCGCCAAGCCCTCTTCCCGGCTCATGAATCCTTCCCGCACGAGCCCTGCAATTTCCAATGAATAGGGATGAAATCCGAGCTTCTTCTGATGGGCAAAGATGGAAAAGGCGTTCAAGAGACAATTGGTGGAGTTTGGATCCGTATCCGAGGGGGACACCCAACCCATGCTGCCGATCTCCTCCAGAATCTTCTCTTCATCGTACTCGAGCAGGGCCAGGGGGTTCACGTTGTAGATCGGGGCCGCTCCGTTCTCCGTCGAGGTCTCGGTAAGCATTCGATAGTGCCTTTCCTCGAGCAGGAAGGGCTTGAGGTTCTCGCCCATGATGCCTTCCAGGTAGCCTGAAACCGTCCCCTGCATCTGTCTGATCATTGAGAGGTTCAAGGGCATAACCGATGCCGTCGTGGGGGCCTGGCCCGGGGACCAGCCGTAGGCGATCAGGGGAACACCCATTTCCACGGCCTTCTTGAGCACAATGGATTTGACCAGATGCATGCAGGTGTTGCAGATCGAACTCGCCCGTTGCAGGGCCTTATGGGGGTAAATATCCGCCTCCATGGAACTCCTGAAGGCATTTGTCATGCCCTTGGGATTCGGCGTGATCATGCAATGGTCTACGTCAAGGGCGCTGCAGACAGTCCGGATATTCTCCAGAGTCCGGGACGAGAGGAACCCGTGGTCAAAAGTGATGGCAAAGACCCGCAAGCCCAGGTCACGGGTCAGTACCTTGAGGAGGTAGCTGCTGTCCTTACCCCCGCTGTACGTCGTAATGGCATGATAGGCTCGCGCAGAGCACCCCGCGGAATTGCTAATCCTGTCTAATAGGGCGAAGAACCTGCTCTGATATCTTTGGTGCTCGGCCTCCTGCCCTTCTTTGCGGCCCGCAGACTGAAGGCACTGATTACACACACCCTGCTCGTCGAACCGGATTCCCGGAAAACCGGACGGCAGGACGCACTTCCTACAAGTCTGCATTTTCACCCGTTATCGTCCTCGCGAACGGGGAGGGGCGTCTGCCCAGCGCTGGACATCGAAGGGGCGCGGGAACGCCCGCTGCGATCCCCCTGTGCATAGTCATTCCCTCTCCCTTGAGGGAGAGGACCAGGGTGAGGGTGACCATGTTCTCCGGTACCAGTTACTTCAGCCCAAGCCTGTGCCCTCTTGGCGCGTAGCGGCCTCAACCCCCTCACAAAATCATCGTAACTGTGCGCAGCCGTGAGAGGAGTAGTCACCCTTCCCAAAGGGCCGGCAGCAGGGGGGCCCCAGAAGGTGTAAGGGGGCACGTCCCTGGTCACAACGCTGCCCGCCTTGATGACCGCTCCCTCCCCGATCCTCACCCCGGGCAGGATGAGGCAGTGCGGTCCCACAAAGACGTCCCTCTCGATCACCACCTCCCGATATCCATTCTTCGATCTTCGTGGTCCCCAGTAGAAGTGGGTAAAGATCGAAGACCGGATCCCGATCGTGGCGTTCTCTCCAATCGTCACCGCCTCCGGGTGCAGTTCGTCGATGTAGACGAACTGGCTGATCCATGCATTGGCGCCGATCTTGACTCCCCGCCATCGGTGCAGCCAGACCCGAAGGCTGTACCCCCCAGGGGCCCTGTGTGCGAGCTTGTGAAGGAGCCTTTTTAAGAGAGAGGCGATCACGCCTTCTCGATCCCCAGCTTCTGCATGAGCTCGTAGAGGGTAGGGCGGCTGATGCCCAGGTCCGAGGCCGTGCGGGTGAGATTCCCCTTGTTTCTCGCCATGGCTTGCAGAACGAGTTCTCTGTCCAGGGCCTCCCGGGCCTCTCTAAGGCTCCGGCCGTCGTACTTGGAAAAGGCGGTCGCAAGCCCCAAGGCGGCCGGGGTCACTTTGGAGCCCTCGGCCATGATCACAGCCCTCTTCATGCGGTTTTCAAGTTCCCTGACATTGCCGTGCCACATGTGGTCCTCGAGCATTCGCATGGCCTTGGGCGTGAAGCCGTCCACACGGCTCTTGTTCGCAGACGCGTACCTCTGGAGAAACGCCTTGGCCAGCAGGGCTATATCGCCCTCGCGCTCCCGGAGCGGGGGCATGGCAAGGCGAATGACGGCCAGGCGGTAGTAGAGGTCCTCCCGGAACCGGCCCTGCCTGAGGGCCTTGTCCAGGTCCGTGTTCGTGGCTGCGAGGACGCGGACATCCACGGGTATCTGTTCCCTTCCTCCGATCCGTTCAACCTTCTTCTCTTCGAGGAACCGGAGGAGCTTCACCTGAAGGTGAGCCGGGAACTCGCCGATCTCGTCCAGGAAGAGGGTCCCCCCGTTGGCAAGCTCGGTTCTGCCTTTCCTCTGAATGTGGGCCCCGGTAAACGCCCCCTTCTCGTGGCCGAAGAGTTCGCTTTCGAGCAAGGTCTCAGGGATCGCCCCGCAGTTTATGACCACGAAGGGGCCCTTCTTGCGTGCACTCAGAGTGTGGATGGCCCTGGCGACCAGTTCCTTTCCAGTGCCGCTCTCCCCTGTGATAAGTACCGGGGTCTCGGTGGCCGCCACCTTCCGGATGTTCTCGAAGACCTCCTGGATCTGTGGGCTCGTGCCCAGCATGCCCTCAAAGGCATCTTCCTTGAATCGCCTCTGCAGTTCCCGGTGTTCCCGCTCCAGCCTGGAGATGTATGCGGCTCGTCGGATGATCACCACAAGATCGGCAAGCTCAACCGGCTTCGTCAGATAGTCATAGGCTCCCAGGCCGATGGCCTCCAAGGCGTGCTCCTTCTCCTCCCGCCCCGTAATGATGATCACCTTGGACAGGGGGTCCTTGTCCAGGATCTGGGTGAGCGTGAGCATGCCCTCACCGACCCCCCCGGGGTCTGGGGGCAGCCCCAGATCCAGCGTCACGACCGGCGGCCTTTCCCTCTCGAACACCACTAGGGCGCTCGGTCGATCTCCCGCCAGCAGGACCTCGTGGGCACCGATGAGGCCCCATTTCATCTGGGTCCGCAATTCCTCGTCGTCTTCCACGACGAGGAGTTTGACTTTATCTGCGTTCGTTTCCGTTTCAGTTCCCCCGCGATCTCTCGCCTGTTCGGCTTCCCAGTGGGTGTCACGGGAAGGGAAGCCAGGATCTCCGCAGTTGCCTGAGGCAGTGATCCCTAACAATACACGTGTCTTACGGGGCCTCTAGTCCCAGTTCAAGTGTAATTTTGTTGCTTTGAAGCCATAAAAAAACTCGAAACGCCCGTCTTTATTGGGTAGAATGCGTTGTCT
>CAYLMK010000054.1:0-8191 GCA_964384945.1 uncultured Thermodesulfobacteriota bacterium | reverse complement strand
AAGAATGGTCGGGGAGCCTCCAAAAGAATTTCAACTAAGTTCTTGACAAGCCCGAGAAAAACTCGACACGTGCATGCATTTGTGCGAATCACCCATTCACCAATCCGCCTTCGTTAGCGCACACACAGCACACGTCTTGAGGACCACGTCTTAGTGATCCAGCTAATATCACCAGACATAAAATCGACGTTGTACGCGTCGCTTGTGCCTCGGGTAGTCGAGGTCCAATACGGGGGGTAAATCGGGCAACTAAAAACCGCCCAGTCAATCATTGGGTAACGCTTATCGTCAAAAATACTTGTCAGCTCCTTCACGTCCGGAAGACGCCAGTCAGAATACCCGCCCGGAGGCAGTACGAGGTCCTCGCAATAGGCCAAGGCAGTCTCCCAGTTCCTCGTCACGTTATCGCACTCCTGCTGCCACATGAGGCCGGTCACATTGTCGCTAACCGTGCCGTCCTCGTGATTGGTGAACCATCTCGGAACTGATTCGCCCCGCACGCAACGCACCGGGGCGGGGCTCGCCTTACCCGCGCTGTAACCGGCCATACCATAATTTGTAATTATCCTTCCGAAGTTGCCAAATTCGACTCCCCACGCATAGCGTGTGTCCCTGGGGAACGTTGACGACGACCACTGAAAAATGTTGGGTGTACGTGGAAACATCGTCAGATCAATCATAATACCGGACCGACCATAATCCACGATGCTTTGAAGCTCAAACACGTCGGGCAGTCGCCAGTCCGTATGGCCGCACAGCCTGAGGCCCTGGCAGTAAGTGACCGCAACCTCCCAGGGCATTAGCTGTGCCGTGCCAGCCGAGCACTGCTCACCGCTTCTGCCGGCGACACACCTCTGCCACATGAGGCCCGTCACATTGTCCGTGACTGTGAGGCCGTCAGGGCTAACCGTATAGCTCATGGGGTTGGTCACGTACTGCGCGTCCTGCCCATAGAAAGGCTGACCTGGAGCGGGGCATTCGATCACGGTCGTATTGTTGTAGCAGAGATCCTGGCCCGTGTCGGGAAGGAGGCTACGACCGGCGAAATACCCTCCAGAACTCATTAGTGCCGCGACCTCTGTCGGACTGAGTCCCCGATTGTAAATCCTGACATCGTCAATTGCTCCATGGAAGCTCCACCAGTTTCTTCCCTCATATCCATCGTAATAGGAATACCACATCGAACCAATATACATAGGGCTTGTGTGATTATCGAAGCCTCCGGTGTATGGTACTACATCCTCTAGAACCCCATCTATGTACATTTTCATGTATGAACCGTCGTACGTAGCCACAATATGGTGCCATTGCGAGTCCGTAGTCTGGGTATAGCTAATAGCCTCCGTGGCTATCCTTCCGGTATGATCCGACCCACCAAGGTACAACAAATCGAATGCTACTTTCCCCCTATCGAATACGGGTACCACGTGAACGTGCCCTCTCTGATATAGAACAAAGCCCGGATCAGGCTCGACCCCCCTCCTTTTGCTGACAATTGCACCATTATGATATTGAACTGGATCTGCTTTGATCCAGCAGGATATCGAAATGGGCTGATGAGAGAATCCAATCGAGGGCGAATTGGGCACTTCAACTCGATTCTGCCAACCGTCGAAGTAGTACGCGCTATTAGGATTGCCGAACCGATCATGAGTCGGCGTTGCACCGTGTACGAGACCGTGATTACCGTTTCCGCTCTCATCAAGAGCGTTGCCGTTGAAGGGGTAGTGGGCAACAAGTCCGTAGTCAAGGCCTGATACACGCGCCAAAGTATCACGCAGATCCTCCATTACCAAAGCAATGAACTCTTGCCCATAACATTCATATACGTCGAAGCCTTTATATCCCCTCATCTTTTCCCTTGACAGTGATGTGACTCTGTGCCACACGCGCACATTGTTGATTTCTTTAACGATTGCTTTCAAAGTTGAATCGACTATTGGCAATTCGATATTGTATTGACTGTAGAATGGTATAACAATGTGAGCAATGAGTTCGCGGAGAACTTCTCTGTCGGATTGCACATCTAGGTCAATCCCGCATTCCGGCGTGACTCTCCCAACGAAACTAACATCCTTCAGGTTGACTCGTGGGGATAGTGGTCCAGAGATAATGTCTCCCTCTGTCCAATGGTTTACATGCTCGATTTCGAGTTCCTGAAGTTCATGCTCGGATAGGATGCTGGAAACGACGTGATGAGTGTATAGAGTGATTATCTGCTTCAATAGCTCCCTGATTGGCGAAAATTCCGGCGAAAATGGTAAATTTTCTGTGCCGAGTGGGCTAGAAAGTGTTATAAGCAACTCGGGCCTTATGTCAGGTCTTTTCGCAAGAGCAATTTGGGCCAATACGGTTCCCCAGCTATGCGAAACGATAATGAGGGGATCCCTGGAGACTTCGTCCAGCTTCAGCAGAAGGTCCGGCATGATGTCCTTAGTCGTCTCGGCATTACCGTCCCAGCTCTCACCTGATGCCGCACTGCCGGGTCCACCGTAGGATATGACATTGCCTCTGTTCAACTGCAGGTCGTTCCCGTTTTCAAGTATTGCGTAGTACAAGTATGAGGGCCGTAGAGCGGAAATCGAGTTTTCGAACGCAGCGAGCAGAGCCTTATTCAATGTTTCTGTTGCTTCTGCGAGGTAAGAAGGCATTCCAAGAGCCAATAGGTTTTCTTCGGTTACCACCTGGGTTACCACCCATTCTAGTATCGGCTGAGGTACGGCGTCGACAGTCTTCTTAAACTCAAGTCCATCTATCGTCAGTATCTTGACATTGGACTTCGCAACCGGGAGGGGACACATGGTTCCGTAAATAGAGAAATGGTTCGCCTTTACGGTCACGGTATTGCGGGTCACATCTTGAGAATGAATGGCGAGCGTCTCCCATTCCCGTGTTAGCGTGTTAAACCATATTGGGACCACTTGATCCTCTGGTATGTCGGTAAAGTCAATGATGCCGTCATTCTCATCGTCATCATACGGGATTGTAATGTACACTTCATCGTTGAAAACGGTTCCGTCGGGGCCGAAGGAAACCATGGGGCCCGCACTCACGAAACCCTCACGAGGATGAGAGGAGAACGGCCCTTCTTGAATGCTGATCAGAGTGTCCACAGAGAGCCCCTGGGGAGGCACGACAACGGTTGAGCCGTACAACCTGTTTTCGGTGTCAGTAATACTGACCGAACCCCCGTCTCTACCCACTACGCCGAAACCATCAGCCAGAGGAATCGTATATTGTACGTCCCAGTTGAGGCTTGTCTCACTGAAGGGATAAAGGCGGTCTACCCTGATTGTAAAGGTGTCACCGCTTTGCACCACGGAGAGGGCAGGGACATCGCCGAAAACGAGAGAGCCGTCGATTACTGTGGTGCCTGCGGCAAAGCTTGACACGGAGGCCGATACGTTCGTTGCATCCTTGCTGCCATGGTTTGTGACAGTTGCGCTATAGGTGTAGTCATATATCGTTCGAGCCACTCTTTTTTGCCCCTGGAGCGAGTAATTGCCGATGGACAAATCTGAGGCGTTGGCTAAGACGGGGGGCCGAAGGAGAAACACGAATATAATCGATGAGAGGACGAGAAAATGCGATGCCTTTTCGTTTGCCCATTGTGAGCAGACCTTCATGGTTTTCTCCTTTTCCGAAAATGGTGCGAAAAAGATTCCAGAACTGTGACGTAAGGGGCCAAGTCCGTCAAGAGTTCGCGGTCGGCGCTTGATTTATTGAACCTGGCAAGAAATCGGGACTCATCTCTTGTAACCTGGGACGCCACAGGCACCTGTCTTCGCTAAGCAGGAATTCGCCAGGCGATTTCGTCGGGCATCAAGGAGGAAGGCCAGACAGGCACACTAAGACAGAGATTCAAGACGCTGCATTGCCGTCTCGGACCCACCAGGGAATCCGACGCTCACCGAGCCTCTCAAACCTGGTTTGAGATCCTGCGACAACCGAGAAGAGCCGCTATCCCTGACCCCAGAAGGAAAAGAGTTCCGGGCTCGGGAACGGGGGCCGAGGCAGTTGCGGTAGTGCCTGCCTCAAGAATTTCAAATTCAGGACCAAGGTAGTAGATTTCGAAGGATTGCGTATAGTCCCTGGGCGTACCTGAGCCCAGCCAATTGAAGCTGACGACAAAGGGTTCGGAGAGGGAGGCGTCATCGACAAGCGCCAAGGCGTCGTAGGCCCCAGGCCCCAGCCATACATCCGGCTCCCATACGAGCACATCCCAGTCGGCGGAGGCGGATACGGGGGTGATGTTCTCATACAGGCCGTAATCAAAGAAGAGCGTGAACCCATAGTCCACGGCGAATGTGAAATCGCTCACCCAATAACTCAATTCCCATGACGTGCCGCCGAGGGAAGTCGCCTCGTAGAGAATGCTTGTTGCAGGGAGGATTTGGGCTGACCCGAGGAGGGTCAAGCCGAAAACAACCAGGAGCAGTAGAATCCTTTTCTTCATCATTCTCCTCCTCTTCTGTTCCGGTTCACTATCTCAGGTGCAAAGGAAAACGTAAAGATAACAACTTTATCCACTAGCAATAGATCTGGCCCTATTCGGTCATCCATCCCTGACAGACGGGTAGTCAATCCACAGCCCTCAACGCGGGACCAGGATAAGGCATTTTCTTTTGAGGGGATAGGTGGGATCCGGGCATGTTGCCGTGAGACACGAAAGCCAACAGCCTTCTCCATGCTGGGGTATCGCGAAAAGGCATCTGCATTGTAGCAGAGATTGTGCCAAGACACTTGCATAAAAAGCGATTTTTCACTAGGCCTACGTTATATATTCTAGATCAGTTATTTTAGGAAGTTATGAACCATCATTTTCTTCTCTGGGAAATAATAAAACGTTTTCCTGTCTATTTCTCAGGGCTTCGTTCCACAAGGAGTGTCGTCGCAGTACCGAAAAATGGAAAAGATTTTCTCATCTGAATCCTGATGAGAGTGTCAGCACCGTGACCAGGGCGGTCTTGGTCCATGCCAGTTCGACGAGCATCGACAAGCCGGCGATTACCCTGGGCAGAGTAGCGGCCCTTGTCGAAAACCTGAACACCTCAAGCGTTCTTTCGTCCCGATCCGGGTCATCTGCATGAAGTACTCGATCATCCAAGGTGGGTGACCATAGCTTCATGGACCATCGCATAGACACGTGTTGCCAACGTAGACTTGTAGCCGGCAGATCCACGCCGCTCTGAACATTCTGGACCACGTAGCTTCCCGTTCTTCATATTTGCCTATGTTTCACGATTGATTTTTTCGAGCCCCTTCAAACCTAGCCCCCCGACGTTCCTTTCCTGGCCACCCTCACACTTACAACGCCATGTCCGAACCTCGTGCCCCACGGCATGCTCTTCCCTTGCCGCTTTCCGGTGGGCGGCAAGGGAAGAGCGTTCCCCATCTCTCGGCATTCCCCGAAGATCCGGCAGAAGGCAACGAGCCGGACAGGCGAACCCGCCAAGGCGGTAATCAGCCTCACAGTTGGACCCAGAAACAGGGAGGCGCCATGAACGTCCCGAAGAAGATCAAGGTTCTGCACTACTTGAACGCGGGGTACCCGGCGCTGTGGGTTAAGACTCAGGAGCCGGAGCGGGCGGAGGCGAACATCGTGAGTGAAATCCAGCAGTGGGACAACCACCGGAGCAGCCAAACCGCCGTCTACCGCTGGGACTGCCTGCGCGGGCTGGAGTGTCTCGTGCCGGCCGGGGACGAGCGGCAGATGGTCCAGGATCCGGCGGAACTGGTGACGCACTTGGCCGAGATTCGCGGGCCGGCCGTGGCCTTTCTGGAGAACTTCCACCGGTTCATCGACGGAGCCGAGACCGTCCAGGCACTTCAAAATGCGAGGCACGCCCTGTCGAGCAACGGTGTGACGCTCATTGCGGTCTCCCCGGTCGTCACCGTCCCGGTGGAACTCTCCAAGCTCTTCAGGGTCGTCCCGTTCGAGATGCCCACCCGGGAGGAACTGCGCCAGGTGTTTGTGGAGATTGCCAGTGCTGCCAACCTGGGGGAACAGTCCCCCGAGTTGCTCGACCAGCTCGCCGAGGCGGCTCTCGGGCTCACACGGTTCGAGGCTGAAAACGCGGCCGCGCTCTGTTCCGTGGTCTCCAGCGGCAAGTTCTCCCCGGAGATCGTGGCGCACACCAAGGCGGACATGATCCGGCAATCATCCACCCTGGAGATCGGCGTGTTCGAGGAGACCTTCGATGACCTTCGGGGCGTGGACCGGATGAAGGAGTTCGCACTCCGAAGCATCGCCTCGGACATGTACCGCGGGATCCTGGTGCTGGGGCCAGCGGGCACAGGGAAGACCCACTTTGCCAAGGCCTTGGGGAACGCCGTTCGCCTGCCCACGATCATCGCGGACGTGAACCGCATCATGGCGGCCGGACAGGCCCTGGTGGGACAGGCCGAGGCCAAGGCGCAGCAGACGGTAGATATCATAGACGCCCAGGGCCGTTCGGTTGTCATGTTCGACGAGATCGAGAAGGGGCTCTCCAGCGCGTACAACGGCTACCAGGGGGACGGGGGCGCCAAGGCCGGTGTGGGCTCGATCCTCCTGCGCTGGATATCGGACCGGCCGCAGGGGACCGCATACGTGGTCGCCACCTGCAACGATCTCAGTCAATTGCCACCGGAATGGATGCGCGCGGAGCGCTGGGACGCGATTTTCTTCGTGGATCTTCCCGACGAGGAGACCCGGAGCGCCATCCTCGGCCTCTACAGCGCCAGGTTCGGTGTGGACCCGGAGACGATCGCGGCCGCGCAGCTCACTGACTGGACCGGTGCGGAAGTGAAGACCCTCTGCCGGGTAGCCAAGATGCTGGGGACAAGCCTGGACGAGGCGGCCCAGTTCGTGGTTCCGGTGTGCCGGACGGCCAGGGAGAAGATCCAGGCCCTGCGCGAGTGGGCGCAAGGCAGGGCGGTCCCCGCACACCGAAAAGGCCAGGGCGGCGGAACCGGCAGACCCTCCTCGGAGAACGCCTCGTACCGCAGGATCGTCTGCGGCAACTGAAACCAGGGCGCACATCGGCCCAAGAAACCCACAAAGAACAATCCCGAAGGAGACCGCCCAAATGAGTCACGTTGCCGAGATCGAGATCGAGATCACGGACCTCGCGGCCCTGGCCGCCGCCTGCCGGCGTCTGGGGTTCGTGTTCAGAGAAGGCCAGAAGACGTACAAGTGGTACGGCCGCTGGGAGGGGGATTACCCCCTGCCGGAGGGCTTCTCGCAGGAAGACCTGGGCAAGTGCGACCATGCGATTCAAGTTCCAGGTGCAGCCTATGAGGTGGGCGTGGTCAGGGCCCGGCAGCGGGGCGCCGGATACCGGCTCCTGTGGGATTTCTGGTGCCAGGGCGGGCTTACCGAAAGACTGGGCCGCAATGCGGAGAGACTCGTACAGGCCTACGGCGTGGAGAAGGCGAAGCGGGAGGCCCGCAAACAGGGCTTCTCGGTCTACGAGACGACCCGTGCAGACGGGAGCGTCAGACTCACCCTCACCAGGAGATGAAACCAATGAGCAAGACAATCCAGATCACGTTCCACCCGGACGGGACCACGGAGGTCCAGACAAGCGGGTTCCGCGGCGACTCGTGCATGGCGGCTGCCCAATTTCTGAAGAAGGCCCTGGGCAGCGTGCTCAGAACGAAGAAGACCCCGGAGTATTTCCAGGCCGAAGCGGTGGAGACGGCGAGGACGCGCGGGAGCGAGTGACCTGTTGCCTGCCCCGAAAAGGAATCTGCCATGCAGATAATCGAGATTGAGATCGAGTTCAGCGCAGGAACCGCGTGGGCGGAATGGTGGACCCCGGAGATCGCCTCGCTCCTCTGCGCGTTGTGCGGCCGATGCGCCGGGTGGGAGACCGAGGATCGGCCGCTTGACTGCCTGAACGGGAACCCCTGGTGCGGATGACAGGTGTCCCGGCCGTAAACGAAGATAAGAGCGCTTAATCCCGGATTAGGCAAACCTCTGTAAGAGAGAGTGGATTTTTCCGCTTTGGAGAAGCTATCGCCCATGTTTATGACCAGTAGTTGGGAAGATTTCGGAAAGAAGACGGTTGTTCGTGGATTCTGCGTCTGCCTGGCCCGATTTTGGACAGACTTCCCCAACGGGGTTGTGCATGCATCGATCGGGATGAGTGCCTGTTCTCACAGAAGCGCCACCTCGAGTCGGTAAAGAGGCCACAGGTGCTGGAGC
>CAYLMK010000053.1:0-8909 GCA_964384945.1 uncultured Thermodesulfobacteriota bacterium | reverse complement strand
AGCCGTTCTTTTTGTCCTGATCTGACAATCTGATGGGGTAAAATGCCCTGCAGCTGAAACGGTCACCCCCGTTGGGAGGAGACCATGCCGCCCGATGTTTTTCGTTCCGCACAGGACTTGAAAACCACTGCCCGGCCACCGCCGCCTTGGTAGACGACTTGAGAACTGATCGAATCGACACCGTTGGAGCCCACCCGTGAGGCGGCGACCGCAGGAGGAGAATTCCATGACAGGCAATCAGGAGGGTAACGTCGGAGATGTCGCCGAGGAACACACCCCGGGGAAGTTCTTCGCCCACAGCGCCAATGCCAGTGGTCGCGGGCATGATTTGGGTGACCATCTTGTGTCGGTCGCAGACCGGGCAGGTGAGTTCGCGGAATCGTTCGGGGCCGGGCTGTGGGGCTATCTGGCGGGGCTGTGGCACGACCTTGGAAAATCGTCCAGGAAGTTTCAGGAGTATCTCGCTGCTGCAACCCAAGGCGGCCAAACGGAACAAATGAGAGGGAGCGTGGACCACGCGAGCGCCGGTGCCCAGCACGCTGTCGCGACCGTGGAGATCATGGGACATCTCCTCGCGTACCCCATCGCCGGGCATCACGCCGGGCTGCTCGACGCTGTTGGAGATCATGCGTGCCTTGAGAAACGGCTTTCGAAGGGGGTCCCAAACTGGGGCCACTTCCTGCAGCATCTGCCGACTGTGCCGCCCCCTGAACTTCCGGATTTTCTCAAGCAAGCCCTGAGTGACGAGGACCCTGGGGGGACTGCCTTCAAGTTCTCGTTCTTCACACGAATGCTCTTTTCATGTCTGGCGGACGCCGATTTCCTGGATACCGAGAAGTTCCTCGATCCGGAAGCGGCCGGCGCCCGACCGTCTTGGCCCGACGACATCCTGGATCGCCTGAGCCGATGTCTGGATTCTTACGTGGCGGAGAGATTCGGGACCAGCGATGCGCCGATTGCCCGAACGCGCGCGGAGGTGCGAAAAGAATGCCTGGAGGCCGCGGCCGGGCCGCCGGGACTTTTCTCCCTCACGGTTCCCACCGGCGGCGGGAAGACCCTGGCCTCCCTGGCCTTTGCCTTGAGGCACGCTCGATTGCACGGTCTTCACCGCATCGTCTATGTGGTTCCTTTCACCAGCATCATAGAGCAAAACGCGCAGGTGTTCCGGGAGGTCGCCGGACCACTGGTCGAGCAGGGCTTCCCGGATCCGGTCACCGAGCACCACAGTACTGTGGATCCGCAGAAGACGACCACGGCCAACCGTCTGGCCGCAGAAAACTGGGACGCTCCAGTGGTGGTCACCACAAGCGTTCAGTTCTATGAATCGCTCTTCTCGAACCGGACGAGCCGCTGTCGAAAACTGCATAATCTAGCGTGTTCGGTGTTGATCCTAGACGAGGCCCAGAAGCTGCCGGTGGATTATCTCAGCCCGTGCCTTATGGCCCTTCGGGAGCTTGCGGCGAACTACGGCTCGACCATCGTGCTGTGCACTGCCACCCAACCGGCGGTGCATCGCCGGGACGACTTTCCCATCGGATTGGAGGGGGTCAGGGAGATCATTTCCGAACCCCCTCGCCTGTACGCGGCACTCAAGCGCGTATCAGTCAAGAACCTGGGCCCTGTATCGGATGACGAGCTGGTTGAGCGTTTGGCCGAGCATGCGCAGGTCATGTGTATCGTCAACACGCGCAGGCACGCGCGGGATCTGTTCGGGAAGTGCCGCGATCTCGAAGGAACTCATCACCTTTCCGCCGCCATGTGTCCCGCCCATCGCACGGAAAGGCTGACGGCCATCCAAGACGCCCTTCACCGCGGCGATCCCTGTCACGTCGTGGCAACCCAGGTCGTCGAAGCCGGCGTGGATCTGGACTTCCCGGTGGTCTACCGGTCACAAGCCGGGCTTGACTCCGTCGCCCAAGCCGCGGGTCGTTGCAACCGAAACGGCAAGGCGCCGCAAGGCACGACGTTCATGTTTCGCTCTGAACACCAGGAATCCGAGGTCTTCATCCGTGACACGGCCAATGTGGCCAGACAACTCGTGGGCGTTGAAGGTGCAAAACCGCTGTACGAGGACTTCCTATCACTCGAAGCGGTGGAACACTACTTCCGCCTTTATTACTGGAGCCAGAAGGATCGATGGGACAAGAATCAGATCCTGGACAAATTGAAGCTTCAGAAAAGCAAGATCCTGCCGTTTCTTTTCGATTTCGAGACCATCGCCAGGAACTTCCACCTCATAGAGGAGGCAGGAGAGCCAGTTTTTGTTCCGTGGGGCCCGGAGGGTGGGCACCTGTGCCGGCAGTTGTGCTCCATGGGCGACGTGGTGCCGGTGTCTCTGTTGCGAGCCTTGCAGCGTTATGTGGTCCAGGTCCCACCGCGGATCTGGGACAATTCGTTGACAGGGCCGCTCTCTCTCGTCAAAGGGGCGTACGCTGTGCTTCCCTGTCTCGATCCCTACTACCGGCAGGACGTGGGGCTTTGTCTGGATGTGGACCAGTTTGACGCGGAGGCATTGATGGTCTGAAAGGAGGTGCGATGAGCTACGGAGTGAAGCTGGAGGTGTGGGGCGAATACGCGTCCTTCAACCGGCCGGAGATGAAGGTAGAGCGTGTCTCGTACGAGTTCATGACTCCAAGCGCAGCCCGGGGCATCCTGGAGGCCATCTACTGGAAGCCCCAGATGCGGTGGGTGGTGGACCGCATTCGTGTGTTGACCCCGATTCGTTTTACCCAGGTGAGACGCAACGAGCTTGATCAGAAGATCCCGGCCAAGAATGTCGAGATGGTGATGAAAAAGGGGAATGGGTCTCTGGGGCTGTTCGTTGAGGAACACCGCCAACAGCGGGCTGCGAGGATCCTGAGGGATGTGCGCTATGGAATAGAGGCCCACCTGGAGGTTCTGGCCCCAACCATGGAAGGCGGGAAAACGCTCGAGCACCCGGAGGCCAAACATCTGGAGACCTTCAAGCGACGCGCTTCCAGGGGCCAGTACTTCCACCACCCATACCTGGGGTGCCGCGAGTTCCCGGCTTCTTTTCGACTGCTCGGAGACGACGAGGGGTTCCCGCCGTGCCCGACGGACCTTCAAGGGGAACGGGATTGGGGATATGCCTTGTGGGACATCGAGTTTACCGAAGATCCCGCCGGGGCCGTGGTGGAAAGCAGCCGAGGCGCCCGAGTCAAGCCTCAGGCGCGGTTCTTCCAGGTGGTCATGCGGGAAGGGATCATCCAGGTCCCCTCTCGAGGCGAGACCAGGGGGTGACCCATGATCATGCAATCGCTGCTCCAGGCGTACGACCGATTTGCTGCCGATCCTGATTACCGGATTGACCCACGGGGGACAAGTTCTCAAAAGATCTCTTTGGCCATCGTGCTGGAGCCGGACGGACGGCTCACGGACATCCAGGACGTGCGGGAACAGGTGGGGAAGAAGCGCCTGCCCCGAAGACTCCAGGTCCTTGGTGTGACCAAGCCCTCGGGGTCGGGGTTGAGTCCCTGCTTCCTTTGGGACAGCACGGTTTATCTGCTCGGCGTGATAAAGGACGAAGGCAAGAAGTCGCGTGCCCGCGAGGCGTTCCAGGAGGCCAGGAGGCGGTACCTGGAGGTCGAGGCCGAAATCAACGTTCCGGACTTCGCAGCCGTCTGCCGGTTTCTCGAGTGGTGGGACCCGGATCGGGCGGGCGGCTATCCCGCACTGGTGGAACTGGCCGGGTCCTTCGGGGTCTTCCAGATTCGCGGGCAAACGTCCTACGTCCACGAGATCCCCGCAATCCGGCATTGGTGGCTTTGTCGAACTGAAGGGGATGCCGAGAGAATGAAGGCCTGGTGGCAGGTCGGATCGTCGCCGAATGCGGGGCCCGAGGGCTGGTGCCTGATCACGGGTGGTTTCGGCCCGCTGGCCAGGCTGCATGAGCCGAAGATCAAGAGAATAAGCAGGCGGCAACCTAGTGGAGCGACCATCGCTGGTTTTAACATGGACTCAGTCGAATCCTATGGTTGGACGCAGGCTTTCAACGCGCCGGCCTCCAAGGAGGCGGTGATCCAGTACCTGACGGCCCTGAACGCCATGCTGGATGGTCCCCACTGGGAAAAGCACCGGCTTGTGGTCGGAAGCACCACGGCGGTCTTCTGGACCGATCGACCCTGCGCCACCGAGGACATCTTTGCTCGCTTCGCTTTTCAGGGTTCATCCGCGCTTCAGCAGGCTTCCCAGGATGAGATGCTCCTCAAGAAGATGAAGGCGTTTCTCAAAGCTCTCGCGAAAGGGAGAGAGGCGTACGGGGAGCTGGACGATGATCCCGATCGGACCGAGTATTGCATCCTGGGCCTCGCCGCGCCGACCCCCGCCCGCATTGCCGTGCGCTTCTTTCATCGGAGCACCCTGGCCGATTTACTCGGCAACTTGCGGCGGCACTTCGATGACATACGGATAACGCCCGAGTTCGGGGCCACAGCCAAATATCCCGACGCCGAGTTCCCTTCTGTCCAGCAGCTTTTGGATGAGACCTGCCCCAGGCGCCGGGGCCGGGCTGACCGGGAAGCGATTCCTCCCCTGCTGGAGGCACCTTTGCTTGAGGCGATCGTCACGGGCAAACGTTATCCCGATGCTCTGTATCAAGCCGTCCTGCGGCGGCTGGCCGCGGAACGCCATGTCAACTACGCCAGGGCCTGCGTCATCAAGGGCTACCTGGTAAGAAACCTGAGAAAGGAGGTCTCCATGAGTCTCGATGAGAATCGAACGGATCCTGCTTACCGCCTCGGCCGGCTCTTTGCCGCCCTGGAGAAGACCCAGCTCGACGCCCTTGGCCCGAACCTGAACAGCACGATCAGGGATCGATTCTACAGCGCTGCCTCGGCAACGCCCAGAGCCGTGTTCCCGCGGGTATTGCGCACCTATCAGCACCATCTGAGTAACCCGAAGCTGGAGGGCGGGTTGAGAGTGGCGAGGGAAAAACTTGTCCAAGAAATCGTCGCTCCGTTGAAGGATTTCCCGGCCCACCTTAATCTGGCCGATCAGGGCCTCTTTGCCCTTGGGTATTACCATCAGATGCGGGCTTTTTTCACGAAGAAACAAACCGACCCAGCGAGGTCTGAAAACTGAAAGGAGGCAGACATGAACCGGTACGATTTCGTGTACATTTTTGACGTCAAGGACGCCAACCCCAACGGAGACCCCGATGCCGGAAACCTCCCTCGATTGGACCCTGAAACCGGGCATGGTCTTGTGACGGATGTGTGTCTCAAACGAAAAGTCAGGAATTATGTGCAGATCACCAAAGGTTCTCAAGAGGGACATCGCATTTACTTCCAGGATGGCGCCGTGTTGAATAATCTTCACAAAGAAGCGTGGACGAAGGCCTACGAGCCCCAGACCCCGCCAGAAGACAAGTCTCGCCTGCCGAAAGACGTCGAAAAAGCAAAGGAGTTGGTGAAGTTCATGTGTCGAAGCTTCTATGATATCAGGACCTTCGGGGCAGTCATGAGCACGGAGGTGAACTGCGGTCAGGTTCGAGGCCCGGTGCAGGTCTCATTTGCCCGTTCGGTGGACCCTATCGTAACGGCAGAACACGCCATCACGCGCAGTTCGGTGACCAACGAGCGCGACTTGGAGAAAGAGCGCACCATGGGCCGCAAGTTCACCGTTCCTTATGCCGTGTACGTTGCCCACGGCTTCGTCAACCCGTTCCTCGCGGAGCAAACCGGATTCTCAGATGAAGACCTGGCGCTCTTGTGGGACGCTCTTCTGAACGCGTTTCAGTTCGACCAGTCGGCCGCGCGCCCGGCGGGCAGCATGGCTGCGCGCAGGTTGATCGTCTTCGAGCACTCAAGCCAACTGGGCAATGCCCCGTCACATGTCCTGTTCGAAGGGGTTCAGGTGCGCCGAAGAGAGGGTGTGGAAGTGCCACGTCACTTTGCGGACTACGAGGTCTCCGTGGACAAGACTGAGATCCCATGGAATGTAAAGGTTATGGAGGAGCTTAATGCCTGACCATCCTCCTCCGCCCCGCATCATCCCGCCCCACGGCGGGTACAAGAACCTCAAGTCCTATCAGATGGCGGAGATCGTGCATGACGCCACAGCGGCCTTCTGCGGCCGGTACATTGACGGCCGCTCCCGGACCCATGACCAGATGGTCCAGGCTGCGCGAAGCGGCAAGCAGAATATCGCCGAGGGCAGCATGGCCTCGGGCACCTCCAAGAAGACCGAGTTGAAGCTCGTGGGCGTGGCCCGGGCGAGCCTGGAGGAGTTGCTCGTGGATTTCCAGGACTTCCTGCGCCAACGAGGCCTGCCCCTCTGGGGCAAAGACCACCCCAAGGCAAAGGAAATTCGGGGGTTGGCCTATAGGTCAAATAGGTCGTATTTGACTTATAGGCCGTATTTTGAAGACCAAGGTCCCGAAACCGCCGCCAACGCGGCCATTTGTCTGATACATCAGGCCAACTACCTCTTGGACCAGCAGTTGCGGGCCCTGGAGAAGGGCTTTCTGGAAGATGGCGGCTTCACCGAAAGGCTTTACAGGGCCCGTTCTCAGGCCCGAGGGCCGTGGAAGAAGACGTGATGTACGCCGAAGAGGACCTCATCCAGCTCTCCGCGCTGCAGCATTACATGGTCTGCCCGAGGCAGTGCGCCCTGATCCACATCGAGCAGAGCTGGCAGGAGAGCGGCCTCACGGCCGAGGGCCGCGTGCTGCACGCCCGGGTGGATGCCGGCGGCGTGGAGAGGAGAGGCGACATCAAGCGAGCCTTCGGGCTGCCCATCCGGTCGCTCCGACTGGGGCTTTCGGGCAAAGCGGACGTCGTGGAGTTCCGTAGGCAGGCCGATGGGTCCTGGCGGCCGTACCCGGTGGAGCACAAGCGGGGCCGGCGGAAGAAGGAGAACTGGGATCGGGTCCAGCTTTGCGCCCAGGCCCTCTGCCTGGAGGAGATGCTGGGCGTCGCAGTTCCCGAAGGCGCGCTTTATTACGGAAAGGAACAGCGCCGGGAATTGGTGGAGATCAACGATGCGCTTCGCATGGAGACCGAGGGGGCCGCCGCTGCTGTGCATCGGATGCTGGCGGAGGGTCTCACCCCGCCTCCCGAGTACTCCAGGAAGTGCGAAAGCTGCTCCCTGATGGGGATCTGCCTCCCCCGGGGGGTTGGCGGAGCAAGGAGCCGGGTGTCGGCCTATCTGGCCAAGGCATTGGAAGAGCCATGAAGAAGCATCTGAACACGCTGTTCGTCACCACCCAGGGGTCTTATCTCTCCAAGGAAGGCGAGTGCGTGCAGGTTCGCGTGGAAGGGGTGGACAAAGCCCTTATCCCCATCCATACCCTGGGGGGCATCGTGTGCTTCGGCAACGTTCTGTGCAGCCCGTTTCTTCTGGGCCACTGCGCCGAGCACGGGGTGGCCGTATCGTTCCTGACGGAGAATGGACGATTCCTGGCACGGGTTCAGGGGCCCGTGTCAGGCAATGTGCTCTTGAGGCGCGAGCAGTATCGCTGGGCGGACAGCCTTGGGCGAAGCACGCAGATGGCCCGGTACCTGGTCGCAGGAAAGGTGGCCAACTCGCGAAACGTCCTCATGCGCGCCGCCCGGGACCACGGGGGCGAGGGGAGGGACGAGGCCTTGCGAGCAGCGGCCCAAAGGCTGGCCGACTGCCTGAGGAGGCTGGAGCGTCCAGATCTATCCCTGGACGAGGTCCGTGGCATGGAGGGAGAGGCGGGGGCCGTGTATTTCGGGGCCTTCGACGCCATGATCACGTCGGGCGAGGAGGCTTTTCAATTCAAGGGGAGAAACAGAAGGCCTCCCTTGGACCCGGTCAACTGCCTGCTCTCGTTCCTGTACACGCTCCTTCTGCACGACATCCGAGGGGCCATCGAGTGCGTGGGATTGGATCCGGCCGTCGGGTTTCTGCACCGGGACCGGCCGGGCCGACCGGGGTTGGCCCTGGACATTCTGGAGGAGTTCCGGACGGTGATCGCGGACCGTTTGACCCTTTCCCTAATCAACCTAGGCCAGGTGAAGCCGCGGGA
This sequence comes from uncultured Thermodesulfobacteriota bacterium, assembly GCA_964384945.1. Classification (GTDB taxonomy): domain Bacteria; phylum Desulfobacterota; class DSWW01; order DSWW01; family DSWW01; genus S015-6. The sequence goes on along the minus strand of CAYLMK010000053.1, from coordinate 898 downwards.
TTTCAGGAAGCTCGAATCGGGCGCCGTGCTTATGGAGGACGATGCCAGAAAGGAGGTGATCGTCGCCTATCAGAAGAGGAAACAGGAGATCGTGGAGCATCCGTTTCTCGAGGAGAAGGTGCCTGTGGGCCTTCTGTGGCACATGCAGGCCCTACTGTTGGCGCGCCACATCCGCGGGGACTTGGACGGGTATCCGGCCTATGTCCGGCGGTGAGTCCACGGTGGTCTTCGTCGGTGGTTTTTCAGACGAAACGAGTCTTCCGGGCGCGACGAGACCGTGCCTGAGACACAAGAACCAGTCCCCTGCCGCAATGGGATTGAACGATGTTCGTGGTAGTCAGCTATGACGTAAACACCGAGGACGCCCCGGGCCGCAAGCGGCTGCGCAACATTGCCAAGATCTGTCAGAATTATGGGCAGAGGGTTCAGTTCTCGGTGTTCGAGTGCATCGTTGACCCGGCCCAGTGGACGGCACTGCGCGCCCGGCTCATCGACAAGATGGACCAGGAGAAGGACAGCCTTCGCTTCTACTTTCTGGGCACCAATTGGCGAGGCCGTGTGGAACATGTAGGTGTCAAGAAGACGCTTGATCAGGAGGGTCCCCTTGTCTTCTAGCGCGAACTCCAAGCTCTCAGGAAAACCCGGGTGGTTTCGCGGGGCGGCAACCTATGAACATCGTATTGCTTTTTCTTCGTCCGGGATGGCGACCAGGGAGGCCGAAGGGGTAAACATGGGGCTGCGCGCAAGTCGCTCAGATTTGCGATGCAATTCAGGACGTTGAAGAAGGGCGGTCGCCCCCCGCGCGGGGGCGTGGATTGAAACGTGGCCCTCGTCACCCGCTCGCGGCGGGTGCGGAGTCGCCCCCCGCGCGGGGGCGTGGATTGAAACCGGCCACGCC
>CAYLMK010000052.1:0-8931 GCA_964384945.1 uncultured Thermodesulfobacteriota bacterium | reverse complement strand
TGGAGAAGACAAAGTGCCTGTGCGGAACGGCCCGGAGCACCTGCCCGCAGAGCCAACAGTGAGCCGCCTCCGTGCTCTGGCCCGGCGTTTGAAGCAGATGTCCGGTCAAATCATGGCCGTGCACCTTTTCGGCTCCTTTGCTTCAGGAACCGCGACACCACACAGCGACGCCGACGTTGCGGTCGAGACGTCGTGTGAGGATCGTGCCCTCTGCAAGCAGATCATGGAGGCAGCTCAACTGGTTTTCTCAGAAGCACCGGTTCCGGTTGAGGTCTTCATCCTTCCGTCCGGCCGAATGCGGGAGGGACACGGAATTGCCAGAGCCATAGCGAAAGAGGGTCTCCGGCTGGCTTGAGAAGAAAAGGGGTGAGGTACCGCCCGCAGGCCATGAAGGATCCTGCCTTCGGAGGTTTAAGAGTGATCACGCTTGTTGATGGAGGCGTTTTCAAGGTATTTGATGGACAGGGGTGGACGTAGCCGTGGGTGTTGATTTCGGCGATGGCGACGGGCAGGACAATGGGTTTTCATTGTGGCATCTCATCGTCGCCTGGCGACCGAACGCCGCGGGGCGGAGAAGATTTCGAAGTAGAGTTTTTCGTCGATCTGCGTGAGTTCCCGCTGGGCGGCCGCGGTGAGCAGCTCCATGCCCAAATTGGTCATGACTCTCAAGTTGCCCAGTGCATGCTCGCAGAGAGTATCGAGCAATTGCGGGGTCATGAGGCTGGGGTTGCCTGCGGTAGCGAGCAGGTGCTTGAGGTGTGCGAGCAGTTCGTCGCGGCTCAAGGGGTCCAGAAGGAGGCGGGTTCGGATCCGGCTGCCCAGGGGCACGAAGTCGGGCTGAGAGAGTCGGTCGATGAGGCGGCCGTCGCCGGCGAGCACCACACTGAGGATAATACGGCTGTCGAAGCGGGTGCTGGTCAGCAGGCGCAGTTCACTCAAGACGGCGGGATTCATCTCCTGGGCTTCGTCGATCAGGAGCACGGGGCGAAGCAGGGTGGCCTCCAGATGGGCTTGCCAGCGTTCCCGCAGGGCCTGGAAGCCTCCCCAGCGATTGTGGGGTTTGAGGGCACAGCCGAACAGGGCGCCCATTTCCCGGTAGAAGTCCGCCAGGTTGCTCTGGGGATGGGCCAGGGCGCGCACGTTCAGGTCGCTCATAGCCGAGAGCCTGTCGGCCAGCAGGCGCAAGACCACGCTTTTTCCCATGCCTGCATCCCCCGTGACCAGGGCGAAGCCGCCTTCCCGCACGAGGGCCTGCTCGATTCTCCAACAGAAGGTTTCGATTTTCGGGCTGGTGAGCAGGGCCTCGGTGGGGACCTCGGGGGAGAAGGGGTTCCACTTCAGGCCGTAGAGGGCAAGCAGTTTTTTGTTCATGGGTCGTCATCCTCCTTTACGCGCGTGGGTAGATAGGCCGGGGGGAGGCCCGTGGCGGCATACGCTCGCATGAGTTTTTCGAGCAGCGGGGCGATTCCGCTGGGGGCGGGAGCAGTCGGTTCCTCGGATACGGGCTCCAGGGTTCGGCGCAGTCCCTCGGCGTTTCGTGCTTTGTCTACGGGATGGATGGGACAGAGGATCACGCCGGTTCGGGGGTCAACCAGATCGACCCGGCGCAAGTCCCATCGGGCGTAGCGCACCCAGAGGCGCTCGAGATGCCGGAACCGGGAGGGGATTTCGAAGCGGCGTCCTTCCAGGGACACGGTGCCGTCCGTGCGCCGTTGCTTGCGAGAGATTTTCATCCGGAAGGCGCGCCGCAACTCTTCGCTCGAAGGGCTTGGGCGGCTGACATCAGGCCCCTGGAGGAAGCGGTCCAGGGGTTTCTGGCCGATCTCGGAGTGGATTTTTTGGTTATACTCCAGTTCGACCCAGGCCTGGGTGGCCTGGTTGAGAAGGTCCAGGCTGAGGGGTTCGACCCCTTCGAGCATGGCCATCAGGCGGCCTTCGACGGTGGCCCAGAAGACCTCTTGTTTGGCGTTCTGATAGGGGCTGTAGGGCAACGTGGGCTCATGCAGGATCCCCAGATCCAGGAGCCCCTGCTGGATTTCGGCGGCCATCATGGCCGGGCCCTGGTCGGTCATAAGGGAACGGGGCAGGCCTCGTTTCTGGATGGCTTGAGAGAGCCCGTGGGCGAGCGTTTGGGAGGATTCCTCCAGGTACCATTGGAGATGGGCTGCCAGGCAGGAGTGATCGTCGAGCACACCCAGCAGATGGGCGATGGCCCATTGGCCTTCGGGGGTGAGTACCTTGCGGTGCCCCTGGTGGAAGTCCAGATGCCAGAGGCCGCCGACATAAGGGATCTCAAAGCTGCGGACCTCCAAGGTGGCCAGGCGCTGTTCGGCCATCAAGCTGCCCGGTGTGGACGGTGAGCGTTTCCGACGTTGGCGGAACAGCCCCTGGGCCTTGAAGAAACGGCGTACGCTCGAGTAGGAGGGCAGAGGGCCGAGTTCGGGATGCTCCGAGAGGTAAGCGGCCAGGTTGTCAAAGTGCAGTTGCACGGTCCAGCCCTTGTGCGCTTGGTACTGGGAGCGGATGGCCGCACGCAGGGCCACAGGCAGGCTGGGCTGGCTGCCCGCGTCTTTTCGCACCCGGCGGTGCAGGACCTCGATGGGGCTTTGTGAGGCACGGGCGGCGTAATACCAGCGTTCGATGGTGGAACGGGCGAAGCGGATCGGATCGCCGGTCTCCGGATGCCTCCAGCGTTGTGTGCAGAGATGATCCAACTGCCGGCGGAGTTCTCCGGCCTCGGGAGGCGCGGCCAAAAGAGGTCCCACGATCGCGAAGCGCAAACGCGCCCAGCGTTGATTTCTGTTGTCCGGATCTTCTGGATTCATGGTCGCCCCGCCTGTCGGCAGCCTCCGGGCTGCTGGAATGCGTGATGGCGGCGACTATAAACCAGTGGAATCCGGCTTCGCCACACGCATCTTCTGCGGGCGGCTATCGTCCCACAAGCAAGCTTGCTCCGGAAACGCATGCGGTGGAGATGGGCAGAAGCAGGATAAGCAACGCATGCAGGCGCTCGGCAAGGGACGCATGGAGAAATCGTTCCAGCAGCGAGGCGGGAAGACGGTGAATATCCACAGCAGGCAGGAAGCGCCCCCGGACTTTCTTCCAGAAGGGGCCGGCAGGGAAGGCGGTGTGCCACCAAAGGCGCCACCGTTCGATCGTGCGCACGCTCAGGCTGCCGCCGAGCCGATCGCGCAATCGGCAGAGCCTGCCCGCGGTGAGCCCGTGCGCCAGGATGCTGACCAGAACAACCGCTGTGCCCAGGTAGACGCGGCGGCCGAGGAACCGAACCGACGCAGGGGTGACTCTTGCCCGGCAGCCGTCCCGGTCACAGCAGAAGCTCCACCTGCGCTCGTACCCGGGACCCAGGTCTTCAGGGCCGCCCCGGGGCTTGCGGGGATAATGGGCGGCATGAAGGCGGCCCCCGCAGGGACACCCGGCCGCCCGGGCCTCTTCGGCCAGCTTCGCATCCAACTCGACCAGCGCCTCATGAAACTTCCTATCCGTGAGCAGATTGTGATACAAGGGATTCCCTCCTCGTCTTGGTGGACAAAGGAGGAAAACCCCCTCTGGACCCTTTCGTCAAGATCCGTGAGGGGGTTTGGCTTCTCTCCCTCAGTAACCTTGATTAAGAACTCAAGGAAGGAACATCAAAAAACCTGCTCACGCTGACAGTGGGGTGCCGCGTCGGCCTTGCCTCCTCACAGTGTCGTGAAGGAAGCCCTGCGGGCGGACGTCCTGTATCCGATCCCCGAGACCGGCACATGAATTTCATCGCTGACCAGCAACCGCCTGCGCTACCAGTTCGCCATGCCATAGAGGGTGTCGATGTAGAATCTGAAGTCTTCCCGGAAGGATGACCAGTCGATCGGCCTTTTCATGGGAGGCAGCGCCTTCAGTCCTTGCCGCAGGACGCGATCGTGGAGCCTTTCGATTTGATAGGCCGCCGTCGGCGGGTCATCGAACAGGGCCTCCTTCCTTCTGGCCGATTCGCAGCATCCCAGGAAGCTCTCTTCCCTCGAATCCGTCCATGCAAGCCGGCCGATGAAGTAGAAATCTATGAGGTCCTTTGCTTCTGAACGGCTTGCAAGGGCTGCCAGTTTGTTCGAGGCCATGTTGGCGAGAGTGTCCACGAACACCTTCCCTCCGGTCTCCAGATTCACGAGCGGTCTTTCTTCGGAGGTCGACAGGGAGTCGAAGACGAAGTCCACCTTCACTCCTCTGATCAGGTAGGAATAGAACTCGGGCGATGATTGGATGAGCGAAAGGTCCCTTTGGAAGGCTCTCTTCAGGATCGTGTCCACCTGATTCAGCTCATGGAACTCGATCGAGAAAAAGTCAATGTCATCGGATACGCGGTGGTGGAGGTAGAAGACGGACAGGGTCGTACCGCCGGTGATGAAGAAATTCTCGGCAATCAGGGGCAGGAGGACGATCGTGCGAAGAACCTCTCGCTGTGCCTCGGAGGCATAACAGGAGACGTCCTCTTCAATCGAGAGCGCCATAAACCTCCAGGAACCGTTTCCACTTCCTTCTGGCCCTCTGAGAGATCCTGAGGGTGTCGAGGTGATCCCTGACCTCCTCCTTGGGAAAGAGAGCGGCGGCGTCCCTGAACCTTGCCCTTTCCAGGAATCTTGACATGATCCACCGGAGAGCCTCTTTGTCCTCATTCGCCCTGGCTTGGCGAAGCGCCTGTTCAAGGCCCTTGGGATCACACAGCTCTGGATAATCCCAGAAGACGGCTTTCAGATAGTTGGTTTCCATGGCGGGCGCTCCGCATCGTGCAAGCCTGAGGTCAGGATAGCCCACCCATTTGGAATCATCAACAAAGAACGGGGATTTTAGGGGACGGTGTTTATCTCCTTAGCTTGGTCCGGCTCGGGGACAGCCCCTTCGTGAATGAGTGGCTGTCCCCGTTGTTCCGCGCGCCTTCAGGGGCAGGGCGTTGCGCTCAAGTGGTCCTCGGCGAATGTCGTGACAGCGCCACCTCCGAACGAAGCATTCAGGGAGCGCAACAACAGTTCGATCTCGTTGATCGTGACGGACGCGGAGCCTCCAACGAGCAACGTCTCCGCGATGGCGATTCAGGAATGCAGGGTGTTGATCTCAGTCATGAAGGGGTTCCTCGGCCCGACCCGTACCGGATGGCGGTCGTGTTTCGGATCTTTAGGAATGCCCCCATGCGATCTCCGTTACCCATGAGATGCTGCCGGCCGGGCCGGAAGTTGCGGGATGCGCAGGGGGATTGAGGAAATCTGCAGGCGCACCCCCGCCTGAGCCGCGAAGCCATCCAGGCGGCTCTGGCCTTTGCCAAGGAAGTCCTGCGGGCGGACGTCCTGTATCCGATCCCCGAGACCGGCACATGAATTTAGGGCATGAGTATCGTTTGGGTGAGGTGGAAGTGCAGTGGGCACACGCCTGATGCGGCGCTTCACCGGTCCGGGAAACGCGATCCGTTTTGAGGTCCTTGGTGCAAGCGCTGGTTCGCCGTTTCGTTCTCCGCCGGGTCCATCCACTCGGGCAGCCCTCGGCCTGTAGCCTCCGCATAAAGTGTCTCGGGGGCTATGTCGACTTCATTGCCCCAGGTCAACGTGCCGAGTTCCTTATTGACGGAGAACCCCCTGAAAACAGCCAGGTCCTTGAGCCGTTCAAAGCCCGCCCGCCCTTCGACATACTTCGCAAAATCCACCAGCCCTCGTTCTCCGTTGTCGAATTCGACCTCTATGCGGTAGCCGCCCTTGTAAACGGCTCCGACCACGTCGTGTATCATGTCGCCTCTCCTGCTAAGGAAGGGGTTCGATCTTTCGCAGGGGTTTCCCGTTGCGAGCATCCTCCCAGTTACTCATCAGTCCCTCTTTGTGTTGTGAGGCCCATTCTACGACGAGTCCCAAGGCGCGAGGCGGAAGCCACCCATCCAGTACGCGGAGCGTGCCGATCTCGATGGCCGCCCTGTGCTCACCATATCTCGCGTGGAAATGGGGAGGGTTGTGTTCGGCCCAGAACATAGCAATCAGGATTCCGTAAAACCTGGATATCTCAGGCATTCTTCGATGTTCCCGGGGTGGGGGAATACTCACTTTCAAGATAGGCGACGCATCAGGCAAAAATCAAGTGTTTCGTCACCCCTTGGTTAGAACGGGGACAGCCACTCAAGGGGAAAGGGAAAAGGGCAAAGGCGAAAGGAAGGGGGTCAGGGGTCAGGCGCCGCCACCCCGCCCGGGGGAATGGACGTATTGGGTATAAGGTGTCAGGTCCCCGGCCTTGCCTCCTCGCAATGTCCGTCAACTGAGGATATTGCGAGGCCCTCGTCAGAGGGCCGTGGCAATCTCCTGATTGGATGTAAATGGGGACAGCCCCTTCGTGAATGAGTGGCTGTCCCCGTTGTTCCGCGCGCCTTCAGGGGCAGGGCTCGGTGCGGAGGTGGTCCTCGGCGAACGGGAGGACGCTGCCCGAGACAAACGCCAAGTTCAGGTCGTCGGCGAGCTGAGACGTCTGCGCGATCGTCTGCGGTGCCGCGCCACCGCCGAGCAACGTGTTCGCTGTCGCGAGCACCTGGCTCACGGTATAGCCTTCGAAGCCCGCCACCCCGCACACGTAGACGTCTCCGAACGCGATGCTGCCGGTGCCGATGAGGTTGGCTGCCGAGTAGTCGACGTTGAGCGCGAGCGAGACGGTCAGGCCGCCGAACGCGCCCGACGGGCTCGATGTCGGATCGAGGAGGTCCATGGTCAGTGGCCCGGACGCTCCGACTGCCGGGAGGTAGTCGAGCACGCTCGATGCGGCACCGAACTCCATCGAGTAGCCGGCTGCGCCATCGATGCCAACCTCGAGGAGGCCGCCGTTGCCCGCATACACCGCGGCGAAGTTCGCAGACAGCACCCCGGACGCCGTTGGATCGGTTCTCCACATCAGCTGCGTGTACGTCACGATCTCGCCCGGCTGCCAGTAGCCCGGCGCCTCGATCGTCTGCGTATCGCAGTCACTCTCCGAGATGCCCGGACCCTCGAGGTACGCGCAGTTGGTGATCGTCCCACCATCGCTGCCCGCGTCGTAGGTCACCGTCACCGTGCCGCTGGTCGCTCCGACGTTGAAGATCGCGTTGGTGAACGTCACCGTGCCGGTGGTCGTGATGTCACCGATCGTATCCGAGAGCGTAGGCTCTGCGCCGTCCGGTCCCGGGGCCGGGATCTTCCTTTCGCCTGTCCGCACGGACTCGCTCCTCACCCGGGCCTCGTCCGGGTCGATGAAGCCGCTCCCGTTGATGTCCGCGTCGGCCGCGCTGCCGCTGCCCTCGCCCGCGTTGCCGTAGGTGACGATCACCTGGGCGCGGACCCTTACGCCGGCGGCAAGCCCGAGCACGTCGTTGTCAAAGGCGGCCTCGAACTCCACGGGCACGATCGCGCCCGACGGTAGAGAGGGCTGGGGCACGAGCGGGATCGGCTCCTTCGAGAAGGCGTGCCGCAGGGCCAGGGCGCCCGAGGCGGCGTTCTCCGTTACCGTCTCCACGGCGCCCCCGGCAACGATGAGGGCCTCCGTGGCGGCGTCGCCGTCCGTGGCGTCGGCCGCGTCGGAGGAGAGGGTGATCCACTGACCGGCCGTCTTGGCCTGCAGGTGGACGACCACGTTGCCGACCGTGGCCGGCTCGTGGCCCAGGTTCCAGGCGGCGAGAAGCCCCCTGACCAGGAGCCGGTGCGAGACCGGTGCGGAGTCGTCCGCCTCGATCTGCCAGGTCACGGTGGAGGCCGCCGGGTCCAGGGCCCCGGTCTTCTCCAGGGTCCAGCCCGAGGAGGCCGTCTGCTCGACCGAGGAGGTAAGGTTCGCGAGCCAGAGCCTGGCCCCCTCGGAGGCATGCCCCGCGGCCTGGCCACCGAGGGTCGCGCCGGGCGCCTGGAGGCAGACCAGGAGGCCTGCAAGGAGGGCCGCCACCGCCTTCGGTACCTTGGTTCTTTCTTTCGTTTCCATGACCGGTCTCCTTTCTCGTCAGCAACGCGCTCTTCCGTGCCGACCGTCCCGCGACGGCCGGCCGTCGGGCGCCCGTATCTCTCGTACACGGTTTGTGTCTCGGATCCGGGTTCGAGCCGGGTCGACGCCAACGCGGGAACCGCAGGAGGGGGATTCAGGAATGCAGGGTGTCGGTCTCAGGCATGAAGCGCTCTCCTCGGCCCGACCCGTACCGGATGGCGGTCGTGTTTCGGATCTTCAGGAATGCCCCCATGCGATCTCCGTTACCCATGAGATGCTGCCGGCCGGGCCGGAAGTTGCGGGATGCGCAGGGGGATTGAGGAAATCTGCAGGCGCACCCCGGGTTAGAACAGGGACTGCCACTCAAGGCGAAAGGAAAGGGGTCAGGGGTCAGGCGCCGCCACCCCGCCCGGGGGAATGGACGTATTGGGTATAAGGTGTCAGGTCCCCGGCCTTGCCTCCTCGCAATGTCCGTCAACTGAGGATATTGCGAGGCCCTCGTCAGAGGGCCGTGGCAATCTCCTGATTGGATGTAAATGGGGACAGCCCCTTCGTGAATGAGTGGCTGTCCCCGTTTGTCCTTTCGTCCCCGTTTGTCCTTTCTTTCCGCCGCGAAGTGAGCTTGACTCGGCTGACCTGAGAAAATAGGCTGGAAACAGAGGCCGGGCTGTTTCGCACGGCCTGCTCGTGAGGCGACCATTCTTTCTTGAAAAGGGCCCGGGGCCATGAAAGAAACGCTGATCGTATCCCACCCGAACGTCATGATGGGTAAGCCTGTCGTGGCCGGCACACGCATCACCGTAGAACTCATCCTCGAGAAGCTCTCGGCCGGCGAGACGATTGAGGAAATCCTGCAAGCGCACCCCCGCCTCCCCTCCACCAGGGATCTATTAATTCTTTGCCTTCCCGAAAATACCAGGAACGTGCTTTCAGATGGCTGGAGAATAGCAGGTAGCGGAATTGTGGGTCAAG
>CAYLMK010000051.1:0-10657 GCA_964384945.1 uncultured Thermodesulfobacteriota bacterium | reverse complement strand
GAGAATACCTCTAAATTTCCTGTCTCATGCCCCGAATAGCGAAAGTGGGGCTAGCAAGGCCGGCAAGAGGCGGACGTCCCGTCAGCGGGCTCACCCGGCCATGGTCAGGCCCCCGCTCACGCTGAGCACTTGGCCGGTCACGTAGTCCGACAACGGCGAGGCGAAGAAGGCGACCGTCCGGGCGACTTCCTCGGGCTTGGCGACCCTGCGGAAGGGAATGGCCCTTTCCAGGGCGAGACGGACCTTCTCGGGCTGTTCCCGGAGCAGGTCCGTATCCGTAGGCCCGGGACAGACACAGTTTACGTGAACCCCGAACCGGGCCATTTCCCGGGCCAGGGATTTGGTGAAGGCGATGACGCCCCCCTTCGCCCCGGCGTAGACGGTCTCCCCGAGGCTGCCCACCCGTCCCGCATCGCTGGCGATGTTGACGATCTTTCCCGCCTTGTTCTCGGCCATGTGCTTGCATACTGCGTGCGAGAAGTTGAGCACCCCCTTCAGGTTGATGCCGATCACCTTGTCCCAGAAATCCGGTTCGGTATCCAGGAAGGGTTGAATCCTGTCCCATCCTGCATTGTTCACCAGGATGTCGATTCGGCCGAGCCGCCCGAGGCTCTGCGCCACCGCCTCCCGTGCCGCGCGGCTGTCCGCCACATCCACGGGAAGCGCCATCGACTCCCGACCCGCGGATTCGATTTCCCGGGCTGTCCGTGCGGCCGTTTCCGGGTTCATGTCGCAGACGGCGATATCCGAGCCCCTGCGGGCCAGCTCGAGGGCGATGGCCCTGCCGATACCCTGGCCCGCCCCTGTCACGATGGCCTTCTTGCCTTCGAGGTGCATGTCCGCCTCCTTTTCTCCACGTGCCGGGTCACCCGGATCCCAATTACCGGATCCCAATTAAATGAAGGCGGCGGGGATTGTCAAACTAAACGCCCCGGTAAAAGGCCAGCCGCCGCGCGTGAGGCCGGAAGGCATCCAACAGGGCATTGCGCTCCTGTTCGGAGAGCGGCCGGGGATCGCGGCCGATGCCGGCCAGGGTCTTCACCTCTTCGGGCGAAGAGCATCCCACGATGGCGACATCGATTCCCTGGGACAGGGCATACCGGAGAAGCAGTTCCGCGGTGAGCCCTCCTTCGGGCCGCACATAGTGGGACTGGCCCAGGGTCTTCATGCCGACCACTCCGATTCCCTTTTCCCTCGCAAGGGGAAGCGTGGAGTCGAGGAAACCGCCGAGCGCGCCTTCCGCGGGGTTGACCGGCATCATGACCGAATCGACGGGCCACTCTTCGACGGCTCGGGTCAGGATGGCCGGGTCATGGTGCCCGGTGACCCCGATGTAGCGAACCTTGCCCGATTCCTTGGCCTCCCGGAAGGCCTCGAGCGCGCCGCCGGGACCGGAGATCCTCCTGAGGTCGCCCTGCGTTCTCACATCATGGATCTGCCACAGGTCCAGCCGGTCGATCCCCATCTTGGCAAGGGTGTCCTCCAAGTCCGCCAGGGCGCCCTTGCGGTCCCGGCTCGCCGATTTGCTTGCCTGGAAGACGCTCTCCCGGAGTGCCGGATCCCTTTTCCAGAAGGTACCGTAGTACTCCTGGCTTCCCGCATACGCAGGGGCCGAGTCGAAGTAGGCGATGCCTTGCTTGAGGGCCTCCTGAATCACGGCCCTGGCCTCTTCCGTCCTCCCGTGCGTGCGCAGGACCCCTTCCCCGCCCAGGCCTACCGCGGTGATGGACGGGCCTGCCCTGCCCAAGGTCCGCCTCTGAATCTGCGCTATGCTCATGATCGTCCCCGTCCTGCGTCTGTCGCTCCAACGTCCTGAGACATGGATGCGTGAGGGCGCGTTTTCGAATCGGCCGCCGGCCGGAAACGGAGGCCTGTCGCGGCCCTTGCCCGTCTCTTGACGGCGCCGTGGATATTCTTTAAAAGGGGGGAACCGGCTTCTTGATCTGCGGGGAAGGGAGCGATCATGTACAGGAAGGCCTCACAGCTATCGGTGTTTCTCGAAAACAGGCCGGGCGAACTCTCCCGGCTGGCCAAGGTACTCGGGGACCATGGGATCAACATCCTTGCCATGTCGATCCAGGACCCGGCCGAGCACATTCAGGGTCTCTTCCGGGCCAGGGAGGTCACCCTCCGGAGGATCGCCTCCACGGCCAGCTATTCCGCGATCCTCAAGGAGGCCTCGCTCCTGACGCTGATCCGGTTCGTGACCTCGGAGCCGGAAGCGAGTTCCAAGGTCCTCAAAGAGGCAGGATACAACGTGACCGCCAGTGAAGTCATCTTCGCTGTCCTGGAGCATCGCCCCGGCCGCCTTGCCGCCATTTCGGACTGTCTGGCGAAGGAAGGGATCAACATCGATTACACCTACGGATCTTCGCTGGAGGAGATGGACCGGGCGCTCTTTGTATTTCATGTCTCCGACATCAAGGGAGGCTTGAAGGCCCTGAAAGAGATGAAGGGCTAGCCTTTTTCTGTCACCGCCGGGCGGTCAAACCCCCCTGACGGAACACTCCGAGAAGAAGCCCGACAGAGCCCGGGCCTGCTCATGGAGGAACTCGGGCGGGTAGGGACGAAGGCCGGTGAAGAGGGGATCGAGGCATTTGCCCGGGCGGAACTGTTGCAGGAAGTAACGGTGGTCGCCCGCGAGCCACTCGCCCACGGCCAGCAGGTCGCCATCGTCGAGCAGCCCCGGTACGACGGTGGTCCTCAGTTCGTACTGCACGCCCGAGGCCTGAAGCAGGTCCACGGTCGCCTTCGTCGCCGCCGCCAGTTCGGCCTCCGGCGCCTCCGTCCGGGCCATGGCGCCGATCTTACCCGGGGGGCCCTTGATGTCCACGGCCACGTAATCCAGAAGAAACCCATCCAGGAGCGACGCGAGCCGGCCCGGCAGGGAGCCGTTGGTATCCAGCTTGACCCGGAGGCCGAGCCTTCGGATCCGACGGCACAGCTCGGCGAGCCCCTTCTGGAGCAAGGGCTCGCCTCCGGTCAGGCAGACCCCCTCGATCATCCTGCTGTAGGTGGACAGATACGCGAGGATCTCCTCGGAGTCCAGGAGAGGCGTCTTTCCGCCGCCCGGCTCGGAAAGAACGAGATCCGGGTTGTGGCAGTAAGGGCAGCGGAAATTGCAGCCCTGGAGGAAGAGCGTGGAGGCGATCCTGCCCGGATAGTCTAGCAATGTGGTCTTGGACCAGCCGAGTATGCGGGCGGGGCTCCCCTCCCCGGGAAGCCCCCGTTCAATTTCGATCGTCGACATGCGGCTAGTCTCGGAGGATCTCCCGGATTTCGCCCGGACCGGCGGCCCACTGGAGAATGCGGCCGTCCCCGGCGACCTTGAGCAGGACAGGAAGGTTCATCTCCCCCTCGTCGTTGCGCGTGAGCTTGTCCCGCAGTTGCCGATAGTACTGCGTGAAGAGCTTGCGTCCCGCAGTTTCCTGGAGGTCAAGGATCTCGACGTGAAGATCGAGCGTGCCCAGGTCCCTCTTCACCTGATCGCATTTCGAGCAGTTCGGTTTGGTGAACAGCTTCCAGTCGCTCGAACCGTTCACGCGATGGCTGCGATGCTTGATGAAGCTGTTGAGCTCCAGGATCGGCATGGAGCGGACCTCCGGCCTGGCCGCGGAAAGGTCTTCCGTTCCGGCGGGTTTCCTCTCGTCCGCCGCGACGGGCTTGTCCGTTCCGTGAAGGGGGATCACATTGGCCGAGGGCTCGATCGCAAAAAGCCGTCGGTCCAGGTATTCCTCCGCCTTTCCCCTGTTCCAGTTCTTGACGGGGCGGTAGTAGCCCACGATCCTGGCGTAAACCTCGGTCTCTCTTCCGCATGACGGGCATTTCTGCTGCTGTCCCTTGAGGTATCCATGGTCCGCGCAGACGGAAAAGGTGGGGGAGATCGTATAGTAGGGGATACGGTAGTTTTCTGCGATCTTTTTCACCAGCCTCTTGCAGGCCTCCGGGTCCTCGATGCTCTCCCCGAGGAAACTGTGGAAGACCGTTCCGCCGGTGTACTTCCTCTGAATCTCCTCCTGCAGGTCCAGGGCGCGGAAGAGATCCGACGTATAGTCCACCGGGAGTTGGGTCGAGTTCGTGTAATAGGGGGCATCCTTTCCGGCCGTCCTGATTTCCGGGTAGATTTCCTTGTCGATCTTGGCAAGCCGGTAGGAGGTGGACTCGGCGGGCGTGGCCTCCAGGTTGTAGAGATTCCCGGTCGACTCCTGGTATTCAATGAGCCGCTCCCGCATGAAGTCGAGCACCTCGAGGGTGAACTGTCTGCCTTCCTCGCTGACGAGGTCCTTGCCCAGAAAATTCGTGCAGCACTCGTTCATGCCCACGAGGCCGATGGTGGAGAAATGGTTGTCCCAGGTGCCGAGGTATCTCTTCGAGTAAGGGAAGAGCCCCTCGTTCATCAGCCTCGTGATGACGCCCCGCTTGATCTCCAGGGAGTCCCGGGCGACGTCCATGGCCCTGCCGAGCCGTTCGCGGAATTCCTCTCTGCTCCTGGAAAGGTAGCCCAGTCTCGGCAGATTGACGGTGACCACGCCGATCGACCCCGTGAGCTCGGCCGCCCCGAACAGGCCTCCTCCCTTCTTCTTGAGTTCCCGCTTGTCCAGCTGAAGCCGGCAGCACATGGAGCGCACGTCCCCCGGCCGAAGATCGCTGTTGATGAAATTCTGAAAATAGGGAGTGCCGTACTTGGCGGTCATCTGGAAGAGGAGCTCCGCGTTCTCGCTGTTCCAGTCGAACTCCTCGGTGATGTTGTACGTGGGGATGGGGTAGGGAAAGCCCCGGCCCGCCGCGTCCCCTTCCATCATGACCTCCAGGAAGGCGCGGTTGATCATGTCCATCTCTTTCTGGTACTCCCCGTAGCAGCTTGCCTGCTCCTTGCCCCCCAGGATGACGGGCTCGTCCTTCAGATCCTGGGGAACGACCCAGTCCAGCGTGATGTTCGTGAAGGGGGCCTGGGAGCCCCAGCGGCTCGGAGTGTTCACCCCGAAGATGAAGCTCTGGATGTTCTGCTTCACCTCCCGGTAGCCGATCTCGTCATGCCGGATGAAGGGGGCCAGGTAGGTGTCGAAGCTCGAGAAGGCCTGTGCGCCCGCCCACTCGTTCTGCAGAACCCCAAGGAAATTGACCATCTGGGCCACGAGCGTGCTCAGGTGATGGGGGGGGTGGGAACTGATCTTGTTGGGGACGCCGCCGAGTCCCTCCTGCAGAAGCTGCTTCAAGCTCCAGCCCGCGCAGTAGCCGGAGAACATGCACAGGTCGTGAATGTGGATGGTTCCGTTTCGATGGGCATTGGCGATGTCTTTGGTGTAGATGTTGTTGAGCCAGTAATTGGCGGTCACCGTTCCGGAGTTGTGGAGGATCAGCCCTCCCAGGGAATAGTTCACGTTGCTGTTTTCGCGGACCCGCCAGTCGGCCTGGCTGAGGTAGCCGTCCATCGTGTTCTTGATGTCCAGAAGCAGGCTCTTGGTCTCCCGCAACCGGGTGTGCTGTTCACGGTAGAGGATGTAGGCCTTGACGGTTCTGGCATGCCTCCGGTTGATCAGAACATCTTCCACGATGTCCTGGATCTGTTCGACCGCGGGGATCGAGCGGGGATGGATCTGCTTGAGAAGGGTCTCGCAGACCTCGTTCGAGCAGCGAACGGCCTCGTCCCGGTCCTCCATGTCCACTGCCTTCATTGCACTGAAGATGGCCTGCGTGATTCTCTCTTGGTCAAAGGGGACGATCTTTCCGTCCCGCTTCCGGATGCAGTAATTCTCGTCCGTGAGGTGGAGGAACGCCGGCTTGACCCTCGCCTGCGGCTCGACGTATGCCTGCGCCATCTTGCCTCCTTGTTTACGCGGAACAACGCGAAGGAAGTTTCATGTAATCCAAGTAATTGATGTATGTTATTTCAAGTGGATTCTAATGTCGACCATATCTTGTGGCGTGCGGGATAGCTGTCTACTATATCTAGATGCCGATTCCTGTCAAGGGAAAAAATCCGTGCCGATCGAGGGGCGCCTTCGCTTGACTCGGCGCTTCATAAATAATGTGTTAAAAATCAATAAGTTATGTTCCATCGCGGGCCCTGAGGATTTTTCCCGAAGGGCGTCAAACGGGGGTTTCTTCCCTCTCGCTTCCCGAGGAACCGGCCCGCGCCTTGACCGGATCAGGCTGCGGCCGGGCGGTCTCAGGCCGTCAGAGAACCTCTGTCACGAATATCGGGGGTACGGCAACGTGGGTCATGGAGAAGCCCTTTCCCAGACGCTCCCGGGCGATGGCCAGGGCCCGCTCCAGGCTCGGGACGGGCCTGAAGCCCAGGCGCTCCACGACGGCCGGGTCTCGAGCGCCGACCACGAGGATCTCGGCGAGACGTTTCAGGGCCATGCATCCCCAGGACCATACGAAGATCGGGTGGACGCCGTGATAGGCATGGTCGCGGCGGTACCGGTCGACGTAGCCGACCCTCTTGGCGAAATCGTCCATGAAGCCCGCCTCGATCTCGCCCGGATCGCGGGTCTGGGAAAGGACCCGATCATAGAGTTCCCGGTAGGAGGGGTGATGCCGCGGGTGGAACCCGGGCACGAACGGGTTCATCAGGATCAGTACCCCGCCGTCCCGAACGACGGGCCTTCTCTGATGCAGATTGTACACGTAGCCCAGCGCCATGTTGGTTGCCAGGATCGGGTTGATCCTGGAGAAGACGGAATACGGGGAGAGGTTGGGCAGTGCCAGGAACAGGGCGTCGGTCTGCCCGGTCACCGTGACGTTCTGCTGCCGCGCCAGCGTGGCAAGCGTGGCCGGGTGAACATCGTCGACGCGTCCGGCGTGCACGGCGACCGGCTCGTAGGCGCTTCGCAGGGAGGCGGAGAGGGTCTGCTTGAAACGCCCGGGAAGCCTGCCCGCCCAGCTCATGAAAGGAGAAAGCCGTCCGGCCCGGCCCTTTTCGTTCACGGAGAGGAGCCGGTCGAGCCCCGGGCCCCAGACCCGGTTGTTCACCACGGTCTCTATCGTGAAGACATGGGCGCCTCCGGACACGACGCTGCCCATCTCCGCCATCATTCCGTGGTACAGGCTCCTTGCGGGATCCATCAGGGTCCCCTGCTCGAGAACACTCGCCTTGTGGTGGGTGCGGATGCTCTCAAAGGAGCCGAGGCCGACCGCGATCGACTTCCACCCGCCGTTCATCGGGGTCCAGTTCACGTTGACGTAGATGAGCAGATCCGATTCCGCGACCAGCCGGTTCACCCGAACCGGATGTCCCCCGGGGGTTCGCCCCAGATCCACGATCCCGTCCGGGTCCTCGGCGTCATGGTTTACGATCCGGGAGGGCCCCATTTCCCTCCAGATCCGCCTACCGAGAAGGACGCGCAGCTCTGCAGGGGTCCATTTGCGGTGCAGCCCGATGGCGCAGACCAGCCGGATCCGCTCCTTCCCGACCCCGGCGCGGTAGAGCTCCTCAAGGACGACCTCGATGGCGCGGCCCCTGACGTCCCTGGCCATGGGAGGCAGAGGAATGCAGGGGTCGTCAAAGGCGATGGTGATGCGGCTTCCGGGCCGAACGAGACTCGCAAGGGGTGGGGAGCCCAGGGGCTCCCTGAGGGCCCGGCGGACAGCCCATTCGTAGTCGCGCAGGCCCGGTCCCGGCTCGGGGGGAAAGATCGAGCGGGTCTCCTCGGGCAAGGAGACGCTGACCATATCGTCACCGCTGAAGACTCTGTGTTGCATACGCCTTTCTCCATTCGGCGGGGAGCTTGCTCACTGCACCTGACGGCCTCGAAAAGCAGGGGTGGTCAGGGGCCCCGACCCCAGGCCCCTCGCCCCGAATCCCTTTCCATCCTTTCCAGCAAACCCGGCAGTTCCTCGAGCCGATCGACCCGCAAGGGGTGCCGGATGCCATTGCCCACTAGGACGAAGGGAATGCCCGCAGCCTGGGCGGCGATCCTGTCGTTCTCCATGTCGCCCACGTACACCGCCTCTTCCGGAGCGAGCCCCGTCTTATCCAGGCAGTGCAGCAGGATGTCGGGCGCGGGCTTGGGCCGGGGGACATCAAGGATCGTGGAGACCACGTCGAAGACGTCCCGGAGTCCAAAGCGCTCGAGAAGGGGGGGAACGGATTTCCCTCGATTGGTGGCCAGGGCGACCCGGTAGGACGCCTTGAGAGCGCTGAGGACTTCGTGCAGGCCGGGCACCGGATCCATGTATTCGAGGAACGGGCGGTAATCGATCCCGTATGCGATCCGCTCCGCCTCTTTCGCCCTTTCCGGGTCATCCGCATAGAGGTGAGCGAAGAGCTGGGGCGTGGAATAGACGTGACAGAGTCTTTCCGTATGTTCATCCAGCCTTGGCTCGCCCATCTTTTCGAGCACGGCGTTGTAGTAGGCCACGTTGGACCGGAACGAATCGAAAAGAACGCCGTCGCAATCCAGCATCACGAGCCTGAGGGTGCGCTGCCGCCCGGCCTCGATCATCAAGGTTTCCGTGCCTCGACCTTCTGTGAGGGGTATCGGAAAGAGGCTAGCACGCCGGGTTTTTTTCGGTCAATCGGAGTGGTAGGATGGGCGGGCGGGCATCAACGGCACCGGAGGAGATGAAAGATGGACGACCCGAAGCCCCGGGAAAACGCCGGAAACAGCGCCCCGCCGAGGCGGTTGGGAGAGGCGATGATGGGCTTCCTGAACAAGAGGATGTGGCCCCGCGCCGGGGGATAGCAGGATGCCCGCGAAGCCGAGAAGCGGGAGGCGGCACCGGATCGGGGTTGTCTCGGACACCCACGGCCTGGTGCGGCCCGCACTGCTCGAGGCCCTTGCCGGGGTGGAAATGATCGTCCACGCCGGGGACGTGGGCTCCCGCGATGTGCTGGATAAGCTTCGCCCGGTCGCTCCGCTGGTGGCGGTGCGGGGGAACATGGACGAAGGGCCGTGGGCGCGGGAACTCTGCAGAACCGAGGTGGTCGAGGTGGACGGTTCGCGGTTCTATGTCCTTCACGATGCTGACGCGATCGACCTGGACCCGGCGGCTGCGGGCTTTCGGGCCGTGATCAGCGGTCACAGCCACAGGCCGTCCCTGACCCGGCGCAACGGGGTGGTCTACCTGAATCCTGGGAGCGCCGGGCCCAAGCGCTTCCGGTTGCCGGTCACCGCGGCCATCTTGCACCTGGAGGGGGAATCGCTGCGGGCGGAATGGATCGAACTGGCGACTTGAGCCGATGAGCGGGGCTCGGGCCTTCTCAGGGCTCCTCCTCGGCGGGTTTTGGCGGGCTTTTCTCTTCGGGGTTCCTTCCCACCGGATTGTCGCGAAGGGGCGAATCGACGGGCAGAAGAACGTGGAAGGCGCTGCCCTCCCCGGGGGTGCTCTCGGCCCAGATCCTGCCCCCCAGGCACGTGAGGATCTCTTTGCAGATGGAAAGGCCGAGTCCGGTGCCCTTGGGCTTGTCGGTCAAGGTGTTCCCCACCTGTTTGAACCGATCGAAGACGAAGGGCAGTTCCTCGGCCGGGATGCCGATGCCCGTGTCCGATACCGTCAGGTGAAGCATCTCCCCGGCGGTCCCTGCCGCTCCCTCCCGTGAGGCCCGGATGCGGATCCTGCCTCCGCCCGGAGTGAATTTCACCGCGTTGCCCAGAAGGTTCGAGAGCACCTGAAGAATCCGGTCCTCGTCCGTCTCTACCCGAGGCAGGCCGGGTTCAACCTCGATTTCCAGAATCAGGCCCTTGTCCAGGAGGAGCCCCTGGACGATTCCGGCGGCCTTTCGGACCACCGCCTCCGGGTCCAGCCGCCGAAGGCTCCATGCCATCTTGCGGGCGTCGAGCTTGGCCAGGTCCATCATGTCGTCGATGAGCCGTGTGAGCCGCTCGCTCTCACGATTGATGATCGTGAGAAACTCCTGCCTCGTTTCAGGCTTGTCATCGTCGTATTTGAGCAGAATCTCCGAGAAGGAGCGGATCGACGTCAGAGGCGTTCTCAACTCGTGCGAGACCGTGGACAAGAAGGCGTCCTTTGTCTTGTCGAGCTTCTTCAGTTCGCTCAATGCCTGGTGGAGCTGGGCGGTCCTTTGCCTGACGCGCTTCTCGAGTTCGTCGTTGAGCCTGCGGATCTCCTCCTCCGCTTTCCTGCGTTCCGAGATGTCCTGAAGCAGGAGCACCTTGCCCGCGCTCCTTCGCAGGGGCACCACGATCAGTTCGATGGGAACCGCCTCGCCCTGCTTCGTCCTTCCGGTCGCCAGCCCCTTGAAGAACCCCTCCCTCTCGACCCGATCGTAGAAGCCTCGCTCGCTCTGCCGGTCCGAGATCGCCTCGAGCACGAGGAGGTCCGTCTTCTGTCCCGTGATCTCCTTTGCCGTGTAGCCGAACATCCTCGCCACCGAGCCGTTGCAAATGAGGATCCGGTCCTGTTCGTCCACCACGAGCAGAACGTCCGGATGAATGCTCAGGACGATGTCCTCCAGTTCCTCCTGCTTTCGCAGGGCCCGGATCCATCCCCGGTAAACGAGCCAGAGGAGGCCCGCCAGATAGAGCAGAACCCCGTTCGCGTACAGCTCAAAGTTTCCGACGGCTGCGTACGAATCGAGAAAGGCCTGGATCTTGCGGGAAAAGTTCACCGAGATGGCCAGCAGGGCGGCGCTAACCCGACTTTCGCTATTCGGGGCATGAGACAGGAAATTTAGAGGTATTCTCTTCTG
>CAYLMK010000050.1:0-11352 GCA_964384945.1 uncultured Thermodesulfobacteriota bacterium | reverse complement strand
CACCTGCACTCCCTCTCCCTCTTGAGAGGGAGAGGGTCGGGGTGAGGGTGTGACAGTGGCCCCCTCATTGCCCGCCTACGCGTGGACAGGCCTCGCCTTTCGCCGCATTCCCCGCAGTGTGTGTCATCTCCGCGGAGGCCAAGTGGGGATATTGCGAGCGGAGCGAAGCAATCCCCCGGCACCGTCATCCCCGCGCTCCTGAGAGGGAGAGTTTGTACGCCCCTGGGCTAAATGCTAGAATTACGGTCGTTAAGGCCGTTGCGGTCTCATCGGTTCATCCAGTTGGGGCGGTCTCACAATGATGCATGACTTGAAGCCGATCCTCCTGTCCGGTCATGCCAGAGATCAACTTCGATACCGAGGCGCCGCCGAAGAAGAAGTGATAGAGACGATCCAAACCAGCCGCTGGGAAGATGCAGAGCGAGGAAGACTGGAGGCTGAAAAGGATTTCGCATTTGACGCGGTGTGGAACAACAGGAGGTATGCAAAGAAGCGGGTTCGCCCGATTTTTGTCGAGGAAGAGGAAAGGGTCGTAGTGGTAACCGTTTATGTTTACTACTATTGAGGGAACAGACAATGAGGATCACTTACGATAGAGAAGTGGACGCCCTATATATCCGTTTCAAGGAAGCGACCGTGACAACAAAGCATCTGGCTGAAGGCATTGCTGCGGATTACGACGCGGAAGGCCGCCTGGCGGGAATTGAAATCCTCGACGCCATGAAGTCCCTTGGCGAAGCGGCCGTCTTCAAGCAGGTCGTGCTGGAGAATGTTGGCATGACAAAGCCTTAGCGGCGTCTCGTAACCAGTCGAATCAGTGCCCGGCCTGCAACGAAAAGAGAGAAGAAGATCTATGAAGAAGACCAATAAGACCCGGACAGAACCAGCTATGCGGGAAGAATACGACTTTTCTAAGGGTGTGTGCGGGAAGTATGCAAAGCGCTACGCCAAAGGAAGCAACGTGGTTATTCTCGAACCTGACGTTGCCAAGGTGTTCTCGAGTTCCCGCGCGGTGAACAGGGCTCTTCGCTCTTTGGTTGAGATTGTTCAAAGGGCGGATAAGGAAGCATCGGGATAGCACATGCCCTCGACAGAGGGCCGTGGCAATCCCCCGGCGCCGTCATCCCCGCGGAAGCCAAGTGGGGATATTGCGAGCGGAGCGAAGCAATCCCCCGCCACCCGCGAAATGTCCCGCCACTGCGCTGGGGGGTTGCTTCGTCGCTTCGCTCCTCGCAATCTCCGCCAATCTGGGACATTGCGCGGCCCTCGCAGAGGGCCGCAGTCGTCTGTCATTCCGGAGGAGCCCGCAGAGCGGGCGACGTCCGGAATCCAGTCCCGGCGCCACGTACTTACGGCTGTCATTGACGCAGACTTCTGGATCCCGGCTCGCGCGCGCTCCGCACACGGGCCGGGATGACGAAGCGCAACACAGGCTCCTATGCGGGCATCTCAGGGCTGCCGCGACTTATAGCGGGGGGATCCTGAGTCTCTGGCCGACGCAGATGGCGTTCGGGTCGGGGAGGCGGTTGTACTCCATCAGGGCGGTCCAGGGGATTCCGTACCGCAGGCCGATCCGGAAGAGGTTTTCGCCCGGCTGGATGACGTGGGTCCGCTCTTGGGCAGGCTCCGGAACAGGGGCCGGCGAGGGCGCGTGGGCAATCGCTGCACCAGGCTCTGCGGGGGGAGAGGACGTGCTGGGCATCTGCACCGTCGTGCCGGCAATCGCCGATGCCAGGGCGGAGGCCTCCACGCCTGACGTCTGGGCAGCCGTCGGCCCCCGGGCCGCGCTGTCCTTCAAGCTTGCGACCACGGTCTGTGGAGCCGCCTGCCCTTCGGCCTGAGAGGCCCGGGCCGCGAAGGCCGTGCTCTTTGATGCCGTCTGTCGCCCGGCTCCGGACGCCTGCGCCGCTGCGGCCTTCCCTTGCACGACCCCCCGGCCTTCGGCCGCTTTGGGTCTCGCTGCAGCAGGAGCCGGCGCCTTTGCGGCGGCCCGCGGGGCGCCCACGTGCGCGGAGGCCTTCGGCTCTCCGCACATGCCGCACGCGATCGAGGAGCCCATGGCGCAGGCAAGCTGGAAGTTGCCGGCCTGGAATGCCTCGTATCCCTGGCGGCTGTACGTGATCGCGAGCTTGGGGTCCAGGCCCACGGCGATCCTGAAGTCCGCGGAGGCGCGCTTCACGTCGCCCTTGCACGCGTATGTCCTGCCACGGTTGCCGTAAGCCTCGGCGTCGCGGGGGTCGAGCGCGATCGCGGCCGTGAAGTCCTCAACCGCCTCGTCGTATTCCTGCCTGGCGAGCCGCACGTCGCCACGGCTCTTGTAAAGTTCCGGGCGGTCCGGGTCGAGCCGGATGGCCTCGTGCAGGTCCTCTATGGCCCTGTCGTACCGAGCGAGGGCAGCGAACGCCCTTGCCCGGTTGCCCAGGGCGGCGGCATGGCCGGGGTCGAGTTCGAGCGCCCGGTCGAAGTCCTCGATGGCTGAGTCGATGGTTCCCGCGGCGAGGTAGGCCCTGCCCCGGCCGTTGTAAGACTCCGCGTCGTCCGGTCGTGCGGCAAGGATCTTGTAGTAGTCCAGGACCGCCAGGTCGTACTGACCCGCCTCGTGGTACGCGCCCGCGCGGCAGGCCAGGGCCTCGGGGTTCTCCGGGTCGAGCGCCAGGGCCTGGTTGTAGTCCCGAAGGGCCGAGTCGAGCTTCCCGGCGGCCTGGTAGGCGCGGCCGCGATCGAGGTAGGAGGAGGCTTCCCCCGGTGCGGACTCGATCGCCCGGGTGAAGTGCCGGACGGCCTGATGGTGCTGGCCCTCGGCGAGGAAGGAATTCCCCTTCTCGCGGTGGCCGGTCGCGCAACCCCAGTGGAGGAGCGCCACCGCAAGGAGAAGAAGATGGAAAACGGGTGCGCGTTTCATACTGTATAGTAAAACAAATTTGTGACTCCTTGTCAAGCCCTGAAATCATTGAAAACATGCCCGCGGGCTGCCTTGGCCGGGATGACGGCAACTGAAGCGCCGGGGCCGCCGTTGCGCCAGCGGCTCCTCGCAATCTCCGCCGCTCCAGGCACCTTGCGAAAAATCCCCCAAAGGGGGACGTTGCGAGACCCTCGCCGGGAGGCCGTATTCCCCCACGAAACCGTGGATCTCTTGCGCTCCCCTGCGTTCCCTCTCCCTCAGGGAGAGGGCCAGGGTGAGGGTGTGACACAGCCCCCTCATCCTGACCTTCTCCCCCGGCGAGGGAGAAGGAACGCTACTGCGCCCAGGACATGCCTGCCTCCGCAGCGATGACGGCCAGGAGGCGCAGAAGGCTACTGCACACAAGAGATCCCGGCTCGCACGCGCTCCGCACACGGGCCGGGATGACGGCCACGGGGCGGTTCCACTACTGCGCTGCATTCCCCGTCCCCGCCTCTGCGGGGACAGGCTCCGGCGGGGATCTCTTGCGCTCCCAGCCGTTCCCTCTCCCTCAGGGAGAGGGCCAGGGTGAGGGTGTCGCACACCCCGTATTCCCCGCTTGCACGAGGACGGGGATGTCGCCCTCCCGACCGTTGACACGGTTCTGCGCGTCCGATACGCTTTGGTCGGTGAGTCAAGCGTCTCGTTCGAACCCAACTGTGTTTCGGGATATGCATGAAAACCGACGGAAAATCCCTGGAGGAACTCATAAGAGAGGTTCCTCCGGAGTTCCGGAAGGAAATCCGGGAGTTTGTACTCCTTCTCCTCAACAAGCGGACCAGGCAACAAGGCCGCAAGCTCAGACAGGATTGGGCCGGATCGCTCAGGGAATTCCGGGATCAATACACCTCGCTCGAATTGCAGAAAAAGGCTCTTGAATGGCGTGGGGATTGATCCATGTACCTGGTCGACACAAACGTATGGCTCGAGCGGCTCCTCGACCAGAACGGCTCGGCTGAGGTGGGCCGTTTT
The DNA here is from genome assembly GCA_964384945.1 of uncultured Thermodesulfobacteriota bacterium. Taxonomy (GTDB): domain Bacteria; phylum Desulfobacterota; class DSWW01; order DSWW01; family DSWW01; genus S015-6. Next base: position 7,439 of record CAYLMK010000050.1, on the reverse strand, counting down.
CTTAGCCATGTCGAGGCCTCACAGCTCCCGATCTCCGATTTTTCCTTTCACTCCTTGAGTCTGATCATGGACAGGCTGAACCGCCGGGACGCTCTCTGGCGATTCGTCCAGGATGCTTTTGTCGATGGATCGGTTGGCCTCGTGCGCCTTGAACCCGCCGACACCGAGCAGATCATTCGTTTCATCGACAGATTTCAGATGGATTACGATGACGCTTACCAGTACACCTGCGCATCAGAATACGAACTGACGATTGTGAGCTTTGACAGCGATTTCGACCGAACCGACCTGGGCAAGAAGAGGCCGGGACAGATAGTCGAGAGCTGATTTGGGCATGCATCCATTACGCACCCGCCATTTCCTTCTCCGTATCGTCACCGTTGCCAGCGAGGGCGGGTTCCGATAGACTTGGGCTGCCATGAGTCCCTTTGTGGAAAAGCGATTTCTCCCCAAGCGTACGGCCTCCCCGGTGGAGCGGGAGCGGCTCATCCGGGCGATCAAGGACCGGCTTCTTCAGGAGCCCGACATCCTGCTTGCCTACCTCCACGGCTCCTTCGTGGAGGAAGAATCCTTTCGGGATATCGATGTCGCGGTACTCACCGACGCACCGAAGGATATCGCCTTCGAATCCGACCTCTCTTTTGATCTCTCCAAGGCCCTCGGCCACGAGATCGAGGTGCGGGTCATGAACGGCGCGCCGGTTGCCTTCCAGATGGCGGTGATCCGGAACGGGCGCCCTCTCACGAGCCGGAACGACGATGCGAAGGCGGCCTTCATCGAGGACGTGGGGCGCAGGTACCGCGAGTACGCTCATTTCCGCAATGTGTTCATGGAGGCGGTGCGTGAAGAAGGCTGACTTGGTTTCGAGAGGAATAGCCGACATCCTGGGGGCGAAGGCTGAAATGGAGCAAATCCTTTCCGCCGGCAGGGAGGCGTTCCTTTCGGACAGGAAGGGCTCCCTTGCGCTCAAGTACCTTCTGATCCAGGCCGTCGAGGCGATCGCCGATCTTTGCCAGCACCTGCTCGCGAAGACAAAGGGTGTGGCGTGCAGCGGCTATGTGGATTGCATCGTAAAAGCCGGAGAGAACGGGGTGATCGCTCCGGCCCTGGCAACCAAGCTCCGCAGGCTTGCCGATCTAAGGAACAGCCTCGTTCACCGCTACTGGACGATCGACGACGGCCAGCTCTTCGACCAGTGCACCGCGAATATCGACGACTTCTCCGATTTCTGTTCACAGGCCGGCAAGGAGTGAGCCGGAGAAGGCCGCTGCGCCCGCGGGGTTGCTTCGTCGCTGCGCTCCTCGCAATCTCCGCCGCTCCAGGCACCTTGCGAAGGATCCCCCAAACGGGGACATTGGGAGGCCCTCGCAGTGGGCCGTGGCAATCCCCCGGCTCAGCAGGCGCCTGTGCCAGGGCATTCCATAACGAATGTCCTGTAATTTGCAGGCAGCTAGCCTTTCTTGCCTGCTGCACGGCTGACGTGGGGCGAGGGGGGCTGCGGCATACGATCCCTGATCCTCTGCCAGATAGGATCATTCTCGAGCAGCTTCAAGGTCTTCAGGCTGCGTTCTTGCCAACCGGTATGCTCATCCTCTCGGTCAATCTCTGCCCGCCGCCGGCGCATCCACGCGACAGCGTCAAAAGGCTCACTCATAATCGAGCACCTCCCTCGGCGACCTGATCTCCAACATACCATAACCGAGTTCGATATTCACGGAGTTGAAAAGTCGGATACGTCCCAGGTTGACGATATGTCTGAAGTTCCAACTCACCAGGACGTCCGTAGGCCCGACCGTGGCCAACGCCACATGGATCGCATCGGCGTGGGCTCCGGCTCCAACGATACCACGCCTCACGTAGGCGTCGGCCAGTTCCTGGACCTCGGCTGTATCGGTCAGAACAATCTGATGTTCTGGAGGCACCCTCAGCAAATGCGCTCGCACCGCTTCCGGAGCGCCCTGGAGTTCCCGTAGCGTGTGTGGCGACAGCACCAACGTGTGCCTTCCGTCAATGAATCGGTCCCACAAGGCCAGGCTGTCTTTCGAGAAATCCGGGTCCTCGCAGCCGCCAACCACAGAAGCATCCGTGTAGATGAATAGCCGTTTCATGAGCACCCCGTCTCGGATGCGCAGGTCAAAGGCGTCGGGAGATCACTTCTTCGTCCGTTGGTTTTCGGGATTTCTTTCGGATTGGGACCAGTATAGGGAGGAACGGGGAATTCAGTCAATGAAAACAATGTGCTAGGATCCGCGGGGGTCTCTCGGCACCCCGGTATTCCCTCTCCCTCAGGGAGGGTTAGGGTGAGGGTGAGATGTGCCTCCCCCTCATTCCCCTACCTGCGCGGGGACGGACTCCTTCGTGGGGTGAGGCGTCACACAGCCCCCCTCATCCTGACCTTCTCCCCCGGCGGGGGAGAAGGAACGCCACTGCGCCCAGGACATGCCTGCCTCCGCTGCGATGACGGCCAGGAGGCGCAGAAGGCCACTGCGCGCAAGGGATCCCGGCTCGCGGCCGCTGCCGCGGCCTTGGCCGGGAATACGGCAACTGCACGGTCCGCTCAATGCCCGTATTCCCCGCGAACGCGGGGATCTCTCGGCTGCAATAGCCGCTGCCGTGCCAAGAGATCCCGGCTCGCGGCCGCTGCCGCGGCCTTGGCCGGGAATACGGCAACTGCACGGTCCGCTCAATGCCCGTATTCCCCGCGAACGCGGGGGTCTCTCGCGCTCCGTGGGATTTCCTCTCCCTGCACACCGGCCGCGATGACGGCCATTGTGCGGTTCCACTACTATGCCGTATTCCCCGCGAACGCGGGGATCTCTCGGCTGCAATAGCCGCTGCCGTGCCAAGAGATCCCGGCTCGCGGCCGCTGCCGCGGCCTTGGCCGGGAATACGGCAACTGCACGGTCCGCTCAATGCCCGTATTCCCCGCGAACGCGGGGATCTCTCGCGCCTCCATGGAATTTCCTCTCCTCGCACACGGGCCGCGATGACGGCCCCCGTGGTCTCTGGAGCTTCGCCTGCCGGTCGGGTATGATCTGCCCCATGGCGGAAAGGGCCCCTCGCGAGATCGAGAAACTCTGGTTCGTCTTCAAGCTCACGTGGCTGGAGAGGCTCGCCTACCGGGCGAACTTCTTCATGGAGATCGTGAGCGGGGTCCTGAGTTCCCTCATCCTCATCTTCCTGTGGATGGCCGTCTACCGGGGCGCGGGCCGGGAGGCGATCGGGGGCTACTCGCTCGCCGAGATGGTCACCTACCTCGTCGGCGGGGGCCTGATCAACAGCTTCATCCTCACCACGGCCGAGAACCCGGAGACGAGCCAGAGCATCCAGGACGGCTCGCTCTCGAACCTGCTCGTCAAGCCCATGAGCCCGTACCGGATCTGGTTCGTCCGGGACCTGAGCATGAAGTCCTTCTACCTGGTGCTCGGCCTCGTCGGCTACTCGGTCGTCTTCCTCTTCTTCCGGGACTACCTCATCCCCCTTCCGAGCCGGGCGCACCTGGCCTGCCTCGGGCTGGCGCTCGCCTTCGCGGCCCTGCTCCAGTTCTTCCTCTTCGAGTTCCTGAGCCTGCTCGCCTTCTGGGTGGAGAACACGTACGGCATCCGGTTCGTGATGCGGGTCGTGATGGAGGTGGCCGGCGGGGCGATCATCCCTCTTTCCCTTTTCCCGGGGCTGATCGAGAAGGTCTTCCTCGCCCTGCCCTTCCCGTTCCTCATCTACCTTCCCATGCGGATCTACCTGGGCAAGATTCCGCTCGAGGCGATCCCGTGGGAACTGGCCAAGGAGGCGGCCTGGATCGCCGGGCTCGTGGCGGCGAACCGCGCGGTCTGGCGGCGCGGCCTCCGGCAGTATGCGGCCATGGGAGACTGAACGGGATGAGCGGGGCGGCCCGGTACGCGCGACTCTCTCTCCTGCTCTTCAAGTTCGCGCTCATGCGGCAGATGGCCTACCGCACGCACTTCTTTCTCATGATCACGGGCAAGGTGGTGCGCATGGCCTTGCTGCTCTTCTTCTTCCAAGCCGTGTTCCTGCAGGTAGACCGCCTGGGCGCCTGGAGCTTCGACCAGGTGCTGCTGCTCTTCGCGACCTTTCACCTGGTCGACTACGTGATCAGCATCACCTTTCAGCGGAACCTGGGCTTCCGGCTGCCCGAGAGGATCCGGAGCGGCGAACTCGACGCGCGCATGCTCCTGCCGGTGAACCTGCTCTTCCTGGCCTCCCTGGAGGAACTCGATCTCATGGACTTCTTCAGCGCCCTGCCGGCCGTGGCCTTTCTCGTGTACGTGCTCGACCGCCTCGGGTTCGCCTTTACCTGGGGCCAGGCCGCGGCCTACCTCGCGCTTGTGGCGAACGCGGTCGTGTTCCTCTTCTCGGTGGTGCTCTTGGTTTCGGCCACCTCCTTCTGGACCGTACAGTCCTACGGGCTCTCGCGGGTCTTCGACAATCTGATGAAAATCGGCCGCTACCCGCTCGACATCTTCGAGGGGTTCTGGAAGGTCGTATTCGTTTACTTCCTGCCGCTCGTGCTCATCGCGCAGGTGCCGTCGCAGGCCCTGCTGGCAACCCTTCGGCCCGGGTTCGCGGCCTTCGGGTGCGCGGTGACGGCCGCCTTTCTGGCGGCGGCCCTGTTCTTGTGGCGGCGTGGGCTGGCGAACTACACGTCGGCGAGTTCCTGAGGGTTCGTGCCGGGGGATGGGGGGGTGAGGCGCCTTTCGCAGTTTTCGAAACCGAGGACGCTCCTTCGTGCCAGCGCTTGCGAATTGCGGCGGCAGGCGGCAGCGCGTAACCCGAAGAGAGAACGGGCTGGATTCCGGATCGAGCCCGGAATGACGGACAACCGGAAGCGATTTCACGGGCGCGCAGTTCGTAAGGGCGGGCGGTATCGGGAGACGGAGAGGCGCCCGGCATTCTTGTGGGCTCATCCGATAGAGGCGGCAGGCAGTCGGGGGAGATGGTGAAGGCGATCGCGGCCGAGGGCCTGACCAAGCAGTACTGGTTCTTCGAGAAGGAGGCCGGGTTCGCGGGGTCGCTCCGGACCCTGTTCTCGGGCAGGAAGGTCTTTGTGGACGCGGTGCGCGGGATCCGCATGGACGTGCGCGTGGGCGAGACGGTCGGGTTCATCGGCCCGAACGGGGCCGGCAAGACCACGACCCTGAAGATGCTCGCAGGGATCCTGCACCCCACGGCCGGCCGCGTGGAGGTCGCGGGCCACGTGCCGTCCAGGAGGGAGAAGGATTTCCTTAAGAGCATCGCGCTCATCACGGGCCAGCGCAACCGGCTCTTCTGGGACCTGCCCGCAGAGGAGTACTTCGAGTTCTGCCGGGTGGTCTACGAGATCCCGGAGGCGGTCTTCCGCAGGAACCGGGAGCGGCTCGTGGAGCTGGCCGAGATCGGGGACATCCTGAAGGTGCCGCAGAGGAAGCTCTCCTTCGGGCAGCGGAAGCGGTGCGAGCTGGCCGCGGCCCTGCTCCACGACCCGAGGGTCATTTTCCTGGACGAGCCCACGAACGCGATGGATTTGCTCAGCGCGCGCAGGGTGCGCCGGTTCGTGCGCGAGATGGGTGCCGGAGGGGACCGGACGATCGTCGTGACCTCGCACATCATGGCCGACATCGAGGAGGTTTGCGACCGGGTGATCGTGATCAACCGGGGCGAGATCGTCTATGACGGCGGCACGCGGGAACTCGGACGCACGGACGGATCGAAAAAGCGGATCCGGGTGGTCTTCGGCGCGGGCTGGGACAGGGAGTTGGTGGCGGGGCTGGGCAGGGTCCTCGCGGCGGACGAGCACGAGGCGCTGCTCGAGGTGGATGCCGAGCGCTCGGTGGAGACGGCCTCCCGGCTCTTCGCCACCCAGCCGGTCAAAGACATCAGCATCTCCGAGCCTCCCCTGGAGCGCATCATCGAGTCCCTGTACCTGAAGACCTAGACCCGCGCGTCACCCCGGCGTCGCTTCGCTCCGACTCCTGGACAACTTCCACCGGATCACGTGGGCACCTTCCTCCGGATTACCCGGACAACTTCACCGGATTACGCAGCGGGGACCTCTGGGCTGCCGTACCCTCTGGGCCACTACGCCGTATCCCCCGCGAAAGCGGGGATCTCTCGGCTTACTCGGCCACTGCGCCATCGCAGTATCCCCCGCGAAAGCGGGGATCTCTCGGCTTACGCGGCCACTATGCCGAGAGATCCCGGCTCGCGGCCGCTCCGGCGGCCTTGGCCGGGAATACGGCAACTCAACGCGAAAGGGCCGCACGGGAGCGAATCCCTTGCGGCCCTTTTTGTCTCTGCTTCTCGTTGCGTCTCGAAAAACGAGGGCGTCCCTTCGGCCCATCGCACCCGTTCGTCAGGCGTGCTTCTCTTCGCGCTCCTTGTAGGCAATCACGTCCTCGTAGCGAAACAGCCAGAACCTGCCCTGCTTGACGGCGGGCATCTCGCCCTTGGAGATCACGTCATACAGATCGTCAGGGCTGCAATCGAGGATGTGGGCGACATCCTTGGCCCTCAAAAAAAGCTTTTCGTTCTCCATTGCGGCTGGCCTCTCTTCGTTCACGCGTTCGAACGGGCAGGCAAAATACGGCGGGAACCGGGTGAAACAGCGGTTTTCGCTATGCACAAGTCTAGCAAGCGGCATACCAGGGAATGCACGATCTCAAGCAGTTCCGGAGGAGGGTTCTCTATGTGCCCGTTTGCCAAGACTTATTTACGGGTCTCTGTTTCATAAAGATAATCGGGCCAACAGGGCCGCGGACGTCTCGGCCTTGCGAAGGCTGTAAGGCAGCCCGACGCGACGGGATGCAAGCCGGTTGCCACGCGGAGGAAAGTCCATGTCAAGAAAGGGTTTGGGTCGTTCTATTAATGCGTTACAAGATTGTTAAGGCTTCCGACGAAACGCCGGACGGCGCAAGCGAATAGGCCGCGAACGCGAGGATCTCACTGCTCCAACCGGCCCCTGCGCCATCGCAGTATCCCCCGCGAAAGCGGGGGTCTCTGGGCTGCCGCAGCCTCTGGGCCACTACGCCGTATCCCCCGCGAAAGCGGGGGTCTCTGGGCACAACCGATCCCTGTGCCAAGAGATCCCGGCTCGCGGCCGCTGCCGCGGCCTTGACCGGGAATAGGCCTACTGAAGCGCGAGGGGCCGCCGCTGGACCGGGGGGTTGCTTCGTCGCTCGCTCCTCGCAATCTCCGCCATCTGGGGGATATTGCGAGGCCCTCGCCAGAGGGCCGCGGCAATCCCCCGGCACCTGCCTCCCCCTCATCCTAACCTTCTACCCCAGCGGGGAGAAGGAACGCTACTGCGCACAAGGGATCCCGGCTCGCACGCGCTCCGCACTCGGGCCGGGATGACGGCCAGGGGGCGCACAAGGCTACTGCGCCAAGGGCCGTATCCCCCGCGAAAGCGGGGGTCTCTCGGGCGCAACCGATCCCTGCGCCATCGC
>CAYLMK010000049.1:0-13168 GCA_964384945.1 uncultured Thermodesulfobacteriota bacterium | reverse complement strand
TGAAGAAGCTATTAGCTTTTAGCCCTTAGCAAAGACCCCGCCCAGCCCCGACGGGGAGGGGAATAGGACAAGCCAGCAAGGTACGGATGCACAAAAGCTATTAGCTTGAGTAGTGAGGAAGGGAACCGATGCCAGCAGATATCGTAACCTTGGCCTGCGCGGACTGTAAGAGGCGAAACTATTCCACCACAAGGAACAAGAAGAAAAGCCCTGAAAAGCTTTCCTTGAAAAAATATTGCCGTTTCTGTCGGACCCATACGGTACACAAGGAAACAAAGTGAGAAGGAGTGAAGGCCAGTAGCTCTAACGGTAGAGCACCGGACTCCAAATCCGGGTGTTGGGGGTTCGAATCCCTCCTGGCCTGCCAAGCAAAGCCGCCTTCCGTGCCCGTGTGCGCTGCGGTTTGATCCACGAGGAGCCGGGCCGGTGGAAGGCGCCGACAGGCAACAGGGGCAGAGGGAAGGAAGCGAGAGAAGGAAGGGGCGACATCCGCGACGAGAGGAAGGCCGCCCCAAACAGGAGAAACGGATCAACGATGGTTGAAGAGATCAGACAGTTTTTCAAGGAATTTCGGATCGAGATGAAGAAGGTGAGCTGGCCCACCCGCAAAGAGATCGTGGCGTCCACGGGCGTTGTCCTGGTTGTCGTCCTCATTGTCTCCTTCTACCTTGGCGCGGCGGATCTCCTGTTCTCGAAATTGCTGAAGCTCATGTTGAGTTGATCGCCCCCGGGTTCCCTGACAAACACTCATCTGTGGAAGATTCCATGGCAAAACAATGGTATGTGGTCCACACGTATACGGGCTATGAGGCAAAGGCCAAGCAAAACCTCGAGGACAGGGCCCGGCAACTGGCCAAGCAGGACTTGTTCGGCGAGATTCTCGTGCCGACGGAAAACGTCGTGGAACTCGTCAAGGGCAAGAAGAAGGAATCGAAGAGGAAGTTCTTTCCGGGCTACATTCTCGTAAACATGGAGCTCAACGAAGAGACCTGGTACATCGTGAAGAACACCCCCAAGATCACCGGATTCGTCGGGGGCGGCACGACCCCCCCTCCCATTCCGGAAAGCGAGGTCAAACGAATCACCCAGCAGATTGCCGAGGGCTCCCTGAAGCCGAAGCCGAAGGCGGTCTTCGAAAAGGGGGACGGCGTCCGGATCATCGACGGCCCCTTTACCAGCTTCAACGGGGTCGTCGACGAGGTGAGGCCCGAAAAAGGCAAGTTGCGTGTTTCGGTGAGCATCTTTGGAAGAGCGACGCCCGTGGAATTGGATTTCACGCAGGTCGAAAAGAACTGAGGCGAATCCGTCGGGTTCCGCCCCCGAGAAATCATCAACGTAAAGGACGGTAGGTCGTATCATGGCAAAAAAGGTAATCGCATCGGTCAAGTTGTTGGTGCCTGCCGGCCAGGCGAACCCCGCCCCTCCGGTCGGCCCTGCCCTGGGTCAGCACGGAGTGAACATCATGGAGTTCTGCAAGACGTTCAACGCAAAGACCCAGAACCAGGAAGGCATGCTCATTCCCGTCGTGCTCACCGTATATGCAGACCGTTCCTTCTCCTTCGTGACGAAGACCCCTCCCGCGTCGGTCCTTCTCAAGAAGGCGGCCGGCATTGCCAAGGGAGCGAACCATCCGGGCAAGGAGGAAGTCGGGAAGGTTACCAGACAACAGGCTCTCGACATTGCCAAACAGAAACTCGAGGACCTGAACGCAATCGATCTGGAGAATGCCTATCGGGTGATCGAGGGCACGGCCAGAAGCATGGGAATCCGAATCGTCGAATCATGAACCAAACTCCTCCAACCAGAGACGGGCGAGACTCATGGGAAAGCGCGGAAAAAAATACAGGCAGGCAAAGGAATCCTACGACCCTTCGAAACCGTATCCGGTCGAGGAGGCGCTGGGCATCCTTTCGAAAGTGCACTATGCAAAGTTCGATGAATCCGTCGACGTAGCCGTGCGTCTCGGCGTGGACCCGAAACGGGCGGATCAGATGGTGCGTGGCACCGTCACGCTCCCTCACGGAACGGGCAGGCAGATCCGGATCGTGGCCTTCGCCAAGGGCGAGAAGGAGAAAGAGGCGCAGGAGGCCGGTGCGGACTTTGTGGGCGGAGAGGATCTGGTGAAAAAGATTTCCGAGGAGGGATGGCTCGAGTTCGACAAGGCCGTCGCGACCCCCGACATGATGTCCCAGGTGGGAAAGATCGGAAAGATTCTCGGTCCCCGCGGGCTGATGCCCAACCCGAAAATCGGGACCGTCACGTTCGAGTTGAAGAAGGCCATTCAGGAACTGAAGGCGGGCAAAACGGAATTTCGAGTGGACAAGGTGGGAAATGTGCACGTTTCCATCGGGAAGGTATCCTTCGGGCCCGAGAAGTTGCGGGACAACCTGATGGTTCTGCTCGAGGCCCTTATGCGCGCCAAACCGGCGGCGAGCAAGGGCACCTACATGAAGAACGTGGCCCTCTCGACCACCATGAGCCCCGGAATCAAGATCGACGCCACCAATGTTCGGGTGCTTCTCAGGTAGTCTCACGCGGGATCAAGAAGTCTGCATGGGAGAAACAAAGTGAACCGCACAGAGAAAGAACAGACCGTCGCCTCGCTCGTGAGCGGCTTCTCCGAGGCCACGTTCGTCAGCCTGGTTGCCTTCAAGGGATTGAGCGTCTCGGAGATCTCCCTTCTCCGTCACGAATTGCGGAGCGCGGGCACCAAGTTCCGGGTCGTCAAGAACACGCTTGCCCGCAGAGCCGTCACGGGGACCGCTCTCGAGCAGCTCGCAGAGCACTTCCAGGGGCCCACCGCGGTCGCGATCACCAATCGGGATCCCGCCCAGTCCGCCAAGATCCTTGCCCGCTTCGTCAAAGACAACCCCAAGATCGAGTTCAAGATCGGCTTGTTGTCCGGCAAGCCGGTATCCGGCGAGAGCATCGAAATCCTCTCCAAGCTTCCGCCGCGGGAGGTCCTGCTCGCCAGGCTGCTGGGCACACTGAAGGCCCCCACCAGCGGACTGGTCCATGTCCTTGCCGGTGTCCTGACGAAATTCGTCCGCACCCTGTACGCCATTCAACGAGAAAAGGAAAAGTCAGAGAGTACGTGAACGGTACCCCAAAGGACCCAAGGAGGTAGAGGCAATGCAAGAAGTAACGAAAGAGGCCGTCATGCAGTTCATCGAGAACATGACCGTTCTGGAGTTGTCCCAGTTCATAACGGACCTCGAAGAGAAGTTCGGCGTCACGGCCGCCGCCCCGATGGCCGCCATGGGCGTGATGCCGGTCGCTGCGGCCGGCGAAGCGGCTGCCGCACAAGAAGAGGAGAAGACCGAATTCGATGTGATCCTGAAGAGCTTCGGATCCCAGAAGATCCAGGTCATCAAGGTGGTCCGGGCCGTCACCGGTCTGGGCCTCAAAGAGGCGAAAGACCTGGTGGAAGGCGTTCCCAAACCGGTCAAAGAAGCCGTTCCGAAGGAGGAGGCTGCGGACATCAAGGCCAAGCTCGAAGAGGTCGGGGCGGAAGTTGAAATCAAGTAAGAGGAGCGTCCCGGATTTCCTTCACGAGGTTCCTACGCGTCCCGTTCCCGCTTGTTCCGAGTGAGACGCATCGCTCTTGCCGAGATTCCTCCGCGCACTTGCGTCGACCACGGCGTAGGAGAAAGCCCAGCCTTTCCACCGAACGCTCCGTCTCACAAGGAGACATGAATGGATTCGCTCAATCTTCACCGCAAGCGATATCGAAGATCGTTCAACAAGATTGAAAAAATCCTCGATTTTCCCAATCTCATCGATATCCAGAAGAATTCGTACGAGACGTTCCTCCAATCGCGGGTGGCGCCGGAAAAGCGGAAACCCATCGGCATGGAGGAGGTGTTCCGCAGCGTCTTTCCGATCAAGGATTTCAATGAGACCTGCTCTCTCGAGTACGTAAGGTATGTTCTCGGAAAACCCAAGTACGACGTGGACGAGTGCATGCAGAGGGGCATGACCTTCTCCATACCGATCAAGATCATCGTCCAGCTCGTCAAGTGGGACAAGGACCCGGACACGGGCGTGCAGAGCATTCGGGACGTGAAGGAACAGGAGGTCTATTTCGGCGAGATCCCTCTCATGACCGAGAACGGGACCTTTATCATCAACGGGACCGAACGCGTGATCGTCAGCCAGATGCACCGATCCCCCGGCGTTTTCTTCGATCACGACAAGGGGAAGACGCACACGGGCAAGATCCTCTACTCCGCGCGCATCATTCCCTATCGGGGTTCCTGGCTCGATTTCGAGTTCGACACCAAGGATATCCTCTATGTCCGCATCGATCGCCGCCGGAAGCTTCCGGCCACCATCCTCCTCAAAGCTCTCGGGTATACCGCCGAGGAACTGCTCAACCACTTTTACAAGACGATTGAGGTTTACGTAGAGGAAGGAAGGAAGCTGTCCCAGAAGTTCGACCCGCAGGTTCTGGCCGAGAGGCAGGTAACCAAAGATATTCGCGATCCGGCCACCGGCGAGGTCCTGCTCAAGAAAGGCAAGAGGTTCCTGAGACCCGCCATCAAGAAGCTCCAAAGCGCCAAGGTGAAACGAATCCCCATTCGGTCGGAGGATGTGATCGGCTGCCATGCCGCCGAGGACATCACCGATATGAAGACGGGCGAGATCCTCGTGGAATACAACGAGCAGATCACCGAACAGAAGTTCGAGGAGATCCTCGATCGCGGGATCGACACCTTCTCCCTGCTCCACATCAACGACCATCTGATCGGCCCTTCCCTTCAGCAGACCCTGCTGATGGACAAGGTAAACACCCAGGAGGAAGCCATCGTCGAGATTTACCGGCGTCTCCGCCCCGGGGACCCGCCGAATCTCGACACGGCCGCCGCGTTCTTCGGCAACCTCTTTTTCAACGCGGACCGTTACGACCTCTCCAAGGTCGGAAGGCTCAAACTCAACTACAAACTGGGTCTGGAGACGGGGCTGGACGTGCAGACGCTCCGCAGAGAGGACATCCTCGCTGTGGTCGAGTATCTCTTGAAGCTCAGGAACGGCCACGGCACCATCGACGACATCGACCACCTGGGCAACCGCAGGGTCCGCTCCGTGGGAGAACTGCTGGAGAACCAGTACCGCATCGGCATGGTGCGCATGGAGAAGGCAATCCGGGAGAGGCTGAGTCTGCAGGAAGTGGACACCCTGATGCCCCACGACCTCATCAACGCCAAGCCTGTTTTTGCGGTGGTGAAGGAATTCTTCGGATCCAGCCAGCTCTCTCAGTTCATGGATCAGACAAATCCGTTGAGCGAAATCACCCACAAGAGAAGGTTGAGCGCCCTGGGGCCGGGCGGGCTGACGCGGGAGCGGGCCGGTTTCGAGGTCCGCGACGTGCACCCCACGCACTACGGGCGGATATGCCCTGTGGAAACCCCGGAAGGGCCCAACATCGGGCTCATCTCCTCCCTGAGCACGTTCGCCCGGATCAACGAATTCGGCTTTATCGAAACACCCTACCGGGTCGTCGCCAACGGCAAGGTTTCGCGGGAAACCCGGTACCTGTCCGCCCTCGAGGAGGAGCAGCACAAGATCGCCCAGGCAAACGCCCCCCTGGACGCGCAGGGCCGTTTTCTTCGGAACCTGGTCTCCGCCAGGGTGGGGGGCGAGTTCACGATGGTCGACCCATCGGAAATCGAGTACATGGACGTCTCCCCCACGCAGCTCGTCAGCGTCGCAGCATCCTTGATCCCGTTCCTCGAGCACGACGACGCAAACCGCGCTCTGATGGGGTCCAACATGCAGAGACAGGCGGTCCCTCTGCTTCGGACCGAGGCGCCGCTCGTGGGCACGGGCATGGAGGGAGTCGTTGCGACCGACAGCGGCGTCACCGTCATCGCCAAGCGGGACGGCATTGTCGAAAGCATCGACGCCACACGCATCGTCGTGCGGGTGACGCCTCCCCCCAAGCAGAAGGGGGACCCCGGCGTCGACATCTACAACCTGATCAAGTTCGTCCGCTCGAACCAGAATACCTGCATTCACCAGAAACCGATCGTCCAGGTCGGGGACAAGGTGAGCCAGGGAGAGGTGCTGGCCGACGGTCCCGCCACGCATCTGGGCGAACTGTCCCTCGGCCGCAACGTGATTGTCGCTTTCATGCCCTGGGGAGGATACAACTTCGAGGACTCCATCCTCATCAGCGAAAGGCTCGTCAAGGAGGACGCCTTCACCTCGATCCACATCGAGGAGTTCGAAGCCATCGCACGGGACACGAAGCTGGGCAAGGAGGAGATCACCCGGGACATCCCCAACGTGGGGGAGGAGGCGCTCAAGGACCTGGACGACAGCGGCATTGTGCGAATCGGGGCCGAGGTCGGCCCGGGCGACATCCTCATCGGCAAGATCACGCCCAAGGGGGAAACGCAGCTCAGTCCGGAGGAAAAGCTCCTCCGGGCGATCTTCGGCGAGAAGGCGGGGGACGTTCGGGATACATCCTTCCGCGTCCCGCCGGGTGTCGAGGGCACGGTGATCAACGCCCGCGTCTTTGTCCGGAAAGGGGTGGAAAAGGACGGGCGCACCAAGATGATCGAGGACAAGGAGATCGCCCGCCTCACCAAGGACATGGAAGACGAGATCAAGATCCTCCGCCAGAGCGCCTATGACAAAGTCAAGAAGCTCCTCGTGGGCAAGAAGACCTCCGGGATCCTCAACGACCGCTACAAGAACAAGGTCCTGCTTCAGAAGAACAAGGTGATTCTGGAGGAGGACCTGGAAGCGATCCCGCCGAGCTACTGGAAGGACATCTCGATCAAGGACGGGGAGAAGGTTGAAAAGGACATCAAGATCATCATGGACAATCTGGAGGAACAGATCGACCTGATTCAGTTCCTCTTCAACGAAAAGATCAGCCGCCTGAAGAAGGGGGATGAGCTGCCTCCGGGCGTGATCAAGATGGTCAAGGTCGACATCGCCATCAAGAGGAAGCTCTCCGTAGGCGACAAGATGGCCGGACGCCACGGGAACAAGGGGGTCCTGTCCCGCGTCCTGCCGGAAGAGGACATGCCCTACCTGGAGGACGGCACGCCCGTCGATGTCGTGCTCAACCCGCTCGGCGTCCCGTCCCGAATGAACGTGGGGCAGATCCTGGAGGCCCACCTCGGATGGGCATCGAAGGGCATGGGGGAAACCATCGCCCGACTCGCCGAGAAGGCCTACGATCTGGCCGCCCTCCGGAATACCTTGATCGACGCGTACGGACCCGACATGAAGAAGTGGGTGGAATCCCTCTCCGAAAAGGAACTCGTCCGGCTCGCGAAGACTTCCCGGAACGGGATCTTCATGGCGTCCCCGGTTTTTGACGGCGCCGACGAGGAGGAGATCAAGGCCCTCATGGGCAGTTCCGGGATGCCGCTCAACGGACAGGCGACCCTCTACGACGGCCGAACCGGCGACCGCTTCGATCAGCAGGTCACCGTTGGCGTCATGTACCTGATGAAACTCCACCACCTCGTGGACGACAAGATCCACGCCCGCTCGATCGGCCCCTATTCCCTCGTCACCCAGCAGCCTCTGGGCGGAAAGGCCCAGTTCGGCGGCCAGCGCCTGGGGGAGATGGAGGTCTGGGCCATGGAGGCCTATGGGGCCGCTTACAGCCTTCAGGAATTTCTGACCGTGAAATCCGACGACGTCGCGGGAAGAACTCGAACCTACGAGGCCATCGTGAAGGGAGAGAACGTCCTGGAACCCGGCCTGCCCGAGTCCTTCAACGTGCTCGTGAAGGAGCTGCAGGCCCTGGCCCTGGACGTGGAGTTCCTGGATGTGGAGGAACCCTAGAAAACGCAGCTATCCGCTTCTGGCTTTTGGCCCTCCCGGCCGCCCCGGCGATGGCCGGGGTGGGGGAACCAACAGCTAATAGCTAATAGCTAATAACAAGAACCATAAGCACACTTCCAACTCCTCAGAGAGGGGGAACAAGCCTTGAGAGATATCTTCAATTTCTTCGAAAAGCCGAAGGACCCGCTCCGGTTCAATGCCATCCGGATTTCCGTGGCCTCCCCCGAGAAGATCCGGGCATGGTCTCACGGCGAGGTCAAGAAACCGGAAACCATCAACTACCGCACCTTCAAACCGGAGCGAGACGGCCTTTTCTGCGCCAAGATCTTCGGCCCGACCAAGGACTACGAGTGCAACTGCGGCAAGTACAAGCGCATGCGCCACCGAGGGGTGGTGTGCGAGAAGTGCGGCGTGGAAGTGATCCAGTCCAAGGTACGCCGGGAACGCATGGGGCACATCAACCTGGCCGCACCCGTGGCGCACATCTGGTTCCTGAAGAGCCTCCCGAGCCGCATCGGCGCCCTTCTCGGCATGACCCTGAAGGACCTGGAAAAAGTCCTCTACTTTGAGACCTACATCGTCCTCGATCCGGGAAGCAGCGACCTGAAGAAGGGCGAGGTCCTGACGGAAGAGAAGTACCGCAAGGCCCTGGAGAAGCACGGCAACGAACTGCGCGTGGGCATGGGGGCGGAGGCGGTCCACGAACTGCTACGCGAAATCAATCTCGACAAGCTCTCCAAGGAGCTCCGCTCGGAGATGAAGAACTCCACGTCGGAGGCGAAGCGAAAGAAGATCCCCAAACGGCTGAAGGTGGTGGAGGCCTTTCTGAATTCGTCGAACAAGCCGGAATGGCTGATCCTGAGCGTCATCCCCGTCCTGCCTCCCGATCTGAGACCCCTGGTCCCCCTGGACGGGGGCCGGTTTGCCACCTCGGACCTGAACGACCTCTACCGCAGGGTCATCAACCGCAACAACCGCCTCAAGCGCCTCCTCGAACTCAATGCGCCGGAGATCATCATCCGCAACGAAAAACGGATGCTGCAGGAGGCGGTCGACGCACTGTTCGACAACGGCAGAAGGGGCCGGATCATCACGGGGTCGAATCGCCGCCCCCTGAAATCCTTGAGTGACATGCTCAAGGGCAAAGGCGGAAGGTTCCGCCAGAATCTCCTGGGCAAGCGGGTCGACTACTCCGGAAGAAGCGTGATCGTGGTCGGACCGGAGCTGAAGCTTCACCAATGCGGCCTGCCGAAGAAGATGGCCCTCGAGCTCTTCAAGCCGTTCATTTACAACCGGCTCGAGAAGATGGACTTCGCTCCCACCATCAAGAGCGCCAAGAGGATGGTGGAGAAGGAAAGGCCGGAGATCTGGGACATCCTGGCAGAGGTGATTCAGCAGCATCCGGTGCTCCTCAACCGGGCCCCTACCCTGCATCGCCTGGGTATTCAGGCCTTCGAGCCCGTTCTCATCGAGGGCAAGGCAATTCAGCTTCATCCCCTGGTGTGCACCGCCTTCAACGCGGACTTCGACGGGGATCAGATGGCCGTTCACGTCCCCCTGTCGCTCGAGGCCCAGATCGAGGCCCGGGTCCTGATGATGTCCACGAACAATATCCTCTCCCCCGCCTTCGGAAAGCCCGTGATCGTGCCCACCCAGGACATCGTCCTGGGCTTGTACTACATCACGCGGGAGAAGGCGGGCGTGGCCGGGGAGAACAAGGTGTTTGCCAACCCGGATGAAGTCCGGATCGCCTACGATGCGAGGCAGGTCGACCTGCAGGCCTCCATCCGCGTTCGAATCGACAAGGAGCTTGTCCAGACCACCGTGGGAAGGATCCTTTTGCGGGAAATCATCCCGCCGGCCCTGCCCTTCAACCTCTACAACAAGGTGATGGGCAAGAAAGAGGTGGCGGAATTGATCGACGCCTGTTACCGCGTTTGCGGGAACAAACAGACCGTCCTCCTTGCGGACCGCCTGAAGAACATGGGTTTCGAATACGCCACCAAGGCGGGCATTTCCATCAGCATTGACGATCTTCTCATTCCCAAGAGGAAGGAGGAGCTTCTGGAGAGGGCCTATCGGGATGTCCGTGAGATCGAACAGCAATACACCAACGGGTTCATCACCGACGGCGAGCGATACAACAAGGTGATCGACATCTGGGCGCAGGCCACCGAGAACATCGGGCGGGAGATGATCTCCGCCCTGGGCACGGAAACCGTCACCGACAAGGACGGAAACGAGCGGGAAATGCCCAGCTTCAACTCCATCTTCATGATGGCCGACTCGGGGGCCCGCGGAAGCACCCAGCAGATCCGGCAGTTGGCCGGCATGCGGGGGCTCATGGCAAAGCCCTCCGGCGAGATCATGGAGACCCCGATCACGAGCAACTTCCGCGAAGGGCTCTCGGTTCTCCAGTACTTCATCTCGACCCACGGCGCCCGGAAGGGACTCGCCGACACGGCCCTGAAGACCGCCAACTCCGGCTACTTGACCCGGCGGCTCGTCGACGTTGCCCAGGACACGATCATCACCGAAGAGGACTGCCAGACGCTGGACGGAATCCACGTCACCAGCCTGGTGGAGAGCGGGGAAGTGATCGAACGGCTCGCCGACCGAATTCTCGGGCGCGTCAGCCTGGAGGACATCCGAAGCCCGGCCGACAACAAGGTGATCGTGAAGGCCGGACAGGAGATCGACGAAGGCCTCGCCCAGGAGATCGAAAAACTGGGCGTCGAACGGGTCAAGATCCGCTCCGTTCTGACCTGCCAGGCCAGACGCGGCATATGCGCCCGCTGTTACGGACGCGACCTGTCCAGGGGCCGGCCCGTCAACCTCGGGGAAGCGGTCGGCGTGATGGCCGCACAGTCGATCGGCGAGCCGGGCACGCAGCTGACCATGCGTACCTTTCACATCGGCGGCACGGCCAGCCGAAGCGCGGAACAGACCGCCCTGGAGGCGCGCAACGACGGAAAGATCCGCTTCTACAACATGAAGTTCATCGAGAAGCCCGGCGATTCGACGCGCCTGGTCGTCATCGCGCGGAACGCGGAAATCGCGGTGCAGGACAAGAAGGGCATCGACCGGGAGAAGTATCCTCTCAATTACGGCGCCATTGTTTGCGTGCGCGAGGGGGACAGAATCAAGGCGGGCGACATCCTCGCCGAGTGGGACCCCTTCTCGGTGCCGATTCTGACCGACGTCGCGGGAATGGCCAAGTTCGGCGATGTTCTGGAAGGCGGTTCCATGGTCGAGAAGGTCGACGAGGTCACGGGGTTGAGCCGCAAGGTGATCATCGAAAGCAAGGATGCGGAAACCCGTCCGCGGGTCACGATCAAGGACGAAACCGGCAAGACGCTCCGCATCCCCGGCTCCAAGAACCCGGCGGTCTACCTCCTGCCCGTAGGGGCCAACCTCCTCGTGAACGACGGAGACACCGTTTCGGCCGGGGACATCCTGGCCAAGATCCCCCGCGAGACGACCAAGACCAAGGACATCACCGGAGGCTTGCCGCGGGTGGCCGAGCTTTTCGAGGCCAGGAAGCCGAAGGAAGTCGCCCTGATCACCGAGATCGACGGAACGGTCCATTTCGGCAAGGACTCGAAAGGAAAACGCAAGGTTCTGATCCAGCCGGAAAAGGGGCAGGAAAGGGAGTACCTGGTTCCGAAAGGGAAACACGTTCTCTACAACGAGGGGGATTTCGTGAAAGCGGGGCAGGCCCTCATGGACGGTTCCGCCAATCCCCACGACATCCTGCGCGTCCGGGGGGAAAAGGAGCTGGCCAAGTTCCTCGTGGACGAGATCCAGGAGGTCTACCGACTGCAGGGCGTCCGCATCAACGACAAGCACATCGAGGTCATCGTCCGCCAGATGCTGCGCAGGGTGAAAATCAAGGAAGTCGGCGACACCGATTTTCTCATCGGCGAGGAAGTGGAAAAGCATGTCTTCGAGGAGGCGAACGAAAAGGTTCTGACGGCAGGGGGAAAGCCGGCCATCGCGGATCCGCTCCTGTTGGGAATCACAAAGGCCTCGCTCACCACGGAGAGCTTCATATCGGCCGCTTCCTTCCAGGAAACCACGCGCGTGCTCACCGACGCCTCGGTTTCGGGCAAGGTGGACTACCTGCGGGGCTTGAAGGAGAACGTGATCATGGGCAGGCTGATCCCTGCCGGAACGGGGTTCCGCGGATACCGCAACCAGGGCATCCGGGTGAAGAGCCAGGAACTCGTGCCGACCGAGACATCCTGAAAAAAAACCGTTCTCCGGATCCGGTATCCGGTCATGCTTATTGACATTTCCGTGCAATCAAACTATTATGTGTCATTTATTCAATCGCGGGCTTGGTTCCGGCTAATTCACGGGAAAAAGGACCTTTTTTCATGCCGACCATCAACCAACTGATCAAGAACGGCAGAAAACCCGTTTCGAAGAGACACACCGCCCCCGCATTGCAGGAGTGCCCCCAGAAACGAGGGGTGTGTCTTCGCGTTTTCACGACCACGCCCAAGAAGCCGAACTCGGCCCTGCGCAAGGTCGCTCGCGTTCGGCTTACCAACGGCATGGAAGTGACAACCTATATCCCCGGAGTCGGTCACAACCTCCAGGAGCATTCCGTCGTGCTCATCCGAGGAGGTCGTGTCAAGGACCTCCCCGGCGTTCGATACCACGTCGTCCGCGGCGTATTGGATACCCAGGGGGTCCAGGATCGAAAGCAGGGACGCTCGAAGTACGGGACCAAGCGACCGAAGTAGGAAGAAGCCCGAGGGGAATGAGATGCCGCGCAGAAGAGAGGTACAAAAACGAGACGTCCTGCCCGATCCGAAATACGGGGACAAGCTCGTTGCCAAGTTCATCAACGCCCTCATGCGCCACGGAAAGAAGAGCACGGGCGAGATGATCCTGTATGATGCCTTCACCATCATCCAGGAGAGAACCAGGCAGGACCCCCTCAAGGTGTTCAAACAGGCCTTCGAAAACGTGAAGCCCGTGCTCGAAGTCAGGTCCAGGCGAGTCGGAGGGGCCACGTATCAGGTGCCTGTCGAGGTGCGCTACGAACGCAGGCAATCCCTCGCCATCCGGTGGCTCATCGGTTTCGCCAAGAAGCGACAAGAGAAGTCGATGCGGGAAAGGCTTGCGATGGAAATCCTGGATGCTGCCGGAAATCGTGGGGCTTCCATCAAGAAGAAAGAGGACACCCACAAGATGGCGGAGGCGAACAAGGCATTCGCCCACTACCGGTGGTGATCGACGCGTAACGACCCGGAACGAGAAACACCCCCTTCTCTCGGGGACCAAGACCTATCCAGGAGGCGGAGATGGCAAAGCAGAAGTTTGAGCGAACGAAGCCGCACGTGAACGT
>CAYLMK010000048.1:0-13955 GCA_964384945.1 uncultured Thermodesulfobacteriota bacterium | reverse complement strand
CTCAGTGGTAGAGTGCCATCCTCACACGGTGGAAGTCACTGGTTCAAATCCAGTATCGCCCACCAGCAAGTAAAATCAATGGGTGAAGCAAATACCCGGAAACCTTTCCGGAAGGTTCTTCCCTTGCCCGGCGCCGTCCCCGGCCGCTGCCATTCGCCCAACCAATTCCCGGCTTGTCCATCCGGAACCTGCAGATCACCGTTCCGTCCCCTTCGAGCCCGCCTTGTTTCCCTCACCCGAAGGGATCCGGGACACCAGCGTGGAGGCGTGAGACTTCATGGGGTACACGATCGACATCGATACGGGCGGCACCTTCACCGACGGGTTCTTCGTGTTCGGAGCGAGGGAGGCGTCGGTCAAGGTACCCACCACCCCCCACGACCTGACGGTTTGCTTCCTGAACTGCATCGAGGCGGGGGCCGCAAGGCTGGGAATGCCGGTCGAGGACCTGTTGGTTCGAGCCGAGATCATCCGCTTTTCCAACACGATCGGGACGAACACCCTGATTCAGCGGGACGGCAGCCGCCTGGGCCTCCTGGTCACGGCAGGCTGTGAAGCGCTGGCGCCCACGGAATCCGGGGACGCAAAGGCGCCCCTGGTCCTTCCGGAAATGGTGTTCGGGATCGAGGAGGAGATGAGCGGATCCGGGGAGGTCCTCCGGGCGCCGGACGCGCAGAAGGTCCTCTCCCGCGCGCAGGCGCTCATCGACCGGGGCGCCCGCTGCCTGGTCGTGGCCCTCACGCATTCCGAGGCAAACCCCGTCCATGAGCGGTTCGTCCGGGAGGTGGTGAAGGGGGAATACCCCCGCGACTACCTGGGTTCGGTTCCCGTGTTCCTGTCGTCGGACATTTCTCGAAGATCCGGCCGGGTCGAACGAATCAACGCGGCCGTGCTCAATGCCTACATCCACGGCAAACTGGCCAGGCTCCTCTACAAGGCCGGCGAAGATCTCCGGGGGAAGTACTATCGCGGAAACCTGTTCATCGTCCACAACAACGGTGCCGTTGCCCGGGTCGCAAAGACCCGGGCGTTGCATACCTACAACTCGGGGCCCGCCGCAGGGCTGCTCGGGGCCCGTGCCTTGGGGCAGCTATACGGGGCGGGCGACCTTATTTCGGCCGATATGGGGGGCACGTCCTTTGACGTCGGCTATGTGCGGGGGGGTCTGCCGGGCCATTCTCTCCGGCCGCAGATCGAGGGCCTTCCCGTGAACGTGCCCATGCTGGAGATCCGCGCCCTCGGGGCCGGCGGGGGCTCGATCGCCTGTTTCGAAAAAGGGGAGCTCCGGGTCGGTCCGAGGTCCGCCGGGGCCCTGCCCGGGCCGGTCTGTTTCGGTCTGGGAGGCGTGGAACCGACCGTGACCGACGCGGACCTCGTCCTGGGCATTCTGGATCCCGGATACTTCCTCGGCGGAGCCATGAGGCTCGACCGGGAAAAGGCGGGCAGGATCCTCAAAGAGAAGATCGCCGACCCGATGGGGTGCTCCCCGGAGGCGGCGGCATGGAAGATCAAGTCGAAGATCGACACGGCCATGGGCGAGGAGATCCGAAGGCTTCGCAAACGCGCGGCATGGACGGAGGACCCCCTCCTGATCGTCTACGGGGGGTCCGGGCCGGCTCATTGCTGCCACATGGCAGAGGTCGCCGGGCTCAAGAAGATCGTGGTCACGCCCTTTTCCGCCGTCTTCTCCGCCTTCTCGGGTTCCGCGATGGATGTGGGGCATCGTTACGATTCGCGGGTGGACCTGGCCCTGGAGGAAGAGGGCGCTTTCCGGGGACTCGATCAGGCGCTTCTCGCGATGGAAAGGCGGGCGGGCCGCGACATGCGAGGAGAGGGCTTCCTGCCGGAGCAGGTCGAACACAGCCTCGAGCTTTTCGTCCGCCGAGGGGAGGAAGGCACCGAGGTCAGGTTGGGCACGACCCTGAACTTCTTCCGGCGACCCGATGCGATCCGAGCGCTGGTCGCGCGGAGCCGCGAGCTCCTGAAGGACGAGAGCATGGAGCCCGCGCCGCTCCGGATCACCATGGTCTCGCTGATTGCGCGGGCGAGGGTGTCGAGCTCCCGGGCCCGGGAGGTCCCGCCGGCCGCGGCGGGGCCGGAACGTGCGCGAAAGGGGAGCCGGGAGCTCGTCCTGGGGGAAAGGGAAGGGCCCCGAACGACGCCCGTGTACGATCGATCCCTTCTCACGAACGGGCACCGCCTTTCCGGGCCGGCCCTGATCGAATCGGAGCAGACCACGCTGCTCGTGCCTCCGGACTGGAGGATGAGCGTGGACCGTTACGACCACGCGGTCCTGGAGGAGGAGGCGGGCAGATGAAGGTCAGGATAACGGAGTGCCTGGAGATCGACCTGGACCTCGAAACCTGGGTCTGCCAGCGCTGCGGGCAGGCCCTGATCAGTGCCCGGGACAATTACAAGAAGGGCTGCCTCGTGGCCGAGAAGCCCCTGCAGGAGGTCCATCCCCCCTTGGTCGAGGGGCCGGTGAGCTTCTGCCCGGACCCTGACTTCTGCCGCATCATCGAGTTCTACTGCCCCGGTTGCGGCGTGATGATCGAGAACGAGTACCTGCCCCCGGGCCATCCGATCACCCACGATGTGCAACTGGACGTGGACGAACTCAAGAAGCGTTACGGGAAGGGGTAGAGTGTGACCGGCCGCAGGCTGTTCGACGACCTCCTCATGGGGAATCCCACGGCTCGACCGGCCTTCGTTCCCATGGTCCGGGGAATACTCTCCAGGGTCGAGGGGGTGTCCATGGAGACCCTCACCTCGGACCCGACCCTGTGGGCCGGCAGCCTCGGGAAGACGGCGCGGCTGCTTGATCTCGACGGCCTGGTGGTGGGTCTCGACTTCACCCTCCTGGCCGAGGCCTCGGGCTGCCGGATCGCCTGGGAGCAGGACCGCCCGCGCATCTTGCCCCTCCAGGGAGGAGTCCGCGGGGCGCCGGAGGGCGCCGGCCGCATGCGGCACGCCCTGGAGGCGGCCCGGAGATTGTTCGGGACGCTCCGCTCCGAGTTCGCGTGCATGGCGGCCCTGACAGGTCCGGCGACCCTGGCGGGGCAACTCTTCGGGCGACAAGAGGGGCCGAACCGCGCCAAGGAGGTCAAGCCTCTGCTTGTCCGGGCGGTTGAGGCCTTCTGCGCAACCCGCCCGGACGTGCTGGTCCTGCTCGAGGACGGTCCCGGCTGGGCGGCCCCGAGCGCGGATCACCGCCGCATCTACAACACGCTCGCGAACATCGCAGCGCACTACGATGTTCGTTTGGGCCTTTACCTGCAAGGCGTGGGATCGGAAGAGGCCGCAGCCTTCTCACAGCTCAAGGCGGATATCTATATCCTGGGCCCTGCCGAGGCGCAGCCGATTCCCTCGCCCCGTGACCTGTGGAGGCTCGGCCAGGGTGCCGTGGCCGTGGGGCTCGGCATTCCTCTGGACGACCTCGACCTGGCCCGGGAAGTCATCGGAGAGGGGGAGCGGCTCTGCCGGGACCGCGCCGGGCCCGGCTTCTTCCTCACCAGCATCGGACCCGTGACCCGGGACGCCGATCTCGAGGCCGTCCGTGCCCTGGCGCACGCGATCCGGCACTTGTGAAGCCCGGCGTACGAAAAGGAACCTCATGCACACGACAGTCAACATCGACATCGGCGGCACGTTCACCGACTTCTTCGCAATCGACGTGGACGGAAGAGCTTCCATCACCAAGGTCCCCACAACCCACTACGACCTGTCGGTGGGCTTCATGAAGGGGATGAGAGAACTGGCCCGAATGAACGGAAAGGGGCTGTCCGCGTTCCTCGGGCAGGCTGGCGCCGTTCGCTACTGCACCACCCTCGGCACCAATGCCCTGATCGAAAGGACCGGGCCCAAGCTCGGCCTGATCACCACGGCCGGCTTCGAGGACACCATCTACCTGGGACGGGCCCGAAGCTGGGCGGACGGGGGGTCCCCCCGGGAGAACAAGGACCTGGCCCGCATCCGTAAGCCCCGGCCGCTGATCTCGCGGGACATGGTGGTCGGCGTGCAGGAACGGATCGACAGCCTCGGCAACGTCGTCCGTCCTCTGGATCCGGACGAGGTCCTGGAAAAACTGCAGGTCCTCGTCGACCGGGGCGCCATGGGGTTTGCGGTCTGTCTCCTCTGGTCTTTCCTCAACCCGGTGCACGAACGGAAGGTGAAGTCGATCATCGAAGAAGAGTACCCCGAGGACTACCTCGGTTCCATGCCGGTCATGCTCTCGAGCGGCGTGTCCCCGAAGTCGGGCGAATACACCCGCTTCACCACGACCATCGTGAACGCCTACATCCACGGCGTCATGGCCGAGGAACTCAACAAGCTCGGAATCGAACTGCGGGACGGCGGGTACCGGAGGCCGCTCCTCCTCGTGCACAGCACCGGAGGCATGAAGAAGGTGTCCCGCACGAGGGCGGTCCTGACCCACAATGCGGGCCCGGTCGCAGGACTGCACGGCGCCCTCACGCTGGGCAACCGCTACGCATTCGAGAACGTGATCTTCACGGACATGGGAGGCACCTCCTTCGACATCGGCATCATTACGGGGGGGCGCCTCCGAACCTACGATTTCATCCCGGTCATCGACTGCTGGAGGACGAACATACCCGCCATCGAGGTGAAGTCCATCGGTGCGGGGGGAGGGTCCATTGCGTGGGTGAATGCGATGATGGGAAACACCCTGGAGGTGGGGCCCCAGTCGGCCGGTTCCATGCCCGGACCCGCATGCTACGACCAAGGCGGCCAGGAGGCAACGGTCACGGACGCCGACCTTGTGCTCGGGTACCTGAACCCGGACAACTATCTGGGCGGCAGGATGCCGCTCGATCCCGCCTTGAGCCGGGAGGTGATCGGCACGAAGATCGCCGGGCCCCTCGGCATCGGCGTGGTGGAGGCGGCCGTCCGCATCCGGCGGCTTGTGGATGCAAAGATGGGCCAGGAGGTATTCAACGAGGTCGCCCTGAAGGGCCACGACCCCAGGGATTTCGTCCTGTTCGCCTGCGGGGGGGCGGGACCCGCCCACGCCTGCGGGTTCGCTCCCTATCTCCAGGTGAACCGGGTGGTGGTTCCCGGTCACTCCCCGGTATTCGGAGCCTACGGCGCTTCCACGGTTCACATCCGGCAGGTCTGGGAGAAATCCAGGACCCTGAAGATCTTTCAATGGGCCACGCAGTCTTACTCTGAGGATTGCGACGGGTTCAACGCGGTGGTCAGCGAGCTCAGGGACCTGGCCGTGCGCGATTTCCGGCTGGAAGGGTTTTCCGAAGGAGAGATCCGGTTCCGCCTCGAACTCGATATGCGCTATGGGACGCAGTACAACCTGACCAAGGTCGTCTCGCCCCGCCTGAAGATCCGAGGCAGCGACGATTTCAGGGAACTCTGCGACGCCTTCACGCAGCAGTATTCCGCCATCTATTCCCCGGAGGCCACCTTTCCGATGGGCGGGGTCAATGTGGAGTGCTTCTACCTGACCGCCTCGGTGGAGGCGAAGGATGCCCCCGTGGACAAGGCCCCCCTCGAAGGGCCCGAACCCGGCCGGGCCGCCCGCCTCCCGTCGCGAAAGGCCTGCTGGAGCGGATCCGTGGAGCCCGCGGACACCCCGGTCTTCTCGTTTCCGGAACTGCGGCCGGGCAATCGGATCCTGGGGCCGGCCCTGATTGAGGCTCCGGACACGACCTTCGTCATCGAGCCGGGCTGGAGATTCACGCTGGACGAATTTCACAACGGGCTCCTGGAGAGGCCGGAGCAGACGGCCTAGAGGAAGAGGAAACTCATTTCGTTCGCCTTTTGCCGCCGCGCAGGCGGGGGGAAAAGGCTCCGAACATGCGAACCGCAGGGGGAGACAACGCATGCAGGGAAGCACGTACGGCAGGGACACGGAAGTCGTTCAGCGGCTCAAGCCGGAGCCCATGACCCCCGAGGAGCGGGCCGCCCAGGAAGCGATCCGAGACGTGGATTTCGAGATCTTTCAGCACAAGATGAGCATGATCGCCCAAGAGGGAAAGGAGACCACGATGAAGCTCGGCGCCTCGACCGGAATGCGGTGGGGCGACGTGGCCTTCGGAATCTACACCGCCCAGGGGGACCTCGCGGTGGTCGCCACCGGGATCTGGTTTCACGCCGTGCTCGGACAGATCCCGGTCAAGTACATCGTGAAGCACTGGATCGGCGATCCGTCGGTCGGGGTGAGGGAGGGCGACTCCTTCTTCTTCAACGACCCTTTCTACGGCGGGGTGCACGGGGCCGACATGGGCCTGTGCGTGCCCGTTTTCCACCGGGACAGGCTGGTGTGCTTCACCGGGGCCGTGGTCCACACGGGGGAGGCCGGCGGCAAGGAACCGGGGGGCCTCATTACCACCTCCGAGAGCAAGTACGACGAAGGGCTGCTCGTGCCTCCGATCAAGATCGGCGAGAACTATACGCTCCGAGAGGACCTTCTGCACATGTTCGCCGCCATGACCCGAGACCCGAGGACCCTGATCCTCGATATCAAGGCCCGCCTGGCCGCCTGCCGGATCGCGCAGCGCCGAATCGTCGAATGGATCGATCGGAAGGGGGTTTCGTTGTTCGTGGGCGGCCTCCGGCGGATCCTCTCCGCGACCGCCGAGGCGGCAGGGAAGAAGGTCCTCCGCCTGCACGACGGGGTCTTCCGCCAGCCCCGATTCATGGATACGGTGGGCCCGGAGCCGGCCCTGACCAAGATCGGGCTCACGGTGACCAAACACGGGGACAAGATCCGGTTCACCTTCGAGGATACGAGCCCGATGATGCCGGACAAGCCGATGAATTCCTTCTTTCAGGGCATCATCGGCCTCTCGATGGTCTATTTCTGCGGCTGGTTCTTTCACGATCTGCCGGCAAACAACGGCCTGCTGGAAACCCTGGAGTGGGAGTTCCCCGCGGATTCCTTGATCAACGCCCGCGGGGACGCGCCCACATCGCTCGCCCCGTTCACGCAGACCTGTTTCGCCCACGGCGTGTTTCTCGTGGGCGCCCGCATGACCTATCACCTGGATCCGTTGCGGGCGGTGGCGGCCTGGCACCAGGGATTCGGCGTGCCTGTGTACGGGGGCATGAACCAATGGAACGAACCCATGGCCGACATCGCGCCCGAACTGAACGCAACCGGGGCGGGCGCACGGCCCGACATGGATGGTGTGGACGGCGCCGGGGCCTACTTCGCCACGATGAGTGACTGCTCCGACGCGGAGACCGTCGAATCGGATCGACCCTTCCTGTACCTCGTTCGAAACTATTTCAAGAGTTCTTACGGCCACGGGAAGTTCCGGGGAGGTGCCGGCGTCGGGTTCAGTCTCATGATCCATCACGTCCCCTGGGTGGCCATGGGGGCCTTCGGGTACGGCTCCAAGTTCCCCTCGACCCTGGGAATCTTCGGCGGGTATGCGGCACCCACCACCTTCATACGCACCGTCCACGGAAGCAACGTCAAGGCCCTGCTTCGCGGCGGCGAGACCCGGATCCCCCACACGCTGGACGAAGTCTACGAGCCGGACAACCCGGAAGAGGGTGACGAGGCGTTCCACCACATCTGCATGCGGGTTCGTCCCTTGAGGAACGGGGATACCTTCACCTTCCTCGTCGGCGGAGGCGCAGGGTACGGGGATGTTCTCGAACGCGATCCCGAGGCGGTGCTCAGGGATCTTCGGGACGCCATGACCACGCATTGGGCCGCCCGGAATCTCTACCGGATCGTCTACGACCCCACGACGCTGCGGCTGGATCGGGAAGGGACGGAGCGGGCCAGGGCCGAGGCCAGGGCCGAGAGGCTCCGGCGGGCGAAGCCCTATTCCGAATTCGAGGGGTCCTGGAGGAGGCTCCGGCCGCCGGACCCGGTCGTTCGTTCGTACGGCCCCTACCCCGACGCGAGTCAAGCGGATTCTCGCCGGTCGGAAGAGGGCGGGCCGCCCTTGCTTTCCTGAATCGCGTTGATCTAATATGCAAACGTGAACCATCGCCCCCATGCGGCAAACAAGCAAAGGCCGGGGTGTAGGGATCGGGAGGAGTCCAGATGTCCGGGCACTCGAAGTGGCACAGCATCAAACACAAGAAGGCGAAGGAAGATGCGAAAAGGGGGAAGACCTTCACCAAGCTGATCCGCGAGCTGACGGTGGCCGCCCGAGCGGGCGGCGGGGATCCGGCAATGAACCCGCGGCTGCGAACGGCCATCGACCGCGCCAAGGCGGAGAACATGCCCTCGGACAATATCGACCGGGCCATCAAGAAGGGAACCGGGGAGCTCGAAGGTGTGCGGTACGAGGAGTACACCTACGAAGGATACGGCCCGGGGGGAACCGCCATCCTTGTGGAGGTCATGACGGACAACAGAAACCGCTGCACGGCGGAGGTGCGTCACATATTCAGCAAGCTGAACGGGAACCTGGGCGAGAGCGGTTGCGTGTCCTGGATATTCGAAAAGAAGGGATATCTTTCGGTTCCGGCCAAAGGCGTGGACGAAGAGGCCCTGATGGAGATCGCCCTGGAGGCCGGCGCCGACGATATCGTGGAGGATGCCGAGGACGGGCAATTCGAGGTGTACACGCGGCCGGAGGCCTTCCAGGCCGTCAAGGAGGCCCTGGATGCAAAAGGGGTCCTCTACCAGGACGCGGACATCACGATGATCCCGAAGAACACCGTCAGACTCCGAGGGAAGGAGGCGGAACAGACCCTCCGGTTGGTGGATGCCCTGGAGGAAAACGACGACGTCCAGAATGTCTATTCCAACTTCGACATTCCCAAGGAGGTCATGCAAAGCCTGACCCAAGGGTGAGCAGCGCCTCGGACTTCCTCCCTCCGGCACACCTCTGCATCGGTTCCCGTCCCCGTGAAACAACCTCCCGCCGGGGGCAGACCTCGGATCGAAAGGATGGACAGCATGCGGGTCGTGGGGATCGATCCGGGAATCTCGCATACCGGTTTCGGGATCCTCGATTGGGACGGCCGCGGTCGGCTTTCCCACGTGGCCGACGGGTCGATTCAGACATCGGCGCAGACGCCCTTCGTCGAGAGGCTGTCGACACTTCATCGCGAACTGGAGGCTGTTTTCCGCGAGTTTCAACCTCACCACATGGCCGTGGAGCAGGTCTTTTTCGCCCGGAATGCCCGCTCCGCCCTGTTGCTGGGACAGGCCAGGGGGGTAACGCTGCTGTCGGCGGCACTCGCGGAAATACCGGTCTACGAGTACGCGGCCACGGAAATCAAAAAGGCGGTCTGCCGCTACGGGCAGGCAGGCAAGCAGCAGGTGAAGGATATGGTGCAGGCCCTGCTCGGCGTCGAGAAGAGGATACCCTCCCACGCCGCGGACGCGCTGGCTGTCTGCATCTGCCACGCCCACTGCTTTCAGACCTCCGAGGCGACGAAGACCTCTCTGTGCCGCGCAGGCCGCGGAACAGCTCGAGACGGATGGAGAAACGAGACCATCCCATGAACAAGAGGTGCCTGTCTTGATTGC
Source organism: uncultured Thermodesulfobacteriota bacterium (assembly GCA_964384945.1). Classification (GTDB taxonomy): domain Bacteria; phylum Desulfobacterota; class DSWW01; order DSWW01; family DSWW01; genus S015-6. The sequence continues at coordinate 4,480 of CAYLMK010000048.1, read as the reverse complement.
GACCTTGAAAGGCTCCCTGCTCAGGAAATCCCCGGAAGCCGTCGTCGTGGAGGCCAACGGGGTCGGTTTTGAGGTGCTTGTGCCCCTGACGACCCTCTGCGCGCTCCCCGAGGCCGGCGCACCCGTTCAACTGATCATCCACACGCATGTGCGCGAGAATCAGATCCTGCTGATCGGATTCCTCCAGGAGGAGGAAAGAGAGGCTTTTCGCTTTCTGACCACGGTGAACGGGATCGGCCCGCGGCTGGCCGTGAATATCCTTTCCGGGATTCCGGCCAGGGAGCTTCTGGAGACCATCCTCTGCAGCGACACCCAACGGCTTCAGAGGATCCCCGGCGTAGGCAAGAAGACGGCGGAGCGGATCGTCGTGGAGCTCAAGGACAGGATCCCGCCCCGCGAATGGGCGGTCAGCCGGGCGGAACCGATTCCTCGGGAGCAGAGGCAGCTCTACGTGGAGGTCTTGTCGGCCCTTATGAACCTCGGGTATAAACGCAACGAGGCGGAAAAGGCCATCGAAAGGGCCATCCGGAAAGAGGGGCTCGCGGAGGGGCCGGTCGGCCTGGAAGAACTGCTGAAATCGACCCTTCGGGAGCTGCTCAGAGAGCCCTGAGAGGCCTCAGCAAAGGGATGCGCGCCGCGATGTCACAGGAAGAAGTCAACAGCCCGGTGAGCCCTTCGCGCAGAGAGGAAGATGTCGCCGAGGCCAATCTCAGGCCCACCCTCCTCCGGGAATTCGTGGGCCAGGATGCGCTCAAGGAGAAGCTCCGGATCTTCATCGATGCGGCCAGGAGACGGGGGGAGTCGCTCGATCATGTGCTTCTCTACGGCCCTCCCGGGCTCGGCAAGACGACGCTCGCCTATATCCTGGCCAGGGAACTCGGCGTGCAGATCCACACCACGTCGGGGCCGGCCGTGGAAAAACAGGGGGATCTGGCTGCGATTCTGACGAACCTGCGGACCCACGATGTTCTTTTCATCGACGAGATCCATCGGCTCCCCCGGCCTGTGGAGGAGATCCTCTACCCGGCCATGGAGGACTACCAGCTCGACATCATCATCGGGCAGGGCCCGAGCGCAAGGGCCATCAAGCTGGACATTCCCCGTTTCACCCTCGTCGGGGCGACGACACGGGCCGGGCTTCTGACCTCTCCGTTGCGTACGCGCTTCGGCGTCATGGACCGTCTCGATTTCTACACGTCCGCGGATCTGACGACCATCCTGGAGCGTTCGGCCAGGATTCTCGACGTGCCCTACACCCCGGAAGGAATTCTCGAGATCGCCCGGAGGGCCCGCGGGACGCCCCGGGTTGCGAACCGGCTTCTTCGGCGCGTCCGCGACTATGCACAAGAGCGGGGCGACGGCAGGATCGATGAGAAGACGGCGGCCCTCGCCCTGCAGCTCCTCGAGGTGGATGCGCAGGGCTTGGACAAGATGGACCGCAAGATCATGCTCATGATCATCGAGGGCTTCCAAGGCGGACCGGTGGGCATCGACACCCTCTCCGCCGCGGTCAACGAGGCGCCGGACACGATCGAGGATGTGCACGAGCCCTACCTGATTCAGAAGGGCTTTCTCGGCAGGACGAAGCAGGGACGCATTGCCACGGCGCAGGCATTCGCCTATTTCAACGTCCCCGTCCCGAAGGACAGGCAGGGAGAGTTGTTCTAGGGCGAAAACGACGAAGGAGGAGACCCATGAAGATCCAATGGTTGGGACATGCGGCCTTTCTGCTCGAGACAAAGAGCGGCGTTCGCATCGTGATGGACCCTTACGAGTCGGGGGCTTACGGGGGCGCACTCGGATACGGCCCCATCGAGACCGAGGCGGACATCGTCACCGTCAGCCACGAACAGCACGAGGACCACAACTACACGAGCACGGTCCGGGGCGACCCGGTCGTCGCGAAGGGCCCCGGCACAGACACGGTCAAAGGGGTCGAGATGAAACGGGTGCACACGTTTCACGACGACAGCGGCGGCAAGGAAAGGGGCGAGAATTTCGTCTTCTGTCTCAAGGCGGACGGGATGCGCGTCTGCCACATGGGCGACCTGGGGCACGTGCTCTCCGCGGAGCAGGCCGCAGCCATCGGCCGGCCCGACGTGGTGATGCTGCCCGTCGGAGGGACGTTCACCGTAGGGCCGGCCGAGGCGTCGCGGGTTGTGGATCAGCTCAAGCCGAGAATCGTGATCCCGATGCACTACAAGACGCCCAAGTGCGCCTTTCCGATCGAGCAGGTGGATGCTTTCCTGAAGGGAAAGCCCAAGGTCAGGAAGGTGGGGGGGTCCACGGTCGAGATCGAACCGGAATCCCTTCCGGAATCCACCGAGATCCTGGTGCTCGAGCCTGCCCTCTGAGCCTTTCCCGAAGAGGGTCGGCCGTGGACGTGACGGTCGGGTGAACGTCCGCCCGCCGTTCTCGGAAGCCGCGGGGCTCGCCGCCGGGGCTCGCGCGATTTACTTCGGATGCACGGGCTGGTATAAGAAACACGCCCGTCTCACCCATATCCTGGGGGCGGAAACGCGCCTCCGGAGGCCTCGATGCAGAACGCAGACAAGAAGAGTGCGGACAAGAACGAAGGGTCCGTGGTTTCGGCCCTCCTCAAACGTATGTTTGCCGGTGAAAAGCTGGCATTGGCCAAGCTTGTCACCTCGGTGGAGAACGACGCCCCCTTTGTCCCGGAGATCATGGAAACGATCTATCCCAAGACCGGCCGGTGTTACTCCTTCGGGGTGACCGGCCCCCCCGGGGCGGGCAAGAGCACCCTGGTGGACAAGCTCATCGCACGCCTCCGGGCCGAAAACAGGGTGGTCGGCGTCATCGCCGTGGATCCGTCGAGCCCCTTCTCCGGCGGGGCGGTTCTGGGCGACCGGATCCGGATGCAGCGGCACGCCCTGGACGAGGGCGTCTTCATCCGGAGCCTGGGAACGAGAGGCACGGGCGGCGGTCTGTCCAGGGCCACGGGCGAGGTTCTTCGCCTCTTCGACGCCTTTGGAATGGATGTGGTGATCATCGAGACGGTCGGCGTGGGCCAGACCGAGCTGGATATCGTCAACATCGCAGACACCACGCTCGTGGTGCTCGTGCCCGAGTCCGGGGACACCGTGCAGACCATGAAGGCAGGCCTCATGGAGATCGCCGATGTCTTCATCGTGAACAAGGCGGACCGGGAAGGGGCGGAGAAGATGGCCTCGGACCTGAAGGGCATGGTGGAATTGAACGACAGCCGGGACTCCGCCTGGAAGGTCCCCGTCCTGCTCAGCCAGGCGAACCAGGATCTGGGGATCGACGAGATCTATGAGGCCCTGAACAGGCACAGGGCCTACCTGAAGGCCCATGCAAGCGGGGAGGAGAGAAAGGCGAAGATCCGAAGCCGGCATTTCATGGAGATTCTCGGCCATCGTTTTATCCGCAGGGTCGAGAAGCTTGCCGAGGAGGACGAACGGGTCCGCAGCTACCTTGCGCAGGTGCAGCAGGAGGATGCGAACCCCTACCGGATCATGAAGACCTTCTTCCAGGACGAGGCGTGCGGGCGGAAGATCTTCGGTTCCGCCGGATGACGACGAGGGACGCCGGCAGGGGGAGGGGGGAGGCCCGAACGTGACCGTGGAAGGTTCTGCGACCGTGAACGATCGGGTCGCACGTACGATCAAGGCGCTCAGGAAGAACGAGTTTCTCGCCCATTTTTTCCCCGGGGCGGACGAGGCCCGGCAGTTCGTCCTCGCCTCCATTCGAGAAGGCATGCGGGTGGGATTGGCCGGGTCGGCAACCCTACGGCAGATGAATTTTGTCGAGGGGTTGCGGCAGAAGGGCGCCGTCCCGCTCGACCACTGGGATCCGCGCCTGACGCTCGAAGAGACCCTTCGGATCCGCAAGGACCAACTCCTGTGCGATGTTCTGCTCAGCAGCGTGAACGCGCTGACCGAGTCGGGTGAGCTGGTCAGCCGCGACGGCGTCGGGAACCGGACCTCGGCCATGACCTTCGGCCCTGCAAAGGTCGTTCTCCTGGCAGGAATCCAGAAGATCGTCCCGGACCTTCACGCCGCCTTTCGAAGAATCAAGGAGGTCGCCGCACCCATGCGGGCCAAGAGCTTGAACCTCGACCTCCCGTGTACGAAGGGAAAGGGGTGCGTGGACTGCAACGATCCAAACCGAATCTGCAGGGCCACCCTCGTTCTCCACCGCAGGCCCGTCCTCACCGACATCACCGTGATCCTGATCGGGGAGCCGCTGGGCTACTGAAGCAGGCAGGCGCGCCGAGAGCCCGGGGCAGGGGACCATCGAGGATCCGCCGCCTCCTCATTACGTTTCAGGCACGCATCCACGCGGATGGCGGCCGGTTGCTATCTTCCTTGAAGTCTGGTAATTAATTACGTTTAGCGTGATCCCAGGGCGGATGCGAAGAGGTTGCGGCGGTGTAGCTCAGTCGGTCAGAGCATGCGGCTCATATCCGCAGTGTCCGGGGTTCAAATCCCTGCACCGC
>CAYLMK010000047.1:0-14618 GCA_964384945.1 uncultured Thermodesulfobacteriota bacterium | reverse complement strand
CATTCTCTCGGGGCCGGCAGTAAGAGAGCAAGATGGGGTTTACCGGACGCTTACGATATTCCTATAGACCGTTCGGTGTGCACGAGTAACAGGAAAACGGGCTGACAAGGGGGACTGAAGAGACTGCATGCCGGGGGCTCAGGCACTCTTCGTGGAGATGACTTCTGAAACGAGCTCGAATATCCTTTCCGCCTTCCTGATCGCTTCCAGAGAGTCCTCCCGCGAGTATTCTTCGGTGGGGATCCAGTCTTCGGTGCCGTAAAAAGCCAGCTCTCGGTCCTTCCTCAATTCCCTGGAGATGCGGGAGATTTCGTCCAGGTTGGTTTGCAGGACCTTCGGCAAGAGATCCTGCCTGTCTTTGAGAATGCGACTGACATCGTGGATCTTCGGAGCCTCGATTCCGAGCCTGCAGGCCGCTTACAAAAGCCGCTTACAAGAGCCACCTCCGGAACAGGAACGGCCTGCCTTATTTCGTGCATGGGTTCTCGGGGCGAGAAATTACGGCGATGCGAATCTCCTATTGAGCTATTGAGCTAATTCCACTCGGAGGGAATCGCCCGGCAAACGGGACCCGCCTCCACCGGCTCGAGGACCACGAAGACCAGGGAGTTGGGGCCGACCTGCGCATATGCCTTTCCCCCGTTCACGGGGACAGGCGTTCCGGGCGGGTCCGGGATCGTGCCGTCCGGCTCGTGCGTGAGGCCTTCGAGGGTGGCCCGCGTCGCCGTGAGATCGCCCCCCGCGCCCACGGTCCATTGCCGCGCGCTCGAGACGGCCGTGCCCGCGAGCGAGACCTCCGCGGTCAGCATGCGCCCGCTGGGGTTGGAGAGCACGGCGGTGACCGAGCCGTCCATGCCCGCGGAGCAGTAGCCGTGCGCCTTGACCAGGGACCGGTCGGCCTCGGTCAGCAGGCGGGTTCCCTCCACGGTCCTCCGGTGCATCACGTAGGCCAGGAGCGAGGGCCTCGGGTCGAGGGTGTCCGGGTCGATCATGCCGTAGTCGCCCCCCACGAGGGTCTGCCGGAAGAGGGTGCTCGATCCCTCCTCGGCCATGATCCCGATCCAGTCGGCGAGCCACAGGGCATCGAGCAGGGTGTCGCTCACTCCGGGCTGGCCCCCGCACTGGCTCGAGGCGCTCTCGCCGTTCCAGACCGGCAGCCCTGCCGCCTCCTGCGCCACGTACCGGGCAAAGAAGCGGTTCATGGCCAGGTTGGAGGGATCGAAGAGCGTTTCCCTGGACGCGCGGGCGGGTGCGAAGATGGCCGGGCACCTCTCCGACTGGGTCGCGTAAAGGTGCCAGGTCACGATATCGACCTTGTCCCGGGCCAGGCTGAGGACCCGGCGGGTGAATCCCAGGTCGTTCAGGGCTCGATACGGGACGAAGAAGCTCCCCGGGCAGGCAACCAGGGAACCCGGAGCCTCCTCGTCCACCAGGGCGCGGAACGCGGCCAGGTCCGAGGCGAACAGGTCCGGCGTGAGCAGGGCGGGCATGTTGAAGGTGTACCAGATGAGGTTCACCTCGTTGCCCGGCTCCCAGACATCGAAGAGGTGGCCGTTGGGCAGCGACCTGGCGTAGCGGATGAGCTCCCGCGCGTTGTCCGGGGTCCACCGGCCGGTCGCCGGGTCCCTCGGCCCCGGACCAACATTCAGGCAGAACATGATCCGGGCCCCCACGGCCTCGGCGAAGTCGGCGATCCGGCGGATGTCCTCGCGGCTGACCACGCCGGGCCGCTCTTCGTCGGGATCGGGGTACACGTTCTGGTAGCTCGGCGGCAGTTCGCACTCGCCTTCCTCCGGGCAGAAGTAGGCGGCGTCCGAATCAGTGCCCCCCACGCGCATTCTCGACGGGGCCAGATAGGACGCGAGCCTCCTCAGCTTGGGGCTCTCCAGGTCGGGGGTCGGTTCGGGCTGAGGCCCGCCGGGACCCCAGTCCCACCAGAACCCTTCCGTGAACTGCACCATATCGAAGGCGAAGCCCAGGTAGCGGTCGTCCAGACGTCCCGCCTCCTCGGCCGGATCGATCGTCACGGGCGCCTGGATCTCCTCGCATTCCGCATCCTGGCCGTCCGCGCGTGCGTCACAGTTGTTGTCCAGCGCATCGGAACAGGTCGGGTCGCCGTAAGGCCCTTCCGTTGCGCCCGGATTCACGGCCGGGTCGCCGTCGTCACAGTCCCGCTCGGGATGCGGGCAGAGGCCGGAGGCAGGGTCGCCGTAACCGTCCCCGTCCGCGTCCGGGCACGAGAGCGACCAGGTGTCCTGGCCGAGAAGGAACATCGACGATAGACTCAGGATTCCGATCCACACGATGACGGTGCGACGGACAAACATGCTTTACCCCCTCCGGCAAGAAGGTCGTTTTCGTTTGAATGGAATAAGTTTATAGAAATTCGAACGGTTTTTCCAGCGGCGGGTGATTGAGCAACGCCCGGGGGGCGCCGGGCATCCAACTCGAGTGAAGCCCGAACATCCCCTGTTCTTTCCACCGGACCCGCTCCGCGCCGGGGGGCAGGCCCGACCGCGAAAGAGGCGTTTTCCATCCGAACGATGAAACGGAGTGCCCCATGCGCCATGTGGTCGTCATCGGCAACGGCATCACCGGCGTGACGGCGGCACGCAACCTGCGCAAACGAACCCGGGATGAAATCACGATCATCTCGGAGGAGACCCCCCACTTCTTCTCCCGCCCGGCCCTGATGTACATCTACATGGGGCACATGAGCTACAGGGACACGAAGCCTTACGAGGACGGCTTCTGGGAGAAGAACCGCATCTGCCTGGTTCACGATACCGTGGAACGGGTGGACCCTTGCGCCAAGAAGCTCGACCTCCGCAAGGGCGGGGCGGTCTCCTACGACAAGCTCGTCATCGCGTCCGGCTCCAAGTCGAACCGGTTCGGATGGCCCGGGGAGGATCTCGAGGGCGTCCAGGGGCTCTATTCCTACCAGGACGTGGAGGCACTGGAGAGGAGCACCCGGGCAGAGGTCGAGCGGGCCGTGATCGTGGGCGGCGGGCTGATCGGCATCGAGATGGCCGAGATGCTCCTCGCGCGCGGGATCCCGGTCACCTTTCTCGTCCGGGAGGAGCGCTTCTGGGAGATCGTGCTCCCCAGGGAAGAATCCCTCCTGATCGAGCGGCACATGGCCGAGCACCGTGTCGATCTCCGCCTCCGGACCGAGCTCAAGGAAATCCTCCCGGACGCGGCGGGACGTGCGCGGGCCGTCGTGACGAGCGGGGGCGAGACCATCCCCTGCCGCGTCGTGGGCCTCACCGCGGGCGTGAGCCCCAACGTCGCCTTTCTCCAGGGAAGCGGGATCGAGACGGACCGCGGCGTTCTCGTGAACGAGTTCTTCGAGACGAGCCGGCCCGACGTCTATGCCGGGGGAGACTGCGCCCAGTTCCGCGAGCCCCCGGCGGGACGGCGTCCGGTGGAGCAGGTGTGGTACACCGGAAAGATGCACGGCGAGCACATCGCGGCCAACCTTTGCGGCGACCGCAGTCCCTACCGGCCGGGCGTGTGGTTCAACTCGGCCAAGTTCTTCGACATCGAGTACCAGACCTACGGGACCGTGCCCGGCCGGCTCCCGGAGGACGAGGAAACGCTCTACTGGGAGGACCCGGACGGAAAAAAGGCGCTCCGCATCAACTGGCGGAAGGCGGACCGCGCCGTGACCGGGTTCAACCTGCTCGGCATCCGCGGAAGGCACACCGTCTGCGAACGATGGATCGCGGACGGCGCGGCCGTCGAGCAGGTGGTCGCGAACCTGGGGGCCCTGAACTTCGACCCGGAGTTCTTCCGCCCCTTTGAGACCGAGGTCTTGGCGGCCTTCAACCGGCGCGACCCGCGGCGCCCGGTTCGGCTCTCCACCCGCAAGGGGCTCTTTTCCGGCTACATGGCGTCGCTCTTCCGGAGCCCCGGACAGGGGAGCGACAGGCCATGAGAGCGCGCGGAGAGGGAGAGCGGCTGTCCCTGGGATCCGGCCCCACGGCGCTCGACGCGGCGAGCAGGACGGGGCTCGCCCTGTTCGGCGCCGGCCTCCTGGCACTCCTCGTCTCTTTCGCGGGGGCCGGCAGCGCCGCGCCCGGGACCATGCTCGTCGCGAGCCTCGGACTCACGGGCCTCGGGGCCGTCATCTACATCGCTCGAAGCCAGACGGCGTCCCCCCCGGGCATCCGGAACAACCGAAAGGTATTCTCCGCGCTCACCGCGCGCGGGGCCCCTGCCTGGCTCCTGGCGGTTCTGTTCACCGGCTTCTACGTGCTTCTCTACTGGTTTCCGCAGCACCTGACACACCTCGTCCGCATGACGGACCCGCTGAGCCATGCCCTGCGCAACCGGCCGGCCGACCCATGGTTTCTCTACGGCTCCCTCTACACCCTGGCCGTCCTGGTCATGGGATTCCGGGCCGTCCTGAAATACCGGCACAGCCGCTATCAGATCGTCCGCACCGCCTCGATCGTGGTCTTCCAGTTCGTCTTCGCGTACGCGATCCCCTCGGTGATGGTCTTCCTGAACCAGCCCGAGTATTATTTCTCCTATTTCTGGCCCCTGAGCTACGACGCGCTCTTCCCGTCCAAGTTCGAGGGGCTCCGCAGCCATCCCGGCGGGATCGGCATCTTCCTGTTCGGCTGGGGCGCCCTGATGACCTTCCTCGCCACGCCCGTCCTCACCTATTTCTTCGGAAAGCGATGGTACTGCTCCTGGGTGTGCGGGTGCGGCGGGCTTGCGAACACCCTGGGGGACGAGTGGCGGCAGCTCTCGGACAAGTCGCTGCGCGCCTGGAGGATCGAGCGGCTATCCATCCACGGCGTGCTCGTTTTCGTCGCCTTGACGACCGCGCTGCTGTGGCTCAATGCGTTCCTCGGCGGAAGGATCCTCGGCTCCATTTCCATGGCCTTCGCCCGGACTTACGGCTTCCTGATCGGCGCCGTCTTTGCCGGGGTCGCGGGCGTGGGCTTCTACCCGCTCCTCGGCCCCCGGGTATGGTGCCGCTTCGGATGCCCCATGGCCGCGATCCTGGGCATCCTGCAGAAGAAGTGCTCGCGCTTCCGGATCACCACGAACGGCGCTCAGTGCATGTCGTGCGGCAACTGTTCCAAGTACTGCGAAATGGGGATCGACGTGCGCTGGTATGCCCAGCGCGGCCAGGACGTGGTGCGCGCCTCGTGCGTGGGCTGCGGCATGTGCTCGACCGTGTGCCCCAGGGGCGTCCTCAACCTGGAGAACGGGCCCATGAAGACGCGGCAGGTCCGGCCGCTCACCCTGTTATCGCCCTTGAAGGCCGTCCCTCCCCCCGGTCCCGGGGATCCGGAACGCGCCTGACGGGCTCACACGCCCCGGGAGAAGCCCGGGCGAGAGCGAAAAGGAAAGGAGGGGCAAGGCGATGCGATCCACCCTCGGGCTGGGCATTCTGGCGGGCCTGCTGCTGGGCCTCGGCGGCACATCCTCGGCAACGAGCTTCTTCGACTCCGCTTACTGGGACTCCGGGAAGGCCGAGTTTCAGGTCTACGACGCCTCCTTGAGCAAGTACGGCACGGACCGGCCCGCAACCGTGAAGCTCATCCTGGTCAAGGAGCCCTTCGACGTCGAGCGGCTCGTCAAGACCCTGTCCGCGGAGGGGGCCGTGGACGTGGTCAAGATGAACTGGATCCAGCACATCCCCACCGGGATCTACGACTACTGCCAGACGGCCTCCATCTTCTTCGAGCGCGCAACCGGCCGGATCCTCAAGTACACCATGAGCAGCCAGGACGGCTGCGGCAACACCTTCATGGAATACCGCCGGCGGGAAGAGAGGCACCTGTTTCGCTACCATTCCTACTTCGACGACCAGGGCGACTCGGTTGCGGTCCTGGAGGACGGCGAATTCACTTTCTACGACGCCCTGCCGGTGGTGCTCCGTTTCCGGCTCACCGAGGCCGCAGACTACCGCCTGAAGATCATGGACCCGCTCCTTTCGAACCAGGCGGTGCCCCTGACGATCCGGGAGGGCCTGGTGCGAAACCGGCCGGAGGCGAACCGGGAGGTGGGCGGGAAAACCTACCGTCGCGTCGTCCTCTGCGAGGTCCTCCGGGGAGAGAAACGGGATCTCTTCGTTTTCGAGGCGGACTACCCCCACCGCCTTCTGGAGTGGACGCAGGCCGACGGCGGCTCGATGCGGCTCGACCAGAGCCATTTTCTGTACTACTGGCTCCACACGAAGCCCGAGGACCGTTCCCTGGGGATTGTGCGGGACCGCAAAGACTGATATATCCTCCGGGGGCCGTGGCGAAAAGCAAAGGGGGAAGAGCATGAAGGCCGCGATATATCACGAGCCGATGAAGATCACCACCGAAGACGTGCCGGCGCCCAGGATCGGCGACGCGGACATCTTGGTGAGGGTCCGCGCGTGCGGGATCTGCGGCTCGGACCTGCACATGTACCGCCTCGGGGTCTTCTCCGAGGTTCTCTGCCGTCGTTCCGAGGGCGGGATGATCCCGGGCCACGAGTTCGCGGGCGAGGTGGCCGAGGTGGGCAGGGAGGTGGAGGGGATCCGCGTCGGCGACCGGGTCATGGCCCTCACCTTCGGGGGCATGGCGGAATACGTGCCCGTATCGCCGGCCCTCCTCGGGTTGAACGTGTACAAGGTGCCGGAGGAGGTGGGCTGGGTGGAGGCCGCCACCACAGAGCCCCTGGGCAACTCCCTCCACGCAGCCCAGCTCGGCGCCCCGGCCGACGGCCAGAACCTGCTCGTCTTCGGGGCCGGCATCATCGGCCTGGGGATCGTTCAGGCCGTCCGGGTGTCGGGGCTCAAGCCGAACAGGGTCATCGTGGTGGACGTTTCGGACAAGCGCCTCGCCATGGCAAGGGAACTGGGGGCGGACGAGGTCATTCACGCGGGCAGGGAAGACGCTTTCCAGCGCGCCAGGGAACTGACCGGGGAGGTGCCGGTGCTCATGCTCCAGGGCGCGGTCCAGACCCCGGCCGTGGACGTGATCTACGACTGCGTGGGCTACATCCGGGAGAGGCCCGAGCCTCCGGTCATCCAGCAGGCCCTGAGGATCGCCCGGGAAAACGGAAGGGTCGTGGTGCACGGGGTCTTCGAGGCGCCGCTCACCCTGGACCTCATGCCCATGGTGGTCAAGCATGTTCAGGTGTTCGGCTCGTACGGCTTCCTTCCGGACGAGGCGGTCCGGGCCCTCGAACTCATGCGCGACAAGAAGGTGGACCGCATGAAGCTCGTGAGCCACCAGTACCCGATCGAACAGGCGGGCGAGGCCTTCGAGACGCAGTGCCGGGTGGACCGCTCGATCAAGGTGGTCGTAACCGTCTAGCGCCCGCTTCTGCGTCTGCTCTCGGGACGGACGGCCTCACCTGGTTCGAGCGGCCCTTTGCGAATACGGACGGCTTGTATGACCACGTGGCGTGAAAAGACCGATCTTCTCCGCGGTCTGATCACAGGGGAACTCGCTTACACGGGCCCCTTCTTCGTCAGCATCGACCTCACGCGCCGCTGCAATCTCTCCTGCCTGTACTGCAGGTACCATTCCTGTCTTTCGGATTTTCCCTCCCCGGTCGATCGGTCGGTGTCCGACATGGACCCGGACGTTCTGAAAAGGGTGTTGAAGGACCTCGAGGCGATCGGGACGAGAGAACTCATCTTTGCAGGGGAGGGGGAACCGCTTCTCTATCCCCATTTCTTCGAGGCGGTCTCCGCGGCCAAGTCGGCGGGCATGAAGCTCAACGTGATCACGAACGGCACCCTGCTGACCGAGGAGCTGATCGGCAAGCTCATCGACCTGCGGCTGGATCTGCTCACGGTGAGCCTCTGGGCGAGTTCGGAAGAGGAATACGAGAGGCTATATCCGGGCACGAGGCCCGACTTCTTCCGCAAGGTTCTCGACGCGCTCAAGCGTGTCTCGGAGGTGAAGGCGAGAGAGAAGAGCCGGCTTCCCTTGCTGCGCCTTCACCGGCCGATCAGCCGCGACAACTTCCGAACCGTGGAGAAGGCCCTGGAGCAGGCCCGCGCCGGCGGCTGCGATCAGCTCACCGTCGCTCCGATTCACTCCCTGAAGGGGGACGTGTCCTCCTACAGGCTTTCCGCGGAGGAGGAAAGAGACCTGTTCGTCTCCCTGTCCCGCATGAAGAGGCGGCTGCGCAAAGAGCCCATCCAGGAAAACATCGACCTCGCCCTCCAGCTCTATCGGATCGGAGAGGCGGTGTGGGATACGCTCCCCTGCTACGTGGGATGGGTGCATTCGCGCATCCGGATCGATGGAACGGTTTTTCCCTGCGGACGCTGCGACGTAGCGATGGGCGATCTGGGCGAAACGGCCTTTCCCCGGATCTGGAACGGGGAGGCGTACCGCAGGTTCCGAAAGACGGTTTCGACCCGAAAAGGGCTCGCGTCCATGAAGGGCCGCTGCGTCTGCGGGTACTGCTGCCACATCCGAAACAGCATCCGGGTTCACCGGGTATTCCGGTGGGCGGCCCCGGTGGCTCCCCTGCTTCGGCAGGCAGGCTCGTAGCGCCCGCGCTCTCCGGGGCCGACGATGCGCAACGGGAGCAGAAGCCCGCAACCGCACCCTCTCCTGCGTTCGTGCCGAAGGCGACCTATCTCTTCTCGAGCACGGACAAGACCCGGGCGTCGAAGGGGGGTCTTTTCCAACACTTTTTGATTCGGTGATCGAACAGGCAGGAAATGTAATCCGAACCCCTTCGTCGGACCGCGTTCGGATTCGCTCAACTCTCTTCTCCATGCAAAAAATGATTGATTTATAGGTATTTAACTCCTGTTCGAACGCATCGGCGGACAACGCGTTCTCTGGCATCTGTCTTGCTTGAGGTGCGGGGAGAGACCGCGGGTCGGAGGGAGCTGCGGAGGATGCCGCCGCCGTGAGGGTACGCCCTCCGTCGGGACACCGGCCGCAGGCAAGCCCTCTGCCTCTTCACGATTCACAGGGACAAGGAGTCACGGAACCATGAAAACCGGGAAAATGCCAGGTGGCGCCTCTGGGGTCGCCAAGGGTATTCTCTGCGTGCTTCTGGGCCTGAGCGCATCCATGTGCGGTTCGGATTCGGGCGGGCCTCACTCCGAAGAAGACGCAGCCGGAGGAGGCCTGAGCCTGCTTCTGGTCGATGACCCGATCGACACGGTGACGAGGCTGAATGTGACCATCGACTCGATCGAGGCCCATGGAAACGGACCGCCCCGCCAGCTCCGTCTCAACGAGGACGTCGAGCAGCCCGTCAACATCCTGGCCCTGGAAAACGGCGTGTTCGCCACCCTGGTCGACGGGAACGAGAACGAGAATGTCCTGCCGGCCGGAACCTATGGCAACTTGAAGATCCGCATCAGCGATGCATCGGTCAACCTCACGGAGGAACCCGAGGAGGTGCCGACGCCCGCCACCGTTCCGCCGGACAAGTTCAACGTGGCCGGGCCCTTTACCATAACGGACGGGCAGATCACCGAGCTCTATCTGGTATTCCATGCAAACAATGCGGTTCGCCGGCACGCTGAAGGCCAGTACTGGATACATCCCGCCCTGAAGATCGCGGCCAAGACGGTGAGCGGCTCGGTCACCGGAGCCGTATCGCCCGCTCCGGGCGAAAGCGGCGGGGAGGTCACGCGGGTGAAGGTTCTCGCCGATCGGGGCACGGAAGACGAGGCCTCCGCCTTTGCGGCGGCAGACGGCTCCTTCGCGCTCCTCCCCTTGCGGGAGGGAACCCATGCGATCAGCGTGGAATGGATCACCTCGGTGGGCGGCGTGGTCTCCGGGTGCCGGCTTCATGAACACGGCCAGGTGAGCGTGGTTGCAGGGCAGGCCACGGACGTCGGAACCATCCCCCTTCTTGAGGCCGACCCGGAGTGCATGGTCCGGCGGGATATATAGAAGCCGTCCCTGTTCGATCATATTGTCGCAGTACGCCTCGATCTGCCTCCATGCCATCTTGGATGGCAAAGGGGAGAACACAATCACCGAAGGGACCCCCGCTCATTTGACTTTCGAAAGCTGCTCCTCCAGCCACCCCCTGATCTCTTCGTTCAGCGCAAAAACCCCTTTTCCCGACGGAGCAGTCTCTACGAAGCGATCTCGCAGGTCTCTTGGTATCTCAATGGCAGCCAACTCCAATGCTTCATCCGTATTGATCTTCATGAAGTGGATTATGGGAGGGTCATGCCAGGTGCTGATGGTGAAGTAATAGGAAACATCGCTTTTCGACCTCACCATGTTGTTCCCGCGGGACCAACTCGTGCCCCATTCCAGGTAGCGAGTAACCGCATCTTCAGGGGTCATTTCCCAGTCGATATCATTCAGTATACCGGCATATTTTTTCTGAAGCTCCTCGCATTGCATTCGTGCCGCTCCTTCCTGTTCGGTCAATCAGAGATGCCTTTTCGATTTCCGTACGTGAAAAAAGGATGCGAAAGATGTCATCTTCACCCCTCGGATCATGCCCTTTCGAGGCGGATTTCCTCCTCGAGGAGATCAAAGTCCTGGATACTCACCCGACCATGGACAAGGATATGGGACAGAGCCAAGGCCTGGCGGTCTGACAGGTGATGCTCCTTGATAATCAGATCCTTTCGGATGGCCTGCTCGCCGCGCTTCCTGACCTTGGCAAGCTGGGTGCTCAGGCCATCAACAAAGAATTCCAGCCAGCCGGTCATGTCCATGCCGGCTTCCCTTACCCCCTGGATCGCCCGGTAAAAGGCTGGCCGGTCCCGGTCGTAGTATTCGCTGATCGTAAACAGCCGCTTGAAGTCGTACCCGGCTCGGTAAAGGCACAAGGTAGAGAGCAGCCGGGATGTCCGGCCGTTGCCATCTAAAAAAGGATGAATATGGACCAGTTGGAACTGGGCAATCCCACTCACCAACACCGGGTGTGCATCCTCTTCGCTGCTCAGGAAATCCACCAGTTCGGCCATCATGATGGGCACATCGTGTGCCGGGGGCGGCGTGTAGATGGTTTCACCGGTTGCGGAGTTGACCACGTAATTCTGGATTTTCCGGTACTGGCCCGGCGCCGCCGAGCCGCCTCTGACCCCTTCTACCAGCCACTTGTGAATTTCACGGATAAGACCCTCAGTGATCGGGTCTCCGCTGGCAAGGTACTCCGAAACAAAATCAAAGGCCTTCCGGTAATTCAAAAGTTCTCTGGCGTCGTCGGGGTCGGCCTCGGGTACAAGATTGCCTGCGAGGAGTCGCTCTGCCTGATCCAAGGTCAGACGCGTGCCTTCGATATGGGTTGTATGATGGGCTTCCAGTATCAGCGCCCGCCGCCCCATCTCCCTCACCCAGTCCTCTGACAAAGAAGCGGCCTCCAGGAACCCCCTGGCTCGCTCGATGCGGGTCAGCCCGGCGGTGATACGGTTGGTGATGGTGAATATGGGTTTGAAGGTCTTGGTCATGTTCATATCCTCAATCGTCCGGCCCCCGATGCGAGGTGGCGTCCTCGTCGACCCAGTCCTCCTCGGTGTAGGACATGCCTTTGCGCCCCGGAACCTTGCGGGCGGCCCCGGGCCGGTAAAAGGGGCAGCTTTTCGGGCCGTAGCAAAAGGTTTCGAACCGGTACTGTCTCTTTGACGGATTCCACTGGTCGATGATCATCTCCACCGGCATCCGGCAGCCCCAGATACAGGTCGTGCATTTGACGTCGTAGGTCCGGGCGTCCAGACGGCGGTGCCCGCGGCTGCGGTAGGTCTCCAGGTCAGGCGGCACGCCGAGGAAAGGCGGCCCGGAAGGAGTTTCACCCTCGGCAACCTTGACAATCTTGAGCCCGCTCGTCTTGTAGAGTGCCGCGGTCTCCTTCCGCGGGTCTTCGACAGGCACGGAACAGCCGGCGAGTTCCATGCCTGTCTGAAACCGGTGTTTCTTGTGCGCAGCTTCGCCGACCGCAATCAGGAACTCGCCAGCCTCACCTCCGCAGACCCCGTCGATCCGAAGCACGTAACCCAGGTAGCTGTGGGACCGCTCATCGAAAGACCGCGTTAGCCGGACGCGCGGCTGGACGGCCGCGACGCGGCCTGACCATGCTACCTTCTCCAAGCTTGCCAATGAGCCGACCATCAGTCTTTCCCCAATCCATCGAGTCTACACAGAACCCGGTGTATACGCCGAACCCGCTCGTCGTCCGACATGAACAGAGCAATCCCGCGGTTGAAGACCGTGATCGCGACAGTGCCATCGGTCAGGATCAGCTTGAGGTTGTCGTACTCCACGGGATCGCCGGCCATCTTGTCGCCGTAAACGCCACCGAGGTTAAGCAGGTTCTCCGCGTTTATCGCAGCACGCACATCAGCAGGAATCTCGGCTCCCCTCCAGACTTTGACAGGCAGATGTTCGGGCTTCATGCCCCTTTCAAGCATGCCCCGGCGGTATTCAATCTGTTCGAGGTCTTGGATCATAGTTCCACCCCTTCATCCGGGTGCCTCACGCCCGGTGCGTATGGTCTGTCAGACCAACACGAAAGACTGAAAGTTAACATGCGGGCCAGTTCGCTTGGCAGTGGCAGTCTGCATGCAATGGCTTCAGAAGTTGCCTCGTCAAACTCAAACTTCTGGCCCATCACAATCTGGAACCAGCGTTCCCGGTCACGCAGCACCCGAAACATTTTCTCGTCCGCGCTGCCCGCGAGAAACGGTTCGTACACCTCAATTGACCGAGAACACACCTCCGCCTTGCAGCGAACACGGTCAAGACGCCCAGTTCGTTGCTCCAGAGTGCTCGGATTCCAGCAGAGATCATGGTGAATGATATGACGGCAGAACCGATGCAGGTCCACACCTTCGCCCATGACCGAACTGCTAACAAGAATTTCCGGAAATAAGGGGCTGTTGAATGCCAGCATCAGGCGGTCCCTGATTACCGGCTTCGTCTCGCCATAGACCATGCGGACCAAAGGCATCACGCGGTAACTGCCGTCGTCCGTTTCATCCTCAACGCCGTCATCGTCGGCATGGCCCAACAGTACCAAGCGGCGTTCGGCGCGTTCAGCGAGTTCGCTGGCAAAATCGAGGAATTGCCCGATCCGTCCCAGACAGGTCTGGTTCGATGCATCTTTTTCCTCGATGATAGCGTGCCGCAGAGCACCTATTCCCTTGGCGATGACATCTCGGCGGGTTTCACGTTCGGCCAGAGCTTTGCGGACAAGCAGATCGTCAAGCGGCAGGTAGCGGGCAAGAAAGGAAGGAGATCGGAAATACGCCATCAGGACTCCGATAAGTTGTTCCCGATAGCGCCGAAGGATTGCGTAGTGCGGCTTGTCCATCGCAGCGTTTAACAGCGAAAGAATCTCTCTATTAAAGGGGCTTTCATCGTCGGAGAGTCGACGGACAATCCGGGCGAGCCAGCTCTGGACCACGGAGGACTGCCGTCGGGCATCCAGACCGAGCTTCTTGCCGGCGATGTCTATGATCCTCTGGTTGAGCTCCTCGCGTAGGTGTTCCGCGAGAGCGCGCGCCGTCTGAATGTAGAAGCAGAAGACCAGAACCTTCTCGCCAGCAAGCCAAAGGTCAACGGCGCGCTCCACGGTAGCCCCGATTTTGGGATGCGCCATTCGCAGTTCCCTGGACGCCTCTCGGGAGGGAATAAGCCGCGCGATCTGCTCTTCATACCACTGTGTCGTGATCAAGCACGACGAGCCTTCCGTCATGCCGACAAGGCCGTCGTCAAAGTCCTTCGTTACGCTGCGCCCGTCCCTCGTGTGGTGAAACGCTTCGTAGGAACTGGCCAAGCCTTCCGCAAAGAACGCCCTCGTGCCAGCCGATTGCGCGAGCTGGCCCTGAGCCCTCGCGGTGATGAGGAACGGAAGCAATGCTTGCTCGCGAATGGGTAGACCTTCAACAACTTGCTGAGCGCCACCGGCACCAGAGCTTCCGATGGCCTTGCCAACCAGCAGATTGCGCCGAGGGATTGCGGCCGCGCCTGGCAGGAGCGGCAAACGGTTGTGTCGGATCAGCCATGGTTTCAGCAGTTGTTCGGCGTGCTCTTTTGTCCTGGCACAATCCTGGTATGCCTGAACCATCTGCTGTTCCCAGGCGTCTGTTTGTGTTGCCTCGACGCGCCTCCACCATTTAAGGACTCGTTGCTCTTCATCCCCGTCCCGCCCGGTACTGCCGAACATGTCGGCCCGTAGCTTTCCCCAGTGTCGGTCAAATCGTCTTCCCGCCAGACGGTTACGGTCGAGCGCCTGCTCCAGTTTGATCATTGTTGCCATGAACTCTTCGCGGCTTCCGGCCGGCGCGTCCTTTGACGACCATCGCACGGCGGCAAAACTCCTTAGAACACGGATGAGTTCCTGATGCCCCAGTTGGAAAGGCGTGGCAGTGAGGAACACCATTCGGTCAAACTTGTCCTTCAGCAATGCAACCTCATCTTCGCCTCCCTGACGGAAGAGCTGTGCCAGGCGCGTTGAATCGTTCTTGGCGTGATGAGCCTCGTCAAGTATCAGGAGGGGGGAACGCCAGCGGACGAGCTCAAGCCATTGCTTATAAGCATTATGGCATGCGTCGCTGAATTTCCGCCGCACCTGCTTGCGGAGGGGCGTCTTGACGGATTCTGGTCGCCACCCAGGGAGTTCTCGCAAGATGCTACACAGATCCGTCCAGTCGATCCGATGGGCGTCTCTCGCCAACC
>CAYLMK010000046.1:0-19918 GCA_964384945.1 uncultured Thermodesulfobacteriota bacterium | reverse complement strand
GGCATGGCGCACAGCTGCTCGTTCACCTTGGGGCTGTACTTCATCGTACAGGTTCCCACCCCGATGTCGTTGCTTACATCGTTTCCAAGGGTCATCTGGGAAAGGCGCGTATAGTGCCGCAGGACCTGCGGTTGGGCCACCTCGGGGAGGTCCGGCGGGCTCTTCCTCCGCATGGCCTCGGGTATGAGGCCCCGCGCATCCCCCACCGCGGCCCGGACCTCCTCTTCGGCCTCGGGGACCAGGATTCCGCGCTGTCCCCGGACGGACATGTCCATGAGAAGGGGCTCGTCCCAGACGTGGGCGTGATAGTTCCGAAGCTTGGTTTCTCCGTTCATGCGATCACCTCCTTCAGGGACCTGGCGAGCTTGCGGATGTCTGCGGCTGTGTGGATCTCCGAAACGCAGTAAAGGGCGCTCTGGCCCAGATCCGGGAATTCTCCGGAAAGGTCCCTTCCGCCCAGGATCTTGCGTTTCAGAAGCGCGGCATGGATGTCGCGTACGGTCTTGCCCGTGCCATCGAAGTTGACCACGAACTCGTTGAAATGGGCCGAGCGGAAGGGCATATTCACGCCCGGCAGCTCGGAGAGGAGCCTCTTCGCAAAGTGGCTTTTCTGAAGGATCGTCTCCCCGATCTCCTTCATGCCCTGCGGGCCCATCAGGGCCAGGTAGACCGCGTTCGCCGTGCTCCAGAGGGCCGTGGCCGTACCGGTGTACTCCTTGGCGTTCTCGCGGGCGGCATAGGAGAGCCTCTCGGCCCAGGCAAACAGGTTGAAGCCGAACCCCTCGCCCTCCTCGAGATCCGCGATCGAGGCGAGCAGGACCGGAAGCTCGGCGATGTGCGCCTCCACCTCCCGGACCGCCACGAACCCGCAGGCGCCGCCGCCGTAATTCATGTGCACGCCCAGGGGCTGCGTGTCCCCGGAGACGATGTCCGCGCCGTAGTTCCCGGGCGGCGCAAGCACCCCGAGAGACATGGGGTTCACCCCCACCGCGAAGAGAGAACCGTTCGCATGAACCAGGTCCGCGATCTCCCTGCCCTGGGTTTCGATCAAGCCCAGGTAGGAGGGGTTCTCGACGTAGACCGCCGCCGTGTCCGCCGAGAGTTTCGCCTTGAGATCGCCCAGGTCCAGCAGGCCGGTATCCGGGCGGAACGAGACGCTGCGCACGGCCTTCACCTCCGAGTTGCGGCAGTAGCTCTCGATCACCTTCTTCCGGAGGGGGCTCACGGTCGCCGGTACGAGGACCTCGGGCCTCCCCGTGATCCGGGCGCACATCCGCAGCGCCGTTCCCCCGGAGGAGGACCCGTCGTACATGGGGAAGCCGGCCACCTCCATGCCGACCAGGTCGGTCAGCATGGTCACGTACTCGAACATGACCTGGAACCTGCCCATGTCCGAATAATTGCTTCCGTAGTAGGCGGTCAGGAATTCCCCCCGGTTCACGATGGTGTCCACGACCGCCGGGACATGATGCTGGTAGCAGCCGGCCCCCAGGAAGCTGAGGAACTCCTCACAGGACTTGTTCTTCCGGAGGATTCCGCTCACGTGCCTCTTGAGTTCGAGCTCGGAAAGAAAGGGCTTCGGAAGCTTGAGGGACCGCTTGAAGCGAAGGCGCTTCGGTATTTCCGCGTACAGTTCCTCCATGTCCTTCGCCCCTGTCCTCTCCAGCATCCCGGACCTTGTCTCCGGCACGGAATTCGGGATGTAGGGGTAGACAATCGGCTTCTTGGTCGCCATCGATCATCCCTCCAAACGGTGCGGTTGGGGTTGCCTTCGCGCGCAGGCGTCCTCCCGGGCCTTCCGAACGGAACGAGGGTAAGGAAAGGAAAGGGAGAAGTCAAAAGAAGGGTCCCGGCAGAACCCCGGATTTCTCCCCCGCGGGCGGACAAAGCGCAAAATATCGGCCTCTTTTTACCATTTTTTACACTATTCGAGGAAAATATTGAAGAAAAAATCAATTCTTGCTACATTTTTATACCAAAGCCCGCGAACCGGAAAAACAAGGGAAGGAGGCGAGCCGATGCGTTACCTGCCCCACACGCCCGAGGAGATTGCCTCCATGCTCGAGGAGGTGGGCGCGGAAACCCTCGAGGACCTGTATCCGACCGTTCCGGAGGCGAGCCGCCGCGAAAAGGGCCTCGATCTGCCGGAGCCCCTCACCGAGTGGGAACTGATCGAACTCGCCCGTTCCCTGTCCTCCTCCATGGCCTCGCCTCCGGAAGCCAGGGTGTTTCTGGGAGCCGGAAGCTATGAGCACTACGTTCCGGCGGTGGTTCCCTACCTTGTCGGCCGATCCGAATTCGTTACATCCTACACCCCCTACCAGCCGGAGATGAGCCAGGGGACGCTCCAGGCCATCTACGAGTACCAGACCCTCGCGGCCCGGCTCCTGGGAATGGAAGTGGCCAACGCGTCGCTCTACGACGGGGCCTCCGCCCTGGCCGAGGCCGTGCTGATGGCCGTGCGCATCCAGAGACGAAACAAGGTCGCCCTCTCCCGTCTGATCCATCCCTCGTACCGCCGCGTGGTCCGGACGTATCTCGCGCCCACGGGCATCGACATCGTCGAGCTTCCCTACCGGAAGGACGGCAGGACCGACCTCTCGCGGCTCGACGGGGTCGAGGATCTTGCGGCCGTGGCCGTCCAGTCCCCCAATTTCTTCGGGTGCATCGAGGACCTGCAGGCCGCCGCGGACGCGGGGCACCGCAAGGAGGCGCTCTTCATTGCCTGCTTCACCGAGGCCCTCGCCTACGGGCTTCTCAAGGCCCCGGGAAGGCTCGGCGCCGACATCGTCTGCGGCGAGGGGCAGAGCCTGGGCATCTGCCGGTCCTTCGGCGGGCCCGGGCTGGGCG
Organism: uncultured Thermodesulfobacteriota bacterium; assembly: GCA_964384945.1. Taxonomy (GTDB): domain Bacteria; phylum Desulfobacterota; class DSWW01; order DSWW01; family DSWW01; genus S015-6. The sequence continues at coordinate 17,068 of CAYLMK010000046.1, read as the reverse complement.
TGTTCGCAACGAGGACGGCTTATGTGCGGAACATCCCCGGCCGGCTCGTGGGAAAGGCGGTGGACGCGCAGGGAAGGAGCGGGTTCGTGCTCACGCTGGCGACCCGCGAGCAGCACATCCGCCGCGAGAAGGCTACGTCCAATATCTGCACCAACCAGAGCCTGTGCGCCCTCACCGCCGCCATGTACCTGGCCTCGCTCGGCGGCACCGGGATGCGCGAGCTGGCGGGGCTGAACCGGGACAAGGCCGAATACCTGAAAGGGGCCTTGCGGAAGGCCGGCTTCCGGGCGAGCTTCGAGGCCCCGACGTTCAACGAGTTCGTCGTGGAATGCCCGGAGGGCTTCCGGGCGACCTACGAGAGGCTTCTGGCGAGACGGATCGTTGCGGGCCTGCCGCTGGCCCCGTATTATCCGGAACTGCCGAACCATTATCTGCTCTGCGCAACGGAAACCAAGAGCCGCGAAGACCTGGACGAACTTGTCAAGGAGATGAAGGCATGAAGGAAACCCTCGGAACGACAGGGCTCGTCCTGAACGAGCCCCTGCTTTGGGAAAGGGGCAGGGCGGGAAGGTGCGGCTTTTCCCTCCCCCGGCGGGACGTCGATCCCTCGCCCCTGGACGGCCGATGGACCGCTCCGGTGCCGGATCTCCCGGAGTTGAGCGAGGTCGACGTGGTGCGCCACTACACCCGGCTCTCCCAGTGGAATTTCGGCGTGGACACGGGCATGTACCCGCTGGGCTCCTGCACGATGAAGTACAATCCCAAGGTCCACGAGAGGCTGGCCGCACTCGAGGGCTTTGCGAACGCGCACCCTCTGCTGCCCGCTCCCCTGGCCCAGGGCGCCTTGCGGCTCATGGTCGAGCTCGAGCGCCTGCTCGCCGAGATCACCGGCATGGACGCTGCGACCCTGCAGCCGTCCGCCGGGGCCCAGGGCGAGCTTACCGGCATGCTTCTGATCCATGCCTGGCACAGGAGCAGGGGCAAACCCCGGTCCAAGATCATCGTGCCGGACACGGCCCACGGCACCAACCCGGCCAGCGCGGCCCTGTGCGGGTACCGTCCCGTGCCGGTGAAGTCCAATGCGCAAGGGATCCTCTCGGCCGAGACGGTCGCCGAGGCGATGGACGAGGACACGGCAGGCATCATGGTCACCAACCCGAACACGCTCGGCCTCTTCGAGGAGAACATCTGCGAGATCGCCCGGATCGTGCACGGGAAGGGCGGACTTGTCTACGGCGACGGCGCGAACATGAACGCGGTCATGGGGACCGTGGACGCGGGCAGGATGGGCCTGGACGTGCTGCACCTCAACCTGCACAAGACCTTCTCCACGCCCCACGGCGGAGGCGGCCCGGGCGCCGGGCCGGTTTGCGTGAAAAAGCATCTCGCGCCCTTCCTGCCCGTTCCCCGGATCCTCGAGTCGGAGAGCGGGTACGTTCTTTCCGAGGACTTCCCGGAGTCGATCGGCAGGGTGCATGCCTTCCATGGGAATTTCGGGGTCCTGGTCCGGGCGTATGCCTACATCCGGAGCATGGGGGCGGACCACCTCAAGAAGGCGAGCCGGCTGGCCGTGCTGAACGCCCGGTACATCCAGTCGAGGCTCAAGGGGGTGCTCCATCTTCCCTACGACCGGCCCTGCATGCACGAGTGCGTCTTTTCTGACAGATTCCAGAAGGAGCGGAAGATCACCACGCTGGACATGGTCAAGCGGCTGATGGATTACGGATTCCATCCGCCCACCGTGTATTTCCCCCTCGTGGTGAACGGCGCGATCATGATCGAGCCGACCGAAACCGAATCCAAGGACAGCATCGACTCGCTGATCGAGGCATTCCGGTCGATCGCCGAAGAGGCGGAGAGGGACCCGGACCTCCTTCGAAACGCCCCGAGCCGCTGCAAGGTTCGAAGGATGGACGAAACCGAGGCGGCCCGGCATCCTTGTCTGTGCGGTTGACCGGGCGGAGCAGGAAGACGAAATGGAAGAAGGAAGCGGGCAGGACCGCGGGCGGCCCCTTCGGAAGCCTGCCTGGCTGAAGCGCGCGATCCCGGCCGGGACCGCCTACCAGGGTGTCCGCAGGCTGCTCAGGAGGGGCGGGCTGCACACGGTCTGTGAGGAGGCGCTGTGCCCGAACCAGGGCGAGTGTTTCTCTCGGGGGACGGCCACCTTCCTGATCCTTGGAGACCGCTGCACCCGGGACTGCCGCTTCTGCTCGGTCGGCCACGGGCCCAGCGGCCCCCCGGATCCGGAAGAACCGGGACGGGTGGCCGGGGCGGTCCGGGAAATGGGGCTCACGTACGTGGTGATCACATCGGTCACCCGGGATGACCTGAAGGACGGCGGGGCCGCCCTGTTCGCCCGCACGATCGAGGAGATCCGCGGCCGAAGCCCGGAGACGCTCGTGGAGGTCCTCATACCGGATTTCCAGGGGAATGCGGATGCGCTCCGCACGGTCCTGGCCGCACGCCCGGACGTGCTCAACCACAACCTCGAGACCGTGGCCCGCCTCTACCCGTCGGTCAGGCCGGGTGCGGACTACGGGCGTTCCCTCGAGCTTCTGGCGCGCGCCGGGGACGGGGAGCCGGGGATCCCGACCAAGTCGGGCCTGATGCTGGGCCTGGGGGAGACGCCGGAGGAGATTGAAAGCACGCTGCGGGATCTGCGTCGAGCGGGCTTGGACTTCCTCACGCTGGGCCAGTACCTGCAGCCGACCCGAAGGCATCTGCCGGTCGAACGCTTCGTTCCACCCGGCGAATTCGAGGCGTGGCGCAGGGCCGCGCTTGCCCTGGGGTTTGCCGAGGTCGCCGCCGGCCCCTTCGTTCGAAGCTCGTACCGGGCGGAGGGGCTCTACGCGGCGGCCTGTCTCCCTGAAGCCGCAGGAAGTCGAGGAGCAAAAAGATGACCGAATACTTCATTCTCTTGTCATCGGGCAAGGACAGGCCGGGCATCGTCGATGATATCTCTTCGCTTCTGTTCGACAAAGGGGCCAACATCGAGGACAGCCGGATGGCGGTCATGGGCGGCTGCTTCTCCTCCATGACCCTGTTCTCCTGCACGCCTGCGCAGGCAGAGGCGGTCCGGCAGGGACTCGACGAGCTGCGGAGTCTTGGGCTCGACGCCTACCTTCATCGTGCGGAGGACCCCGCCGCCGCGCCGGTCAAGGCGGGGCTGCCCCTGAAGTTCGAGATCATCTCCATGGATCATCCCGGAATCGTCAAGAGCGTGGTCCGCCTGCTGCGGACGCACGACGTGAACATCCAGTCCCTGGAAACGCAGGTGACCCGCGCGCCCCATTCCGGGGCCCCGCTCTTCGACCTGCGGCTCGAGGCCAGGGTGCCGGCCGAGGGCTCGATCGCAAAGATCAAGGAGCACCTTGCCCGGCTGGCCGGAGAGACGAACCTGGACCTGATCTTCAAGCCCTGACCGCGGCGCATGCGGAGGCAGGAGACCGTCGTGGGAAAGAGGGAAGCCAGGAGGGTGAAGAGAGACGAGATCGACCTCGCCATCCTCCGGCAGCTCCGGGACGGAAGGAAATCCTTCAAGCGCATCGCCGCGGAGCTTTCGGTCGCGGAGAACACGGTCAGGTCGCGGGTCGCCAGGCTCGTCGAAGAGGGGGTGCTTGCGATCACCGGGTGCGTGGTCCCGGGATCCCTCCCGGGCCACAGCGTCGTCTTCATCGGGGTGAAGCTGCAGAACATGGATCTCGTCAGGAAGGGGAAGGAGTTGAGCCGGCTGAAAGGGGTGGTATCGGTGAGCGTGGTGACGGGCCGGTTCGACCTCATCCTCGTGGTCATGCTCAACGAGGGGTTGAGCCTGCTCGAGTTTTACACGGAGCAGATGTCCCGCATCAAAGGGGTGGACAGCGTTGAGACCTTCGTCGTGTACAAGGACTACAACTTCCGGGTTCCGTACATCTTCTGAACATAGGCCCTCACCTCCTCCCGGTACTTCTCGACGATCCGCCGCACCAACGCATGGGAGGCGGACCTCAAGACGAACTGCTCGATGGTTGCAATGGGCGCCACGTCCACGGTGGTCCCCGTGAGAAAGGCGGCCTCGATGCCGGGGATCTCCCGCTGGTGCAGCCGTTCCTCCCGGATGTCGATTCCGGACTCCCTGCAGATCCCGACCACGTGCCTGCGGGTCACGCCCAGGAGGACCCCTTCCGAAGGGGGCGTGCAGAGGCGCCCCCTTCGGACGAAGAAGAGGTTGGAGCGTGCGCCCTCGGTGAGGAAGCCGTTCTTGTCGACGAGCAGCGTCTCGTACGCGGCGGCCTCTTTCATCGCGTCTCTCAGCCTGTCCCGGAAGGAACTGCTCAAGCGTTTGACGTGGGGATCCTTTCTCTCCGCGTGCAGCAGGATCGTGTGAACCCCCTTGCTGAGGCCCTCCGGTCCCGGGTTCTCGGTGGGAATGAAATAGGTGAGGAAGGCTTCTTTCCCTTCCACGCAGGCACAGACGAGCTTGGCATTCGTCTCCGCGCATTGATTCCGCTCGACCAGCGTCGAGATCTCGGCGAAGACCTGCCCGTCTTCCTTCCGTATCGGAATCCCCGCCGCATCCCCGGATTGCCGCATGCGCTCCATGTGCTCCTCGAGGAACAGGGGAACCCCCTCCACAACCCTGACGACCTCGTAGACCGCCTCGTCGTTTCGGATCCTCTCGAAGATATCGACGTCCTCGACAGGCAGGATCTCGCCATCCAGGATCAGAAACCGGGAACTTGCCTCTTTTCTCATGGTTCTCCGACATGCCGATCGAGAAAGGATTTCGGATTCGGGCACCGCCGCGGCGGGCGCCCGTACCGGGCATCTCTCCGGCGCCCCATCGGCGCGATGGTAACAGAGCGCATGGAAAATGTGAAAGCACCCCGACCGCTCCGGCCCGGGTCCTTGACTTGCGCGGGGCGTTCCTGTATGGAGTAGAGAGTGAACAATCACTCTCCAGGAGAAAGGCCATGAAACTCTTGCAAGGAAAGGTCGCCATCGTGACGGGCGCGGGGCGCCCGAAGGGCATGGGCCGGGCGAGCGCGCTCAAGCTGGCCGAGCAGGGCGCCTGCGTCGTGGTCACGGACGTGGCCCGGCAGCGCAAGGACCTGATGATCGAAGGGCTCCTCGGAATCGGAGACGATTTCAGGGCCCTCGAGGCACTGGTCTCCGAAATCGAGGCACTCGGATCAAGAGGAATGGCCATGGCCGTGGACGTGACCGATCCGGCCCAGATCCAGGCCTGCGTCGAGAAGACGTGCCAGGCCTTCGGCGGCGTGGACATCCTGTTCAATAACGCCGGGACGGGTGTGGGTGTGGGGCCCTTCATGGACATCCCGGCCGGAAACTGGGACCTGAGCTGGCAGGTCAACGTCAAGGGGATGATGGAATTCTGCAAGGCGGTGATTCCGAAGATGATCGAGCGAGGCGGAGGATCGATCATCAACAACGCCTCGATGGTAGGCCTCGGCGCGGCGCCCGGATACGGCGCCTACACCGTGACCAAGTTCGCCGTGGTCGGCCTGACGAAGCTGGTCGCAGCCGAATTCGGCCGCCAGAACATACGGTGCAACGCAACCTGCCCGGGCAATATCCTCACGGACATGGGGGAAGAGGAGATCCGGTTCATTGCCATGGAAAAGGGGATCAGCGAGGAAGAGGCGAGGAACATCTTCGGTGAAGTCGCCGCTCTGGGTCGGGCCGCCCAGCCCGAGGAGGTGGCGGACGTGGTGGCCTTTCTGGCCGGCCCCCGCTCCGGCTTCCTGACCGGGGTCGCGCTGCCCGTGGCGGGCGGCATGCCTCTGGGAATCTGAAGGGCAGGGGTCAGGGATCAGGCCCAGCCCCCCCGCCCTCCCGCACCCCCAGGCGAAAGGGCAAAGGGGGAAGGCGAAAGGGTAAGGAGCTGTTAGGCTTTGGCGGTTAGCTGTTAGCCCACAACCGCCGCGCTCCAAGCGAATGGTCCTGAGTTGCGGAGGAGAGGGAGGGGAGCGGACAGCGAATCGCCAATAGCTAAAGGCTAACAAGAGGGAGACCGGGACATGTTCTCGCTGAAAGAGAAAGTGGCCGTGATTACCGGAGGGGCCTCGGGGATCGGCAAGGCGACGGCCCTCAGGTTTTTCCGGGCGGGGGCGAAGGTCGTGCTCGGCGACATTCAGGATGGCAGCGAGGCGGCCGAACAGGCCGGAGGCCTCTTCGTAAAGACGGACGTGACCCAGGAGGGGGATGTCAGGGCTCTCCTGGAGGCCGCGCTTTCCGAGTACGGCAGGCTCGACATTGTGGTCAACAACGCGGGGATCGGGGAGGGGAACGAGATCAAGGACATCTCGGAGGCCGAGTTCGACCGCGTTCTCAACGTGAACACCAAGGGCGTGCTCTGGGGCCTGAAACACGCGGCGCCGCGCATCGCCGACGGCGGTTCCATCATCAACACCGCGTCCTATGCCGGGGTGGCCGCCTTCCCGAACTACGGGTCCTATACGGCCTCGAAGTGCGCGGTGATCGGGCTCACCAAGACCGCAGCCCTGGAACTGGCGCCGCGGGGGGTCCGCGTGAACGCGGTCTGTCCCGGGACCATCGACACCCCCATCAATCAGGGTCCCATGGCGGAGGTGGAGAACGCGCTTGCCTCCCACCTGCATCCCCTGCGCAGGATCGGCCGCCCGGAGGAGGTGGCCGCGCTCTTTCACTTCCTGGCGAGCGACGAGAGCGCCTTCATCACCGGGATCGCCATTCCCATCGACGGCGGCCTGAGCGCGGGTATCGGATTGGGGATCATCGAGCCCATGCTGGGCCTGGTCATGAACCATTGAACGAACCACCGCAGTCCGGAAGGAGAGTCAGCATGGAAAGACCGAAGGTGACAGGCGTGCAGCACGTGGGCATCGGCGTCCGCAACATCGAAGCGAGCCGGTCGTTTTACAGGGATGTGATGGAGTGCAGGATTCCCATGGCGGATTTCGGGGTGACCCACAACGCCATGGCGGACTTTTTTCGCAGTTCCTCGCACGTGTTCAACGGCTTTATGTACATGCAGGAGAAGGAAGCGATCGTCGTGGAGTGCATCCAGCGGCTCGAACCCTCTCCGCGCGCGATACACAAGCAGGTCCGCTACGGGGATATCGGGGTGAACAAGATGACCGTCGAGGTGGCGGACGTGAAGAAGTTCTCCGAGGCTTACAAGGAAAGGATCAAGTTCGTCTCTCCGCCGAAATCCGTGAAGATCCCGGGATGGGGGGACTATGCCTTTGTCTTCGGCACCGACCCGGACGGCAACCTGATCGAGTTTGTCTCCGGCGAGAAGATGCGGGCCGAGGATACGCTCGGCCGCATCCGCTCCGTGGGCGTGAGCGTAACGGACCTTGAGCGCTCGATCGAGTTCTACCGGAAGTACGTGGATTTCGACACCGTGGTCATTCCGCCCCACGAGGCCTTCTCCGGCCTGATGGGCGAGGTCTCGGGGAGCCCGGACACCCAGGTGCGTTCCTGCCTCCTGGCCAACAGCAACGGATTCCACATGCTCGAGCTCTACGAAGTGTCGAAGCCCCGCGGCCGGTCGATTCCGTTCCATGTGCTCTGGGGGGACTACGGGTTCCTGGAGAGCTGCTGCGTCTGCACGGATGTGCTGGGCCTGGCCAGGCACTACATGAAAGAGGGCCTCGAGCTTATCTCCTGCCCGACCGGCATGGAGGTTCACGAAGAGGGCATCCAGGGAACGGCCTGGTTCCTGTACGTCAGGGATCCGGACGGAATCCCGGTGGAGGTTCTGGAGCTCCCCGCATGAGGAGTGCCCGCATGATCCGGCGCATCGACCACGTTGCCATCGCGGTCCGCGACCTCGAACGGGCCAGGGCCTTCTTCATCGGCGGCCTGGGGGCCCGGGAGCTCTTCTCCGCGCCCTTTGCCGACCAGGGCTACCGATGGACCACCCTGGAGCTGGGGACCTCCTGCTTCATCGAGTTGATCGATCCGCTCGATGCGGGCGGGTTCGTACAGCGGTTCATCGAAAAGAGGGGGGAGGGGCCGCACCACATCACGGTCCAGGTGGACGACATCGAGGCTGCGCACAGGAGGCTCGGGGAGAAGGGAATCGAGACCTTCGGCTATTCCGAGGCCCTGCCGGGCTGGAAGGAGTTCTACATCCACCCCAGGAACGCGTTCGGCACCCTGATCCAGTTCGCGGAGTTCAACCCCCTGGACTGGATCAACCCGGGGTATGTCCCGCCCTCGTACCGGCAGTTCGTGCCCGAGCAGCAGGCCGGGACAGCCGAAGATCCGGTCTCGGTCCGGCGGCTGGAGGGTGACCGGGGGCCGGAGGTCGAGATCCGTCATGGGGACAAGGCCCTTTGCGTTCCGGAAGCCCAGGTGCCGACCCTCATCCGGGCCCTTGAGAAGCTTCTGCCGAAGTAGACGAAATCGCCCCGTTCCGGACGGCCGGGCGACCCCGCACCGGGTTCCCCGGCTGGCTCCGGCTCGGTCCTTTCCCCTCCCCGACCGGTTTTGCTCTCCCCAAAGGACCTTCTCGAGAAATCGATATTTCGGGGGGGGCAGAGGCGCTTGATCTACGTGGAAGGCCCGGCAGCGGGAGGGGGAGCAGACGAAAGGCTGAACCGCAGCGGGTCGCGATTTCCTCCGTCACGCTTGAGCGCCTTCAGCAGCACGCGGGCCCGCCGCAGCAGGCGGCCTCCTTGCCCTTGATCCAGCTCTGTACGATGAAGAAGGCGCAGCCGACGCCGGGCGACACACGGATAGCGTCGGCCGGGCAGTTGTTCGCGCAGGCCCCGCATTCCATGCACCCGTCCCTGTCGACGACCCGGGCTATCCGGTCGTTCAACCGGAATACCCGGTGTGGGCATACGGCTTCGCACATCCCGCAGCCCGTGCAGGCCTCGGGATCGAACTGAAGAGTCGATACGCCGGATAGATGCCGGAAATCCTCCATGGCTTCCCCTTCCTTTCTATGCGACAAAGGCAGAACCGATCCAGACCGACAAAGAGATCAGCAGAGCCGCTGCCTGGAGCGGGATCGCCCTGCGCATTTCCTTCTCAACGCCGGAGGGGGATGTGAAGGGTGTCGCCCCTGTGAAGTTCATAGCCAGGTAGCTGCTCATCGCCACAGTCAAGAGAAACAGGGCAAGGGCTTCCCCGCCGGTCGTCTTGTTCCAAAGCCATCCGACCAGGGCTAGGCCTCCCAGCGTGCCGCTCCATGCGCCCTTGAGGGAGAACCGTACGCCCGGAATCCATGGGAGCAGGATGGGAGTGACGACGGCGCCGGTGAAGACCCCGGTGATGCAAGCCGCTGCGATCAGGAGGCCCCGGGCGCCGGCAGCATGAAAAGAGAAAACTTCCTCTCCGATCCCGGAAAGCACAAAGAGTGCCAGCAGAACCCAGAGCAGATATCCGGGGAGGTGGGAAATCTCCACGGGCACGAGCACCATCCTTTCCGCCAAAGAGAAGCCGACCCTGCGCATGACCTCGTCCGCCTTCATCCCGTTGGTGAGAAAGCGGCGAATGTCCCTGGCATAGACCGGCCCCCAGAGGACGCGGAAACCGCATCCCTTCCGGACGAGATGGGCTGCGACACCGGTAGCCGAAAGCTGCGGCAGGATGAGATCCCTGTGCCGCACAAGCTTCTCCAGCCCTGCGAGCTTTACCCTGCCGACCACTTCGGCCGTGGAAAAGGTCTTCTTCCCGGCTGCACACCAGACGTTCACTCCCCGTGTGTCCAGAATGAGTATCCAGACATCAAGGCCAGCCAGTTCCTTTCGCAGGGTGTCGAAGGTGAGCTTGTAGTTGGCCGACACGAGAACCGGTGCGTCCGGATTCGGATTGCCGATACAGTACAGACCCGGCGAGATCCTGTAATGGTCCCGGCCGAGGCCCAGACGGACCTTGAGCGTGCCCAGGAAATCGGACCGGTCGAGAGAGGTCTTCACCCTGGGTATCTTGCCGGCGGGTGTATCGATGAAGTCCTCCACGAACCTGCACAGTTCGTACCCGGGTCTATCGAAAGGCTCGCTCTCCGGACTCACCGATGAGCCGCAGCAGGGCTCGACCGGGGTTGAAGGAGCTCGGTTCAGCCTCTCCACATCCGTCCCAGCTCCGCACGAGCAGGGTGAAGGTTCTGCGGGTCGGCCACAGCAACTGCCTCTCGGTTCCTCTTTCGCATCCATCGAACCACCCCCTTTCGCGCCGTGTGTAAACATCTTCTGGTTTCGCAGCCGGGCTCGGTTTCACTCGGAGCTCGCTCATGCCTGGATCGGGCCAGGATCCGCGGCTCAGAGCATCTCCGCCATGCCCTTGAATCTCTCCAGCATGGCTTTGTCCAGGCAGTAACAGGTGAAGAGCCCTTCGACTTCCCCCTTGATGAGGCCCGCTTCCTTCAGGCACTTGAGATGCTGGCTCACGGTTGACTGTGCCAGAGGCAGAATCTCAACGATCTGGCCGCAGATGCACCGATCCATTTGGCTGAGAAACCTCACGATGCGGATCCGGGCGGGGTGGCCCAGGGCCTTACAGATGGCAGCGAAGGTTTCCGGGTCGAGGGGGTCCGTCGTGTTCTTGCGAACTGCCTTGGATTCTCGATTCGCTCTCGCAGGCGTCATGGGGTTTCACCTTCATCGTAAATCTACGATATACGATGAAGGTGGGCCTGTCAAGCGGATTCCTTCTCTTGCATGTCCCTTTTCTCAACCCACGATTCCGCCGCCTTCCATTCTCCCGTCGTCCGAAAACGGCTTCCAGCGAAATGAACCAGGCTTGTGATTTCGATTCAAATATTGCAGATTGACAGTATCCGACACGTCACCAGAAGAGACAACGAAAGAGGAGGAGTCTCGTGCGAAAAGTCATGATCATCGGCGGCGCCATGACCAAGTTCGGCCGGCACATGGACCGGAACTTGAAATCCCTGGTGGCAGAGGCGGTGGAAGGGGCCTTGAAGGACGCCGGCGTAGGCAAGGAGCGGTTGCAGGGGGCCTGGGTCGGAAACGCCTCCCAGGGCGTGCTGCAGGGGCAGGAATCGGTGCGGGGGCAAGTGGTCCTGCGGTCCTTGGGCATCGGCGGGATCCCGGTGGTGAACGTGGAGAACGCCTGCGCGTCCTCGGCCACGGCCCTTCACGGCGCCCGGGCCATGGTGGCCCTGGGCGAGATGGAGGTGGCCCTGGCCGTGGGCATGGAGAAGATGTACTTCGAGGACCGGGGCCGGGTGCTTCCCGCCTTCACCGGGTGCATGGACGTGGAGATGCTGCCCCTGCTCATGCAGGCCTTTGCCGAACAGGAGGAGAGGATCCGGAAGGAGAGAGAGGCGAGGGGCGAGACGGAGAAGGCCAAGTCCGGCCAGCGCACGGTGTTCATGGACGTCTATGCCATGGCGGCCCGGGCGCACATGGAGAAATACGGTACGACCCAGAGACAGTTGGCCGTGATCGCCTCCAAGAATCATTACCACTCTTCGATGAACCCCCTTGCCCAGTACCAGAATGAGTTCACCGTGGAGGAGGTCCTGGCGGCCCCGGAGGTCGCCTATCCCTTGACCCGGCCCATGTGTTCTCCGATCGGCGACGGCGCGGCGGCGCTCGTCGTCTGCTCCGAGGAGTTCGCCAGGAAGATCGGTGCGGGCCACGCGGTGGAGGTGGCGGCCTGCATGCTGGCAAGCGGCGAAGACCCGGACGCGGAGAAGGGGGAGAGCACTCTCACCCGGCTCGCGCGAAGCGCCTACGAGCGCGCCGGCGTGGGACCGGAAGACGTCGATCTGGCAGAGGTCCACGATGCGACGGCCTTCGGCGAACTCTACGTTACCGAGGGGCTTTGCTTCTGCCCCCTGGGGGAGGGGGGGGCCTTCGCCGAGGCCGGTCACACCCGATTGGGCGGCCGGATACCGGTCAACGTCTCGGGCGGCCTGGAGTCGCAGGGCCATCCGATCGGCGCCACCGGCGTGCGCCAGGTGGTGGAGCTTTACTGGCATCTGGCGGGAGGCGGCAGGGCCGGCAAGAGGCAAGTGGAAGGCGCCAGGGTGGGACTGGCACAGAACGCGGGAGGCACGGTGGGCGCCTCCGAGGCGGCCCTGTCCGTGACGATCCTGAAGAGATAGCCAGGAAGGTAAGGAAAAAGGAGAGAGAGCATGGGACTCCGCGACCTGAACGTGGATCTGACCAGAGAGCATGTGGCCCTCTGGGATTCGGCCAAGAAGTTCATGCGTGAGGTGTGGCGGCCGGCTGCCGTCCGTCTGGACCGGCTGCAGAACCCGGAAGACGTCTACGCAGAAGGGTCGGTCCTCTGGGACGTCTTCCGGAGGACCAACGAGCTGGGCTACCACACGATGATGTTTCCGCAGGAACTGGGAGGGATGGACGCCGACCCCCTGAGCACCGCCCTGTTCTGGGAACTCGCGGGCTGGGCGGCCCCGGACCTGGGCGCCAGTTGGGGCCTTCACACCATGCCCATGATCTGGGCCATGATGTCTCCGGACCCGGAGATGCAGGACCTGGTCAGGCGGTTCTGCGCCGACACAACCGGCACCATGACCGGCTGCTGGGCCATCACCGAGCCGGACCACGGGTCGGACTCCCTCCGCTTCGAGGGGGAGTATGCCTCCATGCCCGAGCTGGCGAACCAGGTCAGGGCCGTCAAGGACGGCGACGACTACGTCATCAACGGCCAGAAGTCCTCCTGGGTCAGCAATGGGAGCCTGGCCAGGTACGCGGCGCTCTGGCTCTCCCTCGATCCCTCCCGCGGCAACGAGGGCGGGGGCATCGCGGTCATTCCCCTGGACCTGCCCGGCATCACCCGGGGAAAGCCCCTGGACAAGATCGGCCAGCGGGCCCTGAACCAGGCCGAGATCTTCTTCGACGATGTCCGCATCCCGGCCAAGGCCATGGTCGCCGCGGACCCCGCAACCTACAAGATGTTCTCGAACATCCAGCTTGGGCTGGCCAACGGCCTGATGGGGCTCCTGTTCGCGGGATGCGCCCAGTCCGCCTTCGAAGAGTCGCTGCAGTACGCCATGCAGCGGGTGCAGGGGGGCCGGCCCATCTTTTCGCATCAGAACATCCGACTCAAGCTCTTCGATATGTTCGTCTCCGTGGAGGCGGCCCGGTCCCTGGCCCGCCGCGTCCTCGTTTACAATCACACCCTCTACAAGCAGATGCAGCCCATGGCGGTTCACTACGCCATGGCCGCCAAGATCCTGTCCACCGAGACCGCCTTTCGGGTGGCCAGCGAGGGCGTTCAGGTCCATGGCGGGTACGGGCTTTCGCGGGAGTACCTGATCGAGAAGATCTTCCGCGACGCCCGCGCGAGCATGATCGAGGACGGCACCAACGAAACCCTTGCCCTGGACGGGGCCGAGCGGATCGCGAAAGGCAAGCTTACCCTGGATGTCAAAGAGGGATCACAGCAGGCGGCCGCCGGGGCCGGCGCGGCCCTCGGCGCGACCTTCGAAGATCTCAAACCGATGTTGCGCCCGACGGGCGTGCGCATGGGCGTGATGCGGGCCGACCCGGGGAAGTGCACCTCCTGCGGGCTGTGCCTTCAGAACTGCCCGTTCAAGTGCTGGGAGATGGACGAGAACGACCACCCAAGGATGAAGAAGGAATATGCCTGCTTCTCCTGCTTCAACTGCATGGTGGCCTGCCCGGTGGACGCGATTTCGGTCGTGGAGACCTACCGGGTGGACGAAGGCTTCTTCGATTACGGGTACCATCCCTTCAAGCCGCCCCTGGAGCCGCTCGACGCCGAGGGCAAGCCGGCGCAATGGACCGAGGTCGAGCGGACCGTGCTCGAGCGAAGGAGCGTCCGGAACTTCAAGGACGACCCCGTGCCGGAGCCTCTGATCCGGCGCGTGCTCGAGGCGGGCCGGTTCGCCCCCAGCGCGGGCAACCACCAGCCCTGGAAGTTCGTGGTGGTGACGGACAAGGCCTTCATCCGCGAGCTCGAGGAGGCCTGCTACGGGGTGGTGAACGTGATGCACTCGGCCTATCACAACGATGCCATGGTGATGGGCATGGTGCAGATGCTCGGCGAGCCCACCCCGGCCGGTATCTTCGATCCCCGTGTCCAGGGAGGCGTCCGGTGCGTCTCCCGCAAGGAGCTCCCGGTCTACCTGAACGCGCCGGTCGTCATCTTTCTGGCCACGAACGACAAGGCCGCGGCCCCGGACCTGCAGGCCGGAATCTGCGGACAGAACATGAACCTGGCCGCCCATGCCCTTGGATTGGGCTTCTGCTGGTCCGGGTTCGGGTCCATGGTGGAGAACATCCCGGAACTCAAGGCCAGGCTGGGCATCGAGCCCCCCTGGCGCATCGCGACCTCGATCGCGCTCGGGTTCCCCAAGTTCAGGCAGAAGGGGATGGTTGCCCGGGAGTACCGCCCGGTGACCTGGTTCCGCCCCGGGGCGGGCGGGCCTCAGATCGAGAGGTGATCGAAGCCGGGGGCAGGCCTCCTCGGTCGGCTCGGCCACAGAGACGGCGAACGCTTCGAGGTCGGCAAGGTCTTCCTGAAGAACCTCGAAAGTGGGAACAAGGGGAAAACAGCCTTGCCCCGCATTCCTGCCGAAGCTCATCGCAGGAGGAGGATCGATCCTGCATTCCCGGCACTTCCTTCCTGCGCACAGAGACGTTATGATCTCGCATGATGGGTGGCGGATTCCCCCGGGAATCACCGGCGGCGGAGGCTGCCGGCTCTCCCCTGCCATTCAGGAGCAATACAGAGCCACGGACCGATCGGCCTCGACGAGGACCCGCCAGAGGTCCGGGCTGTCTCCCATGCCGACCTTGATCAGGTAGGATGCGATGCTCAGGTTGGTTCGGGCCTTGAAGAGTTCCACCTGCCGGAGGAAATCGGGCGAGAGAGAAGCGGCTCTCTGCCGATAGGGCTCGAGAAAGGCCTCCTCCCCGTATTCCTTCAGGATTCCGGACCCGTCGAACTGATTTCGGAACTGGGCAAGGAACGTGCCCACGTCATAGGCCCGCGGATAGGGCTGCGCGTTCTCGAAGTCGATGGCGGAAACGAACAGCGAGGAGCGGTCCGCGGTCTGGTCTTGTCCGACCAGGACGTTCTTCGGGTGGAAATCGCCGTGCCCGAGCACGAAAGCCTCTTGCCCCCGGTCGGCGAGCCCCTTCTCCGCAGCCAGAATCGTCTCCACCAGGGACTCGGCCTTGCGTGTGTGGGGATTGCCGGATTGCACGAAGCGCCTCAGGTAATTCTGCATCCTGCGCTCCTCCGAGCGCTCGAACGGCTCGCAGGCAGGGAGCGAGAGGGTCATCGGCACGGCGTGAAAGCGGGCGAGCCATGCGGCCACGTCCTCGATCAGGCAGCGCCCCTCCTCGGGCGGGACGGCCAGGAGCATGTCGTAGAGGCTCCTGCCCCGCTGGCCGACCTCGATCACGGTCTGGGTGACCGGGTCCAGGTCGAGAGGCTGCGGCACCCGGTACCTCCCCCGGTCGAAGCCGTGGCGGAAGACCTCTTCCATGACACGGTAGGCGTGGCGGGCCTTCTCCCACTTGGACCGGCTGTGCAGCCTCTTGATGATCCATCGCTCCCGGGTCTCCTGCCTGCCCTTGGTGCCGATCACGATCTCGGTGACTTGCAGGTTCGCTCCCGTCCTGGGGATCTCCTTGAAGAAGGGGCGACACCGTCCGCTGCGGATCTCGGTCACGAGATCCGCAAGGGTCTCGACCCAATGGTCGAAATGCGTGGGGTAGGTGCCTGCATATCCCTCTCCGTGCGTATCCGTTCCCGCAAGGGCGGTGAACTTGTGCCGGTGCCAGTCCTGCAGGCCCTGGATGTTGTCGCGGACGGTGTGGTTCGAGGAAAAAATCTCGATCCCGTGAAAAGGGCCGGAGGGAGCAAGAAGGCGGGCGTCCGGTCTGGTCCCGTTGCGGTAGGGGTGGGCCCAGACAACGGCCGCCTCCGGATGCCTTCGCAAGATATCCGAGAGGCTGCTGTGTCTCGGAAGGGTCTCGGTCGGTCCGAAGACCAGCACGTCCCCGCTGTCTGCGGTGGTCACTTCCTGGCCGGAGAGCAGGACGAAGAAATCCTCGAGCCTGGCCTCCTTGCGGAGCCTGGCCAGGGCCTCGGGCGTCCACACATGATGATGGTCCGTGAGCACGAGTCCCTGAAGCCCCTTGTCCCGGACCTCCCGCGCCAGGTTCACCGCGGCCACCCGGCTGCACTCGGAATGTTCGCGCGTGTGAGAATGGATTTCGAGGAGCAAGGCCGTCGTTCACCCGGAAGATACGGTCGTCTTCAGCCAGGCAAGCAGCTCGCCGTAGTATGTCTGGAGCATGGCAAGGAAAAGCACGATCAGCAGGATCGCCACGATCGTGAAGAACGGGTCGCTCGCCTCCGACATCTTCTCCCGGATCTGTTCGCCGGGGCCCATGAGAAAGGAGAACACGAACAGAAGAATGATGACCGAGGCGAGCCCGGCGATGACCAGCCCGATGATCTGCTTGACCGGCAGGGGCTCGCTCGCTTCCATCATGCCCGGCTCAAAGTACTCAGACAGGGAATCCGCGGCGGCGGGCCTTTCCGGTCCATCCGGCTCGACGATCTGAACGGAAAGAGGCGAAAAAAGATTGAGCAGGAGCAGGGCGCACCAGAGGCCTTCCTTCATCTTGCGGCGCCTCCTTTTCGGGTCATGCATCAGGGTAGATAGGAAGCCGGAGGAAATCAAGGCGGATGCCTTTTTCTTTTCATGGAAAGGCGAATCTGGTATAGTCCTCGCACGCAGGACGGCCGGGTGTGTGCCGACGGAGGAAAGGGGAGGATCGAGGCATGCGGTATGTGCTCATCTTCATCCTCATGGCGACTGTCGTGATGGCCTTCATCTTTGCGGACACCTTTCCGGGGCTCCTGGCGCGCTATCCCAGGCTCCAGGAGGCGAACCGGACCGTCCGGGCCTGGCTGGGCATGGAGAGCCCGTATGCCTCCGGCCTGTCGGAGGAAGGCCTGATCGAGACCGACCGGATCCTTCGAAGACACGCGCCGTCGAAGGATCCGGTGAATGAGCAGGACCTGCAGGAATACCGCGAATAGCCCGACTTTCGCTATTCGGGGGGTATTGGTTTCCTAAGTACCTGAAAATAAA
>CAYLMK010000045.1:0-20414 GCA_964384945.1 uncultured Thermodesulfobacteriota bacterium | reverse complement strand
TTAATGAATTGTGCAATCATTATACGTCACCGTATTTATGACAAAGTGTACTTAGACTCATACTGCACCTCGTGAGGTATTTGCTGGTGAAGTTGCCGGCACGACCTGGTATTCACGCTTATGAGCATATTTGGCCGGCAAGTCATCTGGCGGGACTTCGTAGAGATAGTCACCGCGATCGTTGACTGGATGCGCACGAAGCAGACCACGGCGCCGCCACAGGTGTACCGTGGATAGCGCTACGCCATAACGGACGGCCACATCTTGCGGGGTGAGAAGCCCCTGGGCGAGCAGGCGTGTGCGTCGATCAGTCAGGCGATAGATCGTGCGCAGCCGGCCGATACGCGCGGGCGTCCAGGGAGTTGTCACGACGGTCCGTACGCCACGCTCATTGAGTACGTCGGCGATTTCCCCATCGGTATAGGTGTCGATGAGCTGGTCGATCTCTTTGACGACCTCGGCATCAGTCGTACGCAGCTGCACACACGACTTCGGCAGCGGAAGATCCAGGGAGCACGTCGCGCCGCCCACAAAGCGGACGTCAACATGTAGCGCATCGCCCTTGGTGAGGGTGACGTCCTCGATCAGCAACCGCAGCATTCGCTTTTTCTCCTTCATTCCTGTGCGCGGATCGCGCCAGAGGCGCGGGAAGTCGACGGAAAGGGCCATCAGTTCCGCACGTTCGGCTTCGCTCACAACACTCTCATCCGCGGCCGTTGTCTTCTCGTACGTTTCCTGGGCAGCGGCAAGCGCACGCAGCTTGTCGTTCCAGCCTGCTTCGAGCACATCGGCCACCAGGCGATTGTCAGGGTCGACCTTGAGGAAACGACGTTGTGCAAGATCCGCTTCGTAACGCGCGCGCTCTACGTGTTGGCGTCGCAAACGGTCCGCTTCTTCGTGGCGGTTCACCAGCTCTTGCTGGACGGTAAGCGCGACTTCGATGGCCATAGGCGACATCGTCTCTACCACGAGATCACCGATTGCCGCATCGAGCGCAGCGCCGTGCACGGTTTGACACAGGCCGTTTTCGCCCCGCATCAAGGGGCGTCGACCGCACCAATAAGTCGGTATGCTTTGATTGCGGTGCGAGTGGTAGCGGACCGACATGCGTTCGCCACACGTTCCGCAGATGACGAGTCCCTGCAGCAGTGCGGTGCCTTCTCGAGCCGGTCCGCGGCGCCGCTCCCCGCTCCAGGCCAGAGCATTGCCTTTCACGCGCTGGAGGTTCGACTGGTACTGCTCCCATGTAATGTAGCCCGGATGCATGTCGCGCAGGAGGATCCACTCCTCACTTGGCACCAGACGTGAGGAAACCTTGCCATTCGGCAAACGACGCTGTTTGGTACGACCGAATACGAAGGCACCCGCATAGCGCGGGTTGTGTATGATCTGCCGGGCACGACAGTGGAGCAACTCGGCCCAGACGAGCTCCGCTTTGTGCACACCGGTGCGCAATCGACGCGGGAACAGGAGACCCTTGGCATGGAACTCCTTGACCACCGCCAGACAGGATCCCGTCCGCTGGAACGTCTCGAAAAACAGACGTACCGAGGCTTGGACTTGCGCGTCCGGATCCAAGACGACACGGTCTTGCGAATCGTGCACAAAACCAACGGGCACCATCTGCTTGAGTTCCCCGCGCCGAGCACGGTTCAGAATGCCACCCCGCAATCGTGCCTTGAGCACATGCAGTTCCGCTTCGCTCATCGTACCCTTCAGGCCCAGAAGCAGGCGATCGTTAAAGTGCGCGGGATCGTACAGTCCATCCTCGTCGAGGATGAGCGTGTCAGCGAGCGCGCACAGCTCGAGCAACCGGTGCCAATCGGTAGAGTTGCGCGCCAGACGCGAAACCTCAAGCCCCAGCACAATTCCGACGCGGCCGAGGCTGACTTCCGTGACCAGGCGCTGGAAACCCTCGCGGTCCGCCGCACTGGCTCCCGACTGCCCGAGGTCGCTGTCGATGACGACGATACGATCGAGCGGCCAACCCAAAGCGACTGCGCGCTCCCGCAGCGCGTACTGGCGGTTCGTACTCTCCGTGTTTTCCATCACCTGCCGCAACGTTGACTGGCGAACGTATAGATATGCCATACGCGACAGGTGCGCGGTCGTTATCTTCTGGTGCGCTTCGCTGCTCATTACCATGAGCGATATTCCTCCCTCAGGGATTGACGGGCAAGAGGTCGAGTGGAGAGAACCAGACTGGCCAAAAGGGTGGTGACTTCATGTCGCTGCACGCACGAAAGCCATACCGGTGCAGCGCATCCCGTAGAATCCTCCTGCCTTTTGGTGGCCGCACAACCAACCGTTCGTGACCCAGAAGACCCGCGGAACACAGATTCCACGGCCTTGAGCCATCCGGGCATGCCCTGGCTCAGGAGCAGGGCAAGACCGATGCCGCGCGCCTGGCCTCCCGTATTCTCCCGGGACACGCCTACTGCCGTGCCGATAACCTGAGAACGAAGCAGTTCGTATTGTACCGCGTACTGCCGGGCATCCGGCAAGGTGGCCCTGTCGATCATGGGCGTTTTTTTTCCTCCTGCTGCAGATAGGGAAGGAGTCGCCGCAAAATACTGCGCGGGTGGGCCTTGACGCCGCAGCGTTGCATCAGAATCGCCGCCAGTTCCTCCCCCGTGAGCATCCGTCCGGCCTCCTGGATGGCCTGGGCCAGAACGGCCAGCGTTTCGTTGTTCAGTTTGTGTGGGCGTCTTGGCCCGCGTTTGCGCGGTAGCAGCCCCGGCAAGCCCTCGCGATTGAACAGCTCTTGGGTGACATAGAAGACCGGACGGGACAGGCCGAAGGCTTTGGCCGCCTCCACCACTGCACGCCCCTCCTTCTGGACGCTGCGCAGCATCTCGTACTTGACCTGGACCAGGTCGTTCGGATCGAAGAAGGCGCTGTCTCGGAAAAGGGAGTCGCTCACTGCCTCGGGATGCGGGTGCGTGGCACCCTGTGCGCTCAAGGCCTGTTGACGCCTCCGGTGACGAGAATCTGTTGCCATCCGGCCCTCCGAAAGAGATGTTTGCATGTGTGTATTGTAAATTATATCCCATCGGAAGACCAAAGGCAAGCCAAAAATGATATGAATACGCGCAAGTATGATATAAATAATACATTTGTGATCTGCTAGATCCCCGTTGCCTGTCGTAGAAGACGGGTCCATACACAAATTTTAAAAGACATTGTGGACGTAATTTGCCTAACATCATCTCGCAACCTCCCGAGCCACTTGTTCGTCAACGAGCCGACGAAGTTGCCGCAGTAAATCGGTACGGAAGAAGGCGCGGCCAGCGCCAAGCGTGACTACCAGATCTGTCTGAAAAACGTCCGTCCACTCGATCGGCAGCGTACGTAGACGGCCATCCATGCCCAGATAGGAAACGCGATCCCCACCCCAGTTATTGCGTACCGCAAGGAGTTCGAAGCTCTGCCCTCGTAATGGATGAAAGGGATGCGTGACAGTGAAAACTTGTGCCCCTCCATTGCCACTGTCTGCAATGCGCGCTTTTTGCCAAGGCCAAAGTGGAAAATGCCGTCTTGATGGCCGAGCGGATGATCCTGGGCGCCTTGCGGGACCAGATCTTCTTCAGCCTGGCGGAACTGAATGCGGCAATCCGCGAGGTCCTGAAAAAACTCAACGGGAAGCAGTTCCAGAAGCTCGACGTCTGCCGCCGTGAACTCTTCGAGCAGGTCGACCGGCCTGCCATGCGCCCCCTACCGCTGGCGCGATACGAATACGGGGAATGGATCAAGGCCAGGGTGAACATCGACTACCACCTCGAGGCTGCCCGCAGCTACTACTCGGTTCCCTACGGCCTGATCCACAAGGTGCTCGATGTGCGGCTGACCGCCGCTACGGTGGAGATCTGGTACGAGGGGCGTCGCGTAGCCAGTCATGCTCGGATCTACCAGAAGGGAAAACATCAGACCCAAGAAGCCCACCGGCCTTCCTCCCACAAGAGGTATCTCGAGTGGACCCCGGAGCGGATCCTCGCCTGGGGCCGCAAGACCGGCCCGGCCACCGAGGCCCTGATGGGCAAGGTGATGGCCTCGCGGAAGCATCCGGAACAGGGCTTCCGCTTCGGGCTCCTGGTGGACCAGGAATGGATCTACCGGGAAAACCGCAAGCTCGCCTACCGCCTGGGCCGAGCCAAGCTGCGGATCCCAGAGGCCTGTGTGGAGAAGGTCGATTACCAGGTTCCACGGAAGCTGAACAAATCCCTCCTCTTGCGGTTGACGAACACCGATTGGGTGGAAAAGCTGCAGAACGTGATCATCACCGGTCCCACCGGGAGCGGAAAGAGCTTCCTGGCCTGCGCCTTGGCACAGAAGGCCTGCCGGGACGGTCACTCGGCCCTCTACTGCCGACTGCCGCGGCTTCTGCAGGAGATGGCCCTGGCCCGGGCGGATGGCTCCTATGGAAAGCGGTTGCAGCAACTCGCCCGCTTCAAGGTGCTCATCCTGGACGATTGGGGACTGACCGCCTTACAGGACACGGAACGACGGGACCTGCTGGAGATCCTCGAGGATCGGCACAATCTGTCCTCCACGATCGTGACCAGCCAGTTCCCGGTCTCCCAGTGGCACGACGTGATCGGAAACCCCACGATCGCAGATGCCATCCTCGACCGCATCGTGCACAACGCCCACAGAATCGAGTTGAAAGGCGAGTCGGTCAGGAAAACGAAGGCCAAACTTGACTGAAGATGTCCACTTGAATGATGATGAAAACCCTGGCGTCGCTTCGCTCCGACTCCTGGACAACTTCCACCGGATCAGGTGGGCACCTTCCTCCGGATTACCCGGACAACTTCACCGGATTACGCAGAAATGCGATAGGGGCGTTGAGGAAAGGCCTACGGTGCAGATATGATATACGTGTATTGGATCGACTCTGAGATACTGGACAAGCTCCGAAGCCGGGGAGGGCCGGGAAGATAACGACGGGCGGGGAGAAGGTGAGAGTACCCTGCATGCCACATGAAAGGTTGAGAGCATGGAGAAGTCGGCAGGTGAGTGGCTAGAGAGTCTCGTGCTCTTGGAGGATGTCTTCGAGAGTGCGCCCTGCGGCCTGATGGTTCTCGACAACGAGGGCAAGGTGATCATGATGAATCGCCATCAGGAGAGGATATCCAAGAAGCGGCGAGAATCGGTACTTGGGGCCAAGTTCCATGAAACGTGGAAGAGGCTCATCGAAGAGGACTACTACCAGGGGAAGTACTGGGAGATGTTGAACAAGGGAACACCCTTCACGGCGGTCTTCAGCAACGTCCTGCCCCAGTTCTACGACATCCGGATCTCCGGCATAGCAAAGGGCGTACCCCTTTCCTCGGGCAAGGGATTTCTGCTGCTTCACGATATCTCTGAAGAGATCCACCGGAGCGAGTTTGCCAGGGCAGGGGCGATGAGCCAGCTCACCGAGTCTTCCCAATTCATGAGGGACATCCTGGATTCATCCCCGAATGCCGTGGTCGCCACCAATGCAGAGGGGTTCATTGTGTTGGTCAACAACACGGTGACGCAGACCTTTGGCTACACGAAGGGCGAACTTCTCTGGGAGAATCTGTCGTGTCTGTTCGATGGCCGGGACAAGGAGAGAGGCATTCCGGCCGTGACCAAGGACGATGCCGGGGTTGAGGTTCGGTGCCGAAAGAGGGGGGGCGAGCCGTTCCCCGCTAGGATGCGCGTGCGGGAGATCCGAACAAAAGAGGGAACACAGGGATCCAGGCTGTTTCTCTTCGTTGACATCACACACGAGAAGGAGATGGAACTCTCCCTCCAGGAGCGCCTCAGGTTCGAGACGCTTCTTTCGGAACTTTCGGCAACATTTGTCAATCTACCGGCGGAGGAGATAGACAATCGCATTACCGAAGGAACGAAAAAGGTCGGGCAGCTCCTGGGCGCTGCCAGAGGGGGGCTGCTTCAGTTCGGGGAGGACGGAAAGAGCGTTGTGATCTCTCATTCTTGGGGCATCGAGGGGATCGCACCGGTACGTTCAGCGGACCCTGAGATAGACTGGCCCTGGATCACCTCGAAGGTGGTCGGAAGGGAGTTGCTGCTCGTTCGAGACCCGGGGGATCTGCCCGACGAGGCAGGACGGGACCGGGAGAGCATGATCAGTTACGGTGTACAATCGATCATTCTGCTCCCGCTGGTTGTTGGGGGAAGAGCGCTCGGGTCCCTCGCCTTCAGCACCGTCCACGCCAGGCTAGCCTGGCCCGAGGACCTGATCAAGCGGCTCATGCTGTGCGCGGAAATGATCGCGAATGCGCTCTTGCGCAAGCGGGCTGACGAGGAATTGAAGGAGGCTTTCTCCAAAATCAATCAGCTCAAGGACCAGATCGAGGCGGAACGCGACTACCTTCGCGAAGAGATCCGGCTCGAGCACGACTACGAGGATGTGATCGGGCAGAGTCGCGCGCTCCAGCGGGTGCTGCAAAAGGTCGAGCACGTCGCCCCCACCGATGCTACGGTGATCATCATGGGGGAGACGGGCACGGGGAAGGAGGTGATTGCAAGGGCCATCCATGACGCGAGCCTGCGAAACAACCGTCCCCTGGTGAAGGTGGACTGCGCCGTCCTTCCATCCAACCTGATCGAAAGTGAGCTGTTCGGCCACGAGAAGGGTGCGTTCAGCGGAGCTCACGCACGGCACGTAGGGCGCTTCGAGATTGCGGACGGGGGGACGCTGTTCCTGGATGAGATCGGCGAGCTGCCCCTGGGAGTGCAGGCCAAGCTGCTGCGGGCGATCCAGGAGGGTGAATTCGAGCGGCTGGGCAGTACGAAAACGATCCGGGCGAACGTCCGGATCGTCGCGGCAACCAACCGGGATCTCGTTGAAGAGGTTCGGAGCGGGCGCTTTCGGGAGGATTTGTGGTACCGGCTGAACGTCTTCCCCATCACGGTACCGCCACTCCGGGAGCGCAGGGAGGACATCCCTCTGCTGGTCAACTGGTTTGTCAGGAAGGCCGCCAAGAAGATGGGAAAGCAGATAACCCGCATACCGACAAAGGAGCTCAAGGCCTTGGAGCAATACCAATGGCCGGGAAATGTCAGGGAGCTGTCGAACGTCATTGAAAGAGGGGTAATCAACGCCCGCGGAGAGGTGTTGCGGGTCGTCGATGCACTGACGACGGCCCGGTCAACGGGTCTGAGACGGACCGACAAAGGGACCCTTGCAGACATCGAGCGGGACTACATTGTTGAGACCCTCCAGGAAACCCATTGGAGAATAAGCGGGAAGAATGGTGCCGCGAATCTGCTCGGCCTTCATCCGAACACTTTGAGGGGACGGATGCAGAAGCTCGGCATCCGCCAGCCGTGGAGGGTCGGATGAGGCTTCAGCAGGACGTGTTTGACTGTATTTCGTGAAAATTACCGAATGCGGTTCATCCCCATCGGTTTAACCCCTTGCTCCCCCTGTTCTTCCCAGCCCAAAAGTAACGAATTTATCCAATCTAATCAATAATTTATTGTCATGACTCCCGAGTCGAGCCGCCACGGGCACGATCTTTGATAGAGTGCCTGCTTCAATGCCAGGGTTCAAGGATATGGAAATCTCTGCCAAGTCAGGGGATCCGGCGCGAGATCTGGGATACCAGGAAAGGAGACGAATCATGGAAAAAGTAAAACGGCTATTCACGGACGAGGAACTCAGGGAATTCACCAAGACCCATATCGACCTGGCTTTGGAGGCCCTCGACGGAGGCGATATTGAAAAAGCCAAAGGGTGGCTGAAGAGAAGCGAGGAGACCAAGAACTGGATCCATGATCACTACGTGTACTGGGTGACGTCTCTACTGACCCACATAGTGAACAGATACGGTGAAGACGCCGCAAAGGAGGCCCTGAAGGAAAGCTACTTCCTTCCCATGCTGGGTCTCGAAAAGGCCAGGAGGGAAGTGGGGATGAAGGCGTATATGGAGATGTGGGTGGATGGCATCCTGCGGCATCACCGAATGATTCCAGGGTTGAAGATCGAAGAGGAAGACGACAAGTTCGTCGTGACCTTTGGCCATTGCGGAAGCGGGGGTTTCCTGATCGACCAGGGCATGTACGACGGCCTGTTCGGATTCGCCCGAATGAAGAAGGCCGGGCCTCACACATGGGGCGAAGAGAATGTACCCGTCTACTGTTCCCACTGCACCTGGGTGGAGATCTGGTCCAACATGCTGAGCGGGGACAAGGCCCAGAACATCGTAATCGCCAAGCGCAAGAAAAAGCCGGGTGAGCCTTGCATTCTTCATTTTTACAAGGACCCGTCGAAGGTTCCACAAGAGTTCAAGGATCGTATCGGCATGAATCAGTTGTATTGGCATGAGCCGTCCGAAGACAAGTCCTAAAGGAAAATGGGACGAGGTCACCGTATTTGGTGAGCTCGCAGGACACTGGAAACCCTTTCGATCGGCGGTAGCAGGGAGAGGCCATGGCCGGGCAGAGACCAGAGTACTTCAACATGGACATCGAACCCCTGTTGAACACGCCTGAGATGCGAGAGATCCAGGAGAGGAAGCTTAAGCCCGCCCTTCGGTTCTTTTTCGACCACGTTCCGTTCGACAGGAGGCGGATGGACAGGGCCGGCGTCCGGCCTGAAGACATCCGCTCCTTCGAGGATCTCGCAAGAGCGATTCCGATCGTCGGACAGGCTGATTACCGCGACGTCTTCAGCGAAACAGGCAATGACATGTTCGAGGCCTACCGGTTTCTTTTTGGGGACGAGCGTCTGAAGGACCTGCATCTGCTGACCACCACCTCCGGAACCACCGGGATTCCCACGCCGTATCCCGTGTTTCACAAGAGTGCTGAAGCGATGGGGGAAATATTCGGAAGGATCGGCTGGCGCCTGGGCTTTGGGCCCGGGGACCGGCTCGCCGTCGGCTTCGGGCTCAGCATGCATGCCGCCGGGACGCCTCACCTGTATTGGTTCAAGAAGATCAAGGGTCTGACCATCCTACCCATCGGGGCGGAGGTGGGGACGGAACGCATGCTCGGCCTCATGAGGCTCTTCAGAGCCAACATTCTGAGCTGCACTCCTTCTTTGGCACTGCACCTGATCGAGCGGGCGCTGGAGGTCCTGGGAGAGCCGGTGCGAAGGCTCAATCTGAAGACACTCCTCCTCGGGGCAGAGCCGGGGGCGGGTATACCCGAGGTTCGAAGTCGGTTGGAGAGCGAGTACGGGGCGGAAGTCTATGATCTCGGTGCCGGCTATGGGGTCTCCTGCAACCATCCCGAGTATCAGGGCATGCACTGGATTGCGGACGACCACTGCCACTACGAGCTGGTGGACCCTGGGACCCATGAACCGGTGCCCATGGAGCATGGTGCAACGGGCCTTGCCGTGTTCACACCCCTCGAGCCCGAGGCAACAATCTTTTTTGCAAACCTGCGTTTTACGATCAACGACATCCACCAGGTCTTCACAGACCCCTGCCCGTGCGGACGAAGCGGTTTTCGATACAAGATCGTTGGCCGGGCCGATGACATGCTCAAGGTGAAGGGTGTTCCGGTCTACCCCGCGGCGATCCAGGGCGTGATCAACGAATTCGTCCCGCGGGTGACCGGTGCCTTCCGAATCGTGCTTGAGGCACCGCCGCCGCGCGTGGTGCCCCCTCTGAAGATCAAGGTGGAATGCGGAGAGGGGATCGCAGAGCGCGAATTGCCTGCGCTCGAAGCAGAGATTCTTCAGAAGATGCACTCTCTGCACAAGGTACGACCTGCCATCACCTGGGTCAAGCCTCACACGCTGGAGCGTGCAGTGAAGAAGACCCAGCTATTCGAAAAGACGTACGAGACGAGTTGACGGTTTCGGGGTTCGCAAGCGGAGAACCGACGGTCCGAGGAATAGGAGGCCTTTCGAGATGAGGGGAACACGGGCTGCGGCATATAGGGCCGGCCGGGGTTTGCTGAACATGCTTGCCATAGCCGGTTTCTCTGCCTTCGTTGTCGGTCTCTCCGTGCTCCCGGGGAATGCCGGGGATGGGATGAAGAAGTTAAAGAGCGAAGAGATCCGGGACATGATCTTCGACTCGGTCATCCGGCGGAATTCGAAACCCGAGTGCATCATCGTGGGCGAGCGGGGGAGGATTTACCGGAGGTCGGAGGAGACCGGAGAGCTTTGGGTCGAGGTTCCGAGCCCCGTGCAGGACGCCCTGTTTTCCGTGAGCTTCCCGGACGGAAGAAACGGCTGGATCTCAGGGGAGGCCGGAACCATCCTGCATAGTGAAGATGGTGGGAGAACCTGGTCGATTCAGCAGAGCCATACAGACAATCACCTCTTCAGCCTTGACTTCGGGGATGTCCTTCACGGGTGTGCCGTAGGGGACTGGGGAACCGTGGCAAGGACCCAGGACGGGGGCCGGACCTGGGAGGCCCTTGCCCTGGAGGACGACATTATCCTTTACGGGGTGCGGATGATCGACAGCCTGCAGGGCTGGATGGTGGGGGAGTTCGGGAACATCTTCCGGACCCAGGACGGCGGGAAGGTGTGGACGGCCGTTCCCAGCGTGACCGAGCAGTCCCTGTTCTGTCTCTCGATCGATGGCGACACGATCGTCGCGGCGGGCCTGGACGGCAACGTCGTATATTCCGTCGACCAAGGGCAAACCTGGCACATGGCTCAAACAGACTCCACCAATTCCATCTATGGGGTCACGCTTCGTGGGGGGGAAGGGTGGGGGGTCGGAGAGGCGGGCTCCCTCATACGTTCCACCGACAGAGGGAGGAGTTGGCAAGCCGTCGGTACAACCGGAAGACCATCGATTCTCTGGGACAGGCGGGGCACCTCCTTCTTCCAGTGAGGAAAAGTATGCAGGAACCGAAGCGGCGAAAAATACTCGAGAGATACATAGCGTTCATCCTGAAGCACAGGCTGGTCTTCCTGGCGGCTATCGCCCTTGGTTCGACCTTCTTCGGCTACCAAGTGTCTCAACTCCGTATTGCCACCGACTTCATCTCGTTTTATCCACCCAAGCATCCCTACATACAACTCTACAACGAATACCGACACATGTTCGGCAGCGCAAACGTGTTGATCTGTGCGGTCGAGGTGAAGGAAGGGGACATCTACAACTGGGACACCATAGACAAGGTCAGCCGGATCACGCGAGAGATGCTCACCATCCGCGGCTGCAATCCGATGCAGCTCGCCTCGATCACTCACCCGAAACTCAAGGATGTCAAGGTGACGAGCTGGGGCATAGCGATTCAGCCTCTGCTCGGCCCGGGCGTCTCCCGAGACGAGGGGGGAATGCGTCGGTTCAGGGAGGCGATCTACAAGAATTCCGGCGTTCGAGGGTTCTACGTCTCCCCGAACGACAAGACGGCGGCCATCTATGCAGGCTTCTGGGAAGAAGGGGTCGACCCGCTGAAGCTTCACGAACGACTCCAGCAGATCCGGGAACGAGAAGAGGACGGGAGGCACAACATCTATTTCACGGGGTACCCGGCGCTTTACAGCTACGTCTACCATCTCGCCCCGCAAGTCTACTGGGTGCTGGGGATCACGGCGGTGGTGCTGGCTTTGCTCCTCTTCTATTACTTCCGCAACTGGCAGGGGGTCCTCTTCCCCTGTCTCTCCGCCGGACTCAGTGCGCTCTGGGGCCTGGGGTTCGCGAGGCTGCTCGGATACTCCTTGGATCCGCTCATCCTGGTCGTGCCGCTCGTGATTACGGCCCGTACGATCAGCCACTCCGTCCAGTGTATGGCCAGATACCACGAAGAGTACCTTCGCCTGGAGAACAAGAAAGAGGCGATCATCCGGGGATATGGGGAATTGTTCACTCCCGCCACACTCTCGATCGTCACGGATGCGATCGGGGTCTTGCTGATCTCGGTGGCGACCATTCCGCTCATGCGGCACCTCGGATTCTTTGCCTCCTTCTGGATCCTGACCATCGTGGTTACCGTTCCCACCTTGAGCCCTCTTCTTCTCTCCCTGGTCCAGCCCCCCAGAAGAGGCCTCCTCGAGCGGGAGTCCAGGGGAAAAGTCTACACCCGCATCGCAGCTATGCTTCTCATACCCTCAGAGGGAAAGGGTAGGTGGGCCGTTCTGGCCTCGGTGGTACTCATCCTCGTCGTCTGCGGCACCCTGGCAAGCCGGCTCAAGGTCGGGGATACCGAGGCCGGCGTCTCCATCCTCTTCGCAGACCACCCCTACAACCGGGCCTTCCGGTTCTTCAACGAGCATTTCGTTGGCGCCACCCAGATGGTGATCATCGCAGAGGGGAAGGAGAAGGGGGCGGTCAAAAACTACCAGACCTTGCGGATGATGGAGGATTTCCAGCGGTACATGGAGAACGAGGGGGGAGCAGGGGGAACGCTCACCTTCACGAACATGATCAAGAGCATTTATAGAATGTTTCACGAGGCACATCCGAAATGGCACCTTCTTCCGAGAAACCCCCGGGACCTTGGACAGATAGGCCATCTCATCCGGAACAGTGCCGCCCCCGGGGAAATGGATCAGTACGTAGACTACGATTGGAACAACGCCACGATCACCTGCTACTACAAGGACTATGACAGTGACTTGATCCGCGAGACTCTTGCCAAGGCGAGGCAATTCATCGAGGACCATCCCTCCGACAAGGTGCGGTTTCGGTTGGCTGGAGGCCTGATTGGCATCCTGGCGGCTGTCAACGAGGAGGTGGAGTACTCGTACTGGGTGTCGTTGATTGTGGTGTTCGCCGCGGTGTTCGTGCTCTGCGTAGGGACCTTCCGTTCAATCAAGGCCGGGATCGTCCTCATCGTGCCTTTGGCTATCTCGCAGGTGCTCTCCGAGGCATTCATGCTGCTCAGGGGGATCGACCTGAACGTGAATTCCCTCCCCGTCGCCGCCATTGCGGTGGGCATAGGCATCGACTACGGAATCTATCTGCTCTCCCGCATCGCGGAGGAGTATGCGGTATGCGGGGACTACGAAACCTCAAACCGTATCGCCCTGGAGACAACAGGGAAGGCGATTAGTTTCACGGCAACAACGCTCGTTGCAGGCGTCATCTTTTGGGTGTTCCTGGATCTGAAGTTTCAGGCGGAGATGGGGTTGCTTCTGGGGTTGCTCATGTTGCTGAACATGGTTGCCGCGCTCACGATCATCCCGAGCCTTGTCCAGATCCTGAAGCCTGGATTCAGTACCCACAAGCTGTGAGAAGTAGTTCAAGGGTTGGGCACCCCCTGGTTGCAAGGGAAAGGAGCCCGCAAGGCGGACCTGTCAGTCCACACACAAACAGGAGGGGGGCATGAAAACGAAATCGTTGTACCTCGCAGCCCTGGCAGGAGTCCTCTGCACCGCTCTGGCCAGCAAAAGCTGGGCCGCGATCACCCTCGGAGGCCAGGATGAGATGGAGCTTTCGGGGATCGCACAGACGCGAGTCACCTTCAGTACGCAGGACAGGGAGGGTTTCACAAGCCCGCAGGTGGATTCCGGCTCCCTGCTGCAGCACCGGAACCTGGCTTACGTGGAGTGGAGGCATACCCTGACGAACCGCGTAAGCTATCGTCTGAAAGTCAGGGGCCTTTATGAAGGGGTTTATGACTACGGCCCCGAGGAATACAGGGATGCAAAGGACCTCGCAGAGGACGCGGACATATACACGGACGCCGATCTCTGGGAAGGGTACGTGGACGTTGCGCCGGGACCGGCCTTCCTGCGGGTTGGCAAGCAGATCATCTCCTGGGGAGAGACAGACCTGTTTCCCATGCTGGACAGGATCAACCCCCTGGACAACACCTGGGGCGGCATCTTCGAGAATCTGGATGACCGGCGGCTTCCGATCTGGGCCACCCGTGGAATCTACACATTCGGGAACATCGGGTTCCTCCAGTCCGTCGCGCTGGAGGGCTTCTTTAATCCGGGCTTCATCGAGCAGGAGGTGAGCCCTCTGTCTCCGCCGGGCACGCCTTACGCGTTTCCGCTGCCCCCGGCACCGTTACCTCTTCGGATCATCGAGCCGGAAGACGGAATGAAGGGGAGCCGGTGGGGCGTGCGCCTCCAGGGCGTGATCGGGGATAACTACAACTTCTCGCTTGCTCACTACCAGACGTTTCTCGATACCCCGGCCACGCGCCTCGTGATTGACCCCGGAGGCCCGGTGCAGGAACTCATCTACTCGGATGTGCTGATCACGGGTGGATCTCTGAGCTTTTTCGAGCAGTTCACGGAGACGATCTGGCGGTTCGAACTGGCCTACCATTGGGACGAGCCCGTGTTCATCCCTGAAGTCAACCTGTCCGGCACAGGTGAGATCCCGGAAAAGGACATCTTTCGGTTTGCCGTGGCCGTGGACAAGAACGTGTGGATCCGGTTCCTGAACAAGCGCTCCATGTATAACTTCACGCTCCAGTACTTTGGGGAGTACATCCTGGATTATGATGACGCCATCCGCCTGGCTGCCTTCAAATTCCCCTCGGGGGAGTTCGCGGAGTTGGACGAGTACGAACAAAAGATCACGTTTTTTACTTACACCAACTATTTGAGCGGCAAGCTCAATCCTCAGGTAGCCCTGGCATGGGACCCCCGAGGTGCGGTCATGGTCCTGCCCCAGGTGACCTACATCTTCGAGCCGTTGCGGTTCACCCTGCAGTATGCGCTCGTGGCAGGGGAGAACGACGTGAGCCTTGGTTTCCTGAGGGATCGGGACCAGATTTCCTTGACCCTTAGCGTTCTGTTCTAACAATATCCGTTGCTCACTGAAGCAAGGAGGGAAAGGACATGAAAGCTGGAAAGTCCATGGGAATGACGCTGTTGATGGCGTGGGTGCTCCTTACCTTCGCGGGAGGGGCGTGGGCTGGCGCCACACTCGAGAGGCTGATTGACAAGTCGAACTGGCAGGAGATCGAGGGGCTGATCCCCGCTTCCGCAATGGAGCGCGTGAAGAACGGAGACTACACACTCCAGATAGCCACGCTGAATTTCGAGCCAGGCGAATACCAGCCCCCGTGGGTTTTGGAGTCGTATGCGCAGAACGTGGGCAAGTTCATCGTGAACGAAAACTCCGAGATCGCAGACACCGGCACAGGGCAGCTGGCGAAGGTGGTGATCGGGCTGCCCTATCCCCCGGACGGAATCAAGAAGGAAGATCCCAAGGCAGTGGAGAAGATCCTGCACAACGGCTTTACCATGCGGGATGCCTATGGGTCCATGACCACCCAGGGGCAGAGACTCGCCCTTTTCACGCATGACAAGTACGAGCGTCACATCGAGATCCAGTACTGGGCACTCCCGTTCTACGGGCATCCCAAAACGGCTGTCTTGGACAACCCGAACGACTTTCAGAACATCAGCCTGATCGTGGTTACAGAGCCTTACGACATGGCCGGCACGGCCATGATGACCTGGCGGTACAAGACGAGCAAGCCCGACACGCTGTTCGGCTACATACCCGCCATTCGTCGGGTGCGGAGGATGACGCCGGCGGGACGCTCGGACTCCCTGTTCGGTTCCGATTTCGCCCGGGACGACGGCAACTGGACAGGTTTCGATGGGAAGATCCCGGAGTTTGAGTGGAAGCTGCTCGGAGAGAAGGAGATGCTCTCCGAGTTCCTCTCCACGGAGGTGTCGGTTGCCGAAAAGAACGAACAGGGGGCCTGGAAGGCGAAGGACAACGGGCCTGACTATCCGGTCTTTGGCAACGAGAGGCCCGACTGGGGGGGGGCGGCCTGGTGGAATCTGAAGTCGGTTTGGAAGAAGCGTCCCGTCTGGATCGTCGAAGGGCATTCCAAGAACCCCTATTACAACTACGGGAAGACCGTGACTTATGTGGACAAGGACACGTTCGTAGGTGTCTGGAAGGAGATCTACGACCGATCCGGCCAGCTTTGGAAAACGATCAACATGAGCCAATTCGTCTTGGAGAGCCCGGACAAATCCTACCGGGCCTGTCTGATCGGTTACTGGCGGATCGTGGATGAGATCAACAACCGGGCCACGATGGTCCTGCAGCACAACCAAGGCAAATTCGTCTGGCTTCAGGACGACCCCAGAGTAAAGGCGGAGGATTTCACCTTGGGAGGGTTTCAGCGGCGGTGCAAGTAGGGGCGGGTCGTCGAAACGTGGCGGCACAGTTCAATTGTGCAGCCCCTGAGGCGGTGAGGGATGGGAGAGGATTTTTCAGGAAGCCGAGGTCCATTCGGAATGGGTTCAGAAAGGGGCCGGCGTGGGTCGGGGCCAGGCGGGGGCAGCAGAAACAAAGGAGGGGGCAACAGATGGGATCGGACCTGGAAAGGAGGATGGCCCGCCTGGAGGATGTGGAGGCCATCCGGGAGTTGAAGCACTCCTACTGCTACCTGACCGACGCAGGGATTGCCGGGGATGACACGAAGTTCGATGAGCTTGTCGAGAAATTCACCGACGATGGGTGGGTGGACTTCGGAGACCTCGGGGTTTTCAAGGGGAAGGAAGGCTTGACCACCTTCTTCAAAGAGGTCGTCGGGGGCAACTTCTCTTTCGGTGCACACATGGTCTGCAATCCCATGATTCGGGTGGACGGAGAGGCAGCCAGAGGGCAATGGCTCGTGCTGGCTCCGGGAGTCCTCAAATCCGAAGCAGGGGAAAGGGCTACATGGACGCAGGCCATGTATGAAGAAGACTACGTAAAGGTCCATGGGCTGTGGAAGTGGAAGTCGATCAAGGTCACTTTCGGCTTCTTTTCGACTCACGAACGGGGATGGGCGCCCAATAGGATGCTACGTTTGTAACAGGATAAGGAATCGACGGGAGAGGACCGGAGAACCCGTATGACCGACCCGTATGTCGAAGCCTACGAAGCCTCCCTTGCAGATCCGGTCGGCTTCTGGGAGTCAGCCGCGGAAGACTGTTATTGGTTCAAGAAGTGGGATCGCGTGCTGGACGATTCCAACAGGCCCTTCTATAGATGGTTCAGGGGCGGGCGCCTAAACACGTGCTACAATGCCCTGGACCTTCACGTTGAGAACGGGAACGGCGACAGGGTGGCCCTGATCTACGACAGCCCGGTCACCGGGTCGGTACGCAGGTCTACCTACAGTGAGCTGAAAGACGAAGTCTCCCGGTTCGCGGGGGTCTTGGCAGCGCACGGTGTTGTCAAAGGGGACCGGGTGGTCGTCTACATGCCGATGATCCCGGAAGCCGTGGTCGCCATGCTGGCCTGCGCAAGACTTGGGGCGATCCACTCAGTAGTATTCGGAGGATTCGCAGCCAGGGAACTGGCAACCCGTATCAACGATGCCAAGCCGAAGGTAATCGTTTCGGCCTCCTGCGGGATCGAGGCCTCGCGCATCGTCCCTTACAAGCCCCTGCTCGACGAAGCGATCCAAATCGCGGGGAGCAAGCCGGAGCGGTGCGTCGTCTTTCAACGCCCGATGAAGAAGGCCGCCCTGGTCCAGGGCCGAGACCTCGACTGGACGGCGGCCATGGCGGACGCCAGGGCCCACGACTGTGTACCCGTGGCCGCCACTGACCCCCTGTACATACTCTACACATCCGGAACGACCGGAGCCCCCAAGGGGGTCGTGCGCGACAACGGCGGTCATATGGTCGCCCTGAAGTGGACCATGAAAGCGGTCTACAATATGGATGAAGGGGGGGTCTGGTGGACCGCCTCGGACGTGGGCTGGGTCGTGGGCCACTCCTACATTGTATACGGCCCTTTGTTGAAAGGCTGTACGACCCTCCTGTTTGAGGGCAAGCCGGTGGGCACGCCCGATGCCGGCGTATTCTGGCGCGTGATTTCGGACCACAAGGTGAAGGCCATGTTCACCGCTCCGACTGCGTACCGGGCCATCAAGCGCGAGGACCCACAAGGCGAACTGGTGAAGAAATACGACCTGAGCCATTTCGAGGCTCTTTTCCTTGCCGGTGAGAGGTGTGACCCGGATACGATCCAGTGGTCGGAAAGGCACTTGAAGGTCCCGGTGATCGATCACTGGTGGCAGACCGAAACCGGCTGGGCCATCGCGGCCAACTGTTTGGGACTCCAGAAATTCCCGGTGAAATATGGGTCTCCCACCAAGGCAGTCCCTGGCTGGGATGTGCGCGTTCTGGACTCTTCCTGTCGTTCCCTGGAGGCCGGAAAGATCGGAGCCCTTGTGGTCAAGCTACCCCTGCCTCCCGGCTCGCTGGTCACACTGTGGAACAACGACCAAGGCTTTGTTGACTCCTATCTCAGGGAGTTCCCGGGATACTACAAGACAGCCGATGCGGGCTTCATCGATGAGGATGCATATCTCTATGTAATGGGACGCACCGACGATATCATCAACGTAGCGGGGCATCGACTGTCCACCGGCGCCATGGAGGAGATCCTTGCAGATCATCCCGACGTGGCCGAATGTGCAGTGATCGGCGTGGAGGATTCACTTAAAGGTCAGATTCCCGTCGGGCTATTGGTGCTCAAAACCGGTGTGACACGAGACCAGGATGAAATCATCGGGGATCTGATCCGAATGGTCCGTGAGCGGATCGGGCCGGTAGCGGCATTCAAGAAGGCGACGGTGATCAGAGGTCTGCCAAAGACCCGTTCCGGTAAGATTCTACGCGGTACAATCCAGAGGATTGCGGACAACAAGGATTGGAAGGCGCCCGCAACCATTGAAGATCCTGGCATACTCGTGGAGATGGAGGAGGCATTGACCCGGATGGGGTTCGCGACGGCAAGGATCCGGAAAACAACATGAGTCCGGACTGGAGACGCCATGGATGAAATACTCATCGAAAGGATGGAGAGGCTGGAGGACATTGAGGCGATCAAGCAGTTGAAAGCACGATACTGTTACCTGGCGGACGAGGCTTACGGAAATCCCGCCAAATGGAAGCAACTGGTGGAATGCTTTGTTGAGGATGCGTGGCTGGACTTCGGAGACCACGGATTCTATGAGGGGAAGGAAGAGGTAAGAAGATTCTTCGAGGAAGTCACGCATTCATTCCTCTCCTATGCTTCCCACATGGTTTCGAATCCGATCGTAGAGGTCGCCGGGGACGGGGCGAGGGGAAGCTGGTATTTTGACTGTCCCGCCACGGACCGGAAGTCAGGCACCGCGCTCTGGGTACGGGGGCGATACGAGGATGAGTTCGTCAAAGTAGATGGTCAATGGAAATGGAAATCCATTACTGCCCGTTTCGACTTCATATCGCCCTTTGACGAGGGTTGGGCAAGGACGCCGATGTTCAACCCCGGATAAAGGGAAGCGAGAACCTCGAACAAACAAGGGGGAGGGAAAATGAAAAAGAAATCCGTGACTCTCATTGGCCTCGTGCTCGGGCTGAGCGCGATGACCTTGTTGGATCGGGGGTCAGTATGGGCCGAGGACAGTAGGATGATCCGGATTTTTTTGGAAGCCGACGCGGGGGACCGTTGAGGCTGCGGACCGGATCCGGATCGAGCCGGAGGTCCTGACCGTCTCCAAGGGTGACGTGGTAATCTGGCTCAACTAGGCAAGAGCTGCCGAGTGTCTCAAGATCGTCTTCGAGGACGGTAAGAAGTGCACGGACGTGACCGAGGCGCCGGCCGGGTTTCAGACGGAAGGTTCCTGTTACGTGACGAGTTGGATTACCTTGGGCGGAACGTCGAGTCTGCGATTCACTCAGCCGGGAACCTTCGAGTATCTCGTGAAAGCGCCGATAGAAGGCAAGGAGCATGAGGCAAGAGGAAGGATCCTGGTTCTCGAGGAGTGAGACAAGGAGTGTTTCCCCTCCTCCCCGCCCAAGAGGCATGGTGGAGTGGGCGGGCTCGGCTCAGTGTGTTTGGGGAACCTAGCCTCTATTCGCGGATCTGGCCCTGGCCGCGTACGATGAACTTGGTGGTGGTGAGTTCCTTAAGGCCCGTGGGGCCGAAGGCGTGGAGCCTGCTCGTGCTGATTCCGATCTCTGCGTCGAGGCCGAACTCATAGCCGTCGCTGAAGCGCGTGGATGCGTTGACCATGACGCTGGAAAATGTGGCCAGGTGGTACATGAGCCGGGCGGCCCTATCCGTGGAAAGAGTCAGGCACAATCGGGCCGAGGACACCGTCACCGTCTCCAAGAAGCCCTTCGGCTCTTGCGGGGAAGAGTCCAGGAGCTATCCGGTTGGGGATTTTCTTGCCCTTCTGGCCTCCCATATCCCCGCCCCGTATGAGAGCCTGACCTATTACTACGGTGTGTACAGATCGAGCTATCGGGGCAAACAGAGGCGGGAGAACAAAGAAGAGCAAGAGACGCAACTTGTCCTTATAGACGCCGCGAAAGGCACGGCCGGCGGGAAACCGATCTCGACCTGGGAGAGGCTCATCCGCCGTATCTTCGAAGCGGACCCTTTCGTCGCTTGGTTCTCCGCCAATGAACCACCTATCAGGGGATGCCTTGGCCGGCCCTTTTCGGGCCTCTAACATGGTCCCTGGGATTTTGATATTCCGTAAGCGTTCGGTGAACAGCACCCCCCTGGCCGGGGGGTCGGGCAAAGGGTAGG
>CAYLMK010000044.1:0-21061 GCA_964384945.1 uncultured Thermodesulfobacteriota bacterium | reverse complement strand
GGAGCCTTCGGGGGGACTTGTTCGTGACCTTGATTTCCGGGACCGAGCCTTCCCGCCCCACCTCGGCCACCTCGACCAGGTTCTCCGCAAACGCCTCGTCCAGGGTGACGTAGTCGAGCGCGGCCCTGTAGGACGACAGGAGCGGAAACAGGGCGAGGTTCTTGTAGGACTGTCTGGGGCCCACCTGGATCTGACCCAGGTACTCTCTGATCACGGTTTCCATGGCGGTTGCACTTCTCTCTGGTTGGCTTTTGGACGAATTGTACAGGGAGGGTTTGACAGATCCGGTCAAAGCCAATAGGTTTTTTTCGAGGGTTCGGCCGGATGAAAAACCCGTGCACCTGTGGGCGGGCCGTGAGTCCAGATGGCCATCAGCCATCGCGGTCGCTGCGAGGCGGCCAGAGACATGAAGGACACAAAGGCCATTTGATATCAAATAGTTACAATACGAAATGAAAGTAAAATAGAGGAAATTCAGGAGGCGCTTCCGAAAAGATTCTCGAGGGATCGCACGGGCGTGTGACCGGATCTGTCAAACGGGTCGCGTAGAATCTCAAGAAAAGGGAACAATCTCTCTCCGCAGGCCTGGCTGGCGGTCTCGATCGGCTTGTAGGTTCTTGAGCCCGCAAGGCGCTGTGGCGAGTGATCTTTTCCCTTCAGCCTTCTCCAGGACTCACGTTCACGCGATAGACTACCACATTGGGAAACTCAACCGACTCTTCGATTGTCCCCATGCCGCCCAGGGCTGAGAGAATGACGGGCGGTAGCTTTTGGTAGGAGTTCCGTTCGACATACCGCCGATCCGGGACCACGAGCCAGACCGTTCTTGAGTTCTGCCGGTTTTGAAGAGCCGATCTCAAGACGGATCGGGCAGCCTCGGACGCTATCTCCCCTCTTGGAAAGTTCAGAATGGTGGCCTTCCGATCGGTCACAAGGCGTCGCTCGTAGTAAAGGTACGGGTAGCTCAAGGTATCCACGACCAGAACCTCTTCATCATCGGACGGCGCATGGTCACGGAGATATTTCAAGACGCTCACCACATCATACCGGCCTCCTTGATAGTTGGGCCTTTCAAATTCTCGGATTGTAAAAGGCAGCATATAGGAGAAACAGACCAGGACCAGCACGACACGCGCTGCGTTGGGCGCCATCAGGATCCTGTTGAAGCCTTCCGCCATCATGAACAAGAAGACGGGCAGAAGAAAGATAATTGCGCGATCTCCGAAAGGATACTGGTGCAACACGGCAGCCAGGAAGGGCAGGAGGATCATCAGGAACATGGCAGAGCCTGTGGATCGCTCTTTGATCACCAGTGACACCTGCCCGATCGCGGCCAGAAGGAACAGCCAGATATAAGCCGTCCGTCCCAGGTTAAAGCCGAGTGTGTGCGGCACCTTTAACATCGAAGCGGCCATCCAACGGAGGCTCGACCAAGGGGAATCCGTTGGCATGAAGTCCCTCTGCCAGTAATACTGAAGGCCCGGTTTGCCTTCGCTGTATCGCATGTTAAACTCGTACACGACCGCAAGGACGAGCAGCCAAATGGCCGAAGCGACCAACAACCGGGCAACATCCTCCTTGTTCCTTGCCGAGATCGTTTGAAAAAGCCAGACCAGGCCCGCCGCTGCAACATAGAAGACTCCCGGGTGTGAAAAGCTCAGACACAGGGAACCCATCAAGACGATAGCAAGCCAACGGCCGGCCGATCTGGAACCGGCAAGCCATGGGAGGGCCACCGCCAGCATGGCCGCGGTCAACAGGAAATCGGATGAATACTGCTTGAAGTCCACGGCGCGGGTGGTCAGCGTCGGGCTCATACTGATGGCGGCCAATGAGATGACCGCGCCGGCCGGCAGGAGATACCGCCGGGCTATTCGCCAAAAGACCCACAGCCCCAGAATCCCGGAAAGCACCGGAAGGAGGCGATACGCCAGTTCATTGTCGCCCCCCAGATCCGCAATCAACTTGCCGGCAAGGAGGAAGCCAAGGGGTGCCGCCTGTCCGTGGCGCAAAGGCTCGAAAAGATCCGCATAGGAGCGCTCGAGCAGGTTCATGGCCAGGCGGACTTCGTCGATTCGAAGCGGCAATGCCGAGAAGTAGATCCACAGTCGGATGGCTGTTCCCAATGCCAACAGGAGCACAGCCGCCATGACCCAGGGCGGGGGCCAGGAGAGTTCTTTGTCTTTCACAGAGTCACAGCCTTCCGGACAGGGATCCCGGTTCAGTTTTCCACCCGGCATCGGCGCGCTCAGCACCTTTCTTGCGTTTCGGACCTGAAGCCCTCAAGCAAATCCTTGTGCAGGGATCTCGCTCTGTTGCAAATTCGGAGAGATGATTGCAAGATTCAACGGTTGCCGGAGGTCGCTCCCGTGAACAAGGACGAACAATACTGAACTGCCTCCGAACCTTCCTTGTGAACCGGAATTCGTTGTTTTCCCGGGATGGGAAACTGCTTTCGGCCGGCGGTAAGATAGCAGGCGGTGGAATTGCGCGTCAACGAGAAGAGGACGCAGGATGTCGGGCGACCCGGGGGAGGATGAATCCTGTATAGACTCTGCGAGCGAACAGGGAGGGAGATCGATGAACGTAGGAGAATGGACGACACGGTGGGCCGAGCGCTATCCCCATGAACCCTGCCTCAAGTACGGTGAACTCGAATTCACGAAGGGGGAATTCAACATCCGGGTGAACCGGTTGGCCCATGCGCTGCAGGAGGCGGGCGTGCGGAAGGGCGATCGGGTGGCGGCGCTGATGGCGAACAGCCACGTGTTCCTGGAGATCCTCCAGGCCCTGTGCAAGATCGGGGGGATCATGGTTCCCCTGAACTTCCGGCTCGCCGCGCCCGAGCTTGCATTCATCCTCAACGATTCCGAACCGGTCCTGCTCGTCTACTCCCCCGAGTTTCTTCCGCTGGTGGAGGATCTCCGGCCAAGGGTCCCGAGTATCCGGCAATACATCTGCGAACTGGAAGGGGGAGCGCAGAACGACCTTTCCTACGAACCCTGGGTCGCGAATCGGGCCGAGGAAGAGCCGAAACCCGACAGCGAAGTCAC
Source organism: uncultured Thermodesulfobacteriota bacterium (assembly GCA_964384945.1). Classification (GTDB taxonomy): domain Bacteria; phylum Desulfobacterota; class DSWW01; order DSWW01; family DSWW01; genus S015-6. The sequence goes on along the minus strand of CAYLMK010000044.1, from coordinate 18,008 downwards.
CCTGGACGACCCGGAGTTCATCATGTACACCTCGGGGACCACGGGCAGGCCCAAGGGCGCCGTCGTCCTGCAAGGGAACATACAGTGGAACTGCGTGAACACCATCCACATCTACTCGCTGGGCAACAAGGACGTGGCGATCGTCTGCGCGCCCATGTTTCACGTGGGCGGCCTCGGGGTCTCCGCCATACCGAGCCTGTATGTGGGCTCGAAGCTCGTGATCCAACGGTTCTTCAATCCCTCCGAGGTGTTCCGGCTGATCGAGGAGCAGAGGGCGACCACGGTCTTCGGCATTCCGGTCATGTTCCTGTTCATGACCCAGGTCCCCGAGTTCGAGACCGCGGACCTGTCCAGCCTTCGCTTCTTCCTCGCGGGGGGCTCGCCCTGCCCGCGTCCGCTCATCGAAACCTACATGAGGCGCGGGGCGACCTTTGCCCAGGGATACGGAATGACCGAGACGGCCCCGGCCATCACGGTCCTGCGGCCCGAGGAGGCCCTCCACAAAATCGGTTCCTGCGGCAAACCTGTGTTTCACACCGACGTGAGGATCGTCGACAACGCGGGAAACACGCTCCCGAGGGGAGAGACCGGAGAGGTGCTCGTCAAGGGCCCGAACGTCATCCGGCAATACTGGAGAAGGCCCGAGGCCACGGCCGAGTCGATCGTGGACGGGTGGCTCCACACGGGGGACATGGGCTACTTCGACGACGAGGGGTATCTCTACCTGATCGACCGGAAGAAGGACATGTACATCAGCGGCGGGGAGAACGTCTACCCCGCCGAGGTGGAGGATGCCATCATGGCCCACAGCCAGGTGGCCGATGTCGGGGTGATCGGTATCCCGGACGAGAAGTGGGGGGAAGTGGGGATGGCCATCGTCGTCCCGAAGCCTGGGGAGACGGTGACCGAAAAGAGCATCATCGAGTTCTGCAAGGGAAGGCTCGCCCGGTACAAGACCCCCAAGAAGGTGGTCTTCGCGGAGGCGCTGCCCCGAACAGCCACGGGCAAGATCCTGAAGAAGGAGCTGAAGGCGAAATACATTTCCTGATTCCGGAGGCGAAAGGCGAAAGGGCAAAGGAGAAGGCCGGAATAGAGGTCGGGGAACAGGCCCCGCCCACCTGCCTGCAAATATCGGTTGCGGGGCGGGCCGGGGTGGAGCCGGAAAAACCGTTCCGGCGGCCGCCGCCCTCGGGTCTCGGTCACCTCATGTGACGGAAGCAGTTCCTCAGCTCTTCGACGAAAAGAGCAGGCTGCTCGAAGGCGGCGAAGTGGCCGCCCCGGTCGAGTTCGTTCCAGTAGACGAGGCGGGTGAACCGCTTTTCGGCCCAGCGGCGGGAGCAGCGGAAGATCTCCCTGGGGAAAATGCTTACGCCCGCCGGAACGGGGACGGGATCGAAGTGGACCTTGTTGAAACTCTCCCAGTACAGGCGCGCCGAGGACGCCCCTGCGGCGGGCAGCCAGTAGAACATCACATTGTCGAGCAACTCGTCCCGCGTAAGCACATTCTCCGGATCGCCGCCGCTGTCGGTCCAGGCCCAGAACTTCTCCAGGATCCAGGCAGCGAGCCCGGCCGGGGAATCCGCGAGCCCGTACCCAAGGGTCTGCGGACGTGTGCTCTGCTGCTTCGAGTAGCCTGAATCCCAGTCCTGGTAATGCTGCAGGTCCGCAAGTGCCGCCTGTTCCTGCGGGGTCAGGTCGGCCATCGTCTCCGGATCCGGCCACACAATGGGCATGTTGAGGTGGATGCCGGCGCAGTGTTCCGGGTCGGCCAGCGCGATGTCGGTCGTGACCATGGCGCCCCAGTCTCCGCCCTGCGCCACGTAGCGCCCGTAGCCCAGACGCTGCATCAGGGCGCTCCAGGCGCGGGCGATTCTCTGGGTGGTCCATCCGGGCTCGGTCGGCTTGTCCGAGAACCCGTAGCCCGGCAGGGTGGGGCAGACCACGTGGAAGGCATCCGCCGGGCTGCCGCCGTGGGAGGCCGGGTCCGCGAGCGGCCCGATCACCTTGAGGAATTCGACGATGGAGCCGGGCCAACCGTGCGTCATGACAAGGGGGAGGGCGTCTTTGCGCGGGGAGCGTATGTGCAAGAAGTGAATGCCGAGCCCGTCGAGCGACGTCTTGTACTGTTCGATGCGGTTCACCCGGGCCTCGCAGCGCCTCCAGTCGTAGTTCGAGGCCCAGTAACGGACCACCTGCTCCATGTAGGCGAGGGGAATCCCCTGCGACCAGTCCCCCGGGGTCTCCCGGTCCGGCCATCGGGTCGCGGCAAGCCGCCGCTTCAGGTCTTCCAGGGCGCTCTCCGGGATATCGATGCGATAGGGAACGATCTTTTCGTTCATGGCGGCCTCCTGTGAAGGGTCGAGCCTCTCCCCGTCCGGGCGATACGGTCATTTCGATCCGCGGAACGCGCGGTGGGTACGGGTAGTATGGATGGGATCGGTCTTCGCGGTCAACCGAGGGGGCGTCTTGAAGGACGGGCCACGAAAAGAGGGCCTGCCCCTGGGGGGTCGTTATGGGAAGGTAAGCCGCTTCCGGCGACCCCCCGGGGCATCATGGGATTCTCGATCCGAGGGAGTTACCCGATTCCCAGGATCTTGTAAGCATCCGCCGCCCTTGCGGCCCACCAAATAATGTAGCCGAACACGACCGCGGTGGACGCGAACAGAGCGGCCTCGGCCAGTCTCTCCCTGCTGAAGGCCTTCTCCCTCCAGGAACGCAGTTGAACGCAACGGCCCTGGAAGGCCTCGAAAACGTGCCTGGATGCTCTTGTGCCGACCTGCATCTTCGTTCTCCTTTTCTGGTTTTCCCCCATCCGCGATAGGGATGAGCAATTTCAATTTGAATCCGCTGCCTCGATCCTGTTTTCATTGCTATGACGCTTCGTGTCAATTATAAGTGTAATCATTTGACGCGACGTGTCAAGGCCCCTCGCAGAAAAATCCTGTTTTCCTTTCAGGGCAGGTTATTTGCGGCTTTGTGTTGAAAGCGTCACGCGAAATGATGTACAAGACAAATTAGAGAAGACCCAGCGCGGCAGGGGGTTGCTGACCCGTGATCGACCAGACTCCGATGATGAGACAATACTTGCAGATAAAGGGACAATACCCTGATGCAATTCTATTTTTCAGGCTCGGTGATTTTTACGAAATGTTCTTCGAGGACGCGGAGGTGGCATCCCGGGAGCTGGACCTGACCCTGACGAGCCGCAACAGGAACGACCCGGACCGGGTTCCTCTGTGCGGTGTTCCCTACCACGCTGCGTCCGGATACATATCGAGGCTGATCGCCAAGGGCTACAAGGTGGCAATCTGCGATCAGGTCGAGGACCCACGCCAGGCCAAGGGGATCGTGCGGCGGGAGGTCACCAGGGTCGTCACACCGGGCCTGGTGCTCGACCCGGAGAACCTGGAGGCGGACCACAACAACTTCCTGCTGTGCCTGGCCCCGCCCGATTCGGACGAGGGCGACCGGTTCGGCCTGGCGTATGCGGATATTTCCACCGGGGATTTTCGAATCGCCGAGGCCGAAGACCTCTCCACGGTCGAGGAGGAGATCCTGCGGATCGACGCCCGGGAGGTGCTGCTCCCGCAGGACCCGGACCTGAGCGGGACCCTGGAGCCCATGTACGCGGGCAGGACCCCGCCCCTGTGGAACCGCAGGCCGAGTTCCCAATTCTCGATGGACTCGGCCTGTTCGATCCTCGAGAGGCAGTTTGGGGCCGAGAGGATCCATCCCCTGATCGAGGAAGGCTGCCGAAAGGCGCTTTGTGCCGCAGGGGCCCTGCTCGCCTACCTCCAGGAAACCCAGAAGCAGCTTCCCGGGCATGTCCACGGGATCACGACCTATGCCATCCAGGACTACATGGTCCTGGACGAGGCGGCCCTGCGTAACCTCGAGGTGGTGCGGACCTGGATGGACCGGTCGAAGAAGAACAGCCTGCTCGGGGTGCTGGACCTCACGCAGACCGCCATGGGCGCGAGGATGCTCAGGCGATGGGTGCAGTATCCCCTAGTCAAGCAGGCCGCGATCCAGCGAAGGCTGGACGCGGTCGAGGAACTCACGCGGCGCGAGATCGAACGGCCCGCCCTGCGGGAGGCCTTGCGGGAGTTGCAGGATCTGGAGCGCCTGAACGGCAGGGTGAGCCTCGGCATCGCCGGTCCGCGGGATCTCGTCGGCCTGCGCGAGTCCCTGGGCAGGCTGCCCAAGATCGTCGACCGTCTGGCCGGCCTCGAGGCCGAGGCGCTTCAGGATATCCGCAGGCACACCGACCCCATGGAAGACCTGAAGGGCCTTCTGGAGCGGGCCCTGCAGGATGAGCCGCCGGCCGCGGTGCGGGAAGGCGGGATCTTCCGCGACGGGTACCATGCCGGCCTGGACGAACTGAAGCGGGCCTCCCGGGAGGGAAAGAGGTGGATCGCGGCCCTGGAGGCCGAAGAGCGAAGGAGAACCGGGATCGGCTCGCTCAAAGTCCGCTACAACAAGGTGTTCGGGTACTATATCGAGGTGACCAGGCCGAACCTCGCCTCGGTTCCGGCGGACTACGAGCGCAAGCAGACCCTGGCCAATGCGGAGCGCTTCACGACCGCTGCCCTGCGGGAGGTGGAGCAGAAGGTCGTGGGCGCCGAGGACAAGGCGCAGAACCTGGAATACGAGCTCTTTCAGGAGCTTCGTTCTCAGGTGGCCGCGCAATCCCTGCGGATCCGCACGACCGCCCAGGCGGTGGCCGAACTCGATGTGCTGGCGTGCCTCGCGGAGGCGGCGGTCCGGAACCGCTACGTGAGGCCGGAGATCTCGCTCGGCGACGAACTCGTAATCTGGGAGGGCAGGCACCCGGTCATCGAGCAGGTGTCCCTGGAGGAGCGCTTCGTCCCGAACGATGCCTACCTGGACGGCAAGAACAACCGGATGATCATCATCACGGGCCCGAACATGGCCGGCAAGTCGACCTACATGCGGCAGGTGGCCCTCATCGTGCTCATGGCCCAGATGGGGAGCTTCGTTCCGGCGAGCGCGGCGCGGATCGGGCTCGTGGACCGGATCTTCACGCGCGTCGGCGCCATGGACAACCTCGTGCGCGGGCAGTCCACCTTCATGGTCGAGATGAAGGAGGCGGCGCATATCCTGGAAAAGGCGACGCCGAGAAGCCTCATCCTTCTCGACGAGGTGGGGCGGGGCACGTCCACGTTCGACGGCATCAGCATTGCCTGGGCCATCGCCGAGTTCGTCGAGCAGCGGGTAAGGGCCCGCACCCTGTTTGCCACCCATTACCACGAGCTGGCCGACCTGGCCGGCCTGTACCCGACGGTCAAGAACTGTCACGTGGCGGTCAAGGAATGGGGTGAGAACATCCTGTTTCTCCGCAAGGTCACGGAAGGCTCCTCGAGCCACAGCTACGGGATCCAGGTGGCCCGGCTCGCGGGCGTTCCGGATCAGGTGGTTCAGCGGGCGAGGGAGATCTTGAGAAACCTCGAATCGGGCCGCCAGGAAGAGGCCGGGCATTCCCGGCTGGCCTCGTCGGCCGGCAAGGCCGGCGGTCAGCCCGAGGCGGAACAGCCCTTCCTGTTCCCTGCGGTCCACCCGGTTGCCGAGGACATCCTCCGGCTGGATCTTGCGGGCATGACGCCGCTGGAGGCACTGATCAAGCTCCAGGAGCTTCAGGACCGGCTTCTCAAGAAGGGATGAGGCGCCCCGTGAAGGCCGACAAAGAAAAGACGGACGAAGTGCTGGACGCCTACCTCGATCACCTCCGTGTGGAGCGGGGCCTGGCGCGGAACACGCTCGAGGCGTACGGCAGGGACCTTTCGGAATACGTTCAATGGGCGGAGGATTCGCTTGGGGCGTCACCGGCCGAAGTGCGCGAGGAGGACCTGCGCTTCTATTTCCTCTCCAGGAAACAGGGGGGGATGTCGGCCCGGTCCCTGCGGCGCAAGGCGAGCAGCCTCCGCGGGTTCTACCGATTTCTGCAGAAAGAGCGGTACACGGACAAGGACCCGACCGCGATGCTGGAGCTTCCGCGCCTGGGGGTCCCGCTGCCGAAGGACCTGACCCTGGACGAGGTCGACCGTCTGCTTGCCCAGCCCGACCCGGCCACGCCCCTCGGGGCCCGGGACCAGGCCATGCTCGAGCTTCTGTATGCCACGGGCCTTCGGGTCTCCGAGCTGCTCGGACTGAGGCTGCAGGATCTCAATCTCGAAGTGGGATACGTGGTGGCCTACGGCAAGGGGAAGAAGGAGAGGCTTGTGCCGGCCGGCGAGGTCGCCCTGGATAAGCTCAAGGCCTACTTGACCGGTGTGCGCCCCGGCCTGGCCGGGGCCGCCCGGGTCCCCCACGTGTTCCTGAACCGATCGGGCAGGAGGTTGAGCCGGCAGGGCTTCTGGAAGGCCCTCAACCGTTACGCGCTCCAGGCAGGCATCTCGTCCCCCGTAACCCCGCACGTCCTGCGGCACTCCTTTGCCACGCACCTGCTGGAGCGGGGGGCCGATCTTCGCTCGGTGCAGCTCATGCTCGGTCACGCGAGCATCTCGACCACGCAGATCTACACGCACCTGAACCGGGAGAAACTGAAACAGATCTACGAACGTCACCATCCCCGGGCCAAATGACTGCGACGAAAGGGCATCGATGTCCGCCCGGGGAGTTTGTCGATGCCCTTTCGTCGCAGTCATCCCTGCGGAAGCAGGGATCCCGAAGCACAGGAAGGGATCGGCATGGAAGTCATCACCACCCACATCAACGCCGATTTCGACTCCCTGGGGTCGATGATCGCAGCGAAGAAGCTCTATCCGGATGCGGTGCTCGTCTTCCCCGGCTCACAGGAAAGGAGCCTCCGGAGGTTCTTCCTGGAAAGCGTGCTGTACACCGTGCCCTTTGAGAAGCTCAAGCGTATCGACCTGGCGAGCGTCCACAAACTCATCCTCGTCGACATCCGGCAGTGGGACCGGATCGGCCGGTTCCAGCAGGTCGCGGACGACCCCAACGTGGAAGTCCACGTCTACGACCACCACCCGCCCACCGACCGCGATATCCAGGCGGACCTGGAGATCTACAAGCCTTACGGCGCCAACGTCACCCTGATGGTCGAACTGCTGCAGGAGCGGTCGATTCCCCTTACGGCGGAAGAGGCGACGGTCCTCATGCTCGGCATCTACGAAGACACGGGATGCATGACCTTTTCCTCGACGACCGGAAACGACCTGAAGGCCGCCGCCTACCTGCTCGAATGCGGGGCCGATCTGAATGCGGTCTCGAACCTGATTACGCCCGAACTCACCCAGGAACAGGTGGGGATCCTGAGCGAGCTGATTCAGACGCGCAAGGTTTACAACATCCACGGGATCGACGTGAGCATCGCCGAGGCGAGCGCCGACGGGTACGTCGGCGACCTGGCCGTTCTCGTCCACAAGCTCAAAGACATGGAAAACCTCAACGTCGTGTTCGTGCTGGCCCGCATGGAAAGCCGCATCTTCCTTGTGGCCAGAAGCAGAATCCCCGAGGTGGACGTGGGGGCGGTGGCGCGGGAATTCGGCGGGGGCGGTCATCCGACGGCGGCCTCCGCGACCATCAAGGATCTGACCCTCTTCCAGGTTCGGGAGCGGTTGCTTTCCCTGCTGAGGGAACTCTTGCGGCCGCAGGATTGGAAAGAGAAGGTCCGCGACTCCATGACCTTTCCGGTGAAGACCGTCCAGAAGGACGACAGGATCATGCAGGCGGCCGAGACGTTGAACCGGTACAACATCAACAGCCTCCCGGTGCTCGACGGAGAACGTGTGTGCGGCATTCTCACGCGCCAGGTGGTCGAGAAGGCGTCCTATCACGGCATGCGGGAAAACAGGGTAGGGGAGATCATGACCTCGGACTTCCGCACCCTGTCCCCGGACGCCCCTCTCCAGGAGGCCCAGGATCTGTTGCTCAAGGGCGGGCAGCGGTTCATTCCGGTGCTCGACCGGGGCGCGCTCGTGGGCGTGCTCTCCCGCACGGATCTGCTGCGAAGCATCGCCGGGTCCCTGCCGTCCCCCCTGCGGGACCCCGCGGCCGAGGAGGCCCCTTCGGCGGGAAGCGAGAAACGGGTGGCCCGCCTGATTCGCGAGCGGCTTCCCGCGCCCATCTTTCATCTCCTCAAGGAGTTCGGGGAGATCGCCGAGTCGATCCGGATGCACGCCTACCTGGTGGGCGGGGTGGTTCGGGACTGCCTCCTGCGCAGGGAGAACCTGGACATCGACATCGTCGTGGAGGGGGACGGGCTCGAGTTCGCCGAGCGGATCTGTCAGCGCTACGGCGCGCGAAAGACAAGCCACGAACGGTTCGGAACCGCCCGGTTGGTCTTTCCGGACGGCTTCCGGATCGATGTCGCCACGGCTAGGCTGGAATACTACGAGAGGCCGGCCTCGCTGCCGAACGTGGAATGGAGTTCGCTCAAGCTCGACCTGTACCGCAGGGATTTCACGATGAACACGCTGGCGGTCCGGCTCGAGCCGGCCCGGTTCGGCGAACTGGTGGACTTCTTCGGCGGGCAGAAAGATATAAAGGACAGGGTCATCCGGGTGATACAGAACCTGAGCTTCATCGAGGACCCGACCCGGATCTACCGGGCCCTCCGGTTCTCCGAACGGTTCGGATTCTCCCTGGGACACCAGACCCGGAGCCTGATGCAGAACGCCATCCACATGGGGCTGCCCGAACAGCTGGACGGAAAGAGGCTTTTCGGAGAACTCGAGCTGATCCTTCAGGAAGACCGGTCCGAGGCGATCCTCGAGAGGATGCAGGAGTTCGATTTGCTCCGCGTTATCCATCCGAACCTCGTGCTGGACAGGAGGCTGCGCGCGATCCTGGAGGGGTCGCGGCAAGTGTCCTCCTGGTTCCGCCTCCTTTACCTGGACGTTCCGTGGCAGGAGTGGGTGTTCAAGCTTCTCTGCCTGCTCGCCCTGCTCGACGGCCAGGCCGTGGAGATGACCCGCAAGAGGCTGGGGATCCGGGGCAAACGGATGCGGGCGATCCTGGCGGCCAAGGCAGAGGGAGAGAACGTCCTGCGGAAGATGGCCCGGGGTGCCAGGGACTTGAGGCCGGTCACGATCTACCGATGGCTTCACCCTCTGCCGATCGAGGTGCTCCTCTACCTCATGAGCCGGACCTCACGGGAGAAGTCGCGCAAGGCGATTTCGCTTTACATCACCACGCTTCGGTCGGTCCGGGTCTCGGTGACGGGCAAGGATCTGGCGGAGATGGGATACAAGCCGGGTCCGCAGTACAGGGAGATCCTGGACAGGGTGATGGATGCGAGACTGGACGGCCAGGTCCGGGACCTCGATACCGAGAGGGAGTGGATCGCGAGCAATTTCCCGCCTCGTTGACAAGCAGGAAGGCCATCTGTTACAGAGTCTCCCATGGACCTGCAACACCTTGCAATCGTGGTGCCGCCGCTGCTTCTGGCCATCACGTTTCACGAAGCGATGCACGGCTACGCGGCCTACCGGCTGGGAGACCCCACCGCAAAGCTGCAGGGCCGCCTGACGCTCAACCCGATCGCGCACATCGACCCGCTCGGCTCGATCCTGGTTCCGGCGGTCCTCTTCCTGAGCAACGCCTCGTTCCTCTTCGGCTGGGCGCGGCCCGTGCCGGTCAATTTCTTCCGCCTTCGGAATCCGAAGCAGGACATGGTCTGGGTGGCGGCTTCCGGGCCGCTCACCAACCTCGCGCTGGCGGCTGCGAGCGGCATCTTTTACCAGGGGGTGATGCTGCTCGCCAAGATGCTGCCGCCCTCTATGTACCTGTTCCTGGGCTTCTTCAAAGGCATGGCCGAGTTCAGCGTGGCCATCAACGTGCTGCTGGCCCTGTTCAACCTGATACCCATTCCACCCCTCGACGGCGGCCGAATTCTCGTCGGGATCCTGCCCAGAGAGCAGGCCATCCGGGTCAGCCGTGTCGAGCCGTACGGCATGTTCCTCGTCGTCGGGCTGATTTTCCTGAATCCCTTCGGCCTGATGAGCCACCTGTGGCGTCTCATGTCCCTGCTGACCAGAACCCTGCTGGGAATGTAGATGCGATCCGAGACTGCCCGCCGTGGGGCTCGATGGTTTTCACGGGACCGGACAAGCGATGACCTACCAGGTGAGACTGCAGGACTTTGAAGGTCCTCTCGATCTCTTGCTGCACCTGATACGCAAGAACGAGCTCGACATCTACAACATCCCCGTCGCGGAAATAGCCAATCAGTACCTGGCTTACGTCAGCGTGATGGAATCGCTCAACCTGGACGGGGTCGGCGACTTTCTCGTCATGGCCGCCACCCTGGCCTACCACAAGTCCAAGCTGCTCCTGCCCGCGCCGGCGGAGGTGGAGGAGGACGAGGAGGATGCATTCGAGTCCCTCGACTCCCTGCGCCGAAGGCTGATCGAGTACCAGCGGTACAAGGAGGCGGCACAGACCCTGGGCGAGCGGGACCTGTTGAACCGGGACGTGTTTCAGGTGCGGATCGCAAGCAACGGCGAGGGATCCGAAGAGGAGCCGCCGCTCCTGAAGGCAAGCCTCTTCGACCTGATCGACGCCTTTCAGAAGGTGATGGTGCGGGCGCCGAAAGAGGCCCTTCACGAGGTGATGCCGGACCGCATCCGGCTCGTGGACCGCATCATGCAAGTCCTGGATGCGGTGGCTGCCAGGCGCTCCATGATGTTCGAGGAACTGTTCGAGGGGGAGGCGGACCGCGAAATGATCATCGTAACGTTCCTGTCGATCCTCGAGCTGGTTCGACTGGGTCTGCTTCGCGCTTACCAGAGCGAGTCCTTCGGTGCGGTTCAGGTGAGGGTGGTATCCCAGGAAGGGGATCAACGCGAGAAACTCAAGGAGGCGCTGCAAAGCCGTGAACCCTGAAGAAAAGGACCCAGGCGGTCCGGAAAAGGAGCCGGCCGGGCCGGGACGTGCCGGGGGGGAATCTGCGTTTACGGAACCGGAGGCGGCGCGAGCGGCCGATTGCTGCGAGGTTCCCGAGGACGGCGATGGGGTCTTCACGGATGACGGCGGATCGTTGCCGGGGCCCGCGCCGGAGGAGGAAGCGGAGCGGGCGGCTGAAGGGGGGGCGCAAGGGCCGTTGGAAGCCCCGGGGCCGGGCGGGGAAGGTAGCAGGCTGAAGTCGATCCTGGAGGCGTTGATCTTCGTCTCGGAACAGCCGATTTCCCTGGACAGGATGGCGGGCGTGCTCAGCGATTGCTCCAGGGCGAGACTGAAGCAGGTCCTGGACGAACTCGAGCAGGATTATGAGATCCGGGCAGGCGCCCTGGAGATCGTCAAGGTGGCCAACGGGTATCAATTCCGCACGCGGGCGGAGTTCGCGCCCTGGATCGGGAGGCTTCGGCAGCAGAAATTCACCCGGCTGAGCAGGGCCGCCCTCGAAACACTGGCGATCGTCGCCTACCGCCAGCCTGTGACCCGGGCCGAGGCGGAGGCGATCCGCGGCGTGGACAGCGGCGCCGTGCTGGGGACGCTCCTGGAGAGGCGCCTCCTGCGCATCCTGGGGAGGAAGGATGTCGCCGGAAGGCCGATCCTGTACGGCACCACCCAGGAGTTCCTGGAACTCTTCGGGCTCAACAGCCTGAAGGATCTACCGACCCTCAAGGAGATCAAGGATATCGTCGAGCAGGCGGAGAGAGAGGCGGGAGAGGAAGGGGCGCGGGAGGCAGAAACAGGGCGGGAGGCGGCCGGTGCGCCGGCCGGTGCGGCGGCCGACGAGGATGGTCAGCGGCTTGATGGCGAAGATTCTGCCCCGCGCTCCGAAAAAAGGGAGCAAGAAGAAGGTGGAGAGGAGGGGGACTTCGAGGACGGAAGCGATTGGTCCGAGGACGAGGAGCCGCTGCCGGAGGAAGACTTCACGCCGAGCAAGCTGGACGAGATCCTGAAGAGCACGCGGACCCGCCTGGAACTCTACCAGCCGGATGTCGAGGAGGAAGAGGAGGGCGGGCAGGCCGAAACGGCAGGAGGAGGTGAGGTTGGGGAGGACGACGAGGACATGACGGAGGAAGAGGACGGTCCCGATGATGACTGATCCGCAATGCATGGAAGAGCGGCTGGGCCGCTTCCTGGCCAGGGCGGGAACCGGGTCGCGCAGGCATGCGGAAGATCTCATTCGAGAAGGGCGTGTGACATTGAACGGGGAGGTGGTGCGCGAACCGGGCACCCGCCTGGACCCGGAAAGGGATTCGGTTCGGGTCGATGGGAAGAGGGTCAAACCGGCGCCTCCGGTCTACCTCCTCCTCAACAAGCCGAAGAACGTACTCACCACCATGGAGGATCCGCACGGCCGGCCGTGTGTCGGCGACCTGCTGGCCGGCATCAAGGGCAGGCCCTACCCGGTGGGGCGTCTGGATTTCGATGCCGAGGGGCTTCTCTTTTGCACCAACGACGGCGAGCTGGCCCAGCGGATCATCCACCCGCGGTATCGTGTCGGCAAGCTCTACCATGTCAAGGTCAAGGGCGTCCCGGACGCCAAGGTGATCGACCGGCTGAGAAGCGGGGTGATCCTGGACGGAAGAAGGACCGCCCCGGCCGCGGTCGCTTTCTTGAAGAAAGGGGATCGAAACAGCTGGCTCCGCATCACCCTTTACGAGGGGAGGAACCGGCAGGTAAAACGAATGATCGAGCGGTTCGGACACCCGGTCCTCAAACTCAAGCGGGTGGCCCTGGGGCCTCTCAATCTCGAGGGGTTGCCGGCCGGCGCCTACCGCAAACTGCGGCCGGAAGAGGTGGAGGCGCTTCGGCGCGCGACATGCTCGGCAGCGGGGCTTGACAAAGATAGAAAGCGGCTATAATCTGGTCTGATTGAGCGGACTTGACGCGGGGTAGAGCAGCCAGGTAGCTCGTCGGGCTCATAACCCGGAGGCCGGTGGTTCAAATCCACCCCCCGCTACCAGAACCAGGTGAAGGGGTTAGGAGAAGATCCTAGCCCCTTTTGTTTTGGGCCAAAATTACTTCCACCGTTACTTCCACCGCCGTGGACGTGCAAGGGTCGAGTCTGCATTTCCTTCCCGGTTTTCTGTTACCCAGAATCCCCGGTTGTGTGATAATGGGAAAACTTACGATCGAGAAAGACGTTCTCATCCCCGACCGGATGATAATCAGCGACGAGCGGAGCGGAAGGGAAGTGGGCTCGATCCGAATGGACGTGCTCATTCCAGGACAGTACAACGTTTACGACAAGAACGGGCTCAAGGAGGGGACGCTGAAGAGGGACGTTCTCTTTCGTGATCGGTACAGGTTTGAGAAGAAGTAGATGGTTCTGAAGCTGTCAACGTGGGATGCTGAGGCCACATCCAACAATGGTTTTGAGCCTTCCTTTCTGTTCCACTCGGACTTCCTCAGATCACGTCCCAGGGTAGCTGAACCACTCTGTCCATTCTCGCGTTTCACAAACAAACATGCGCGCTACGCTGGGATTGTCAAGCTTCAGAAAGACGACCGCTTTGAACTGCCCCGGGATTGCCGGAGACTCCATCTTTTGAGAGGATGGGGTCATGAAAACACGGGGCAGTCGTTCGAAGTCGTGTAGCTCAGCCAATCAGCGCATATGGGATTTGGCGTGGGCGTGGATCTCGCCCCGTAAATTCGGGTACCGTCCTTCTTCATGGCCGTGGGGTTGATGATAGAAATATCCACACATAAGATCTTCTGTGGGTATTATTGTCATTGTCAGCACGGATGCGGGCGACGAAGATGAGATTGACGAACAGCGGCGCGGCCTCTATACGTAAGGAAATCAGCACCCGGATGGAGAGAGAAGGAAGCCCCAGGGTCGCTGGGTGCCGGCTCTTTTGCGGGACGGTCGGCTGCGCCAGCCTTTGACGTTTTGTGGTCCGGGGGGGCAGACGCTGCATGCGAGAGGGGGAACAGGGGGAGAACCCATGCGTCTCAAGCGTCCCTATGTGGCAACCCTGGATCAGGTCCGCATCACCCGCGAGGCTGACGGAGCGGTCATCGAGTACGCCGAGGAAGGGGTGTGGACCACCCACTTCAAGCTGGGCGACGAAGTCTACAAGATGACGGACCAGGAGATCCTCGATCGGTTCAACGACATGCTCGAGGCCTCGGAGCGGCTGCGGGAGGAGTACGAGCACGTGGCGATCGAGATCCCGCCGGGGAAGCCTCAGATCGAGTACTCCGAGAAGGGGTATCAGTGGACCCCGCGGGGCGATGTTCTGCGTTGCGTGGTGAGCGACGGCGGACCGGACAACGAGCCGATCATCTACATCGACGACCACGAACTCTCATGGGAGGAGTTCGGACGGCTTCTGACGACATACGCCGGATGGGGAATCCGCATCATCTGCGTCCCGGACGACGAGATCGATCTTGAACCCCGGATCGAGGTGCGCGAGCCCGGGGAGGACGAGAGGTGAAGATCGCCGGAAAGTGGCGCATCTCCGAAATGGACGAATGGGAGCAGGATGATTTCGATCTCATGGGGCCTGCGTTTTTGAGCTTCGATGCCCGGACCTCCGGCAGCTTCCGTTTCATCGCGGTTGAGGGTTGGATGGACTGCCGCCATGGGGAGCGAGACGGGCGCCCGTTCGTGGAGTTCACCTGGGACGGCAACGACGAGTGCGACCCTGCGAGCGGCAGAGGCTGGGCCCGACTTGAGGAGGACGGCACCTTGAGCGGGCACATCTTCATCCATCACGGAGACGACTCCGGGTTCAAGGCGGCCCGCGCCGGGTCGGGCTCGCAGACCGGGGTCACTCGTTCCAGGGGCGGTCGCAGAACCAGGCGAAGTGCGCGATGACCTTGGCGTGTAAGTGGAGGGTTTGGAAGGAAGGCAAGGGAATATTCCGTGAGTGATCCGATAATGCTTGTCAGCGGAGGTATCAACAAATAGGGTCATGAACGGTAGGCTTCTTCCAGATAGCGGTCGTGCTCCTGGGAGATATCACCGGTACCGGCCTCGTGCTTGCCCACGACAGACAGTGCCTGACGGTACAAGAGCCTACGGTCGGACTTGCGGTTCATAAAGGAACTCATCCAACGTCTGGCGTGTTTGCTGGGAAAAGGCCTCGGGTGCGGAGGTTCTACAATACGACGGGAGATGAGGGGGTTTCTTAATACCCGGGTTCAAAGAGCGTGAAGCGTGACTCCCTCGAACCTGGAGAAATCCCGGTCCTCGCTTAGAATCTCGCGCACCCCGTGTTCCCGGCAAACCGCCACGATCTGAGCGTCGAACAGGATGTTGCCTTTCGCGTCCGCGATTCTCGCGACATCGGTCAGGATCGGCCAGAAATGTTCTGCCGGGTTCAGGATGACAACGCTTGGGCTCTCCAGTGGGCATACACCAGGATGTTCGTATCGATCGCGATCATTCGCGCCCCTCCATCCTCTCGTAGAGGGCGTCACGGTCGGAGATATCGATTCCGGGAAGACGCTTGCCGCGGACCGTTTTCCACTGCAGTCGGAACCGGTCTGGTGTCTTCTTGGATTCCGCGAGAACCCGTCGCAACGCGGATTCGACGACATCCTTCAGGCTGGTGCCCTTCTCCAGTGCCCGCCTTTTTGCCAAAGCAAGCAGCCTGTCATCGATGTCTATGGTAGTTCTCATGCGCTTCCCTCCCAAAGCGGGTTCTATGCATAAAAGCATATCAAGTTCGCATAGATGTCTCTATCCGGATGCTGTGGGAAAGGGGACACAGGGGTGAGTCTCCGTGCACTGCCGGATGACTGTTACTCAGTCCCACTCCGGGCAGCCCTGCCTGGGAGGCAGAGATCGTTGCAGAAGGAGACCGGTTGCGGTTTGCCGTCCCGGTCGGGGCAGGGTTTTGTCGGCTCTTGGGGAGGGCCTTCGGCGGGAGTGGTCGCCATGCCGCGCAGATCCACGATGTCCCTGGGGGTCCGCTGGTCGATGGGGCGGCCGCGTTCGTGCTCGATCTGGGCCTGACCGACCCCGTACTTGCCGAAGAAGTCGAGCACCTTCATGCGCGCCGGGTGGAGGGTCTCCGGGTTGATCCCGGAGAGCACGGCCTGCTTGGCGGTCTCGATCGCCTTGTCCACGAGCCAGCCCGGAATGGCCCGGGTGATGGCGTTCCTCTGGGTCTTGGACTGGCCGATCTGGAAGACGATGTCCTCCTGCCGCTCGCCGCACATCCTGGCCGAGATCCTCTGGCCCTTTCTCTGTCGGAAGAGCCGCGTGTACGTGAACCCGGTCTCCAAGTCGATGAAGACGCCCTTGAAGAGGTAATGCGTGAGCGTCTCGGTCACGTCGACGTCCACGGCGCAGTTCTCGTAGTTCCTGGCCAGGCTCATGGCGAGGTCGATGGACGGCCCTTCTACAGGGACCTTGCGGCCTTTCTGCCGGTCTTCCACCTCCCAGTAGTAGTAGAAGCTCTCGCCGGCGAGCCGGGCCTCTTCGAGCACTTTGGAGAGCATGCGTGCGATGGAGCGTGCCTTCTGCACCGCGATGGCCGTGGTGTACTGGGTCTGCGTGCGTATGAGGGCCTGGTGGGGCAATTCCGGGAAGACGGCTGTGGCGGCGGCAGAAGCCTGGGTCGGATCGTCCGGGACGCCTGAGAAGATGCGGATCTGCTCCAGGGTCCTGGGGTCCAGAACCGCGAGATTGTGCTCTTGGGTGTTGTGTGCTTTTCTCGGCATGGGTTGTCACCTCCGTGTGGTGTGGTCTGAAAAATGGGCTGTGGGACGTTTGTTCGACGTTTTTCGGTGGACGGGGCAAAACGGGTTCACCTTCGCGGAGTATGCGCCGCTGATGTGCTCCCGGTGTGGGGTGCCGGGGGTCTATGCCAGGGGGGGCTCTCCCTCAGTTCTCTTCCGGGACCCCTTGCGCGAAGGATTGCCGGGCGCCAAGCCCTGCGGGGGATGTCGAGGAGGCCGAGCGAGACGGTCACCTCGTCGCGCCGGGTCCGTTTCCGTTCGTGGTGCCGTTTGTGTACGGGCAGGTGAAGTGGTATCCGCAGTAAAGCGGCCTGCAGACCCAGTGGCCGGGATCCGCGGGCCTGAAGACGCCTGCTTCGAGGTCACGGAGGAAGTTCCGGACGTAGCGGGCGAGAATCTTGAAATGCCCTTGGGTCCGGTGCGTCCAGAGCGGGACGTGGACCGGGGTCTTGTTGGGGACGATGAGATCGTAGCGGAACCCGGACGGCCAGGCGCCGGTCCTGGCGTGCCAGAGCGCACAGTAGAAGGTGGGCTGGAGCTCACGGTCGGCCCAGTCCTGGCCTTTGCGATCCATGATCTTCAAATCGCTCAGGCGCCCTTCCGGCTCCACCAGGTCGAGGACCCCGACCACGGGCAGTCCGAACCCCAGGTCCTCCTCGACCAGAAGTTCGGCTTCCAGGGGCGTGACCTTGGGCGCGATCTCGTTGCGGAAGAGGGTCGTTGCCGTGAGGGCCTCGTTCAGCGAACGGTTCAAGAGCGAGGCCTTCTCCGGGATTTGCTCGGGCGGGAAGTAGATCCCTTCGTCCCGGATGAGCCGCACGTACTCATCCCGGCATGCGTCAAGGAGATCCGTGAGCGGCAGGTCCTCGCCGGTGAGCCTCTTGTGCCTGTAGTTCCGTTCCGCGGCCTTGTGGACCGCGCTTCCCCTGCGGGCCGAGACCCCAGGCGGAATGCGCTCTCCCTCGAGGTAGCGGCGCCGGAACTGCTCCCCACATCGGAGCCACGTGCCCAGCATGGAGGCACTCAAGTGATCGATCATCTCGTCTCCTTTCCTGTACGGGTGAAGGGTGAAAATGGGCGCCGGCCTCGGGTTCGCTGCACGTTGTGCTCGTCTCAGGGGGCGGGACAGGGGTCGGAAAACATCGCGGCTGACGCTCCCACAGGGGGGAGAGGCTGTGCGGCCCGGGCAGTGTTCATGCAGTCCGGGTTCACCGGCACGATCCGCCTCCTGGGTGCCTCTTCGGCGAGGCTCGCGAGCGTAACCGAAACCTCTGCCATCCGGTTCGAGATCGTCCTGCGGAAGAGGTCGTTGTTGCGAAGTTCCCGGGCGTCCGTTCCGGCCACCAGCCCGCGCATGGTCTCCACGAACCCGGCCA
>CAYLMK010000043.1:0-25333 GCA_964384945.1 uncultured Thermodesulfobacteriota bacterium | reverse complement strand
CGGAGCCCGGCGCAAGCACACACATGCAACACAGGAGGATGGCCCTCCGCATTCCCTGCAAGACCCGATCTCGTTGGCTCATCAGCGGAATCCCCCGAATCTGTGTATCCTTCCTCACGATAACGGAATCGTTGTTTGGGTCAAAAAGGAAATTCCGATGCGAAGGGCTGAAAAAAAACGAAGTGGGAACAGGAGGAGCCGACGGAGTCATTGTGCGCGTCTCGGCTGTCCGGCCAAACGATCGGAGAAAGATATTATAACGATACCACCTTCAAGAGAGCGACCGTTCACTCTCCATACACGCCTGTGGGCCTTCCTGTCAAGAGGGGACAGCTTCGGCGACCCCGGCATAAAGAGCAGGGCCTTCTGTGGGTCTCCAGGCATACATCACGGATACACGCCTGCCCTCTCACTGTCAACACGCTCTCGGGGGCAACACGGCCTCCGGCTCTCCTTGTCACCGGCGGCCGTCCGATTGACATGGGACGGCCTTCGTCCCATACTGCTTTTCGCTTTTTCCACCCTTTGCCCTCTCCCCAGGGGAACCCGATCCGATGAGGCTGTTCCGCCCCGGCCGATCCTGGTCTCAACGCGTGGCGCGGGCCGGGTTCTGGGCGTTCGCCCTTCACATCGCGGAGCAACTGCTCACCCTAGGTCGCGTCTTCGTGGTGGCCTTGCTGCTGGCGCCGAGGGACTTCGGCCTCTACGGCATGGCGACCCTCACCTTCCTTGCCCTGGACGCCTTCACGAGGACCGGCTTCGAGCAGGCACTGATCCAGAGGCCGGGAGAGATCACGCCCTATCTCGAGGCCGCCTGGACGGTGCGATTCGTCCGCGGGGTGCTGCTGGCCCTTCTCGTGTGCGGGACCGCGCCGCAGGTGAGCGCGTTCTTCCACGAGCCGGAGGCCCTCGGTCTCATCCGGGCCATCGGCCTTTCCTTCCTCTTCCAGGGGATCGCCAACATCGGGGTCGTGACCTTTCAGAAGCACCTGGAGTTTCACAAGGAGTTCGCGTATCGCCTGAGCGGGGTCCTCACGGACCTGGTGGTGACCGTGACCGCCGCTCTCCTGCTCCGGAACGCATGGGCGCTGATGCTCGGCTACGTCGCCGCCGATTTCACACGCATGCTGGTTTCGTACTGCATCCACCCCTTCCGGCCCCGCTTCCGGCTGGACCCCGCGAAGCTCAGGGAATTGTTCGGTTACGGAATCTGGGTGCTCCTGTTCGGCATCACCACCTTCGTGGGCCAGAGCGGCGCGGGGCTCGTGATCGGCAAGATCACGGGGGCGACGGCCCTGGGGTATTATCACATGGCCGGCCGGATCACGGATCTTGTCGTCCGGCACCTCGGAATCACCATCCACCGGGTGGCCTTCCCGGCCTACGCCGAGCTGCAGGATTCGGCGGATCGACTCCGAGGCGCCTACCGGAGGATCGCGGGGTTTTCCGCGGCGCTGTCCACGCCGGCCGCCGTGGGCATCCTCTGCGTGGCCCACGACTTCACCCGGATCTTCCTGGGGGCCAAGTGGATGCCCATGGTCCCGGCGCTGCTCATCCTTTCCGTGGCCAGCCTCGTGGTATCCGTTCTGTGGACCGGGAGGCCCGCCTTCATGGGGCGGGGACGGCCGCAGACCGCCTTCTACATGCAGGTGGCGATGGCCGCAACCCTGTTCCTCCTCATCTACCCGCTCGCATCCCGCTGGGGAATCGTCGGCGCGGCCGCTGCGATGCTGCTGAGCAGCCTGTCCGGGCTTGCAGTCTGGTACATCAACATCCGCCCTCAGATGGGTGTCACGCGGAAGGACCTGGCGCTCCTGTTCGGCCCCCCGCTGATGGCGTCCGCCGTCATGGCGGGGGCTCTGTTCGGGCTCAGGACGCTGACCCTTCCCCTGCTGCCGGCACGGCATGTCTGGGATGTCCTGTGGTTCGCGTGCATGATCCTGGCCGGGGTCGCCCTGTATTGTTCGGTGATCCTCGCCTTCCACCGGGTTCTGCCGGACTACAGACCCCTCAAGGGGATTGCACGAACCATCACGGAATGATACAGGACACCGGCCGAGGATGAAGGATCGACCTTTCATAACCGTCATCGTGCCCGCCTGCAACGCGGGCGAGGTCCTCGGCCGTTGCCTGGACGCCCTGCTCGCCTCCCCGTATGCCTCCCGTGAGGTCATCGTCGTGGACGACGGATCCTCGGACGGCACCGCATCGGTCGCCCGGGCCAGGGAGGTGGAAGTGGTCGAGCGTACGGAACGGCGCGGGCCCGCGGCCGCGCGCAACGACGGCGCCCGCCGGGCAAGGGGGGACATCCTTCTGTTCGTCGATGCCGACGTGCAGGTCACCCGGGAGACGGTCGGCCTCGTCGCGAAGCGGTTCGGCGAAGACCCCGGCTTGGACGCGCTGTTCGGCAGCTACGATGACGATCCCTCGGAGCGGAGTTTTCTCTCCCAGTACAAGAACCTGGCCCATCACTACGTGCACCAGCACGCCTCGGAGGAGGCGGCCACCTTCTGGGCCGGCTGCGGGGCGGTCCGAAGAGAGGCCTTCGAACGGGCCGGCGGCTTCGACTCCGGCCGCTACGGCCGGCCCTCGATCGAGGATATCGAGCTCGGCTGCCGCCTCAAGGATATGGGTTCGAGAATCCGGCTCGACAAGGCGCTTCAGGTGAAACACCTGAAGCGATGGACGCTGAAGTCCCTGCTTCGCGCCGACATCCTCGATCGCGCGGTCCCATGGTCGATGCTCATGCTGGACAGGGGCCGCATCGCGGACGACCTCAATCTGAAGCCGGCGAGCAAGCTGAGTTCGGGTCTGACGGGCCTGCTCGCCCTCATGCTGGCGCTTTCCGTCCTCCGGCCGGGGTTCCTGCTCGGCGCGGCGGCCCTGGTCCTCATCCTGGCGGGTCTCAACCTGGATTTCTACCGATTTCTGCTCGAGAGGAGGGGGCTCGCCTTCGCGGTCCTGTCCTTCTTCATGCACATCCTCTACTATTTTTACAGCGGCCTTGCCTTCGTGCTCTGCTGGCTGGCCCATTGCGTCTCCGGAAGGAGGCGGGGAGCATCGGACGCCTGAGAGGAGGGAAGAATCATCGTGCGCGCGCCCGTCGAACCCCCGGTGGTCCTCGAGATCGCGGCGCCGGAGGCCGGGCTGACCGGCTGGCTGGCCGTGGATTCGGTTCTCGAGGGCCACTTCTGCGGCGGGCTTCGCATGCTCCCCGATGTCTCCGCGCCCGAGCTGGCGGCCCTGGCCCGGGCCATGACCCTGAAGCACGGGTTCCTCGGCATGCCGCACGGCGGGGCCAAGGCCGGCATCCTGTGCGGCGAGGAGGAGCCCTGGGAGAAGAGGATACGGCTCCTGGCGGCCTTCGGCCGCCGGATCAAGGATCTCCTGGTCGACCGCGCCTACCTTCCGGGCCCGGACATGGGCACGAGCGTTGAGGACATCCGTTCCATGCTCGAGGCCGTCGGGGTCCCGGTTCCGAGGCGGGCCCTCCGGGGGCGCAATTCGGGATGGTATACGAGCCTGACCGTGATCGCGGCCGCCAGGGCTGCCGCGGCCGCGCAGGGAATCGCCCTGGAGAAGGCCACGGTCGCAATCGAGGGATTCGGGGCCGTGGGGGGGGCCGTCGCCCAGGGCCTCGCCGCCATGGGCAGCCGGGTCGTGGCCGTCTCCACCCGCCGGGGCGCGCTCCATGCGCCGGCCGGACTCGACGTCGCCGGCCTGCTCAGGGCCTCCCAGGCGCACGGCTCCCGCCTGGTCGACCATTACCGGGGAGATGCCGACAGGATCGAGAAGGAAGCGTTGCTGGAGCTCGAGGCGGACGTTCTCGTGCCGTGCGCCAGACATCACAGCATTCAC
Source organism: uncultured Thermodesulfobacteriota bacterium (assembly GCA_964384945.1). Taxonomy (GTDB): domain Bacteria; phylum Desulfobacterota; class DSWW01; order DSWW01; family DSWW01; genus S015-6. The sequence goes on along the minus strand of CAYLMK010000043.1, from coordinate 21,475 downwards.
AAGGGCAATGCGGGGAGAATTCGGGCCAGGGCCGTCAGTTGCGGCGCCAACGTCCCGGCCACCGAGGAGGCCGAGAAGATTCTGGCCGGCCGTGGTATACTGTGTGTCCCTGATTTCGTGGCGAACGCCGGAGGCGTTCTGGGGGGCACCATGGAATTCGCCGGCGTCCGTCCGCGGGCGATCGCCGAACTCATCGACACCCGTTTCTCGAGGCAGGTCTCGCTGCTCATCGACAGGGCCCGACGGGAGGGCGCCTTCCTCCGGGACGCGGCCGAGAAGACCGCCATGGGGCGGTTTGCCCGGATGCGGGACGTCTCCGGGACGCCCACGTTTCGAAGCAAGGCCTTCTCCATCGGCCTGGGGCTCTACAGGAACGGCCTGATCCCGGCCGCGCTCGTCGGGGTCCTGGCCGTGAGGTATTTCGAGCGAAGGCTGGAAGGACGGTTCTGTTTGCCGTTTTGAAGGGTGAGCAAGGATGGAGTTGGAAGACACGATCCGCGGCAGAAGATCGATACGCGCATACCAGAAACGGGATATCGCCGACTCTGTAATCGAAGAGATCCTCGACCTGGCCCGGCACGCGCCTTCCTCGATGAACGGCCAGCCCTGGCACTTCATCGTGGTCAAGGACGAGGAGGCCAAGAGGAGCCTGGCAGAGATCAAGAACCGGCACTGCCCGGTTGAAAAGAAGGCATTTCGGGCCGACTTCATCCGGGGCGCCCCCGTGCTCCTGGTCGTCTGCGTAGACAGGGGGGAATCCTACGACCGGGGGATCGAGAACGGGCTGCTGGCGGCGGCCGTCATCCTGCTCGCAGCCCACGCCAGAGGGCTCGGGAGCGTGTACATGTCGGCCCACAAGGCGGACGAACCGACCGTGGCCGAGGAAATCCGCCGGGCCCTCGGGATCCCCGGGCACCTGGACCCGATTTCCCTGCTTCCCCTGGGCTATCCGGACGAGAGGCCGGGGCCGAAGCAAATGAAACCCCTGAAGGACATGATCTCCCATGACGCGTTTGGCAGAAGATAGAGGCGACTTGGATCGGTTCATCGATCCGGCCTACGACCCGGAGACAAGCATCGTAGGGCGATACCGCAACGCCTTCACCTTCGGCGGGCCCGAAGAGGACGCCCGATTCAAGGAGACGCTCCTGCAGACGAGCATCCGGGAGGGCGCGAGGGTGTTTCCGCTCACCACCTACCGGGGCGTGGACATCCACATCCTTGACGAGTCCTCGCTCATGCACACGGGAACTCTCAAGTCCATCGACGGGTGCTTTACCCTGGCGCAGTGCAGGCTCCGAGGCTACGAGCGGGTCGTCTTCGAGTCGGGCGGCAACACCGGAACGGCCCTGACCGAGTACGGCCGGAAGGCCGGCCTGGAGACCTTCCTGTTCGTTCCCGAGGAGAACCTCCCGCTGCTCGACAGCAGGGTCTTCGCGCCGGCAACGGCGCACCTGATCTCCGTGGCCGAGCCCGGATGGGTCAAGGAGGCCGCCCGCTCCCTTGTGGGGCTCAACGGGATCCGTCACATCCCGGAGGTGGCCTGGCGCTACCAGGCCTCCATGTTCCGGGGCTTCTTCGTCCTCGAGTACATGCTGACCCACGGGCGCTTCGACTGGCTCGCACAGACCATCAGCGCCGCCTTCGGCCCCATCGGCATCTACAGGGTGCTCGGCGGCTTCCTCCCAAAACAGGAGGCGGTCCCCAGGTTCCTGGGCTTTCAGCAGGCGGCGAACTGCCCCATGTACCATGCATGGAAATCGACGAGCCGGACCCTGGAGAAGGCTTCGCCCGAGCCGCGCATCGGCGACGAGCTGCTCTCCAAGGTCATGTATGACGTGGCGCCTTACACGTACGGCACCTACAGCGACCTGAAAGACGTCCTGACATCGACCCGCGGAGATCTGGCCACGGTCAATCACGGCGAGTTCTTCGCCCTGTTCGACCGGCGGTTCGACGGCCAGGGCGTGCTCGAGCTGCTCGAGGCACGCGGGTTCCGTGTCTACCGGAGGGGCGGGGAGATCGTGGACAGGACCGGCCTGATCGCCCTGGCCGGAACCCTCAAAGAAATCGATCGAGGCCGCATCGAGAAGGGAAGCAGGGTCCTGTGCTGCCTGACCAGCGGCACCGCCGCGGCCGACGGCAAGGCCGAGCCTGAGTACCGGGTGTCCGACCTGAAGGCCCTGCTCACGGACTGCCGGGGGATGATCCATGGCCGATGAGTCCGGGGCCTGCCGATCCGGGCGAATCCTCATCCGGGACTCCACGCTGCGGGAGGGCCGGGACGTTCCCGGCGTGGACTTCTCGATCGAGCAGAGGCTGCGGATCGCGCGGCTGCTCGACGGCGCGGGGGTTCCCGAAATCGAAGTGGCGGCCCCGGCAAGGATCGCGGAGGATGCGCCGTTCGCGGCCAGGCTCAGGGAGGAGGGCCTCAAGATCCGAAGCTCGGGGCTCGTTTACTGCGCCGGGCCGCGCTGGAAGGAGGACGTGGCCGTCCTTTCCGCGTGCCTCGACCGTTTCGATCTTCTGATGCCCGTCTCCGAGAAGAGGAGGCCTTTCGACCGGGACGCGAAGACGCGGATCCTGCTCGAGGCGCTGGATTTTTCCCTGAAGCATGGGCAGGACGTGGGCGTGGGCTTCCCCCACTCCTTTCAGGCCGATCCCGGCTTCCTGATCGAAATCGGCCGGGCATCCGCAAGGAACGGCGCAGGCCGGGTCGTGGTGTATGACACGAACGGCGGCGCGGACCCGTTCGTCGTGCGGGAAGTCGTGGGGCGCATGCGCCGGGCCCTGACCTGCCCCCTGTTTTTTCACGGCCACAACGATCTCGGGATGGCCACGGCGAACTCGCTGGCCGCGGTCCTTGCCGGCGCCGAGGGCCTGGACGTTACGGTCAACGGCCTCGGAGACAGGGCGGGCAACGCCTCCCTCGAGCAGGTGGTCATATCCCTGCACCTCAGGGGATATCCCACCGGGGTCCGTCTGGACTGCCTGCGGGGATTGGCCGAGTCCGTGGCCGTGGCCAGCGGGGTCGAGATCCACGGGCTCGCACCCATTCTGGGGCGCCACGTTGCCACGCACAAGTCGCCCGGTCACGTGGAGATCCCGGAGCTCTTCGAGGCCTTCGACCCCTCGCTGGTGGGCCTTGAGCGGAAGATCGTCGAATAGAGGAACCGACATGCGGATCGTGCTCTTCCACCCCGCGCCCCGGAGCGGCTGGCAGCCTCAGAGGCGCGTCGAGCTGCCGCTCAACCTCCTTTGCCTGGCCACGGGTCTCACCCGCCACGGGTACGACGTACGGATCATCGACGGGTTCGCCTCCCCGGCCTGGAAGAGGGAGCTCGCCGAGGCCCTGCGGACGAGGCCGCTCTGCTTCGGGGTGACGAGCATGACCGGGCCCCAGATCCTTCGCGGCCTGGAAGGATGCCGAATCGTCCGAAAGGCCCATCCTGACGTGCCCATCGTGTGGGGCGGGATTCATCCGACCCTGATGCCGGAGCAAACCCTCGAGAATCCTTACGTGGACCTCATCGTCTCCGGCGAAGGCGAGGCCGCCTTCGAGGAGCTCGTCAAGGCCCTGGAGACGGGCTCGCCTGTCAGCCGGGTGCCGGGCATCTGGCACCGCGAGAACGGCGCCGCACGCTTCACCGGAAATCGGCCTTTCATCGATCTCGACGCCCGGCCGCCCCTTGGCTACGAGCTCGTCGCAATGGACCGATACAGGCGGCGCCTGTTCGGCCGGGACCACGTGAGCTTCACCTCCAGCAGGGGATGCACCTCGAGCTGCGCCTTCTGCTGGGAGCCGGCCATGAACAGGAGGAAGTGGCGCCCCATGCAGCCCGAGACCGTGATCGAGCACCTGAAGCGCATCGTCCGGGACTACGGCATCCGGGGCTTCCTGTTCACGGACGACAACTTCTTCGTGGATCCGGACCGGGCCCACCGGATCCTGGAAGGGATCGTGCGGGCGGACCTCGATCTGAGCATCGGCAAGCTCCAGATCCGGGCCGACAGGGTCTGCTCCCTGGACCGAGATTTCCTCCGGTTGCTCGTACGGGCGAATGTCCGCCGCCTGCACATCGGGGTGGAGTCCGGAAACGAGCGGGTCCTCGCCATGATCAACAAGGGAGAGACGATCGATCAGATCGTCCGGGCCAACCGGGTCCTCGCCGCCTACCCGATCGTACCGCTCTACCTGATCATGATGGGCCTGCCCACCGAGACGCCTGAGGAGCTTTCGGACAGCGTCCGCCTGGCCCTGCAGCTCACGGACGAAAATCCGCGGGCCGTCAAGACCTTCAACATCTACACCCCCTATCCGGGCACGGCTCTTTACAGTCGGTGCATCGAGCTCGGCTTGAGGGAACCTCAAAGGCTGGAAGACTGGGCCTCTTTCAACTACCGGAACGTCCCGAAGAGATCCACCTGGCTGACGCCGGAGATGAGCAGGCTCGTGCAAGGGCTGGATTTTCCGCTCATGTTCCTCGGCAAGGGGCACTTCGTCACCCCTTACAAGAAGACGAACCCGCTGGTCGTCGGCCTCTCCAGGCTCTATTACCCCCTGGCACGATACCGCGTGAAGAATCTCGATGTGCGGTTTCCGGTCGAGACGAGGCTCGTCAAGACGCTGGGGCTCTTTGGAAAGCAGGATTGATCTACCTGATCGCGATGATGAGGAAAAAGCCCGGAAAGGCCCCGTTCGAAGCCGGCTACTGGGACTCGATCGTCACGGAATCGAAGGTGGTGGGCAGCGAAGACCTCTGGAGGGTCCACATGCAGGCCCTTTACCGGGGCTTGCGGGCCAGGTGGGGGGAGAACGCGGGGGCGGGGCGGACCCTCAAGACCGACCTGTACGACGAGGCGATCAGCCCGCACAATCTTCTTTCCCTGCTCGGCGGTCCAGGCGGCCGGATCGTCGGGACCGATGTCTCTCTCGAAATCGCCCGGGCCGCGAAGAAGAGAATGGAGTCGGACCGGCAGGCGGCGGGGCGGTTCGCGGTTTCGGCCTGCGATGCGAGAAGCCTGGCCTTTCGATCCTGCGTGTTCGATGAAATCCTCTCCAATTCGACCCTCGACCACTTCCCGGACAAGCCGGACATCACGGCGAGCCTGAAGGAGTTGCACAGAGTCCTGCGGCCGGGGGGGACCCTGACGATCACGCTCGACAATCCGTGCAACCCGGTCGTCTTTGTCCGGAACCTACTGCCCTACCCCCTCCTGCGGTCCCTCAGGCTGATCCCCTTTTACATGGGCAAGACCCTGTCGAGGTCCGAGCTGGTTCGCGCCCTGGAGGCGAGCGGTTTCCGGGTCTGCGAATGTACGGCGATCGCGCATTTCCCGCGAATCGTCGCCATCCGGGCGGGCCGGTTGCTCGAAAGAAGCGCGGCCGCCGGAATGCGGGAACGACTCCTCGGACTGATGAGCGCTTTCGAGCGACTCGAGCGGCTGCCGACAAGGTACGTGACCGGCTACTATGTCGCTGCGAAGGCGGTGAAGGCATGAGCCGGATCCTCGCCAAACGGAATGGATTGTGTTATCACTTCATGGGAAGACGACCAACCCATGCCTGATGCGGAGGACTTGAGCGAAGATGGCCGACGAACCGAACAAGATCATCTACTCCATGATTCGGGTGAGCAAATACTATGATCAGAAGCCCGTCCTGAAGGACATTTCACTTTCCTACTTCTACGGCGCGAAGATCGGCGTGCTGGGGCTGAACGGCGCCGGAAAGAGCACTCTTCTGAGAATCCTTGCGGGCGCGGACCAGGAGTTCAACGGCGAGACGCACCTCGCGCCCGGCAAGTCCGTGGGCCTTGTCGAGCAGGAGCCGGATCTGGACGACGCGAAGACGGTGCGGCAGATCGTGGAGGAAGGCGCGGGCGAGGCGGTCCGGCTGCTCGCCGAGTTCAACGAGTTGAGCGAGCGGCTGGCCCAGCCGATGTCCGACGATGAAATGATGGCGCTCATCGAGCGCCAGGGCGAGGTGCAGGAGAAGCTCGACGCGACGGATGCCTGGGACCTGGACTCGAGGCTCGAGATGGCCATGGATGCGCTGCGGTGCCCGGACGGCGCCCAGCCGGTGAAGACCCTTTCCGGCGGGGAACGGCGCCGGGTGGCCCTCTGCCGCCTGCTGCTTCAGAAGCCCGATATCCTCCTGCTGGACGAGCCGACCAACCACCTCGACGCCGAGACCGTGGCCTGGCTCGAGCAGCACCTGCGGCGCTACGAGGGCACGGTCATTGCGGTCACCCACGACCGCTATTTCTTGGACAACGTGGCCGGATGGATCCTCGAGCTGGACCGCGGGCACGGGATCCCCTGGAAGGGAAACTATTCCTCCTGGCTGGAGCAGAAGCAGAAGCGGCTCGCCCGGGAGGAGAAGACGGAGACGCAGCGCCGCAAGACGCTCGAGCGCGAGCTGGAGTGGATCCGGATGTCGCCCAGGGGGCGGCACGCCAAGTCCAAGGCTCGTATCAACGCCTACGAAACGCTCCTCGAGCAGGAAAGCGAGAGGCAGGCAAAGGAGCTGGAGATCTACATCCCGCCGGGGCCGCGGCTGGGCGACGTCGTGATCGAGGCGGACCGGGTGACCAAGGCCTATGGGGACAGGCTCCTCATGGAGGGTCTGTCCTTTTCCGTTCCGCCCGGAGGGATCGTGGGCATCATCGGCCCGAACGGCGCGGGCAAGACGACGCTCTTCCGGATGATCACGGGGCAGGAGAAGCCGGATTCCGGCGCCATCCGCATCGGCGAGACGGTCAAGCTCGCCTACGTGGACCAGAGCCGGGACGTGCTCAACCCGGACCACACGATCTGGGAGGCCATCTCCGGGGGCGAGGACGTGGTCCAGCTCGGCAAGCGGGAAGTCAATTCCCGCGCTTACGTGGCCCGGTTCAACTTCACCGGGACGGATCAGCAGAAGAAGGTGGGGACCCTCTCCGGAGGGGAGCGGAACCGGGTCCACCTCGCCCGCATGCTCAAGGAAGGGGCCAACGTGCTCCTGCTCGACGAGCCGACCAACGACCTGGACGTGAACACGCTGCGGGCCCTCGAGGACGCCCTGATCAACTTCGCGGGCTGCGTCATGGTGATCAGCCACGACCGCTGGTTCCTGGACCGGATCGCCACCCACATCCTCGCCTTCGAGGGGGAGAGCCGGGTCGTCTGGTTCGACGGCAACTATGCAACCTACGAGGCGGACCGGAAGGCGCGCCTGGGGGCCGCGGCCGACCAGCCTCACCGGATCAAGTACCGCCAGCTCACCCGGGCCTAGCAGGCGGGTTGGTTCTTGATCAAACAGGCTGCCCGAGCCCGCCGGGAGGAACGCTGATATGCAAAGCGAGGAACTCCTCGCAAAGCGTGTGATGGTGCGCGAGCGGAGCCACATTCCCGGCCCCTTCTGGGCTGTCCTGTATCTGGTGGCGATCCTCAAAGAAAATCGCCTCCGCGACTCTCTTTATCGCCTATTGAAAATATGCTTTTGAGTAGGCTTTCTACACCCCGCGGGACGTTGTAGCGATTGTCATGGTCTGCGTCTGATCCCATATGGACTTCCGTGTTATGCCAGTCCGGAAATTCTTTGCGAGGCTGCTCTGCTTGTCTACTTGGCAGTTCACCCGGTTACATAACGCCAGCGGGTTTCGCAGGAGGGTAAACCTATGGAGAAACCGCGAGACAAAGAGGAATCTTGGTGCATCAGAATCGACACGAACAAATGGATCGGCCCTGCCAGCGATGAGATCCAAGACAGCTGACAGGGCATCAATCAAAGCAAATAGGGGTGAAGCATGAGACTTTATTTTGCTCCGGGTGCCTGCTCGATGGCCCCGCACATCGTCCTGCGCACGGCAGGGTTCACCTTCGAACTGGAAAAGGTAGACCTGGCCAAGAAAAGGACTGCAAGTGGTGAGGACTACAACAAAATCAACCCGAAAGGTAAGGCGGAAGGGCTGATCAAATAACCGGCATAGGACCCGGGATGGGATGTCCGGGTCGCGCGTCGGTATCCATCGTTGGCCCAACGCACGAGAAACGGGTCGCGAAGATCCGCGGCGGTTTGCAGCCCCTCATTGCCGCTCACTCCGGTTCGTGCCGATATCCTTCACGGGGCGGCAGGTCCACGAAAGGGGCCGGTCGGTCATGTCCAGGAAGGCCCGCTCATCGCCGGCGCGGTAGCCCTGTCCGATAAGGGTGTGAATGAGCAGGCGGTAGCGCTCTGTCTTGACCGAAGCGAGGCCCTTCAAACAGTACCCGGCGTCTCCCCATCGCCCCGGGACCCCCTCCGGCGGGTCGCTCAGCCGGCGATCGTCCACGTACACGAGGCTCAGGCGAAAGGGGCTTCCACCCGGCAGGACGAGACGGTTGAACAAGGTATCCACCCCGTCACTGAGGGCATACCAGTCCTGGCCTTCGGTCTCCATGCGCCTCTCCTCCGGGGACATGAAGCCGTCCACCACGAAGCCTTCGGGATTGCCGCGGGTCACCAAGACCATGCCCAGGGCCTGTGTGTTCAGGTCCGCGCTCAGCCGGACCTCCGCATCCGATACGAGCCGGGCAAGGGGAACCGGCGAGGAGAGTTCCACCCAGAAGAGGAAATGATCCGGGTAGAAGAACGTGTCCTGGACCTGACCCGGCGTGGCGAGCCCGAAGAGGAGATCGACCCGTGTCTCGGTGCGTCTTACCACCCGGACCGGGCCGTCGATCCAACCGATCTCGCGGGACCGGAGGTCCGACTCGTTGCTGCGGAATCGGAGGAAGGGCACCAGGAGCGAGGCCCTTGCCCGCATCTTGAAGCGGTCGATGATGTTGCGTTCCCTTGCGGCCTCTCCGCCCGGATCCCCCTTCAGGATCAACTGCTCATAGAGGAGAGGGTTCTCCTTCGACATCCGGATTCGGTATCGCCGGCCCTCCAGGATCCCGTCGTCCGGAAGGTAGCTCACGTAATCTTCGGCGGGCTCGGCAGGCCGGTGCGCGCCTACGGAAACGTATGCCCAGCCCTTCGATCCGTCGCGCGGGTCCGTAACCTCGATTTCGCAGGCCTGTCCCCCTGCGCTCCGTCCGGCAACAGGTCTTGCCCGATCCCCCAGGTCGCGGGAAAGGAGAACCAGCAGGTCGTCGCCGTCGAAGGAAGGGTCATCATCCGCGTCGGGCAGGGGGCCTTCCGGAAAAACATAATCCGGCAGGGTCTCTCCCGACTCGGAGCGAAGGGGCCTGCGCTCATCGATCTGGAAAGGGATATGCTCCCATCTGCCCTCCCGCAGCGCGGAAACGCGAATCGATTCGAGAGGGCTTCCGGTCACCCCGGGAAGCGAGTCACCGGGGATCTCCAGGGAGTCGGCCGTTCGCGCAAGGCTCCGCGCCGTTTCGCCGCGGGCAGGGTGGGACATCAGAAAAACCGGAAGGGCCGGGACGGCCGCAAGAAAGAGGAGCAGCGGATGGTTCGAGCACCGTATGCGCCTTTTCATCGATGCACGTAGACGTCCTCCCAGATCGCGTCTGTGAGATCTTTGAGTTCCGCGCCGTATGCGGACATTCCCTCCAGGTAGGCGCCGCTCTTCCAGGCCGCACGGGCGGCCTCGTTCTCGGGCTCGGGCCGGTAGCGGTCGAGCCATTCGCGAAAAAGGGGATAGTGGTCCCGGACCGGGCAGGGCCGGAGCCAGTTGCCCTCCCGCCTCGGCACCAAATCTCCATCGTACCCGTATTCGCGCTGCCAGTCCCGGATGGCCCGGAGAAGGGGGGCCCGCCACACGTCCTCCAGCGTCTCGCCCCGGGCGTACACCTCCTGCAGACGGGCCACTGCGTATGGGGCGAAAACACAGGGCATCACGCGCCCGTTCCAGTCGATGTAGAGGTACCCCCCCTCGCGTCCCGCGGACAGGCAGCCGCCGACCATGGGCCCGTGGTTCCAGAAATCGAACAGGAAGATTCGTTTCGTCTCGATCGCCTCCCATGTCCTCTTCCAGATCTCCACGCGCTGGGCCGGAGTGGGCATCCGATCCAGGCCGGCTTCCCTTCCGATCGGCATGTAGTGAAAGACGAACCCATAAAAGGCGCCCTGCTCGATAAAGAAGAAATCCAGAAAGCGATCCGAAAGGATCTCGTCCATGTTGCTGCCCGTGACCGTGACGGAAATCCCGAACGGCACGCCGGCACGCCGCAGCAGCGACATGGCCTCCAGGGTGCGCGCGAACCGCCCCTTGCCGCGGCGCTCGTCCGTGCGCGCCTCGAGGCCCTCCACCGAAAGCGCGGGGGTGAGGTTCCCGAGCCTCTCCAGCCTGCGGGCAACCGATTCGTCGATGCGGGTGCCGTTGGTAAACATGAGGAAGAGGGAATCCGGGTGCTTTTGCACCGCATCCAGGACCCCATGGCCTTCGGACCGGTAGAGCAGGGGCTCCCCTCCGGAAAAGACGAAAAGGGTCGTTCCCCAGAAGGCCTTGGCCTCGTCCATGACCCTCTCCAGGATGGGCCATGGGAGATGCACGGGATCTTCGCCGCCCGCGTCCGCATAGCAGCCCGGGCACCGCAGGTCGCACGCGTTTCCGGGACTCAGGACCAGAAACCAGGGCGGCTCACAACCCTCCGCCTCGGGAGACCCGGGGCCTTTCAAGCTTTCCCTGCCGGAAAGACACCATGCACGGCCCCAGAGTTCCAGGATTACGCGCATCAGGCGGGGCGAGATCTGCCCCCGCCCGATCAGCCTGTCCACGGTGGCGAGGATGGCACGCGCCACCAGGACCCTTTCCCGCTCGATCCGGGTCCTGAACGCAGCGTGGACTTGCCTCGGGCGAAGCGCCGCCTCGAGCCGGGAATCCAGGCTGGAAAACAGCGCCCTGCGAACGCGCTCCTGGAAGAGCAGCCGGTTCCCTGCCCCGAGCAGGGGCCGTCGAACCGGGCCGGCCAGGATTCTTCTGCCCAGGGCCTTGAGGTTCATGCCGTTTCCCGCCGGGCAATTCTCGTATGCGGCTTCGAGCGCAATGGCCGTCGGAGAAAAAAAGAAGGAGACGGAAACAGGCCGCTAGTTCCCCTTCAGGCTGCCGATGCCGAGCCCGATCCCCGCCCTACCCGAGGTCGCATCGCCTTCCTGGGCCGGGGCGGCCCGAGCGGTCGCGGCCTCGGAGGCGGTTGCCAGAAGGGAGCTCTTCGGGCGGCCGGCACCGCTCTTGACGAGGCCCTTGGGCACCTCCGGCGGGACCGCCCCCAGGAGGATGTCCTTCGCCTGCAGAAAGAGCCTTCCCAGGGCCGCATGCTCCTGCTCCGAAAACAGGGGCTGCGCCGCCGGGAACACGGCCGCCTCCTCTTCATCGAGATGATGACTCGTGTATTCCCCGAGGGACTCCACCTTCACGGCGAACCGTTCGTGATCCCGGGGGAAGCTCTCCGCGTCCTTGATGATCAGCTCGATGATGTGGTGCTCGTTGACGGCCTCGAGCGCGTCGTATCGAGCCTCCTGTTTTTGCTCCAGAAAGTCGTAAAAATACTTCTCCTCCATGGTGTGATGCACGATCAGGTGCCGGATGAACTCGTCGAACATGGCCGGATCCGTCTTTGCCTGGAGGGCGAGCTGTCTGAGGGTTGCGTGGTGGGCCGTCAGGGCATCCGTTATGTTCATGGCGCCTCCGTGAATAAATGGTTTTTATAGATTGCCGCAAGATTATAGATGGCGGAAATCCGGGAAAGATTCGCAGCGCCTTCCCGCGGGCCTACCCCAGGTAGACGAACACGTAGGCTTCCCGGTTCACGTCGACCACGATGTTCGCCCCCCGGGTCTCCGCGTAGACGAGCCAGGCGGGCTTTGCCTTGCCTCCGCACTCGACAGGCGGGGAGAATCTCCCGGTCTTCCGGTCGAACCAGGCGATCAGCATCGCCTCCGGGCTGATCTCGCCCGCCTTACGGTCGGCGATCTGCTTGGCCTTCTCGAAATCGAGCGATTCGTCATCGACCTGCACGTCCACAGGATCGACGAGCATTTCGCGCCTCAGGGGTGTGCACGCTTCCATGGCGGCCTCTCGGTTCGGTTCTCCACGGTCTCGACGACTCCCTCTACAACATCCCGATCGTACAGAACTTCCCCGGAAACGACAACCCGGGCGGAAGGCCGGTCGATATCGGCTTGACAGGGAAAGGGAGCGCCTTAGAATCGTCTCGACGGCCGGATTCTCCTCTCACCCAACGTGGTTCCCCTTTCCCAGGGACGCAGCCCATGGCGGACTTCTTTCAGAAGTGCAGGCTCCTTGAGGGGCTCTGTACCGGAGATCGCGCCCGCACGGGACCGTTCTATGTGACCCTGGACGTCACCCGCCGGTGTAACCTGCGATGCATGGGATGTCGTTTCCACGCGGAGAACGGCCCCGGGTCTTCCATAGGAGATCCGGATGTCAGAGACCTCCCTTTCGACATGGCCGAAAGGCTCTTCGCCGAACTCCGGGGACTGAACACGAAGACGCTCTTCCTCATGGGGGAAGGAGAGCCGTTCCTGCATCCGCGTCTCTTCGATATCATCCGCGCGGCCAAGAAATGCGGAATGCGCACCACGATCACGACGAACGGCACCCTGATCGACGCTCGGAGGGCCCGGCAGATCCTCGATGCGGGGCTGGATGAGATGCACGTCAGCCTCTGGACCCACTCCCCGGAAGGCTATGCGAAACAGTACCCGGGTACGGATCCCGCGAATTTCGACCGCGTCCTTGAAGGCGTCCGGATCCTCGCCTCGCTCAAGGCGGAGCGCGGAGGCCGGGCCCCCCGCGTCATCCTGACCCATCCGATCAACCGCCTCAACCACAAGGGCGTGGACGAAATGGTCGCTCTGGCCAAGAAGACGGGTTTCGACGCGATCTCGTTCACGCCGTTCAAGACCAACCGCGGGAACCTGAGGGAATATGCCTTGTCCGAAAAGGAGCAGGCGGACCTGTGCCGCCATATGAAGCGGCTGAAGAGGCGCATCCGGGCGCAGGGCCTCGGCGAGAACATCGGCCGGCTTCTGGCGCGTTATGAATTGGACGCCGCCAGGCACGACCGACCGTGTTACATATGCTGGTTTCACTCCCGCATCAAGGTGGACGGATCGGTCCTCTCCTGCGGCCGCTCCGATGTGGTGCTGGGGAACCTGAACCGGGAGAGCTTCTCCGGGATCTGGAACGGAGAGACATACCGCAGGGAGCGCAGAAGGTTTCTCTCCCCCGACGGCTTTGCCTACAGGAACAGGATCTGCGATTGCGAGCACTGCAGCTATGTGCAGGACAACAGGGCGATCCACCGAGGGTTCAGGTACCTGCTTCCCCTCTTCCCACGATTCCGGCAGCGCATCGAGGAGGGACCGAAGAAACGAGTCTTCGACTGATGGCAAGATCGGACAACCCCCTGGTCATCCTTTTCAATCCGGCGCCCCGGAAGGGCTTCCAGGCCCACCGAAGGATCGAGCTGCCCCTGAACCTGCTCCACACGGCGACGCCTTTGCTGCATGCGGGGTTCCGGGTGAAGGTCATCGATCAGTTCGCGGATCCCCGCTGGAAAGGGAGGCTGCGGGAGGCGTTGCGGGAGAAGCCGGTCTGCTTCGGCGTCTCCTGCATGACCGGCCCCCAGATCATCCGGGCCCTGGAGGCGTGCCGATCCCTGCGGGGGCTCTATCCGGAGACGCCGACCGTCTGGGGAGGCATTCATCCGAGCATCCTGCCGGAGCAGACGCTCGAGAACCCTTACGTGGACATCGTGGTGGTGGGGGAAGGGGAAGAGACGCTCCCGGAGCTGGTCAGGGCCCTTGCGAACGGCGAACCGCTCAACAAGGTTCCCGGCATCGCCTACCGGGAAGACGGCAAGTACACCTTCACGGGCAACAGGCCCTTCGTGGATCTGGATGCCCAGCCTCCGCTCGCCTACGACCTGATCGACATGGATCTTTACAGGCGAACCATCTTCGGCTCGGATCATGTCAGCTTCAACTCGAGCCGCGGGTGCTCTCACCGGTGCGCCTTCTGCTACGACTCGGTCGTGCACAGAAGGGTGTGGCGGGCCATGCGACCCGAGACGGTCGTCGCCCGCCTCGAGCGCGTGGTCCGCGACCACGGCATACGCGGCTTCAATTTCACCGACGACAATCTGTTCATCAACCTGGACCATGCCTACCGGCTCATGGAAGCGATCGTGCGGAAGGACCTGCGCATCAAGATCGGCAAGCTTCACATTCGCGTCGACTCGATCCGGAGGATGGACGACGATTTCTTCCGGCTGCTCACACGGGCCGGCGTCGAACGCTTCACCATCGGGGTCGAGTCGGGCAGCCAGCGCGTCCTGGATCTCATCCGCAAGAACCTCACGATCGATCACGTTCTGGAGGCCTCGCGCAGGCTCGCCGGCACTCCCATTCTTCCCCATTACCTTTTCATGATGGGACTGCCCACGGAGACGCCCGGGGAACTGGGCGAGAGCATCCGGTTGTCCGAGCGGCTTCTTCGGGAAAACCCGAGGGCGGCCAAGAGCTTCAACATCTACATGCCCTATCCGGGGACCGAACTGTACCGACGGGTCGTCGAGCTGGGATTCAAAGAGCCGAAGCGGCTGGAGGACTGGTCGCCCATGAACTACCGGTACGTCCCCAAGGACTCCCCCTGGATCGTCCCGGAAACGAAGAGGCTCCTGGCGGGCCTGGACTTTCCCCTGATGTTCCTGGGGACGAATTTCGCCTACAAGAAGACCCATCCTGTAGTCAAGGGTCTGGCTCGACTGTATCGGCCGGTGGCGCGGTACCGGGTCGAACACCTGAACGCGAGCTTTCCGATCGAAACCAGGCTGGTCAAGGGGTTCGGCCTTTTCGGAAGACAGGACTGAGACCGCACCGAGCGTCCGACGCCTCGGGCGGAGAGGGCCGGATCCCGGCTCGAGCCCGAAATCACGGGTAAGGCAAAGGGACCTAGTACACTCCGTACCCGGGGAGTTCCGATGCCGATGCTTCCGGGGCCTGGGCGTACGCGGCCAGAAAGCGGCAGACCGCTTCGAATTCCGAGCGCAGACCGGCCAGCGCATCGAGGGCGCCGGCCCGCTCGCGCAGCCCGGCCAGCTCTTCCAGGCGGGAGGCGGTCCGCCGCATGGCCTCGGCCCCCGTGTTGGCGCTCGCGCCCTTGAGCGCGTGCGCCTCCCGCCCGACCCGGGGCCAGTCCTCTTCCCGGACGGCGGCCTCGAGGGCGGAGAGCCTCTCGCCCGCATCCTGGAGAAAGGCCGCGATCAGCTCGCGCTCGAAGGCGGCATCCCCTTCGGCCAGCCCCCGGATGCGGACGAGATCGACCGGTTGCGCAGGCCTCGATTGCGCCCGGGCCGGCCGGCCCCCTGCCCCTTCGCGGGTCTTGACGAACTTCCTGAGGACTTCGCTCAGCGCCAGGGGCGTGACCGGCTTGCTGACGTAGTCGGTCATGCCCGCGGCCAGGCATTTCTCGCGATCCCCCTTCATGGCGTGGGCGGTCATCGCGATGATCGGGACGTCGTGATTGCGGACATCGGATCGCGGGTCGCGGATCCATCGGGTCGCCTCGAAGCCGTTCATCTCCGGCATCTGCACGTCCATCAGGACCAGATCGTAGGGGATCGTCTCCAGGGCCCGGACCGCCTCCCGACCGTCCGCCACGGCATCGGCCCGGAAGCCCAGCCTTTCCAGGATCCGAAGCGCGACCTTCTGGTTCACCGCATTGTCCTCGGCCACCAGGATGCGGAACCGCTTCTTCTTGTCCTCCACGAGGGTGTGGCGCGTGACCATCGGACGTTCGCGCCGAACCTCTCCCTCCCGGGAAACCCCGAGGACCGTGGCGATGCAGTCGTAGAGCTGGGATTTCCGGACCGGCTTGGTGAGGTAGGCGGCAAAGCCGATCCGCTGGAGATCCGCGATCTCGCCGCGCTGCCCCACCGAGGTCAACATGATCAGAAGCGTCGCGCTCAGGCACGGATCCTCCCGGATCCGAAGCCCCAGGGTCTTGCCGTCCATCCCCGGCATCTGCATATCCACGAGCGCGATGCGATAGGGGTCGCCCTCTTCCATGCCCCGCCGGAGCTTGTCCAGCGCCCCGGGCCCGTCTGCGGCCTCGTCGTGGCGGCAGCCCCAGGAATTCAGGAGTTCCCTCAGGACGAGACGGTTCGTGGGGTGGTCGTCCACGATCAGAATCCGTTGTCCCCTCACGTCTTCGGGAACGACCGGCGCCGGCTCCCGGCCCTCGGCCTGTTTTTCGAGTTCAACCGTGAACCAGAAGGTGGACCCTCCGCCCTCCCGGCTCTCGACCCCGATTTGGCCGCCCATCATCCCGGTCAGCTTCTTGGAGATGGCCAGGCCCAGGCCGGTGCCGCCGTACCTGCGCGTGATCGAGGTATCGACCTGCGAGAAGGACTTGAACAAGCGGTCCCTGGCGCTCTCCGGAATCCCGATGCCGGTGTCGATGACCTCGAACCGAACGACCGCCCGCGTCTCGGTCTCCCGGTCCAGGCTCACCCGGATGAAGACCTCCCCTTGTTCGGTAAACTTGACGGCGTTGCCGGCCAGATTGGTGAGGATCTGCCGGACGCGTCCCGGATCGCCGCGCACGAGCGAAGGCACCTCCGGCCGGAGCAGGCAGCCGAGTTCCAGCCCCTTGTCGTGGGCCCTGACGGCGAGCATATCGGTCACGTCCTCGACCATGCTCCTCAGGTCGAAGTCCAGGATCTCGAGCTCCATCTGGCCGGCCTCGATCTTGGAGAAATCCAGGATGTCGTTGATGATGCACATCAGGGACTCGGCCGAGGAGCGGGTCGCCTCCGCGTACTCCCGCTGCTCCCGGGTCAGTTCGGTCTCCAGAAGCAGACCGGTCATGCCGATCACCCCGTTCATGGGGGTGCGGATTTCGTGGCTCATGTTCGCCAGGAACTCGCTCTTGGCCTGGCTGGCCACCTCGGCGCGCAGGGCCATCTGGCGGGCCTCCTGGATGGCCTGCTCGAGCCGAAGGTGGTGGTTTCGGAGTTGTTCCTCGGCCCGGATCCGCTCGGTGATGTCCCGGGCGATCCCCTGCATCGCATACGGCTTGCCCTGGCGGTAGAGAATACAGGCATCGGTCTCGACCCACACGTAGCTGCCGTCCTTGCGCCGGAGCTTGTGGGTTCTCGGACCTGTCTCCGACTCTCCCCGCAATCGCCTTTCGACGTCCTGCAGAACGGCGCCTATCTGATCCCCGCTGACCAAAGAGGCGATGTTCAGGTCGCGGATCTCTTCCTTGCCGTACCCCAGCAGGTTCAGGGCCGCACCGTTGGCGTCCAGGAAATTGCCTTCGAAGTCGTGCACGAAGACGCAGAAGAGGCTCCTGTCGAACAGCGCCCGGTACCTCTCCTCCGTGTCCCTGAGCGCCTCCTCCTGCGCCCGGATGATCTTCTCCGACTTCACGATGTCCCGCATGTCCCTGCAGGCGATCACCGCGCCCAGCACATTCCCCTTCCAGTCGAGGATCGGGGAGAGATTGCAGGATGTGGCGATCCATTCGCCGCTCCGGCTCGTGAGCGTAATGACCCTGGACTCGAGCTCCTTTCGCCCCTCCTGGAGTTCCCGGAGGCACGATTGAAAGATCTCCTGGTTGCGGGAGTCGAGCAGGCTCGAGATCGGCTCGTGGACCAGTTCCTCCTCCTTGTACCCCAGCAGTCTCCTGGCCTTGGGGTTGACCATGCGGATGAACCCGTCCGCGTCCACGGTCAGGATCACGTCCGCGATCGTGGCCAGCACCTTCCGGGCCAGGGCCTCCGGACTCGGGTTCATGAGCTGGTAGCGGTGGATGGACCAGAACATGATGCTCGTGAACAGGGCGATGAATAGGAATCCGAACGTGTAAAGCGAAACGCCCAGGGTGGGAAGGAAGTCGAGCGCAGCCGGCATGGCGGCGATGAAGGCGAGCAAGACCGCCCGGACCTGTCTCTTCTTGGCCTGCGACCGGGTCGTTCCGAGCCCATGCAGCAGGTTGCGGAAGCTCCCGGCGACCAGGACCGCGAACAGCGCGATCAGCAAAAGCCCCAGCGGCCCGTACGAGGGGAAGAAGCCCCACGAGTGCCCGCGCACGCCCTGGATGGCCGAGTGCCCGAAGATCCCTTCCAGGGCGAACAGGCCGGCCGCAAAGTAGGCCGCGAGAATCTCCCTCTGCCTCTGCCGGACCCGGTCGGTGAGTGCGGCCGTGAAGAAGTAGATCCCGGGACCGATGAAGACCACGCCCAGGTAGGCAAAGCGGTACCAGTTCTCGGCCCATGCGGCGTCCCGGCAGGCGAGCATGAGGCCCGTGCCCAGATTCCAGACAAAGCCATGCAGGCACATGAGAAGGAAGGACTGGTTGGTCCTGGCCCGCAGGTTGAAGGAAAGGGCCCAGACAGCAAGAAAGAGGAGGTAGGCGGCCGTAGCGAGGCTCGCGAGCGCGAGCGCATTCAGATGGTAGAGAGAAGCATCCATGGGGCTCCCGGGAAATCGTCCCTGGCGGACGGAATCCTTGTCCTATAGGAGTCCCATCGGAGCTTTGCATTCACGACTTTAGAACGAATTTATCCTTTCCCGACATCCATGAGCGCGGCCTCTGCGCGCCTGCCCCACCACACGCCCGCCCCGCAGCCCGCGAGCGTTCCGAGCACGGCGGCCGCTGTCTTGAGCGCGACCGCCGACCCAAAGCCGAGGCTCCCCACGCCGGCCGCAGCGAAGATCCCCTGCAGGGCCAGGGCGGCGGCGATCATCGCCAGCAGGGTTGTGAGGACCACCCCGAGGGCGATCGTGGGCAAGCCCGCGCGGCCGAGCCGGGCCGCACGGAACCGCCTCGGCGCCAGGCGGCCCAGCCGCACGTCGGCCCGCACCTGGCCGTCCGAGGCCAGGAACATGAAGAAGTAAAGGATGCCGAAGACGATTCCGAAGTCCCAGGCTGAAAGGGTGGTCGCAACCGCTTCCGCTGGCTCCGGACCCTCCAGGACCCATTTGAACTGCTTGGCGCCGATGGCCAGGTTGATCACGCCCTGGAGAGCCGCCCACGGCAGAAGATGCTCGGCCAGGAAATATGCAGGGAAGCCGGGGGGCGGGCCCCCATCTCCCCCCTTGCCCATCGCGCCGGCAAAGGAAACCTGGTCGCGGGGCACGACAAGGGCGATCAGGACCGTGGTCGAGAGCAGGAGCGGGAAAAAGGCGATCGCCTCGATGGCGAGCAGCCTGAAAGAATCCCCGTCGCTCAGGGGAAGGAGGAACCAGGCGGCGCCGGCGAGCACGACCCCCGCGGGCAGCGCCAACGGGGCGATTCGCCTCCAGGGATTGATGACGCCGTCCGGCCGGAGTCCCCCCGGGTCCCCCATGCGCCACCTGCCGCGGATGAAGTCCCTCCGGGTGTTCATCACCGCGGTGTGGCACTGGATCAGGACGAAAAAGAGGAGAAACAGGGCCAGAAAGGCCCGCACTTCAATGAGCGTGCCGCTGCCGGGGCCGAAGAGCCCGAAGACGACCCACGCCAGAAAGGCCACCACGGCCGCAACGCCGATCAGGTTGAGAACGAACTGGACGATCAGGTATTTCCTGTGGTCGGGCTTCTGCTTTTCCGCCTTGGGTGTATGGCTCACTAGGCTCCTCCTTGTTCACGCTTCCGGTTCCTGCCTGATTTGGTCCGCTTCCTCCCGGAGGGAGTCCGTGTCCCATCCCGCGTCCCGGCTCACGCCGGTGTCTCCGAGTTCCGAGAGAAGGAGTTGCTCGAGGTCCGAAATCGACTGCCGGGCCAGGGTAAGGTACTGCTTCTGATCATGGCGCATTGCGCTCAGCTCGCGCAAAGCCTCTTCGTCGTGATGGCGGAAGGTCTTTGCCATGCGGTGAGCGTGGTAGGCGCGGACCCCGAGGAGCGACAGGGCATCGATGCCCATCCGCAGGGACGTCTCGAAGGTTTCCCGGTAGACGCGGTCCACCCCTTTGTCGAGCAGATCGTAGGCCTCGGTTCGGCCGGTGGCCCGCGCGAGAACGGTCACGTGCGGGTCCCTCCTTCCGGACAAATCGGGTGGCCGTCCCGGAACCGAACCAGGTGCAACATACGGCATAAGGCACGCACGGGTCAACTCGAAAATGGAAATCCCGTACCCCCTCTGTTTCCGATGGACGGAGGCAGGTGCGGAAGGCGTCGAGAGGCGCAACGCATCGGCGAGATCACTGCCGGCAGACGCTCGATCACCGCGGGCACCGACCTGCCTCTCTGCCGCTTCTTCGGCCTGTCGAACGGCTACTGGCTGCGGGCACAGGCGGCCTACGACACCGAGGCCGCCGAGGACGAGCCCGCCGGCGCACTCAAGCAGATCAAGCCATTGCAGCGCTGCACCGCTTAGGACCCACACGGCCGGACCAGCGCATGCAGCGGGCCGCCGCTCGAAGGAAGGCCGTCGAAGCGGTACGCTTACGTTACGGACTGTTCTGCGTAATCCGGCCCAAGTTGCCCACCAAATCCGGACGAAGCTGTCCACTGAATCCGGTCCAAGTTGTCCACTCAATCCGGAGGAATGTGTCCACTGAATCCGGACGGAAACTGTCCAGTATTTCAGGCAGCTCCGGATTGGAACAGCCTCTTTTGACCTGTTTTGGAGTGCGAGGAGCGACGGTCGACGCTGGCAGAGAAAACGGTAGGATGCCTGCTCAAGGGAAACGACTCTTGAGGAGGGATCATGCCAGCGAAGAGACTGTCGATGCGGAAGCTCAAAGAGGTTTTGCGGCTGCGATTCGAGCACGAACTCAGCGATCGGGCGAAGTTGTTCGATCAGCCACCGCACGGTTGCCGAGTACGTGCACAGGTTCTATCTCTCCGGGCTCTCCTGGCCCCTTCCAGGCGATCTGGATGAGAGGAGCCTGAAAGAGAAGCTCTTCCCCGAGAAAAGCTCGCCCTCCAGAACCCCTGTTTCGAAGAAGATGCCGGACTTGAAGTACCTGCATCGGGAGCTGAAGCGCCCGGGGGTCACTCTTCACCAGCTCTGGGAGGAGTACCACGAGCAGGTTCCGGACGGATACGGCCGGACCCAGTTCTACGATCATTACCGGCGATGGGCCAAGAGGCTTCATCCGACCCTGCGCCAGGATCACAAGGCGGGGGAGAAGGTCTTTGTGGACTGGGCGGGCAAGAAGCCCGAGATCGTGGATCCCTTGACCGGCGAGGTCCGTACGGTGGAGCTTTTTGTGGCCTGTCTGGGAGCGAGCAGCTACACCTACGCAGAGGCAACGCTCACACAGAAGCTTCCGGACTGGATCGGGGCCCACACACGCATGCTCGAGTACTTTGGCGCCGTGCCGGAAATCGTGGTCCCGGACAACACCCGCACGGGCGTCACACGTGCCTGCCGGTACGAGCCGGACATCAATCCCACCTACCAGGATTTTGCCGACCACTACGGACTGGCCATCGTTCCCGCACGAGCCGGAAAGGCCCGGGACAAGGGCTTAGTACTCTGGGTCATAAATTCGGTGACGTATTTTCAGGCGGCCCTTTTCTTCGGA
>CAYLMK010000042.1:0-25670 GCA_964384945.1 uncultured Thermodesulfobacteriota bacterium | reverse complement strand
CCGCTTTCGTGAAGACCATTCCCGATGCGCTGCCCGCCATCACCCTGTCCAAGGACCGGGAGGATTACATTGCCCATCCGTCAACCGGTGAGGCGCTGAGCCCCGAATCCGTGGCGGCGTTGGAGAAGCTGAGGAGCTCCTGGGGGAAGAACATCCCCAAGCCCCAGATCGTGATCTCCGACGGTCTCAACGCCAAGGCGATCATGGACGAAGGGCACCTTGCCCCGTACTTGGCTGAGATCAGGAAGTTGTTCGCGGAGGTCGGCGTGGAGATGAGTGACAAGAACATCGTGGTCACCGGCGGGCGGGTCCGGGCGGGGTATCGGATCGGCGAACTGCTTTTCGAGAAAGCGGACCCCAACAGCTTCAGGGGGATCCTTCACATCATCGGCGAGCGACCCGGGACCATGCATCATTCCTATTCGGTCTATGTCACGGTCGCCAAGGGCAAGGTATGGGCCAAGAAGGGAATGGATCACGATATCACCAAGCTCGTGTGCAACATTGCGGATACCGCCCTGGCACCCAAGGAGGCCGCCCAGGAGACCATGACGATCATCCGGGAGATGGTCGGGAAAGAGGCGAACAATAGCCGGAGGTCCGGATAACCCGTGAGAACAACCGGGGCGGCCCCGGGAGAGACGGGGAACGGGCGGGACGAGACCATCACCGGGGGGGCGGTACATTTCGTACCAGGCGGCCCACGGAGTCGGGAACGAAGAGGTGGCATGCATGGTCGAGGAGGACCACCACGGCCTTGGCGTGGCGAGCCGGATTCTGAGGCACCTCGTCGGAATGGCCCGCGACGGAGGGATAGCGGCGTTCGAGGCCGACGTCCTTTTCCAAAAAAGGCCATGCTCACCGTGTCCGCCGGCAGCGGGTTCCCCCTGCAACAGGCGTTCAGCGACGGTGTGGTGCATGTGACGCTCGAGCCGGGAAAAGAAACCTGACGCATCACGACCGGACATGAAAGGCGGACTATTCGCCGGGAAGACGGATACGGCCCGACGCACTGCGTCGGGTCCGGGAGAGATCGGATGAAGATCCTGACTGCTCCACGCATGGAACGCTGCATTGGGTGCCACTCCTGCTCCCTGGCGTGCGCCCGGCTCATCCACAAGCGCCTTTCCTGGGACACGGCCGGGATCCGCATCGCCTCGTCGGGCGGGCTGTCCACCGGGTTCGAGGCGCGGATCTGCCTGGCCTGCGATCCGGCGCCGTGCGCCAAGGCCTGTCCCACGGGGGCGTACTCCCAGAGAAAGGGCGGAGGCGTTCGGGTCAAGAAGGACCTCTGCATCCGCTGCGGCCGATGCGCGGAAGCGTGCCCCGTGGACGCCGTCTTCCTGGACAGGAGCGGGGAGCCCTTCGTGTGTATCCACTGCGGGCGGTGCGTGGGGTACTGCCCCCACGAGTGCCTGGAGATGGTGGGGGTGGGGAGCGAGACGGATTCGGCCGAAGATGGGGCCGAGGAGGTGGCGCCATGATTCGGGATCATTTTCGCGTGCTCGCGGTGGATCTCTTCACAGGCAGGGGGAGCGTCGTCTCCCTGGAGGGAAGGGACGAGGTGGCCGGGGGGAGCGGCCTGGCGGCCCTCCTGTTCCAGAGATACGGGCATTCCGATCGCCCGTGGGACGATCCGGACCAGCCCCTCATCTTCGCCATCGGGCCGCTTACGGGTTACTTCCCCCTCATGAGCAAGACCGTCTGCGCCTTCAAGTCGCCATATCACGATCAGTACGGCGAGAGCCACGGGGGGGGACGCTCCGCCCTGTCTCTGCGGTTTGCCGATCTGGACGCCCTGGTGATTACAGGAAGGGCGAAGAGCCCCTGTGCCGTGATCGTGGGCTCCCGGAAACTGGAGGTCAAAGATGCCCACTACCTGTGGGGGAGCGATCTGCAGGTTGCGGGAAAGACGCTTCGGAGGATGTTCGGCGGGGCCGGCCATCGAACCATCCTGCGCATCGGACCGGCCGGAGAGAACGGCTCTCCCATGGCCTGCATCACGGCGGACACGTACCGCCATTTCGGAAGGCTCGGGGGCGGCGCGGTCATGGGCGCCAAGCGACTCAAGGCCGTCGCCATCGTGGGGGACGGAATCTTCCCCTTGATGGAGGGCAAGGCGTATCCCAGGCTCTTCGAGGCGGTGTACAGGAAGATGACGGATACCGACATGATGAGCAAGTACCATAACCTGGGCACCCCCGTGAACGTGGCGGTACTGAACGGCATCCAGGCCTTGCCTGTGCGAAATCTCCAGCAGACCTCGGATCCGAACATCGACGGCATCACGGGGGAGACCTTCGCCCGGGACGCCCTCCTGCGTAATGCGGCCTGCGCCGGGTGCCCTGTGGGATGCATCCATCTGGGGTTCGTTCGGGAGAGATTCCAGGAGGAGAACCGGTTCACGTACAGGCAGATCTCCTATGACCACGAGCCCGTGTTCTCCCTGGGTTCCATGCTGGGCGTGCTCAACTGCTTCCGGGTCCTGGCGCTCATCGATACCTGCGAGAAGATGGGGCTGGACGTCATGTCCGCGGGGGTGGCCCTGGCATGGGCCACGGAGGCGTTGGAAAGAGGCGTCGTCGGAGAGGCGGAGACGATCGTGCCACTCAAGTTCGGGGATGCAGGGCCCTACGCCGATGCGATTCGCCATTTGGCCTATGGACCCAACGAGTTTTACCAGCTCCTGTCGCGGGGGACCATGAAGGCCGCGGCCCGGTATGGGGGCGCGGATTTCGCCTGCGTCCTGGGCCAGGAGATGGGGGGATACGCCACGGGGGAGGTGTTCTTCGCGTCTCAGGCCCTGGGGTTCCGCCATTCCCATCTGGACTCGGGGGGATACAGCTACGACCAGAAGAGCAAGGACAAGGACCCGGCCAGGGCCGTCCAATTCCTCTTGGAAGACGAGCGCGGCAGGGTGCTGCTCACCTCCATGGTGGCGTGCCTCTTCGCGCGGGGGGTGTACACGGACGAGCTGCTGGGGCAGTGTTTGGACACGGTGGGATACCCAGGGCTGGCGGCGAACATGGGGGCCGTTTCTGAACGCATCCAAAAACTCAGGTGGGAGATCCGGATGGCCACAGGGTACGATCCAAGAACTGTCAAGATCCCGAGGCGGTTCTCGGAGATCACCACCTGGAAGGGCCGGGTGGACGCGGGCTATCTCGAGGCGCTCCGGGGGGAATACTCCCGGCAGATCCTCGGATTGGCCAACCGCGGGGGATGAGTTCGCTCCCTTGCCCGTCGGGTCATGGCCCTTGTCAATGGGGGCGGGTCGGGCCCGGACATCGAGATGCAAAGGAGGAGGCAAATGGCTCAGAAGACCAGAGCGGCGATGATCGTTCGTTTCGTGAGCGGGAAGGAATTGCGTCTGGCATTCGATCGTGAGGAGGACCAGATTCAGGCGGGACAGCGGATTCAGGAGGCCCTCGCGGCACAGCACCTGGTGGTGGAACTGACCGATCGGGCCATGATCATCCCCGTCCACAATATCGAGATCATCGAGATATACCCCCGGCCAGCCACATGGCCGCGTTACGCGGTGAGAAACGCGCGGGTCGCGGGGTGAACAAAGGTCCGAGAGGAGACAGCCATTGAAGGGCATTGCGAAGCGGATTCGGAGCTTCTGGACCGCGGAGGCGGGGATGTCGGCCCTGCTGGCCTGCGTGGTCCTCCATGTCTTCGTGCTGCACCCCTTGTTGCAGTTCCCCGTGGTGCGAGTCCTGACCTATTCCCTCTTCTCGCTCATCCTCTTTTTCGGGGTCATGACCATCTGGGAACGCCGGAGCGTGCGAGCGCTGGTGGTGTCCTGCGCGGCAGCGAGTTTGATCCTCCACTGGGTTCGCTACCTGTCCAATGACACCACCACGGGGTCACTGGGTGCCTTCACGGTGCTTCTCTTCTGCGTGGTCCTGGCCTATCTCACGTTGGCCCGGGTCTTTCAAGAAGGGAAGATCACCGTTCACCGAGTCATGGGGGCCGTGACGGCTTATCTCTTCCTGGGAATGGCGTGGGCCATGCTCTACGAGATCATCGAGCTAAACTGGCCCGGCGCCTTTCAATTCCCCGACCACGCCACTGCGCGCGACGGCCACATCGTCCAGACCGACCTTTTTTACTTCAGCTTCGTCACGCTGAGCACCGTCGGATACGGGGATATCACGGCGGTTCTGCCGGCGGCCCGCACGCTGGCCGTCCTCGAGGCCCTGGTCGGGCAGCTCTTTCCGGCGGTGCTCATCGCCCGGCTCGTGTCCATGGAGATCGGGTCGCGAGGCGCCCCATGATCCTGGTCGCCTTCTTCATGATGATCTTCTTCTACAGCCTGGTTTCCCGGAGGCTGGAGCGCAGCGTGGTCACCGCGCCCATCCTGTTCTCCGTCGGGGGCATGCTGCTCCTGCTCGTCGCCCCGGGGCTGCGCGGCATGGGAGGGAATCGGGAGCTCTTCCTCCGGTTGGCCGAGATGGGGCTGGTGATGCTCCTGTTTTCGGACGCGAGCCGTACGGATCTTCAGGTGTTGAGGAGCATCCGGAACCTGCCCGCCCGGCTGCTGAGCGCTGGCATGTTGCTGACCATCCTCCTGGGCGCGGTCGCGGCCATGACGGTTTTCCCCGGGCTCTCCCTTCTGGAAGCCGGCATCCTGGCCGCCATCCTTGCCCCGACGGACGCCGGTCTCGGCCAGGTCATCGTCAACAGCCCCCAGGTGCCCATGCGCATTCGCCAGGCCCTCAACGTGGAGGCCGGCCTGAACGACGGGCTCTGCGTTCCTTTCCTCATGTGCTTCATCGCCCTCGCTCAACACAGCACAGAGGGCGCGGGCACGGTCCTGACCCGGTTCATCGTGGAGCAGCTCGGCTACGGGGTGCTGGTTGGCGCGGGGATCGGTCTGGTGGGCGGGTACCTCCTGGATACGGCGCGCCGCAAGGAATGGATCGCGACGCCGCTCCAGCAGCTCGGTCTCGTGACGCTGCCCGTGCTCTGTTTGATCACATCGGAACACGTTGGGGCGAGCATGTTCATCGCCGCGTTTGTCTGCGGATTGGCGGTGCAGGTGAGGTTGAAGGAGGCGGGCCGGCACAGCCTGGAGTTCACGGAGTCATGGGGGCGGTTGCTCAACGATTTCGTCTTCTTCTTTTTCGGTCTGCTCGTGGCCGGGGCCTGGGATCAGTTCACCTTCGCTGTCGTGCTGTACGCGCTCCTCAGCCTGACGGTGGTGCGGATGCTGCCGGTCGGGATCGCCTTGGTCGGCGCCCGACTTGGCACGGCCACCGTGCTCTTTATGGGTTGGTTCGGCCCCCGTGGGCTCGCATCCATCGTGCTGGGGCTGGTCTACCTGGAGAAGGAGGCGCATCTCCCGGGAGAGCCGATCATCCGGCTGGCCGTGGCGGCGACCGTGCTACTCAGCATCTTTGCCCACGGGCTCAGCGCCCTTCCCGGGATCAACCTGTATGCGAGAACCCTGGGGATGGAGAGCCAAGAACCGGGGAAGTGAGAGCTCAACCTCTTGCAGCCCACACAGAAAAGGGAAAGACCGTAACCGATCGGGGGCGGGTGCGGACGTTCCTTTGAGCGACCTGGCGGAAACGGTTCCGGTCTTCCAGGGCCTGGAGCCGGGGGAAACCCTTGCGCCCGAGTCCTTCCGGCGAGGGCGGCAAGGGAGGGGGCGAGGCGTCCCCCGGCGAGAAGTCCTCTGGAAAAACGAGCGTTGCAGCCCGGGAAGCGAAAAGGATTGGCTGCACGCCGGGATGACGTACGAATAATTCTTGGGGAGGAGGTACCTTCACCCGCGAGAGGGGCGGCCGTTCAAGTGTGCGTCGCTGGCTCGCGATGATGTGTGTCATTTCAGTCCAGGATGGGATGCCTTTTATTCTTCAATTGACGCGTGATTATGTTTCGGATACAGATGCATGTGGAAACGTGATTTCTATGGAACGATCAGTTGTTGTGTTGTGCGGAAATCGCGGCAAACGCGTCAAGGGGGCGGAGGCATGAGGACGACACTGGACATCGATGCCCGTCTCATGGAAGAAGTCGTCAAGGCCACCGGGGGTGCCACGAAGAGGAAGGCATTCGAAATCGCTCTCTCGGAGTACCTGCGGGCCAAGCGGCGCCAGGACCTGGCCGGGCGGATTGGCCATTTTGAGGATTTCGACCTGACCTTGGAGGAGCTGGAGGAAATGAGAAGTGGTCGGTGAGCGGATTCTCGTTGACACATCCGCGTGGATCGCCAGCTTCAAGAAGACCGGGCACCCGGACCTGAAGGAACTCCTCAGGGTGGCCATCGTCTCCGGCCGGGCGGCGATCTGTCCTCTCATCATTCTTGAACTGCTGCAGGGGTGTCGCGCCGAGGGGGAGCGGGATTCGCTTCGGACACAGCTCGAATCCCTGGATCCGCTGTCTGTGACCCCGCCGATTTGGGAAAGGGCGTACGGCCTCGGGTTTTCTCTGAGGACGAAAGGACTGAACGTCCCGGTGGTAACCGTGGTCATTGCCGCCGTGGCCCTGGAGCACGACGTTCTTCTGCTCCACGAGGATCGGCACTACGAACTGATGGTCTACCCACGGGACGAGGCTTCGAACCAGGTCCTTCGGTTCGCATCCGATATCCAAAGGGACTCGGCATAGCGCAGATGGATGAACCCTGACGATTCCGGAGGGTCCCCAAGAAGCGACAGGCGTTCGGGGGAGGAATGGACAATGGCCGAGGTGCAACGTGATCTGACCCGAAACGTTCTCGGGGTGATCTTCATCGCGGTGCTGATCGGATCCTCCATCTGGGTGCTGCAACCGTTCCTGGGGGCGACCGTCTGGGCCGCGACCATCGTGGTGGCCACCTGGCCGGTGATGATCGGGATCCAGAAGCGCCTGTGGGGGAAGCGATGCCTGGCCGTGGCCGTCATGACCGTGGTGCTCCTGTGTGTCCTGGTGGTGCCCTTCACGGCGGCCGTCAGCACCATCGTGTCCAGGGCCGACGAGATCGTGGGCTTGGCCAAGTCCCTCGACGCGCTCAAGCTGACCCCGCCCCCGGAGTGGGTGGGCAGGCTGCCGATCATCGGCGCCAAGGCGGTGCAGGTGTGGGAGAAGGTGGCGGCCGCCGGGATCCAGGAGTTCGCGGCCAGGGCGGCCCCCTACGCGGGCGGCGTCATCAAGTGGTTCGTGGCCCGTGTCGGGGGGCTGGGGATGCTGCTCGTCGAGTTCCTGCTCACGGTGCTTCTCGCGGCGATCATGTACGCGAAAGGCGAAAGCGCCGCGAGGGGGGTCCTTCGCTTCGGTCGCCGCCTGGCGGGTCCGCGCGGGGAGAATTCGGTGCATCTCGCGGGTCAGGCCATCCGCGGGGTGGCGCTCGGCGTCGTCGTCACGGCGCTCGCGCAGTCCATTCTGGGCGGCATCGGCCTGGCCGTCGCCGGCGTGCCCTTTGCGCCGGTCCTCACGGCGGTTATGTTCATGCTGGCCATCGCCCAGATCGGGGTCATGCCGGTCCTGGGCCTGTCCACCATCTGGCTGTTCTGGAGCGGGAGCGCCGGCTGGGGTGTGTTTCTCGTCGTCTGCACCGTGGTAGTCGGGACCATGGACAACTTCCTCCGTCCCCTGCTGATCCGGAGGGGCGCGGACCTGCCCCTCCTCCTCATTTTCACCGGGGTGGTCGGTGGTTTGATGGCCTTCGGGCTCATCGGCCTTTTCGTGGGGCCGGTGGTCCTGGCCGTGGGGTACACGCTGCTCGTTGCCTGGGTGGAAGAGCCCGGCCAGAACGCAGCCACGAGCGAGCCACCCGCGGGCCAGCCGCCGCCATCGGCATGATGGCGCTGCGGCACAAGGCAGGGGAGACAGGCGGGCCTTGGGCGTCCCCCCTGGTTCCTCTCGGCTTCATGAGGGGGCAGCGCCACGCCTCGTGCGGACCTTACCTCCTTTCTTCTCGGGGGGAGGCTGGGGTCTGCTGGCCTTGGAGCGCATCGACCTCTTCGTGGGTCGCTTCACCCCGGCCGCGGCCCACGATCGGATCGTGGCGTGGTTGGAAAAGAAGCGGAGAGGTGAGGGAGCGTCTCTCGCGGGCTGACGGGTCGGGATTCGACTGTTCAGGCCAGGGGCTCAGAAAAGGGCCAAGGAAAGAAAGTGTGCTTCGGGTCACAGGAAGAGCGCAAAGGGGGATGAGATGAAATCCAACGTGCAACTGTGTGCACTGATCGGTCTTCTGTTGGGAAGCGTCGTCCTTGGCGGCTGCCAAGGAACCGCTGCCATAACCCCACCGGCGCCGCCTCTCAACGAGACGGAGATGGCGGGGCCCTGGGTGGGAACGATGGCTTGGACCACCGCAGGTGAGCCGCCGAGTTCCACCCGGTTCGTGTTGAAAGGGGATGGCACTTTATCTGGTTCCTCGTCAGTGGGCGGAGCTCTCTCAGGGACTTGGAGTGTTTCCGGCGCCGATTACACGGACAGATTTGAACTGACCACGCGGATGGGGACGTATTTCCGGACAGGGACCGTGTCGGGGAGCACCATATCCGGCACGTTTACCAGCGATCGGGGGGCGTCTGGCACCTTCGAAATGACGAAGAAATGAGGGTTGATGATCTCGCAAGAAGTCGCCACCCCCGGGTGAAAACCGGGGGCCAGGGATCATTCAACGAACTGGGAAAACTGGATTTCGTCTCTCGACCCAATGACGAAGAGAGGCATTTTCTGCCTTCTCACGAGATCATCATCGGATCACGATTCTCAGTGAGGAGTCCTACGACCTTCTGACCATCTGGGAAGCCCTCTAGGAGGGGATGAAAGCCGACTCCGAGAGGCTGGATGAGGCATTCTGAAACCTATCGACGGTCCATGGCGGGCTCAAACTGCTTCCTGGAAACAACCTTCGGTCGTGCGATTGTCATTTCTGCGGACCAGGAAGCGAGTCGTGCGGGTGTCCCTCTTTCGTTACTGAAAAGGTATTCCCTTAATCCATGCCAAACATAAGCAAGAAAACTGTGTCTCTCGTTCTGGGAAGCGGCGGCGCTCGAGGCTTGGCGCACATTGGCATCATCCACTGGCTGGAAGAGAACCATTTCCAGATAGGGTCGATAGCCGGATGTTCAATCGGTGCGCTCATAGGGGGAATATACGCAGCCGGAAAGTTGGATGAATTCGAGCTATGGGTGCGTGCCATAACGAAAATGGATATGATCGCTTTTCTCGATCTTTCATGGGGGAAGAGCGGCCTCGTCAAGGGCGACAGAATCATCAACGCACTGGTGGATCTGGTGGGAGACAAGCAGATCGAGGATCTTCCAATCCCGTACACTGCTGTTGCGGCGGACGTTAGAAACCAGAAAGAAATCTGGATAAACTCGGGCAGGCTCTTTGACGCTATAAGAGCGTCAATTTCGATACCCCTTCTTTTTACTCCTTTCAAGTACAGGGGAATTGATCTTGTGGACGGAGGCGTTTTGAATCCCGTGCCTATTGCTCCCACCTTCGGTGATGATACGCATATGACGATTGCCGTGAACCTGGACGGCACCCCTGAGCATCCGGAGAAAACGAGTACGGCGGGTTCTGTTTCACTCCCCACGTCCTCTTGGGTTCGTGAAAGAATCAATCGTTTCATCAACCATCACCAACGGCCGATGATGGCCGGAACGAGTCGGGAGTGGGGGGCGTACGATATCGCGATTCAGGCGTTCGAGGCCATGCAAAGCACAATAGCCCGGCAGAAACTCGCTGCTTACCCACCAGACATACTTATCGAAATTGCAAGAAACGCATGTCGGACGCTGGAGTTCGATCGAGCATCAGAGATGATTGAACTTGGACGTAGGAAGGCAAGAGAGTGCCTGTCTAAACTCTTGGCTTAGAGGTGGAGCGATGGATGCTCGAAAGGGTGTGGTTTGCACTGTTGGATGACGCTCACTCACTTGAATCAGAGCGCCAACTCTTTTTGCCATACGGAATCCCCAGCTTGTTCATCCGGCTTCTGAGTGTGTTTGGATTGAGTCCGAGAATTTGCGCAGCTCCTCCCGGCCCGTTGATCTTGCCGCCGGCCATCTCCAAAGCTTGCCTGATATGCTGGGTATTGATCTCCTTCAAAGAAAGCACAGTCGGGCTCCGACCCGCGTCACGAGTCATTTCACGGCCGCCTGGAATCCGGGAGGCTGACAGCGTTTCAAATGAAAGCACGCCACCTCCCCCCTGGATGAGGGCCCGCTCGACCAGGTTTTCCAACTCCCGAACGTTGCCCGGCCAGTCGTAATCCATCAGTCTCTCCAGGGCGCCGGGTGCCAGCACAGCTCTCCCTGTGAGCTTGAGCTCCTTGGACTTTCGTTCCATGAAGTGATGGACCAAGGCCGGAACATCCTCTCTTCTCTTTCTGAGTGGCGGGATCATGATGGGAAAGACATTGAGCCGGAACCAGAGATCTTCGCGAAAACGCCCCGAGGCAACCATCTCTTGCAGGTTACGATTCGTGGCCGACATAATCCGAACATCCACTGGGATGGAAGCTGTTCCTCCCACACGTTCCACTTCCTTGGTCTGAAGGACGCGTAACAGCCTCACCTGTGCCTGAGCCGGAAGCTCTCCAATCTCGTCCAGGAAGATCGTGCCCTTATCGGCCCGCTCGAATCGCCCCCTCCTTTGACTGACGGCCCCGGTGAAGGCGCCCTTCTCGTGGCCGAAGAGCTCGCTGTCCAGTAGGGTTTCGGGGATAGCGCCGCAGTTCACCTTTATGAAGGGTCCGTCCTTACGGGGAGAAGAATAGTGGATGGCGTTGGCAATGACCTCCTTTCCTGTGCCCGTCTCTCCCAGCAAAAGCACGGGACTGTCGAGGTGTGCCACCTGCTGCACCATGGTCATCACTTCTTTCAGACCAAAATCCGCACCGATGATCTCATCGCCTGAAGCCGCCCGTAGTTCTTCAAACAGATACCGATTGTCGTCAGCCAGCATATCCCTTAAGCGAATGACTTCCCGATGTTCCAGTGCGTTGGAGATGGCAATCGCAAATGGCCTATGGAGCAGTTTGAGCAGCCGTGCATGTTCATCCGTATAACGATTCAGGCCATCCGCGAATACCACCAGGCTTCCAATCTGCTTTCCTTTAAGAAACTTCAACAGCATGTTCATCATGGAGGTCTCGGGGCTGAGCCCAAAGCCCTCTAGGATCTCAGGGATTCCGGCCCTTGGGTCGGGCTGGTTCCTAACTCGTATCACGTCGTCATTCTCCATTAAGTCCGCATTCAGCTCGGCCGCCCTTTCGTTTCGGCCTTTCTCGGGCAAACGCAAGAGTCGTTCAGGTTCTACCACCATATCATCCCGGGCCGAAGCCACTAATCGCGTCACATTCAGATCGGCATCGTACAAATGAAAGTACATTCTATTCATTGGAATGTACAGTCTTACATAGTCAAAACAACTTTGAATAGCCGTTACAATTTCAAGACTGCTGCAAATCCGCAAGGTCGCCTCTCGAAAGAAAACGTTGTCATCCACGCTCATCGCGGCCTCCTGGCCCATTCTGTCTCTTTGTCGTTAGTCACATTCCCATCGAACTCTCGTTCCCGCCGCGTCGGATACCAGCGACCAACTAGAACAATTGGTCCCCCTGATGACCGTGTAAGGAATCAGAAAACGCCGTCTTTCGTCATTCTGTCGCCATAATCATGCCGCGCCTTTGGCACGGCACCCGCGAAGAAACGAAATGTGCACACTCCTTCCCCGATGCTCATCCCGGCGAGAGCCGAGATCCTGGGGTTCTCTTCCTCCTGCGGAGCGGATAGACGTTTCCATTTCCGAGGAAGACCGAATCCAGTGTCTTCAATTCTTCAACGGTTTCCGGAGCCCGGCTCTCACCGGGGTGACGACTTTTCACGAGGTCATCACTCTTGGTCGTGACCCTGACGGACCCGGGATCGGGTTCGGGACCAGGGAACGGGGTACAGGGTAGTTGGGGTGCCCGTCCTGCCTGGGCTTCCTCCCGGCTCTCGCCGAGTTCACACGCCGGAGCTTCGCCTCGAAAGCGGAACCGGATACCGCCACCCTCTTTACGATATGCCGGAGAAATTATGACATATCGTAGCACAGTTTTATGAAGTTCAGTAACTCATGAGATGAGATTGTTTGTAAGACTTTGATTTGTTAAATGAATTGCTTGTCGGCACGGAACTTGCGCCACGAGGATGGCAAATGCAGGATTCAAAGT
The DNA here is from genome assembly GCA_964384945.1 of uncultured Thermodesulfobacteriota bacterium. GTDB lineage: Bacteria > Desulfobacterota > DSWW01 > DSWW01 > DSWW01 > S015-6. The sequence goes on along the minus strand of CAYLMK010000042.1, from coordinate 13,498 downwards.
GGAGGCGCAATGAAGTGTGTTGAGATTATCACTTTGCGGTCCCCTTCAAAGATCAATGGACAATTCATCGATGATCTTCTGAACGGGCTGGGCGCAGTTGATTGGTCGGCCTATACGCAAGATCCGCGGGTAAAAGTGAAGGTATATCATCACTCAGCCGTGGAAACCGACTTCAGCATCCACATCCATTGGAAATCAGAAATGGAGATTCAGGGGAAGAGTCCTCTCGGGCAAAGTCTTTCGTTCGCACTGAAGCCTCTGGGGCTGCTGAACTATTCCGTATGGGTTGAGACCGGTTCTCGGGAACTTGGCACGCACAATGCGGAGACTGGAAGCTCGTTGGGAGAAAGGTCTACTCGAGTGCCATTCGGCCGTCGAGGGCAATGAGATAAGCCGAAAATTGTTTGCAACGAAGGTGGATCAACATGTCAGCTCTTTTGCTGAAATGAGTTGAGAAGAGACTTGAGGAAGCCGAAATTGGACGCATTCCAGAAGGAGCAAGAAGAGTGATGAATAGACGGGCATCCATCGCAATCATCGGCTTTGAAACAGTCTTGACTGTGTTACTAGCTGCATGCTCGGGCGACACGAACGTGCACGCAAACAGAGACCCTGTTCCGGTGATGGTACGCGCAGTCCAGAGGACTCAGGAGCGCGAAACGATATATGTGAGCGGGACGGTATCCACCCCAAAATCACCGGCCGTCATATCGTTTCTTGTCTCAGGCAAAGTAATCTTCGTCGGGCCGCGAGAAGGTGAGTACGTAAAGGAGGGCCAGGTCCTTGCACAGATCGATCCCACTGATTTTCGGCTTTCATTGAAAGCTGCCCAAGCGCAAAAGGATAACGCACACGCGGCGATGGAGAAGGCCATGAATCCTGCCCGGCCCGAAGTGCTGGAGCAGACTCGCATCGCGTATGAGCGAACCCAAGACGAGTACCGCCGCATGAAGAGGCTCCTTGAATCAGGCAGCCTGGCGTCAAATGCGTTTGAGAATTACAGGGCCGCGTACGATACTGCAAGACAGCGGTATGAGGAGGCGAAAGCGGGCGCCGCGAAAGAGGACAAGAAGCTATCCAGGGCGGCGTACGAGCAAGCCGACGCACACCAGGAGCTCGCCGCCAAAGCGCTCTCCGATTCAACACTGTATGCCCCCGTTAGCGGCTATGTGGCAAGAAGGTCCATAGAGCCCGGCGATACGGCCTCTGCTGGCCGGCCGGTCTTTGAAATCGTCCAGCTCGACACAGTGGAGGCGAGCGTCGGCGTACCGGAGACCGATGTACACCTTGTGAGAATAGGGCAAAGGGCGTCCCTCAAATTCCCAGCCCTGCCGAATCGATCCTTCGAGGGCACTGTTCACATTGTCAATGTGACGGCCGATCCGGGCACGAGGACCTATATGACCCGCATCCGTGTCGCCAACCCTGATCATGTCGTGAAGATCGGGATGGTGGCCGAGGCGAGAATCTTGGGAGACCGGACGATCTCTATGATGACCGTGCCGGGCGAAGCAATCGTCCGCGACGCGCAGGGAGCGACGATGGTCTTCGTCTACTTCCCAGAGGAGCATCGTGTGTATGGCAAACGGGTGACGGTAGGTGCACTTTGGGACACCGAAGTGGAGATTAAGGAAGGTCTTTCAGGAGACGAATCGATCGTTGTTGCCGGTCAGGATTATCTCCGGGACGGCATGCCGGTTACGATAGTGAGCCGGCCGGAAGGAGACGCTTCTGGTCTCAATAGGAGGACAGCGCAATGAATCCCATCAAGAGCGCACTCCGATACCCCTCCGTAATCATCGTTCTCACTGCGATGGTTGTCGCCGTCGGTATTCACGCGATTCTGACAATGCCGAGGACCGAAGATCCCACCGTCACCATCCGAACCGGCCTTGTCATTGCTCAGTATCCCGGAGCTACTTCGGAGCAGGTGGAGAAGCAGGTCACCAAGACGCTTGAAAAGCACATCTTCAAGTTCCCTGAGGTCAGAAAGGAGAAGACCTATTCCACCAGCCGCCCCGGTCTCGTCATCATCAATGTGGAACTGGAGGACTACGTCAAGAATTCGGATCTGTTCTGGGCAAAGCTCCGCCATGAAATGCTCGAAACAGCAGTGACCGAACTCCCCTCCGGTGTGCGCGGGCCGATTGTGAACTCCGATTTCGGCGACACCGTCGCCCTGCTCATCGCAGTCCACGGGGAGCGTTACGGGTACAGGGAACTGCGCGATTATGTTGACACCATACAGGACTGGTATCGAACCGTGCGCGAAGTGGGAAAGATGCTCCGTTACGGAGACCAGAGCGAGCAGATATGGATTACAGGAAGCCTTGCCCGCCTCTCCCAGTACTTTACGGATCCGCTTCGCATCTCGCAGGCGCTGGAGCAGAGAAACATTATTGCAGAGACGGGACACATCGAGACCGGCCGTTCCAAGATCCCGATGAGAACAACCGGGCCGTTTACCGCAGAAGACCAGATCGGAAATGTGATGGTCGACGTGTCAAGAACGGGCGAGCCTGTCTACATCAAGGATTTCGCAAAGGTTGAGCGGCGCTACCAGGACCCGGTCTTTCTGGTCCGCTATGATGGAAAGCCGAGCGTCTTGTTGTCCGTCGAAATGCAAAAGGGAAAGAATATCACCGAACTGGGAGACACACTTATCGAGATCATGACCGAGCTTCGATCCCTCCTGCCTCCCGATTTGCAGGTCGATCTCATCGCGGATCAGCCGAGCATGGTCAGGGAGCGCATCGCGAAGCTCGGTCATGAATTCATGCTTGCCATAGCCGCCGTCATTCTGGTAACGATCGTCCTTCTGCCGTTCCGTGTTGCCATTATTGCGGCACTCGCCATCCCGGTTACGCTCCTCACAACGGTGGGGATCATGAACGCCTTCGGCATTCCCTTGCACCAGGTATCGATTGCAGCACTCATCGTTGTCCTAGGCATTGTCGTGGACAATGCCATCATCATCGTGGACAACTATGTCGAGCTCCTCGATCATAAAGTGCCGAGGGCGGAGGCGATGTGGCGGTCTGCCTCGGATGTTCTTGTCCCTGTCTTTTTTGCAACGGTGACCATCGTATGTTCGTTCTTGCCCCTGGTCATCCTCACGGGTACCGCAGGTGAGTTCATCGTCGCGCTCCCTCTCACCGTGACCATTGCTCTTGTTGTTTCCTTTATTGTCGCCTGCACGCTCACGCCTTTCCTTTGCGACCTTTTTATAAGAAAGGGACTCCATGACCAAGAAGGCCCGGCCAAGAAGGAATCGTTCAATCTCCTCGACGGCCTCCAGTACCTGTACGGGAAGGCGATCGTCTTCTTTATGAGACGAAAAGGGGTCGCCATGGCGGTCGGACTCGGAGCCTTCTGCGCCGGCGTCTTTCTTTTCAAAATGGTACCGGCGCAATTCTTCCCTTCCGCCGAACGCAATCAGTTTGTGATTGACTTCTGGATGCGCCAAGGTACGCGCATCGAGGCAACGGATGCCGCCATGGGGCGGATCGAAGAGTATCTGGCCGGCCGTCCCGAAGTAGCCCATTATGCAAGCTTTGTCGGGCAGAGCGCCCCAAGGTTTTACTACAACGTCAACCCCCAGCAGCCCGATGGCGCCTATGGCCAGTTCATTGTCAACACCAAGTCGGTAAAAGAGACACCTGCTTTCGTAATCGACCTGCGGGAGAAACTGAGCGCTGTCGTCCCCGAGGCTATGGTCATTGTCAAGGAATTGAAGCAGGGGTCGGTGGAGGAGGCCCCCATAGAGATTCGGATTTCGGGTGACGACATTGCCACGTTGAAGAAGATCGGAACGGAAGTGGAGGATATTGTTCGAGAGGTGCCGTCCTGCCTATATGTGCATCGCGACTATTTCAACGACACGTACATGGTCGAAATAGACGTAAACAACGAATTGGCCAATCGTCTCGGCCTGACCAATGGTGCGGTCTCTCGGACACTAGCAGGCGGCTTTGACGGCACGCCGGTCTCGACCTACTGGGAGGGAGATCGAGCGGTTACACTGCTCCTTCGCCTCGAGGAGGACGAGCGCGCTTCCTTCGATGACGTGCGCGATGCCTACATGCTATCCCTGCTCACCCGTGCGAGTGTGCCATTACGATCGATTGGCTCCGTCAAACCTGAGTGGCAGACAAGCCGCATCGTGCGCAGGAACGGTGTCAGGACACTGACGGTGCGCGCTTTCGTCAAGAAGGGGTCTTACGCTTCTGCCGTGCTTGAGGCCGTAGGCCCGAAGATCGCGGCGCTCAAGCTGCCTCCCGGCTACCGAATCTACTACGGAGGAGAAAGATTCAATCAGGACGACAACATGCCTCAGCTGATGGCCGCCCTTGGGATCAGTCTCGTGGCGATCTTTCTCGTGCTTCTCGTCCAATTCCGGAATGTCTCGGAGCCCCTCGTCGTCATGTCATCCATACCGTTGGCGCTCCTTGGTGCGGCGTTGGGATTGCTTGTCACCCATAACCCCTTCGGTTTCATGGCATTCATCGGCCTTATCGCCGTGTGCGGTATTGTGGTGCGAAATGCGATCATCCTCGTCGATTATGTTAACGAGAAGATCGCAGAGGGGCGTTCCCTGGAGGAAGCAGCGACGGAAGCCGGGCAGCGCCGTCTGAGGCCGATCTTCCTTACCACAATGGCTGCAGCCGTAGGCATGGTTCCAATGATTCTCTCGCGTTCGGCGCTCTGGAGCCCCCTTGCCTCGGTCATTGCCGTGGGACTCATCTTCTGCATGTTCTTGACGCTCCTCGTCATACCGGTGCTTTATGTTGTCGTGAGGTCGCGTATCAAGAAGGCTCCCGCCGCCGCCCTCATGATTGTTCTGACCTTCGTTATTGGCTCGGGGCAAGCCCTCGCGGAAACTCGCACTGTGACCCTCGATGAAGACTTTGCCCTTGCAGTGGCGCAAGACTCGTCCCTCAAAACCGCTGGCTCAAAGGTCCGGGAAGACATCCAGAAGAGGAGGAGTGTCCGGTCGGACTATTCTCCGCATCTTACGAACAACTCCTCCTACTCCCACCTTACGAACACCCGGCGGGTTGAGGTTCCGGAAGGCAGCCTGGTCACGGCACCCGGTTTCGACCCATTTCCCTCCAAGAGTATCTCCATCAATCAGGGCTCCCAAACTTTTCTCTTGAGCGATACCGCTCCCACTCAACCTCTGACCCAGCTACTCAAGATACACCAGGCCGAGAAGATGGCCCTTTCAGATCAGGAAATCGCAGCGGCTGATCTGGGTAAGGCCAGGACGGATGTTGTCTTTGCCACCCCTCGTCTCTTCTTTGGCCTGCTCATAGCGCCGAAACAAAGGTACGCCGCTTCTGCCGCGGTCGCAGCCGGTGAGGAAGTCGTCCGGGAAGCGGGAGACGGTGTGGCTACGAGAACTGTGCTTGCTCTCGCCGCTGTCGGTAACAGCACGGCTTTCCTTCAGAACAGATACGTCCTTCTTGCCGCAAACACTCAGACAAGCGCTTCCAACTCGGAACTGAACGACCTTTTGGGCCTACCCCTAGACACGGAGATAGACCCGTTCGATCCCCCCCACCGAAGACCGCTGCACGATCCCGCGAATCATTCGTGCGCGAGACTCGTGAAAAGAACCCGGAGATTAGGGCTGAATCATAAGCAGCAAAGAAGGCCTGCCATGGAACCATATAGAACACAAGGCTCGACAAGGTACAATGGACAAATGATTGAACAACATATGCTCGTCCATAATATCGTCAACCAAGATCTGCGACCCTGTGATCAGATACAGGAAAAGATGCGGCTTGCAAGCGATGCGAGCAGGGTGGGGACGGCTACGGAGGCTCAATACCTTACAGCCGTTGCTGCAGTGAGCGATGCCGAGTATGAACAAGCGCGGGCCCTTCTTGGGTATAACCTTGCCGTAGCGGATCTTGAGCGCATCATCGGTTCGCAGGCGAATGCTTGAATTGAAAGCCGGGGCAGACAGTCCGGGGCGAAGAAGAAAAGGGACACCTCATAAACCCGAAGGAGCCTTCTAGATGCGCAATGCGGGACGGAGAGAGGGGGAAGGGATGAAGAAACCCATGCACAGGAAGACCGTATCCACCGGATCCAAAGGATCGGCGACTCTGACCAAGATCATAGAGCAGTACGGATGTGGCCCCGTCCGGTTCACCGGGACACCCGATGCGCTGTACGAACGGCACCTCCTCTTCGACAACGTGAGGCAGCCATCGGCCGTCGGCGCGCGCGAGCGTTTCGAGGCCGCGGCCCGCTCTGTGCGCGACGTCCTCTCGCAGCGATGGTTGCTTACCGACGAGACCTATCAACGCCGGAATTGCAAGCGCGTGTATTATCTCTCGATGGAGTTTCTCATGGGCCGATCGCTGGCCAACAACATTACCAACCTTCTGCTCGACCCGGTCGTCAACGAAGCGGTCCGGCGAGAGCGCCTCGATTGGTACGAACTGCTGGAGCAGGAACCCGACGCGGGTCTCGGCAACGGAGGGTTGGGGCGTCTGGCGGCTTGCTTTCTCGATTCGATGGCCGCGATGCAGATCCCGGCCATGGGGTATGGCCTGCGCTATGAGTACGGGATCTTCAAACAGACGATCCAAGACGGCTGGCAGCGTGAACTGGCGGACAACTGGCTCCGGCAGGCGGACCCATGGGAAGTGAGGCGCCACGACGAGACGGTCGAAGTGAAGCTTAACTGCTCAATCGAACTCGCCGCTGGGGTGTTGCGCCCGGCGGTCGGCCGGCCGGGCCGACTGATCGGCGTCCCTTTTGACCGTCCCGTGGTGGGCTACGGCGGCAAGACCATCAACACACTGCGCTTGTGGGCAGCGGAGGCTCAAGATTTCTTCAATTTCCAGGAATTCAGCGGCGGCGATTTCGTGGGAGCGCTGGCGGAGACGCTCGGGGCCGAATCGCTCACCCGAGTATTGTATCCCGACGATTCTACGAGCATGGGTCAAGGCCTGCGCTTCGTGCAGGAGTACTTTCTGGTGGCCTGCTCCCTGGCGGATCTGGTGCGGCGCTTCCGTGAGACCAATGCCGACTGGAGCACCCTTCCCGATAAGGTCGCCATTCAGCTCAACGATACACACCCGTCGATGGCGGTCCCTGAGCTGATGCGCATTCTGCTCGACGACGCCGGCCTCGCCTGGGACCACGCGTGGGATCTCACCCAAAGGACCCTGGCCTACACGAATCATACGTTGCTTCCCGAGGCGCTGGAGAAATGGCCAGTGGAGTGGTTCGAGATACTGGTGCCGCGGGTCCTGGAAATCATCTATGAAATCAACCGGAGGCTGATCGAAGAGACGCGGACCCACTTTCCCGGGGATGGAGAAAGGCTTGAGCGGGTGAGCTTGATCGAGGAAGGTCCGACCCGGCAAGTCCGAATGGCCAACCTGGCCATCGTGGGATCGCACAGCACCAACGGCGTTGCCGAGATCCACTCCCGGCTGCTGCGCACGGTGACGGTCAAAGACCTGGCGGAACTCTATCCCGGCCGCTTCAACAACAAGACCAACGGCGTCACCCCGCGCCGCTGGCTCCTCATGGCAAACGCGGCGCTTTCGGACACGATCACCGAGGCCATCGGGGATGGATGGAGGACCGACCTCGGCCAGTTGAGGGAATTGCAGCCCTTGGCAGACGACAGAGGGCTGCAGGATGCCTTTCGCAGTGCCAAGCGCGAGGCCAAGTCCCGGTTTGTCGACTGGCTCAGGCGGACGACGGGCGAGACGGTTGACCCGAACAGCATCTTCGATTGTCAGATCAAGCGCATCCACGAATACAAGCGGCAACTGCTGAACGCGCTCCGCATCGTAATGCTTTACAACCTGTTGCGGGAAAACCCGAATCTCGACATGACGCCTCGAACCTTCCTCTTCTCCGGCAAGGCGGCGCCCGCCTATCACTTGGCCAAGATCATCATCAAGTTTATCAACAACCTCGCCGGCACCATCGAAGGCGATCCGGCGATGCGCGGCCGGCTCAAGGTCCTCTTCCTGCCCAACTACTGCGTCTCCCTCGCCGAGCGGCTGATCCCTGCCAGCGATGTCTCAAACCAGATTTCCACTGCGGGCTACGAAGCCAGCGGCACAAGCAACATGAAGTTCATGATGAACGGGGCGCTGACGATCGGAACCCGGGACGGCGCCACCATCGAGATGGCGGAAGAAGGGGGCGAGGAGAATTTCTTCCTCTTCGGCTTGACGGCCGACCAGGTGGCCTCGAGCCGCGGCTGGTACAATCCGCGGTGGCATTATGACAACGAGCCCGATACCCGCGCGGCGCTGGATTTGGTATTCTCCGATCACTTCAGCCGCTCCGAGCCCGGCGTGTTCACTCCCCTGCGAGACGCTCTGCTGCAACACGGCGACTATTTCATGCACCTGGCGGATCTCAAGTCGTATCTCGAGGCGGATCAGCGGATGCGCGACTTGTATGCCGAACCCAACGCCTGGGCCCGCAAAGCGATTTTGAATGTGGCCGCTTCCGGAAGGTTTTCCAGCGACCGCACCATCGCCGAGTATGCAGCCGGCATCTGGAAGGTGGAACCATGCCCTGTTTGACGGAAAAATGGTCAAGGGTTGACGAAAGAATGACGAAAGGGAAGACACCATGACGAGCACCGATCGGCAGCCGGTGAGTTTCCCCCCCCTTCCGGCGGAATACCGCGCATCCGAGTTGCTTCTGCATGGTACGTCCCTGCCTTCGCCGTACGGCATTGGCGACGCGCGGCCGGCACGGCGCACCAAACGGGTGAATCGCAACAATGAAGATTGACTCCGAAGCCATTGAATCTATCGAATCTCGTCTATTGGAGAAAGGCCTTAACCTCCCGGTTGAAAGGGTGTGTGAGGTAGCCGATCTCCTCAAGGATGAGATTCTCTACCGGTACGTACACCGATTGCTGACCCGAGCCGAAGCGATATTCAACATGGACCCTGGCTTCACAGAAGAGGAGATCCTCAACTTCGTAACGAGAACCGTAGCGGAGCATTTTGATGCGGCAGGCGCAACCATTTGGATTTCCGAGTCTGCAAAGAAAGAAATGGTCCATTACGGGTCTTACCCCGATCTTGATGAAAGATTCCAGGAGGGAATGCCTCTCGAAGATACGATCGCCGGTGAGGTAATCATAACCCGCCAGAGTTACTTGGTCCCCGATATCTCGAAAGAAGAAAAATGCAAGTATAAGGACTGGGCCGCGAAACTCGGAATTCATTCGATGCTTGCTGTACCGATCTACCTTCAGCGCTTTTCTAAGGACCTGGATACAGAGGGGGTTCTCCAGATCTTTTATAGAGATGAGGATAAGGTGTTTACGCCCCTGGAGGTCGAGATCGCGGAGATGTTTTCGAAACGCGTGGGCTATGTGATTGCCCGTAAGCGGATTGGCAAACTTCAAAAATCTCACATGATAAAGGACACAATCGTTGAGCACATTTTCATGAAATTGGCCAGACGGGAAGGCGTCAAGATGAAGGATCTGTTCAATGCCACCATTCCGGAACTAGCCGATATCATGACGATCCGAAGATGTTCACTCTTCTGTGTCAGAGATGATCGCAAAGCAGCCGTTCTGGAAGCCGGGTTTCCTGAGATCGAGCACGGAATTGGGACCACGATTACTCCTAAGGAACCATATTTCGATACCGTCGTAAACAAGAAACGACCTCTTGTTCTTCTCGAAAGCGACGAGATCAACCCTACCTATGTTCACATCAGAAACCCAAAGGAAAGCTCCCTGCTTCCGTCTCACCTGAAGAAGCTCCTCGAGAGTCGGGAAATCCATTCCGTTCTCTACCTCCCCCTTCGCTTGGACGAGAATGTCAAATACTTTCTTGTATTCGATGCCCAGGGCGAATATAAGGGCTTTACGGAAGACCAGATCGATCTGCTTACGTTTTTCGGCAAGGAATTGACAAAGGGCCTGAGACTCGAGAACGTTCAAGACATCCTCCATGATTTCTTTAATTCTGCCATCGCCACGGCTGGTTTTGCCAAACAGGTGAAGACGATCCTGGAGCAGGGAGAATACTTTGCGAAAAAGGACAAGTGCGACCATGCTCTAAAGATCATTTTGGAAGAGTCTCTTCGTATCCAGGAATTGGCCTTGACTCTGCGCGGAGAGGGAAGAGAAGTCGAGGTGGATCTGAGTGAGAAGTTGAGAAAGCGGTTCTTGATCAACAAGGCGGCGATGAGCGAGTTAAGGAGATCTAGCATCCGCTTCTTTGAAGGCGACTTGGCGTCTTCCTTGTGGATTCATTGTTGCCCTCTCCATATAGAGAGAATTCTTGACAACTTGCTGAGCAATGCGGCCAATGCCATCCCAGAGCAAGACGGAGAACTCATCATTCGTTCTTATCGAAGGGAAGGTCGGGCTGTAGCCGAGATCACCAATACCGGCCGGATCAAAGGGGAAGACAAGTCCCGGCTCCTCATGGGTGAAGGGAAGGGCAGAGGCCTTCACATCGTCACGCGCTTGGTGAAACAGATGGGAGGGACCATAGAGGTAGATTCTGGGGATTATCAGACGAGCTTCCGGGTCGTGATTCCCCTGATTGAACCAAAGGGTGTCAAAGATGGCTAAAGATGTGAGGATGGAGCATCGCGGTGAATAGAACGGTGGGACAATAATCGAGGGATCGAAAGGAGAAAACGGCATGTCACGGCTTAGGGAAATCAGAGAGGCTATCGACAAGAAGCTGGATTATTGGGAAGCCAGCGCCACAGCCCTCGAGGAGCAACTGCAACAGACGAGAGAGCAGGCGCTGGCCGGGCTTGAAGTTCGAAGAGAGACATTGAAAGAAGCAGTGGAGGATTTCAAATCAGAAGTGGCCAAGGCGAAAGGAATCTCCGAGGATAGAATAGTGGAGATGCTGGCGAAGTTTGATCATCTGAAGGTGCAGTTGACCTTGGGCAGGGCCGAGGCCAGAGACGCCTTCGGGGTCCAACGGAAGAAGATTCAACAATCGATTGCTGCTTTGGAGGCCGCGGTGGATAGACACCTGGACGCTGCCGGCCAGGCGATCGATAACTCCCTCGATAAGGCGGCCAACAAATTCATCAATGCCGCTCTCAGATACGAGGCAGAAGCGGAAGTGCTGCAAACGCAACTTGCCATGAAGAAGGATGCGGCCAGGGTTCAGTTGGAGAAGAGGAAGAGCGATCTCTTGGCGCAGATAAAGAAATTCAAGAGTCAAGTTCAGGGAAAAAGAAACATGACCAGAGACAAGTCGGCCGCAATTGAAAAGGAATTGTCCGCTGGAATCTCCCAGATCAAGCAGGCGTTCAAGAGGCTCTCTGACTGAGAAGACAGGCCACATGGAGACGCGAGGTACTTGATGATTACTGTTATGCCTACCCCTTGCGCCCTCCGTGTCAAGATGAGTGATTAAGCTTCCCCCCTGGTAAATGAGTGGGGAGGGTGGGGGAGGAAGTGAGGGGGATGAGGGGGACAGAGCGCACGGCAGAGGGATTGGGGGGGGCAGTGCCCTGGAGGCGAGGGAGGCCGAACGTGGTGAACCCGAGGGAGACGGAAGGGCACTGAAGGGGGGCGTGTGCGGCCCGTGGATCCGGAGGTATTGGAGAAGGCGATCCGGCGCGGGGTCACGGCGCAGTATCAGCTTCGGGTTCTGGCGGAGGCGGACCGGAGCCTGGAGGGCTTTGGCCAGCTGGGGGCGTTGTTGCTACGGGCAGGGCTCTATTGGTCGAATCTGACGACGTGGCGCAGGCAGCCGGAGCGGGGGTGCTGGAGGCCCTGACTCCCAAGAAGCAAGGCAGGAAGGCTACAGCCGAGGATCCTCGGGAGCATGGGCGTATGCTCACTCGGCGCTTGTGATTTGTCTGAGTTTCATTCACCTTAACAGTCGAGGTTATAGAATTGAGCCGGAATCCTCCTTTGAAGGATCGATCCGTCAATAACCGCGATCAGTCGCTGCGCAGAATCCAGGAACTCGAGCAGAGATGTGCACAGGCAGAAGATGCACTGCGCGCATCTGAAGAACAACAAGGATTTCTGGCTGACAGCTCCCCGCTTGGAATCCTTGTCGTCGACGCCCAGGGCCGTATTCTCCGCGCCAATCAGAAGATGCTGGACATTCTGGCCTGGCCTGCGAATCGGGATATCACGCAACTGAACATATTCAAGCATGGGCCCCTGCTGGATTCCGGGGTCGTCGATTCCTTCCTGAGCTGCCTGGAAAAGAGATCCCGCGTGACCAGCGATCATCTTTGCCCGCAGCAGCGCGAGTCTTACTGCTGTCTGCGTTACCATGTCAGCCCATTGATACAAGACGATGAAGAATGCTCAGGAATTATCGCGTTCGTCGAAGATATCACCGAACTGAAACTCGCCGAAGAAGCAATTATGGCCAGAGAGAGAAAATATCGACTTCTATTCGAGTCCGCTCCCGTTGCCATGATTCAACATGAAGTGAGCGAACTAAGATACCACCTGGATCAGCTCCGGATGGATGGAATTTCCGATCTGCGCAGCTATTTTGATCGACATCCACAAGAGGCGGTCCATTGCATGAGACTTATCAATACCATTGATTGCAACCCCGCTTTTCTGGACCTGATGGAAGCTCAAGACTGGGATGAAGTCGATAGCTTCATCCTAGAGAGCCGCACCGGCGATTATCTGATGCGAATAGCGCGAGAAATCGTTCTTTCGGTGGCAGATGGCGCCATCTCCAATGAACGCGAGGATGAGCTGGTAACCATCAGAGGGACCAAGAAGAGTGTTCTGGCAAGATCTCTGCCCCTTACGGAACATGAAGGTACGTTGTCCCGAATCGTGGTGGCCATAATAGACATTACCAGACGCAAAGAGGCCGAAGAAGCTCTGCGTGCCAGCGAACGGCGCTTCCGCGAACAGGCCATGCGGGATAATTTGACGGGCCTGTATAACCGCCGCTACCTGTACCAATCGCTGACGGAGTTGGTTGAATACGCCAAGGTCAAGGGGTTTCCTGTTTCGGTGATCTTCATGGATCTCGACCACTTCAAGGACGTCGTGGACACATATGGTCACCTCAATGGAAGCCTCACTATCAAGGAGGTGGGACAAACGATTGGGGAAATAACAAGAAGCCCGTCCTACACCGTAGCCTATGCAGGCGATGAGTTCGTGGTTGTCCTGCCTGACTACAGTCTCGAGCAGGCCCTTGGCAAAGCTGTGGAGATCCGGGATCGAATAAGGAATCGAGTTTTTCTGCAAGACCAGGGCTTCGAAGTCCGCATCCGAGCCAGTTTCGGGATCGCCTCTTTTCCGCACCACGCCGAGAGCATGACCGATCTGCTGGCCGCGGCTGACAAGGCGCTGTTCGCTGCCAAGGGCGCCGGAAAAGACGGCATCAAGTCAGCCGGATAGAACCCCCGGAGATCATAAGGTTGGTTCTTCCGGCAAATCAGTACACAGACAAAACTAAAGCCCGACTTTGACACTTGTTTGCTTTGAGGCTTCGGTAACGCCTTGATTTGCTTG
>CAYLMK010000041.1:0-25936 GCA_964384945.1 uncultured Thermodesulfobacteriota bacterium | reverse complement strand
TTTATTTTCAGGTACTTAGGAAACCAATACCCCCCGAATAGCGAAAGTCGGGCTAATCGTCAGGGCAACGATCAGGGCCAGGTTCACGATTTCACGGTTGCTGGTCTTGATCCTTCTCATCCCGATCCCCGGGTGGAGGGCCTCCATGATTTTACTCGCCATAACTTACAGGGGAATCGGCCGTTCTTCCGAAAAAGTTGACCGGAAAGAAGAGAATGCGTCCGGCGGGAGGGAGCCCCGGTTCCAGGGGACGACGCGGAGCGGTCGAAGCCGCTCCGGTCCGCCGGTCAGCGTCGCATGGAAGCGATCTTGTTGTAGAACCAGCCGATGAACGAGCCGGTCATGGTGCCGAACGCGAAGCCGTACAGGAACCCGATCAGGCTTCCGAGGAAAGAGACCCTGTATCCGATGAAGTACTGGCTCAGGAGGGCCAGGTGCGGTCCGACCGGTTTGCCTCCCTTGATCACGAGCCAGTTCGTCGCCACGAACAGCCCGAGGCCGCAGACGATGCCCAGCGTGAGGCCGAAGACCCTTGCATTCAGCCACAGGACTCCGCTGAAGAGCTTCTGCTCCGCGGTCCGATCGTCTTCGCTTCGCTCTTTCATGGCAACGTCCTCCCGGGCTTCCTGCGCTCGTCGCATCAGAAGCTCTCGAAGAAATCCCGCAGGGTCAACATCTCGGCCTTCTTCCTTGCCGCATACAGGTAGGAGGCAAGAATGAGATTTCGAAGATAGGCAAAGAGCCATCCGAAGAGAAATCCCCAGACGAAGGCGTATCCGAAGGCCAGAAAGGCCCCTTCCGTGGTGACGGTGTACCCGATGAAGTAGTTTTCCAGGAAGCGCAGATTGGGACCGACCACCTCTCCTCCCTTGACGACCAGCCAGAGGGTGGCCAGGAAGATTACGAGGCCGGAAGCGCTCCCCACGGAGGCCGCAAAGGCCAGCTTGTCCATCCGCGCGAACGCGGGTGCGAGGAGTTCCGCCTTGGCCTCGGCGGCCCTCTTTACTTCCAGATACTCCTGTTCCTCGTTCACGCTCCAGAGGTCGTGGCTTGCACCCAGGACATTCTCGGCGGCGAGAATCCCGGTGATCATCGAGTGGTCCATGTTGTTGTACCGATGCATGCCGTTGCGGCCGATGGTCTGGAGATTCCGGATCGTCCCGAGGTGGCTTCGAACGGTTGCCAGGCGCCTTTCGTATCCCTGGTTGTAGACGGGGTAGGCCTTGGGCTGGCGCACCACGTAGCTGTCCGTCACGTCGTCCCGGTCGGCCAGCCCGAGTTCGGCCAACTCCGAGGAGGCCAGCCGACCCAGGTCCTGGTCGGACATCCGCCAGACCTCATCTCCTTCGTCGCAGAAATATTCCATCCCGAGGCTGGTGGTCTCCGGATCCGGGACCATGGCGGGGCTCCAGTTTTTGAAGTTCTGGATGCGCCCCACCCTCACATTCGATCCGTGCACGTAAATCCACTGGTCCGGGAAGACCGCCCGCTTGTTCACGAGGAGGACCACGATCAGGAAGGCCCGGTAGGAAAGCCTGCGGGCCGCCTCGCGCACCTCCCCGGGAGCTTCGGGATCGAGAAGGGCGACGAGCGTGGAGACAGGCATGCTTGAGATGACGTCACGGACGGGCAGATCCCCCTCCCGGCCGCCCTCCCGAACACCCACGTGGACGATACGTTCCTTCTCCAGGCACAGGCGGGTCACCTCGCAGTTGAGCCTGACCTCGCCTCCGGCCGACTCGATCGACTTCCGGAAGGCCTCCCACATCATTCCCGGCCCCAGGACCGGGTAGTCGAAGGCCTCGATCAGGGATTTGCTCTTCTGGACTCCGAACAGGGCGTTCGCCACGGCCGCGGAGAGCGAAAGCCCCTGGATGCGCTGGGCGGCCCAGCTCGCGAGGATCTCGTCGCAGGAGATCCCCCACACCTTTTCCGTGTAGGTCTTGAAGAAGGTCCGGTAGAGTCGTTCTCCGAAGCGGTTGGAGACCCACTGTGCGAAGGTGTCCTCCCGGGCACGCTTCCGGATCTGGGCCTTCAGGTAGCTCAGCGGAATGAGCAGGCTTTCCGTCAGGCCCAGGTTGACGATGGCGTTCAAGGGCTTGAGCGGATAGTCGAAAAAGCGGCCTCTGTAATAAATGCGCGAGGTGCGGGGCACGCGGAGGAGATCGTCTCCCAGCATCCGCTTCCAGAGCCGTTCGATCTCCTCGTTCTTCGTGAAGAAGCGGTGGCCTCCGATGTCGAAGGCATAGCCCCGGTAACCTTCCGTCCGGGCGATGCCGCCGACCCGCTCCGCCCGCTCGAGCACGAGCGGCGCATGGCCCTTTTCGGCCAGGCGATAGGCCGCGCTCAGGCCTGCGGGGCCTGCGCCGATGACGACCACCGGGAGATTCGTTGGAGGCTTCATTCCAGGAAAGCCGGATCGCAAACGGAACGGGGTTGCTCAGGTCCGTTCGATCTTCTCCCTTTGCGCGAACAAATTCAAGGCGCCCGTTCCGGATGCGTCGACCCTGGCGTTCCCTGCCCGGCATCGCCTATAATGCCTTCTCGCCTCCCGCGGGCGCGATGGAAGCAGGCGGGTCGGGCACGCGGGGGAGCCACGGTCTGCGGAGAAACAGGGTGTCAGCGATGCTCCCGGTCAAGACAAGGGCCGCGATGGTTCCCATCGGGCTTTCTCTTCTTTGTCTCTTCTACTACCTGGCCTTCCTGGTCCACCTGGGCGAGATGTTCTACCGGGGCTCGGACGTGGTCGCGAACGCGGCCTACGGGATGACCCTGTTCACCGAGGTCCACCGGGCAGGATGGACGGTTCCCAAGCCGGCGGAGATGCTCCTCTTCGGGGCCGCGTATGGGATCACGCGGGACCTCTGGGCCGTGCATCTGGTCCTGATCCTGGCCACGGCCCTGACCGTGTGGGCAGGGTGCCGTCTGCTCACCGGGCAGGGGGAGGCCCTGGCGGGCTGCATCGCCTTCTCCGTCTTCCTGACGACGCTGCCCCGCATCTTCGGTGCGACCCTCTCGGGGGGGCCGGGGTGCCTGAACGTGATGTTCCTGTTCCTGGCCCTGGCGTGCATGGGCCGAAAGGACCGGCCGCCGCATCGGATCCTTGCCGTTCTCTTCCTGTCCCTGGCCAACCTCTCGAGGCCCGACAGCTGGCCCTGCGCGTACCTGCTCGTCCTCGCCCTGTTCGCTCCCCGGCTCCCCGGCGGCCGGCGGTCCGGGCTGAACCGGCGCGATTTCCTTTTCCTGGTTCCCCTCGCCATGCCCCTCGTATGGGTGCTCGCGGACTGGGCGTTTTTCGGGGATCCCCTGTACAGCACGAAGATCGCACGCAGCTATGCCGCCGAGGCGATCCTCGGGAGGGATTTGCCCACGGTCCCCGAAGCCGCCCAGGTGCTGGCTTATTTCCCCCGCCTGGCAAAGGCCCTGTTCGACCTGTTTTCCCTGTCCGGCTGGTTCTCGATCCGGACCGGCCTGGTCGGGGTCCTGTGCCTGGCCGGGGCCGCCGCGATGCTCCGCAGGCAGCCGCGCACGCTGTTGCTCGTCGCGTGTCTGCCGGGAGGCACTCTGCTTTTTTACTTCGTCTATGCCCTGCGCGGGACCTTGTTCCGGATCGAGTATGTCTACACCGTCTTCGTTTCTCTTCTCCTTATCGCAAGTGCGGGCCTCGACGGGCTCTGCGGCCTGGCGCGCCGTGTGCGCCCCGCCCCGGTCGGCAGGTGCCTGCAGGCGGGGCTCCTCTGCGCCGCGCTGCTCACTCTGACGCTCGAGCCTTATCAAAAAAGGGTCCTGGCGGAGAAGATCCCGATGTTCAAGCAGCGGGCCCTCGTTTCGACTATGGCCGAAGCGGCGATCGACAGCCTTGCGGAAGACATCCGCCGCACCGGAGCCGCTCCCATCATCCTGACCACCCAGTGGGTCCCGGGCTCCAGGATCGCCCTGCGCCTGGGAACGGGCAAGGACATCTTCCTCACCGAGAGGATCGTCGCGAAGGAACGGATGGGCAGGCCGGAAGCTCTTCCCGACTTCAACGGCCGGACGGTCTACTGCTGTTTTCTCAACCAGGCGCGCAGGGATGTCTCGGAATTCCTGAGAAGGGTCATGACGCAGGCGGCACGACGAGAGGTCATCTACGATCGCGACGGGCTCGTGGTTCTCAAATGCATCTACTAAAAAAGGTGTTCCCTCTGTAAGGCGGCGCCCCTTCCGGTCGGACAGCAGAGGATCTCCTGGACACGCTGGACCCTCTGCAGGGCAAGGCTCACGGCCTGCGCCTTTTCCGGGAGCGTGATGACGTGGACATTCGGGCCCGCATCGATCGTGAAGTAGCAGGGAAGCCCTCTGCGCATCCTCAGGTCGCGGACGGACCTGATCACGGCAAGGGTGGCGGGCTCCCAGTAGAGAAGCGGAGGGCGGGACGTCATCATCACGGCGTGCATGCACAGGGCATCCGCCTCGATCCAGCCGCCCAGCGCCTGCAGGTCCCGGTCCCGGATGGCCCTTCGGACCCTTGCGAGGATTCCACCGAGGGTTGCCAGTCTCCCCTGCAGGAGAGGGCTGGTCCGGGCAAGGAGATGACCCTGCTCGGACGGGACGGCCTTCCTTTTGCGGCTCAGGATGACCACCAGATCCACGAGCGGCCAGTGGTCCTCCGGCTCGAGTTGGCGGACCCTGGAAGAGGCCTTTTCATTGCCGGGGGGCGACCAGAGGACATAGCCGCCGTATAGCGACCGGCAGGCCGAGCCGGAGCCGAGCAGGGTGAGGCGAACCAGCGTCTCCGGGGCAGGGTCGAGACCGGCGGCCCGGGCCGCGGCCAGGGCCAGGGCCGCGAAGCCCGAGGCGGAAGAGGCGACGCCCGCGGAGGTGGGGAAGTGGTTCACCGATGCGACCCGGGCGAAGGCCCTGCGACGCGAGAGCCTGCGGACGTCGGCGAGGACTCTTCGGACGCGTTCGAGCGCCTCGGCCGGGGCCGGTCTGCCGTTGATCGTGCAGGTGTCCTCCTTCAGGCCGGGCAGAAAAGCCACGGTCGTGGTCGTGCGGGCCGCGTCCAGGGTCATCGAGACCGAGGGGTTCAACGGAAGCCGGGGATGGCGCCGGCCGCTCCCGACCCCCCAGTACTTCACAAAGGCAATGTTGCTGCCCGCGTTTGCCGTCGCCTTCATTGCTCTCCCGGACACGTCATGTCTTCAACGTGAGTCGTCGAGGATCGCTCGCAGGCCCCGGCGGGGTCACACAAGATCTTGTGTGGTCTGCTCCTCGACACGCAATTTCTTCCGTTGCTGTTTTCTTCCCATCGGAAAGCACGTTCCCATTGTTGCAAGCCACTGCATGACCCTGCCCGCTGCGCCGCCGCAACGCCACCGGCAAGGCCAGCAGGACCGCCAGAACGCCCGTTGCGATGAGGGGTTTGTCGTAGCCGAACCTCTGGCCCAGGGGGCCAAAGGCCAGGGATCCGACGAACGAGCCCATCATCATGACCAGGTTCGCCACAGAGCTATGGCCGCCGATCCGGCTCAAATTGAAAAGCCTTGCCACGCCCAGATAGAATACGATCACGATGAGCCCGTCCCCGATGCCGTGGATGCACCGCCACAGAACGGAAAACCACAGGACGGGCACGCACATCAGGCACTGGCCGAGGCCGGAAAGGACGAGGCCCGGGATGGCCAGCGTCCTCAGGTCCAGCCCCCGGTCGTAGCGCATCCCGGCCCCCAGGCAGGTTGCGGCCAGGACCAGGTACTCCGCACCCATGTACCAGCCCATCCCTGCGAGGGAGAGTTCGAGTCGCTCGCGCAGGAAAAGCCCATAGGAGGTCAGCTCCGCCCCCCAGTGGAGGCTGAAAAGGAAGAGCCAAATGACAAATGCAAGAATGCCCCGACTGCGGAAGTCCGCAACGTACTCCCGGAGCCTCGGAAAGCCTACCTTGACCGCGGACAGCAGCGGGACCATGGAGAGAGTCGCGAGCGCAATGGCCGCAATCAACACGAGCGTCCCGGGGAACCCCCGTGCTTTCAGCACGTATCCCGCCCCGACGGTCCCCAGGCCGAAGCCAACCATCCTGAAGGCATTGAACCATCCGAACCGCCTGCCGGTCGCCCGGCCGTTTCCGGTCTTGAACATCAGGGCGTCCAGGGAGATCCGGAATGCGGAAAGACCGAGTCCATAGACGAGAAAGACCATGAGGTAAGGAACGAAACCCCTTGCCGCCGCCATACCCAGGGCAGCCGCAGAAGTGAGAACGAGGCTGGCGGCCACGAGCACCCGGGGGGAGCTCCGGTCGTTGCGAAGACCTATCGGCACGACGGCCAGAAGGGTGGTCACGGAGAAGAGGGCGTAGAGAAGGCCGATCTGCGAGCCCGTGAAACCAAGCTCCGCTTTGAAGTAAACCGGCAGAAAGAAGTTTGCCGTCGAAGCGGCGATCGAGATGCAGGCCCCTACCGCGGTCGGCCAGCGGAGCGTCCTCCACTCCTCGGTGAGAAGATCCTTCATCCTGGGCGCCTGGCCGAAGACCGGCTCGAAAAAGCAAGGTATTCAAGGAACGCAGTACGGGAGGGTCCCGGCGGCGAGGGAAACGAGGGGTATGCCGTTGCAAACTGCATCACCATGCCTGGCTTTTCGCATGAAGAATTGATCATGGACCACAACCCACGGGATACCGTGCACCGTCTGCCGCCTGGGTCCTTATTTATGGAACCCTACCAGGCATTCCATCCAATGTCCATGCGGGACACGAGGATTCATGATCTTCTTTCACATTCCATGATGCCAAACGGACGCCGCAATCTCCGTTTGGCATGCTGCATGGCGGTATGCTACCTTGCGACGGGCGGATGCCCGGGCAGGCGCCGGAATCAGTGGCTTCCCACGAATGCCCGGCTGCCCCCGACGGCGCATGAAGAGGGACCGGTGAAGATCTTGTTCGATGTGCGGGAAGGAAGCCGGAACATCACGGGGATCGGAACGTACGTCAGGAACCTCGCCCGGGAGATCCGCGCGCATCAGGATCCGGGAATCGTCTGCAAATGCATCCCGGAGTCCGTGGCGCCTCCCCCGGGAAAGGGCGTGTCCTCTCTTCCGCTCCAGGCGGTCAACTTCCTCCGGAACATGACATGGAAGCAGGTCTGGCTGCCGGCCGTGGCCCTCCGGGAGAAGGCCGACATGCTGCTCTGCATGGACCCGATCGGGCCCCTCGCCTGCCCGACCCGCCTGGGCCTGATCCTCTATGACCTTATCTTCCTGACGACCGGCGCGCAGAGCGATGCATGGACCCGATACTGGAGGGCCATGGTCCCGCGATGCGCACGGAAGGCGGACCTGATTCTCACCCTCTCCCAGGCGAGCAAGGCGGAGATCACGGCTCGGCTCGGGGTTCCGCCCGAGAAGATCGTGGTCTTTCATACGGGCGTATCGGATCACTTTCGCCCTCCGGCAGGAGACGAGGCGGAAAGGAAAATGTTGCGCCGCGCCCAGGGGCTACCCGAGTCGTACGTCCTGACCGTAGGGGCCCATGACCCCCGCCGGAACGTGAAGACCTTGCTGGCTGCCTTCCGCGGACTGAGGGCCAGGGGCGCCTTTCCGCAGAAGCTGGTCGTGGTGGGTCCCAAGACCCCCTTCTTTCCGGAAGTCCTGCGGGCGGCCCGTTCGCTGGGGCTCGAGCACGAGGTTCTCTTTCTCGACTACGTGCCGAACGAGAGCCTTCCCTCTTACTACGGGCTTGCCGACCTGTACGTGTACCCCTCCTCCGAGGAGGGTTTCGGGCTCACCCCGCTCGAGGCGATGGCATGCGGGTGCCCGGTCGTCACCTCCCGGACGTCCTCTCTGCCTGAGGTGGTGGGCGATGCGGCGGTCCTGGTGGATCCGACCGATGCGGGCGAGCTGGAGGCGGCCATGAGCCGCGTCCTGACCGACCGTGAACTGAGGCGCTCCCTGATCGGCAAAGGGGCGAGGCGGGCCAAGGAGTGCTCCTGGAGGTCCGGCGCCGAGGACATCCTGGAGGCCTGCAGACGGCGGATCGCGGGAGGCGCGGCCGGCGTCGGAAGGGGCTGAAAGAGCGGGGTCGAACGAAAAACAAGTGCCCGATCCGATTGACAAAATCCCCTGCCGCAGGCTAGGATGTCGCTCTCGTACCTGCCGGCTCAAGAAGTTCGACATGCGGAGGAATCCATGGCACAGGCTTTGACCCGGAACGCAGCGGCGTCCGAAGAAACGGTTTCGAGCGAGTTCAGCGCCGAACAGATGGATGCGGTCGACTCCATCATCCGGCAGAACCGGGACAGACCGGGCGCGCTGATCCCGGTTTTGAAGGATGTACAGGACGTCACCGGCTACATTCCGCTCTCGCTTCAGCAGCGAATCGCCGCGGGCCTGAGGCTCTCGCTCAGCGAAGTTTACGGCGTGGTTACCTTCTACTCTTTCTTCCGGCAGGAACCGATCGGCCGACACTTGATCAAGGTCTGCCTGGGCACGGCCTGCTACGTGCGCGGAAACAAGGATCTCGTGGACCAGCTGAGCCGCGACCTCCGCTGTGCGGTCGGCAGCACGACCGAGGACAGGAGGTTTTCGATCGAAGGCGTCCGCTGCCTGGGGTGCTGCGGCATCGCGCCCGTGATCACGGTCGGCGAGGACGTGCACAAGGAGGTGCGCGTCAAAGACATGCCTTCCATCCTCGAGCAGTACAAGTGAATCCTGGACGACCCTAACATCGCCGGAGTCGAAATCGATGGGAAGAATCAGCCTGGAGGATCTCAACCGGATCAAGGAGCGGACGAGCCGGAAAAGAGACCTGGCCTCCAACGGGAAGAAGGCAGGCATCACGGTACACAAGGGTACCTGCGGGATCGCGTCGGGCGCGGAGAAGGTATGGCAGAAGCTCTTCGAGCTGCTCAAGGCGAGGGGGGAGCCGGAGGACGCCTACCGTATCATGCAGACCGGGTGCGTGGGCTTCTGCGGCATGGAGCCGATCATCACCGTGGACCTCCCGGGCCGCAAGCCGGTTCGCTACCGTCGCGTGGATCCGGCGAAGCTGGAGCAGATTCTCGAGAAACACGTCTTCGGCGGAGCGGTCGAGGAGGATCAGGTCCTCAACGAGGAGGAGGATCCCTTCTTTCAGGGACAGAAGTTCGTCGTGCTGCGCAACCGCGGCCGGATCGACCCGGAATCGATCGATGACTACATCGCCCAGGACGGCTACCAGGGCCTCTACAAGGCCCTCTGCGGGATGAAGCCGGAGGAGATCGTGGACGTGGTCCTCAGGTCCGGAATCCGGGGCCGTGGCGGGGCGGGCTTCCCCACGGGCATGAAGTGGAAGTTCTGCATGCAGGCCAAGGGAGATACCAAGTTCGTTCTGTGCAACGCGGACGAGGGCGACCCGGGCGCTTACATGGACCGCTCGGTCCTGGAGAGCGACCCGCACAGCGTGCTCGAGGGCATGGCGATCGCGGCCAAGGCCATCGGGGCGGGCCAGGGGTACATTTACTGCAGGGCCGAGTACCCGATCGCGGTGCGGACCCTCCAGAAGGCGATCAAGGCGGCCAGGGGCTACGGCCTGCTGGGAGAGAATATCTTCGGCACCGGCTTCTCCTTCGACGTCGATCTGTACGTGGGAGCCGGGGCCTTCGTGTGCGGGGAAGAAACGGCCCTGATGGCATCGGTCGAGGGCAGAAGGGGCAACCCGCGGCCGCGGCCTCCCTTCCCGGCGAACGAGGGGCTCTGGAGGAAGCCCACTATCCTGAACAACGTGGAAACCCTTTCCAACATTCCGACCATCCTCCGCGAGGGCGCCGAGTGGTACCACGCCATCGGTTACGAAAAGTCGCGCGGCACGAAGGTCTTTGCCCTGACCGGAGCGGTGAAGAACGTGGGGCTGGTCGAGGTGCCCATGGGGACCACGCTGCGGGACATCGTCTTTCGCATCGGAGGGGGGATTCCCAACAAGCGCAAGTTCAAGGCGGTCCAGATCGGCGGGCCCTCCGGCGGGTGTCTGCCCGAGGACAAGCTGGACACACCCACCGACTACGAGGCGATCACCCAGGCAGGCGCCATCATGGGCTCCGGCGGGATGATCGTGATGGACGACACCACCTGCATGGTGGACATGGCCCGCTTCTTCATGGACTTCTGCCAGGATGAATCCTGCGGCAAGTGCACGCCCTGCCGCGAAGGAACCAAACAGATCCTGCACATCCTGGAGCGGATCACGAGAGGGGAGGGGAAGCCCGAGGACCTGGACGCGCTCGAGGAGCTCAGCCGCATCATCAAGGACTCCTCCCTGTGCGGCCTTGGCCAGACGGCCCCGAACCCCGTTCTTTCCACGCTCCGATACTTCCGCCACGAATACGAGGCCCACATCCACGAGAAGATCTGCCCGGCCCACGCTTGCGTGCCGCTGGTCAAGTTCGAGGTGGACGTGGAGAAGTGCACGATGTGCGGGCTGTGCTACCGGGCCTGCCCCGTGAGCGCCATCACCTGGGAAAAGAAACAGCCCGCCCGCATCGACAAGGGGATCTGCGTGAAGTGCATGAGCTGTATCGCGGCGTGCCGCTTCGACGCCATTTCCTAGAGAAGAGGTGTACAGGATGAGCAGACAACTGAAGATCACGATCGACGGTCAAGAGTGTGCGGCGGCCGAGGGCCAGTACATTCTGGAAGTGGCCCGCGCGAACGGGATCCGCATCCCGTCTCTCTGCTATCATCCGCGCTTGCGGAGCACCGGCGCATGCCGTGTCTGCGTCGTCGAGGTGGAGGGAGGCCGGGCCCTGATGCCGGCCTGCGCCACGCCGACGGACCGGGACGGCATGGTCGTGCACACCCGGAGCGACCGGGTGATGGCGGCCCGCAGGCTGAGCGTGGAGCTCCTTCTGGCCAGCGGGAACCACGATTGCCCGAACTGCGCCTCCAACGGGCGCTGCGAGCTGCAAGATCTCGCCTACGAGCTGGAGATCGAGCATCCCCGTTTCCCCATCCAGCCGCCCGAGTGGCCTTTCGATCACTCCAACCCCATGATCGTGCGGGACCTGAACAAGTGCGTCCTGTGCGGCCGCTGCGTGCGGGGCTGCCAGGAGGTGCAGGTCAACCAGGTCATTCAATTCGGGTTCCGGGGCCCTCACACGAAGATCGTCACCGGCGGGGACGCGGACTACGCGGATTCCGCGTGCGTCTTCTGCGGCGAGTGCGTGCAGCTCTGCCCGGTGGGCGCCATCTCCGAGAAGCAGAGGATGCCCTTCGGCAAGGCCTTTGAGGAGAAGACCGTTCGATCGGTGTGCACGTACTGCGGCACCGGATGTGTCGTCAACCTCCACACGATCAACGGCCGCGTCGTCCGGGTGACCGGGGACGAGGAGGCGGAGGCGAACCGGGGGAGCCTTTGCGTCAAGGGCCGTTTCGGCTATGACTTCATCCACCACCCGGACCGCCTGACCGCCCCTCTGATCCGGGAAGGGGATTCTTTCCGGGAGGCGAGCTGGGACGAGGCGCTCAGGCGGGTGGCCGCCAAGCTCGGGGAGATCAAGGAGGAGCACGGCCCGGGGGCGCTGGCGGGGTTCTCCTCGGCGCGTTGCACGAACGAAGAAAACTACCTTTTCATGAAATTCATGCGCGGGGTCCTCGGCACACAGAACGTGGACCACTGCGCACGTCTCTGACACTCCGTCACCGTGGCCGGTCTGGCCGCATCGTTCGGAAGTGGCGCCATGACGAATTCCATCGCGGAGCTCGAGCACGCGGACGTGATCCTGCTCACCGGGAGCAACCCCACGGAGAACCACCCGGTGATTTCCACGTATATGAAGCGCGGGATCCTGCGGAACGGCACGAAGCTCATCGTGGTCGACCCGAGGGCGATCGACATGACTCGGTTCGCCACGATCTGGCTCCGGCAGAGGTCAGGCTCCGACGTGGCCTGGCTGAACGGCATGATGCACGTGATCATCGAGGAGGGCCTCTACGACAAGTCGTACGTGGAAGAGCGGACCGAAGGCTTCGAGGCCCTGCAGCAGGTCGTGAAGAAGTACACGCCCAAGTATGTGGAAGAGATTTCCGGCATTCCGGCCGCGGACCTGGCGGCCGCCGCGCGGTTGTACGCATCCGCGAAGAAGGCCTCCATCTGCTACGCCATGGGCATCACCCAGCACATCACGGGCACGGACAACGTGAAGTGCCTGGCCAACCTGGCCATGCTCTGCGGCAACGTGGGCATCGAGAGCGGCGGAGTGAACCCGCTGCGCGGGCAGAACAACGTGCAGGGG
This sequence comes from uncultured Thermodesulfobacteriota bacterium, assembly GCA_964384945.1. Lineage (GTDB taxonomy): Bacteria > Desulfobacterota > DSWW01 > DSWW01 > DSWW01 > S015-6. The sequence continues at coordinate 13,697 of CAYLMK010000041.1, read as the reverse complement.
GCCTGCGACGTGGGCGCCCTGCCGAACGTGTACACGGGGTACCAGAAGGTCGGGGACCCGGACGCGCAGAAGAAGTTCGAAGAGGCCTGGGGCGTCTCCCTTCCCGACAAGCCGGGCCTAACGATCGTCGAGATCATGAACGCGGCCCACGCGGGAAAGATCAAGGGGCTCTACATCATGGGCGAGAACCCCATGGTGAGCGACCCGGACCTGACCCATGTGGAGGCGTCCCTGAAGCATCTGGATTTTCTGGTGGTGCAGGACATCTTCCTGACCGAGACGGCCCGGCTGGCGGATGTCGTGCTGCCCGCCGTGACGTTCGCGGAGAAGGACGGCACCTTCACGAACACCGAGAGGCGGGTGCAGCGGGTCCGCAAGGCGGTCGAGCCCGTCGGCTGGGCCCGCGCCGACTGGGAGATCCTGGCGGACCTGGCTACCCGGATGGGCTTTCCCATGCGCTACGGCTCGGCCGAGGACATCTTCGAGGAGATCCGCAGGCTCACGCCGAGCTACGCGGGCATCACCTACGCGCGGATCGACAAGGAGGGGCTCCAGTGGCCCTGCCCGAACGTGGAGCATCCGGGGACGCGCTTTCTGCACCGGGACCGCTTCACCCGGGGCAAGGGGCTCTTCCACGCGATCGAGTACATCCCGGCCGCGGAACTGCCGGACAAGGAATACCCGCTCATGCTCACGACCGGCCGGGTCCTCTATCAGTACCACACCGCATCGATGACCGGCCGCTGCGAAGGGCTCCAGTTCCGGTACCCGCAGGGATACGTGGAGATTCACGAGAGGGATGCCTCGGCGCTGGGCATCGCGGATCAGCAGGTCGTGCGGGTTTCCTCCCGCCGGGGCTCGATCGAGATTGCGGCCCAGGTCACGGATCGGTCCATGCCGGGAAGCGTCTTCATTCCGTTCCACTTCTTCGAGGCGGCGGCCAACCGGCTGACCCACGCCGCGCTGGATCCGATCGGCAAGATCCCGGAATTCAAGGTCTGCGCCGTGAGGATCGAGCCTGTCGCGGCTCCGGAGCGCGTCTCGGGGGAGGCCGCTGCTGCCGCGGCGCCCTGAGGCGGGACCGGCCCGAACCGCGCCTGCCGATGGATCCCGTGGGTTCTTCGATGGGTGTGGGCCGGAATGTTCTGTCTTCGTGATGCGGAATGGCCCTACTACCGTCACACAAGGGGCCTCGAAGAGCGGCGGTCTGTTCCAACGTGGCGGCTCACAGGCCGCGAGTTCACGAGCGGTCCTCGTGCAACCGCCGGTAATGCCAAGACCAACCCCTGGGCCGACATTGCCTCCGGTTTCTGTGTTTGACAAATCTCCAGAGCCGCGGTGTGACTATACCACATGTCGAGGTATATTGGTATTTCGCTTCCTTGCAAAACGGACGGTGCCTGAAGGAGGGGAAGTGAGGAAATCCTAATGAAAGTAAAGACTTCTATAGCTCTACCAAGAGATCTCGTGCAACACATGGACGCACTGGCCAGCCAGTACGGCAATCGATCGACCCTGATCGAAAGGGCGATCCGCGAATTCCTTGCTGCTCAGGCGAGGCGACAGCAGGATTTGCGGGACCTGGACATCCTCAACAGACGCGCAGACGCTCTCAACGAGGAGGCCGAGGATGTCCTCTCCTATCAGGTGGACGCATGAGACGGGGAGAATTGTACCGGGTCTACAAGCCTTCATCACTCGACCCGAAGCGATATCGGGTTTTCGTCGTGGTCAGTCGCCAGGTCCTCATTGATTCCCGCTTCAAGACAGTGATCTGCGCTCCTGTCTATTCGTCCTTCGACGCGCTCTCGACTCGGGTGGGATCGGAACCGACCAAGGACTCAAACATGAAAGCAGCATACACTGCGACGAGCTGATCAGTATACCAAAGACCTCCCTGACTCACTTCATGGGAACGCTGCCTCCGGCAAAGATCGAGGAACTGAATCGAGCGCTAGCTATTGCGGTCGGACTGGCTTCTCCCTGCTGATGAGGCGCCTGACCCTCCTGCAATGGTGTAGCGCCCAATGAATTTGTCACGGTTTGTGGTTGTTGGGCGGCCACTCACTTCAGGCGCCTCTCCACCCACTTCCAGCGCTTGTAGGCGATCTCCCCCGAGTGGCTCGCCTTCCGAAAGAAGATGACCCGGTTCCTCCGTGACGCCTTGCGCCTGGACAAGAATGACGCCCTGGGCGAGGCGGACCGTACCAACCGTTTGCTTCGCCTGCATGAAAGGCTCGACCATATCCTCGCTTCTTCTTACAACGATCCGGACTGCAAACGCCTGGTCGCACGCCTCGACAAGCACCGAGAGGATATCCTCACCTTCCTGGAGGCCGATATCCCTGCAGACAATAACCACGGAGAAAGGGAAATCCGCCCCGCAGTCATCATCCGGAAAAACTCCCACGGAAACCGATGCGAGCGGGGGGCAAACGTGCAGGCTCTCCTGATGTCAATCTATCGAACCCTCAAGCTCAGAGGCCACGACCCTCTGGAAACCATCACCTCCGCCCTGAAAACCTATATCGAAACCGGCTCCCTCCCCCCGCTACCTCAATGATCCACTGCCATCGGCTAAAGAGTTACCCTTGATCTTCGTTCACCAGCAGACGCAGTTCAGTTTTCAAAACCTTGCCTGTATTGCTCTTGGGGAGGGAATCCACAAAACGATAGGCCTTGGGGCGTTTGAAGCGAGCGATGTGATCAAGACAGAGGGCATTCAATTCGTCTGTGGATACCGAGTGTCCGGATTTCGGCACAATAAACGCGATCACCTCCTCGCCCCAATCCGGGTGAGGTCTTCCGATAACAGAGACCTCCAGAACATCGTCATGTTTCAAGAGAATCTCTTCGATTTCCCTCGGGTAGATGTTGGTACCACCGGAGATAATCATATCCTTGGAACGATCCTTCAGGGTCAGGAACCCCTGTGAATCCATCCTTCCCAAATCACCCGTATGCAGCCAGCCCTTTCGCATCGCCTCCGCCGTGGCTTGCGGGTCGCGCCAGTACCCGGCCATGACAATCTCACCCCGGCATACCACCTCACCGATATCTCCGATCGGCACTTCAAGGTCGTCATCATCAAATACGCGCACTTCTACCCCGGTACGAGGAACACCCGCGGATTTCAGGCGGTCGATATAGGACGGGTCGTCACTGGCTTCATGCATGGTCCGGCTCAATCCTGTGATGGTCATGGGCGCTTCTCCCTGCCCGTAGATCTGGCTCAGTTTTGGGCCGAGGATATCCAGCGCTCTTGTCAGGTCCTCCAAGTACATCGGTCCGCCTCCGTAAACCAGGTTCTTCAGGTGGTCCATGTTGAGGCTTTCTATCTTGGGGTCGTGAATCAGGCGGTGGACCATGGTCGGCGCGAAGAAGAATGAACACCCCTGGTAGAAATTGACCAGGTCAATGGTTTCCGCGGTGTCGAAACCGCCTGATGCCGGAATGATATTGTTGGCCCCTCTTGCCACGTGGGGCAAAACGTACATTCCGGAACCATGGGAAAGAGGTGCTGCGTGGATGATGCAATCCTCTGAGGTAATCTCATCAATATCTTTCAGGTAGGATTCCCACATGACTTCCAGGTTGCGGTGGGTCAGCATCGCACCTTTTGGCCGGCCTGTTGTTCCCGATGTATAGAACAGCCAGGCCAATTCGTGGGGAGAAACGTCGATTGGCGCTCTTCCGTTCTTTCCCCTGAAGAGATCTTCATAGTCCGGTTGGTCTACTGGAATGAGAGCCTCCAGGGTCTCTATGTCCGCCACCAGGGGAGCCAGGATATCGGTCAAGTCGGGTGAACAGAAGCACAGTCTGCTCTGCGAATGGTCCAGGATATAGCCGAATTCTTTTTGATGCAGCTTGGCATTGATGGGAACCGGAACCATGCCCGCGGTCCACAGGCCGAACAGTATCTCGAAGCACTGCGGGCAATTCTTCATGATCAGAGCCGCATGATCTCCTCTTCTCAGCCCGAACAGGTCTGAAAGTCCGGCAGCCAACAAGGCAGTCCGCTCGGCCAATTCGCTGTAACGTTGATGTAGCTCGGTTCCGAGGCTCACAGCCGGCCGGCTTCCGAGCGTTTCTGCAGCGGAAAACAGCAGATTTGCCAGATTCATAGTCTACCCCGGCATGCACATTTCAATAATCGCCGACTTCGGACAGCAAGAAGAGCTTTTCCGTGGGGAACCCTTCTTCAGTGAACCCGGAATACTCCCTGTAGGCGGCAATGACGTTGAAGACGAGTCGGTCCGGATCATGCCATCCCTCAAATTCCTTCAGATCGATATCCCGGGTTGTCTTCAGAATGGTCATCCCTGCCCCGAATCGTTTGTTGGCTTCCTGTCGGATGTATTCCAGATAGGCGATCATGGCGCTCGCCCCGCGTTTGTCGGTGATGGGGCCGTGCCCCGGCACGATCACCTCCACATCCATTTCCAGAATGGCTTTCAGCGCATCGATATATCTACCGATGGGACCGCTGTGTACTACGGGCGTTCCACCGGCAAACACGATATCCCCACTAAAGAGAACACGGTCCTCGGGAACATATACCAGCATGTCCCCCTGGGTATGTGCAGGACCGACAACAATCAACTCCACCTTCTTGCGGCCTATTTCGAGCGTTGCTCTGTCGTCCACCAATGTTGTGGGATAAGTGGGGGTAATCCCTTCAAAACGATATTTGGCAAAAGCTTTGTTCACCATCCTGCCAAGGGCGGTCGGTGCTTTGGCCAACAAATTCACCAACAGGCTCATCATTGGCGGGCCCATTGCCCGCATATGCTCAGCCGCCTGTGTTGATGCGATAATCTCCGCTTCCTTCAACAGTTCGTTTCCAAACCAGTGATCCCCGTCTCCATGCGTATTGACCAGGGTATTGATCTGTGAAGCAGCTTCGGGCGCCGCTTCCTTCATCGCCTGCAACATCTCTCCGGTCAATTTGAGATCGTAAAGGGTATCGATCAGAAGCGACCGGTTCCCGTCAGTCACGAGTCCTGCATTGCTGAGACCCCAGGAACCGTCTGGTGCTAACCAGGCATGGATGCCATCGGTGATCTTATGCAGGCCTTTTTCAAACGGCCACTTCTTGAGGCCAATATCGCTCCATTCTCCTTTTACCGAAGGGTCGGTCTTGATTGGATTCGGGTTTCGTCTTTCCGGGCCGGGAACGACCCGGTTTCTCAAGACGCCTATCCCTTCCACCTCCAGTTCGATGACGTCGCCCGGTGAGAGAAAGGAAAACCTCTCGAATCCCGATCCCATGCCGACGGTCCCGGAGCCAATCAATTCCCCGGGATGGAGTGATTCATTCCGGGTCACATGCTCTATGCAGTCTTCAAACTTGTGATACATGTCACGGGAACTTCCCCTTGAGACTTCCTCCCCGTTTATACGGACGATCATGGCCACATTGTCCGGGTCGATTTCATCGGCCGTGACGATACAAGGGCCGATGACGGTCCCTGTATCGAAGTCCTTTCCCTTACACGGACCCAACATGCCGGGCATTTCCATCATTAGATAATCCCGTGCACTTATGTCGTTGAATATCGTGTACCCGAAGATGTATTCCTGCGCCTTTTCACGAGGTACATCCTTGGCTTTCTTGCCGATCACCGCCGCGAATTCCATTTCATAGTCCAGCAGCGAAGAGTAGTCCGGCCAGACGATATCCGCGTCCGGCCCGATTACGCCGAAACGGTTGCATTTGTAGTAGATGGGGATCTGATCCATCGTCTTGATCATCTTGGTTGCCGAGTCGGCAGCTTGGCCTTGGCCGGCTTTCCGGCCTGCCACCGCCCCGGCCGCTGCCTGGATGTTCAACAGGTGCTCCTTGAAGCACAAGAAATCCCTCATCTGGGCAGGACAGGGGAGCGGCGCCAACAATTTGACCTGGCTCTTTTCAATGCAAGCGCTTCTGATGTTCTTGTCTATTGCATACTGCAATGACTTTGAAGCACTCTCCAGGGCAGTATCTTCTCCCTCTATGAGGTTCTGCATGCTGTTCAAATGCGATGTGCGCTCACCGGTCATATCCTCGTAGGCAACGGCCAGATCAACAATCGTCGAGTCCGCGTTGTAGAGCGCTCCAAGCCTCTGCTGCCCCAGGGCATTTTCAAAGGTCACAAGTTTCATGGGCTACACTCCTCCGGTTTTGAAGACACTCACAAAATGCACGGTCAAGACACGCAAGCAGTGGACTATTTGCAGTACTTGTAAAATCCCGCCATAGTGAAATCCGCCATCTCCACTTGGACATGAAAACGCTGGATATTCTCCGCAGTAGCGGCCTGAATTACAGTGGCGTGCCGTGTCCTATCGTCAACCGCGCCTTGGAGTGACACGCCGGGCTGACGGTACGATCCGTCCTCGGTTCCGAGACCATCGTACCCGATGAACATGCTCTTCCAGTACTTGCCGGCGCGGTCATAGATGACTTTGAACTTGGGCGCGTAGAATGCCGGGTCGTACCAGAGTATCTGTTTCCCGTAGTTATAATAAGGGTCCTTGGCAGTTCCTTCGATCAGAATCATGGGGTTCTTCACCCAGACAGCCTCCACCGGCGCCCACGGCGCACCTTGCCATCCCGCCCTTTCGTACCCGTACACCACGGGCGTAATATCCGCGGTCGTATCGTACGAACCCTTCTCGGTTCGAACCAGTTTTGGCGGCTTCACGTCCCTATAGACCGACAGTGCTTCCTGCTGTCCGATTACCTTCCAAGTGAACAGGGGGACCTTCCCGTCATAGCCATAGACGTCGTCCACACATATATCTGAGCCCATGTACGCATTCGAGCGATTGGCTGGGGTCATTCGACGGGTCCGACGGATCGCAGGAACATAGGCAAAGGTAACGTCCTGGCGATTGTCCTTATAGCGCCAGAGCAACAAGGAGAAGCCGGCCACATCAAAGGGATAGTCCACTGCGAGGACGCTCCTCCTGAACATGCCATCCTCATTCTCTAGAGATTTGGCTCCAGGATGACCATCCATTGCGATGTATACCATTGAGTTGCCTACTTTCCTCTCGTATCCGGAGGCACCAACCCATATGGCATGGCTACTGACCTTGGCACTCCCCCACTGGACCCAGCAGTACTCTTTGTTGTACATCAGTTTCGTGCCTGCCCTCGGGTCGTTCAGGTCCACATTCGGGAACGGGATTCCCTCGATGACTTCAGGATACTTGCCCGTCTTCGCGTCGACGATGACATCTTCTTCGTTCAGGTCATACTTGCCGATGTTATCGATTAGTGATTTCCTGTAAGAGGGGCAGAGCACGTACTCGTTCAGGTCATAAGTGAGTTCCCCGATGTTGAGGATAAAATCGCCGTTCTTGACCCAGTTCAAGACAGGCACAGGCAAGAGTCCTTCGGCCTTCTGCCAGTTCGTCCTGTCGATCACGTCTCCGGGGGCAACGTCGGCCAAGACAGAGGTTGGGCTCCCCAGACCCAAAACGATGAACAGGCAGCCTATCCCGAAAATCACTGGGAGTCTGTTCGTTTTCATATCGTTGCCTCCTTGCTGTACTGCGGATAATCCTTTCGGGTTTCTTTTCGCTTTGATCGAAGATCTCTTGGGGTGCTCTACCGCCTAGTTCAGCAGGTAGGTAATGTGGAAGGAAATCTGATCTCGATCCCGCATTACGCCGGAACTGATCATGTTCCCCACAATCGCACTGTACTGAATTCCGAACCGGAAGGGCTCAAGGGTGTATTTGGCCGACGGCATAAACAACCAGACCCCACGCGGATCGTACGCACAGGCCACCTGGGGTTGGAGCGACCCCTTGAAGTAGAACGTGTTCACGAGCATGGTGAGCGTATTCTCGAGTTCTTTTACGGAAGAGAAATTCGTGGCATCCGGGTAGTTCGCTGCAGGAAAACGCATCCGCTCATCGTACTCCTGCCACCAGGTCCCAAACCACTGGAAGGCCAACAAGAACGTGTTGGTCTTGTTCAACGCCCGGATCCAGACGTCTTTGTCCAGCCCGATCATCCACCTCAGGGCGTCCTTCTTCGGTATGCTCCCGTTCGCAGGCAGGCCTGGTAACCCGGGGACCGGAAATGGAAGGGGCACGATCGGGGTGTTGATCTCCGGGATGAACACGGGCTCGTCCCAGAACCAGGCCACCTCGGTCCGGATGATCACATTCGTTTGAGGCTGCCAGAAGCTGAGCGAACCACCCGTGATCTGTACGTCCGAATAGCTCATCTCGGTCCACGCATCGAGGGGGCTATCCCCAACCGCTAAACGCAGGACCGGTATGTCAAGAAAGGTGCGGTAATGGCCTAGGCTAAAGTTGTAGTTGTCCGCGATCATGCCCGTCAGTCTCACACCCCACCGGCTGTTCGACATCACCTTGGACGGGGTAATCACGAACCTCGGCAGCGGGGATGACGGAGCCGGGACGGCATAGGGCGTGCCGCCAGGCGCGAGCGGGGCCACCCGCGCATCCCAGTTGCCCGGCACCCAGAAACTCTCTATGCCAAATGAGCGAACAGGGCCCATCTTCCCGAAATTGTAGCTCCCCCGCAACATCCAAAGCGGGATCCGTCGGTCGTCCAAGTCCTCGAAGACGAATCCAAAAGTGTTGTCCAGGGGGTTGATGTTGTCCAGGAGGCGGAAGATGTCCGTCTCCCCCCAGGAAAGGTTCTGCCTGCCAATTCGCAGGAATGCGTTCTCCCGGGAGAGATCAGCGTAGCACTCCCACAGATCATAGGCCTGCTTGAAGTCATCGATGTTCTCGTGGTCCCGCTCCGCTACATCCTGGAAGGCCTCAGGCCCCACATCGTAGACCGCTTCATACATAAACCGACCCACGATGTGGTACTTCGAACGAATCTTCAGGGCCTTGAACGGATACAAAATATCCAATTGATTTGTCAGATCATCGAGGTTGTGACTAATCTCGATCAGGGCCAGGTTCCGCCACTGCACGAGATCGCCCACACCGATCTCGTTCGGCTGAGTGAACCCATCGGAATCCTGGAGCCGTACAGAAGCGCGGGACTGAACCCTGGCTGAAACACTCAACGTCTCCTCCGAATCGACAAAGACGGCTTCTGCACGTTCGCCGAGCCAAAAGAACAGAAGCCATAAAACGAGGCCCGCGCGAACCGATTTCGTCCAAGACATGTTGTCCCCCCCTTTTCTCTATGGGCTGTTGACCAGCCTCCGTACTGCGCCCTCAGTTCATTGTGCAGCAACTTGCCCAGCGCATTCCTGGGCGCGACGTCAACGAAGATTGCCCTCTTGGGCTTCTAGCAATTCGCCAGCCAACTGGCAGCGTACTCCATGACATCTTCTTCGCTCAGCCGAGTACCTGATCCCCTGACCGGATTCATCCGAAAGCTCGTTCGTCGTTCTGGATCCTTCCTCTGGGGCTGCATTCTGTGTCATCGAATGCCGCGAATTCAGGAGAGTCTATTCTGCAAACCAGTATTCCACGAATTGCTCTTAGTGCCTAATGTCGTATCTCGAACAGTATCCTTCAATTCAGGTTCGTTGGCGGTCAAAGCAGCAAGTCTCATGCCATCCACTTCGTGAATTTAACTTATTGAATTAAGGTGCTTTTTTGATAAGTGCGGAGCAAGAGAGACAACATATGGTCATCAGCTTACCAAATATTGACATTTTGTGTTTCGAACCCTAACATTCAGAACACACCCACCCCTCTATCCAGAAAATAAGAAATCGCGCTGGCCTAGCGTCATGTCAACTCACAGAACTCGCGAAAAACAGGGCCGAAATTGGGGTAATTGACACGCACCTGGTTTCGGCGAGAATCGAAGCGACAACCTTGACTTGACACAATACGAGCGAACAAACACCAGGAGGATTTATGAGTGTGGAACTTCCGGAGTTTTCCGTTGAGCAGTGGGAATTTCTGGCTGTACTGGAAGCGTTTGGTGAACCGATATCGATTGAGCTGGCCGGAGGACTTGCGCCATTGCTGCCGGCTCCCTTCCTGGACTTGCTGAATCGGGGATTGGAACTGGGTTGGATTGAAAAAGCAGGTAACGACTGTTTTTGCCTTGGTAAGAAATTGACTGCACCGGTGAAAGAAATGTTGCAGGAAATAAACACCTCAAACCACCTCACCGACCTATTGGACAAGCTTGATGCCTTGGGTCTTACCAAGAAGGTCAGTCAATCCGCCGTGGCCAGCATTCTTGCCAGATCAGGACGACAGAGAGACGCTGCTCAGCTCGAAAAGAAAATCGCCAGGGGATTCTATCAGTCCGGTGACTTAGCGATGGCCCAACGCCACCTCAACCAGGGGATCAACCTTCTCCGACCGCTGATATCCCAACCAGACTGTGCCGCCATGTTTGTTTCCACTGTTCTTGAATTCTCAGACATCTCATTTGCATTGGGCCAGGGACTGGCAAATCTACCCAATTTGCTTAAGGATACCTTGCCGATCGCTAATCGGTTGGGAGACCGGCGGTCATACGCGCTGATAAATCTTCACCGGGGCCGGATGTTCTATTTTGCCGAACAGCGGCCAAAGGCTCTGGATGCCCTGGCAAAAGGGAAGAATGCTGTCGAGGATCTTGGAGACAACGATATTCTGGATCGGGCAGCTGAGTTCCTGGGATTGTATTTCTATATGCAAGGGTTGTTTCCCGAGGCCATCCTGCATTTTGAAAGGGCCACCCTGATTTTTGAATCACTAAAGGGTGACGTATTGCACAATCTATCGGCGCCTTTCTTTCTGGGCTACTGCGCCACGTATCTCGGGGAATTCAATCGAGCCATCGGTTGTTTGGACTGCAACTGGCGGCTGGCCTTGGAAAGATCGAATTTCGCAGTGGCGGCCACCATTCGGGCAGTTCTGGGAACCGTCCTGGTCGTGATCAGCAAACTGCGAGAAGGGTTTGCACATTTGGAAGGCGCGATGGCGGATGCCGTTAGCCTGAAGAACGACCTGGCCCTTTACTTTGCCAGGGGCGGTCTGGCCTATGGCTACTTTCTGGAAGGGCGTATGGCAGATGCTCGTTTGATGCTGGAAAAGTTCATTGAAGGCGGCACCACTTCAGGAATCGTTCGCCAGTATTCCTCCCCCTGGTATCTGGAAATGCTTTTCACTCTTGATCGCATGGGATATGAACCTCTCAAGGGGTTCACCTTTCATGGGGAGATGGAGCGGGTCATGAAAGAGCCAAATATTCACCTGCACGGTGTGGCTTTACGCCTTCAGGCAAGCCTGGCTATGGAAAAGAAGGAAACAGAGGCCAGAATACAACCCATGCTGGAAAAAAGCGAGGGTTACCTTATTCAAGCCGGAGACCCATTGCAACTCGCTAAAACCAGGTTGGAGATGGCCAGGCTTTTTCTTCGGCAGGGAGATCAAGAGAAAGCACGGGTACTGCTTAAGAAAGCACGGCGTGGACTGGCGGGTGACACAGATGTTTTCTTCCCGGATGAGCTGCGATTTCTGCTTGAATCCAAGCAGTCCACCTCGAGTGATGCACTCAATCAAAGTGATTTGCTCCAGAGATTCCTGACAATGATGGATCAATTGTTCCCGAATATGGATCTGGAAACGATTTTCACTCGCACTGTTGCGGCTACTAACCGCTTCTTCAAAGCCGAACGCGGCGCCTTGTTCTGGCTCGACGACTTGTCCGGAAGAGACTTGAATCTTCGAGCCGCTTGCAACATGACCGAGGGTGACATCAAGAGCGAAGATTTTCAACAGTACCTTGATCAGATTGCAAAAGCATCGAATAGTAAAGAACCCATCGTCGTTCGCTCAAAAGATGCAAAACCCGGACATGCTGCCTCCCGGGCGATTCTTTGCATTCCGGTCGAGATTCAGGGAAAGGTTAAAGGGGTGTTGTATCACGACAACTCTTATCTCAAAGATTGCTTTGAAGAACTGGGTCGAAATCAGCTCCTGCAACTGGGGCAGTATGTCAGCCGGCTGGTCGAGCGGATTTGGAACTATCGGGAAATGACCGAGGGGCGAAACCAATGGGTGACCAGAGACAACATGCTGATCGATTCAGACGGGAATCAGGAATTTTGTGCGCAAAGCCCCAAAATGACGGAGCTTCTAAACAAATTGGAGTCATTCTCTTCCTCGGATGCGTCCGTGCTGCTTCTTGGTGAAACCGGTGTCGGCAAGGAGTTGTTGGCTCGAAGAATTCAGAGGTTGAGTGCTCGAGCAGATGGACCGTTTGTTATCGTCGATGCGACCTCGATTCCAGAGACTCTCGTGGAAAGTGAATTGTTCGGCTACGAAAAGGGGGCCTTCACTGGTGCGGATCGAAGAAGAATCGGCCGTCTTGAATTGGCCCATCAGGGCACCCTTTTTATAGATGAGATTGCAGAACTCTCCATGGCGACTCAGACGAAGCTTCTGCGGGTTCTACAAGAAAAAACTTATACCAGAATCGGGGGGACGAAAACCAGACAGTCCGATTTCAGATTGATAACTGCCACGAATCGGGATCTGGAGGAGGAAATCTTGAGGGGCAATTTTCGGCAAGACCTCTACTTCCGTATTAACGTCATATCCTTAACAATTCCGCCGCTGCGCGACCGGCCTGAAGATATTGAGTTATTGGCTGAGCACTTTCTTGCCTATTATATAAAAAAGCACAATCGCTTTCCGTTCAAGCTCGGTGCCGAAGACCGAAAGCGCCTACAGGCCTATCAATGGCCGGGTAACGTAAGGGAGTTGAAGAACGTGATCGAAAGATCGGTTCTCCTATCCGGGGAAGGAGAGTTTGAAATGAACCTGCCTACTCCCTCAGGAACCGAAAAAGATCATCCATTTACCGACTATCCCTCTATGGAGGAGCTGCAACGTCGGTACATTCAATTCATCATTGACAAAACCGGCGGCAAGATAGGCGGCCCAGACGGGGCCGCCAACCTGCTTGGCATGAAACGGACGACTCTTCATGCCCGCATGAAGAAGTTGGGTTTGTAAACAAGCGAAGGAATTACTTCTCCCGCATGCCGTGTTGTTGATCGCCCTAAAGGAGCCCCCCGGCTACCCGATTAGCAGGCATTATTCCTGCCAATGCCGAGGATGATCCAAGGTTGCTGCGCATTGGATCCTCCCCTGCACGCTTCCGATGACGCCTGCCTCCAATTCTTGAACCATCCAGGCATTCTCGTGCTTGGTCGGTATTGCGTAAGGTGCTTCATAGCCAAGTACTCCCGCTGGCCTGAACCCGAACTTCGGATAGTAATCGGGATGACCAAGCACGAAGACCAACTCGACTCCTGAAGCCGCGAGTTGCTTCAGTCCCTCATTGATCAAGGAGCCACCAACACCCTTACCTTGATGTTCTTTCGAGACTCCCAGTGGCGCCAAGATCTGCGCGGAAATACACTGACAACTGGACTGAAAACGTACTGCGGAGAAAAGGATATGACCAACGACTCGTCTGTCAGTTTCTGCCACGAAAGAGAACAGGGGCATGGCCGTCCTGTCACCCAGCAGGCCACTGACCAGGTCGACGATTTCTGGGCCCTGTTCTTTGCCGAAAGCGCTTTCATGGACACCGAATATCTCGGCGCGGTCTGCATCTGTTGCGAACCTGATCATCACCATCTGACTCTCACGGTGCCTGGTAACGCCTGCATCACCTGTGAGCGCGCCCGGCGCGCCTGCGCCGGATTGTCACCCCGCTTGCCCTTGCAAGCGGGGTGACAAGAGCGCTC
>CAYLMK010000040.1:0-33799 GCA_964384945.1 uncultured Thermodesulfobacteriota bacterium | reverse complement strand
AGAATGGTCGGGGAGCCTCCAAAAGAATTTCAACTAAGTTCTTGACAAGCCCCGGGGCGGTCTGGCCGGAAAACGCTTTCCCTGGGGAGATACCATCAGCAGCGCGGATGCCAATTATGATATGAATCTGGGGGATACGGCCGCGGTCGAATCCTTTCCCCCCAACGGCTACGGACTGTACGATATGGCCGGAAATGTCTGGGAATGGGTAACCGACTGGTACAATGAAAACTTCTATTCCGTCAGTCCGACGAATGACCCGACAGGCCCTGCGACAGGGATGCAGCGCGTGATGCGCGGCGGGTCCTGGGACCACAGCGAGTTCGGCCTTCGCGTGGCCAATCGCTGCGATTTCTGTCATGCCGACCGCCACGGGAACAATCGCGGGGGGCGATGCGCCCGGTAACCGGGCGGGACGTATTCCGACTTCCCTTTCGAAAGACGCCTGTCGTTTTGTTACGGGTGGTCGGCTTCTTTTCGATCCGGGCCTACCTTCCCTGTTTCCTCAATGCCTGCACCGTGAACATCTCTTCGTCCAGGTTGGTGTCGTAGATGCCGAGCACGCTCTCCTCCGTGCGGCATCCTCCCTGGAGTTCGTACCTTCCTGATTCGAGGTTGAGATAAATGATCGCCGGAACGACCCGCATCCTCTGGCAATAGTCGTAGGTCGTATAAGCTTCGATCATTCGCCAGAGGTTTCCTCGCCTGTCGTATCGATCCGCAACGGCGGGCTGCCAGGTGTCCTCATCGTAATAACCGACCCTCTTCCCGTAAGGGTGGCTCAGCCCTTCCCGGACGGTCCCCTCCACGACCCAGACTCGCCGCAGTTCATAGCGAAGGCGGGCCGGGTTGATGTCTCCGGCCAGGCACTCTTCCGAGTCCGAAGCGCCGATCTCCCAGATATCGTAGTTGTTCACCGGGATGTACATTTCCTTCTTGCCCAGGAGCTTCCATGTCCAGTCGTTCACCGGCCCGCGGAATTCGAAGCCCAATTCGTCCATCGTGCTTTCGCCGTCCAGTTGGCCGCCCCCCGTCATGGTGGGCGCCCGGCGGATCCTCCGCAAGGTGGGCAGGTATAACCAGGCGTCCTCGAGCCGATCGTCGTCCTGATATCCAAACGTCAGGTAGCTCGTGCCCGCCTCGTCTGCCGGATAGGAATAGTAGGAGAGGATCTTGTAGGACAAGGCGTCCGGGTTCTCCATGCCGCCCTTCAGCCGCCTCTCGTCGAAGGTGAGGACCTTGGTCGTCCTTTCGGTTTTCTTGATCTTCCCGTTCGGGCTGACGACACGCCGACACTCCGTGGCGATGGCGTCGTCTCCCACGTACGGCCGCTTCACATTCCAGATGGCTTGGTACCCGTTCTTGGGCTCGGGAAAGGCGACCCCGCCGTTGAAGCCTTGGAGGATGTTCTTTTCGTCCAGGTGCGCCGTTTGCCTGTTCTTCTCCGTGGCAACATAGAATTCTTCACAGAATTCCATGTTTCGGTGTGTGGGGTAGACATTCATGTAGAAGTTCTTGTTCCTCTTCAGGCGCACGATCTGTCCGGGAGACAACCGCTCCTCGTACTTTCCCACATTCGTGTGGTCGATGCGGAAGCTGGGTTTTTCCTCCCTGTACGGGTTCGGGAGGTACTGTCCCTTCTTGTAGTCGCTCGGGCACACAAGCCCCTTGGCGCCTTCAAAGGGGGTGATCTCTCCGTCGGCATTCCCGTCCATTTCCGCGCCCATTCTCGTCTTCTCGCCCCCGTAGACCTGCTGACAGGTGAAAGTTGCGATGAAAGCAACAACCAAGACACCTGCAAGTGAATTCTTCACGGCCTGCCTCCTTTTCTTCGCTGCGCTGGATGCAAGGATCTGGGGGTGTAAGTCGGTGCCCGCCTCTTCGTGTCGCTCACTTCTTGGAGAGAAACCGGGCGAAGGCGCCCTGCATGAATTCCGTTGCAAAGATGGTCGGCATGAAACGTTCGGCCTCCTGGTATTCCTCCATCGCCTTCCGGTTGAGGGTGGTCTTGATGAATGTCTTGGCCATGTAACTGTTTGCCGCGATTCGCCTGGCGATCTCCTCGCATTTCGGGAGGAGCTCCTCGTCTTCGAAGACGTCGATCACGATGCCGAGCCGCTTGGCCTCCTCCGGGCCGACTTCGACCGCGGACATCGCGAGATAGGCCACGACCTGCTTGCCGAGCTTCTCCAGGCCGCGGGTCACCGTCCAGGCGGGCACGGCGCCGTGGTTGATTTCCTTGAGGGCGAACTTGGCGCTCTTGGAGCAAAAGCACATGTCGCAGGTCCCGGAGATCTCGAAGCCGAACCCGAAGGCCGCGCCGTTGACCGCCGCGATGATGGGCGTCTCACACAGCTCGATCGCCTTGAAGGGCTCGAAACAGACCTTGATGAACTCGAACCCGGCTTCGCTCTTTCCCACGGAAGCGAACTGCTCCACGTCCGCGCCGGCAGAGAAAACAGGGTAGGGCGTGCCCTTCTTCGGGTGGGTGAAGGTCTGGCCCGTCAGGATCATGCAGCCCACCTCCTTGTCCGCATCCATTTCGCGGACCGCGGCCGCCAGCTCGCTGAAGATCTGGGCGTTTGCAGCGTTGAACTTGTCCGGCCGATCGAAGGTGAGGACCGCGTAGTTCCCCTTCTTCTCGACCCGCAGCACCGAATATCGCATGGAATCCCCTCCTTTTTGAAAACATCGCTGTCAGTTGCCTTCCACTCGAATGACGGCCGCGTCTGCCTGGGCCAGGCCGCCGCAGATTCCGCAGGCGCCGTAGCCTCCCCCCCTTCGTCGGAGTTCGTAGGCCAGGGTCATCAGGATCCGGGCGCCGCTGGCCCCCACCGGGTGGCCGATGGCGACCGCCCCGCCGTTCACGTTGAGCCTTTCCCTGAGCCCGGCAAGCTTCTTTGCGTCTCCTCCATAGTGCCGGTCGGCAAGGATCTTGCTGGATACCAGGGGCATGGCGGCAAAGGCCTCGTTGATTTCGAGCAAGGCCATGTCCTGGAGCCCGAGCCCTGCCTGCCCCAGGGCCTTGTCGATAGCGTCCGCAGGTGCCGAGGCGATGGTGCGGGGCTCTCGGGCCACACTGGCCACGGTGAGAATTGTTGCCAGAGGCTTGACCCCGAGCTTTCGGGCCTTCTCAGGGGTCGTCAACAGAACGGCGCTCGCTCCCGCATCCAGGCCCGGCGCGTTGCCCGCCGTAACGGTCGGGCTGCCGTAGACGGTCTTGAGCCTTGCGAGCTTCTCCAGGGTCGTGTCCGGCCTGGGAGACTCGTCCCGGTCGAAGACGACCGCCTCCCCCTTTCGCTGGGGGATCTCCACTTGCACGACCTCCTCTTTGAATTTGCCTGCCTCGTTGGCTTCCGCCCACCTCCGCTGGCTTCGAACGGCCCAGGCGTCCTGCTCTTCCCTCCCGATGCCGTGCTCCAGGGCAACGTCTCCCGCGTCCTTGGCCAGCGAGTTGTAGCCCGTGTATCCGATCGGGAAGAGGTGGTCCCGGATCTTCGGCTGGGTCAGACCCGTAGACCAGCGGACATCGTGCAGCACAAAGGGGGTGTTGCTCATGTTCTCCGCCCCCACGGCGAGCACCACGTCCGCCTCACCGTAGCGAATGTCTCGGAAACCCATCTGCACGCACGTCAGGGACGAGCAGCAGGCTCGGTCCAGGGTCAGCGAGACGGTCTGCGGCGGCAGCCCTGCCTTCAGGAGGGCCTGTCGAGCATTGACGTTGTACTCGATGGCCGCTTCGGACTGGATGCACATGCCGTAATAGACCATGTCGACCTGCTCGCCCGGCAGGGAAATCCTCTCGAGGACCCGCCGGATGACCATGGCGCCCAGCTCCGTGCTGTGAAGATCTCGAAGCACGCCCCCGAACTTGCTGAAGGGCGTTCGAAGCGCGCTGACTACGACGACCTCTCTCGGCAGTTCCATAGCGGCCCCTATCCCTCCTTGCCGGAAGACTCGATTACCTTCCGCAGTTGTTCGCCCACGAAATCGAGATGCCGGATGACCGCTTTTCGCGCCTGGTTCGGCTTGCGTTCCGTCACGAGGGCGACAATCTGCCGGTACTGCTGCACGAGCTTCTTGGATATGTTGGGTACGTTCAGCAGCCTCTGACGGCTGTAAGGGATGGCCCCCTCCAGGAGGGTCCAGATCGACTTCATGAAGTGGGCGTAGATGGAATTGTGCGTGGCGTCGGCAATGGCGAAGAAGGTCCTCTGGTAGAGCCGGCTGGGCTCGATTTCCAGCAGGGAGTTCTTTTCCTTGAGCAGTTGTTCCATCTGATCCGCATACTTTCGGATCGTTTTCAGATCTTCGTCGGTGGCGCGCTCTGCCGCCATGCCGGCCCCCTCGGAATCGATCTTCTTGCGGACCTCGAAGAGCTCGAGTACCTTGGAAGGGTCCACCTCGATCATGTCCTGGATGGGCTCCTGGATGCTCTGGGAGACGATCGACTTGACGATGCTTCCCTCCCGGGGCCTGACCTCGATCAGGCCGATGGCCTCGAGCACGGTCAGCGCCTCACGCAGGGTGGGACGGCTGACGCCGAGCATCTCGGACAGATCCTGTTCCTTGGGCAACCGGTCCCCCGGCTGGAGCCCTCCGTTGAGGATGATGCCCTTGATCTGCTCGACGATCTTCTGGGAGATCTTCACGTTCTTCTCGATAGGGACGAGATTCTTCATCGTTATGTGCCCCGTTT
Organism: uncultured Thermodesulfobacteriota bacterium; assembly: GCA_964384945.1. GTDB lineage: Bacteria > Desulfobacterota > DSWW01 > DSWW01 > DSWW01 > S015-6. Next base: position 29,100 of record CAYLMK010000040.1, on the reverse strand, counting down.
GGTTGAGAACCGGCCGATGGTGTTCAGGGTTTCCGCGCGGGCCTCGCGCGGGAGCGCGGGGCCCGCGTTTGCTGTAGTCCTGTAGTCTGACTTAATGAAGGTTTAGTTAGTGAATATACGCAAAATTTCTCCGGATGGCAAGCAAAAGCTTTGAAAAGGGCCGGGAGAAATCCCTTGACAAGAAGGACCGCGAAGTGCTACAGAATTATGTGGTCTGACTATAAACAAGTAAAATTTGTATACACGGAATGCAAGGAAAGGCAGGGAAAGGGGTCTTCCATGGGAAAGGGGAACCGAGGAGAGAACTTCAAGAAGGCGAAGGAGGCCTGGGAGAAGGCCAGGGAGCGGTACGCGGCCAAGCTCAAGCCCGGGACCAACCTGTCCGGAATCCCGATCAAGACGGTCTACACCCAGGAGGATCTGGAGGGATTGGATCTGGATACCATGCCGGGGGTCTATCCCTTCACGCGCGGTCTCTATCCGGACGGGTATGCGCTGACGCCCTGGATGCAACAGATGGTCTTCGGCTTCGGGACCTGCGAAGAGACGCGCAAGAAGATGGAGAGCCTGGTGGAACAGGGCATGGAGGGGTATTTCGGCCACAAGGTCTTCAACGTGGTCTACGACATCCCTGCCATGTACGGGATCGATGCGGATCATCCCGAGGCCGAGGGCAACGTGGGACAGTGCGGCGTGCATCTGTCCACCCCCGAGGATTACGACGAACTGATCCGGGGCTGGGAACTCGAAACGACGAACTTCTCGCTGATCACAGGGGAGAATTGTCTGCCCGGGCTGGCCCACATCGTGGCGGCCGCCGAGAGAAGGGGGAAGCCCCCGGAGAGCCTGCGCGGCAATTCGATGAACTGGTACCCCCGGACGGCGGTGCAGGACATTCCGTCCTGGGAGCCGGAACACGGCTACGCCCTGATGGTCGATCTGATCCGGTACTGCACGAGGAACATGCCTCCCTGGAACACGACGAACATCTTCATGTACGGCATCTCCGAGGCCGGGGCCACACCGGTTCAGGAACTCGCCTACGGTCTGGCCTGGGGGAAATCCGTGATCGACGCGGGCAAGGCGGGCGGGCTGGAACCGGACGCCTTCGTCGGGCGCCTCGGTTTCCAGGTGGGCGTGCAGAGCAACTTCTTCGAGGAGATCGCCAAGCTGCGGGCCCTGCGAAAGATGTGGGCCCGGGTCACGAGGGACGCGGGTTGCACGGCGCCCAAGTGCATGCACGCCCGGGTGCACATTCACACGAGCGGCAACGTGCTCGTGGCGCAGCAGCCCCTGAACAACACGGCCAGGATCACGATGCAGATCATGGCGGCCGTCTTGGGCGGGGTGCAGTCGATCCACTCCTGCTCGTACGACGAGACGATCGGCATTCCCACGGAACTCTCACACAGGACCGCCCTGCGGTCGCAGCAGATCATGATGTGGGAGAGCGGAATCAAGGACGTGGCCGATCCCCTGGCCGGATCCTATTACGTGGAATGGTTGACCGACCGGATCGAGAAGGAGGCCTGGAAGATCTATGAGGACCTGGAGGCGCGGGGCGGTTACATGAAGGGACTGAAGGACGGCTCGATCAAACGGGCGATCGACAACAGCGCGTACCTCCGCAAGAAGGCGATCAAGAACGGGGATCTCCCCGTTGTGGGCGTCAACCGTTACGTGACGGCGGAGAAGGAAGAGCACCAGCCCTTCCGGGTGGACTACGAGGTGGAACGAAAGGCGATCGAACGCCTTCGGGCGTTCCGCAACAAGCGGAACGCGCAGGAGGTGGGCAAATCGCTGGAGCAGTTGAGACAGGCGTGCGCGAAGGTGAAGGCGGGGGACGGCGAGCTGATGCCCACCCTGGTGGAGGCTGCCCGCAAAGGGGTTACCAACGGGGAGATGATGGATGTCATGCGGGAGGCCTTTGGCTGGGTCGTAATGGAGTGACGAGAAAAGGAAAGACGGAGGGACTCGCATTGACCGAGAAAAAGATCCGCGTCTTGCTCGCGAAGAAGAAGATCGACGTTCACGGACGGGGGACGAAGCTGCTCGCCAGGGAATTGAGAGACGCGGGGATGGAGGTGATCTATTTCCGCTTCGGCACGGTCGACGAGATCGTCAACGCCGCGCTCCAGGAGGATGTGGACGTGATCGGCGTCAGCATCATGACCAGCGGGCACCTGAAGATTGCCGAGAAGCTGATCCCCGCTCTGAAGAAAAAGGGGTTGACCGAGGTGCTCGTCATCATGGGCGGCGTCATCCCCGAGGTGGATTTCGAGCCCCTGAAAAGGATGGGTGTCCACGAGGTCTTCGAGCCCGGCCTGCCCGGGGAGACGATCGCCGACTACATTCGAAACCGGGTCGGCAAGGCCAGGCTGGATTGACCCGAGGTTCCCGGGACAGCCCAACCCGTGAGAGAGGAAGGCGAGAATGGATTACGAGACCCTGATCGTGGAGGTCAAGGACAATGTGGGTCGAATCACCTTCAATCGTCCCAAGGTCTTGAACGCCTACAGCGAGGCGATGTCGAAAGACCTCGTCCGGGCGGTGGACGCCCTTTCGAAGGACCCGCAGGTGCGGGTGGTGGTGATCACGGGCAATGGGCGCGCCTTCATGGCCGGCGCGGACGTGAGCATGCTGAAGGGCTGGACGGAAGCGCCGGGGGGCGGGCAGGAAGTGGCGGGGATCCTGAGCCGGTACTTTTCGCCCAGCCTTCTGGAGAAGTGCCCCAAGCCGGTCGTGGCCGCCGTCAACGGCTTCGCGTTCGGCATGGGCTGTGAGATCCTTCTGGGCTGTGACATCCGGATCGCCGCGCAGAGCGCCCAGTTCGGTCAGCCGGAGATCAAGCTCGGCATCATGACCGGGGCGGGGGGGAGTCAGCGATTGCCTCGGCTGGTCGGGACGGGCAAGGCGATGGAGATGATCCTTACCGGCGACCCCATCGATGCGGACGAGGCGCTCCGTTGCGGGCTGGTGAACCGAGTCGTGCCGGATGATCAGCTCGAGCAGGCCGTGGGCGAACTCGTCCGCAAGTTGCTCAGCAAGTCCGCGACCGCCCTGCGTCTGTCCAAGGAGGCGGTCATCGCCTCCAACACGAAGGGGCTTTACGAAGGGGTGGCCCACGAGTTGAGGCTGTTCTCCGGCATCTTCGAGACCGAGGACGCAAAGGAGGGGATTTCCGCATTCCTGGAAAAGCGAAAACCCGCCTTCAACAAAGACCGGAAGTGACCCCCCTCCCCGCTGCTGCGCGACAACCGAACAAGGGGCGACGAAATGGATTTTTCCTGGACGGAAGAACAGACGGCGATGCGGGAGCAGGCCTACAAGTTCGGCAAGGAGGTGGTCGCTCCGCGCTCCGCGGAGATGGACCAAAAGGAGGAACTCGATTGGGAGGCGTGGAAGAAGGCCGCCGCATTCGGATTCCAGGGGATGGTGGTTCCCCGGAAGTACGGGGGCCTCGACCTGGATCCGCTGACCATCTGCATCACCATGGAAGGCCTCGGTCACGGATCGCGGGACGTGGGCTTCGTCACTTCCCTCGGTGCCCATATGGTGATCTGTGAGATCCCCATCGTGGAGGCCGGAACGGAGGCGCAGAAGGAGAAGTACCTGCCCAGGCTCGCCTCGGGCGAGTGGGTCGGGGGTTACGGCCAGACAGAGCCCGGCGCCGGAAGCGACGTGGCGAGCTTGACCACCAAGGCCGAGAAGAAGGGTAAGGTGTGGGTCCTGAACGGCTCCAAGACCTTCATCACCAACGCGCCCGTCGGGGACGTCTTCGTCGTGCTGGCCACGGTGGACCGCTCCCTGGGCCGCAAGGGGATCACCGCCTTTATCGTGGAGAGCACCTTCGAGGGCTTCCGGCGGGGCAGAAAGCTCGAGAAGATGGGGATGCGCGCTTCCCCGACCGGCGAACTCGTCTTCGAGGACTGCGTGGTGCCGGAGGAGAATGTGCTCGGGCAGGTGGGCAAGGGGTTTCAGGTCGGCATGAGCACGCTCGTCTGGGAGCGGGCCGCCATGCTCCCCGCCCTGGTGGGGATCTCCGAGGCCCGCCTCGAGGAGGCGGTCCGGTACGCCAAGAGCCGCGTCCAGTTCGGCCAGCCGATCGCGGCCTTCCAGGAGATCCAGCACAAGCTGGCCAATATGAAGATGCACCTCGAGCTTTACAAGGCGATCTTCTACAAGGTGGCATGGATGAAATCCAAGGGCATGGCGGCGACCATGGAGGCCTCGGTGGCCAAGCTGTTTTTCGGAGAGGTCAGCCGCCTGGACGCCCTGGACGCGTTTCAGATACACGGCGGGTACGGCTACATGAAGGAGTACCCGATCGAAAGAGACGTTCGCGATTGCATCGCCAACACCCTGGGCGGAGGAACGAGCGAGATCCAGCGGATGATCATCGCCCGGGAATTGCTGAAGATGTACGACTGACAGAAGACCCGTCGGCTCGTTGGAACGCCGGGCTTCCTCTATTTGGGCGCCCTGCCGCAGAGGAACTTGGTGGTGAAGATGCAGCAGTCCTCGCCGCGCTGGTTCTTGATCGTATTCTTCGACGTGATGATGCCGCGCTCGTCGTCCTTCGATGTCTTCTCGATGATCTCGGTTTCCAGGTGAATCGTGTCCCCGATCTTCACGGCGCCCGTGAACCGGACCTTGTCGATCCCGTAAAAGGCGATGAAGGACTTGGGCAGCATTTCGTATTGGCCGAGACGGAAGCCCAGGGCGCTGCCCACCACGAGGACCAGCATTCCGTGAGCGATCCGCTCGCCGAACAGCGTCTTCGAGGCGTACTCCACGTTCGTGTGCAGCGGATGCCAGTCCCCCGTGAAGGCGGAAAACAGGACCAGGTCGCTTTCCGTGATCGTCCGGCCCGGGGTTACGGTCTTCTCGCCTACCTGGTAATCTTCCCAATGGTTCTTTTCCATCGCGATCTCCTTTCGCGGCGCCGTAACGGTTCGGCTGTGTCCGGGGCTTGCCCCGAGGCTTCCTTCCGCACCCGGCAGGAGGGGGGCGGGCCGGCTCCCTACCCCTTCTTTTCCGGCTTGGGCGGCGGAGGCATGGCGGATTCCGGGATCGCCCCCATGTAGAAGTCGGTGAGGGGGTATCTGTCCGGCTTCTTCCAGTAGCGGCTCATGAGGTACATCCGATAGTTCAGGTAGCCTTTCCGGTTGACCGGGATGCCGTTCTCCTTCAGGACCTTCTCGATCTCGTCCGTCGAGGGGGGGCAGCCCTTGATGGGGATCACCTCTTTGGCATTCGGGTTGTCCTTGTTTGCCTGGATCTGGCACTGGCCGAACAGAAAGGTCTTGTTCGCCGTGCCCGAGGGCTTCTGGATGGCCCCGGAGAGGATTTCGTACCGGTCGAATTCGGTCTGACCCGTCGACATGAGCAGCATCATCAACGGGTTGAACATGTAGGAACAGCCGGTGCACAGGGTGTGCTCGTACTTGGGCAGGCTCAGGCCGCGGATGCCCATCTTGGCGAAGGCCTCGGGGCCCGTGTTGTCCGGAAGCCACTCCCAGTCCCACCGGAGGGGCTTGCGGACCTCGTCGGGATCCAGATCGCCCTTGATCTCCAGGTCCCGGACCGCCGCGGAACGGCCGTTCTTCTCGGCCCACTCCTTGAGGTATTTCACCTCCTCCGCACCGTAGCCCAGGATGTATGCCCCTAGCAGATCCGCCGCATACACGTCCGTCGAGGCGATCAGCAGGTCCCAGCGATGGGCGAAGCCCATGTGCTGGGGCCCCTGCTCGTTCGCGTAGATCCCGTCGATCAACGTCAGCGAGGGGGCGAACTTCCCAGCGATGCAGGCGATGAAATGGTCGAGCAGATTGTCGGGATGGTGGCAGTACTGTTTCGACTTGCCGTGGAGAAGCCCTTTGAGGTTTTTCATGCCCAGGGTCACGACGGTGCCGCCGTGGGTCTTGAGCACGGGAACGGAGACGAGGGCGTCACATTCCCGGAGGTGACGGGTGACCTTGATCGTGTGGCCGGTGTCGATCTCCACTTCGTCGAATTCGTCCTCGTTGAAATCGACCAACCGGACGCCGTATCGATCGACCAGTTTCTGATAGCCCAGGTGCTCGTAGATCTCCTTCGTCCCGGAACCGATGTGTTTGCACTTGATCGATCCCTCCCCGATGCGGATTTCACCCGCCCCCGCATCCCTCAGGGCGGCGCAGAGGCCCTCCAGAACGAGACTCGTGGTCAACACGCCCCAGGGGGGGTAGGGCCCCTGGTTGTCCCAGCCCACCAGGTTGGGCTTGACCAGCACCCGGGTGCCGGCGCCGAGCCCCTCGAGCCCTCGGCACAGGTCGATGGAGGATTGGATCGACTCGAGTCCCCGGTAGCGAACGATGGAAACCACGTTGTGCGGCATTTCGGATCTCCTTGGGATGGGCGGAGACAAAGTATTTTAAGGTCAGACCAGAATGTAAGAAAAAAGATAGACATAAGAATGATTTTTCTCAAGGTAGCAGAGCGGCGGCGGTCCTGTCAAGCGGTTTCCCCCCTTGCCGGTCTGCACGCCCCGAGCATTGTCCCGCATTTTCGCGGACGCCGGGGCCGCCCGGGCGGTGAAGAAAGGCTTGACATTTGCCCATTGATTATGTAGTAAGATGTAATATAGGTCAGACTAAAAAGCGTCCGTCCGGCAGCCCCTTCCCCGGCGGGCAGGGGCTGCCGGGAGTCTTCCTTCGGAAACAGACAATCTCCATGCGTCCTGCCGCGGTCGGGCAGGGGATCGGCTCCTTCCGCGCACCCCCGTGATCGAGATCGGATCCGACGAACGAGGTGGCATGCGATGAAATTCAAGAGCGTTGACTATGCGGAGACCGACGAGCACCGGATGATCCAATCGACGATCCGCAGGTTCGTGGCGGACAAGCTTGCCCCGATCGCCGCCAGGATCGATCAGGAGGAACGGTTCCCGCTCGAGGTGATCAAGGACTTGGGGCAACTCGGCCTGCTCGGCTTGATGGCCTCCGAGGAATACGGGGGCGGAGGCCACGATGTGATCGGCACCGCGATCGTTGCGGAGGAGATTGCGAAGGTGTGTGCGGGCACCTACACCTCGACCACGGGCCACGTCTTTTGCGAACACTGGATCGAGAAATACGGCACGCCGGAGCAGAAGGCCCGGTACATTCCGAAACTGGCGACCGTGGAGTGGATCGGCGGAATGGCCATTACCGAGCCGGAAGCGGGCTCGGACGTAGCTTCCTTGAAAACGACCGCCGTGCGGGACGGCGACGAGTTCGTCGTCAACGGCAACAAGATCTTCATCACGAACGGCTCCGTTGCGGACGTCATCGTGTGTCTCGTGCGCACCGGGGGGCCCGGGCCCAAAGGGATCAGCACGCTCATCATCGAGACGGCCACGCCGGGCTACTCGGCTTCGAAACCGTTCGAGAAGCTCGGCAACCGCTCCTCCCCCACCTGTGAGCTCGCCCTGGAGAACTGCCGGGTGCCCGTTTCCAATCTGCTCGGGCAGGAGAACAAGGGGTTCATCGAGTCGATGGTGTTCTTCCCCTTTGAGAGGGCCCTGGTCGGCGTATGCTGCGGGGCGCTTTGCGAGGCGGCGCTGGAAGAGGCGGTGAAATACTGCAAGGAGAGGAAGCAGTTCGGGCAGGCGATCATCGAGTTCCAGATGGTGCAGCAGATGCTTGCGGACATGGTCGTGGACCTGCAGGCCACCAAGATGCTCACGAGGGACGTCCTGCGCAAGTATGCGGCAGGCCGGGATGCGAACCTGGAGGCGTCGATTGCGAAGATATACGGCGCCGACGCCGCGATGCGGGTCACGATGAATGCGGTGCAGTTGCTCGGCGGATACGGCTACACCCGCGAATTTCCGGTGGAGCGATGGTTCCGGGATGCCAAGCTCTTCGCGATCGGCGGAGGAACCTCGCAGATCCAGAAGCTCATTCTGGCCCGTGGACTCATGTAAGCCAAGACTACAAGGAGAATGCCTATGCCCGCGATTGCCTCGAAACTGGGACGCCTGACCGACATCGGCGAGTACATCAAGCCGGGGAGCTTCGTGGCCCTGGGGGGCGGCTGGAGCTGCAACAAGCCGATGGCCGCGGTCCGACAGATCATTCGTCAGAAGATCACGGGCCTGAAGACCCTCTCGATCGTCGGCGGATGGGAGATGGAGTGGCTCCTGGCGGCCGGGGCCGTGGATCATCTGGTCTTCAGTTTCCTGAGCCTGGAGTCCTTCGGGCTTCCCCCCCACTTCCGCCGGGCGGCCGAGAAGAAGACGATCCGGCTGACCGAGATCGAGGGGTGCAGCATGATCAAGGGGCTTCAGGCGGCGGGGCAGGGCCTCCCGTTTGCCGTCTTCAAGGGGCCCAAGGGATCCGACATCGTCAAGGAGGCCCCGGAACTCTACAAGACGGTGACCTGCCCGTTCACGGGAAGGGAACTGACCGCGATCGAGGCGATCGCGCCGGACGTGGCCCTGATTCACGCCCAGCGGGCCGATACGCAGGGCAACGTGCAGATCTTCGGCACCTCCGCATCGGACCTGGACATGGCCAACGCCGCCAAGGCGGTGATCGTCACCGTCGAGGAGATCGTCTCGCCGGACGAGATTCGAGCCAGCAAGTCCGCCACGCTGCTCTTCCGGAGCGAGGTGGACATGGTGATCCACAGTCCGCTCGGGGCCAGCCCGTGCAGTTGTGTTCCCTACTACAGCGCGCACCTCCTTCAGATGATGAAGGATACCCAGGGGCTCGGGGACAAGAAGACCGCACGGCAGTACATTCAGGATACGATCGGGGAGAGCGAAGAGGCGTACCGGGAGAATATCGGGGGGGAGGGGGCGAAGAAGAAGCTCTTCGCCCTGGCCCAAAAGGTCGAGCGGATCGAGTTCCCGGAGACGATTCGCCGGGAGCCTGCCGAGGGCTTCGATCCCGCCGATCAGATGGTCTCTTGCCTGGCCCGCACGATCGAGGACGGAGACGCAATCGTCCTGGGGTCCTTTACGCCCCTCGCGTACGCGGCCTACATGCTGGCCAAGCTCACGCATGCGCCGAACGCCTTCATCGTGGGCTACAGCGGCGTGGATCCCTATCCCTTCCGGATGGGATTCCACGGCTCCGAGGCGGCGTGCACCAGGTTTGCGGCCGGGCTCTGGTCCATGACGCAGTGTATCGAGGCCCTTCACCTGCGGGGGAAAGGGGACGTGGAGGCGATTTCCAGCGCGCAGCTCGACGCCAACGGGGACATCAACATCTCGTGGCTGGCCATGCCCGTCCGCGGCGAAGACGGCCAGCCCACCGGAGAGGTGAATCCCCGGGGGCTGCGTCTGCCGGGCGGGGCGGGCGCCCCGGTCGTCTACGGGCTTCACCGGAAGGGGGTGTGCTATTTCGCCAATCACTCGAAAATGGTCTTCGTGCCCAAGGTGAACTACATCACGGGCACCCGGGTCTACTTCACCGACGAGGAGCGGCTGGCCCAGGGCCTGCGGCCGGGCCCGATGACCGTGATCACGAACCTCTGTGTGATGCAGATGGTCGAGCGCGGCAAGTGGAAGGCCCTTTCCCTGCACCGGGGCGTGAAGGCAGAGGATGTGACGGGCAATACCGGATTCCCGGTGGACGTACCTGCCGACTGCCCGGTCACCAGGCCTCCGACGGCCCAGGAGGTCGAACTCATCCAGCGCATCGACCCGCAGGGGATCCGGCTGCTCGATTTCATGAGCGCCAAGGAGCGGGCAAAGAAGCTCCCTGCAATCCTCGAGGCGGAGTGGAACTCGGTATAGACCCGGCCCGTTACCGTAAGAGGACCGAAACCAGGCAAGGAGAGGAAGCATGGCTGATTACTGGCGGGACGCAGAGAACATCATTCAGGCGGGGAAGATCAAGGTCCCCTACAGCTGGCAGGCCGGGGAAACGGCGAGCCGCTATTTCGTTCAACTCCGGGACGCGAAGAAGATCCTGGGGAAGCACTGCCCGAAATGCGACAAGGTGCTGGTTCCGCCCAGGAAGAACTGCCCCTTCTGCGCCGTGCCTACCGACCGATGGGTGGAGTTGTCCGGCCGGGGAACCGTGGATACATTCACCGTCGTGCGCAAGGGCAACGCCATCCAGCCGATGAAGGCCCCTTTCGCGTACGCGCTGATCCGACTCGACGGGGCGGATACCGGGTTCCTCCACATGCTCGGGGAGGTGGAGCCGGAGCGCATCCGGGAAGGAATGCGTGTGGAGGCGGTCTTCGCCGGGGAAAGAATCGGATCTCCAAGGGACATCGCGTACTTCCGGCCTTTGGCCGGGTAAGGAGCGGAAAGAATGGACCGAGTCGCAATCGTAGGGATCGGGCAGACCAGGATCGAGGCCTCCAAGGAGCGAGCCAACTACCCGGAGATGGTCTATGAAGCCGTCAAGCGCGCCCTCGAGGATGCGGGCGCGGGTATGGATGAAATCGACAACGTGGTGACCACCTCGAACGATTTCTGGGACGGGCGGACCATCTCCTGCATGCCTGTCGGCGGCGTGAGCGGCGCGTACGAAAAGAACATCAGCGGCGTGGAGGGGGACGGGACCTTCGGTGCCTTCTACGCGGCCTGCAGGGTCCTTTCGGGATCCTACGGGACGACTCTCGTTACGGCCCACAGCAAGGGGTCCGAGAGCAGGAGCATCGCTCCGATGATCACGAACGCGGCCTTCGACCCGGTCCATGCCAGATCGCTGGGCCTGGACATGGTCACCGCCTGTGCGTTGCAGGCAAGGAAATACATGCGGCGGTACGGGATCACGGAAGAGGAGTGCGCTCTGGTGGCGGTGAAGAACCGCGGCAATGCCCTGGACAACCCGAACGCGCAGCTGCAGACGAAGATTACGGTGGACGACGTGATGAAGTCGGAACGAATCGCGGACCCGCTCAAGGCGCTGGACATCTCGCCGATCAGCGACGGAGCGTGCTGCCTGATCCTTGCGAATGAAGAGCGGGCAAGGAAGTTCCGACCCAAGCCGGTCTGGATGAAGGGGGTTTCGTTCTGTTGCGATGCCTTTCAATTGGGGGATCGGGATCTTTCGGAGTGCAAGCCGCTGGAGCGGGCGGCGGAGAAGGCGTATCGCATGGCGGGGATACGGGACCCGAGAAGGGAAATCGACGTGGCCGAGATCTGCGATGCCTTCACCTATCAGGAACTCATGTGGACCGAGGGCCTGGGCTTCTGCGGGAAGGGGCAGGGTGGAAAGCTCGTCGCGAGCGGGGCGACCGCCAGGGGCGGCGACATACCTGTGAATCCTTCCGGAGGGCTCCTGAGCGGCCATGTAGCCATCGCCGCCGGGATGTACCGGATGATCGAAGCCGTCCGGCAGATTCGCGGGGAAGCGGGAGGCATGCAGGTCAAGACGGGTGTGAAGACCGCCCTGGTGCACGGTGTGAACGGGCTTTGCGGCCAGTCGCACTGTGTCTGGATCCTGGGAAGACAATAGGAGGTACGGGAGAATGGGGAAACGAGTCGCCATTGTCGGCGCCGGGCAGACGTACCACAGGTCCATTCGACGCGATGTAAACGGCCAGGAACTCATCAACGAGGCCGTGACCCGTGCCCTCGAGGACGCGGAACTCACCCTGGACGATATCGATGGGGTGGTCATCGGCAATATGGACCATTTCGAGGGCATCAATTACGTGGACTGCTGGAGCATCGATGGGTCCGGCGGTTTCATGAAGCCCGTCATGAAGCTTTGCACGGGAGGGACGACCGGCACGACCCTCGGCATCGGGGGATACCACATGGTGGCTTCGGGCATGTTCGACAGACTCCTGGTCATCGGGTGGGAGAAAAACTCCGAGTCGGACACGACCGGGGCGATCGTGACGGCCACGGACCCGATCCTCGACAGGGGGGTGATGGCGGGCGCACTGGCGGGTCTTGCCATCGAGGCGTCCGAATATGCAGCCGCCTACGGCGCCACCCCCCGGGACGCGGCCCGTGTTTCGGTGAGGGACCGGAGGCATGCGTGCAACAACCCGTACGCCCATCTGCGGAAAGAGGTGACCATCGACGAGGTTCTGAACTCGGCCGTGATTTCGGATCCGTTGCGGCTGCTCGACATGTGCCCGAGGACGGACGGCGCCTGCGCGGTCATCTACGCGAGCGAGGAGGTGGCCGAGAAGATCTGCCCCCGGCCCGCCTGGGTGGTGAAAACCGCGAACCGGCATTGTTACAGCCGCTTTTCAGACGTGATGGGGCAGACCGGCATGTTGTCGTTGACCATGGCGGCCAGGGAGCTGTGGGCCAAGACGGGCATCCGGGAGCCCCTGAAAGAGATCGACGTGGTCGAGATGTATCAGCCGTACTCATGGGGAGGGCTGATCTGGTTCGAGGATATGGGCTTCTGCAAGAAGGGGGAAGGCCCGAAGTACATATGGGACGGCGTCACGGACATGGGCGGCGAATGCCCGGTCAACCCTTCCGGAGGGGTCATTTCTACCAACCCGATCGGCGCCACGGGCCTGATCCGGTGCGCGGAAATCGCTCATCAGATACAGGGCAAGGCCGGAAAGAGGCAGGTCCCGGACGTCAAGCTCGGTCTTGCCACCGGGTTTGGAGGGTGTTTCTGGTCGGATATGATCCTCTACAGCAAGAAGAAGCCCGCATAAGGAGACCGCGCGATGGCCGAGGTGAGAGAGCAAGAGGTGGAACTGCTGACCGTCCATTCCCGGACCGATGTGGAGCAGGTCTTTCATTACTCTGCGGGCCGATACTTGAGCCGGTTCCTCACGGAGATGCGGGACAACGCCAGGATCATCGGCGTGAAATGCCCGAAGTGCGGGACGGTCTACGCGCCGCCGAAAGAGATTTGCGACCCCTGTTACGCGGAGATGACCGAACCCGTGGAAGTCGGACCGAAAGGGACGATACGGAATTTCACGATCCTCAGGGCGCCCTTCGTGGATCCCGAGACCGGGGTGGCCAGGCCGGTCCCGTACGCCTTCGGAAATGTTCAGCTCGACGGGGCCGGTTCGCTCATCCAGAACTATCTCCTTGCCAATGACGAATCCAAGATCAAGGTCGGTGCGAGGGTCGAGATCGAGTTTCACGAAAAGCGAGCCGGCAACATGAGAGACATCAAGGGCTTCCGCCTGCTCGAATAGCGCCGGATCGCTTTGCGCAAGGCCGGGCCTGTCTTCCCGGGGCCGGGCCGATCCTGGGGAAAGCTCGCATTGAACCTCTTTCGATCGATGGAGACGCAGGCACTTCGGGACCCTGCGAAAACGGCCCTTGTGGCCGCAGGGGAGCGGATTTCCTACGGGGCACTCCTCGAAAGGGTGAACCGGATGGCCGGCGCCCTTCAGGGGCTGGGGTTGAAGAAGGGAGACCGCCTCGCCCTGTGGATGCGCAACTGCCCCGAGTTCGTGATTTCCTTCTACGCGGCCATGAAGCTCGGCCTCCTGGCGGTGAGCCTGAACGTGATGTTCAAACAGGAGGAGGCAGCTTATATCCTCAACGACGCGGGGCCGAGGGCCCTGGTCCTGCACGAGGATTACCTGCCCCTCGTTCGAGGCCTCGAGGCCGCCGGCCGCGGAGGGATGGAGAGAATCGTCGTAAGCCGGGGGGCGGGAGAACCGGAAGCGGGGATACCATTCCATGCCTTCCTGGCGAGCTGCGCGGGAGAGCCTCCTTTCGCGGGGCCGGGGCCGGAGGCAGAGGCGGTCATCGCCTATACCTCGGGCACCACGGGGTTTCCCAAGGGCGTGGTCCACACCCACGAGAACATCCTCGTCCACCTGGAAGGCATCCGGCGCCACCTCGCCTTCGGCCCCGGAGATGTCTTCCTGGCCGCCCTGCCTTTCTTTCAGCTTGTGGCCTTCCTGATCCATCCCGCCCTGGCCCTTCACGCCGGGGCCGCTGTGGTGATTGTCGAGAAGTTCGAGGCGAAGACGTTCCTTGAGGCCGTGAAGGAGGAGGGGGTGAGCTTCTTCGCGGCCGTGCCCACGATCTACCACATGATTCACGCCGCCTCCGGGTCGATCGATGCCGACCTCGGTACGGTGCGCTTCGGCATGTGTGCAGGCTCTCCCCTCTCGAGGGAACTGCGGGAGGCCTTCGAGAAGCGGTTCGCCTTTCGGATCGTCCACTGTTACGGCATGACCGAGATCTCTCTGATCGCTGCCTGCGAAAACCCGGCGCGCGAACCCGAGGGCGTTTCGGTGGGGAACGTGATGCCCTATGTTCGGCTCAGGATTGCCTCCGCAGAAGGCGGCGAGGCGGGCGAGGGAGAGGCCGGGGAGATTCAGGTGGGGGCGGAAAGGGCGCTGCGCTATTACTGGAACGCGCCTGAGGAGACGGCCCGGGCGCTCACGGGCGGATGGTTCTCCACCGGGGACATCGGCCGCATCGACGGCGAGGGCCGGCTTCACATCGTGGACAGAAAGAAGGACATGATCATCCGCGGAGGATTCAATGTATTCCCGGCCGAGATCGAGCGGGTACTGCTCTCCGACGAACGGGTCGAAGAGGCGGCGGTCATCGGGATCCCCCACGCCAGATTGGGAGAAGTCCCCAAGGCCTTTGTGGCGCTCAAGAACGGCGCCCGGGCGACCGAGGAGGAGATGAAGGCGCTCATCCGGGAAAGGCTTGCGAGCTTCAAGGCCCTCGAGGAGGTCCAATTCGTGGCCCCCGGATTCTTCCCGCGCAACGCGCTGGGGAAGATCCTCAAGACGGCCTTGCGCCCGCAGGGATCGTCGGAGGCCCCCAGGGCCTGCCGCCCGGATTTATCCGGTTGAAGACCGGCGCTGCCATGTCCGGATCCGAGGCGCCCGTACAGCCGATTCTTCGAGCCGCTCGACAGGATCGCCCCCGTTTTAGGGTTACGGCCGCTGTCGTGCTCGAAGACCCGCCGAACCCCCCCGCTCCCTTGCCTCCGGTGGCGATCCGCACAGCTTTTTCGTGATCCCATCCCCTCAAAAGATGGTCGCTTTCCGGATCGGGTCATGCCGCATGCCCCGGTTTTCGCCACGGACTCATTTGCGTCCTGTGGGGGATTTCTATATACTTACCGGTAGGTAATCGGATCGAGCCCGCGCACCTGATTTACGCAAGGAGGGCAGACACTTGAGCACCGAGCACGTCCCGATAAGCAACGACGCCGGAGCGCGGGAGCGTCTGTTCCGTGCCGCCATCGAGCTGTTCAACCGGAAGGGCTACCCGGCAACGACTGTGCGCGAGATCGTGGAGGCGGCCGGCGTCACCAAGCCGGTTCTCTATTACTACTTCGGCAGCAAGGAGGGGATCTACTTGGCGCTTCTGGAGGAGGCTCGAAAGGCCTTCCAGGCGCAAGTCGACGAAGTCAGGGAAGGCCGGGGGAGGGTGCGAGAGAGGATCTTCCGTCTTGCCAGGAAGTTGTTTCTTCTGTTCCAGGAGAACATGGAAGTGGTCCGGCTCGTTCACGCCATCTATTACGGGCCGCCCCAGGGCGCGCCGCCCTTTGACTTCGACGCCTTCTACCATACCTTTCAGGGCGTTCTGGAGCAGCTGATCGAGGAGGGGATACGCGCCGGGGAGATACGGCCCGGAAAGGTACGTTCCATGGCGACGGCCCTCCACGGGGCTACCGCGGCGTGCATGGAGATCGCCCTTGCTCATCCCGAGGTTGCGGTGGATGTGGCGGAGCTGGACCAGGTCCTGGACGTGGTTTTCGAAGGCATCGAGAGCGAGAAACGTGCTGACAAGGAGCGAAACCGATGAACGTCAGGAAGGCAGCACTCCTCGTCCTTGTGCTGTCCGCAGCGGCAGCGGGAAGCGCCTGCTCGGAACAGGGCGAAGGAAGCGTGGACAAGGCGGTATCCGGCCGGCCGCCGGTTGCGGTGGAGGTGGGGGAGGCGGTCCTGCGAGATATCGAGGAGGCGATCGAGGTGGTAGGCTCTCTTTCGCCCAAGTTCGCAGCGGACCTGAAGTCGGAATTCACCGCGGTGGTCGAGGAGGTCTATGTGAATGAGTGGGTGAGGGTGAAGAAAGGCACGCCTCTGGTAAAGCTCGATACGCGCGAGGGCGAGGCGGCCCTGGAGGCGGCGCGGGCGGCCTTGCTTCAGGCTGAAGTCGCCGAGACGCGGGCGGTCCGGGAGCTGGAGCGGGCGGAAAAACTGGTGGAAGTGGGACTCGTGACCGTGCAGAACCTGGACGATGCCCGGACGGCTCGTCAGGCCGCCGCAGCGGCAACCTCGGCAGCGAAGGCGCAGGTGCAGACGACCGAGACCCGTCTGGCCAAGGCGGTCATTCGAGCCCCCTTCGACGGAATCGTTGCCAACCGCAATGTGAACCCGGGGGACCGCGTCGAGAACATGGGCGGCGAGACCTTGTTTCGCGTCGTCAACAACCGCATCCTCGAGCTGACGGTCAACGTCCCCTCGACGGCGCTCGCCTCCCTGCGGGTCGGGCAGCCCCTGGAGTTCACGACGGATGCCCTCCCGGGCAGGACCTTCCTGGGTCAGGTCATGTTCATCAACCCGACTGCGGACCCGGTGAGCCGGTCCGTCAGGGTGGTGGCCGATGTCCCGAACGAGGCCGAGGAACTCCGGGGAGGTCTGTTCGCAAAGGGCCGCATCCTGACCGGCAAGCGCACCGCGGTCCTCCAGGTCCCCAGAACCGCTCTGCAGGCCTGGGACCTGGCGCGCAGGCAGGCCGAGGTGTTCGTGGCCCATGACGAGACCGCGGAGCGCCGCACGGTGAAGACGGGGGCTGTGCTGGGGGAGTACGTCGAAGTGACCGACGGGCTCGCCGCCGGCGAGCTTGTGGTCACGCGGGGCGCCTTCCATCTGCGCGACGGAGACCGGATCAGCGTGACCGCCTCCCGGGAGGCGGTCGCGAGGCCCTGATCGACCGAAGGCGGCCGGAAGGCGCACCCTGCACACGGAAGCATCCTACCGAAAACCCCATCCCAGAGGAGCTGCTGAGTAAGCCATGTTGCTGTCGGATCTTTCCATCAAACGGCCGGTGTTCGCTGCGGTGATGATGCTGGCCCTCGTGACGCTCGGTTTGTTCTCCTATCGCCGGCTTGCCATCGACATGTACCCGGACGTCCAGATCCCGGTGCTTTCGGTAACGACCGTCTTTCCCGGGGCTGCGCCGGAGAGCGTCGAGCGGGAAGTGAGCAAGCTCATCGAGGAGGCGGTCAACCCCATCGCAGGCGTCAAGCACGTGGGGTCCGTTTCCCGGGAGGGCGTGTCCGCGGTCTGGGTCGAGTTCGAACTCGGCGTGGACATCAACGACGTCTCCCAGGAGGCGCGGGCCAAGGTTTCCTCCATCCGGGCCGATCTGCCTCAGGCCATCGAGGAACCGGTGATCGAGAAACTCGATTTCTCCTCCTTGCCGGTGA
Organism: uncultured Thermodesulfobacteriota bacterium; assembly: GCA_964384945.1. Taxonomy (GTDB): domain Bacteria; phylum Desulfobacterota; class DSWW01; order DSWW01; family DSWW01; genus S015-6. The sequence continues at coordinate 11,767 of CAYLMK010000040.1, read as the reverse complement.
TCTCGGTGGCGGTCCGCTCCGAGGTCCTGACGGCCAGGGATCTGACGACTCTCGTGGAAAAGAGGGTGCAGAGGCGCCTCCAGAACCTCCCGGGGGTGGGCAAGGTGGACCTGGTCGGGGCCGCGACCCGCCAGGTCAATGTCGACATCGACAGGGCCCGGCTGGAGGCCCTCGGCATGGGTGTGGACGAGGTGATCGCGGGGCTCCAGTCCGAGAACGTGAACACCCCCCTGGGCAGGCTCACCCGCCGGGGTGTGGAGGTGCCCCTGCGAATTCACGGCAAGCCCGGCGTAGTGGAAGAGTTCGGCCGGATGGTGATCGCGGAAAGGCAGGGCCGCCCGATCATGCTGGGGGAGGTGGCCGAGATCCGGGACGGCATCGAGGAGCGGCGCTCCATGGCCTTCGTGAACGGCGTGCCGGCCGTGGCCCTGGATGTGCTCAAGCAGTCAGGGGCCAACACGGTCGCGGTGGTGGATGCCGTCAAGCGAGAGGCGGCGAGGCTCCAGGCCGAGCTTCCGCCCGGTACCGCGATCGAGGTGGTGCGCGACGGCTCGATCAGCATCCGGGAGTCGGTGCGGGACGTGCAGCACACCCTCCTGCTCGGCGGCATTCTCACGGTGCTGATCGTCTTCTGCTTCCTCAATTCCTGGCGCTCCACGGTGATCACGGGCCTGACGCTGCCCATCTCGGTCATCTCCTCCTTCATCGTGATGAACTTCATGGGGATGACGCTCAACATGCTGACGCTGATGGCCCTTTCGCTGGCCATCGGCCTGCTCATCGACGATGCGATCGTGGTGCGGGAGAACATCGTCCGCCATCTTGAGCAGGGCGAGGACCATTTCACGGCGGCCCGGAACGGCACGAGCGAAATCGGTCTGGCCGTCATGGCCACCACCTTCTCGATCGTGGCCGTCTTCGTGCCGGTGGCGTACATGAAGGGAATGGTGGGCCGCTTCTTCTTCCAGTTCGGCATCACGGTGGCCTTTGCCGTCCTGGTCTCCCTGTTCGTCGCCTTCACGCTCGACCCGATGCTCTCCTCCCGGTGGTTTGACCCGGACATCCGGCGTCGGGGGAAACGCAACCGAGTGGCGCGCCTCCTGGACCTGTTCAACCGCTGGTTCGATCGAACGGCGGACCGGTACCGGAGCGTGATCGGCTGGTCTTTGGATCACCGGAAGACCGTGATCGTTCTTGCGGCGGTCGCTTTCCTCTCGGGCTTGGCCGCGTTCGGCCTCCTGGAGCAGGAATTCATGACGCCCCATGACATGGGAGAGTTTCAGATCAACCTGAAGACCGCGCCGGACGCGTCCATTGCCGAGACCGAGGACCGGTTGCACGCGGTCCTGGCGATGCTCGAGGGGATCCCGGAGCTCGACCACACCTATGCATCCATCGCCGCGCGGGAGTCGGACACGGTGCGTGATGCGAGCATCTTCGTCAAGCTGGTGGATCGCACGGAGCGCTCGCGAAGGCAGAAGGAGATCATGCGCGAGGTGCGGGCAAGGCTTGCCGGGATCCCGGGCATCGTTACGTCCGTCATGGAGGCCGAGCATTTCGACGACCGAAAACCCCTGCTGGTGAGCGTGCGGGGCGAGGACCTCAAGCTGCTCAAGGAGTACGCCGCCCGGCTCAAGGACGACCTGTACAGGATTCCGGGCGTTGTCGATCTCGAGGTGAGTCTCGAGCATGAGACCCCCGAGTACCGGCTCGTGGTGGACCGGGATCGCGCGGAAGACGCAGGCGTCAACACGTCTTCCATCGCGCGGGCCGTGAGCGCCCTGGTCGGGGGGCTTGCCGTGTCCGCTTACGAGGACGAGGACGGCGACGCGGTGGACGTGCGGGTGCGGCTGCCCGAAGACGGCCGGGGGGAGATCGCTCAGGTTGCGGATCTGCGCCTGGCCGTGCGCGATCCGTTCTCGGGCGCAGTGACGCTCGTCAGGCTGGGCGACCTGGCGCGGGTGGAGAGGAGCACGACCCCCTCGGAAATCAACCGGATGGGCTTGAGCCGGGAGGTCATGGTGTCCGCGAACCTCGACGGGATCCCCCTCGGCACGGCGGCCCGGGAGGTCGAAAGGGCCGCCGGGCGCCTGAACATGTTGCCGGGGTACCGGGTGGTCCTGTCCGGCCAGGCCGAACAGATGGAGGAGGACTTCGGGTACCTGGCCGAGGCCCTCGTTCTGGCCGTGATCATGGTCTTCCTGATCCTGGCCGCCCAGTTCGAGTCGTTCATCGACCCGCTGGCGATCATGCTTTCACTGCCCCTCTCGATCGTCGGCATGGCGGTGATGCTCCTCATTACCGGGGACACGATCAACATCATGTCCCTGATCGGGCTGATCATGCTCATGGGCCTCGTGACGAAGAACGCCATCCTGCTCGTGGACTGCGCAAAGGGATTGCGCAGCCGCGGCCGGGAACGCAGGCAGGCCCTGATCGACGCGGGCCGCCTCCGGCTGCGACCCATCCTGATGACCACGACGGCCATGATCTTCGGCATGCTCCCCCTTGCCCTGGGGCTGGGGTCTGCCGGAGAGGTCCGCGCCCCGATGGCAAGGACGATTGTCGGAGGGCTGATCACCTCGACCCTGCTCACCCTGCTGGTCGTGCCCGTCGTCTACACGGTGCTCGAGGATCTTGGGCTGTGGGTGCGCAGGCGCTGGATCGGCAAAGAGACGGCGGCGGGCCGTGAGGCGCCGCGGGCCGCATCGTCCGGCAAGGCCGCGCTTCTGGCATGGGCGATCCTGGCCCTGGGCTCGGCAAGGGCGGAGCCTGCGGCCGCCTCGGAGGCGATGAAAGAGAGCGAAGGGAAGGTCCTGACCCTCGAGCAGGCCCTGGCCATCGCGACCGAGCAGAACCGGGACATCCAGAGGGCAGTCGAGTACCAGAAGTGGGTCAAAGGCAAGTACGTGGATGAGCGCGCCGCCGCCCTTCCCCAGTTGCTCATCACCGGAAGCGCGGGCCGCCAGTACGACGAGAGCCAGCAGGACTTCTACGAGGGGTTTCCGGAACAGTTCGGCGGCCTGTTTTCCTTCGAAAAGGACGTGGCCACGACCGACATCACCCTGTCCCAGGCACTGTTCACGTGGGGCCAGATCGGCGCTGCGATCCGGGCGGCCAAGGGCGGGCTTGCCATTGCGGACGACCAGTTCCGGTTCTACCGCCAGGGCGTCATGCGGGACGTCTCGGCCAGCTTCTACGACGTGCTCCTGGCCAAGGAGCTGCTTGCGATTGCCGCCGAGAACCTCGACCAGAAGCAGCGCCACCTGGACGCGGCCCGGCGGAGACTGTCCGCCGGGACCGCCACGGACTACGACGTGCTGGCCGCCGAGGTGGACGTGGAGAACGCCCGGCCCGAGCTGATCCGGGCGGACAACCTGCTTCGAAACACCAAGGAGCGGCTGAACTTCCTTCTCGGCAGGGAAGGCGGCGCCCTGGACGTGGAGGGAACCCTCGTCACAACCGTTGCGCCGTATCCGGACTACTCGGCCGTGCTCGAGAGGGCGCTCCGTAACCGGCCGGAAGTCCACGAACTCTCTCACCGCCGCGAAGTTTCCGAGGAAGTCGTCAAGGTGGTCCGGGCAGGCGACAAGCCGAGGCTCGACCTGCAGGCCGGCTACGGGTGGCGCGGGTATGATGCGGAGGGTTTCGAGTCCGATGGCGAGGCCTGGAATGCGGGCCTTCTTCTGTCCTTTCCCGTGTTCGACGGCCTGAGAACCCGCGGGAAGGTCGCACAGGCAAAGAGCGATGTGCGCAGCGTGGAAATCGGGGAGGCGAAGCTCCGGGACGCCATCTTTCTCGAGGCGCGCGCCTCGGTCGACGCGGTCCGAGAGGCCGGCGAGATCCTCAAGGCCCTTTCCGGAACGGTCGCGCAGGCCGAGCGGCTCCTGTTCATGGCCGAGATGGGCTACGAGAACGGGGTGAAGACCCGGCTGGATGTGCAGGACGCGCAGTTCAATCTCCTGTCCGCCAGGGGCAGCCTGGCCCGTGCGCGCCGCGACTACCAGGTTTCTCTCGTCAACCTGGATTGGGTGGCCGGCACGCTCGGGGAAGAACCGCCGAGATGATGGAAAAGCGTTGTTCACACCCGTGGAACGGCCTTGCATGAATATGCTTGAGACGACGCTCTTCCTCGCCGGGGACGTGATGACCGGCCGGGGAATCGACCAGGTCCTGCCCCGGCCCGGCGATCCGGCGCTGCATCAGTACAACCGGCTGAACGCGCTCGATTACGTCCGGCGGGCCGAGGCCGCCAGCGGTCCTGTTCGTGCGCCGATCGATTATGCAGAGATCTGGGGTGACGCTCTGCCGGAATGGGAGAAGCGCGATCCGGACGTCCGGATCGTAAACCTCGAGACCGCGGTTACGGCGAGCGACGATTACTGGCCGCAGAAGCCCATTCACTATCGGATGAGCCCCGGGAATGTCCCCTGCCTGACTGCGGCGGGCTTCGACTGCTGCGTGCTGGCAAACAACCACGTGCTGGACTGGGGAACTGCGGGGCTGGCCGAGACCCTCCAGACGCTCCGACAGGCGGGCCTCCGGACGGCCGGCGCCGGCCCGGACAAGCGGGCGGCCGCCGAGCCGGCCGTACTGGATCTCAAGGGAAAGGGCCGGGTGCTCGTGTTCGCCTGGGCCCACCCGTCGAGTTTCACTCCTCGCTCGTGGGCGGCCGGAGCCGCCCGGCCCGGCGTGAACCTGCTGGACGGGTACACGGCACGGGCGATCGCAGGCATCAAGGAGCAAGTGGCGGCCGTCCGGCGTGAAGGGGATATTGTGGTGGCCTCGATTCACTGGGGCCGGAACTGGGGCCATGGTGTTGCATTCCGGCGGCGTTGGTTCGCGCACCGACTGATCGATACGGCGGGCATCCACGTCGTCCACGGGCATTCGTCGCACCACCCGATCGCGGTGGAGGTGTATCGCAACCAGCCCATTCTTTATGGTTGCGGGGATCTGATGAACGACTACGAAGGGTCGATCGACTACGCAAAGTGCCGGCCGGACCTTGCGAACATGTACTTTGTGAGGCTGCAAATCCCGAGCGGCCGGCTCCTCGACATGACGGTTGTCCCGATGCAGATCCGCCGGTTCCGGCTGCAAAGGGCGGGGCGCGCCGATGCCCGCTGGTTGTGCGACACGCTCAATCGCGGCGGCATCCCCGCATCGGCGGCTGCAAAGCTCAAGCGCTGGGCGCGTCTGCGGCGCACCCGGTTCAACTGCAGATGGGAACTTGAAGAGGACGGCGCGATTCGCGTCGCAGCGTCACTTTAGCGCCCGAGGCGATCCCCGGGCACCGCAGCTACCTTCTCCCCCGCTGGGGGAGAAGGTGAGTGGCGAACATGGGGACAGCCACTATTTGAGTGACGGTCCACAAGTTAGGGGCGGGACGTTCCGAGGGTCCGGGTCGTAACCGTAGCGGTGACCGAGTCGAATCGCGGCAGGTTTCGGGCGCAAGGACGGAACGAGCGCGGGCTTGCCATAGAATGGATTATTCTATAAAATAAAAGATGTTTAGATTATGCGGGGCCGGACGAGTCCTCTTCCGCCCTCCGGCCCCCATCGGCTCACCTGAAGCAGAAGAGGATGCCGAGACGTGAAGGCAAGAGCCCTGCGGGCACTCGGGCTGTTCCTCCGTGCCGCCAGAACCGCCGTTGTCGCCATCGTGTGCCTGCTCATCGGTTTTTCGGCGAGACATCTCTTCGATGCCTACGCCGGGGAACTGATTCGCTTCCTCCTCCCTGCGGACCCGGAGGCCGAAGTCCATCTGACCGTGACGCCTCCGCCTCCCTTCCCGACCGAGGGAACGAGCGGTCACTTTTTGATTGAATAGCCCCGGGTTTTGCTTTATCCTGCCAGCCAGTCCGTCCGGTGTAGAAAGGAAGCGTTCCATTCCCTACCCCCCGCCTTTTCCTTGGGCTTCTGCGGTTTTCGGAGGCTGAGCGCATGGCCAATTGGAGAGCCAACACCCGGCTGTTCTACGGATGGTGGATCGTGGTCGCCCTGTTCTTCGTCGTCGTCAACACGGGCGGGATGGGGTTCTACTGCTTTCCGGTGTTCGTTAAGTCCTTCATCGACGAATTCGGGTGGAGCATGACGCAGATTTCTCTTGGCGCGGCCCTGTGGGCCGTGGTCTACGGCTTTTCCGGGCCCGTGGTCGGCCTGTTGATCGCCCGGTTCGGCGTAGCGGCGACCATGCTGGCCGCTGCCGTCATCTCCAGCATCACCCTGCTTGTCTACGCCTCGGTGCAGTCCCTGTGGATGCTTTACGCGAACATGTTCCTCGCGGGATTCGCCGTTTCCGGCACCACGAACGTGCCTTCCCAGACCGCGATCACGAACTGGTTCAACAAGTACCGCGGTCGCGCCATGTCTCTGATGATGCTGGGGATCGGTACGGGCGGCTTCCTCCTGCCGCCGCTAAACGAGTGGCTGATCCGGACGGTCGGGTGGCGGAAGACCTGGCTGGTCGCCTTCGGCGTGACCTGGGTGATCGTCATTCCCTTGATTGCGGTCTTTGTTCGCACGAAGCCCTCGCAATTCGGCCTCCAGCCCGACGGGGAGCCCATGCCGCAGGACGGCAGCTCCGTCTTGCGCGTGTCCGGCTTGCCCGTCAAGCAGGCCGTCGCAACGCTGACCTTCTGGCTCATCGTGGCAACCTTTGTCCTGCAATTGCTCGGCCTGTCGGCGATGAATTTTCACTTGGTCCCGTACCTCATCCAGGAGGCCGGATTCACTCCGCAGCAGGCCGCAACCTTTCTCGGCTTCACCGTCATGCTGAGCATCCCGGGACGGCTGCTCTTCGGCTGGATGGCCGACCGGATCAGCCCGGCCACGGTTCTGGCCATCGTCGGTCTCCTGCTTGCCTGCGGCCCGAGCCTGCTCGAGGTCATGTTCATCCGGATGGGGCTGGACAACGTGAACCTTCTCTGGTTCTATACGGTCCCGTTCGGGCTGGGGATCGCCGGGAATGCCGTGGTGCTGCCGATTCTGGTCGGCCGCTGCTTCGGCGTGCTTCATTTCAGCAAACTGATGGGAATCGTGACGAGCGGGTTCGCCATCGGAATCGTGCTGGGCATACCCGGCGCGGGAAAGATCTTCGACGCAACGGGAAGCTACGAGATCGCCTTCCTGGTCTGCATCTGCGCATTCATTCTCTCGTCCTTCATGGTGATCACGATCAAGCCGGCCCGGCACCACGCCGATTTTGTGACAGAGTAGGCGGGTGCCAGGGGGGGATTGCTCCGGCCCTCCGGCAGAGCAGGGGATGGCCACTCGTGCGTCATCCCCGCAGTGTCAGTCCTCCCCCCGCAATGCCTGTATTTCCCCGCGAAAGCGGGGGTCTCTCGAGCGCAACCGATCCCTGCGCCATGGCCGTATCCCCCGCGAAAGCGGGGGTCTCTCGCGCTCACGCGGCCACTGTGCCAAGGGCAGTATCCCCCGCGAAAGCGGGGGTCTCTCGCGCTCACGCGGTCAATGTGCCAAGGGCAGTATCCCCCGCGAAAGCGGGGGTCTCTGGGCTCACGCGCCCACTGTGCCAAGGGCAGTATCCCCCGCGAAAGCGGGGGTCTCTTGCGTATCCTTTATGCAGTAATCTCCTCGTAGAGGTCCTTCCATTCCGGATTGACCTTTTCGATGAGTTGAATCTTCCACGCTCTTCGCCATTTCTTCAGCTGTCTTTCCCGCTGGAGCGCATTTTCGCTTTCTTCAAGAGCCTCGTAGTACACGAGTCTGTCGGCCTTGTACTTGCTGGTGAAGCCCTCAACCAGATTGTTCTTGTGTTCCCATACCCTCCGCCCGAGGTCGGAGGTCATCCCTACGTACAGAGCACCTCTGCTCTTGCTGGACAGTATGTAGACCCAGAATTGTCGGGCCATGTTTGTTGTGCCTCCGATTGAGGCTAAGAGATCCCCGCTTTCGCGGGGAATACAGCGTATGAGAGGATCCGCACAGTAGCCGTATTCCTTACGGAGGCAGGGATTTCTCGCGCACCCAAGGCCGTATTCCCTGCGGAGGCAGAGGTCTCTTGTGTATAGCGGTCTTTGGCAGCCCAGAGATCTCCGCCGGAGCCTCTCCCCGCGCTGACGGGGGTCTCTCGCGCACGCGCGGCCACTGCGCCATGGCAGTATCCCCCGCGAAAGCGGGGGTCTCTCGCGCTCGCGCGGCCACTGCGCCATGGCAGTATCCCCCGCGAAAGCGGGGGTGTCTCGCGCACGCGCGGCCACTGCGCCATGGCAGTATCCCCCGCGAAAGCGGGGGTCTCTCGCGCTCGCGCGGCGTTCCCTCTTCCTCAGGGAGGGGGACAGGGTGAGGGTGTGGCTGATGCCCCCCTCATCCTCACCTTCTTCCCCGACGGGGGAGAAGGGACACGACTGGGCGCAAGAGATTCCGGCCTGCGCGGGAAATACGGCCCCTTTCGGGAGGACGGCCCCTTCGCGAAAAACGCGGCATTGGCCCGACGGAAAACCGCCTACGCCTTGGCGACCTCGACCGCGACGGCCCGGTCGATGGGCTGGATGCACCAGTTCCAGCGGTAGTAGTCCAGGTGCCCGTACCCGCCCGCCAGATCCAGCCACTTCACCATGCCGGGAATGAGCGTATCGTAGCTCTTCCAATCCTTGAACTGGTAGGGCTCCCAGGCGTGGTAGACGATGACCTGGCCTGGATTCGTCCCCTTGCCGGGCCGGGCCGCCGGGCTCACCTTCACGTGGATCCGGAACTCGTCGAAGTCGTTCCACACCCTCACCAGGTCGCCGTCCCGGATGCCGCGCTTCTCGGCATCCTCCGGGTTCATGAACATGAAAGGCCTCCCCTGATGGGTCCGCTGGAGTTGCTCGTCCGTGATCCAGATCGAGTGCACGCTCCAGCGCTGGTGGCCGCTCGTGAGCGCGAGCGGGTAGTTCCCGCCCATCTTGGGGTTGGGCTTGTGCACGGGCATCTGTTCGCCCGCCTCGAGGAACCAGGGGTGGTCGATGTAGAACTGCAGGCGCCGGTTGTAAGTGGGGTAGGGGAGCTTCTTGGAGCCCGTGTGCCAGGTGAGCGGCACGATCGGCTCGTCCGGCTTGATGTCGGTGGCCAGGTGCATGGTGATCGGGTCGAAGATGGACAGGCCCACGAACCGCACGATCCCCTCCTTGCGCATCTTGGCCAGGTCCGTGCCCCGGGGCAGGTTGCCCAGGCTGACGCTCGTCTCGAGGGCGTCCTCCATGATCTCGTCCAGGTTCTTGCACCCGAGGGACTGTTTGTTCTTGAGGTCGACCAGGTCGATCTCTCTTCCCTTCCTGTCCACGAACTTGGTCTTGCCGCGCCGCTTGGCCTCCTCCTCGATCTTGCCGGCCAGGGCGAGGCAGATCTGCCATTCGTCCATGGCCTCGCCCGGAGGCTCGACCGCCTTGTCCGTCAAGGTGAGCCAGGGCACGTGCGGCGTGGGGAACCGGGTGTCGAGCTTCTCGTAGAAGCCGGCGCAGGGGAGCACGTAGTCCGAGTAGAGGGCCGTAGTGCTCCAGCGCGTCTCGAACCCGAAGATGAGCTTGTACTTCTTCCACAGGCTGGGCAGGATGTTCTTGTTCCAGCCGCGGTTCTTGCGGGCCGGGCTGGTGGCGTAGTAGCAGTAGACCCTCGGCTCCTGGTCCGGGTAGGGCAGGGTGAGCCCTTCCCACCATCCCTTGTCGAGCGCCTCCTTCATGTACTCCGGGAACTCGCGCTTCATCGAGGAGCAGTGCCACTCCTTCCGGTCCCACGCGTCCTTGTAGCCGGAGTGGAAATAGTAGAGGAAGGCCGGCGGCACGTGGCTGTACTCCATCTTGTTCCGCAGGCGCTCGAGCTTGACCGAGACCATCTCGTCGGTGAGCGTGGGGTCTTCGGCCTTCAACTGGTTGAGGAGCTTCTTGCCGCGGGCCATCCGGATCGTGGCGCCGATCCAGCCCCTGGAGGGCTTGCTCGCCTGGAACAGGGCCCCCTCGAACAGGGACTCGTTCCAGCCCCGGATCCCGCTCCCCTTCTTCCCGTAGCTCCCGGTCAGGGCGAGCAGCAGGCACATGGCCCGCTCGATCAGGTCCCCGTGGTAGTACTTCGGCGAATTCCAGCCCACCAGGATCTGGATGTGGGGCTTGGCCTTGGCGCACTTCTCGGCAAGTCGGCGGATCGTGTCCGGGTGGGTGGCGCACATCCGGGAGGCCTTCTCGGGCGTGTAGTCCCGGTCGAGCTGCTCCTTCAAGAGCGCGAAGGACGGGCGAACCTCGACCTCCTTTCCGTCGAGCAGCTTGACCGTGAAGGTTCCCTCCAGGGCCGGGTCCGCGGGCAGCTTGAGGGTCTCCAGGGGGGCCTTCACAGGCCCGCCCGCGGCCGGGTCCCAGAAGCAGAACTGATCGCTTCGCCCCCCCTGCTCGACATCGGCGGCCGCAAGGAAGCGGCCCGTGTCGGAGCGCACGAGGAGCGGCAGGTCGGTCTGCTCCTTGATGAAGGGGATGTCGATCCAGCCCTTCTCGATCAGCACCTGGCAGACGGCGAGCCCGAGGGCCGCGTCCCCGCCCGGCTCCACGGGCACCCACTCGTCGGCGTGCATCGCGCTCGGCGAGTAGTCCGGCGCGATCGTCACCACCTCGGCGCCGTTGTACCGCGACTCGGCGATGAAGTGGTACGAGGGAATCCGAGTGTAGACCGGGTTCATGTGCCAGATGAGCAGCAGTTTTCCGAAGAACCAGCCGTCCACCGAGTCCATGAACATGAACTTGCCCACGCTCTCGTAGATCCCGCGGTTGAAGTCCCCGATCGTGGAGTCCAGGTCCAGGGCCGTGGCGCCGATGAAGTGGTAGAGCCGCGCCGAGGCGGCGAAGATGTTGATGTATCCCCCGTTGCCCGGGCCCATCTCGTAGACGAACGACTCCGGCCCCTGCTCCTCCATGGCGTCGAGGATCCCGGAGGCGATCTCCGAGAGGCACTCGTCCCAGCTCAGCCTCTTCCACTTGCCGCTGCCGCGCTCGCCCACCCGCTTCATCGGGTACTTGAGCCGGTCCGGGTTGTACATCATGTGGCTGTAGAAGGCCCCCTTCTGGCACCCCCGGGGGTTGAAGTCCGGGCCGGTCGGGTCCACCACCGGGTACTTGGCCGCCTGCTCCTCCCGGAAGACCACGCCGTCCTTTGTGTAAACCCGCCAGAGGCAGTTGCCCGGGTAACAGTCCACCAGGTGCGTCCCCCAGGTCACCTTGTCCCAGGTCCATTCCTTCCTGTGCAGGTCTTCCCATTTGCCGTAGTCCCATTCCTGGATGATCTTTTCGCTGGCGTGGGCCTTTCCGCCCAGGAAACCCAGGGAGTGCAGGGAGAGCATCAGCGCAGAGGCGCCGGAAACCTGGAGAAACTGTCTGCGGTCGAGCTTGATCGAATCCATTCAGACTCTCCTTTCCTGTTCCTGCCGGGTGGGCCCGGGCATGGTGCGCGGGACAAAGAGGCTGGGTCTCAGATCGCCGATAAGGATAGAAAGAGGGCTACGCCCTGTCAACCGGCGCAGGGGCGGGTCCTTTCGCATCCGTAGCTGTATTCCCGGCCAAGGCCGCGGCAGCGGCCGCGAGCCGGGATCTCTTGCGCGCGGTGGCCTTCTTCCTCCTGGCCGTTTTTGGCCAAGGCCGATGTTGCAGCCCAGAGATCCCCGCGTTCGCGGGGAATACGGCGTAGAGGCTGGCGGCGGCCCAGAGATCTCCGCGTTCGCGGGGAATACGGCTGCGGCGGGCCCTTTCGCATCCGTAGCTGTATTCCCGGCCAAGGCCGCGGC
>CAYLMK010000039.1:0-35834 GCA_964384945.1 uncultured Thermodesulfobacteriota bacterium | reverse complement strand
TTGTTTATTTTCAGGTACTTAGGAAACCAATACCCCCCGAATAGCGAAAGTCGGGTTAGCTCTTAGCCTTTAGCTCCCAGCCACGCCCCCCTGGTTTGTGCCTCTCTGGGGGAGGGGTGGTAGGGGCTAACTGCTAACAGCTGACAGCTAACAGCTGTTAGCAAATTCCCAGCTCCCGCCTTCCCTCTCACCCGCGGTTTGCCGCCTCAAGGGATCCGCTTCCTCCGGCCCACCGAGAAATCGTGGAGGGGAAGCAGGATGTCGGCAGACTCCCGGAACCGCTGGATCGACTCGTAGGCGGCCAGCGCGTCCGTATGCACCCCGGGTGTCACGGCGGGGCCCTTCTCCGGGAAGTTCTCCTGGTTGCAGCAGAAGCCGGCGATGCCGACCATGCCCTGGCGGGTCCGGATGAGAACCGACTGGGTTCCCGGCGTGTGCCCCGGGGACGGCACGACCCGGATCCCGTCCGTGATCTCCGCCTCGCCTTCCAGGGTGACGACCTCAACGTCGTCGAGGAGGTCCGGGTAGTACCGATGGTCGAGGGGGTGGGGATCCCGGAAGAATTCCAGCTCGGCCCGCTGGACGTAGGCCTTGGCGTTCGTGCACTTGTAGTCGTTCTCGCAGTGGTCGTTGTGAAGGTGCGTGTGGATGATGATCTCGATGTCATCGGGCTGGAGGCCGACCGTGGCAAGGGCGTCCTCGAATTCCAGGATCTCCACGCCGTGCTGTTCCCCGACCTCGGGAGGGACGACGAACTGGTCGAGCCCGGTGTCCACGAGGATCCTCTGTTCGCCCCCCTGGACGTAGAACACGTAAATCGGAATCCAGATCCTGCGCCCGTAGCCCTTCAGATAGGTCATGACCCCCTGATCCGTTTCGTTTGCCCCCACGACCAGAGGATGGATCGTGTATTCCGTCATCCTGTCTGCCTTTCGCTGCTCCCATGGGCGCGGCCCGCCCTCGCTTTTCGGCCGCCCCGATCCGCTTGCGCCCGTCATTCGGTCTGCGACGTGGCCCCGGTTCCGGCGGGAGGGGAGGCGATGGCCTCTTCCGGGGAAAGCGGGCCTTTCGTCTTCTTTTCGGGAAGAGAGAGCGTGCTCATCTGCGCGGCCGGGATCTCAGGGACCGTAAAGACGAGCGGGCGGCAGAGAAGCAGGCGCGCGGTCAGGCCCATGGTTTGCCCTCGATCTTCGCAGCGATTCCCCGCCTGCAGCGCGCCGCGGCCCGCGTGCGAAGTCGATTCTCTCCGGTTCTCCTCCGGGCCGCCGCGAAACACTCAATGATAGTCGTGCGTTCCCTCGACGACCTCGATGCCGAACTTGTTCTCGAGCATGGCCCGGAGATCCTCGACCTTTCGATAAGGGCATTCCGGCTTTGCGTTGACCATGCAGGAGCTCAAGTAGATCTTGTCGGGCTTGATCTCGCTCATCTTCATGGACATCCCCATATTGGGAACGAGAGGCCTGCCGGGGCACTCGCACTTGAGGAAGGCCACCACTTGAGAAGGTTCCTCGAACTTGCCCTCACCCATTGCGGCCGCCTTCAGGCACCTCCACTCCCCGGGGCATCCATAGCCCTGGTCCATATAGGTTCCGCACCCGATGATCGCCACCTTCTTCATTGCATGCCTCCTTCCTCGAACAGAATCGTCACGGTTGCCGGGCCGGGGGCAACCGTCGAGCTCCCACACGGTTTTTCGTTCAGCATAGCCCTTGACCCTGCCAAAATCAAACCCGACAGAGCGGATCGAAACGCCCGGGGACGGCCGGAAAAAAGTTCATAGTCAACAACTATTTTCAGATCCATCGCTGCCCGCAGGGCCCCGTTCCCGGACCGGGCCGGCTCGCGACACCTACAAAAACCGAACCAAAGCGAGGACTTCGGCCGAGGGCGGCCTTTCCCTTGCCGCGGCACTGAATTTGCAAACTGCTTTCCCCCATCGCCTGTCGGAACCGCACCTGAACCTGCTCGGCACAGCATCCTATGTCATCCAGCACAGAGCCCCCAACCGGACATCTGCCGCGTCAGGCCTCCCCGTCCTCCGCGTCCGTGGAGGATGCTTCCTACAAAGGCACGCAACAGCAGTACCAGTATCTTCGCACCCGAACGGTCCAGATTTCCACGCTTGCCAACGTGCTCATCCTGGTCCTGACCGGATTCGTGGCGGGCTTCGTCCTCTTGTCCGATTCATCCGTCATCGACTCCCGGTTCTCCTCCCAGTTGGGCGTCTCGGTACGCTTCCTTCTGCTCGGGCTCTGGGTCCTGACCTGTCTTTCCGTCGCCTATATCATGCGAAGCCAGATTCAGCTCGAGAGGATGAAGGAGGACGTCTTCCAGCAGCAGGCCAGCCTGCAATACACGGAACGTTACGTTCGCGAACTGGACAAGCTCCTGGAGGCGTGCCGTGCCATCCACGAAGAGAAAGACCCGGAGAGGATTCTACAGCGGATCCTGGACACGACCATACAAGCCTTCCAGCTGGACGAGTGTTCGCTCCTGCTTTCGGATCCTTTGAAGAACCGGTTTCGGGTCTACAACCTGAGTGCGCTGAGAAACGGCACACCCGGAAGGACGGCCTCCGGAACCGAGGGGGACGGCCAGGAGGCGGCCGTGCAAAGACGTGAGGGAGACCTCCTTCCGGGGGCGCTCGACCCTTCCGGCTACCGCCAGGGAGGGACGGTGGGTCGCGCCGTTTCAACCGCGATCAGCGTTCCTCTCTTCCTGCGCAACGAGATGATCGGGGTCTTGAATGCGGACAAGCGCCGTTCCGGGGGGAGGTTCGACGCGCACCAACTGAAACTGCTCTACATCTTCGCGAGCCAGGTGGCCGTTTCCGTAGAGAATCTGCGCCTCCATGAGAACCTGAAGGAAAAGCTTCTCAATGCCGTATCCACCCTGGCCATGGCCCTGGAGGCAAAGGATGCCTACACGCGGGGCCACTCCCAGCGCGTCAGCCACTATTCCGTGCAGATCGCCCGGGAGATGGGGCTCCCCGAGCAGGAGACCGAAGCCATCCGGCTGGCCGGCCTCCTGCACGACATCGGAAAGATCGGAATTCGGGACGAGATCCTGAACAAGGCGGGCAGGCTGACCGAGGAGGAGTGGAAACAGATCCGGAAACACCCGGAGGTTTCAGTCAGCATCCTCTCGCGGATTCCGGATCTCAAAGGCATTCTCAAGATCATCCGGCACCACCACGAGCACTACGACGGAAAAGGGTATCCGGCGGGGCTCTCGGGTGCACAGATTCCCCTGGGAGCCCGCATCCTCGCGGTGACCGACATGCTTGACGCGCTGATCAGCGACCGACCTTATCGGGAGAAGATCACCTTCATGGAGGCGGTCGAGGAGATCCGGAAGGTCTCGGGCACCCAGCTCGACCCTGAAATCGTCGAGGCCCTCGAACGGATCGTCGAGACGCTCTCCCTGGATCCTTCCGACATCCTGGTTCCGGCTCTGGCGGCCTGATGCACGCATGCATCTGGGAAGGAAGCGGGCACGGCCTGCGCAACCCATGCGGGGCTTCTTTCACATGGATTGCGTGTTCAACAACCGTCCTTCCTTCTGCAGGCGGGCCTCTAGTCCTTGCCGAGATACTTGAACGAGACCTTCACCCGGGCCCGGTAGGCGGCCACCTTGCCGTTCTCGAGCTTCATGTCAAGCTCGGAGATCTCGGCGATCCGGAGGTCCTTGAGGCTCTTCGCGGCCGTCTCGACGGCCGTCCTGGCCGCGTCTTCCCATGACTTCGTGCTCGTTCCGACGAGTTCGATGATCTTGTAGGTGCTTTCCGGCATGGTTCCTCTCCTGTTTCTTGGGGTTTATGGGGACTCTAGCAACATCGTGTTTCCGGTACAAGGGATTTTTTTCATCCGTTCTGCGACAATAAGGAACAGGTTGAACCGGTCTTTTCATAGAACGTCTGCTCGTGGACCCTCCCCGGCGAGGTTCGCCCGGTCCCGAAGGCCGGCCGCGTGCACCCCTGTCCGATGGATGCGCCGGGAGGGAAGGATGTTCCAGCCAAACCGCAAGAAGAAAGGAATGTCCCGATGCGAAGGCTGATCTTGATGGCGGCGGTCCTTTCGGTTTTCCTGATGAACGCGAGGGGGGTTCACGCGACCAGGCCGCTCGAGGAGATCCGGGAGGAGATCGAAGCCAACGGTTGGAGCTTCACGGTGGGTCACAACTGGGTCTACGATCTGCCGGATCCGGCCAAGGAGAAGATGTTCGCTCCGAAACGAAAGGGGCTCGGAAAGGCCGTTCCGGAGCTTTCGATTCCGGCGATGCCCAGGTCCGCCCTGCCCCCGGCCTGGGACTGGCGCGATGTGGAGGGGCATTCGTATGTGTCTCCCGTTCGGAACCAGGGGGCCTGCGGCAGTTGTTACGCATTCTCGGCAGCGGGCATGACGGAGAGCCTTTTCATGATCGGGGAGGGATTGCCCGACACGAACGTGGACCTTTCCGAATCCTATCTGATGTTCTGCCTTTCCGCATTCTACGGCGGCTTCTACGGATGCAACGGGGCGTCCTACGATTACGAGGAAATGGAGGCGCTCGTCACGTACGGGGCCGTCGATGAGGCCTGCTATCCCTATGATCAGGGACTGACATCGGACTGCGGGGCCGCCTGCGAAGAGCCCTCCTTGCAGATCCGGCTGGCCGGATGGGGCAGGATTCCGTGCAACGACACGGACGCCATCAAGACAGCCATCTACACGTACGGACCGGTCAATGCGGCGGTCTACGTGGGGGATGCGTTCCAGGCCTACAGCGGAGGCGTATACAACGACCTGCGGACGACGTGCCCGGAAGCGCCCTGCTACTACACGGCCACGAACCACGCCGTCATGCTGGTCGGCTGGGACGACGCAGACCAGGCATGGATCCTGCGGAACAGCTGGGGAAGCGGCTGGGGCGAAGCCGGATACATGCGGATCGCTTACAAGGCCGCGCGCGTGGCCTGCGAGGCGGTTTACGCGACCTACGGTCAGCCTGTCCCGTTTCAGATGCTTCAACCCGCGAACGGAGCGCTCCTGTCCGGCCCGCCGACCTTCTCCTGGACGAAGGGGAGCTATGACCTCTTCCGGCTCACCTGGGTCCTTCCCTTTTTCGGAACGACCGGCTACGTCCCGATTCAACTCGGCTGGACCTCCGACACCTTCAAGGGCGTTCCCTCTTCCCTGTGGACCTGGGTGAGGCCCTACGCCTGGGCCGGAGCATGGATCGTGGGGGTGAACACCGATACCCTGGAGTATGAGGTTCAGGGGCCCACGTATTTCATGAGGACGCCGTGATTTCGGCACCCCGGTCGTCTCGTTCGGGGGCCGGGTCCTCGTAGGGAACGACCTCCCCTGTGAAGCTGCGAAGCAAGACGCAGTCCCCCTGCCGGGCGAGGGAGGAATCGCCCTGGAGAGGGACCTTTCCCGCCTTTCCGGGAAGGTCGACCATGAACCTCGGCACGGCCAGCCCGGAGGTCGCCCCCTGAAGCGCGGCCACGATCTGGATTCCCCTGGCCAGCGGCGTGCGGAAGTGCTCCGCCCCGGCCACCGGGTCGCACTGATGCAGATAATAGGGCCGCACCCGGATCCGCAGGAGTCCCCGGCAGAGCGAGCGGATCGTTTCCGGGTGGTCGTTCACGCCGCGGAGCAGAACGGTCTGGTTGTTGACCGGGACGCCGCACCGCAGAAGCCTTTCGCAGGCCCCTGCAGCCTCCGGCGTGATCTCCTGGGAATGATTGAATTGGGTGATCAACCAAAGGGGCCCGTGCCTGTCGAGCACCCGGCAGAGGTCGGGCGTGATCCGCTGCGGCAGGGCGACCGGCGCCCTGCTTCCGACCCGGATGATCTCCACGTGGCGAACGCGCCGAATCCGTCCGAGCATGCGGTCCAGTTGCCCGTCCGGAAGGGTCAGCGGGTCTCCCCCGGAAAGCAGGACATCCCGGATTTCGGTGTGATCCTCCAGGTAGCCGATGACCTTGTTCCATCGCAGTGCGTCGTTGGGCACAGGGTGCTCCTTCCAGAGCCGCTTGCGGAAGCAGTGCCTGCAGAACACGGCGCAACGATGGGTCGCCAGAACGACCGCCCGGTCGGGGTAGCGGTGAATCAGGCCCGGCGCCCCGGAATGTTCCTCCTCGCCGAGGGGGTCCAGGGACCCGCGTAGGGGCAAGCCGGTTTCGGCCGGGCTCGGGAGGATCTGCCTGCGGACCGGATCCTGCGGATCCTCCCATCGGACCAGCGTGAGGAGATAGGGCGTTGCGGCAAAGGGGTATCGACGGGCGACCCGGGCCATTCGGGCGATCTCCTCGGGCTCAAGCCACGGGATCCGTCGCAGGTCCCGGAGGCTACGGATCCGGTGCGCGTACTGCCATCTCCAGTCGTTCCAGTCCCCTTTGGACGCTCCGAAATCGGCCCGCTTGAGGCGAAGGTGCGGGGTCGAAGGGGTCGGTTGCGTCGCCATCCGAGGGTCCTCCCGGAGCCAAGCGGATTCCTTCGGAGCATTATGGGGCATGGGGAGCCGGCTGTCACCCTCTGCCGGTTTCTCCCTTGATCCCCGGTTTCTCTCCATCCTATACTGCGGGCCCGGAAGGAGAGCCGCAATGGAGAAGATGACGACCCGCCTGGAGGATCTGCCTTGGCTGACCGGACCCTATCCCGGATCGCGCATGAAGATCTACCCGATGATCGAGGGAACGCCCTTCTTCGGCGTGCTGATCGACCTGGAGCCGGGCGCCGTCCTCGAGGAGCATGACGAGCCGTTCAACGAGATCTCGATCGTCTTCAAGGGCAAGGCGCTCATCGAGGGGAAGGAGTGCCCGGAAGGCACCTATTTCTTCACCCCGGCGGGCAACAGGCACGGCCCGTTCACGACGCGCGACGGCTGTCAGTTCCTGGTGGTAAAGTTCACCCCGTAGACCTTGCGGGTTCCGCAAAGGGCCATGACGAAAGAAGAAGACCCCCCGAGGATCGAGCCGCTGAACGTGCCCGAGCTCGAGGGCGGCGAAGAAGCCGAATCGGGGATCCCGGAAGATTCGACGGGGGGGCGCGAGTCCGGGGCGGAGCCGCCGATAGGGCGGCAAGGCCCGCCGGACCGTCCCCTGGAGCTGGACCTGGAGGCGGTGCCCGGGCATCCGCAATCCCCTCGCCCCAATCTTGCGCAGCGCCTGAGGAGGAACTGGATCCGTGGGGTTGCCCTCCTCTTCGGTCTCACCGTCGTGTCTGCGATGGTCTGGCTTCTGCTCGCCCATCGAGACCGGCCGGCGGCCGATGGGCCCGGAACCTGCCTGGATGCGGTCACGGCATCTCTTGGCGGGGAGCACTACCTGCGTTTCATCCTGTGCGGTCCTTTCCGTGATTCCGGGGCCCGGGACTCGCTCAGGCGGGTCATGCCGAAGATCCGGCACGAGCTGATCTTGTCGGGAGGGCGGCCGGATGTGGCGAAATCGATCGAGGAGGCCGACCTGGAGTTCCTGAAGAGGCACATTCTGGGGATTGTCGGCGATGCAACGGGCATCCCCGTGGAGAAAATGGGCCTCAGGGGGCTGTCGCTGATCCGCACCTCCGATGAGGCGGAGGTAGCGGCAGGGGGGTCCATCTGAGCGGCGGGCATCGAGTACGGGAAGAATTCTTCATCCCGGACCCCCGGCCGCCGGTCCCTGTGACGACAGCTTCTCGGTCAGTTCTTTGACCGCTCGCATGTAAGGATCGATGCCGCGGGCGAAGATATCGTTGTGATTCGCCCGCGGAATCATGAGGAGCCTCTTGTCCTCGGCGGGGCATGCCTCGTAGAGGGCCCGGCCGTCGGAGAAGGGAATGATGTGGTCGAACTCGGCGTGGATGACCAGCGTGGGCTTGGGAAAGGTCCGGATCTTGTCCACGTTCCGGAAGCCTTCTTCCTCGGAGATTCCCAGGGATCTCATGTCGATGCCCAGCAGTCTGAGCAGGGGCTCCGCGTAAGCGAATCCGCTTTCCACGATCAGCCCGTCGATCTCCCGGGCATGGCAGGAGACGAGCTCGAGCGCCGACGCGCTGCCCAGGGACCTGCCCATGACCGCCAGGGGCCCGGTGTATCCGTTCCGAGCGAGCCATGTCCTCGTGTACTCGAAGATGACGCGGCAGTCTTGCATCATGGCCGCGATCGTGGGCCTGCCCGTGGATCGGCCGTAGCCGCGGTAGTCCACGGGCAGGAAGTTGATCCCCCTGCGCGTGTACTCGGGCGCCAGGTCGTCGTAGTCGGCCACGATCTCGCCGTTGCCGTGGAAGAACAGGATGTTCGCCGCCTCTTTGGAGACGAGGTGGTAGCGTCCCCCCACGACCACGTCCCCCTCGACCGGGATCAGCACGTCCACCGCGCCCTCCACCGGGCGGGTTTCTCTCCATTCGGGCCTGGGATGGAACAGGAACATCAGGATCTCCGGCCGATCGAGCCTTGCGTAGCCGGTTCGGTTTCCTTGGGCCATTCGATTGTCTCCTTTTCCTATGCAAGCTAGACGGCAGGCCCGTTTTTGTAAAGCCGGCGCTGTTGAACATACGGGCGGAACGGGTAGAATATGCCGGAAACGTCCCGGACAGAAATAGGAGCGTGCCCGTATGAACCCAGCCGAGCCCAGCCGTCCCGTCGACTTCATCCGCGCGATCGTCGCGGAAGACCTGAGGACGAACAAATACGGGGGCCGTGTCGTGACCCGCTTCCCGCCGGAGCCCAACGGCTACCTTCATGTCGGCCATGCCAAGTCGATCTGCCTGAATTTCGGGATCGCGGCGGAAAACGAGGGCGGCGTGTGCCATCTGCGGTTCGACGATACGAACCCGACCAAGGAGGAGGTCGAATACGTCGAGTCGATCCAGGAGGACGTCCGGTGGCTGGGCTTCGACTGGGGAAAGAACCTGTTCTACGCCTCGGACTACTTCGACCGGCTTTACGAGTATGCGCTGGAGCTGATCCGGAAGGGAAAGGCCTATGTCTGCGACCTGAGCCAGGAGGAGATCCGCCGGTACCGGGGCACGCTGACCGAGCCCGGAAGGGAAAGCCCCTACCGCAACCGGTCCGTGGAGGAGAACCTGGACCTTTTCCGGCGCATGCGTGCCGGGGAGTTCCCCGACGGCTCCCGGGTCCTTCGTGCAAAGATCGACATGGCGTCCGGGAACCTGAACATGCGCGATCCGGTTCTCTACCGGATCCTCCGGGCCACGCATCACCGGACGGGCGACAAGTGGTGCATCTATCCGATGTACGATTACACCCATTGCCTTTCCGATTCGATCGAGGGCATCACCCACTCCATCTGCACCCTGGAATTCGAGGATCACCGCCCGCTCTACGATTGGGTGCTGGACGAGCTGGGGGTCTACCATCCCCAGCAGATCGAGTTCGCCCGGCTGAACCTGACCCACACCGTGATGAGCAAGCGCAAGCTCCTGGAACTCGTCGAAGGAGGTTACGTCAGCGGCTGGGACGACCCCAGGATGCCGACCCTTTCCGGGCTCCGAAGACGGGGGTACACGCCGGAGGCGATCCGCAGGTTCTGCGACCGGATCGGCGTTGCCAAGCGGGACAGCACGGTGGACATCGCCCTGCTCGAGCACATCCTCCGGGAAGACCTGAACCGGACCGCGCCGAGGAGGATGGCGGTTTTGCGGCCCCTGCGGGTCGTCATCGAGAACTACCCCGAGGACCGGGTCGAGCAGATGGACTGCGTAAACAACCCGGAGGACCCGGCGGCCGGAACCCGCAAGGTCCCCTTCTCCAGGGTGCTCTATATCGAGCAGGAGGATTTTCGCGAGAACCCGCCGAGCAAGTACTACCGGCTCGCTCCGGGCCGCGAGGTTCGGCTTCGTTACGCCTACTTCATCCGGTGCGTCGGCGTGGTGAAGGACGAAGAGACGGGCGAGGTGACCGAGCTCCGCTGCACCTATGACCCGGCGACGAGGGGGGGGGATGCGCCGGACGGCCGCAAGGTGAAGGCGACGCTGCACTGGGTCTCGGCCGCGCAGTGCGCCCGCGCGGAGGTGAGGCTTTACGACCATCTCATCCTGAAACCCGATTCCGGGGAAGAGAGGAACGAGGGGGATTTCAAGACCTTGCTCAACCCGGACTCCCTGGTGACCCTGACCGGATGCTGCGTGGAGCCGAGCCTGACAGGCGCCCCTACGGGCAGCCGGTTCCAGTTCGAGCGGCAGGGGTACTTCTGCGTGGATTGCAGGGATTCGACGCCGGACCGGCTCGTGTTCAACCGGACGGTCACGCTGCGGGATACCTGGGCCAGGATCGAGAAGACCGACCGGGGGGCCGGGCGGAACGGGCCCCGCGAATCGTGAGGAGGCGTTCTGTTGGAAGACAAGAGCCGGGAACCGGATCTCGTGAACGTCGACCGGAGGGGGGAAGTCGCCCTCCTCGCCCTGGAGAAGCCCCCTGTCAACGCCCTGTACATCGACCTCTTCGATGCGATGACCGGGGCCCTGGACGAAATCGAGCGGGACGATGCGATCCGGGTGGTCATCCTGACCGGCGGAGCGAGGATCTTCAGCGCAGGCATGGACCTGAAAGCGGTCGGAAGGGCCCGGCCCGAGGAACTGCTGCGTCTCATGGAGGTGGGCTACGCCTTCTTCCAGCGAATGGAGAGATACCCGAAACCGACGATCGCCGCCATCCGGGGGCATGCCCTGGGCGGCGGACTCGGGCTCGCGGTCGCCTGCGACTTTCGGATCGCCGCAGAGGGGTCGGTTTTCGGCATGCCCGAGGGCAGGATCGGCTTTCCCCTCTTATGGGGGGTGACAAGCCTGTTCATGCGTACCATAAGCCGGGGACCCGCGCTCGACCTCCTCCTGACGGGCCGGAACATCGACGCCGCGGAGGGGCTGAGGCTGAACATCGTCCGGAGCGTGGTTCCGGACGGCAAGGTGCTGGACGAGGCGCGCGACCTGGCCCTTCAGATCATTGAGAATGTCCCTCCCTTCGCGCCCCGGAGCATTAAGGCGATCCTGTACGAGGCCGCCCGGGAGACATGCCCGCGGAAGATCTTCGATATCGAGAACAAGTACATCGCCGAGACGGTCTCCCGGATCGACCTCGCGTCCTGGGTGAAGGATTACCTCGCAAAGAAGTAGCGAAACGGCGCCGGGGCCTTCGGACAACCCGTCGAAAAGGCGGCCCTGCTAACCCCAGATCTCCCGATCGCTCACCTCGGCCGGCTTGGCGAGGAGGATGTTGGCGATAATCCGCAGGACCCTCTCGGCCCGCCAGAAGGCGACGGCCGCAAGGCCGTGGGCCATCACGGAGAAGGCGGGCGGGGTCTGCCCGGTGTAGTAGTTCCAGCAGTGCCGCGTCGTGCCCCAGCGCTCGAAGAAGTACCCCAGCCCGGTCCCGGCAAGGAAGATCAGGACGGCCAGCCGATGATTCGTCGGGGTGAGAATGATCCAATGGACCAGGATCAGGGCGATTACGGTGAAGGACTTGTCCAGCGTGTGCCACACGAAGCTGTACATGAAGGCGAGAAAGCCGGGAAAAATCAGCCAGTAGAGCCATCGGTACAGGAGCGTGTATTCCCGCGGGACGAGCGCGCTCTGGAACTTGACGAGCCGGAAGATCGACAGGTTGGCGAGTCCCCAGGCGGGCAGGATCCAAAGGGGCGGCCTTTCCCGCGTGAAGTAGGTCCAGATCTGGGTCTGGGTTCCCCAGGCCTCGATCACCAGCCCTCCGGCGAGACCCACGAAGAACAGGACTGCGTCCTTGCGCAGATCGGCCCCCAGCATGATCAGGACGGATATGAACGAGAAAATCCCGATGAGCAGCCAATCCATCCTTGCCCACAGGTTTCCGCCCGCCGAGAGATAGGAAAAGTAGGACTTGGCCAAGGGCCACCACACGTACCCGATCACCAGCGCGACCATGGCGAAGGCGCTGATAAGATAACCGCTCGCGTTGGTGAAACGCATCGTGTCGAGCAGCGCGCGCCATCGCTTCGTTTCGTCGCTCACCGTAGATCGCTCCGGAGGGCCTTGGGCAGCGGGATTCCCAGATTCGACTTTGAATTATATCCATGCAAACAGACTTCGGTCAATCCGGCGCTCTTGGGGCCGGCCTCCGCTTCGGCCGGGAACCCCGGACTTGACATCCCCGGCCTCGAATGGTTACAAGAAGGTGTGCGATATGCTGCGTTTCGCAGCGATGCCGCCCCTCCCCTGCATCCCATCCGATCGGATGCAAAGCGACCATCAGGGCTTTTCCGCCTCGAAAAAAGAGAAGGTGCATGAAAAGAGCAGAGAATCTTGCCCTCCTCGTTCTCCTCTGTCTCCTTCCGGCCGGCTGCATCGTGGAACTGGAGAAGGTGGTGCCGGACAGGGCAAGCCCGAAAAGCGTGATCGACCTGCGGGATCCCGTGGGCGGAAGCCTGTGGGCGCCGGGCACGGTCTTTTTCAACCGGCTCGAGGCCCCGAGGGTCTTGAACTGGGATCCCGAGGATGTGTTCGTGGAGGTGCCCGAAGGGGTGTGGGGCGAGGAAGTGTGGGTCCACCTGGAGATCAACGGGCTGAAGAGCAACCCGGTCCGGCTCTCGATCCTCAAGGCGGAACCGCTCTTCGGGGTGGTGTGCTTCGGGGACTCGATCGTCTACGGAGGCGTTGCCGAGGCCTTGCAGGGGATCGCGGACGGGGATCCCTACCTCGGGGAGATGAGGCCCGCGGTGATCAACCAGGGGAAGCCCATGGAACTCGTCTCCGGGGATGCGACCCGGAGCAGGCTGACCAACGCCCTCGTTGGGCACGACCCCGACCTGGTGATCCTCCTGGAAGGGGCCAACGATGTAAAAGACATCAAGGCCGTTTCATCGATCAAGATCCGGGAAGCCGTCACCGGCCTTGCGGACGAGGTGAGCCTGAGGGGAGCGGATCTGATTCTGTGCACCCTGTTGCCGCGCGTGGGGTCCTGCGGGGACGTGCTCGCCCCCACGACCGAGGAGCACAACGCCTGGTTGACCTCCTTTGCCGCCGGCCGCGGCATCCCGCTCGTGGACCTCTACCAGGGGTTCGTATCGACGCCGGGCTGGGAAGAGGTGTTTTTCGATTCCTTCGACTGCATCCACCCGAACCCGCAGGGAACCAGAAAGATCGCAGAGCTTCTCGCGGCGAGGATCGCGGAGGTCTACCTGTCTGTCTGCACGGACAACGACGGAGACGGCTACGGCGATCCGGCCGCTGCATCCTGCCCGGAGTTCGGAAGGGACTGCGATGACGGGGATCCGGACGTGCACCCCGCGGAAACCGAGCCGTCGTGCGACAACGCACTCGACGATGACTGCGACGGCCTGACCGACGGCCAGGATCCGGACTGCACGCCGGCGGGATCCTGTGCCGACCCGGCGGAGGCGGCGGAGCGCGGCGCGGCCCCTGTCATGATCGGGGCCTCAGGCCTGCCCGGCCGCCTGGCCTGCCTGTTCCTCCCCGCGGGGCTTGCCGTGCTGTGGCGGACCTTGCGCCGGAGGGTCCCGCTCAGTTCTTCTTGAGGAATTCCAGGATCGCCTCCTCGACCTTGCCGGTATTCGGGCCGTCGAAAAGTTGCGTTCCGTGCTCCGTCCCGGGCAGGATCAGCAGGGCCGGCTTCGGAGACTTGACGGCCTTCTGGAAGGCGCGGGCCGCCTCGGAGGCGCCTCCGTCCCCCTGGGCGGCGACGAAAAGGCAGGGGACCGCGAGTTTCCGGGCCGCCTCCCGTGCGTCGAGGCCGCGGAAGGCCGCCGGCGCCGACAGGCTCACCACCCCGGCTGCGGGGTTCGCGGCCGCGACCCGTATTGCGGCGGTCCCGCCCATGCTGGCGCCCGCAAGGAAGATCTTCTTCGCCTTGGGACGAAGGAATCGGTAGGCGCCTTCCATGTCCCGGTCGATCTCGGAGATGACCTTCTGGCCGCCCGACTCCCCGTAGCCCCGGAAATCAAAGGTCAGCGCGAGGTAGCCTTGCCCTGCCAGCTTGCGCGCGAACGCAAACCAGCTCGACTGGTCGGCCGGGTACATGTGAGCGAGGATGACCGCTGTGGTTCCCTCGCCGAACAGGTGCCCACGGAGACCGACACCGTCCGCTGCCGGGAAGGAGACGGACAAGGGTTCCCCGGCCGGACAGGCCGGCGGCGCCGCCGCCGAAAGCAGCAGGGCCGCGGCCGCCCAAAGCGGCGTAAGGGCCCGGATCCGGTTTGTCTTGGTTCTTCCCGACATCGCGGCTCCTCCCTAACATGCGGGCGAGGGGATTCTCCCGACTACGCCAGTCGAAACAGGAACTCCTTGAACTCGTCGTATCGGTCCGAAAGCTCGAAGAAGCTCGGCTTCTTCTCGTCGAGCCCCTTCATGCTGTCCGGAAGCTCGGGCTCGACACCGATCGCCTGGAGGGCCTCCGGGAACTTGCCGGGGTGCGCGGTCTCCGTCGCGATCGAAAGAGGCTCCTCTTCCCGGAGGGAGCAATACCTGTGCAGGGCCGCCCAGCTCACGGCCCCGTGAGGCTCCAGAAGGATGCCGTACCTTTCGTAGACGCTCTGGATCGTGATCTGCGTCAGGGCGTCCGATATGCTCATCCCCACCGCGTCCCTTCGGAGTGCGTCCAGGTCCGGCATCCGGTATACAGTGCCATCACGGTCGATCTGCCCGCCGTACAGATCGAAGAGGCGCCGCATGTTCGACGGGTTGCCCACGTTCATCGCGTTCGAGATGCACGCCTTGGAGGGACGGATGGGCCGATAGATGCCGGTCTCCATGAAGCCGGGGAATTCATCGTTCTCGTTCGTGGCGACGAGGATTCTCCTGACCGGCTTGCCCATCCGGAGCGTGATGAAGTCCGCGGTGACGTTGCCGAAATTACCGGACGAGACCGCATCCACGATGGGCTCCCCCTTGTCCGTCTCGAGGGCCGTGTAGCTGTAAAAATGGTAGCCGATCTGCGGCATCAGGCGGCACCAGTTGATCGAGTTCGCGGAAGTCAGCCGCAGCCCGGCGAGGTCCTCGTCCTGGAAGGCGCGCATGGAATTGGCCTGGAGCTGGTCGAACTTGGCATCGCAGGCGACCGCGACCACGTTTCCGCCCAGGGTGTTCATCTGGCGTGCCTGTCGCTCGCTCACCTCGTGCCGGGGGTAGAGGACCACGACCCGGAAGCCTTCGAGGCGCCAGAATGCGTTCGCGATGGCGCTGCCCGTGTCGCCGGAGGTGGCGACCAGGATGATGCGCTCCCTGTCCTCCTCGCGCTGGTAGTACTGCATGGCGCGCGCCATGAAACGGGCGGCGAAGTCCTTGAACGAGGCCGTGGGGCCCCGGTCCAGCCGGATGATGTGCCTGCGGTCGTGGATGCGCTCGATGGGCACCTCGAAGTCGTAGGCCTCGGCCGTGATCCGCGCGAGCTCCTGTTCCGGCAGCTCCTCGCAGAGGAACCGGGAGAGCACGGCCCGGGCCACCTCGCGGTAGGGCTTTCCCTTGAGTGCCTCGATTTCGCCGGGGGCCATCCTGGGGATCCGGGTGGGCATGTACAGCCCGCCGTCCGGAGGTTGTCCCTGGAACAGGGCCTCGGCGAAATCCACGACCGGGGCCTTCCCCGCAGTGCTGTAGTACCGTATTCTGTCCTGCATGTGCGCTCCGTGCCTCGCCCGTATCAAGGCCCGCTTACACGAGTAAGGCCGCCCTGCGGAGCCGACCGGCCGTGGTGGCCGGGCCGAAGGTGACCAGGATGTCGAAGAGCCCGGGGCCGGCCGTCTGCCCGGTGACGGCGGCCCGGACCGCATTGATAATGAGCCCCGCCTTCACCCCCAGCTCTTGCGCGAACTCCCGCAGGGCCGCCTCCGTCGACTCCAGCGTGAACGGGTCGAGGCCCTCCAGGCGCTCGGCCAGTTGCGGCAGCCAGGCCTTGAGCCTGGGATCCTTCTTCAGGTTCTTGGTGAGCGCCTCCGGCTCGATTTCGAAGGTGTCGCTGAAATAGGGCCTTCCCCGTTCCGGGAAGTCCTTGAGCGTATGGTAGCGGGCCCGTATGAGGTCGAGGGTGTGCAGATACCAGTCCTTCTTCTCTTTCTCGTATGCAGGGTCCCAGAGGCCGGCGGCCTTCAGTTCCGGGGCCACGAGGCCTCCGAGCTCTTCGATGTTCATGGCCCGGATGTACTCTGCGTTGATCGCAATCGCCTTCGGGTCGGTGAAGAATTTCGGGTCTTCCCTTCGGTAGTCGAACACGGAATTGGATCGGCCGGCCCTCTCCAGGGTGAACTCTCGGATCGCCTCTTCCCGGGTGACGATCTCGCGGTTGTCCTCGGTGGACCAGCCGAGCAAGAGGAGGAAGTTGCACAGGGCCCAGGGCAGAAAGCCCCTTTCCCGGTAGAATTCCACGGTCACGACCTCCCCGTGCCTCCGCTTGGAGATTTTCGCGCGCTGCGGGTCCAGCGTGAGGTTCATGTGGGCGAAGGCGGGCAGGGGCCTGCCGAGGGCTCGGTAGAGGAGGATCTGCCGGGGGGTGTTGCCCAGGCCGTCCTGGCCTCGGATGACGTGGGTGATCCCGTCCCGGATGTCGTCCACCGCGTTGGACAGGAGGTAGAGGGGAAGGCCGTCGGACCGGACGATGACGAAGTCCTCGATGTCCTTGAGCCGCTTTTCCACCCTGCCGTAAACGAGATCGTCGAAGAAGACGGATCCGCCGGCGTCCCCGTCGGTCCCCTGGTCCGGGGAAGTATCCGGCACCTTGAACCGGATCACGTAAGGCAACCCCTGCGCTTCCCGAGAGGCGACCTCCTCGGCCGACAGGTTGCGGCAGGTTCGGTCGTAACCGTAGACCTTTTTCTCCTTTTCCGCCTCGAGGCGCTTCCGCTGGAGTTCTTCCTGGCTGCAGAAACATTTGTAGGCATTCCCGGAGGCGAGAAGTTCGCGGGCCGCCTCCAGGTGGCGAGGCCGGTTTTCGGACTGGAACGTGGGGCCCTCGTCCCAGTCGAGGCCGAGCCACCGAAGGCCGTCCAGGATCGCCCGAATCGACGCATCCGTGGAGCGTTCCACGTCCGTGTCCTCGATTCTCAAGATGAAGGTCCCGCCGTGCTTTCTTGCAAAGAGCCAATTGTAAAGGGCGGTTCGGGCCCCCCCGATGTGCAGGTAGCCGGTGGGAGAGGGGGCAAACCGTACCCGTACGGTTCGGTTCGTCATCGGTCGTGTCCGTGCCTTTGCCTTTCCGGGTGGTTCGTCGCGTGCAGCCGTGTGCACGTGTTCCAGGGAAATACCTAGCATTCCGTGTAGGCAAATACAAGATGACGCGGCTCAGCCGCGGCAGAAAAGCGGGCCGCCTCGCGGCAAGACACATTGCGCACGGTTGAACTGCTGTGGTATGTAGCCGGAGACCTTCCTCATCGGGAAGACAACCCTGACACCCCTGCGCCGGCCGCTTCCGACATGGAATTCATAGCCGATTTTCACATCCACTCGCGGTACTCCCGAGCCACGAGCCGCGATCTCAGCCTGGAGTCCCTGCACGCCTCGGCCCTGGAGAAGGGTGTCGCCCTTCTCGGGACCGGAGACTTCACGCATCCGGGATGGATGAGGGAGATCCGCGAGAAGCTCGTGCCGGCCGAACCGGGCCTCTTCCGGCTGCGCGGGGATCTCGCCGCCGCGGCCGAGGCCCGGGTGCCTCCGTCGTGCCGGGGGCAGGTGCGTTTTCTCCTCACGAGCGAGATCAGTAACATCTACAAGAAGGCCGGCCGGGTGAGAAAGGTCCACAACCTGGTCTTCTCTCCCTCCCTGGAGACGGCCCTCGCGGTCACGGGGCGGCTGGAGGCGATCGGGAACATCGCCTCGGACGGCAGACCGATTCTCGGGCTGGACAGCAGGAACCTTCTCGAGATCGTCCTGGAGACCTCGCCAGATGCGTTTCTCGTGCCCGCCCACATCTGGACCCCCTGGTTTTCCGTCCTCGGGTCCAAATCGGGCTTTGACTCGATCGAGGAATGCTTCGAGGACTTGACGTCCGAAATCTTCTCCGTGGAGACCGGGCTGAGTTCCGACCCTTCGATGAACTGGAGGCTTTCCGCACTGGACCGCTTCACGCTGGTGTCGAACTCGGACGCGCACTCGGCCGGCAAGGTGGGCAGGGAGGCGAACCGCTTCGATTGCGAGCTGTCGTTTCCGGCCGTGCGGGAGGCCCTGCGGGGCGGAAAGGAAAAGGGCTTTCTCGGAACGATCGAGTTCTTTCCGGAGCAGGGAAAGTATCACCTCGACGGTCATCGCAAGTGCGCGAGAAGGATGGATCCGGCAGAGACATTCGAGAAGGGCGGGCTGTGCCCGGTCTGCGGGAAGCCGGTGACCATCGGGGTCATGAACCGGGTCGAGGAACTCGCCGACCGGCCGGGAGGGCGGAGGCCCGCCGGCGCGCTCGATTACGAGCGTCTCGTATCGCTGGCAGAGGCGGTGGGCGAGGCGAAAGGGGCCGGCCCGCAGACCCGGGGCGTGGAGGAGGTCTGCCGGGGACTGCTGCGGCGGCTCGGTCCGGAACTGGCCATCCTGACCCGGGTTCCCATCGAGGAGATCGAACGCGCGGGGGGCATGCCGCTCGGGGAGGCGATCCGGCGCATGCGCCGGGCGGAGGTCTGGGTGGAGGCGGGATACGATGGGGAGTTCGGGATCGTGAGGCTCTTGCGGCCCGAGGAAAGGTCGGACCTCGAGGGGCAGGGGCGGCTTGCAGGAATGCCCGGAGGGGAGGAGAGAGCCGGCAGGGCCGGGATGCCTCCGCGGAGAGGGAAGAAGGCGGAGGCGGGCCTCTTCGAGGCGCCGGACGCACAGGGGGCCGTCTCCCCCGTAACCGGATCGCGGCAAGATACCCTGCAAGCGGGGGCGGCTGCGCCCGATGCGCCTTCCGCGCCCCTGTTCACGAAGCACAGATCGTCAGGCTGGTCTTCCGAGCGCATGGAACACCTGAACGCGGAACAGGAGCGGGCCGTGCTCCTGTGCGGCGGCCCTGTGCTGGTCATCGCCGGGCCGGGCACGGGCAAGACCCTCACGTTGACCTACAGGATCGCCTTTCTGATCCGGGAGCGGAAGGTGCCTCCGGAGCGCATCCTGGCCGTTACCTTCACCCAGCGAGCGGCCCGGGAGATGGAGGAGCGGCTTGGGGCCCTTCTGGAGTATCCGCAGGGAGGCAGCCCGGTCCGCGTCCGGACCTTTCACGCCCTGGGCGCGGAGATCCTCCGGGAGGCAGGCCCCCCGCTCGGTGTGCCTGAAAACTTCTCCATTTGCGGCAGGCACGAGGCTGCCGCGCTTCTCAGGCGCACACGGCCTTCCCTGAGCAGGAAGGAATCCGAGGACCTTCTGGACCGGATCTCCCGCGCCAAGGCGGGCCTCGTCTATCCGGAAGATGGAAAGGAGACGCTCCGGGATGCAGGCTTCCTGAGTGCCTACGAACGCTATCAGGAGGCCCTCGCGGAATGCGGGGCGCTCGACTACGACGACCTCGTATCGAATGCGGTGCGGTTGATGAGCAGGCGGCCGGACTTCGCCGAGAGGATCGCGGGGCGGTTTTCGGCCGTGTGCGTGGACGAGTACCAGGACGTGAACCTGTCACAGTACAGACTTCTGCGCCTTCTCGCCTCGAGGGTGACGGATCTTTTCGCCATCGGGGACCCCCACCAGGCGATTTACGGGTTTCGGGGCGCAACCCCGGCGTACTTCCTGACGTTCAAGGAGGACTACCCGCGAGGAGAGGTCGTCCGGCTGGTTCGCAACTATCGTTCCACCGGGAACATCCTTTCGGCCTCGGTGGAGATGCTGTCCAAGGGCCTGGACCGGGATCAGGCGCCCTCGTTCGAGCCGGTCGAGAAGGCCGGTCCCAAGGTGCACGCCGGCGCGCTGAGCGACGAGAAGGCCGAGGCGATCTTCATCGCGCAGACCATCGAGCGCCTGATGGGCGGGACCGACTCCTTGTCGATTTACGCGGACAAGGTCGCCAAAGACGAAGGGCCGGTCTGCGGCAGCTTCGGGGACATCGCGATTCTCATCCGCCTGAAGGCGCTCTCGCCGGCGATCGAGCAAGCCCTCGCGTACCAGGGGATCCCGTGCCAGAGCGCGGGGCAGGCGGAGCGGCTGCAGGGCCGGCAGGGAAGGGCGCTTCTTGCCCTGTTGCGATGGCTCAGGCGGCCCGAAGACCGGATGGCCTTCGAGATCGTCCGGGAGGCGTTCCCGAAGGCCCGCCGGAAGATCGGGGAGGAGGGGATGGAGGCGCACCGAGGCGGCCGGCTCGAAGGCGGCGTTCCGGTGCGGGAACGGCTGGAAGGCCTTCGTGAACTCGGGTGGATCGATCTCGAAGCGGACTCCTGGAGAGAGGCCTGGGAGGCCCTGGCGCGGTTCTCCGCCTCTTTTGGGAGCGACTGGGAAGGGTTTGAGCGGGCCCTGGTCCTGGGGCAGGATGCGGATTTCCTCGAACGCAAGGCGGAGCGGGTGACCCTGGCCACGCTGCACGCGGCCAAGGGCCTGGAGTTCCCCGTGGTTTTCATCGCCGGCTGCGAGGATCTCCTTCTCCCCTGCCGTGTGGAGGAACAGGCCTTCGATCTCGACGAGGAGCGGCGTCTCTTCTATGTGGGCATGACAAGAGCCTGCCGCCTCCTCTACCTGACGTGGGCCCGCTCGCGGTTTCTGTACGGAGAGAGAAGGTTCTCTCCGCCGTCCCGTTTTCTGGGGGATATCCCCGTAGGCCATCTGACGAACATTCGAGAGGCACGCAGAGGGGTGACCAGGAAGCGGAGGGCGGAAGCGCAGCCCCCGCTGTTCAAGCTCCCTTGAGGAAGGCGGTCGCTTCGCATGAGGCAGGCGGCATCGGAAATGGCGAGGGCCACCCGCAGGGCAAGGGCCTGGCTGCTGCTCGGCCCGGGGCTCCTGCTCCTCGCCCTGCTCCTGCCGCCGCCGGAGGGCATGACGCCCGAGGCGGCGAAGCTTCTGGGCGTGGCCGCCCTGATGGCGGTCTGGTGGATTGCGGAGGTCGTGAGTCTTGCCGTCGTCGCCATGCTTCCGCTGGTCCTTTTCCCGCTTCTGGGAATCCAGGGGGCTGAGCCCACCGCGCAGGCCTTTGCGGACCCGAACATCTTCCTGTTCATGGGCGGCCTCCTGCTGGCAGCGGCCATGCAGAGATGGGGGCTGCACAGAAGGATGGCGGTTCACGTCCTCGCCATCCTGGGCATCAGGCCGAGGGGGATCGTCCTGGGATTCATGGCGGCCACGGCCTTCGTTTCGATGTGGATCTCGAACACGGCCACGGCAGTGATGATGCTTCCGATTGCCGTTTCGGTGGTCGCGTACGTGACCGGCTCCAAGCCGGAGGAGGTCCGCGGGCAGCCGGGGGAGAAGCGGAACTTCAGCGTGGCCCTGATGATCGGGATTGCTTACAGCGCCAGCATCGGCGGCATGGGAACCCTGGTCGGTACGCCCCCCAACATCGTGCTCGCGGGCCAGTTGGTCCGGCTCTTCCCCGGGGCGCCGGAGATCAGCTTCGCCCAATGGATGGTCCTCGGGGTTCCGCTCGTGCTGCTTTTCGTGCCCGCCGTCTGGGCCTACCTCTGTTGGATCGCATTTCCTGTAAAGGGCCTGAAGGCCGGTGAGGGAAGGGCCTTCCTGCGTGGGGAGCGGGACGGCCTAGCCCGGATGGGTCGGGGAGAGCGGGTGACGCTCGTCGCCTTCGTCGTCGCTGCCCTGCTCTGGATGACCCGGGAGCCCCTGGACCTGGGAGCCCTGCGGGTGCCCGGGTGGTCCGGCCTCCTCCCCTGGGCCGGCTTCATCAAGGATTCCACGGTGGCCATGGCCGTGTCGCTGCCCCTCTTCTTCATTCCGGCCGACAGGAAGCAGGGGATCCGCGTCCTCGACTGGGATACCGCCCGCCGGATCCCCTGGGACCTCCTGTTGCTTTTTGGGGGCGGGTTCGCCCTGGCCGGGGCCTTTCAGACGTCCGGGCTTTCCGCCTGGTTTGCCCAGGGACTGAGCGGGATGCATTCCTTTCCGCCGGTGGCCATGGTCGCGGCGGTCTGCGCCATGATGACCCTGCTCACCGAATTGACCTCCAATACGGCGACGGCGGCCGTGATGCTGCCGATCCTGGCGGCTACGGCCGTGGAGGTGGGCGTCAACCCCCTCCTTCTGATGATTCCCGCCACCTTGAGCGCTTCCTGCGCCTTCATGCTCCCTGTGGCTACGCCTCCCAACGCGATCGTGTTCGGGAGCGGCTGCCTGGACATCCCGACCATGGCAAAGGCGGGCATCGCCGTGAACCTCATCGGGTTGATCCTGATCCCCTTGCTCATGTTCGCCATCGGCGTGCCGGTCCTGGGGATCTCTCCCGGGGTCCTCCCTTCGTGGGCCGTGCCCTGAGGAAGCGAAGGCTCCCGGCGCCTTGCCGCCACTTCGCTAGAATCCCGTCGCAGTCCAGCTCAGAACGATCCTGTGCAGCCCGACGAGTACGAAGCCGGCCGATCCCAAGGTCGCCAGCGTGAGCGCGGCGTCGAACAGCGTCTCCTGACGGATGTGTGTTCTGGCCCACACCTTGGCCGCCTCCCACAGATGCTCCGGCGAGAGGGCCGCCTGATACCGGATTGCGCTGCCGTTGATCTGCATGACGATTTCCTCCTGTTCCATCTGAGATGACGAGGCGTCTGCCTGCCCTTGCCTCCCACTTCTGTTCCGTTGCCTATTGAGACCCCGCAAGGCCGCTTCCGTGAAATGGCGGTGCCAGCTTTTTTCCTGCGAGGCCCGTGATGGCGTTCCGGGGTGAACGCAGGTAGGATAAAGGGGCCTCAAGGGAGCGGCGCCGCCGGAGGAAGGCCGGAGCGAGCGGCGCCTGCGAGGACGAACAGGTGCGGCCCTCATTTCACGCCGGAAGGCGAGCGGTGTCCTATAGGGTGATGAAGGACAGGGGCTTCGACGCCGTGGTTTCGGCGCATCACCAAGAGATCTTGCGGTATCTGCGGCGTGTGATCGGGCAGGCCGGGGACGCCGAGGACTTGTCTCAGGAGACCTTCCTCCGTGCCTTCCGGGCTTACGGAGCGTTGCCGAGGGACGCAAACGTACGCGCCTGGCTGTTCGCCATCGCGACCCATCTGGCGAGGAACCACTTTCGCTCCGAGACGCGACGCCGGAGGGCCTATGCCAGGGCGAAGGCCGAAGCGACCGAGACAACCGGGACGGCTGCGGAGACGGATCTGGCCGCGCGCGAAACGGGCGCCCTGCTGGAGAGCATGATCCGAGGCCTTCCGCTCAAACAGCGGCTGGCCTTCATCCAACGAAAGCTTCACGAGATGGATTACGAGGCAATCGGCGGTTCCCTGGGGTGTTCGGCCGAAGGCGCTCGGGCGCACGTCTTTCAGGCGCTTCGGAAGATTCGGCAAGCCCTGGACCGCTGCGGGATGGTTCCCGGAGGGCAGTCATGAGCAAGAAACCCGACCCGTGCAGGCAGATCGAAGAGGACCTCCTGGCGGCCGCGATCGGGGAGGCCTCGGAGGAGGCCAGGAGGCGCGTGGAACGCCACGTGGCCCTTTGCAGGCCTTGCCGGAGCGAGTACGAAGCATATCGCGGCCTGGACCGGGCGGTGTCTGACCTGCGGGACGAAGCCCCACCGGACGTTCCGTTGGCAGGAGCCCGGGATCGGCTCGAGGCCCTGCTCGCAGACCTCCGGAGCCGAATGCTCGCCTACCGCATCTTCCCGTCTCCCCTCGGCCGTGTCCTGATCGCGAGGTCCGAACTCGGGGTCGCCGGGATCGAATATCTGCACCACAGGAAGACGCTTCGTGCCTCCCGCCTGCTTCGGGTTCCCATTCCCGAGGCGGAATGGATACAGGAGGGGGCCGACCTCGAGTCTGTCTACCGGGATCTCCTGCAGTATCTGGAGGGCCGCCTGCGCAGGCTCGACTGGCCGCTGGACCTTCGTCTCGTGCGGAGCGATTTCCATCGGTCCGTCCTGGAGGCGGCAAGGGCCATTCCCTTCGGGGCCGTCATGTCCTATGCCGGTCTTGCCCTCCAAATCGGCAAGCCGTCTGCTCCGAGGGCCGTCGGACAGGCGCTCCGCTCCAACCCGCTTCCCATCGTGATTCCGTGTCACCGAGTGGTCGGCGCCTCGGGCTCGCTGACCGGCTACGCAGGCGACAAGCTGGTTCTGAAAGAGCGGCTCTTGGCCCTGGAGGGCGTGCCCGTGACCCGGCAGGCCGGGGCCCCGTCGATCCGCTCCCGCGCCATGTATGCGGCGTATCCCGGGATCGGGGCCTACTGCCTGCCGACGTGCCCCTTTCTCGATGAGGCGCCGCCCGCGCCGGTCACGCGTTTTGCCTCGCGCGAGGACGCCGAGCGGGCCGGGATGGTCCCGTGCGGGATTTGCCGCCCCGATCTGCATCCCCTTGTGCATTGACCGGACGGGGCTTCGCGGGAAGCGCGCAATCAGGCACACACCGCTCGGCTCTATCCGTGGAAAGAGTCGGGTGCAATAGGTCGGAGGCTGTGGACTACATCCCTGCCGGAATGGACCCTCCCATTGGATTGATCGCCCTCTCTGCGACCTTAAGAGATGCGTTGACACGGCCTTTTCCCGCCTCTAGCATGGTCGATGTGTTCTTGTGATGGGATAGGGCCTTGCCCAGAACGCCCCTCTGCGGCGTTGCGCTCATCCCTCGGCATGCGTGAGGACGGTGCGGCATGCAGTTCCGCGATCGGCTCGTCGGGACGTTACGCTCGGTGGCGCCTCTCTTCGAGATCCCCGGTGTCCTCGTGGTGGGTTCCGAGGTCCCGAACCTGCTCGAGCCCGGCGCCGCCTCCACACTGGTCGTGTCCCAGGATGTGGATATCGGGGTCCCGCTGGAGGCGCACGGCCGGGTGAAGAAGACCCTTGCCGGGATCCCAGGATTTCGTCCCTCCAGGGAGGAGCCGTCGGTCTGGGTGCCCGATTCGCCGGGATTGCTCGAGGTGAACTTCCTGGGCATGGATGCCTCGATCCGGGACGCGGCCGACAGCCGCGTATTTGATGACCCCGAACTCCCCCTGATGGTTTTCGGTCCCCTTTCCCTGCTCCGGCCCGGCGGGCATGTGAGGCTGGAGGGGATGGCGGTCCCGGTTCCCGCCCTTTCGGGACTTCTGCTGGAGAAACTCGTTACGGAGCGCAGCGGCATCAAGGGGGACCGGGACCTGTTGGTGGCCCTGGGGCTCCTCCTTCTGGCTCGGGACCGCGACATCGAGGAGACCCTGGCGCTTTGTCGGACCCTGCCGGCCGAACTCGGGCATTCGGTCTGTGCGAACCTGACCCTCCTTTCCCTGATGGATCCGGTCCCGGGCATGCCCGACCCGAGGCCTCACCGTCGGCTCATCGTGGACCTGCTCCGGACGATCGAGGAGCAGTGCCGGGGGGGGACCGTGTGAACCCGAACCCGTCGACCGCCGCGATGCACAGGCGTGTGAGCCAGGTTCGATCGCGCGCCGCGGTGCGGGCCTGGGAGTACCGCCAACGTCACCATGCCAAGGGGGTCTGGTTTCGAATGAGGCGGCTCCTGGCCGAGGCTAGCTCCGCATGGGAGGTCCCGGAAGAGGCGTGCGCCCGGCTCCTGGCAGAAGGGTTCGCCCCAGAGCCGGCCGGCTCGGAACTCGAACCGGGGAAGACCATTCTTTTCGTTACCGAGGCCCGTCTCGCTGAAATCCGGGACCGCCGCCCTCTTCCCCTGCGCCTCGGACCGGAGTTCCTCGCGGCGCGGCGCATCGCTCTGGTCCGTTTTCCTCTTCGGTAACCCTGCCTCCGTCCCGGCGGCGCCGGTTCATCCGTCCGCGGAACGGCCCCCGGTCCCTTCACGTCGGGGCCATCCTCCCTGGACCGCCGTCTTCCTCGAGACGGGACTTGCGCCAAATCATCGCTACCGTAGACATCGACCGCGCAACCAGGCCATTCGTCGAGTCGGCTGCCGCGCCCCCGAAACCCCGGGAAGGCCCATGCAGCCGGCTCGAGTGTGGCCGGTGTCATGATCGTTCGCCGGAAGACGTAATGAGACAAGGCTCGAGGCATGCGTACCGCCGGCCGCTCCCGAGTTCACGCGGGGGCTTCCCGGACGAGACCCTCGTCCCTTGGGGAAGGACAGCCGGTCAGTCTCCGCCCGCGCACGCCGGGAGGCGCTGCCCCCGGGCCATTGCGAATTCGGCAGTGCCCGGTAACACTACTCGGGGATCGTCCCCTTGACGATCCAGGCCGTGGCCGTGTGCGGGCCGCCGTGGCCATCGAACCCTCCGAAGTAGAAGACCCGGCCGTGGTCCTCGGGCCACGGCGAGGGGACGATCGTGCGGGTGCCCCGCAGGGCCTTGGCGTCCGGGCTGGGGATCTTCACACTCCCGTAGGAGCCGTCGAACCGGCGCACCAGGAAGTAGGAGGCGAGGTCCGTGTTGGCTGCCTTCACGTACAGGCCGATCAGGTGAAGGGGTTCGAATGTGGCCGGGTCCGCGGCAAGGGTGAACTCGTTGTACGGGCCGATGCGCACTCCGGACCAGTCTCCGCCCCGGTAGCCGTCGAGATAGTCCACAATGTCGAGCTCCAGAACGCGGGTGGGCGAGACCGCGAGGTTCTCCCAATAAACGATGTGTCCCGGGTCCTCGAGGCCGCCGAAAAGCGCGCTTTCGCCCGGGATCTCCGGGTGAGGCAGCAAGGTCAGACCGCGGCAGGAATCCTCCGCGGGCCGTCCGTCGGTCTCCCAGGTGTCCAGGTGCTCGAAGGCGCCCAGGGGATCCGCTTCGATGTCCACGGCCTCGGTGCCGTCCAGGTAGCGGATGAGCCCCTCGGGCAGGCCCGGCGTCTCGTGGCAGTCCCCTTCCAGGTTCTTCTGCGAGACCGCGGCGAACAGGCCGAACGGTGTGGCCCGCAGGGACATGACGCGGCCCGACCCCTGGAAGACCGGCTCCGGTTCGATGGAGAGCCGGCCGGGCGCGGCCGGGTCATAGCCGGCGCGGTGGATGCGGCCGCTCACCTGCCCGATGAACAGGATGTCGCGGCCGAGCACCGGGTCATGGTACACCTCGAGCGAACGGACGCCTGCCTGGTTCGAGCCGTCGCAGGGACGGAAAACCCCGCCCGGCAAGACGACCCTTTCCCAGTGACCCGCGGCGACGCGCGTCCAGACGGTGGCGTTCCAGGGATAGGCCACCGGGTCACCGCTCTGCTGGCCCGAACCCAGGATGAGCAGCGTCACGGGTTCGGCCAGCGGCGTGCCGGTGTAGTCCGTCGTGAAGGTGAGCCGGGCCATGCTCTCGGCGCGCGTGTAGAGTTCCTCCTCGACCTTGGGGAGCGTGAAGTCCGTTACCCAGTCCGCGGCCGGAGCGTCCTTGCGCAGGACCGTGATCGGTATCTCGATGTCCGAGGCGTTCCAGGTGGACACCGTGGCGAAGAGGCTCCCTTCGTGGGCCACGATGTAGTTCACCTCTGTGCCCGGGCCGCGGTGCTCCAGGGAGGTGGTCATGTCCGCGAAGACCGGGTCGTCGCACTCGCCGCCCCCGGCCTGGCAGACATTCGCCACGCAGGTCTCCGCGCCGTTGCACGGCACCCCGTCGTCGCAGCCCGCGTCCGTCACGCAGCCGCCCGGCGGCGGCCAGGTTTCCTGGCCCAAGAGGAACAGGCCCGACAACGCCGCGATGCCGATCCACACAGGAAACAGATTCCGTCCGAGCAAGATGCGCCCTCCTTTTGGCCGGCATTTGTCCATTCAACCCGAAACATGCAGCTTTTCTTCTTGTCCTCAGCGCCTGAACTGCCCTGAAACGGCACCCCACCTCGTCGCCATAACATGGAAGAACGGCTCGGTCGGTCAGATGCCGCCGAAGACCCCCTCGAAGAAGGCCATGAGCGGCGGCGTGATCACGGTCTCGCCCGGTGCGCCGATGACCGAGTTCACCTCGTCGTGGCTGTAGACATCCGCCTCCACACGAGTGGTCGCGACGCCGACGGCCTCCAACGAGTCCGCAAACGCCAGCGTCCGCATACGCCGGTTCTCGCTGCCGCGCAGGGCGAACAGGTGCGGCGGAATGCTCTTGCCGGCGGCAACGTGGTTGATTGGCGAAGCGTCCGCCCAGACAAGCGGGTCGTCGCCAAAGGGATTCCGGTATACCGGGTCGCCCGGCTCATCTGCGAAATGCCCTGGAATGTCGTAGCCGTCAACGTCGATCGACGCGGTGCCTCTTATGACCGACAACGGCAGGGCATGGCTTCCCAGATAGGACGCATCCGTACTCACCAACGACACAAGGTGAGCGCCGGCGGAATGACCCATGATGCCGATGCGGGACGGGTCCCCGCCGTATTCGCCTGCGTGCTCATGTACCCAGGCAATAGCTGCCGCCACATCCTGCACGTGAATCGGATGCATGATCCGGCTTGGATCCCAATCGGGCGGGTCTGGGGAAAGCCGGTAGTTGATGCTGACGAAGCAGTAACCGGCGCCCGTGAACAGAGCAGGCTTGTATTGCATCTGGTTGGCTTTGTCGCCGATCGCCCACCCGCCGCCATGCACCCAGATGACCACCGGCATGGGATCGACCGGCGCCGGGTCCGGCAGGTAAATGTCAAGGCTCTGCAGATCGGCCTCGACCCCGGGAGTCGTGGCGTAGCGCACATCCGGGATTTTGATGTAGCCCGGTGGTGGCGGCGGGCAGCCCGCCAACATAAAGACAGCAACGGCCACACCAAAGACAGAACAAGAACTCAGAAGTCCGCGCTTCATGGTCTTTTCCCTCCAGCCTCTCTTTCGGTTTTCACCCGATTCAGGGGTTCCTTTTCCGGTCCTTCCTCTGTGTCTTCAACATCGCGGCACCCCGGAAACACCGGGTACCTGCAATGTGCAGTCCTGAAAGCGCGGAATCCCCCGCAAACCTTGCATTCAGAGTCCCACGGACGGAATGGATGCGGTTTCCATATTGGGCTCAAGGAGCGCAACTCGGCC
The DNA here is from genome assembly GCA_964384945.1 of uncultured Thermodesulfobacteriota bacterium. Lineage (GTDB taxonomy): Bacteria > Desulfobacterota > DSWW01 > DSWW01 > DSWW01 > S015-6. The sequence goes on along the minus strand of CAYLMK010000039.1, from coordinate 6,934 downwards.
AGCGCAGGCCGGTCTGGCCCACGTTGACCTGGCGCAGTGGGTTTCCGGGATCGCGCGAAGTGAAGTGCACGAACAGGCTTTCTTGCCCGCTGGAGGCGTCGCGTGTCACCACGATCTCGGGATCATAGTGACCCGCGCCCTTCTCGTTGCCGGTGTCTATGCGCTGGGCGTAAGTTCCGTCGAGCGACCAGAGGAAGACCCCGGTCTCGGTGGGAAAGACAAGGTCGTCCTTGGCCCAGGCCGTGATGTAGGCGGTCTGCCAGGGCATGCATCCGACATAGGGGCTGTCCGCCCCGTCGCCCTCGATGACCTCGACGCCGTCCAGGTAGCGCAGTTCCGGGTCCGGACTCGTGAGCACCTTGATCTCCTCCCAGTGCTCCCCGCCCAGGTCGCGGTAGATGGCGATCTCGTGTTCGGCGGTGGCCGCGATGAGCACCTCGTCCCGGTACTCGGGGGCGCGGAAGGGCGTCGCGGTGGTGTAGTTGCGCCGGACCGCCGGGTCGGAGACGACCTGGCTCGTATCGTCCCTGGCATCGACCAGCACGACCTGCCGGGTGCTCTCGCCCCCGGCGTCCATCCTGCCGATGTAGGTGAACCGTAGCTGGCCCGGAAGCCAGCGCGCCTTGTCACCCACTTTGTCGTAGGGAAGCGGCTTCAGGTTGTCCGTACTTTGTTCCACCTCGTCGAGAAAGCCGTACTGCGCGCCGCGATCGGTCCTGAGCAGCACGCCCACGCGATCGAGGTCGTGCCCGCGCAGCCCTCCCCCACGCCGTAGCCGTCCCCGTCCGCATCCGCGCAATCCGATGGCGGCCAGGTCTCCTGACCCAGAAGGAACAGGCCGGAGAGAACCACGACAGCGATCCAGCAAGGAGCCAGATTTCGTCTGAACATCTTGCGTCCTCCTCTTGCCTGCCTTGACCGAGCCAGTTCGCCGCAGCGAACCCCCTCCTGTCCAGTCTCTACGCAAGAACTCCCGCCCCATCGTCCGCTCCGGTTCCTGCCCCTGTGCGGTCCTTCCGCCCACGAGGCCCCCTCCCCCTTGTCGGAGGAAGCGGGCGGCGGAACTCGAGCCCGGCGGCCCCACGGGGAACCATCCGGGAAGCCCAATCACCTGAAGCCGGCCTGCAACCTCGGGCTGTCCGACGCCTCACTTCACTTGACCGGGTACCCGCACCGGCTCGTAGCGCGTGATGCCGCCGGTGAACTCCGGGGTGTCTCCCGGGTAGATGCGGTCGCCGATTTCGTCGAGGAAGCCCCAGTTGGGCACGTAGATGTTGCCGTCCGGGCCGTAGGCGATCGCGTTGATGGAGTCGTCCCGGGCAGGCGCCCGCCAGACCACCTCACCGGTGTCGATGTCGAGAGCGACGATTTCGTGGTGCATGTCCTTGCCGATCGGAATCAGGCCCTGGTCGGGGAGGATGTTTTCCGCCCAGGTGATCCCGCCCAGAACGTAATTGTCCAGAACGGTTGTTGAGGACGTCCAGGTGGCGTTCTCTTCGCCGCAGCTCAGGTTGGCGCCCCATTTGACCTCGGGCGTCCCGTTGTTGTCGCAGAGCACGAACAAGTCGTCAACTGCGGGGTCTCCGGTCCAGTTGGCCAGGTACATGCAGGCGTTTTCGTCCAGGGCTATCGACGCCACAGAGGGCCTCTCCGCCAGGGGGTAGGACCAGAGCGGCTCGCACTTGCGCGGGTCGGGGTCCCCGTCCCGGTTCCGGTTGCAGGCTTTCACATCCACGAGGTAGACAAGGGCGTGATCATCCCCGACCGCGACGTAGTTCCCGTCAAAGGTCACGGCCGGCGACGTGCTCGAGGTCTGTCCGGCCAGCTTCACCGTCCACGCCAATTCCAGAGAGCCGTCGGTGTCGATGTCCACGGCGGCCAGGACCGCCCCGTCGTCCGCATAGACGAGTGGAAACAATTGGTTCTGCGCCGAAACACCGATGGTCTCGAAGGAGAAGACGCTCGATGCACCGGCCACGGCCGACACGGCGGACGCCGGCGCGGCGGCCTGTCCGGGCGGGCGCAGGTCCAGAATCTCGACCAGATCCAGCGTGCGCACGAAGTCGTCATCGCCCCGTCCGGCGACCACCACCGTGCCGTCGACGGTGAGCATGGCCAGGTGGCCGTCCGGAGTGAAATGCGCGCCGGTGGCCATCGCGTGGCCCGGCACCTCCATTGTCCGGAGCAGTGTGCCTTCGGCGTCAAAGCGACGGATGAGGAAGAGCGGACCTTCCCCATCGGCCGGATCGTCCCCCGGCTCGAGGAGATAGAAATCGCCCTGCGCATCAACGAGGACCGTGTTGGCGGCCACGAAGGTATTGAACTCGCCGAGGCAGCGGACGGCGCCCGTGGCCAGCGTGACCTCGAAGAAGTTGCACGGGTCCTCCTCTCCGGGGGCATTCAGGGTGGTGGCGTAAATCTTTGCGGAGTCCGCCGAGAAGGAGATCGGCTGCCAGACCCTCTTTCCCTTGAGCGCGTGCCATTCGCCGAGTTCCGCGGATTCCGGGCCCGTGTAGAGGATGCGGTCGTTGTTCTCCCGGTTGCCGTGAATGCCCCGGTAGGTGGATAGGGGTGCATAGGGGAAGACGTCCGGCAGCCGACACTCGCCAGCAGCCGCCGGGCATGGGGGGCCCTCACCCTCAGACCGGCTGGAACAGGCCCCCATGCAAACGGCCGGCAGCAAGAGGCCGGCGGCGATTAGATCCATGCGCCGTCGGTTTGCCATCGCTTCTCCCCCCTCATTCGTCGCTCTCCGGAACACAGGCGCAAGCAGGTTGAGGCCGTGCTCGCGGCCGGTCGCCCGTGGCTCTCCCCCGGTGCCGAGAGGGCGGCCGGAACTCGGTCCGCAAGGAGGAGACCTTCCCGAGGCCGAGGGGCCGGATTGGCGCTCGCTCGCGGTAGCCGGCCGGACCCGCTCCGTCATCCGGCGCGGCACCGCCTGGCGGCTCCTCGCAGCAAGAGCAGCGTCAGGGCGGGCAGCAAGAGAGCGCTCGCAAGGTTCGTGAGCCCGGTGGCAACCCCGGAAACAGGGGGCATCGAGGTGGCGGCCTCCGCCGTCGCGGCCGCGCCCCAGGCGGGCGGCGGGATGGCGCAATCCGGGTCCGCGGCGTCCACCAGGCTGTCGCAATTGTCGTCGGCGTCGTTGCCGCAGTCCTCGACCCGGCCGGGGCTCACGTCCGGGTTTCCGTCATCGCAATCCCACTTCCCCCCGCCGGTGCAGGCGGGACTTGCCGGGTCGCCGTAGCCGTCCCCGTCGCCGTCCGAGCAGGCAGCGCCGGTACGGACGTATTCGAAGAAGCCCATGACCGCCTCGGTGATGTGGGAGGGATCTTCCGGGTCGCCCAGGTCCTGGTTGATCTCCGCGTGGGTCCGGTCGACCGTGACGACGAAACGGGAGGGGTCGCGGCCCATCGCGGCGATCAGGTTCTCGTTCTGCCAGACCCTCTCCGCCTTGCCCTCCTGGGTGACCAGGAAGAAAGGGGGAGACCCCGGGCCGGCGTGCAGGGCCGGCGAGGCCGCGGCCCAGGACCCGGTCGAGTCGTTCTCCTCCGGGGTGCCGAAGGCGTTGTAGAGCATGTCGCTCGGGTTCGCTGCCATGTTGACGGGGATGTCGAATTGGGCGCCGTCGAGCGGGCAGACGCCCTTGATCACGTCGGCGGGGAGACCGAACGCGCCCAGGTAGCTCGGGTCCGTTCCGACCAGGGCCACCAGGTGGGCCCCGGCCGAGTGGCCGATGAGATAGATTTGCTGATTGTCTCCTCCGGACAGGTGAATGTTGTCGTACACGTACCGGATGGCCTCGGCCACGTCACGGGGGTGGTCCGGGAACATGACCCGGTTGGCCGCGGCGAGGTCCGGCGGGTCCGGGGACAGGCGGTAGTTCAGGCTCACGAACACGTAGCCCGCGCCGGTGAAAAGCTCGTCCTTGTAGGCCGTGTTCCCCTTGTCGCCGTTCCTCCAGCCCCCGCCATGCACATAGACCATGACGGGCAGGCCGGTCCCCCCACCTGCCGGCAGGTGCACGTCCAGGCAGTTGAGGGCGGGGTTGACTGGCGAGTCGTGGTACGGGCCCCGGGGGCCTTCCTCGTCCCGGTTGTAGTCCACGTCGGAGACCGGAAACGCCCGGGAGGGAGCGCCGAGGAACAGGCCCTGCGCCAGGACCAGGCAGAACGCCAGGGCCCCGCCGCGACGTAAGGGGCGCTTTCCAGCTTCCCGGCGGAATTCCCGGCTCCTTTCACGATCACATACCCGGCGACTGTTCGACGAACCTTCCACGTGACGCATGCGCAACCCTCCCCTATCAAGGCTCTCCTTCCTGCGCAAACCTTGCTCCCGACGACCCGCCGACCGAGGCCAGACCGCACACCGGCAGACCGATTGTACCCTCGGGTGAACCCGGGGGGCCAGGAAGGCCGGCCCGCTTGATGAATGAAACCCGCGACGAGCGGGAAAGTTGCGTTATGTCAGGAATAAGAAATAGAGACGTGCTTTCAGGGGGTTGTAGAATAGCAACCGACGTGATTGTGCGTCAAGAATGAGAACCCACAAGATCTTGTGTGGTCTCGGGGAGTCCGAGGGGAGATCTTGCGGCCGGGTGGGGGGCTCAAGAGAGGGTCAGATCGAAAAGGCAGAGAAAGCAGGTCGGACGTGCAGAAATTGAACAGACGGGTGCGACAAGAGGAAAGACGCATCGTGCCGGCCGGAGAGATTAACAGTCCCGGTGCGCTGGCGAGACCTGGGAGGAATCCTCTTCTTGGAGGGCCGGAAGCTGAGAGTAGCACATGCCCGCAGAGCCACTCGCCGAACTCCACGGCGCGTTTCTGCCCACAGCTCGGGCAGGACTTTCGTTCTTGGGTAATGGACCATGACCTGCTTCAGGCGGGGTCTCCAGAATCCGTAGCGTTTGGCGAATCGTTCCGGCCAGACCTGTTCGAGGCTTTCGTCGTGATCCTGGACGCACTGGCAGAAGGGGGTCCGGTGCGGTTTTCGGGGACGGTAGACGAGACAGGCTTCGGGCATCGGTTCCCGCAGAACAAAACAGGTGGCGAGGGAGGATCACGTTCTCAAGGGGGGCCCAAAAAGGGCAAGCGCTTTCGGAGAACCCTGCGGTCTCCTTGAGGCACCTCCTTTCAGGATGCCTCTATGATATTGCATTGTTTATGCGGAACTCAATAATATCAACCGCCAAAACAAAGCATTCCCAGCACATACAGGGCGCCGATGACCAGCTGGCAGACAGCCACCGGCACGCCGTAGCGCATGAACGCGACAAACGACACCGGCTTGCCGTGTGAAGCGCAGATGCCGGCGCTGACCACATTGGCGGAAGCCCCCACGAGGGTGGCGTTGCCGCCCAAGGTGGCGGCAAACATCATGGCCACGAATACCGGAATGACTTTTACGGGCCAGTCTGTGAATGTCGGGTCCAGCGCCAGGTCCGGAACCATTTCCGCGGCCACAAAATATCCCTTGAGCATCAGCAGCATGGCGGCCACGATCGGGATATTGGCCAGAAGGCTGGATGCAACCCCCACTCCGGCGATGAGAATCATTGCGACAAGGACAAGGTCCACGCCAAACCAGACATACAGATTCTGAGATAATGTCTGTAAAATGCCTGTTTTGTTAAATGCCTGAACCAGACAGAAAAGACAGATCAGAAAAAGAATCGTCTTCCAGTCAAGGTCTTGAATAACATTTTCGATCGGCTCGACTTTTGCGGCATGGATCACCAGCAGCGCCATGGTTGCAGCGATGATGGACACGCCCGGCGGAACGATGCGCGTCGGGGTTTTCTCGCCGAATAGAAACAAAAGCACCATCAACACCAGGACCATGAATGCAAATCCTGCAAAAAAAGGCCTCTTCAAAGGCTTCAACTTGGAATCAACCGGCAATGCGCGCCGCACCCGCCATACATCTTTCAAGAGCATCGGCATGAGGGGAAGGATGACCACCAGGCACAGTAAGCCGCCCAGGCTTACCTTGTGCAAATATTGCGAAAATGTCATCCCGATGGAGCTGCCCACAAGGAATGTGGCCGGATCACCCACGAGGGTGAGCATGCCGGCGGAATTGCTGATAATGGCCGCGAGCACCAAAGGGCCGACAAAATCCACTTCGAGCGCGTTTGCGACAAGGATGATGATCGGAGCAAGAATGATGACCGTGGTGGCATTGGGCAACACCGCGCACAGCGGCGCCACCAGAATAAAAAGCCCGAGCAGGAACCGCTTTCCGCTTCCTTGGGTCGCCCGTACATAGATGGCGCCGATATAGTCAAATGCGCCGGTGGGAACCAGCGTCCGCGCCACCACCATGCCGCCGAACAGCAGGGCAATGGGGGATCCCGCGGTCTGACTGATGGCAATGGCATCATGAGAGTCTAAAATCCCCAATACGATCAGGATACTCACGCCGATCAACGCCGCAAGCAGCATGTCGATGAGGTCAAATGCGATCACAAGAATGACGCCGACAAATACAATTAGCGTTGTGATAGTCTCGAAGTTAAACAGTTCCATAAGAACCCTGCTCGTGATGATTATCATTGAAACGGCGGCGCATACATCAAACCGCCCTGATTCCATAATCGATTATATCCCCGTTCGATATTCAAGCCGCTGGCCTGGCCAAAATTGCGTTCAAAAATTTCGCCATAATTCCCGACCGCGGCGATCACATCGGCCGCCCAGTCGGGTTTGAGTCCGAGCGCTTTTGCCTGTTGCCCGCTTGAATTGAGAAACCAGCGGATTCTGGGGTCTTTGGTATTATGCTGAAGATCCCGCACATTGGCGCTGGTAATGCCCAACTCTTCAGCCTCGATGAGCGCAAACAGCACCCATTTCACAAGGGCGAACCATTCTTCGTCCCCGCGTCGCACCGCCGGGCAGAGAATTTCCTTGGAAATTTTTTCGGCCATGATGTCAAACTG
>CAYLMK010000038.1:0-37445 GCA_964384945.1 uncultured Thermodesulfobacteriota bacterium | reverse complement strand
AACAATCTGCCAATCTCTCCTCCCCACCCCTCAGCACAATGTGCTTACCAACACCTGGACCCACAGCAGGTCAAGCAGGCAGAGACCCAGAAGGCTGCCGCCGACGGCGCGGTGACAGCACGGGTCCCGGAAACCTACCAATGGCTGCTCGTGCCGTCGCAGGCCACGCCGCAGGCCGCCGTCGAGTGGCAGGCCCTGCGCCTCTCCGGGCAGGATGCGCTCGCCGTGCGCGCAAGCAAGAAGCTCAAGGGCGACGAACTGCTGATCACCGGCTTCGCCCCCACGCGGCTCAGGATGGAACTCGACCGGGTTCCGCTCTGGCGGGGGGATCATGTGGCGGTCAGGCAGGTTGTCGAGGACTTCGGCCGCTACCTCTACCTACCTCGGCTCAAGGGCCCGGAGGCGCTCCTGGCGGCAATGCGGGACGGGCTCACGCTGCTCCTGTGGCACGAGGAGTCGTTCGCCTATGCGGACAACTTCGACGAGGCCGCGGGCCGATACGCGGGCCTGCGCTGCGGCAAGGACGCGAGCATCTCGACCGACAACATGTCCGGTCTGCTCGTGAAGCCAGAGGTCGCAAGGAAGCAACAGGAGAAAGACGCTTCGGGACAAGGGAAGGGTGCAGCCGGGCAGCCAGGGGTTACAGGAGGGACAGGAGCAGGGCCCGACGGGCCTTCTGGAGAAGGAGGTACGACCGGACCCGATACGCCCCCCATCCTACCGGCTTCACCTGGGCCCAGGCGGTTCCATGGAAGCGTCACCCTGGACACGGCCCGGGTCGGGCGAGACGCAAGCCGGATCGCCGAGGAGGTGATCTCGCATCTCTCGGGCCTGGTTGGCGCGAACGTGACCGTCACACTCGAGATCGAGGCCGAGATCCCTTCCGGCGCCCCGGATCACGTCGTACGCACCGTGACCGAGAACAGCCGGACTCTGAAATTCACCACCCACGGCTTCGAAAAGGACTAGGGCAGACCAAGGGTGCTTGAGTCCTGGGTCTCCGAGACATTATGAACTGCCTCTTCGTTCCATTATGAAATTGTTAGAATTGCTTGCTCAACACGTTTTACTAACTTGTTTACATCATTTTCATCACAGACTCTTTCCATATCTAACCAGTTAGCACTTAGCCCGGCTCTTGATAGAATGCTTGGGGTGGAATTACTTTTACCTATATGCAAATAGTCCGAGCGTCCAATAAGGGTTACAATTCTTTGGTTATTAAGTGACAAATATAGAATCCAGTCACCTTTACCACCTAAACTATAGTCAAAACGATTGGGCCATCTTCTTTTTAATTCCTCAACCTTAGACAATAAGCTTCCTCCAATTTTTGGGACTAGAGCATTTAGCTCCTCCCAGGTATGGGTCTTTCTACGACTGCGGTTAGCCAGATTTTCCCATTCATCGTCTTTCATTGGAGTTTCTGGATCGGTTATAGGGCGATCAAAAAAATCTTTTATTCTATTTAGAGCTTCTTCCAAACTACCTTCGGTAATTATGACCTCACCTAATTTGTTTTCATAGGGCATCCAAAATTCCCAAATTGAGCCATTTGTAAGCACTGACAGCGGTGCCCTGGTTTTTTCACGATACCTCTTGAATTGAGCGCGCACTTGACTATCAAGAGGCCGTGCCCAACTTTTTGCCTCAATCATAAACCATAATAGCTGGTCTCGCCTTCCAATAAAATCCAAGACCCCCCAATCTGTATCGCATTCTAGTAATAGATCCCGGTCTATGTTTACTCCAACATAGTCAAGTATCGGCAATATAATCTTGGCAACTACATTTGCCTCTTTACTTCCAAGCGTTAGTGAATGTTCATTAATAATATTTGATAGCTTCTTTTGAAAACTGAGCTCTGCGGCAGAAGCGACGGCATTTTTCTCTTTTTCAGGGATTCGAATTAAGTTACTACATTGCGGACATTTTACTACTTTCCCAGAGCACTCATCGGGGATTTCTTTTGAAACGCCGCAATTGCATTTCAATAGCGCCATACCTTGCTGTCCAGAATATTCTGAAATCCGATTTCCGTTCCTCTGTTTTCTATCGTTCATGGCCGCAAAATGGATGCTTCGAGGTCAGGACCCTCTTCCTGCCCCCCGCTACTGTCCAAGACCGGCAAGGGGGAGCAGATCTTGGACAGCGCCTGGCGTGACGAGTACCGTCACGAAGGGATGATCAATTCATACTGAACCGCGCCGGGTTTTCCGGAGACTCGGTTACTTGAGTCCGACCAGGTGAACGATTCTGCCCTCTGCCTGTGGGAAAAGAAGTTGTTCGCGGATAACCCAATGGGCATCAGCTACGCCTCTTCGGACGCATGCCGGGCGGCCTGGCCGGCTTCACGAGTTCGAGATTCGAGTGATTGGCGATCTTGTCGAAGTCCCGATCATTGTGAAGAATAAGGCAGGCGAACGGCCCGATCTCGCGAGCGTGGATCAATTGCCGGGCGACAGAGGATTGATGACACCCGCCATCAGGAGTCCATCAAGGCTTCGAGCGCGTTCCGGTCGGCAAGGTTCACGCGCGGACGTCCCATGGGAAAAGAGCACAGCTTGAAACTCTTCTTTGGCGTCTTCCGGGTCCGACGCATAAGACCTTCCACGAGAAGTTCATTGACGACCTGAGACAATTGTCTGCCTTCGCGGCGCGCCAGTTCCCGGACACCGTCGATACACGCGTCTTCGAGAACGAGGGTGGTCCTCTTCATGGCATCCACACGTACAAGATATTCATACAGATGTCAAGCAACGGAAGGAACTTCGCAACGCCCGCTTCGGGCAACAGCGGCCCCGCGTTTTCAGTGGCTGCCCGCCGAGCCGGATTCGCGGGCATCCGGGGCCGATTCCCGGCCCGCTCTGCGAGGAGGAATCACCCGGCCTTTTCTCCTTCCCGGAAGGAGAAGAACAGCGCATGTTCTCCTTGATCGAAGGAGAACCGTGATTCCATGGACCGCGATCGCGAGCACACCGTCCGGGCCCGGACGCGGACCTTCACGCCCGGGCCGGTCCAAGCGGAGCAGGCCTTGAACGAAGGGTCAGGAAAGCATGGACCTCTTGACCTCGTCTTTCAATGAAGCCAGTTCCTCTTCCGTGAAATCGAATCCCTCGTACTTCAGGATCCGCTTCCTGACTTCCGGGGATTCCGCCTCGGCGATGCGTCTGCGAAATTCTCCGTCCGTCTTCATGCGCTGGACAAAGGCCTTTGCGCTTTCCAGGGACATCGTACCCTCCCGGGGGAATGGTCCCAGGAATCCCGGGACTCGCTCTTTCCCCACGTGAAACGCCTTGGAACTCGGGTCTGCCTGCCCGTCCGTCAAGCGGTCCTCCCCCGCGCAGGGGCAGCCCGGCAGGGTTGTAGCACAAAACGGTTCAAAACAAAAAGAGCATTGCAACGGCACGTCCACGGCGTATTCATTTCAGCCCTTCCCCGAAGGGTTACCCCCCCTGGCGTTTTTTTTCTTGACAAGGAGGGCCCGGGCGGGTTATCTATATCAAATAGAATAATATTTCACGTATTATTTTAACCGGGAGGGAATGCGATGAGAAGAACGATGCTTGGCGTCACGTTTCTGGCCGTTGCGGCCATCGCGATGGGCTGCAGCGATTTCGAACCCATCGTCGTGTGTTACGACAACCAGGACGGCTGGTGCGAAGAGGTCGGATCGTGGCAGGGCCGCGACCTGGTCTGCAACATGGCGGTCACGGTCCAGGACGAGTGCGAACGGCTCGCGGCAATGATACCGGAATGGGTGCCGGAGTGGGCGCGGGAATGGATCACCCTTCCGGACTTCTGCCTTCACATCCCGGAAATGGGCTACCTGGGCACGTGCCAGGACGGAAGCGAGGGCCTTGCCTGCGCCGAGCAGGAAGACTGCCTGGGTGAATGCGACTTCGGAGAGCCTCCGACGGAAGAGGGGGTTTGCGGGGCTGTGCCGGAACCTCCCGCCTGACAGAGCCTCCGGGCAGGCAGGGAAGCATCGTCGAGACGGGAATGACAGGGGCCATATCCTTGTTGGGTATGGCCCTTTTTGTCTTGCGTCATGGAGAGAGGAGGAACGAAAGATGAGAAAACGTGCCTTGATCGCCCTGCTTTGTCTTTCGGCCGTCCTTTCCTTCTCACCCCTTTCCCTCGCCGAATACGTTTCGTTCCCGCTGACCGACAACGCCTATCCCGACGGGCAGCCCCGTCTGAACGCCATGGGATGGACGGTCTGGCAGGGGAACGACGGCTCGGACGAAGAGATCTTTCTATACAAGGGAACCGGCATAACGCGCCTCACCAACAATTCCCATGACGATCTGGGGCCCAGGATCAGCGGAAGCGGCGACGTGGTCTGGGAAGGGGACGACGGCTCGGACATGGAGATCTTTCTCCATGACGGGTCCGGGACCATCCAGCTCAGCGACAACGCCTGTACGGACATGCTGCCCCAGATCAACGACAACGGCTGGGTGGTCTGGATGGGAAACGACGGCTCGGACATGGAGATCTTTCTCTATAACGGGACGGAAACGATCCAGATCACCGACAATTCGTCCACGGAGATGTGTCCGCAGATCAATAACCATGGGGACGTGGTCTGGAGAGGATGGGACGGATCGGACTGGGAAATATTCCTTTACAGCAGCGCGACGGGCACGACCAAGATCACCAACAACTCCTACGACGACGGCTATACGTTTTCCTTTGAAACGCCTCTGATCGACGACAGCGGGCAGGTGGTCTGGGAGGGAAAGGACGGCTCGGACTGGGAGATCTTCCTGTACGACGGGGCGAGCACGACCAAGATCACCAACAACTCCTATGACGACTTCCTCCCCGACCTGAACAACAACGGCCGGGTGGTCTGGATGGGGCTTGTCGGCTTCGACACCGAGATCTTCCTGTACAACGGATCGAGTACCATCCAGATCACGAACAATACGTACCCGGACATGGTTCCGCAGATAAACGATAACGGCTGGGTGGTCTGGGAGATGGACGAGGGTTCGGATACGGAAATCTTCCTCTATAACGGAACGAGCAGCTTCCGGGTCACGGAAAACGCCTACGAGGACATTCTGCCGCAGATCAACAGCAACGGCTTCGTGGTCTGGGAGGGGTACGACGGCGCGGACACGGAGATCTTCCGTGCGGCCTCCTGCATGGACGAGGATGAGGACGGGTATTACAAGGGAACCGGGTGCCCCGCGCCCCTGGACTGCAACGACTCCGATCCGGGCATCCATCCCGGGGCCGCCGAGATCGAGTGCAACGGAATCGACGAGGACTGCAGCGGCCGAGACGATTGCGGAGGTTCCTGCGCCGCGACGGCGGCTGCGTCGACGGCGCAGCCGGCTCCGTTGGCGGGCGGGCCTGCCCTCGGAGAGATGCTCGCGCTCGTTCTGGGCGTTGTTCTTGTCACGGTTGCCTGTCTGAGGTTACGGAATCGGGCAAGGAGCGCGATGCCTCAACCGTCCTCCGGGGAGAAGTAGGTCGCCAGGTCGTAGATGCGGATCGGGCCCAGGCCCCGGGCGGGCGCCGACTCCATGAACCGCAGCGACTCCCTGAATTGCAGGTTGATCTCGAGGATGTTCATCGGGCAGAGGCAGAAGCTGCAGGGAACGACGTGAACGGGCGCCTGCCCGCTCGCGATCTTCCCGGCCAGGTCCGCCGAGCCCTTTGCGGCCTCCGCGACCGGAAGCCGGGCGAGGGCCGGGGCCTCCAGGCGCTTGAGATAGTAGAGCAGGAAGTCCGCGAGGACCACATACCGAAACCCTTCCTCGTAGCGCGCCCGCAGTTTCTCCTCCGAGGAGGGCATCTTCGCCGACCCCTGCCTGCCCAGGTAGAGCTGCGAGAAATGCGGATAGCTGCAGATGGCCCTCGGCGGGGCCGGGGCGCCCTCGCTCGCAGCCCGGATCCAGGCAAAGGCCTCCCGGTAGCCTGCCTCCCACGCGAGCATCTTCCGCGTGTGCTGCAGACCGATTCCGGCCTGCAGCAGGATGAGGGCCCCTGCAGCCAGGCACGCGCCCTTCTGCTGGGCCGCCCCCATGCGCCCGGCCCACGCAACGGCCTCCACAAGAAAGAGCCCGGCCGCAATGGCCAGGAACGGAATCGAGACCGAGATGAAGCGCGCGCTGGCGTCCATGTAGCTGTAAAACAGGATCGGGCCCACGAGAAGAAGCCCCACGATGAGCCCGGCAAATCCGCGGCGCCGGACCAGGCTCGCCACCCCGCCCGCGAAGAAGACGAACACCAGCGGTCCTTCGACGATCCAGAGCAGGTAGGGGTAGGTGAGGAAGTTCTGCCATTCGAAGAAATGGCGGTAGGGGATCAGATTGTTGTACCGGATGTAGGTGGAGACGACGAGAAGCTGGGTGAAATAGGTTGCGGCGGGCATCACCTGCCCGGCGGCCTGAAACGCCACCAGCGCGACATGGTACACGGCCTCGATCGAGAGGATGGGGAGCAGGAACGCAACGTTCAGCAGGCAGAACCGCCCCAGGCGCGCCCTGGTTTCCGGGCCCCTGCGGGTGACCGCGAGGAAGCCTTCCAGGAACCACAGGAAGCCCAGGAACAGGGCGAACCGGTGATGCACCACGAACCCGATTCCGGCCGCAAGGCCGGAGGCGGCCGCGAGCCACGAACTCGAGCGCTTGTGGCCGAGGAGATAGAGCCAGAGGGTGAGCAGGAGGAAGAAGACGGTATCCGCCTCCGCAAACCCGGACCGGCTGTACCAGACATGATAGGGAGAGACGGCCAGGAAGGCCGCCGCCAGGGCTCCCACCCAGGGTCGGTAGAGCCCCCTGCCCAGCAGGAAGACCAGCACGATCGAAAGCGTTCCGAACACGGCGGCGGTGGCCGGCGCTGCCGCGATCGGGTCTCGCACGATGCCCATGGCCAGGGCGATGAAGATGACGTGCCCGGGCCGGCCCATGGCGGGAGGGTGACCCTGCAGGGCCTCCTGGAAGGCGCGCGCCTGCTCTTCCTTCTTCCAGAGATCCTCGCCGGACCTCCGCTCCTCGAGAAAGAGCCGCGCGGAATCGAGCAGGGCGCAGGCCGCCGACTTCAGGAAAAGGGCCTCGCCGATGTAGTCCGCCTCGTCCGAAATGAAGGGCTCCCGGTCCGTGACACGGTCGAACCGAAGCCAACCGCCATAGAGCAAGGCCGCGGCCAGCAGGCCGTACAGGGCAAGCCCAGGGAGACGTTTCGACAAGGCCGTGGCCCTCCTCCTCAGGTCTCCGGGTCCGGAAAGGGCTTTTCGCCCCCTGGTTGCAGAGGCTCGAGCCGCGGTTTGAAGTCGTCGCAACCGAAGCGCGCCAGATCGATCTCCAGGCGAAAGGGCTCGCGGCCGGGAAAGCCCGCCGCCAAGGCGTGGTTTCTTTCGCCGAGATCGTTGGCAAAGACGACCGGCCCGTCGCGGTCCGGGCGGTTGCGCGTCCAGAAGTAGTTGCCCCAGTTGAAGGAGCGGGGCAGCCCCTTCACATCGATGAAGACCAGCGCCTTCTCCACGCCTTGCTCCTCTACGAGACGGTAGGGAAGGCGCAGCAGGTCGACAAAGGTCCGGATGTACAGGGCCCTGCCGGCCACGATCCCGGCGTTCAGAGAGATCCCGAGAAGGACGAGCCCCGTCACGAGGGCCCTGCCCTTGCGGGGAAAGGCCCGGAGGAGACGCCGGTCCATCCACAGCAACCCCTCTGCGACGGCGACGGCCAGGAACCCGGCCAGGTGGAAGTAATAGCGGGGCCCGAGCTCCCAGCCCCCTTCGGGCTTGTAGGCTACGTAGACGGCCAGGGTGAACAGAACGGCGAAGAACATGCACCACTCAACCGGGTGCTTCCTCCCGAGGAACCACGGCAAGGCCAGGAGGAGGCCCATGGGGAAGAGCACGAGGTTCAGGACGGCCAGGCGGGTCATCATGAGGCCGAGCCCTTTTTTCAAGGCGCCTGCTTGGAGCGGGTGAAAAAGGTCCGCATCCTCCAGGATGTCCGCCAGGTAGTTGCCCTGCCCGCAGTAAACGATGTAGGGCTGCCCCAGCGGGTCTCCGAGGATCGCCCAATGGTAGGCCAGCTCAAGCGCCGCGACGAGGAGTCCCCCCGCAGCGAGGCAGGCGAGCGACCGGATGCGATGGACGCCTGTCCGCCACAGACGGGCGAGAAGCAGAACGCCGAAGGGCACGAGCGCAACCACGTCGAGATGGTGCACCAGGGCGACGAAGGAGCCCAGAAGCCCGAGCAGGAGATACTTCAGGGGCCCGGTCCTCTCCGAGACCCCGGCCGCGAGATAGGCAAAGAGCAGAACGAGGACCAGGCTCAAGGGATGGGAGAAGAAGGTGCCTCCCATGATGAAGAAATAGGGGCTCAGGGCGAGCAGCGCGGCGGCCAGCAACCCTGTTTTCGGCCTGCCCAGCCGGGCCATGAGCAGGAAGACCAGCACGGGCGCCACGGCGGCGATCAGGACCGGCAGGATCGAGGGAACACGGAGCCAGTACCCCACGGCCAGGACCATCGCGAACCCCGGAGGGAAGATGCTGAACTCCTTTCCCTCATGGGCGGCCACGAACGCGTATTTGAAGAACTCGGGCTCCTCGTGGGCTTGCTCGTAGAGGCGGAACGTGGAAAAGAGTTCGCCCTGATAGAGGTAGAGGTGCTCATCCGGGGAGATGGCGACGTTCTGGTGGATGCCGAAGTGGGAGAAAAGAAGCAGAAGAAGGACGAAGAGGTATAATGCGGCGGCCTTGGCCGCAGCGCCCTTTCCGCCCCAGCCGCCCTCCCGCCAGGCCCGCCTCGCAACCCAGAGGCCCAGGGCGGGCACGACGAAAAGCGCAATGCCCGAGACGAGCAGGGGCAGCCGGAACATCTTCTCGAGGAGTTCGGTTACGTAAGGCTGTCTCACCAACGCGTGCACGAACTCCGGTCGGTCCGGCGGAGGGGTGCGGGAGGTGATCCTCTCCGCCAGGCTCGCCCAGAAGGGGAGCCTGCTTGCCAGGGCGGCCAGAAGACCCAGGATCCAGAACGGCCACGCCTCGTACCACCTGGAACCTGGCTGCATCACGTCTCCTGCCCGCCTGCCGAAGCCCGCCCGGAAGCCGATCCCGATTCCTTGCAAGGCATTGTAAGCAAAAGGACAAGGAAAAGATAGGCGAATACGCCCGCGTTTTGGGTTCGCTCAAGCCTTCTGCTATCATGAAAAATCCGCTGAAAACAAGATGGCACGGCCGCTTCGCGCCGTGCCATCTGCCGCGGCTGGAGCGGCCGCCTGAGGCCGGCGCATAGCGCCGTCCATCAGGCGGCTTGATCCGACGGTCGTCACGGCGAGCAAGCTCGCCGCTTCGCCCGCGGCCCAGCCGCGGCAGTTCGCCGAAGGAGATCGATATTATGGGCCAAGCCAAGGGGTCGTGGATGCTCTCCATCTTGAAGGCTCTTTTGATCGCAGGCTTCCTCGGAGTTCTCGCCGGGCTTCTGTCCGGCCTCGCCCAGATTCGAGCCCATCAGTACTCCGACCAGGGCCTCGGCACCCTCGTCGCGTTGACCCTGGTCGAGGAGGTGAACGCATGGTTCCTGAAGTTTCTCTTCGGGTTCCTGCTGGCCCTGCTCCTTTTCGCCGCCTTCCGCCGGGTGACGCGATCGGCCCGAAAGGCGGCCCTCGCCCTCCTGTGCATGACCGTCACCATCGCGGCCCTCGTGGCCGGTTCCAACGCGATCTTCTACCTGGTCGGCAGGAAAATGGTCGCCGGGCATCTCGCCCAGCTCCAGCGAAACCTGCCGGCCGCGAACATCGAGCAATTGATCGAGCCTTTCCGGAAGAGCTTCTGGGGGGTCTACGGATTCCTGGCGACCAACCCGGCCGACTACGGCCTCGTGCTCCTCGCTCTCGGCCTGGTTGCGCTCTCTCTCGGCTGCTTCGCGGCATGGGGCGCGATCCGGATCCTCGCCCGGCTGCGGCCCGGCCTCTTCTCCGGGGAGGCCATCCGGCCTCCGGCCGGCATCGAACGCCTCGCCGTTCGGCTGCGCCCCCTGCCCTGGGCGGCCGCCGCGCTGGGTCTGGTCGTCCTCGTTTCGGCGAACGCGGCCGCCCGGCACGCGCGGCAGGTCAGCCGAAGGGCCCTGGAGGGGAAGCCGAACGTCATCATCGTCTCGGTGGACACGCTACGCGCCGACCACGTGGGCTGCTACGGCTACGGCAGGGAGACGACCCCCACCCTGGACCGCCTCGCCCAGGAGGCAACCCTTTTCGAGGCCACGGCCTCCTCTTCGCCCTGGACGCTGCCTTCCCATGTCTCGATGATGACCTCCCTCACCCCGGCTTCCCATCAGTGCGTGCTGGTGGGCGGCACCAAACTGAAGAAGCGGATCACCACGCTGGCCGAGATTCTCAAGAACGAGGGATACACCACCCACGCCATCACGACCATCCTGTATCTGACCGACATTTACGGGTTCGAGCAGGGCTTCGACACGCTGCAGGCCCTCGGGAGCAGCGCCATCGCGGAACACGCAACGGACGAGGCCGTGCGCTGGATCAACGGGCGCCCCGACGAACCCTTTCACCTCTTCCTCCACTATTACGACCCGCACGCCGACTATGTGCCTCCCGAGCCCTACCGGAGCCGTTTCGATCCGGGCTATGACGGGCCGATCAACGGCAGGACGGACAACTTCCTGGCGCACCAGGACCGGCTGACCGAGGCCGACCGGAACCACCTGATCGCCCTCTATGACGGTGAGATCGCTTACGTGGACCGCGAGCTGGCCCGGGTCTTCGAGGCGCTCAGGCAGCGCAATCTATGGGAGAACACGCTCCTCGTGGTCACGAGCGATCACGGCGAGGAGTTCATGGAGCACGGCTATTTCGGTCACGGATTCACGCTTTACGACGAACAGCTCCTCGTGCCCTTCATCGTCAAGTGGCCCGGCTCCCGGTCCGCGGGGCTTCGCGTGAGGCAGCCGGTGCAGCTCATCGACCTCGTCCCCACGATCGTCGCCGCCCTCGATCTCGGCGGCACCGGCAAGCTCCCGGACGGCTTCGAAGGCCTGAGCCTTCTGCCCAGCCTGAGGGAGGCCGGCGAGCAGAGCATCCCCTACCGCGACGCCTTCAGCCAGACGGACCTCGGGGAGGCGGAGCTTTACGCCAACCGCGCGGCCGGCTCCAAGCTCATCTACGATGCCACATCCGACCGGTGGGAACTCTACAACCTCCAGAGGGATCCGGCGGAGACGAAGAATCTGGCGTCGGTCCGGTCCGAGTGGCCCGCACCCGTCCTGAAGGGCCTCGAAAACTACCTCGACTACGCAAGAAGAAGCATGGAGCAGAGCCTGCTGGCGGGCGAGAAGGTCAAGCTCGACCCGCAGTCGGCCGAAGAACTCAAATCCCTCGGATACATCCAGTAAACCGCCGGAACTTTTTCTCCTGCGACAGCGTCTCATCGTATTACATTCGAAACTTCAGAGACGCGCTTTTCCTCTCTCCCTGCACCGGTCATCCTTGTCCAATTCCATCAAGCTCGGGTGCAGGGAGAGGGGTATTTTTTACCCCGCTTTCGCCCCTTGCGTTTCGAGCTTGCCCCATTTGCGACGAATACGTTCTCCGTCAGAAGCCTGACGCTCTCCTTACACATTTGTAACCCCCGATTTGATTCTACTGAAAGCCACCCCGTCGGAATGACAAAAAACCATTCAATACCAAACAGATAGGCTCGAGAGGCTCCGCCAACCGCATTCCCTGATTGTGGCATAACCCTTGCACAACGGGCAATGCGGCATCGCTGGGATCAACCCGCAGGGCGAGACGAGGAATTCCTACATGCAGGCACACAAGCGATTTTCCGCAATTCGATTTCTTCTCCTGGGCGGAATCCTCGGGACGCTGACGGCGACAGGCGCGCTTCCCGCTGAGGCCGTCACGTACACCAACCGGTCCACTCTATCCTTCAGCTGGAGCGCGGCATCCGGCTCGGTCGACCATTACAATGTATACGTTTCCGTGGACGGTCAGCCGTTCGTGCTTCAGAACCAGGCAGCCGCATCCAACTGCCAGGTGGCCGCTCAGGACGGGAAAACCTATGTGGTTCAGGTGGAGGCCGAGGACGCGCTCGGCCGCGTGGGCCCCATGTCCGACCCTTCGGACCAGATCGTGGTCTACCTGGACGGTTCCCCGAACGATACCGACGGCGACGGCATGGCCAACGCCTGGGAGACCTCCCATGGCCTGAACCCGTTCAAACCGGACGACGCGGAAGGCGATCCGGACGGAGACGGACTGACAAACCTCGAAGAGTTCAATGCCGGAACCGATCCCACGGAAGGGGATTCCGACGGTGACGGGACGCCGGACGGCCGGGACCCCTATCCCATGGATCCCCTCAACGGCAACTCCAGGCCGGTGGCCAATGCCGGGGCGGATCAGGTACTGGACCCCACGGTGGTCACTCTGGACGGCTCCGGAAGCCATGACCCGGACAGGGACCTGCTGAGCTACACCTGGACGCAGAAGAGCGGCCCGACCGTGTCCCTTTCGGACAGTCACACCGTGAGCCCGGCCTTCCTCGGCAGGACGGCCGGAACGTATGTCTTCGAACTCATCGTCAGGGACGGAAGCCTGTCCAGCCTTCCCGACGAGGTGAACGTCGTCATCCGAAACGTGGCGCCCGCCGCAGACGCAGGGGCGGATCGGGAAGTGGTTGCCGGCACCCCGGTCGTCCTGGACGGATCCGGATCGGCCGACCCGAACGGGGATGCAATGAGCTTCACGTGGACCCAGATGGAAGGGGCGCCGGTCCTCCTGACAGGAGCCAACAGCCCGACGGCCGCCTTCACCCCCGAATCGCAGGGCGTATACGTGTTCCAGCTCGTGACCTTCGACGGTAAGCTCTCGAGCGCCCCGGACCAGGTCCTGGTAACCGTGAACGCCCCGGCCAACCGCGTGCCCCGCGCGGATGCCGGTCGGGATCAGACCGTGACGGCAGGCGATACGGTGACCCTGGACGGATCCGCGAGTTCGGACCCTGACGGGGACCCGATCTCCTATACCTGGTCGCAGGTCCAGGGCCCGGCGTCGGTCACGCTCCAGGGGGCGAACACGGCGCAGGCAAGCTTCGTAGCCGGCGCGGCAGGCCTTTACGAGTTCCAGTTGATCGTCCGGGACGGGCAGGTTGCGAGTTCCCCGGACCGGGTGAGAGTGACCGTCGAGAGCCCGACAAATCGCGTGCCTGTCGCGGTGATCGAGGGCGTCGACCCCGTGGAGCAGGGAGACTGGGTCACCCTGGACGGCTCCGGAAGCCATGACCCGGACCAGGATCCGCTCTCCTTCAGCTGGTCCCAGACCGGCGGCCCCCAGGTCATGCTCGAGAACGCAGACCAGGCCGCGGCAGGGTTCTACGCCGTGGCGGAGGGGACCTTGACCTTCACGCTCGTCGTCCACGACGGGGATGCCGCCAGCGTTCCCGCAACCGTGCAGGTGATCGTCCTTCCCGGCGAACCGGATCAGGGCGAGCCCCCCACGCCTCCGGTGCGGGTACAGTCGGACGACGGAGGGGGGGGCTGTTCGGTCGCAATCCAAGGAGGTTCCGGGCGCGGTCTGGATGCGACAGCCATCGGATATGTAATCACCCTCTTCCTGCCGGCCATCGGAGCCGTACTCTACCAGAAGAGAAGGCTGCGGCGGCAGAAGGGGCTGCGAGGATAAGGGACTCGTTCTCGATAGGGATAGGATGCTCTTCAAAGGGCCTGCCGGAACCGGGTGCCGGCAGGCCCGATTTCTTCTCGCGGACGAGCGCCCGACGACGTGCCCCACACGGGCCGCCCCTGTTGTCTTTTCCCCCGCACCTGCAATAAGATTTCCTCGTACGTGGCCATGCTCTTTCCCCCGAAGAAACACGCCAAGGGAGCTGTTGGATGGAACTCCGATGCCGCCGCCACCCGGACAGGGAAGCCGCCGGGACCTGCTGCTACTGCGAACGGCCTCTTTGCGCGGAATGCCTTTCCACGAACCCCAAGGGGAGGTCCTTCTGCAAGAACGAGGAGGAGTGTCTCGCCTACCAGGATGGGCTCTCGTCTCCCGGCGGCGAGGAGGCAACGCCGGTTGCGGATTACCTCATGAACGAGTCTTCCCTCGAAACCCAGGCTGGAAGGCTCTCCGATGTCCTGGGGGAACTGGAAGAGCTTCGATGCCTTCTGGAGTCTGCCGAGGGGAGGCTGCAATCCGGCGGGGGCGACGGGCAGCCCGCTCTTCCCCCCTTCGAGGCGGATCCGAGAATCCCCGGCCTTTGTGCCGGGAAGCTGCTCGAAGAGGCGGTTGCCCTGCTCGGCCTGCTCGAGTTCAGGATCGCCATCATCGGAAAGGAGCAGGAGGGTTCGGGAGGCTCCGAGCCAACGACAACGGTGAATCGGGTGCGGGAATTCATCGAGCAGAAGGCGAGGCCCGGACTCCGAGACCACACGGCATGGGCCGGGCGGTACGGCAGCGCCGATCCCTCGGATGTCCTGGATTCCATCGCCCTCCCCTTTACAAGAACCTCCCGAATCTCATAACATGTTGCCACGTGGAGAGATGTCCGAGTTGGCCGAAGGAGCACGATTGGAAATCGTGTAGGCGGCCCAAAAGCCGCCTCGAGGGTTCGAATCCCTCTCTCTCCGCCATTGCCAGGTCCCAAGGAAAAGCTTGGCCATGCTAGACGGGGAACTAGCGGTGCCCTTTACCCGAAATCCGCTTATGCGGGGTCGAATGCCCTTTTGAGGCGCCTGGTTGGTAGGGGACCGAGCGCAGGGGGCAAAGTTGATGACTGGGACCCACGCGACAGACGGCTGCCGAACCCCGCCAGGTCCGGAAGGAAGCAACGGTAGGCAGTTTCGTCTGGGTGCCGTGGAACCTCCTGGTTTGATTTGTCCTTTTCGCTTCCGCCCTGTTGATCGACGTCGAGATTGGGTGCATGGCCAGGCCCTTTTCTTGTAGAAAGCACGCCCATGGGCATTTTCCAACGGCCGCCCTGAGGATCCCTCGTTCATGTCCTATCTCGTCCTGGCCCGGAAATGGAGGCCGCGCACCTTCGACCAGATGGTCAGCCAGGAGTTCATCGCCCGGACGCTGAAGAACGCGGTCCGCACGGACCACGTGGCCCATGCCTTCCTGTTTTCCGGCTCTCGGGGGGTGGGAAAGACCTCGGCCGCGCGCATCCTGGCCAAATGCCTGAACTGCGACCGCGGGCCCTCCCCGGAGCCCTGCAATGAATGCTCTGCCTGCAGGGAAATCGACGAGGGCCGGAGCCTGGATGTCTACGAGATCGACGGAGCGTCCAACACGAGCGTGGACGACATCCGCGAGCTCAGGGAGAACATCAAGTACCTGCCCCGGCCCGGCAAGCGCCGCGTGTACATCATCGATGAGGTGCACATGCTCTCCAAGAGCGCCTTCAACGCCCTGCTCAAGACCCTGGAGGAGCCCCCCGACCACGTGGTCTTTATCTTCGCCACCACCGAGCCCCACAGGGTCCCGGAGACCATTCAGTCCCGCTGTCAGCGCTTCGACTTCCGTCGCATCCCCAGGGCGAAGATCCTCGAGCGGCTTCAGGAGATCGCCCGGTCGGAGGGGTACGAGATCCACGACCGTGCGCTCGCCGCCGTCGCCAAGGCGGCCGACGGGAGCATGCGGGACGCACAGAGCCTGCTCGACCAGATCGTGTCCTCCTGCGGGCCTTCGGTGCCGGAAGAAGCCGTTGCCGATATTCTCGGCATCGCCGGAAGAGAGCACTTCTACAGGATTTCCAGGGCCGTCCTCGCACAGGACCCCCGAGAGTGCCTGGAGGCTTTGGAAGAGGTTCACCGATCCGGCTGCGACATCGACCCGTTCTACCGGGACCTGGTCGAACACTTCCGAAACCTCCTGGTGGCCCGGCTTCTTCCCGATCCCTCGTCCATGCTGGAGGTGACCGACGCGGAAATCCAGGAGTTGAAGGAGCAGGCGGGGCAGGCCACCCCGGAGGACTTGCGGCGACTGGTTTCCATCCTGCTCAAGGCCGAGGAAGACATCCTCCGGTCGAGCCAGCCGCGGACGGGCCTGGAGATTACCCTGATCAAGATGGCGAGCCTGAGCCGACTGGAACCCCTGGAGAAGATTCTCGAGAAGCTGGCGGCCTCCGAGGAATCGACGATCGCCCGGCCCGCGGGCCCGGGTTCGCCTTCCGCCGGGCCTCCGTTCGGGAAGCCGAGGATGCCTGCGGCGCCGGCTCGGAGCGGCGAACCGGAGGCCCCGCAAAGGAACGAGGCGAGGCCCGCGATCCAGGAGGCGCCCCTTGCGCCCCGGATCCCGTGGAACGCCCCCGAGGCATGGCAGTTCTTTGTAGAAACGGTCCGCAAGGAGAGGGCCATGACGGCGGCCCTGCTCCAGGGCGTCGCCAAGTGGGAGGTGAGCCAGGATTCGCTCAAGGTCTTCTGCGAGGACGGCTCCTTCCTGCACGATCGGCTCGGCGACAGGGACACGCAGGCGGTCTTCGAGAAAAGCGCCAGGGAGTGCTTTGGAGAGAAGATGCGATTCCGGCTCTGTGCGGCCAAAGGCCTGAATGACGAGAAGGCAAAGCCCCCTGAGCCGGAAGGGACGCAGGCCGGGCCTTCCCGGCAGCTCGCGATCGAGGAAGCGCGGGAGGACCAGACGGTCAGGGCCGCCCTCGAGGTCTTCCACGGAACGATCTTGGACGTGAAGCTTTTCGGCTCGGAGAAAGACGAGAAGGAGGAGACCGACCCGTAGCGCGCCGTGCCGTGCCGGAAACGGGAACTTGGCTGTTAGCTATTAGTTAGCCCGCCCGGCTGCCCCCTGATGGGCCCAGTACCAGGGGTTGTGGCGAGGAGCTAAGAGCTAACCGCTGAGGGAGAAAAGGGGGAAAGGAATGAAGAAGGTGGGTGGCTTGGGCCAGATGATGAAACAGGCCCAGAAGATGCAGGCGCAGATACTCAAGATCCAGGAGGAGATGGCGTCCCGGACCGTGGAGGCCTCTGCGGGCGGCGGGATGGTGACCGTCACGGCGAACGGAAAGCAGGAGGTCCTGTCGGTTCGGATCGAGCCGCAGGTCGTGGACCCCGATGATGTGGACATGCTCCAGGACCTTGTGGCGGCCGCCGTAAACGAGGCCTTGAAAAAAGCGCAGGAAATGGTGGCCGAAGAGATGGCAAAGGTAACGGGCGGCCTTCCGATCCCCGGCCTGGTGTGACCCGGGGTCGTCGCTTATGGATCCGATCACACGCCTTATCGATGCGCTCACAAAGCTCCCGGGCATCGGGGAAAAGTCCGCCTCGAGGCTCGCCTTCCACATCCTGGGCTCCTCCGAGGAATACGCCCGCGGCCTGGCCCAGGCGATCGTCGACGTGAAGGAAAAGGTCCGGCTGTGCTCTGTCTGCATGCACATCACGGAAGAGGATCCTTGCCGCTTCTGCCGGGATGCCGGCCGAACGGACGAGATCCTCTGTGTCGTGGAGGAGCCGAACGATCTTTACGCAATCGAGAAGACTGGCTCGTTTCACGGCAAGTATCACGTCCTTCACGGTGTGATCTCCCCGCTGGAGGGCATCGGGCCGGACGAGATTTACGTCGAGGAGCTGCTCGCGCGGCTGAAAACCGGAAAGGTGAAGGAGGTCCTCCTGGCCACGAACCCCAATGTGGAGGGGGACGCCACCGCCCTCTTCCTCAAGGAGCGGATCGAGCCCTTCCAGGTCAAGGTGACCCGGATCGCCCGGGGAATCCCGGTCGGGGGGGACCTGGAGTATACGGACGGAGCGACCCTGTCGGACGCCATCCGCGGCCGGCAGGACCTGTAGAGCATCGCGGGAACGCATCGTCCTCGTGCCTCGAAATTGTTATGGAGTTGAAATCGGCTCCTATTCCTACATAAACCCTTGACAAAGCACCCTCAGACCGGCAGACTCATGCCGCAAGATCGGCTTTTTCCCCCCTTTTGAAACGGAGTGTTTCCGATGATCGAAACCCGGTTTCACGGCAGGGGAGGACAGGGGGCTGTAACGTCCGCCGAACTCCTCGCCCTGGCCGCCATTCAAGAAGGCAAGTTTGCCCAGGCCTTTCCCAGCTTCGGCCCGGAACGACGGGGAGCGCCGGTTCTGGCCTTCTCGAGGGTCGCCGAAGAACAGATCCGGCTGCGGTCCCAGATCTACGAACCGGACGTGGTTCTCGTGCTCGACTCCTCCCTGCTGGACATCCTGGACGTGACCCAGGGCTTGAAGCCGGGCGGGACCCTCGTGGTCAACTCGAGCGCTCCCACAAGGGAACTCGCCAAACGGTTTCATTTCGAGGGCACCCTCTGGTCGGTCGACGGAACCCACATCGCGAGGGAAAAGCTCGGTCGGCCGATCACGAACACGACGATGCTCGGCGCCCTGATCCGGGCCACCGGGATCGTGAATATCGAGAGCATTTCCGAGCCCCTGCGCCACCGGTTCGGCCTGATCGCGGCCAAGAACGAACAGGCCCTTCGGGCAGCGTACGAACAGGCGGAGAAAGAGGAGGTCAAGCCTTGACCAGCAAAGCGAAGGCGTGGACCTGGAGGGAAATCCCCGTCGGCGCGGTGGCGGAGGATCCGGGCAACGCGTCCGAATACCATACGGGCGGCTGGCGGAGCCAGCGGCCCGTCTTCTCGCCGGACAACTGCGTTCAGTGCGGCGTCTGCTACATTTACTGCCCCGACGCGGCGATCGTCATGACGGCCGAGGGATACCCGGACATTCTGCTCGACTACTGCAAGGGATGCGGCGTGTGCGCACGGGAATGCTACATGGCCACCTTCGGGCTGAGCTGCTTCAAAATGGTTGATGAAGAGGAGTTCCGCTGATGTCCAAGAGAGTCGGAATGGAGGTCAGCATCGCGGTTGCCGAGGCGGTCAAGCTCGCCAACACCGATGTCATTGCGGCCTATCCGATCACGCCGCAGACCCATATTGTCGAGCACCTGTCGGAGCTGGTGGCCGACGGCGACCTGGACGCGGAGTTCGTCTGCGTCGAGAGCGAGCACAGCGCCATGAGCGCGGTCGTCGGGAGTTCGGCTGCAGGGGCCCGCAGCTTCACGGCCACCGCGAGCCAGGGGCTGGCCCTGATGCACGAGATCCTGTTTCTCGCCTCCTCGATGCGGCTTCCCATCGTCATGACCGTGGCGAACCGCGCCCTTTCCGGGCCGCTCAGTATCTGGAACGATCACAGCGACATCATGGCCTCCCGGGACTGCGGCTGGATCCAGTACTTCGTCGAGAACGGACAGGAGGCGTTCGACCACGTGCTGATCGCCTTCCGGGTCGCCGAGGACCCGGAGGTCAGCCTTCCGGCCATCGTCAACCTGGACGGGTTCATCCTGAGCCACGTGATCGAGCCCCATATCCTGCTCGCCGAAGAAGAGGTGGCCCGATTCCTGCCTCCTTTCCGGCCCGTGAACCGGCTGGACCCGGACCGTCCGGTAACGATGGGAGACTTCGGGATGCCGGACTTCTACACCGAGGTCAAGAAGGCGCAGGAGGAGGCGTTGCGCGCCTCCCGGACCATGATCGACAAGGCCTGGCGGGAGTTTGCAGAGCTGACCGGGCGTCGGTACCGGGCGGTCGAGACGTACAAGGCCGAAGGGGCCGAGGTCCTGCTCCTGTCGATGGGCGCCCTCGGAGAGACCGCTTCCGTGGCCATCGACCGGATGCGGGGCCAGGGGCTGCCCGTGGGGCTCGTCAAGCTGAGGCTCTGGAGGCCCTTCCCGGCGGAGGACCTCCTTCAGGCCCTGCGCGGGGCCCGGAAGATCGTCGTCCTGGACCGAGCCATCTCCTTCGGTGCAGCGACCAACCCGGTTGCGGCCGAGGTGGCCAGCCTGTTCTACGACCAGGATCCCCGCCCCTGCATCATCAACAAGGTCGTCGGGCTCGGGGGCCGGGATGTGCGGGTGGAGGACTTCGAGGCGATGCTGAGGGAGGCCCTGCAGGGGCCCGGCCGTCCCGGGCCGGTCGGTGATTACGAGCTGGTTGGGGTAAGGGAGTAGACCATGGAAAATCTCAACATCTACGTACCCAGGCTCCTGGACGCGAGGGAATATTTCTCGCCGGGACACCGCGCCTGCCAGGGATGCGGAGAGACGGTTGCCCTGAGGCAGATCCTGAAGGCCGCGGGCAGGAACGTGATCCTGGCGAACGCAACCGGTTGCTCGGAGATCATCTCCTCTCCGTTCCCGCAGACCGCCTGGCACGTTCCCTGGATCCACGTGGCCTTCGAGAACGCGGCGGCCGTTGCCTCAGGGGTCGAGGCGGGCCTGAAGGCCCTGGAGCGCAAGGGTGCGCTGCCCACGCGCAACATCTGCGTCATGGCGATCGCCGGCGACGGCGCCACGGCGGACATCGGCTTCCAGGCGCTCTCCGGTGCGGCGGAGAGGGGGCATAACTTCGTCTATGTGTGCCTGGACAACGAGGCCTACATGAACACCGGCATCCAGCGTTCCTCCTCCACGCCCTTCGGCGCCATGACGACCACCTCGCCGCCCGGGCGGATGAGCAAGGGACAGAAGACCTGGAAGAAGAACCTGCCGGAAATCATGGCGGCGCACGAGATCCCTTACGTGGCCACCGCATCGCCGAGCTATCCCTTTGACCTTGTGCGCAAGGTGAAGCGGGCGATCGAGGTCGATGGTCCCGCCTACCTCCATGTGCTGGCCGTTTGCCCCACCGGATGGCGTTCCCCCACCGAGGAAACGATCCGGCTCGGCCGGTTGGCCGTCGAATCCGGCGTATTCCCGCTCTACGAAGTGGATCACGGCAAATACAGCCTCAATGTGGATCCGGGCCGTCTGAGACCCTTGAAGGACTACCTGGGAATCCAGGGAAGGTTCCGGCACCTGAAGCAGGACGACCTCGAATACATCGAAAAGAGGGTGCATGCAAATCTCGAAAGGCTCAGGGCCAAGGCCCGCATGACCGCCGAAGAGGACACGGACCGCCGCGAGGCTTCCAAAGCGGCGCCGAAGAAGGGGCGGAAGGATGGCGTCCGAGCGAAGAAAAAGTAGCCCTCCTTCGACCGAAGCCAAGCCCACAGGGGGAACAGATACATGGTGACCCAGGAAGTGAGCCGCATTCTCCAACGGTACGGGAACGATCCCGCCGACATTATCGCCATTCTCCAGGACGTTCAACACACCTATCGATACCTGCCCAAGGACGTGATGGCCATCCTGGCCGCGCGGCTGGACATACCTCTCAGCCGGATCTATCATCTGGCCACCTTCTTCCGCGCCTTCAGCCTCGACCCCAGGGGCAAACACGAACTCCAGGTCTGCATGGGAACCGCCTGCCACGTCAGGGGCTCCCCCCGAATCCTGGAGGCCCTCGAAAGAGGCCTGAAGATCCGTGCGGGACAGACCACGCCGGATCTTCAATACACGCTCGAGACCGTCAACTGCGTCGGGGCATGCGCCCTGGGCCCGGTCGTCGTGGTGGACGGGCAGTCCAAGGGCAAGCTCAATCCCCAGCGGGCGGAACGCCTGCTCAAGGAGATCGAGCCCGGGGCAGAACCTCGGAAGGCGGCGGAAAAAGCCGCGCCGGGCGAGGCGAAGAAGAAGACCGAGGCACCCGGAAAGAAGCGGAAGGCCCCGGCGCGCAAGGCGGCCTCGACCGGGAAGAAGACGAGCGGGGCCGGAACGAAGAAGACCGGGAAGGCCGCATCCTCCAGGGCGGCGCCATCCCCGAAGAAGGCCCGGGCAAAGGGGAGAGCCAGGAAGCAGCCCGCAAAGAAGGCCAGAAGATAAGGAACCGGAGAGGCCATGGAACGGATAAGCTCTGTCGAACAGCTCGACGCGTTACGAGACAGCATCCAGCGAAAGCAGGGAGCGGTCACCCGATGCCTTACGCTCTGCGGCGGCACAGGCTGCCGGGCCTACGGCTGCATGGAGGTTGTGGAGGCCTTCAAGAAGGAACTCAAGTCCCGGGGACTTGCCGGGAAGGTCGCCGTGAAGAGCACCGGATGCCACGGCTTCTGTGAACGGGGCCCCATGGTCCTCCTCAGCCCGGAGGGGATCTTCTACGAACAGATCCGCACCGGGGACGTGCCGGAGATCGTCGAGAAGACCCTGCTCGCCAACGAGGTCATCGAGAGGCTCTTGTACAAGGACCCGAAAACGGGCACACCCATCCGCAAGGAAGTCGACATCCCCTTTTACAGGCTTCAGAACCGGTTTCTTCTCGGGCAGAACCTCGTCATCGACCCCACCTCGATCGAGGACTACATTGCGCAGGGAGGGTACAAGGCCCTCTGGAAGGCCCTGACCCGGATGAGCCCGGAACAGATCATCGAAGAAGTGAAGCTCTCCGGGCTTCGGGGGCGGGGGGGAGGCGGGTTTCCCACGGGCCGCAAGTGGGAAAGCTGCCGGAAGGCCGAGGGGCAGGTCAAGTATGTCATCTGCAACGCGGACGAGGGGGATCCGGGGGCGTACATGGACCGTTCCCTCCTGGAGGGCAACCCCCACAAGATCCTCGAGGGCATGATCATCGGCGCTTACGCCATCGGGGCACAGAAGGGGTACATCTACGTAAGGAACGAATATCCCCTGGCCGTGGCCCATGCCACGAAGGCGCTTGCGGACGCCCGCAAGTACGGATTCCTGGGCGAGAACATCTTCGGCAGCGGCTTCTCCTTCGACGTGAAGATCTCGCGCGGGGGAGGGGCCTTTGTCTGCGGTGAGTCATCCGCGCTCATGGCCTCCTTGGAGGGCAGGCCGGGCGAACCGAGAGCCAAGTATGTCCACACCGTCGAGAAGGGGCTCTTCGACCAGCCCACGAACCTGAACAACGTGGAGTCCTGGGCCAACGTTCCGATGATCATCCTCGACGGCGCGGACAAGTTCGCCCGGATGGGTACGAAGGGAAGCAAGGGGACCAAGATCTTTTCCCTCGTGGGCAAGATCAACAACACGGGCCTCGTCGAGGTCCCCATGGGGATGACCCTGCGGGAGATCATCTTCGACATCGGAGGAGGAATCCCGGGCGGCAAGCGCTTCAAGGCGGTCCAGACGGGGGGACCCTCCGGGGGCTGCCTGCCGGAACACATGCTCGACCTGACGGTGGACTTCGACGAGCTCACCAAGGCAGGCTCCATGATGGGCTCCGGCGGCATGATCGTCATGGACGAAGACAACTGCATGGTCGATGTCGCCCGCTATTTCGTGACCTTCCTCGAGGAGGAATCCTGCGGCAAGTGCACCCCCTGCAGGGAAGGGCTCCGCCGGATGAAGGGGATCCTCACGGATGTGTGCGAAGGCCGGGGCAAGGAGGACGCCATCGCGCAGCTCGAGCGGCTGGCCGTCGCCATGAAGGCGGCGAGCCTCTGCGAACTCGGCCGCACGGCCGCCAACCCGATCCTCACCACGATCCGGTATTTCCGGGACGAGTACGAGGCCCACATCCGGGAGAAGAGATGTCCGGCCTTTACCTGCCGAAAGCTCGTCCACTATTCGATCGACCCGGATGCGTGCACGGGCTGCCAGGCCTGCACCCGCGTGTGCCCGGTCTCCTGCATTTCCGGGCAGAAAAAGAAGGTTCACAAGATCGACCAGGCCGTCTGCATCCATTGCGGCTCCTGCTTCGACGTGTGCAGGTTCGACGCGGTGAAGAGGAAGTAAAGGTCAAGAGGAAAAGGTCAAAGGGGAAAGGGAAAGAAGGCTGAGGCGATCAGGGACCAGGGGTCGGGGGTCAGACCCTGCCTCCCATCCAGGGCGTCTCCGAACACTGCACGTCATTCCCGCGCAGGCGGGAATCCCTCAGCACACGGCGCCAGTGGATCCCCGCTTTCGCGGGGATGACGGCTTTTCTGGGGCCGCCAGCTGGATAGATGAGAAGAGGATTCACCTATGGCAATCACTGTGACGATCGACGGGAGAACCACATCGGTTGAGAAGGGAACCACGATCCTGCGCGCGGCTCGCGACATGGGCATCGTGATCCCGACGCTCTGCCACAACGACGCGGTCGAGCCCTATGCGGCCTGCCGGGTCTGTATCGTCGAGGCATCCGACGGCAAGAAGTGGTCGAAGATCGTGACCTCCTGCAACTACGAGGTTTGGGACGGCCTGCACGTCGACACCCGATCCGAGACGGTCGTCGAGGCGCGGCGGACGGTCCTGGACCTGATCCTGTCCGCCCACCCGCATGCCGCGCCCGTGCAGGAGATTGCAGCGCGTTACGGCGTCACGGAACCCAGCTATGCGGGCGAACCGGGAGACGATTGCATCCTTTGCGGGCTGTGCGTGAGGGTCTGCGACCAGGTGGTGGGCGTCTCGGCGCTCGGTTTCTCCAGCCGCGGGCCCGCCCGGCAGATGGTCTCCCCCTTTCACGAGCCCTCGCCCACCTGCATCGGGTGCGGTTCCTGTGTCTACGTCTGCCCGACCCGCTGCCTCCACATCGTGGACGAGGGCAACAAGCGGGTCCTGTACAAGCAGCGCCGCGAGAACGTGTTCAAGGAGTTCGAACTCCTCCCCTGCCTCGGCTGCGGGAAGCCCTTTCTGCCCAAAGAGCAGATGGAGTACGTCCAGAAGAAGTTCAATCTGCCGAGGGAACTGGCACAGACGTGCCCTACCTGCGGCGGTCCGAAGGTGTAGGAACTGCCGAGCAGTACCGTCTGAAGCTTTCCACCCTTCTCACCCCCTAGCGCCTGGGCGGGCTCCGTAATCGGCTGGCGATCCTGGACAACCAGATCAGCGACATCCAACTGCTGGTTCCGAGCCCGGGGATGGGTGCCGGAGATGAACTCTTCCTCACTGACAACCCGTTGAGCGCCCTTTCCTGCGACACCTACCGATGGGACCTCGTCAATCGGGGTGTCAGCGTCACGGTGGGATATTCTTGCGGATATTAGATTCATTCTCCGCAACATCTGCTGCTTGCGATCTAGCCTTCTATCTTCCGCGCCAGCAGGTCCCTGTAGGCCCGGGCCAGGCGGATGAACTGCTCGTGGGAGCCGCCGCGGTCCGGATGGCACTCGAGGGCCCTCTTCCTGTAGTGCTGAGCAAGCTCTTTGAGGCCGAGCCGTTCGAAGATCCCCCGGTCGATATCGAGCAGACGGCAGGCCTCCTCCAGCGGCAGACGCGGACGGCGCCGCCTCGGAATGCCGTGGCCCCGGTGCCGACGCATGAAGTCCCGGGCATAGTCCCATTCCGCGCGGGGCGCCTGGAATTCGTTGTCAAAGTACATGATGACGTACCGCACCAGGACCGGATCGAGGCCGCCCCCCTGTTCCTCTCCCGGGAAAAGCCCCGGGTCGGCCTGGAGGCGGCATACCTCGCCCAGGAAGGCTTCGTCCATCCGGTCCGGGTCCATGGCCTGAGGGTATCTCCCCGCCAGGGGGCTCGAGAAGAATCGCTGCAGGTCGAAGATGAAATAGATGTACATCCTCCGCTCATGGAGCCGCAGAGAGGCCTCCATCCCTTCCATCATCTGTTCGATCTCGTCACGGGACTTGCCTAACAGCCGGTTGTAGACGCGCATGGGACGGGGAGACATCCTCCTCAGATCGGTCGCCCCGTAACGCAGGAAATGAAGCCGCCGCTTGTCGAAACCGTGAAGGCCCTCTTGCCGTTCGGCAAGTTCGCTCACGGAGATTCTTGCCGCTGTGTTTGCGGGCCGCCGGGGCGAGTGGCGCCGGATGACCCGCCGGACAGCGGGGTCGAGGAAGGGCCAGAAGACCTCTTCCAGATCCTCCTGGCCGGCCTCCACCCCCTTGGCGCGAAGGGACTCCTCGATCGTCTCGTCGATGTAGTAAGCCGTGCTGGCAGGGCTGTGGATCCAGCGGCCCGGATCATCGCCCAGGGCCACAAGATCTCTGCTCTTCCAGCGAGTTCCGTCGAGGTAGGACTCGCGGATGAAGTAGAGTCTCTTCCCCTCCTTGATCTGCGTGGCCAGGTACACGAGGTCTGCCCCCTTGAAGGAAGGTTTTGCTTCTTAGGATGCTGGAACCAGCCTGGGGTTGCAGGGTGGACAGGGGCACGGGATCGGGGGTCAGGGGTCTGGCCCAACTGCCCAACCCCCAAGAAACCAAGGGGCATCCCCGTCGCGAAAACCACGAGGAAGAAATTCCGGAAACCTTTCGACGCTCGAGGTGGCCCGCCAAGCCGTTCCGCCGACAGGGTTGCCAACCCATTTTGGGGGCGGGACTAAACGATTTCGGGCGGCTTTCCGATAAAGACACTATAAACCAATCGGGCAGGACCCAAAGGGAGCCGTCCATGAAATACAAGGTCTTCGAATCGTATGCGTGCCTGCTAGGCCTTTCCATCCTCTTCTTCGCCGCTGCCCGGGCGGACGCGGAGGAACCAACCCACAAGTGGAGTGCCGGGCTCCGGGGCGGCCCATCCATGCTCACCCAGGATGCGGCGGACAACCTGAACATTGAGGGGCAGATCGGGCCGCTCTTCAACGGCGTGGTTGTTTACGATCTTCACAAAAACGTCTCTTTGGGTTTCGAAGCGGAATGGGAGCAGCACAAACTCGACCAGGCGGACCTTACTCTCGGCAAGGCCTCCACCACTTCTCTGCTCATCCGTTTCGAATTCCACATCGAACGAACCCAGCCGATATCTCCCTACTTCCTTTTCGCCGGCGGGTACAACCTGAACGCCTTCAGCGAAGACGACGCGTATTTGGCGGCATGCGGGCAGGACTGCGCGATCGACATCGACAATTCCTTCACCATCAAGGCGGGCTTCGGCACGGACCTCTTCGTGCTCTTCGAACATGCGGCCCTCAATGCGGAAGTCGCCTGGAAATACAACAAGGCGGACATGGATTTCTCTGCCGGAGGCCTCGCCGTAGGCTCGGATGATTACAACGGAAGCGCCTTGAGCCTGCTTCTGGGCTTCCGCTATCACTTTCCTGTGTCCTCTTTCTAGTGCTCAGAGGCCTTTGCTACGTCATTCCGGAGGAGCCTGCGGATCCCGGCTCGCACGCGCTCCGCACACGGGCCGGGATGACTGCACATGAGACAGCCGCCCGCGGGGGAACTCCTTTCAGCGTTCTAAGAAGCCCTCGGTGGGAGGCAAGGCCTGATCCCTGACCCCTAATCCGTCGTTTCGCCTCTCGACTCTTTCTGCAGAAAGCGCGGACGGAAGGAACAGATCAGACACGGCAAAAGGGTGAGCGTGGCAACCGAGGCGGTGATCATGGTCAGCGTGATAAAGGCGCCGAAGTAGACCCCCGGGATGAACGAGCCGAGGACCATCACCAGGAACCCAAGCCCCACGGCCAGCGCATTGTAGACGATGGCTGTTCCCGCCGTACTCGCCGTGGCCTCCATGGCCTTGCGGATCCCCTCTTCCTCTTTTCCCTTGATCCTCGCCATGTTCAGAAGGTGAATCGCATAATCGATGCCGATCCCCATCGCCACGCTTCCGATGAGGGCCGTGCCGGTCTGCAGCGGGATCCCTGCCCACCCGAGAAGGCCGAAATTGATGAGTATGCACAGGATGAGAGGCAGAATCCCGAACACGCCTCCGACAAAAGAGCGCAGGATCAGGGCCACCAGCCCGAAACATACGATTGTGGAGGTAACGATGCTCTCGATCTGGCCCCGAATCGTCAGGTCATCGATCACCTTTCCGATGACCATGGCCGCGGTCATGCGGATCGGGAGGCGGAGGTTTTCTTGATTGTAGGTTTCGATGTTCCGAATCATGGCGCCCGCGTTCCGGGTGCTTCCGGTCTTGAGAAACACGGAGATGCACGCCAGGCTGTATTCATCGTTGATCACATCCTCCAGGTCCGACGGATCCCCGGACATGGAGTACAAGAGGAGGCACTGCGCGACCAGTTCCCGCGTCTCCGGCACCCGGTAGAAGGCCGGATCGTCCCCGTGGAGGGCCTGGTTCATCCGCTTCAGGTAATCCACGATGCTCGTTGTCCCCCCCACGTGGGGCAGCCTCTCCACATGATGCTGCAGCGACTCCATCCTCCTGAGCACATCGGGATCCTTCAGCGCATCCGGTTCGCCCCCCTCCACGATGATGTTCAGGACCGACGAGCCGTTGAAATACTTGTTGATCATCCGGTCCGACTTCCGGATGTAGGTGGATTCCTTGAACTGGGTGATGTAGTCGCTTTCCGGGTAGATCTGCATCGTGCCCGCGACACAGGCGACCCCGAAAAGGACACTGAGCGCGTAGACGGCACGCCGGTGCCGCATCGCATAGCGGACATAGCCGCGAAGGAACCCTCCGAGGCCGCCCTTCTTCGAGCCGGTTGCAGGAACCATCCCCAGGCGGATCCTGCCCATGCAGACCGCCAGAACCGCCGGGATGAGGGTGACGCTGCTCAGGAGGGCAACGCCCGTCCCGAAGGCGGCGAAGAGCCCGAACTGCCGGATCGGCACGACTTGAGAGACGCCCAGGGAGGCGAACCCGCCCATCGTCGTCAGCCCCGCCATGAGAACGGCATAGCCGACCTGAAACACGGCCCGGACGAGGGCCTCGTTTCGGTCCGACGACCGGTGCGCATTGTGCAGGAAGTGAAACAGGATGTGGATCGTGTAGGCCGTACCCACGGCCGTGAGCAGCACGGGCAGGGTGCCGGTCAACGTGTTCAACGGAAGCTTCAGCAGCGCCATCAGGCCCATGGTCCACAGCGTGGAGACCACCACGGTCAGCAGCGGAAGCAGCACGCCCAGAAGCCTCCGGAAGGAGAGCCACAGGCACAGGATCACACAGAGGTAGACGAGAGGAATCAGCCGCTCCATGTCGCCGCTGATCGCCTCGGAGATGCACACCTCGATGGACGTCATCCCGGCCACGAACACCTGCTGGTCCGGGGAAGGAATCGTCCGAATGCTTGCGAGCAGCCTGTGGTAGATCTCCCGGCGTTGGGCCTCCTCGAGGTCCCTGTCGTATCGCACCAGCAGGGCGGTCGCCTTCCCGTCGCGGGAAACCAGGTTGCCCTCCAGCATGGGCCAGCGTCGGATCTTCTCCACGAGGCCCCGCAGCCAGGCAGGGTCGCTCGAAACCTCCGTGTAGAGAGGCTCTACCTTCATGCCCTCCGGGTCGCCTTCGATGTAAGGGAAGTCGTAGAGGCTCACGACGCCGCTGACCGCATCGATTCCTTCGAAGGCCTCCGTCAGCTCTTTGACAACCTCCAGGGTGTCGGGCCGAAACACCCCGCCCTCGCGTTCATCGACCACGCCGACCATGAAAAAGCTGAACAGGCTGAACATCTCGCGCATCTCCCGGAGGAAGACGACCTCCGGATGCTCGGCCGGCACGAAGATCTCCACCGACGGGTCGATCCGCAGGTTCCGCATCTCGAGCGTGAAAAAGGCGGTGGCGAGACAGAAGAAGGCGATGATCTTCTTCGGATGGCGAAGCATCCATCTCGTGACGGCTTCCATGCGCTCGATCCCTTCTCCGCGGGGACGAGAGGTCCGGCGTAAACGACTGCGGGAGCATCGAAGTATAGGGGGCGGCGCGCGGGGTGTCAATTTCGCCGGCGGTCTCGTCGTTGACTCGACGGGTTGCAGCGTACCATAATAGCGGGGCGCACCTCTTCCAGAGGAATTCCATGCCCGACTATTCGCAGAAGCACCCGAAGATCACGACCCTGCCCCTGCTCACCGACCAATCGGATCTTCTCAAGGCGCTGGTCACATCTTCCCGCTGGAAGAGACCGATGCTCGTTATTCCTTCGCTCGCCTCGGAGTACAACCTTCCCGACCGACGACCGGTCTTCGAAAACATCGTGCGGGAACTTCGTGAGGCATCGTATCTGCAGAGGATCATCATCGGGCTGGACCAGGCCTCCGAGTCCGATGTGTCGCTCGCCCGGGAGATCCTGCTCGAGAACGGGCTCACGAATTACTTCCTGCAGTGGAACGACGGGCCCGGCTTCGGCAGCCTCTACGACCTCCTCCAGAAGAACGGCTTCGACCTGAGCACCCGGGGCAAGGGGCGGAACGTCTTCATGAGCTTCGGTGTTGCCCTGGCCCTCGAGGCGACGGCCGTCGGCCTCCTGGACGCGGATATCCGCAACTTTCACAGGAATCAGCTCGACCGGATCTTCTTTCCGGTGCAGGTCCTCAACTACCAGTTCACCAAAGCCTATTACGCGCGCTGGAGCTCGGTAGGCATGTACGGGCGAGTCAAACGGCTGCTCGTCGACCCGCTGCTGCTCGCCCTGAAGAGGCGATTCACGGACTCGAATGAAGAGAAGATGCTCCGGCTCATCGACTTCCTGTCTCTCTTCAACTATCAGCTTTCCGGGGAGATCGTCATCAGCCGGGAGCTGCTGGAGAGGATGCGCATCTCCCTGAATTGGGGCATCGAGATCTTCACACTCATCGAGGTCTACCGGAAAGCGAACCAGAACCAGGTGGCCCAGGTGGACTTCAGCCAGACCGCCTTCGAGCACAAGCACCAGAAGATCTCCGGCAGGTCGGGCGGCGGCCTGCAGAAGATGTCGATGGATATCATCTACACCCTGCTCAACGCACTGATCATCGAGGAAGGCCTGGCCGTCTCCGAGCACTTCTTCCGGGACCTTGCCATCACCTACGAGAGCATCGCCAAGGATCTGATCAAGAAGTATTCGGACACGGCGCGGTTCAACAACATCCCTTACGACCGGGACGCCGAGGAGGAAATGGTCACCGGGCCGCTCAAGGAGGGCATCGCAAACGCCGCCGATTACTTTCTCGAGCCTCGAAACCTGGCGGACAAGTTTCTGCGATTTACCTCCTCCCACCCCGAATTCAAGCCCTTCAACGAGATGGGGCTCCAGCAGGCCATCCTCGAGGTTGCGGAGAGGATCCGCAGGCTGCCGTCGATGCACGCGGAGACGCCCTCCTGGGAGCGGGTCAAGGAGAAGTGCCCGGACATTATTCTTCGCATCATCGACGTCATCGAGGAAGAGAAGAAGAAGTGGGGGCCGAAGGTTGGCGCCGAATGAACCGAAGGGGACGAGGACACGCCGCGGGTCCGGCAAGGGCGGCATGCAGATCCTCTCGCTGACCGAGGGGGGGATTCGCACCATTCTCTACCTGACGCTCTCGGGGCGCGACCGCTGGGTTCCCGGGGAGGAGATCTGCCGGACGCAGGCGATTGCGCCCACCTTCCTGGCCAAGATCACGGGACCGCTGCTCAAACGGGGGATCCTTTCCGCCGTGCGGGGGGTGAAAGGCGGATTCCGGCTCGGCAGGCCGCCGGACACGATCTCGCTGCTCGAGGTGATCGAGGCCCTGCAGGGACCTTTGTCATTCAACAAGTGCCTCATCCGGCCGGGCGCGTGCGAGCGGGAGAGGAACTGCCCGGTCCACCCGGTCTGGAAACAGATCAAGGAGGGCACGGAGCGTATCCTGGCCATGTGGACCTTCTCCGACCTGGCGCGGCACGCCCGTACCCGGGAAACCGGTCCGTAGCGGAGAGGGCCTATCATGCGCGGCTATGTTCACGTTTACACGGGCGACGGCAAGGGGAAGACCACGGCGGCCCTCGGGCTGGCGATCCGGGCGGCAGGCGCCGGCATGCGTGTCTACATCGCTCAGTTCGTGAAGGGTATGCACTACAGCGAGCTCGATGCGCTGCAGCGACACGCAGACCGTATCACCCTCAAGCAGTATGGCAGGGACTGTTTCATCGAGAAGGAGCCCACGCAGGAAGACATCCGGGCTGCCCGAAAAGGCCTGGAGGAAGTGAAGGGCATCCTTGCCTCAGGTGACTACCAGATGGTCATCCTGGACGAGGCCAATATCGCCACCCGCTACAACCTCTTCTCTGCCGAGGAACTCCTCGAGCTCATCCGAACCAAGCCCGAATCCGTGGAGCTCGTGATCACCGGGAGGAACGCCGACCCGGAGATCATCGCTGCGGCCGATCTTGTCACGGAGATGAAGGAGATCAAGCACTACTACCGCCGGGGCGTGCAGGCCCGCCCGGGGATCGAGACCTAGCCCGGAAGGAGTCGCCCGAAGAACCCCTGGATCTTGCCCTGCCAGAAGCCGGGCTCTTCATTCCGCAGGATCCTGCTCTCGCCGACCGCCGGCACGCTGGTCTTGCGGAGGGCCCCGTCCCTCCATTCGAGAAACAGGAAGTCGGGGCTGTCCAGAGATCGATCGAAGCGAAACCCGACCCTTGTGGGGTAGCCGTCCGAACTCTTCAGGATCTCAGCCGTCATGATGCCCGCCTCGATCACATCCCCTGGACCCAACGGCCGGGAAGAGGAGCGGAAGAACCTTTCCGGAAGGGTAGCCAGCATCCTGCCGTTGAGGCAGACAATCTCCAGGGACTGGGAATCGGTCCTGTAGAGATGGTGGTCGCAGCGTGCAATCGAGAGAACCCGCCAGCTCGATGGCACCGGTTTGCCCACATAATCCAGCATGGCCTGGAAATGCCACGCGACCAACTGGCCCGGCGCTCCCGGTGCATGGAGGATCACCACCTCCTGCCCGGCCCTTTTCTCGTCGGGCAGGTCCGAGTTCAGCACGGTCTGGAGGCTCTTCCTGGATCCCTCCCTGCGGCCGATGATTTGGAGGCCGACGATCAGCGGCGAGACGATGAAATTCCAGAACACCAGGTATGCGACAGCAAGCCGGTAACCGAGCCGTCTCGTCCGGCCGGTTCCGGTCCGGTGTCGCAACGAATCCGACAGGCGCTCGAGCAGGAAGGCAAGCACGACAGCACCGCCGAGGAAGGCCCCGACCAGAAGGCGATCCATGGGAAGGGCCAGGAGCACGGGCCCGAGCGACAAGAGAGAACCCAGGCCGAACCAGGCCAGCTTTCTCCTCACGTCAGGGGGTTGAGCCGACAGGAAGGGAATGAACAAGAAAAGCGCCGCGGCAGAAAGACCATATCCGAGGACACTTACAGGGACAAGGATCTTCCCGGCCAAGGTGACATCCGCCGGGATGCCGCCGTAGATCCTCCCCAGGAGCACCCCCATGTGGAGAACCGCGGTCTTCAAGGACTCGTCTGCCGGCCTGGTTCGGTCAAGGTAGATCCCCGACCCTGAGGCCCCGAAACCGAAGGCGGTGTAGACGATGACATACCCGCCGGCGAGGAGGACAAAGGGTAGCAGGGCCCGTGCCCGCTCCCGCCAACCACCCGGCGCTGCGGCGAGTTCGTAGGCGGGCAAGAAGGCCAGCACGCTCCATGCGATCTCTCCGCCCGCCAGGCCGATCAGCATGCCGAGGATGGACAAGGGCAGTCCGGCCCTCCAGCCGTCCTCCCGCCATCGGATGTGAGCCAGCAGGCCCAGGGCGGCGGGCGCGCACGCCACCAGGGAATACCGGTTGACGATCCAGAGAATCGGAACGGAGGGTACGGTCGACAGGGCGTAGAGGAGGAGCGCCAGGGCGCCGACCGGGCCCGGAAACACGCGCCGGAGCAGCAGGCCGAGGGAGAGTAAGAGCAGAAGACCCCAGACCAGGGAATGCACGTGATACGGGAAGGGGGAATCGCCGAAGAGGTGGTAATCCAGAGACATGAGGAAGCCGGGGAGGGGCCTGAAGGTCTTGATCCACAAATCGGGGGATGACCACCAGGGGATGACCCCCCGCTCGACGTATTCCCGTGCCAGACCCGGCCGGGTCAACCCGAAGAGCAGAAAGCGCGTCAGGTTCCATTCCACCGCAGGGAACGGAGGGCTTCCTTTCTGCATGGCGAGAATATGATAATCATCGGCCTGAAAGCCGGAATCCAGGGAGAACGCGTAGAGTACCGCCCAGAGGGCGAGACACAACCCGATGATCCCGGGAAACCGAAAAGCCGCCGCGAGGTTTCTCTTCATCTCTCAGGGGCCGGACCTTGTCGTCCTTGTTACGGCACGAGGACCGAGCCGCTGCTGCGGGTCGTCAGGAAGTCCAGCAAGGGCTGAAAGACGAGGTTCTCGCGGTGGCTCGGGCGGTCTACGGCGGCCAGATTGATGTCCAGGTGGTTGTAACCCGGACATATGAGGGTCGTGAAATCGGTCGATGCGATGCTGGCCCTGTAGTCGTCCCACGCGTTGAGGTCCGGCGCGTCCCCGTGGGGGGCCCCGAAGGCGATCACGGGCACGTCCACCGCCGCATTCTGGAACCAGGGCAGGCCGGCCAGCGCGTTGAAGGGCGCCCCGGCAGCCCCCAGGTCCAGCATGAGGCGGGCGGCATAATACCATTCGAGAAAGTTCGAAGGCCCCCGGTAGGTCATGCGCGCGAAATCCTGGATATCCGTCACCTCCTCGGTCACGGTCGTGTAGGTGAGAACGCCTTCGGAATCCATGTGGTCCGGGTCGGCCGCGTTGCCCACCTCGTCGAAGTTGACCCAGGTGTAGAGAGGACCGGTGCCCAGGTCGGTCAACGGGCCTGCATCCCAGGGGATGAACAGGCCGTCCATGTCCACAGCCCGCTCCAGACCCAACAGGTGGGCCACGGACCCGGGGAAATCCTTCTCCACGACAGGCCCGCCATGGAGGAATCCCATGCTGGCCTGCATCATCTTCATGGGCATGAAGTTGTCGTCCATGATGACGCCGAGGAGCGCCTCGTTCGTGAATCGGAAATCCGGCATGGCCGGAATACCGACCAGGAAGTGCCCCAGGTCCCGCGTGTGAATCAGCTTGATCATGTACGCAACATCGTCCGAGTAGGGGACCTCCCGGAGGAGGGTCGACTCCTCGTCCGGCGCCCCTGCCGCATAGAGGCCGACCAGTTCGAGGATGGCAAGGGACTCCGCCGTCACGCCCTCGAAATAATTGAGGCGGTCTTGCGCACCGCTGCGGATGTCAGCCAGACGCTGAAAATAATCCGTCTCGCTGATGTTGTTGAACCGCCCCAAGTCCCAGTAGAAGACCGGGCCGTCCAGCAGGACGAGGCCGGCGCAGTTCCGGAAGCCCGCGTCGTCCAGGGTGGCCGGGTTCCCGTCGAAGTCCCAGCCGGCAAATGCCCCGGTCAGGGTCGTGCCCTGCGAGTGGCCGCCCACGAAGACCAGGGTCCGCCTGTCCGCCGCGTTCGGAACCTTCTGGAGAATGACGGAATACACGTCCTCCATGAAGAGCCTCAGGCCGAACTCGGAGAGATAAGGCACCTGCGAGTCCCGGAGCAGGCCCGCAAAGGTCTTGCCCCCGATGCTCGAACCGAAATAGTAGTAGTCCACGGCAAGGCTCGGGTCGGGAAGTTCGCCGGCCGCCTCGGCCGCATCCATGCCGGCCAGGTCCTCCAGGCAATTGGGCCGCCTGTCCATCGCCCACACCTCGATGCTCTTCGTCCCTTGCGCCTCGGCCATGGAGACCAACTGCCTGGCCACGTAATCGAACTCCCCTGCCCCGCTCATGTACCCCGGCAGGAGAACCAGGATCGCGCCCACCTCTTTCGGCTGGCCGTCCGGGGTCTCGGGCCGGTACCGCACGAAACGGATCCAGTCGCAGGCTTCCGGCGGCACGCCGTTTTCCGTAGGGGCCGGAGAGTAGATCATCTCCTGTTCCACGATCACCTTCTGCGGGATCGGCTCCCGAAGCGCCGGCGCGACAGGGTCTTCGGGCTCGGGTCCCCCGGGCGCATAGCAGCCGAACAAGAGCGTCGAGACGCACAGCACCACAAGCCAACGGACCTTCGGGCTCTTCATCGCGGGCCTCCTTTCCAGTCAGCCTTTTCGATGAGTCTAATACGATTTTAACCAAATTGGCAAACCGATCGTCGCCCGGCCCGGACGGTTCCCTGTCCGCGACCGGTCGGACGGCGGGCGGCGTCAAGGAACCGCACAGCCCCTGAGGATCCTCCCGCTGGAAGCGACATCTTCCAGGATATACAGGCAGCCGTCCGGCCCCTGCTCAACGGTCCTCAGGCGGTTCGCAAAAGGGGAGAAGGCCACCGAGGCGAGCGAGCCTGAAGCATCGAGCCTGAAGAATCCGAGCTGCGCGGTCTTGAGGAAGGCCACAACCATGGCGTTGTCCCAAAGGCCCCACTGGTTTCCATCCAGAAAGCTCATGCCCGAGGGAGCGAGCGTCGGAAACCCGGAAGACCACAGCGCCCGGTTTGCATCCGGATACAGGGTGAGGTCGGTCATGGGAACCGACTCGTTGTAGCCCGGAACCGGATTCCAGCCGGAGTTGCAGGCCTGATCGAAGCAGTCGCTCCCCAGGCATTCGAGCTCATCATCTCTGGTCGGCCCGTGCTGGGCGATACAGGCGAGCCCGTCGGTCGGGCGAAAATCGATCCCCTTGTGGGGCAGAAGGAACGAGACCGGCGGGTTGATCTGTTTCTTGGGCTGGAAGAAGGGGGGCCAGTTGGCTGTCTTCCGGAAGTGCCCCCGGCTGAAGCCAGCCTTGCTCGCAGGCGATCTCCCGGAGTTCAACGGCTTTCCGGTGGCCCATCAGGCCCGCCTTGGCGATCGTGCGGCCGGATTCCCCCAACCGCATGCGAACGATAATCTGGCTGTACTGGTGCATCTCGAACCTCCTGTTGCTCATCCCTGTCCCTCCTGCCTGAGAGTTTGCAGGAGCATACAGCATGGGTGGAAGGAAGTCCGAGACCCCTCGAGCCGCTCAGCATGGCTGGCTCCATTAGGCCGATCCTGGAATGGCTCCATATGGGCGATCACCAATGACGATTTTCAGAACCTTTCACCCCCTCTGAGCTGACTTTTTCAGAATCATTCACCCCCCTCGGTGCG
This sequence comes from uncultured Thermodesulfobacteriota bacterium, assembly GCA_964384945.1. Classification (GTDB taxonomy): domain Bacteria; phylum Desulfobacterota; class DSWW01; order DSWW01; family DSWW01; genus S015-6. The sequence goes on along the minus strand of CAYLMK010000038.1, from coordinate 839 downwards.
AGTTTTTCAAAATCTTTCACCCCCCTGTGACCGGATGGTATGACATCCTTCCAGGCCGACCCACAGAAACCGGGTTTGGCGTGGGAGGGGAACATGGCGTACCGCGAGGTCACAATGATCGAAGTCAAGGAAGTTCTCAGGCAGTGGCTGTCCGGCAGGGGTCGCAAATCGATTGCCCGGTGGGTTCGGGTCGACCGTAACACCGTGCGCCGCTATATCCAGGTGGCCAAGGAGTGCGGTCTTCAGGAGGCAGGGGGAATCGAGTCCCTGACCGAGGAGCGGTTGGAGCTGATTCTGGAGGCCCTGCGTATGACGGGCAGGGGTCGGCGGCGTGGGGATGGGTGGGAGCTGTGCCAGAGGCATCGGGAGGCGATCCGGAAACTCGTCGATAGTCGCATCCGGCTGACCAAGGCACGCAAACTGCTTTTGCGCCAGGGCATCGATATCGCCTATCCGACCCTCTACCGGTTCGCAACCTCGGAGCTCGATTTCGGCAAGCACGCTGCCACCATCCCCGTAGCTGACTGCGGCCCCGGCGAGGAACTCCAAGTCGATACCGGCTGGATGGGATCCCTGGAGCCGGACGAAACCGGAAAGCGGCGCCGGTTCCGTGCCTTCGTCTTCAGCTCGGTATGTACCCGCTACCGGTTCGTCTACCCGCGCTTCCGCGAAGGGACCGCGGAGGCCATCGAGGCCTGCGAGGCAGCCTGGGCCTTCTTCGGCGGCGTCTTCAAGGTCTTGATCCCAGACAATACCAAGGCGATCGTGGCCCTGGCCGACCCATGTGTTGGTAAGCACATTGTGCTGAGGGGTGGGGAGGAGAGATTGGCAGATTGTTT
>CAYLMK010000037.1:0-37980 GCA_964384945.1 uncultured Thermodesulfobacteriota bacterium | reverse complement strand
TTATTTTCAGGTACTTAGGAAACCAATACCCCCCGAATAGCGAAAGTCGGGCTAGAGCGAGCCGCATTCGCCAAGGGGGGATGGCAGCACCTGTTCGAACCCCTCGAAACGGGATGAAAATGAAAAGGGCCTGAATCGCTCAGGCCCGCTCGGCTTGTGGTGGAGCTGAGGGGAGTCGAACCCCTGGCCTCATGAATGCCATTCATGCGCTCTCCCAACTGAGCTACAGCCCCACAAGGTCAGAAATCGATTATAAGAGAATCTCGATCGAAGTCAATGTCAGGGCCGCCGCCCCCTCCGTTGGATTCGTCCGGATCTTTCGTGGTACGTTCGAGACGGAAGGGTAGGCCCGGTGAGGGGGAGCGATGCCGATCGGGAAAAGCCTCGAGGAATCGCCATTGCGTGCGCTTCTTGGCTTCCTGTTCCTGCCTGCGGTGCAGGGGTGTTCCTCCATAACTCCGAGGGGCGCGCAGGAAGAGACTGTGGCGATGGAGGCGACCCCTTAGCGCGCGCCCAAGTCGTGCTTCGGCTGGAAGGGGAAATACGGATGCTTCCTGTTTTCTCCGGTTCGCGCCAGCGGGCTGAACCGGGGAACGAGAAAGCAGGTGGGCGATGCCGCCGACGGCAGCAAGGAAAAGCGAGCGACGATCGCAGCCGATACGCGCCTCTACCCCTTCGGGAGGATCATGGACGTGCCGGGCTACGGGGGGGGGTGAGGTACAGGGTACGCAGGATTGGCGATCGAAGGGAATCGGTTCGATCTGCCTTTCCCGTCTCACAAGAAGGCCCTGGAATGGGGCCGCAGGACAGTGAGGGTCCGGGTCTATCGGCAGAGGCGCGGCGTCGGTTGTCTTCGAGAGGGCCCTTGTCTCAGGCACGACGGAACGGAGAGCGTATGCTCGGAACCCGCCATGTCTCAGGGCGTTGCCGGGGCCGCTTCCCAGGCTTCTTCGCCGAAGAACAAGGGGAGCTCGGCAGCGCATACGGGTCCCGGAGCCACCCTGTGCCGTGTGCGCTCCGCGAGTTCCTCGACGAGGGACGCAGCGAGACCGGGCAAGTAGACCGTGGACAGGGGCGCCGTTCGAAGCAGGCCTTCCCGCTCCAGTGCTCCCGCGATCCGTTCGGGATTCATGACTCGGTAGACGAGCGCCATGTCTACCGTGTGCCCTTCGGTGTCCACCACGAGATACCAAAAAGGGCTGCTGGTGGTCGAAAGCACCGTCGAGAGGACCGAAATCGTGAGTTCCGAATTCCCGGAAACCAGCACCGGGGAACCGGTGCCCGGATTGTTGATCGGATAGAGTCCCCAGGGGCCCGGACGGGGGATCTGGAGCGCTTCGATCGGAGGCAGGATCTCCCCGGGCCGTGCCGCCCAGGAGAGGGCGAGAAACCTGCTCCTGGACAGTCGGCAGGACTGGGGCCGGAGCCTTCCCGAGCGAAGTTTCTCGAGGAATTCTTCCCGGTCGCGGAATCCGCAGGCACGGCAGTCGCCCGGCGAAAGATACCGATCGAGGCATATCTTGCTTTCGTAAAGATCGGCGCGCAGCATGTTCTTCCAGCCTCCCTGCAAAGAGCTACCATCCCGGCAGGGGATATGCAACCCCCGGAATCGAACCGTCGAAGGAGAAGACATGGCCTGGAATCCCGCGAATTGTGATCGGTGCGGTGACTGTTTCGTCGAGTGCCTGTACGTGAACTGGGACCGAGGGAAGGCGATCCAGGAGATCTCGAAGCTGATCGACACAGGTCAGTCGGACATCCTGACCGCATGCGTGACATGCTGCGGGTGCAACGAGTACTGCGAAAAGGGCGCCAACCCCTGGGACCTCATTCTGGAAAGACAGGATGAGACCGGCTGTCTGCCGATCCTGCCGAAGGCTCCCGCCATGTTCGAGATGGCGGCTGCGGCACCCTCCTCCGTGGTCAAGGGAGAGGCGGGCAGGCCGGCCATTTCCCTCTGCATGATGGAGCCGCTGAGCACGGAGATCTTCCAGGGGCGGATCTTCCAGGGGCTCACGGTGATCCGGGGAGGCGAATACTTCTGCAAGATCGGCTACCTGCACATCGGCCAGGAGCGGCCGATACGCGAGGGCGCGCAGCGGTTCGTGGACAACCTGGCCGCCACGGGGGCCGAAGGAATCGTCTGCTTCCACGAAGACTGCTATGCCTTGCTGGTTGGAAAGGCTCCGGAATATGGGATTCGGGTACCCTTTCGGCCGGTTCATCTCTATGAGTACCTGCTCGATTACCTCAAGGCCCACGAGAAAGAAATCAGGCCGTTGAACCTCAAGGTCGCCCACCAGCAACCCTGTGCGTCCCGCTATAGCCGGGACAAGGATCCGCTCCTGGACGAGATCTTCGCTCGTATCGGGGCCACCCGCGTGGATCGGGTCTATGACCGGAGGCATGCGCTGTGCTGCGGGGGGCCGCTTCTTTCGAGGGGTGACAAAGAGCGATCGATGGAGATCGGCCGGATGAACCTGGACGATGCGCGGGAACATGGCGCCCAGGCCCTTTCCTTTCTCTGTCCCATGTGCAACCAGACTCTGCGAAGGGTCTGTGATGCGTACGGGATGCCGAGATATGCGGTCTCCGACCTTTGCCGCATGGCGCTTGCCGACTTCGGCTGAAGGGCATCTGCGGGGATGCAAGGGAGCGGGGGCCCGCTGCACCTCCGGCCTGACCGCTTGCGGCGCGCTTGCGGCGAGTGATTCCTCGAGAATCTCTTCTCCGGGGCACGTCCGGGGCCTCTTCAAAACCGGGAAGACGTGTGCTATATATGAAGCCTTAGGCAAACACTAGGAAATAGCGGGACGGTCTTCCGTACCCCATCGAGTTCAACCCTGACGGACAATCGCCAGCCTCCAGCAGGAGACCACGCATGGGAATCAAGAGGAGGGATTTGTTCAAGCTGCTCCTTGCCGGGGGGGGGGCCGCCATGCTGCAACCCGGCCCGGCCGCCGCATCCTCCCGCCGGGCGCCTCTCAGCCCGGAACGCTGGGGAATGCTTGTGGACACCACGCGGTGCATCGGCTGCCGTCACTGCGAGTGGGCCTGCAAGAACCAGAACGGGCTCCCCAGGGCTCCCCTGGCCCAGTTCAGCGACACGGCGGTCTTCGACGCTCTTCGGAGGCCGGATGCGGTGTCCTATACGGTGGTGAACCGCTTCCCCGGGCCCGAAAAGGAGGGCCGTCCGGTCTACGTCAAGGTCCAGTGCATGCACTGCGACTATCCGGCCTGCGTGTCCGCCTGTCTCGTGGGGGCCTTTCAGAAGGAAGAGACCGGGTCGGTGCAGTACGACGGCTGGAAGTGCATGGGATGCCGGTACTGTATGGTAGCCTGCCCCTTTCAGATCCCGGCCTACGAGTACTTCAATGCCTTCACGCCGGTGGTGAGGAAGTGCACCTTTTGTTTCGAGCGCGTTTCCCGGGAGGGGAAGCTGCCCGCCTGCGCTCACATCTGCCCCGAAGAGGTCATGACCTTCGGCAGGCGAGAAGGCCTTTTGCGGGCCGCCCGCGAGCGGATGCAAAGGGCTCCGGAAAAGTACGTTGCACACATTTACGGCGAGCACGAGGTCGGTGGCACGGCCTGGCTGTACCTGGCGAGCGCGCCCTTTGAGCGGCTCGGCCTGCCGGTATTGGGACACACGCCGGTCACGCGGCTCAACGAGACGGTCCAGCATGCCATTTTCAAGCATTTTATCCCTCCCATCGCCCTTTACAGCTTCCTGGGCGCCATGATGTGGATGCACAGGGACAAAGACACAGGCGAATCGTGAATTCTTTTTGACCGGAGATCGTAGGAAGGAAGCCATGAGCCATGCAGAGGAAGCGGCACCCGTAGAAAAACCGTTGCTAACGCCCGGCGTGTTCCTCTTGTTGGGACTGATCGCCATCGGTCTCGGGTTCGCAGTCTACCGATATATCTACGGTCTCGGGGCCATGACGAACCTGGATGACCAATACCCATGGGGCATTTGGATCGGCATCGATGTCGCCTCCGGAGTCGCCTTGGCTGCCGGCGGCTTCACCACGTCGGCCCTGGCCCACATTTTCCACCGGAAGCACTACCACGCGATCGTGCGGCCTGCCTTGCTCACTGCGATGCTCGGATACACCTTTGTCGGGTTGAGCCTCATGGTCGACCTGGGCAAATACTACAATATCTGGCATCCGATCCTTCCGAGCATGTGGCAGGGGAACTCGGCCCTTTTCGAAGTGGCCATGTGCGTAATGGCTTACCTCACCGTGCTCTATCTCGAGTTCGTCCCCATCCTCGTAGAAGGGCTCAAAGGCAAGTTGAACCTGCCTGCACCGCTGGACCGCTTTCGCGGACCGGTCGAGTCCCTCTTGCAGCAGGGGTGGTTCCGGCAAATCGTGGGGTTCGCGGACCGGTTTTTCGGGAGGATCATGTTCCTGCTCGTGATCGCGGGCGTGGTCCTCTCCTGCATGCACCAGTCTTCGTTGGGTGCCCTGATGGCCATCGCCCCTTACAAGGTCCATCCCCTCTGGTACACCCCCGTCCTGACGCTTCTCTTCCTGATGTCCGCGATCGCGGTGGGCTACCCCATGGTGGTTTTCGAGTCCATGTGGGCCTCCAGGGCCTTCGGTCGAAAACCGGAAATGGAAGTGCTCGTGCCGTTGGCGCGGCTCATCCCCTTCTTTCTCGGAGCCTATATCGTGGCCAAGGTCTCGGATCTCGTTATCCGGGGCGCTTACGTCCATCTGTTTGAAGGCAGCTTCCAGAGCGCCATGTTTTTTGTAGAGTTCGGGCTCGGCGTGGTCCTGCCCTTCTGCCTGCTCCTTTCGGAGCGCGTGCGGCGGTCCCCGAGCGGCCTGTTCATTTCCGCGACCCTGTACGTGGTCCTGGGGGTTCTCCTGAACCGGATCAACGTTTTCATCGTCGCATATACGCCCCCCTATGCGACGAAGCCCTACGTCCCCTCCGTCGGCGAGGTTGCCGTCACGGTCGCCATGATCTCCGGCCTTGTACTCTGCTACCGGCTGATCGTTTCCATCTTGCCCGTCTTGCCTGCCCCCGGGGTTGGGCAGGGATCGCCCTGCGCCGGCAGGTAGGCCGGGGAAAGATCACGGAAGGAAAGAAAGCGGACCAACGAGCCGAAAGCCATCAGGAGCCCAAGAGATGCGCCGAATCACCGCAACAGCCTTGACGATCTGTGTGATCCTCTTTGCGGCATTCCCTGAGGGAAACGCCGATCCCGCACCGGAGGCGGGGGGCTGTCAGTGCCCCTGCCCCTGCCCGGCGGATCTGGCGTTGCCTCCCTCTCCGGAGCCGCAGGAAAGCCCTGAGACGGTGCTTCTCAAGGAACTCATGGATGTATACGAGGCGGTCGAGTTCTCCCATGCCGAACACGCGGACCTGGCGGAGGAAGGCTGCGGGAGCTGCCACCACAACTCCCCCCCGGGCGTATACAAGAAATGCGGAGCTTGCCATACCAAGGGGCTTTTCGAGGCCGAGAAACACAACATGCTCAATCTGAAAGCGGCCTTCCATCGCCAATGCATCGAATGCCACGTGGCATGGGAGAGCGGACCCACAGGCTGCACGGAGTGCCACGAAATACGAGAATAGGAATCGGTTCCGTTTTCCTCCTTCGGTCGGGGGAGTGACATGAAGGCTTCCACCTCGCTCTATGAGGAGGCGCAGATCATTTTGGCAGGCGTACGGCTCTTTCGTCACCGCGAGAACAGGCTCCCCTCGCTGGAAGAGCTCGCGGAGCTTACCTGCTTTTCCGTGGAGTCGGTCCACCACCTCTGCAATCGTCTCGAGAAGCTCGGCGCATTGGAGAGGATCCGCAGCGCCTTTGCGGATCGATTCTGCCTGAAGGATCCCCTGCAGGCGGAGTCCCTGCGCCAGGCGCCTGATTCGCCCGATATCGGAGCGGATGTGAGGAAGTGGAAGGAACAGCGGGAGGACAGGCTCAAAGAAGTGGAAGGGAGGTTCTCCGGCGACGCCTTGCGAAAGGAGAAGCAGGACCATTTTTCCGAGATCGAGGAAAGGCTGCGGAAGGGAGGAAAGGAGGAACGCAAGAGCCCGCTGGATGACCTGTTCCGCAAGCCCCCGAAGGACTCGTCCTAGCAGCGCATGTTCGACAGGCTGCTAGAATTTGTTGGGATAGTAGACCACGTCCTTGTCCGTGATCGGCTGCCGGAACCGCTCGTAGGAATCGCGGATGTACCGAGGCAGACGAAACATGCCCTTGTGGAGTTCCTCCGAATAGTACCTGAGCCCCAGCCCCTTTTCCCGGATCGATGAAGCAACGTCGACCCCCGCCGGATCATGGGCCTTCGAACAGAGGGTGAAGCTGTAGAATTCGTGGAAGGAGTGGCTCATGTAGCTGTAAGGCCTGACGAAAGGGAAGATAGCCGACAGGGTATTGAAGATTCTCGCATGAGGCTCGATACGCACAGGATGCAGGGTTTCGCTCTGGACGGCCACGCAGCCCTCTGCGGACAACCGCTGGTTGATCGTTTCGTAAAACTCCCTCGTGAACAGGGGAGTGGAGGGCCTGCCCTCCAGGGGATCGGAGATGTCCAGGAAGATGGCGTCGAAGCTCTCCGCGGTTTGCTCCAGGAACTTCCTCCCATCCAGGAATTTCAGCTCTACGCGCGGGTCCTCGTAGGCGCCCTGCGACCAGGGGGCGAGATGCCGCTTGCAGAGTTCGACGAGTTCCTCGTCGATATCGACCATGACGACACGCTCGGGTTGGTGTTTCAAAACTTCCCGCAGGGTGGCTCCTTCGGCGCCGCCGATGATGCACACCTTCCGGGCAGGGCCGTGGGTGAACAGGGCGGGATGAACGAGCATCTCGTGGTAAATGAACTCGTCCACCTCGGATGACTGGGTCATGTTGTCGAGCATCAGCATCCGGCCGTATTCGTAGCTGTCGAGGATGTCGATCTGCTGGAACTTCGAGCGCGTCGACAGCACGTACCGCTTCACCCTGTGGGACAGGGTGACGTTCTTTGTCTTTTCCGAGTACCACTGCGCTTCCATTTTTCCGCTCGCGGGTTCCTGAAGAGATGGTTGTGCAGGAGGGGAAGGGCCGGCATCCAAGGGGCCCTCGAAGACGCTCACCCTCAAGCCGACGGACGAGCTTCCATCGGCTTGTGCCGGAGTTCTTCGTGAGGGGGCAGCACGAGGGTGCCGCGCTTCACCTCCATGACGGAAGTTTCATGCGCCTGGAGTTCCAACCGGACGCGTTCGAAGATCTGGTCGGTTTTCACCTGCGTTCCGCAGGTGAAAACGTCCAGCGCACAGTAGCCGAACTCGGGCCACGTGTGCACCGATACGTGGGATTCGGCGATCACCACGACGCCGGTGACGCCGTGAGGGGAGAAATGGTGGAAGCAGGGTTTCACGATGGTTCCGCCGGCCCGACGGATCGCCTCGGTAAGGATCCGTTCCAAACCTCTGGGGTCGTCCAAAAGGGTTCTGTCACATCCGTACAGTTCTACAATCAGTTGTTGCCCTAAGGACTTCATCGTCTTCCCTCCCGTCGGTTTGCGGTATCCCTACCGATGGTGGGGTCTTCTGGATAGGTACTTCTTCGAGAAGCCTTCTATCTCACCCCTTCCTGGGCCGATCTCGGGTCGCACCGTTTCGTGCCTGCGAGCCAGCCTGCCACAGTTGAATCGATTTTGCTCGCCAAAGCCAAGATCCTCGGGGAGGCGGCATGCACGACCTCCGCCCTGCGGACCCTGGCCTGATTGAATTTAAACTATCTCTCCTATAATATGTTGAATCATTTGTCAACAGCCTTATCGCGAACCCTGAACGCCCAACGTTGCAGGCCGAACCGCCCGGGATCGACGATGGTGCGCATCGAAGGCACCGGCTGCTGCCCTGCGTTTTCCAAGAGAAACCATGAACATCAATAGATTATACGATGGGCTCTCGAGTGTTCGTTTAACGATCTTCCTCTGTATCCTTCTGGCGATCGTATCGATTGTCGGCACCGTGATCCCGCAGAACCTGACTCCTGAGCAATACGCGAGTCTCTATGGGACGGCAGGGGGGCGGATCGCCACGGGCCTTGGGTTGAGCGACCTGTATCACTCGGCGGGCTTTGTCCTGCTCCTGTGCCTGCTTGCTGCGAACCTGACGGCCTGTACCGCGAAGCGGCTTCCGGGGGTGTTGCGTTCGATCAAGCGGGAGCCTGCGCCTCCGTCGGAGGCGGGCTTCGAGAATTGGAAGTGCCGAGAAACCCTTCTCTGCAAGGCATCGGCCCAGGAGATGGAAGACCGGCTCGCGAATGCCGTGGCCAAGGCATTCGGCCGAAGGCCGCACAGAAAGGCCGTGGAGTCGGGCGGCCAGCTCCTCCTGGTGGAAAAGAACCGCACCGCACGCCTCGGTCCGTACGTGGCGCACGCGAGCGTGTTGCTTGTCCTGCTGGGCACGCTTGTGGGGGCCGTAAGCGGCTTTCGGGGCGGCGTGCAACTCACGGAAGGGCAGGCGGTGTCCGAGGCGTGGCTGGGTACGGGGGCGAGGAGGATTCCGTTGGGTTTTCAGATACGACTCGACCGGTTTGTGTTCGAGCAGTACCCGGACGGAACGCCCAAGGAGTACCGGAGTGAAATCACTCTCGCCGGCGCGGACGGCAAGGCGATCCGCACCGGCAGCATCCGGGTCAATCACCCCTTGACCTACGAGGGCATTACCTTCTATCAGTCCACGTACGGTTCCCTGCCGCAGGTGACGCTTACGATCCGGGACCGGGAAGGTGGCGGCGAGTCGTCCGTGACGGCAGGGCTCAATGCCCCGTTCCTGCTCCCCGGCGGTCGGGGGCAGAGGGCCATGGTGGTGCGGTTCGAGGAAGACCTGCGGATTCCGGACGAGATGGCGAGAATGACCTCCTTTCCCAGGACGAACCTGGGGCCTGCCGCACGAATCGTGGTCTTCGACGAGAAGGGTTTTGAAGAGCCCTTTTGGGCCTTCCGGGACCTGCCGGACATGGGCCGGCAGGAGGATCGAGCCCACGGTTTCCGTCTGGAGGGTTTTCGGCTGATCCCGTATACGGGTTTGCAGGTGGTCAAGGACCCGGGGACGCCTCTTGTCTGGATCGGATGCACGTTTCTCGTGCTCGGGTTCCTGATGGCGCTCCTGATGGATCACGAGATCGTTTGGGTGGCCAGCGAGGTGTCGGGCGACGGCACCTGCAAGGTGCGCGTGGCGGGAAGGGCGGTTCGTCATCCGGGCCTCTACGCATCGCGTTTCGACAGACAGAAGCTTCGTTTTCGAAAAGAACTGTCTCCGTGGCTGCAACATGACGGTGGGGGGTGATCCTTGATGCTTCCGCGCAGGGACAGGTCCCCGGGGGTCTTATGACGGAATCGTCTTTGATTCGAGTCTGCATGTTCGTTTACATGGGGAGCTGGGTGCTTTACCTGGTTCACGTAGCCTTTCGGAACAAGAAGATCGGCCTGGCGGGAGACCTGGCGGCCTGGGCGGCGTGGGGGCTGCAGACCCTATCTCTGGGGGTGCGGTGGGTCGAATCCCATCGCATGGGGATCGGCCATGCCCCCCTGTCGAATCTCTATGAATCGATGGTCTTCTTCGCATGGACCATTGCGCTGATCTACCTTTTGTTCGTCAGGAAGTTCAGGAACCGGCTTCTGGGCGCCGTCGTCCTGCCGTTTGTCTTTCTGTCCCTTGCGTCCACTTCCCTGATGAACCGGGAGATTCAGCCTCTCGTACCGGCCTTGCAGAGCAACTGGTTGACGGCCCACGTGATCACCTGTTTCCTCGGCTACGCCGCCTTTGCCGTGGCCTGTAGTCTGAGCCTGCTCTACCTTCTGAAATCGAGAAGCGACAAGGGAGAAAGCGGTTTCTTCGGCGCGCATCTGCCTTCGGCCGAGCTCTTGGACGACTATTCATACCGCATCATCGGGTTGGGTTTTCCCATGCTTACGCTGGGGATCGTCACCGGTGCCGCTTGGGCCAATGAGGCGTGGGGGACCTACTGGAGCTGGGATCCGAAAGAGACGTGGTCCCTGATTGTCTGGTTGATCTATGCCGCCTACCTGCATGCGAGACTCGCGCGGGGATGGCAGGGCAGGCGGGCCGCCTGGCTGTCCATCCTGGGATTTGCCGCCACCCTGTTCTGCTATCTGGGGGTCAATCTTTTTCTCTCCGGGCTCCACAGTTACGCGACGGGTTAGGGCGAGCCGCTCATGGATCCTGTGGGGAAGATTCTTACGAGGAAGGCCCTGGCCTTCTCGCTGGTCGCGGCCGGCGCGCTCGGGGCCGTAGGCAGGGAACAGACGGGTCTTTCGGGCGGCGCCGCTGTTGATCTGGTTCTGATCGCCGGTTCCTGTGTGGGTGTGCTCCTTTGGGCCGACTCGAAGAGGTTGGAAAGGAGACACCGGCGGGAACGGGAGAAGGGAACCGATGAAGAAAACAAGAAGACCCCGTAAGGGAAGTCTTCGCTGAAGAGAAAGAGACAGAGAAGGTACCGACATGTCAAGGAAGCGTTTGCGCAACATCGGCATTGCGGCCCATATTGATGCCGGCAAGACGACCGTGACCGAGCGGCTTTTGTATTTCACAGGCGTCACCCACCGGCTCGGTGAAGTTCACGACGGCCAAGCCACCATGGACTTCATGATCCAGGAACAGGAGCGGGGCATCACGATCGCTTCCGCCGCGATTTCCTGCGCCTGGCGAGACCACACGATCAACATCATCGATACCCCCGGGCATGTGGACTTTACGGTGGAGGTCGAAAGGTCCCTCAGGGTGCTCGACGGAATGATCGCGGTGTTTTGCGCCCTGGGGGGGGTCGAACCCCAGTCGGAGACGGTCTGGAATCAGGCGGACCGCTACAAGGTGCCCCGCTTGGCCCTCGTAAACAAGATGGACCGGGAGGGAGCGAACTTCGACCGATGTGTGAGCCAGCTCGCGGAAGACCTCGACGCGAACCCGGTGCCTTTTCAGATTCCCATCGGAGAGGGGGAGAGTTTCAAGGGAATCATCGACCTGGTGTCGATGAAGGCCTTCTCCTTCGAGGCGTTCCGACGGATCGAGACGGAGATCCCGGAACGTTTCGCCGAGCAGGCCGCGCTGGGACGCGCCAAGGTTGTCGAAAAGCTCGCCGAATTCGACGAGGGCCTGCTCGAGAGATACGTTGCGGAGGAGCAGCCCTCGGAAGAGGAAATTCGCAAGGCTGCCCGGTACTGCGTCCTGCACTCGCTCGTGACGCCCGTGTTCTGCGCCTCTGCCTACCGGAACATCGGGATCCAGCTGCTCCTGGACGCGATCGTCGATTACCTGCCTTCGCCGGCCGACAAGGGAAGCGTGGTCGGCTCGGATCCGGACAACCCGGAAAGAAGCCATGTCTGCATTCCCTCGTCCAAGGCGCATCTGGCGGCCCTTGCATTCAAGATCATTCACGACCCCTTCGTGGGGCAGCAGACCTTCACCCGCATCTACTCCGGCGAGATTCAATCCGGCCAGAGGGTGCTGAATTCGACCCGGTCCAAGGAAGAGAGGATCGGGAGGATCTACAGGATTCATGCAAAGAAAAGGGAAGAGATCGACCGGGCCGGACCCGGGGACATCGTGTCCCTGGTCGGGATCAAATCCACAAAAACCGGGGACACCCTCTGCGACCCGGCCCACCCGCTGCTGCTCGAGCGGATCGAGGTTCCCGAGGCGGTGATCCAGCGATCCGTCGGGGTGACCGTCCAGAAGGAGGAACAGAACCTGCACCGGTCCTTGCGGAAACTTGCGATGGAGGACCCGTCCTTTTCCTTCTTCGTGGATCCGGAGACGCGGGAGACGGTGATGGCGGGCATGGGGGAACTGCACCTGGAGATTATCGAAGACCGCCTCCGCCGCGAGTTCAACGTCCCGGTTGTGTCCGGGGAACCCGCGGTGAGCTACCGGGAGTCGATCACACAGAAGGCGGAAGTGGACTACCGTTTCAAGAAGCAGACGGGCGGAAAGGGGCAGTTTGCACATGTCGTGCTGAGGATCGAGCCCAGTGAGGAGACAGGGTTCGAGTTCGTGGATCTGATTCGGGGCGGCGCGATTCCGAAAGAGTTCATCCCGGCGGTCCGCCGGGGCCTGGAAGACACCATGAACTCCGGCGTGCTGGCCAAGTTCCCGATCGTCGGCGTCAAGGCGGTCCTCGTCGACGGCTCGTTCCATGAAGTGGACTCATCGGAGAAATCCTTCTACACCTGCGCATGCCTTGCGTTCAAGGAGGCCTTTCACAAGGCAGCCCCCCAACTGCTCGAACCCATCATGAAGGTTGAAATCGCCACGCCGGACGAATACATTGGAGACATCACAGGCGATCTGGCCAGGCGGCGGGGCAACATCCAGACCATGCGGCGGTATCGGAAGGGGTCGCAGAAGCTCGTGGGTAGCGTTCCTCTCTCGGAGATGTTCGGCTATGCGACCACCTTGCGCTCCCTGAGCTCCGGAAGGGCGAATTTCTCGATGGAGTTCCTCTCCTTTGATCCGCTTCCGGCGAACCTCGTCGAACCCGTGCTGGCCAAGGTCCGGGAGCAGCGGGAGAAGCGACTTACCGAAGGCAGATAGCCGCCCGGCTTCGCGGCTTCGACGTTTCGGGTGCCCCTGGCAAAGGGCGGGAAGGGGAGGGGAAGTTGCCGGCCTATCGAATTTCTACCGACGACGCCAAGTGTACAGGCTGCCTGCGCTGCCAGCTCGCCTGCTCGCAGGCCTACCAGAAGTCCTTCAACCCCGCCGCGGCCAGGATTCGCGTGGAGTTCCATGGCGTGGACTGCCACATCCGGTTCACCGAGGCGTGCGTCCGATGCGGGCTGTGCGCGGACAACTGCCTCTACGGGGCGCTGGAGAAGAGCGCGGAAGGGGGGACCCCATGAGCCTGGGCGGATTTGCCGGTACGGTCCTGGCAGTCGATCTCACGCGCGGCTCGATCACAAAGGAACCGCTCGATCCTGCGCTTGCCAGGGATTTCCTCGGCGGGCTGGGTCTGACGGTCAAACTGGCCTACGAGAACATGGAACCCGGAACGGATGCCCTGGCTCCGGAGAACCCGATTGTTCTGGGCACGGGCCCGCTTGTCGGGACGGACTTGCCTGCCTCGTCGCGCCTGTTTTCGATCACCAAGCTGCCGACCAGCAGGACGATCGGCTGGAGCGGGGCCGGAGGGGTCACGTTCTCCTGCATGCTCAAGAATGCCGGGTACGATCACATCGTGCTCAAAGACCGGGCCGATCGGCCCGTGTACCTGGAGATCTTGGACGACCGGGTGACCCTCCGGGATGCTTCCTATCTCTGGGGACGCGGGGTGTCCGCGACGTGTGAAGCCCTGTGGAGGGACTACGATCGCCCTGCCGGCGTGCTCGCGATCGGGCAGGGCGGCGAGAGGCGGGTCCGGTTCTCCATGGCCTACGTCGATCGGATCGCCACCCTCGGGCGCGGCGGTCTCGGCGCCGTCATGGGCTCGAAGAACCTGAAGGCCGTGCTGGTCAAGGGCAGCCGAGGCGTATCCGTGGCCGATCCGAAGGGATACGCCGTCCTGCGGAAAAACATCGTTGAACGGGTGCGGGCCTACCCCCACCGGAAAGAGTGGCAGGAGATGGGTTTGGTCGGCGCCTTTCCCTTCGTGGAGAAGGACACCTACCTGAAGATCAAAAGAAGGCGCGTGGCCTGCGTTTCCTGCCCCTTGGGCTGCAAGGATGTGGTGGAGATACGGGACGGGGATTTTAAAGGGCGGGTCGCCTGCTCGAGTTCCGCCATCAACCTGTTTACCCCGATCATCTACGGCATGAAAGACTACCGCGAGGCAATCAAGCTGACCTCCGGTCTGGATGAGTACGGCCTGGACATGTTCGAATTCCTGGGTCTGATGGTCTTCGCCAAGTCCCTGGTCGAGAACGGGCTTGTCCGGTGCGGCGGCAATGAGCCGAAGATTGCGCTGGATTCGATCGCCTCCATGGAGGCCTGGGCGGCTCGGATCGCCGGCAGGGAAGGGCTCGGGGATGTCCTGGCCGAGGGGTTCGGCGGCCTGATCGAAGCGTTCGGCGAGAAGGCGGAACCCTTTGCGCCCGCGCTTGTCAAAGGCATGCATCCCTATGCCGGGCCCGGGGCCGCGCTGCCGTGGCACCTGTTCGGGACCATGGAACTGGGTCAGGTCCTGGACCCGCGGGGGCCCCATGTCGGCTCGAGCGGATCTCCCACCTACTTTGCCCGCCGTCCCCTGGAGGTTTTTCCCGGCCATCTGTCGCGGATGGGCGTGCCCGAGGAGGAGATCGCGGGGCTTCTGCCGATCGGGGACGACGGAAAGATTTCGGGCCTGCGGGTCGGCGGTCTCCTGCGACACTCGCACCGGTGGTTTGCAATCCTGGGTTCCCTCGGGGTGTGCGCTCGCGCCCAGATCAATCGCTTTTACAGCGCATCCTTCTGCGCCGAGGCCTACCAGGCGGTCACCGGAATCGAGACCTCGCTTTCCGATCTCCGGGACCGGGCCGACCGCGCCTGGACCCTGCTCAGGCTGGCGAACGTGCGGGAGGGATTTCAACGGGAACGGGATGAAGTTCTGCCCCGCAAGTGGTTTGGGGACCGGGGATTCCAGGAATATGTGAGCGAACGGCCCCTCGGGATCGAGGAAACCGACCGGATGATCGACGACTATTACCGTGCGTGGGGCTGGGACCCGCAAACAGGCGTTCCCACGAGGCAGGCCTTGGAACGACTCGGTCTACAGTACTCGAAGTGAAGGGGGAATCCGGATCGGATGGAGCCCGGGGAGCGCAGCAAGCCGGCCGTCGCCGCCCCGCTGCACCTCTTGCATTGTTTGGTCGGGGCGAGAGGATTTGAACCTCCGACCACCTGAACCCCATTCAGGTGCGCTACCAGGCTGCGCTACGCCCCGTCCGGCCCGTGCTTCGTGCTCGATGGAAGAGAAGGGAGGATTCAGGGTAGGCTCTTCCCTTCGTTCCTGCTTCTTTATCTAGCACGGCGCCGGCCCGCTGTCAATCTGAGGACGTCTCCGAAACGGTGTTGCGGGAGGTTCGTCATGAGCGTTTCCGTCTCCCCTCGCGACAAGCCGATGGGCTTTTCTGCGCCGCCGGAGAACTTCCAGGAATTCCGAAAGCCGGGCCTGCTGGTCTGGGTCCGCAAGGGCTTCTCCTTCTTGTTGAATGATGCGGGAACGTGGAGAGCCGGGTGCGCCTCCCTCGACCCGGTCGAGGGGATTCCCTATGCCGGTCGAGGCAGGTTGGTCAGGATCCCCCTCGAGCCGAGGGCGGAAGGAAGCGCCCTGGTCCGGCACTACCGCCGGGGCGGCGTGTTTGGGGGGCTGCTGAGGGATTTCTACTGGGGGCGGCGAAGGTTCATCCGTGAAGTCTGGGTTTCCGAGTGGGCCAGGCATCATGGGCTGCCCACCGCGGAGGTCCTGGCCCTCCGAATGGAACGCAGGGGTCTCTGGCTGCATCGAGCGGATCTTGTGACCCGGGAGATCCAGGGCTCGGAAGATCTGGACCGGTACCTGGCATCGGCCCGCCTGCGGGGGGAACGGGAGGGGCCGCAGAGAAGGCGGGTCATTGAGAGTGTGGCGATCCTTCTTCAGCAAATGCACGGGAAAGGACTCTACCACGCCGATTTGAACCTGAAGAACATCCTGGTCCAGGCTACCGACTGCGGTGTAAACAGCTATGTCATCGACCTGGACCGAGCCAGGGTGGTCCGGCCGCTCGGATCTCGGATGCGGATCCGCAACCTGCTCCGGCTCTACCGGTCGTTGGACAAGCAGGGGTACTTGAAGAATCTGATTCCCATGAGGGACATCGCGGCGTTCGTGAAATGCTATTGCGGGACGGACCGGGAGCTGCTTTGCGCTTGCAGGGAGTTGATGCGGAAGGATATGTGGAAACTTCGCGCCCATCGATCGGGCTGGAAGATCGCCCGGGGACTCCGGAAGATCGGGAGCGGGGGCAATGGCTGACAGGGCCCTATTGATACGCCTCGGCGCCCTGGGGGACACGCTGCAAGCGTCCAGTGCGGCCGTCTTGCTGAAGAAGCATGTTCCGCGCCTGGAGGTCGATTTTCTCGCTGCCGCAGGACTGACCGGCCTGTTCGGGATCATACCGTCCGTCGCGACGGCCTTTGGGCTCCCGTTCCGAAAGATCCCGTTCGGCTGCCACCCCTGGTGGGCGGCCCTGTCGAGAAGGCTGAACGAACGGGCTTACGGACTGGCCTACCTGATGGAGACGAACCCGCGCTTTCTGCCGTTGCTGGACGGAATCCGCGCGGACCGGAAGATCGCTTTGACGGCACCGAAAGCGGAAAGCGAGCCTGCACCGGCCCTCCCCAACCCTGTCCGATACCAGAAGCCGCTCTGGGAGGCGGGCCTGGTGCCGAGAGACGTCTGTAGCCCGGAACTCGTCGTAGGGAGGGAAGAGGAGGGACGGGCCGACGCGCTTCTCGCCTCCCTGGGACTGGATCCGGATGCGACGCTCGTGGGTCTGCACCCCGGGAACAGCTTTCAGGCAAGAAGCGTATGGAGGAAGAAGCTGCGGCGAAGCGATCTGCGGAGCTGGCCGGAAGATCGCTGGGAGGCGCTCGCGCTGCGAATGCACAGAGAGAACGGCGGCCTTCAGTTCGTCCTGTTCGGAGGGCCGCGGGACCGGCGTGGGAATAGCCGAATTGCGGGCCGGTTGCGAAGGATCGCCCCGGACATCCGGCTCGCCGACACGGCCGGAAAGACCGACTTGCCGTTGGCGGCGGCCCTTCTCCGGCGATTCTCCCTGTTCATCAGCACGGACACCGGACCCCTTCACATGGCTGCAGCCCTTCGCGTTCCCTTCGTCGGATTGTACGGCCCGACACGGTTCGAGGAGACGAGCCCCTTTCCTGCCGACGCCCCGGGGGCCGTGTTGCGCCACGCCCTGCCCTGCCAGCCGTGCTATGGCACCCGTGGCCAGAAAAGATGCAGGGAGAACGTCTGCATGCGGGCGATCGAGGCCGGCGAAGCGGTCGAAAAGGCGCGGGAAGTGAGCCCTTCTCTCTTTTCCGTTCACAACCTCCCGGTCGGCGCGGGGGGGGAGGATTCCCAATGACCCGGAAGTTCAAACCGGATTCGATCCGAAGAAGAGCACAATGCAACCTCGTCTACGCATCGAACTGCGCACAGGCCACCCTGTTGACGCTCGGGCGCACCCTGGAGCGACCGGACCCGGTCCTGACGAAGGCCGCCACCAACTTCGAAGGGGGATGTGTGGGTTCCGGTTCGACCTGCGGTGTGGTCAGCGCAGGGGTGCTCGGCATCGGCGCACTCCTGTCCTCTCTACACCGGGAAGACCCCCTGCAGTTGGAGGAGGACATCTACGAGGCATCGATCGGATACAGGAAGTGGTTCGAGGAACGTTTCGGGACGAGCCTCTGCCGGGAGCGCGTTGAAGTCGATTTCGGAACACTCGGCGGTTTCCTCTCTTATTTATTCCCGGGAGACAAGCTGGTAAGATGCCTTCGGCACATCGGAGAGGCCCTCGTACGGGTGAACGAGGAGGTTCTGCATGCGGCCCGCAAGAGGGGCCTTCCCATTCGGTTCATGCAAGGTATGCAAGGGGGTCCGGCCGAGCCCCACTGCGCTTACAGCGTGTTCCATCGCATTGTCGGCCGGTCCGGGAGGGCGGGGAATTCGGTGGGCTGGGCCTGCACCGGGCTCGGCGGGGGTGTCGCACTGGGCGGAGCAGTCTGCGGCGGCCTGCTCGGAGCGATCCTGGGGCTCGGCCTGGAATACGGAACGGATCCCGAATCCATGGGCTTCGGGGGAATCCTGAAGGCCTTCGTTGAGGGGCACCGGAACTTGCTCCGGCACGAGAGCTTTGCCGAAGGCCCTGCCCGGGATCTCCCCCGGGAGGCTTTTGCACGTTCCCGCTACCTTGCGGACCGGTTCGTGAAGGCCTTCGGCAGCCTGAACTGCAGGGAAATCACCGGAAGGGCATTTTCTTCACCGGAGGATCTCCGTGCGTTTCTGTCCGAATCCAGGGTGTGTGGGGAGATCTTCTCCTGGTGTGAGCGCGGGGCGCTTGAACTGCTGAGCGCATGACAGGTGGCGGTGCAACAAGGCAGGCGAACCAAGACGGTGTCTGGAATGACCGAACCCCGGAAAGACGACCCGATCAGCATGGGTTACGGGCTGAAGCGGGTATTGCGGTACGGCAAGCCCTACTGGCGGATCATCCTGCTCACGGTTCTGTGCATGGCCGTCTACTCCGTGAGCCTCAACGGCAGGGCCTACCTGATCAAGCCGTTCCTCGAAGAGGTGATCATTCCGGCGGCCGAGATGCGGCAGATGCCCGGGCTCGGATCCCTGGAGTTGTCGCAGGTGAAGGAGGAGGCCTCGGACGCCCAGCGTTCCAGGGACCGGGAGAAGCTCGCCGCCATCCTCGAGAAGAGGCTCCTGGTGCTGATCGGAGTCGCCCTTGCCGTGGTCGGGATGATCCCGTTGATGAGTTTCCTGATGGGATACGGCTCTTCCTATGTCGTGACCCGGATGGTCCGGGACCTTCAGTGCGACCTTTGCGACAAACTGCTCCAAATGCCCCTGGCCTATCACACCCGGGCCCGAAAGGGCGAGATCTTCGCCCGATTGAACAGCGACGTGAGCCGGAGCGCGGAGAGCTTTCGGCTCCTGTTCGGTGAGCTGATCCAGGAGTTGCTGACGCTTCTGGTGGGCGCGGGCCTGATGATCTACCTGAGCTGGCAACTCACCCTGCTGATCGCCCTCGTCATGCCTCCGCTTGTGCTCCTGATCGTGCGATTCGGCAAGAAGGTCCGAAAGAGGAGCCTGAAGCGGCAGGAACAGGTGGGGGACCAGATGGGCTCCATGCTTCAGATGTTCAGCGGAATCAAGATCGTCAAGGCATTCCGGATGGAGGAGACGGAGAGCCGCCGCTTTCGGGAGGTCAACGACGAGCTTTTCCGAAGAGAGATGAAGGTGGTAAAGACGGATGAGCTCAGCAAGGGGCTGACCGAGTTGTTCAACAACTTCACCTACATTCTGTTCATGGCGGTCGGAATCTACGCGATCCTCAAGGCCATGCTCGGCCTCACGCTGCCCGTGCTCGTGGCCTTTCTCGGCCTGGCGACGACGCTCTACCGCCCGGTCAAGAACCTCGCCCGGGCTTACAACAAGGTGTCGGACTCCATGGCCGGCATTCAGCGGGTGACCGAGATCCTGGACCTCGAGGCCCAGAGCCCGGAGCACGAGGGCAGCGAAATCCTCCCCGGCATCCGGGAGGGCATACGCCTCGAGAACGTCTCTTTCTCCTACGACGGCGAGCAGAAGGTCCTGGAGGGCATCAATCTGGAAATCCGAAAGGGGGAAACCGTCGCCCTGGTGGGAAGGACCGGGGTCGGGAAGACGACCCTGAGCGATCTGATCCCCCGGTTCTACGACCCCACGGAGGGAAGGATCCTCGTGGACGGCTCCGACATCCGGAACTTCAGCCGGGATTCTCTGCTGCGTCACATCGCCGTCGTGACCCAGGAACCCTTCCTGTTCGACACGACCGTGGAGGAAAACATCCGGTACGGCAGGCTGGATGCAACGGAGGAAGAAATCCATGCCGCCGCAAGGGCAGCGTTCATCCACGACCGGATCCTCGCCCTGCCCGAGGGATACAAGACCCGCGTGGGAGACCGCGGTGCGCGCCTGTCCGGGGGAGAGCGCCAGCGGGTCACCCTGGCACGGGCCATCCTGCGCAACCCCGCCATCCTGATTCTGGACGAGGCCACCTCCTCGCTGGACGCCGAGTCGGAGCAGTGGGTCAAGAAGGCGGTTGAGAATCTGATGGAGGGCAGGACCACCTTGGCGATCGCGCACCGGCTCTCGACGATCCGGAACGCGGACAAGATCGTGGTGCTCGAGCAGGGGCGCATCTCGATGATGGGAACGCACGAAGAGCTCCTCCGGCAGGAAGGGCTTTATCGGGAACTCTGTACGCTTCAGTTCGAACGGGACGAAAGCGGCTCCATCGAGCATTTCCAACCGGCGTGATCCGAAACCGTGAACAGCCAACTCCACTCCGAACGTGGTTCCGATCCGTCGACCGAGCACCGGGCGGCCCTGGTCCACGACTGGCTGACCGGAATGCGGGGCGGGGAGAAGTGCCTGCAGGTCCTTTGTGAGATCCTGCCCCGGGCCGACCTCTTCACCCTGCTGCATCGCCAGGGGGCCGTCGATTCCGTCATCGAGTCCCGGGCTCCGCGGACCTCCTTCCTGCAGGTCCTGCCGGGCGTGGGTCGCTATTACCGATATCTTCTCCCCCTGTTTCCGCTGGCTGCGGAATCCTTCGACCTGAGCGCCTACCGGCTGATCCTGAGCGTCAGTCACTGTGCCGCCAAGGGTGTGATCCCGGGACCCGAGAGCCGTCACGTCTGCTACTGCCTGACACCGATGCGTTACGTGTGGGATCAGTACCCCTTCTATTTCGGCCGGGGCGGTCGGGTTGCGGCCCCGGGGGTTTTCGTCCGGCTCGTCGCGCATTATCTTCGCATGTGGGACGTGGCGGCCAGCCAGCGAGTGGATGATTTCGTCGCCGTCTCCCGCTTCGTTGCCGAAAGGATCCGCCGGTATTATAGACGGAAGGCTCGGGTGATCTACCCGCCGGTGGAGTGGTCCGAGTACGAGGTTTCGGCATCTCCGGAGCGGGACTTCTATCTCGTGGTGTCCGCCAATGCGCCTTACAAACGGCTGGACATCGTCCTCGAGGCGTTCCGGATCCTCGACCGTCCCGTGAAGATCGCGGGCCACGCCCCGGCCGGGGAACGCTTGAAATCCGGGCCCGGAGGTCCGAGCAACGTCGAATGGCTGGGCTGGAGGTCCGACGAAGAACTCCGTGCGCTTTACGCGAACTGCCGCGCACTCCTGTTTCCGGGAACCGAGGACTTCGGGCTCGTGCCGGTGGAGGCGCAGGCAGCGGGAAGACCGGTCATCGCCTACGGAAGAGGGGGCGCGCTGGAGTCGGTGCGGGGGATTCCGGTGAGGCAGGCGGCAGGAGCGGACCGGAAGACGCTGCGCGGCACGCTCACGGGGATCTTCTTCGATGAGCCCACCGGAAAGTCCCTTGCGGAAGCGGTCGAATGTTTTGAGTCCCTGGAAGACCTCTTTGATCCCCCCCTCATCCGCGAGTGGGCGAAACGATTCGGCCGACCCGCTTTCGAGAAAAGGTGGAGACGCCTGCTCGGAACCGCAGGTGCGCCGGACACGAAACCGGTTCCTTCGCAATGATTCCGGCGGGCCTGCGGTGCCACGCGGGCTCGTTGTAAAACCGGCATGGGGCGACTATACTCGTCCCCGAACGACCTACCGCACAAAGGAGGTCCCCTTGGACTGGCTTATTCGCGGCGGCGTCTTGATGGGTCCGATTCTCGCCTTCTCCGTGATCGCGTTGGGCGTTTTCCTCGAGAGACTCTGGGTGTTGCGCAGGGAACTGGTTCTGCCGGAGGAGCCCTTGCGGGAGCTCGAGAACTTCCTGCGGAAAAAGATGGTGCCGGAGGCGCGGACGTATTGTCAGCAGCACCCTTCGCCCCTCGCGCGCATTCTGTTCGCCGGCCTTCAGCAATACGGCTACTCCCGGGACCTCATCAAGGAGAACATGGAGGAGAGAGGCAAGGCGGAGGCGCTGGACCTGAAGAAGTACATCGGCCTCCTCCACACGATCGCGTCGGTTTCTCCTTTGCTCGGCCTGCTCGGGACCGTAAGCGGAATGATCAAGGTATTCGGCACGATTTCGGTCGAGGGCGTCGGCAATCCCGCAAGCCTCGCCACCGGAATTTCCGAGGCGCTGATCACAACAGCGGCGGGCCTGAGCGTGGCGATCCCAACCTTCCTCGGACAGCGTTATCTCGCGGCTCGCGCGGAGCGGCTCGTGCACATGCTCGAAGAGTATGCCACCTACCTGCTGAATCTTCTTCCTGCCCCCGCCTCGCCGGCAGAAAAGGAGAGCCGATGAACTTCAAGAGGAACGGTTGGGACGAGGAAAACGAGCCTGCCCTGAACCTGACCCCGCTCATCGACGTGATGTTTCTCCTGGTGATCTTCTTCGCGGTTTCCACGACCTTCCGGGTGCACCCCGGACTGTCCGTGAACCTGCCGCGGGCCCATTCGGAGAGAATCGCCGAAGAGAAGAGGACCCTGAAGGCCGTCCTGACGCACGACGGCGAGGTCTTCCTGGACAGGGAAAAGGTCCCGCGAGCCGATCTGATCGACACCCTGCGGCAGAGGCAGAGACGATGGAAGGCCTCGCTGTTCGTGCTTGAGGCGGATGAGGCGGCCCGGCATGGTCAGGTCGTCGAGCTGATGGATGCAGCCAGGCAGGTGGGGATCCCTCGGCTGGCGATCGGCACGCGCAGCAAGGAGAGGGAAGAAGGCGAGAATGAGCAATAGGGGAAAGCCGGGGAACATCCTCGAAGAGATCGTCGCTCACAAACGTCGGGAGATCAGCGAGGCGAAGCGGCGCAGGCCCCTGTCGGTCGTGAAGCGAGAGGCCGCACATGCCGATCCTCCGCGATCCCTCACCCGAAGCATCACCGATCCGCATGGCCCCCCGCACCGGATCCTCGCGGAACTCAAGCGGGCCTCTCCCTCCAAGGGGGTCCTGCGCGAGGACCTGGATCCGGTCGACTGGGCGAAACGCTGTGCCCGGGCGGGCGCGATCGGGCTGTCGGTGCTGACGGACGCGAGGTTTTTCAAAGGATCCCTGGAGGATCTTTCTCGCATACGGCCGGAGGTGGGGCTGCCCTTGCTGCGAAAGGATTTTCTGATCGACCCGTATCAGGTCCATGAGGCCAGGGCCTCGGGGGCGGACGCGGTTCTTCTGATCGTGCGGATCCTGGAAGAGGGCAGGTTCGGTGACCTGCTCGCGCAGACTGCGGATTCCGGCATGGAAGCCCTCGTCGAGGTTCATGACGAGCGCGATCTCGACCGTGCCCTTGCCCGGGGAGCAGGCCTGCTCGCGATCAACAACCGGGATCTCAGCCGGTTTGCCGTGGATCTGTCCGTGACACGTCGTCTCCTGCCCCGGATTCCGGCCGAGGTCGTGGTGGTGAGCGCCTCCGGGATCCGGAGCGGGGAGCAGATTCGTTCCCTGGAATCGGAGGGTGTCAGGGCCTTCCTCGTCGGTGAGTCGCTGATGACGGCGGCGGATCCGGAGGCGGAACTCCGGGAGCTGGTGACATCCCACGCGTGAGGGTCTGCGGGATCACGAGGATGGCTTTCGTCAAGAAGGCGTGGGGATACCCTGACGAACCCGATTCGGGTTGAGGCCCTGCAGGCATGGGAATGCGCCGGCTCGTCCCTTCCACGTTTTGCCCCCTTCTCCTCGCGGGGATCCTCCTGGGTCTTTCCGCGAGCCGGACGGCGAATGCCGAGGATGATGCCCGGGATCGTCCCCTTCCGGCGGACACGGTCCGTCTCCATGCGGACTCGTTCACCTTCGACGGGAAAGGCATGGTCGGAACCGCCGCCGGGGACGTGAGGCTCCTGTACGAGGGCGCCGTCCTGGAGGCGCAGGAGATCTTTCTCGATCTGGACGACAAGACCGGTTACGCAAGACAGCGGGTCCGGCTGCTTCAGGGAAACGACATCCTTCGCTGCGAGGAGCTCGAGTATCACTGGGAGACGCAGACGGGCAGGCTGGAGCAGGGCGAGCTTCTTTTCGAGGAGACGGGCTACAACATCCGTGCCGGTATCCTGGAGAAGACCGGACCGGACACGTATTGGGTCCAGGACGGGACCTTCACGACCTGCCGTTGCCCCTCCCCCGAGGACCGGGTGCCCTGGGAGATGCGGGCCCGGGAGGGCGAAATCAAATTGGGCGGGTATGCGGAGGTCAGGAAGGCCACGTTTCACATCCTCGGCGTGCCGGTCCTTTATCTCCCCAGCGGCTATGTGCCCGTGAAACTGAATCGCGAATCCGGCTTCCTGGTGCCGGGAATCGGGCAGTCCGGACGCCACGGCTGGGAATTTGCGCTTCCCTACTACTGGGCGATCGATGCCAGTTACGATGCGACTTTTGTCCTGGAAGGCCTGACCAAAAGGGGGGCCAAGCCGGGCATGGAGCTGCGGTACCGCCCGAACAAGGATACGGCCGGACAGTGGAACCTCGCCATGCTCTATGACATGAAGGCGGATGAATTCCGATACGGCATTCGGGCAGGGCATCTCCAGGAACTCTCCACCTCGTTTTACGACAAGATGGAGGCGAGGGTTGTCTCGGACAACGCCTACCCCGAGGATTTCCCTTGGGAAGTCTCGGATCCCTCCGACCGGATCCTGGAGAGCCGCGGGACGTTCGGCTTCCACAAGGGAGACCTCCATACGACCCTGGAGGGAAACTTCTGGGACCTGGTGGCCGAGACGGGAGGCGAAAAGGTGCCTCAGCGTCTGCCTCATGTGCACCTCGACCTTGTCCGCAGCCCGGCCGGGTTCCCCTGGCTTTCGCTCGGCTGGCGCTCCGAGGCGGTTCACTTCATGGATGAAATGGGAAACAAGAGGTGGCGGCAGCAGATCCTCCCGCAGGGGCAGGTCTTGTTCAGCCCGTTGCCCGGCCTGTCCCTCAAGGGGGGGGTGGCTGTCCGGGAGATTCTCTCCCAGTACGTAAATCAGAGCTTCGGGGGCGACGGGAACCAGCAACGGACCCTGCTCGAGACCCTGGCCGGCGCGGAGGGGAGCGCCGGAAGAACCTTCGACGTAGGATCCTATCGGCTCTTCCACATCGTGCGGCCCGGGGTCCGGTATCAGTATATTCACGCGATTGCGTCGGATCCCTTTCCGGCTCCTATGGACGGCCTCGATGTTTTGCAGGGGAGGAATTTCCTCACCTACAGCCTCTACACGAGCCTCTGGGGCAGGGCGAGCGACGGAGTGCCCGGCGGTAACAGGGGGGTCATGGGGGATCTCTATGTGGCGCAGAGCCTCGACCTGGACCAGGACCCGATGGACTCGCCCACCCGAGGGCTCTTCTCCGACGTTCTGGTACGTGCCCATCTGCAGCCCCGCTCCTGGCTCGGGCTGACAACCGAGGTTCATGTAGATCCCCACGACGGCGCCGTGAGAATCTTGGACGTGGGGACCTCCCTGCGGAGCGGAACCGACCGGTTCGGCCTCGATCTCGGCTTCCTGGAACACAAGGAACACTTGGTGGACCCCTTGACCCGGGTGGAGCTCTGGGATGCCTACGGTCTCGTGTACCTGTTTCCCGGGATCGAGCAGACGCTGCGGTCGCGGGTCCGGGCCCGCATCAATCCCCGGTGGTCCGGCTCCTTGGATACGCTTTACCTGATCGAGCGGTCCGGAAAGGTCGAGAACCATCTTTCGATCTCGTACACCTCCGTGTGCGATTGCTGGTCCGTGGTCCTTGGGATGAACCAGACCGTCCGGCCCGACGACATCGGGTTTTCGGTTCTGTTCCGGCTCATCGGGCTGGGCTCCTTCAACCGAGGGCGGTCCGGGGGCGATGCTTGACGGGTCGAACGGCATGGCATACTCTGGGACCACGGACGCGGTGGAGCCCGATAACCCTTCGGTTTCCTTGAGCAAAAGGAAAGACTGCGGACTCAAGAAAGCAGGGTCCCCGTCCGATCGTATTCGGTATCGGACAGGGCATCCGACCCGACTCCACCTGCAGAAAGGAGAATTCCTTGAAGGGACTCGTACTGAGCGGGGGCCAAGGGACACGGCTTCGTCCGATCACGCACACAAGTGCCAAGCAGTTGATCCCGGTGGCCAACAAACCCGTCCTCTTCTACGGGTTGGAGGCGATTCGGGAGGCGGGTATCACCGAGGTGGGGATCATCGTGGGCGATACCTGGCAGGAGATTCAGCGGGAAGTGGGGGACGGATCCCGTTGGGGCCTGAAGATCACTTACATCCGCCAGGATGCACCGCTGGGGCTGGCCCACGCCGTGCTGACGGCCGAGGCCTACCTCGGCGGCGACCCTTTCGTGATGTACCTGGGCGACAACATTCTCAAGGACGGCATCAAGGATCTCGTCGATGCGTTCCGCAGCAAGCGGCCGCACGCCCAGATCCAGCTCGTCAGCGTTCCGAATCCGAGCCAGTTCGGCGTGGCCGAGTTGAAGGACGGAAAGGTGGTGCGACTGGAAGAGAAGCCGAAGCAGCCGAAGAGCGACCTCGCATTGACCGGAGTCTACATGTTCGACGCCAATATCTTCCTCGCGGCGAAGGCGATCCGGCCGTCGGGGCGCAACGAGCTGGAGATCACGGATGCCATCCAGTGGCTGATCGACCACGGGTACGAGGTGGCTCCCCACATTGTCACCGGATGGTGGAAAGACACGGGAAAGCTTGCGGATATGCTCGAGGCGAACCGGCTCATCCTGGATTCGATCGAACCGCGCATCGAGGGGGACGTGGACGCGGACTCCACGATTCAATTCAGGGTGATCGTTGAAAAGGGCGCTCAGGTCAGCAACTCCGTGATCCGGGGCCCGGCGATCATCGGTGCAAACACGAGCCTCCGGAACGCTTACATCGGTCCCTTTACCAGCATCGGCGGCCGGTGCCGGATCGAAAACGTGGAGATTCAGCACAGCATCGTTTGCGAGAACTCGGTGATCCTGGATTCTCCGTCGGACAGGACCTTTCGCATCGAGGACAGCCTGATCGGAACGAATGTCGCGATCTCCAGAACCAAGCAGAAACCCAGAGCCCACCGCTTTCTGCTGGGAGATTCGAGCCAGGTGGAACTGCTATGAGGATTCTGGTCACGGGGGGCGCGGGCTTCATCGGCTCGAACTTCATCCGGTACATGCTCGAGAGGCGCCCCGGCTCCGAGATCGTGAACCTGGATCTTCTCACCTATGCAGGAAACCTGGAAAACCTCGCGGACGTGGAGGACCGGGAGAACTACCGGTTTGTTCGCGGGGACATCGCGGACGCGCATCTTCTGGAGGCTCTGTTCGCCGAGGGCCTGGACGGGGTGGTCAATTTCGCCGCCGAAAGCCACGTGGACCGAAGCATCGAGGACCCGGGCCACTTCCTGCGAACGAACGTCCTGGGCACCCAGGCCCTGCTGGATGCGGCGAGGCGGTTCGGGGTCGCCCGGTTTCTCCAGATTTCGACCGACGAGGTCTACGGATCCCGAGAAGGGAGGGGCGCGTTCACCGAGGAGAGTCCCCTGGCGGCCAACAGCCCCTACTCGGCGAGCAAGGCCGCCGCGGATCTCCTGTGCCGCGCCTATTGGAGGACCTACGATCTTCCCGTGCTCGTTACGCGATGCTCGAACAACTACGGCCCGTACCAGTTTCCGGAGAAGCTGATCCCCCTTTTCATTACCAATGCACTTGCGGACGAACCGCTCCCTGTCTATGGGGATGGGCTGTACGTCCGCGACTGGATCCACGTTCGGGACCATTGCGCCGCCCTGGAGAGGGTCCTGCTTGACGGAAGGCCCGGCGAGGTCTACAACATCGGTGCGGACGCCGAGAAGACGAACCTGGAAATCACGCAGACGATCCTCGAAAGGCTCGGCAAGGATGCGGGCCTGATCCGGCACGTGCGGGACAGGCCCGGACATGACCGGCGGTACGCGATCGACAGCTCGAAGCTGCGGAAAGAACTCGACTGGCGGCCTTCGATCTCTTTCTCCGAAGGCATGGCCCGTACGATCGAGTGGTACATTCGGAACGAGAGTTGGTGGAAGAAGATCAAGAGCGGAGAGTATCGGGAGTATTACGCCCGGATGTACGGGGACCGATGATCCGGGACGCTCGGGAAGGTGCCGTTGAAGATACTGGTTTCCGGCTGCAAGGGGATGCTCGGCACCGATCTGGTTCGCGTGCTGGCCTCCGCCCACACCGCCGTCGGCGTGGACCTGGAGGAAATGGACATCACGGACCCCCGGAGCGTCGAGGAGCAGGTGGCCTCGATCGCCCCGGACGTGCTGATCAACGCCGCGGCCTACACCGATGTGGACGGGAGCGAACGGCGGGAGGCGCTGGCCTTCCGGGTCAACGCGGAAGGGGCCGCCAACCTCGCCCTGGCCTGCCGCCGGCGTGGGGTGCAGCTCATTCACGTGAGCACGGACTACGTCTTTGACGGAAAGGAAAAGAGGCCCTACGCCGAGGAGGATCCTCCCAATCCTCTCGGGGTCTACGCCCGCTCCAAGTGGGAAGGGGAGAAGAGGATCCGGGAAATCCTGCCCGAGGCCTGCCTCATCCGGACCGCCTGGTTGTATGGAAAGAACGGGAAGAACTTCGTGAAGGCGATCCTGTCGCAGGCCGGCCGGAAGAAGCGTCTGCGTGTGGTCGATGACCAGAGAGGTTCGCCCACCTACACGCTCGACCTGGCCGCGGCCCTCCAGGCGGCGGCGGAGAGATCCCTCCAGGGAACGTTCCATGTAACCAACCGGGAGGCCTGCACCTGGTTTGAATTCGCCAAGCGGATCCTGGAGCTCAGCGAAACCAAGGACGTGGAGGTCGACCCCATCTCCACCGAGGAACTGGGGCGAGAGGCTCCGCGGCCGGCGAACTCGGTTCTCGACTGCAGGAAGTTCGAGAAGGCGACCGGAATGCGGCTGCGCGCATGGTCGGATGCCCTGCGGGACTATCTGTTCTCCTGACGAAGGAGAACCATCGCTCAAGGAAGGAAGACGACGGGCATGCAACGGGTTCTGATCACCGGAGGGGCGGGATTCATCGGGTCCCATTTGTGCGACCGTTTCCTGGCGGAGGGCTTCGAGGTCTTCTGCATGGACAACCTCATCACCGGAACCCTGCGGAACATCGCGCACCTGTTCGAGCAGGAGAGGTTTCATTTTATCAAGCAGGATGTGACCGAGTACCTGTATGTGAAGGGCGAGCTGCACTTCATTCTGCATTTTGCCTCGCCGGCGAGCCCGATCGACTACCAGCATTTGCCGATCCAGACCCTGAAGGTCGGGTCGCTGGGAACGCACAAGGCCCTGGGGCTCGCAAAGGAGAAACGGGCCCGGTTCCTGCTTGCCTCCACCTCCGAGGTATACGGGGATCCCCTGATCCATCCCCAGCCGGAGACCTATTGGGGCAACGTGAACCCCGTGGGCCCGCGAGGCGTCTACGACGAGGCGAAACGTTTTGCAGAGGCCCTCACCATGGCCTATCACAACTGCCACGGGATCGATACCCGTATCGTGAGGATCTTCAACACATACGGGCCGCGGATGCGGATCAACGACGGCAGGGTGGTTCCGACCCTGCTCCCCCAGGCCCTGCGGGGGGAAGACCTGACGGTCTTCGGGGACGGGTCGCAGACCCGGAGCTTCTGTTATGTCTCCGACCTGGTGGAGGGGATCTGGCGGCTCCTGCTGCGCACGGACTACAACGGGCCTGTCAACCTGGGGAACCCGCAGGAAATGTCGATCCTTGCCTTCGCGAAGGCCATCCTTGCCATTACGGGCTCGAGGAGCAAGATCGTCTTTCAGGGGCTGCCGGCGGACGATCCCAAGGTGCGGCAGCCCGACATCTCGCTGGCGCGGCGGCTGCTCGACTGGGAGCCGAAGGTCTCCTTCGAGGAGGGCATTCGAAAGACACTCATCCATTTCCAGGAAGCGGCCGAAGGGAACCCCCGACCGCGCTGACGCTTGGATGCGGAAGGGAGAACGCTGCCGACTGCCTTCCCCCTTACCCACGTTCGAAAAGGAAGGAAACGCGTTGAACAGCAAGACCCAGGGGAAAGAGAACAAGAAATCCACGTTTCGGGAATACACAGAGGCAATTCTGATCGCCCTCGTGCTTGCCTTCGTCATCCGTTCCTTCATCGTGCAGGCGTTCAAGATTCCCTCCGGCTCGATGATTCCCACCCTGCTGGTGGGAGATCATATCCTGGTGAACAAGTTCATCTTCGGTCCGCAGATTCCCTTCACGAGCCTGCGGATCTTTACCCTCCAGAGGCCGAAACGGGGCGAGGTGGTCGTCTTTCTGGAGCCCACCGAACGAAAGAAGGATTTCATCAAGCGGGTGATCGGGATGCCGGGCGAGACGCTGGAGGTGATCAACCGCAAGGTCCACATCAACGGCAGGCCCCTGGAAGAGGACCCGCATGCCTACTATGAAAGCTCGCACTACGTTCGCGGGTTGGACAATTACGGTCCGATCCGGATCCCGGAGGATTGCTACTTCATGATGGGGGACAACCGAGAAAACAGCTCGGACAGCCGGGTGTGGGGCCCCGTGCCGTTCGAGTTGATGAAGGGCAAGGCCTTCATGATCTACTGGTCCTGGAACGGGCCGGAGCGGAACGTGCGTTGGGGCAGGATCGGCGACCTGATCCATTGACCGGAGGCGCGATCGCGTGAGAACCCGCGATTTCCTGTTTGCGAAGGCCTTGCTCGTCGATCCGGCGAAGGGGATCTTCGGGGAGCGGGACCTGCTCGTGCGCGGCGGAAGGATCGAGCGGATCGCCTCCTCGCTGGCCCCCTACCCGTCCTGGAGGCGAGAGGATGGGGAGTTGGAGATCTTCGACCTGAAGGGATGGCACCTCTTCCCCGGGCTCGTGGATATCCATGTCCATCTGCGGGTCCCCGGCCAGGAACACAAGGAGAGCCTCGCGAGCGGAACGCGGGCGGCTGCGGCGGGCGGCTTCACGACGGTGCTCACCATGCCCAACACGAGCCCCTGCCTGGATCGTTCCTCGGTGATCCGCGATCTGAAGGAGAGGATCGCCTCCGAAGCGGTGGTGCGTGTTTATCCCGTGGGTGCGATCACCCGCGGACAAAAGGGCAGGAGCCTGGCCCCTCTGGAGGATCTCCGGCGAGAGGGTGCGGTCGCGTTTTCGGACGACGGGCGTCCGGTCATGGATGCCTCCCTGGCAAGGCGGGCCATGCAGAAGGCGCTGGATCTCGGGTGCCCGACCATTTCTCACTGTGAGGACGAGCGGCTCTCCCGCGGGGGCGTGGTCCAGGAGGGGGAGGTCGCCGAGAAGCTGGGCGTCAAGGGAATCCCCCACGCGGCGGAGGAGGTGATGACGGCCCGGGATCTGGCGCTCGCATGGGATACGCAGGCGCGCCTCCACCTGGCCCATGTGAGCACGGAACGGTCGATGGAAATGATCCGGGGCGCCAAAGAAAAGGGGATCCACGTAACCGCAGAGGTGACGCCCCACCACCTGGTGCTGGATGCGAGCGCGGTCCTGCGGCTCGGCTCGAACGCCAAGATGAACCCGCCCCTTCGCGCGCCCAAGGACCTGCTTGCCCTCCAGGAGGGCCTGCGGGACGGAACGGTCGACGCGGTGGCGAGCGACCACGCACCTCATCACCCGGACGAGAAGGCGGGTCCGCTGCCGCTGGCGCCTTTCGGGGTGATCGGGCTGGAGACGACCCTGCCGGTAATTCTCTCCCTCGTCCACCGGGAGCGGATCGGCCTGGTCCGGGCGATCGAGCTTCTGACGCACGGGCCCGCGCGGGCCATGGGGCTGGATGCCGGCACGCTCGAGGTCGGGGGGAGGGCGGACCTCGTGATCGTGGACCCGGCCCGCAGCTTTCATGTGAATGCGAACGCTTTCTATTCGAAGGGCAGGAACTGCCCCTTCGAGGGCTGGCTCCTGAAAGGAAAGGCGGTTCTGACCATGGTGGCAGGAGAAGTCGTGTACGAAGACAGGAGTTCCCTCGAGGGGCGAACCACGAGGGCCGTTGGAGCGCAATAGAGAGAGCGTCGCGGGAGAATCCTTCCCGCCGGCGAAGAGGATGACATGGACCGAGTTCCGATGACGCAGGAAGGGTACGAGAATCTCAAGGCGGAGCTGAAGCGCCTGAAGTCCAAAGACCGGTACGAAGTCGCCAGAGAAATCGAAGTGGCGCGAGCCCACGGGGATTTGAGCGAGAACGCCGAATACGAAGCCGCCAAGGATAAGCAGGGGCACCTGGAGGCCAAGATCCGAGAGATCGAAGACAAGCTGGCCCGGGCCGAGGTGATCGATCCCTCGAAGCTGACCTCGGACAGGGTGGTCTTCGGAGCGATCGTTGATCTGGAGGATCTCGACACAGGGGAGGAAATCCGGGTCCAGATCGTCGGCCCGGACGAGGGGGACGTAAAACAGGGCAAGATCTCCATTCACTCTCCCATGGCCCGGGCCCTCATCGGAAAGGAAGTGGAGGACGAGGCCGTGGTAAGGGCGCCCGGAGGCACTCGTTCGTACGAGGTGAAGGCGATTCGATTCTCCTGAGGCCGCTTAACCTTCGGACGAGACCTGCCGATCCCAGGTAGATGGGGAAGAGCAACCCGGCATTCCTTTCCCCAGGAAGGCCTCTCCCGGCAGCGGGCAGAAGCTTGCACGAGAAGGCCCCCGGTACTCCCAGGGGAGATCACCGGGACCACCGGGCGGAAGGAGTCGATTCGTTGGCTCAGAGCCCTGACAGAGACATCGCAGAGAAGCCCCCGAGACGCAGGACGCTGCCGGACCGCAGGCGGAGTCCGACCAGGATCCTGAGCAGGTACACCGTCCACGGCCGAAGAAAACAGGTGCGCAGGGAGGAAGACAAGAGGCGGCATCTCTATGTGGATCAGTACAGCGCACGGTTCTTCATCCTCCTGATGGCGATTCTCCTGCTGGGCGTAGCGGACGCATTTCTCACCCTGCACCACGTCCACGTCAACGATGCCGAGGAGCTGAATCCGATCATGGATTTCTTCCTCGGAATGAGCCCCCGGGTCTTTTTCAATGTCAAGTATATTCTCACCGCCCTCTGCCTGACGGTTCTGTGCCTGCACAAGAATCTTCCCATCGTGAAATACCTGCTCGGCGTGGTTTTCGTCATCTACTTCATCATCGTGCTGAACCACATTTACCTCTTTGCCCTCGTCTCCTAGAGCCATGGCCGATCAAGAAACCGAGATGCTGGACGTATCGGATGCCGACGACCGCGTCGTCGGGACCCTGGAGCGCGGTGAGATACACCGCAGGGGGTTGTTTCACCGAAGCGTGCACGTGTTCCTGTTCGACGCGTCCGGCAGGATTTACTTGCAGCGAAGGTCCCTTGGGAAAGCCGAGCATCCGGGGAAATGGGACTGCTCCGCCTCCGGACATGTGGAAAGCGGAGAGTCTTACGGAAACGCAGCCCGCAGGGAACTCGAGGAGGAGATCGGCGTGAGGGGCCGCCCCGAGCCCGTCCTGAAGGTCCTCGGCTCCGAGAGGACGGGCATGGAACACAGCGTGCTTTTCGAGGTTCGAAGCAAAGAAACGGACCCGGACCCAACCCCGAATCCTGCGGAGATCCTCGAGGGGCGGTTCTTCGGCTGCGAGGAGGTGGAGGCGGCCGTTTCCGCCGATCCCGAGGCCTTCAGCCCGTCCTTCCGGCTCCTGTTTCGCCTCTACAGGGAGGGAGCGAAGGGAAACCTTTCGTTCGTCCCTTTGGGAGAGACGATGCAACGCTCACAGACGGAAGCGAATGCGGGCAGCAACTCCACGCTTTTCCCCTCGAGCCAGACCCCTCCCGGGGGAGTCCGTTCCTAGGATCATTCCTGTCCAAGAAGGGACCGCGTTCTCAAATCTTGACTTCTTCCATGCCGGTTCGGATAGTGAGAGTCCGCCGGCGTCGAGAATGCCTCGTGAGGGGCGGGCAGTATCGTCTGAAAAAATGGATTGAATATTTTTGTGTTTCAATATATTAAGAACATAAAGTAAAGTATAACATTAACAATATTGGAGAGGCTCGATGCCCATCCGAACCGTGCTCGGCCTCAACAGCGTTGTGGCATTGCCCTTCGGGGTGCTCTTCACGATGTTTCCAAGACTGATCCTGTCACGTGTCTACGGCGCCGAGATGAACGAGACCGGGATCGTTCTGGCACGCATGCTGGGGGGGGAGTTCCTCTGCTTCGGCGTGATCACCTGGCTGTCCAGGCAGAAGAGCCTCGAAACCCAGCGACTTGTCTCCCTTGGCTGCCTGATCGGCTTCGGCGTCGGAGCCGCCGCGCTGCTGTGGGGCCAGTGCATCGGGGTCTTCAACGTCCTCGGCTGGCTCATGGTTCTTACGTATGTGTTCTTCGGGGCGGCCTACGGCATGGTCTTCCTCAACGACCCGCGAGCCCGGCTTGACACGGCTTGAGAGGGTTCCCTATCCTTCTTGCGTTTGCCCGACAAGAATTCTGCGGACAGGCATGGACTGCCTTGATCCGCTCCAAGGAGTCTGCAGCGATGGGGACGGAACTTCCGAAGACCTACGAGCCGAGCGAGTTTCGAGGCGAGATCATGCGGCGGTGGCTGGAGGCGCGCGCCTTCGCCGCCCTTCCGGACGAGCGTCCCCGAGGCCGTCGGTATGTCATCATGATGCCCCTGCCCAACGTCACCGGGGCCCTGCACATGGGCCACGCCATGGACAACGTGATGCAGGATCTGCTCATACGCTGGCACCGGATGAAGGGGGACAACACGCTCTGGCAGCCGGGAACGGACCATGCCGGAATCGCCACCCAGGCGGTGGTGGAGAAACGCTTGTTCGAGTTGGAGGGAAAGACGCGGCACGACATCGGTCGCGAGGCCCTGGTGGAGCGGATCTGGGCATGGAAGGACGAGTACCAGCAGCGGATCGTTCGGCAGCAGCAGGAGATGGGCTGCTCGGCCGACTGGGACCGGCAGCGGTTCACCATGGACCCGGTCTGCAGTGCCGCCGTGAGGGAAAGCTTCTTTCGCCTCTTTGCGGATCGCCTGATCTACCGGGGCGACCGTCTCGTGAACTGGGACTGCCAGCTTCAGACCGCGGTGGCGGACGACGAGGTGTACCACGACGCGGTGGCCGGCCGTTTCTGGTACGTGCGCTACCCTGTGGTCGATCCGGAGCCCGGGGAGCCGGCGTTTGTGATCGTGGCGACGACGCGTCCCGAGACCATGCTGGGCGACACTGCGGTGGCGTGTCATCCGAGTCCTGCGTGCGCCCTGGAGGAGCGGATCGTCGAGCAGGAGCGCAGGGTTTCCGAATCCGCGGCTCGGGACCGGGAGGAGGCCGAGGCCGAGCTGGCGCGCCTGCGGGAGGTCCGCAGCGGCAGGCTGGCAGCTCTGGAAAAGTTGGTCGAGATGGCAAGGGCCGGCAGAAAGGTCATGCTGCCCCTTCTCCATCGCAGAATACCGCTTATTCTGGACGAATGGGCCAAGCCCGAACTCGGGACCGGCTGCGTCAAGATCACGCCGGCCCACGATCCCAACGATTACGACGTGTGGCGCCGCCACGCGCACGAGATCGACATCCTCAACATCCTTCGTCCGGACGGCACGCTGAACGAGAATGCAGGGCCGTACGCCGGCCTCGACCGGTTCGATGCGCGGGAGCGGGTCGTTCGCGATCTCGAGGCGCAGGGACTCCTGGAACGCGTCGAGGAGCGCGAGGTGGAGATCGGCCACTCGGACCGCTCGAAAACGCCGGTCGAGCCTTACCTCTCCAAGCAGTGGTTCGTGAGGATGGGGGATGTGGAAGGCGGCATCGTGTGCGGCCGGGGCGGCTCGAACGAGTTCCGGGCCGCCGGTCTGGCACAGGCTGCGATCGACGCCGTTCGTGGCGGCTGGAAGACGCCTTCCGACCGCATGCTCACCTTCCATCCCGAACGGTACGCGAGCGGATACGTAGGCTGGCTCCAGGAGAAACGGGACTGGTGCATCAGCCGCCAGCTCTGGTGGGGTCACCGAATTCCGGTGTGGACGAGGGTTTGCAGGAGTTCGGACGAGCTGAAACGGATCCTCGAAGGGATGCCGAAGGAGGCCGACGGGGACTTGCACCTCTGGATTGCCGATTCCTCCGGGAACCAGAACGGCCCGGAGAAGGCCCTCGAGCTGGCGCTTGCGCAGGAGGGCGGCGAACTGGAGGTGCAGGTGTGCCTTCGAAATGTCCGCGCCGAAGAGGTGGTTGGGGACAAGCTGAGCGCGCTCGGCCTGGAGCAGGATCCGGACGTTCTGGACACCTGGTTCAGCTCCGCCCTCTGGCCCTTCAGCACTCTCGGCTGGCCCGATCCGGCAGGCGCGCCAGTGGAGGCAGGGCAGACGCCGCTCGGGGGAATCGAGGGCCGCGAGGATTCCTTTCCCTACTACTATCCCGGATCCTGCCTGGTTACGGCCCGCGACATCATCACCCTCTGGGTGGCCCGCATGGTGATCATGGGCCTGTACAACCACGGGGACGTCCCCTTCACGGACTGCTTCGTCCACGCCAAGATCCTCGACGGCAACGGCGTAACCATGTCCAAGAGCAAGGGAAACGGCATCGACCCGGTGGATATCATCGAGCGGTACGGCGCCGACGCCATGCGCTATCTGATCTGTTCGATGGAGACGGGCATGCAGGATGTGCGCCTTCCGGTTCAGGCTCTCTGCCCGTCCTGCGGAACCGTGGTCGAGCTCACGGACGCGCGGCACGGCCGGACGATCTTCACGTATCTTTGCCCCTCCTGCCAAGGGGAATTCGACGTGCTCGGCACGATGCCGGACGTGCCTGCGACCCGTGTTTTCAGCGACCGGTTCGAAGTGGGAAAGAATTTCTGCAACAAGCTCTGGAACGCCGCCCGCTTCGCCCTCATGAACCTGGGCGACCTCGGTTTCGATCCTCTCGAGGCGGGCCGCCTGAAGGCCGAGGACCGCTGGATTCTCTCGCGACTGTCCAAGGCCGTTCGCGAGGTCACGGGCCACCTGGAGGGCTATCGCCCCTCTTCGGCCATAGCGGCTGCCCGGGACTTCTTCTGGGGCGAGTTCTGCGACTGGTACCTCGAGTTCGTCAAGCCGCGGATGCGTGACCGGAGCGAGGCCCCGATCGCACGTCAGGTGCTTGCCGTCGGCCTGGACCAGGTGCTGCGCCTGCTTCACCCGTTCGTGCCTTTCATTACCGAGCAGCTCTGGAGCTGCCTGAATGCCCAGGCGCCGAGACGGGGCGTCGCCGAGGAACTTCCCGCCTCAGACCTGTGCGTGCTGGCTGCGTGGCCGCAGCCCTGCGCTGCCTGGGAGGACGAGGCCCTGGAGGCGGAGTTCGAGCGCGTCAAACAGGTGATCGGCCGCCTGCGCGAGCTGCGGTCCCGCTACCAGGTGCCTCCGGCCAAAGAACTCCCTGCGGCGGTGAAGACCTCGGGTGCTGTTCTCCCTGTGCTCGAGCGGAACACGCACCTGATCCTCTTCCTGGCGAGGCTCTCCGATCTGCGGGTGGGCGAGGACGTGGAACGCCCCATCAACGCGGCCGGCCTGGTGATCGGTGACATGGAGATCTTCCTGGGCGGCGTGCTCGATCCGGAGAAAGAGCGGAGCCGGCTTGAGGCACAGAGGAAGAAGCTCGACAAGCAGCTCGAGGCGAGCAGGAAGAAGCTTGCCAACCCGAGCTTCCTCGGAAAAGCCCCGGCGGCGGTTGTCGAGGAAGAGCGTCGCAGGGTCGCTGACCTGGCCGGACAGATGGCCTTGCTGGACAAGAGCCTCGAGGCCCTTGGCGGCTAGCTGCCGTGTGCAGGCTCCTGTGGGAAAGGAAGCCACGGTCCCGCAGGACAGGGCCCGCCTGCGAAGGCGGAAGGCTCGAAGGAGGGGATTCCCCGGAAGGCCGTCTTACAGCCCGGTGCGCTGGAAGATCTCCCTCCTGACCGAACACCGGCAGATGTAGGAGTCGCCGAACGAGGTCCGGTTGTGGCAGAGGAAGGCGTGTGCCGCGTGCACGAAGAGCACGCGGTTGACGAGCTTCTCCACCCGGCAGGGTTCTTCGGACGGGCAGGAACAGCCGCGGCATTCTTCCAGGGCGGCAGGCTTCCGTATCTCTGCGGTTTGGCGGCGTCGCATCGAATATTTTGTCCGACAAAACGTTCCCTTTAGATCCTGAATCGACCGATCCGCCCCTTTCCTTTAGCCACCCTTCCCGTTGCGTAGGGTCCCCCCCGCCGATGGTGTCTGCCTCCAATAAAAAACCCCGCAGCGGAATGACCCTGCGGGGTTTTCTTCCTGGTGCCGAAGAGGAGATGAGTAAGGGGTCAGCTAACCGGCTGAATTCCCTATCTTCTCATCTCACGGGA
>CAYLMK010000036.1:0-39828 GCA_964384945.1 uncultured Thermodesulfobacteriota bacterium | reverse complement strand
CTACCGTTTGCTCGACCCCCCGGCCAGGGGGGTGCTGTTCACCGAACGCTTACCCACTTTGTGCGGCAGTGTGGTATTGCAGGCATGCCCTACCCACACAGAAGAGGGGCTATACCCAATACGGATACCGCCCCATTACTTCGACAAAACTGGGCTACATTCCATTCTTCCTGCGCCAGAGCCTCAGCACGATAACCGCTCCTAATGGAACAGCAAGAAGTGCCAGCGCGTTCATTGAGCCCGAGGCCACTAAGGACCTTTCCCCATAGACTGAAGCTTCGGCATTGGCAACTGCGGAGTAATTGGAAGCGGGATTAGCCCTGAATACATATCCATAATTGCCCGTTCCTGCATAGAGGTATCCGTCCGAGGCCTCCAGAAGAGAGAAGACGTAAGGACCATAGGTGAGCCCTGAGGTCTTGGACCACGTAACCCCTCCATCGTTTGATCGGAAAACACCTCCAATTCCGGAAAATTCTGTCAGAATCGTCCCAGCATAGATCTGCCCGTCCGAGGCCTGTAGAAGAGAGTGGACTTCGGATACTCCGCTGAGATCGGAGGTGTTCGTCCAGCTGGCACCTCCGTCGTTTGAACGGAACACATGTCCGTTTGTGGTCCACTGCTCTGCGGACGTCCCGGCATAAATGTACCCATCTGAGGCCGCGAGCAGGCAGTAGACTCTCAATGCTCCGCTGAGGTCTGACGTATTGATCCACGTGGCACCCCCGTCGTTCGAGCGGAATACATCACCTTTTGGAGCCGTCCCAGCATAGATGTAGCCGTCCGAGGCCTCAAGCAGTGAGTAGACTCCCGATGCCCCGCTCAGTTCGGAGGTGCTCAACCAAGTGGCTCCGCCATCGTCTGTACGAAATACACCGCCCCCGCCAGCATAGATATAGCCGTCCGAAGCCTCGAGAAGACAAGATGCTCCGCTTGGGCTTGAGGTGACGGTCCAGGTATCACCCCCGTCGTTTGAACGAAATACACTTACGTCTGCCCCTACATAGATATAACCGTCCGAAGCCTCCAGCAAAGCGTAAATATAGTCAGCTCCGCTGAGATTAGACGTTCTGGTCCAAGTGGCACCCCCGTCGTTTGTACGGAATGGACCTGAATCCGTCACGACAAGACCTGAATCCGTTCCAGCATAGATGTATCCGTCCGAAGCCTCCAGCATACAGTAGACGTGATAACCACGGTCGAGTCGTGAAGTGGGAATCCAAGTCAATGCCCACGCCGAAGTCGGAAACCTAGCCGTAGAGGCCAACATTGCCAGAAGCAACGAAAGTGTAAGAAGATTTCCTCTTTTCATGTTCTTTTTCCTTCTTGTGACGCTCTGGGATTCTAAGGAAATAGACGTGTCATCCGAAGATCGCCATGTCCGCTGGTCACCCCTCTTTCGTCATCGTTAATCTGTTTCGTCAGTGGAAGGGCTTCGGGTCCTGGAGAGTGAAAAAGAACTTACTGACGAACGAAGAATGACACGAAAGCTGAGATCGATTCTGTGAACTAGTTCACAAAAAAAGGTTGAATTTTCCGGTTTTTCGTATCGTAGGCAGAAGCAAACGCTCCCAGACGGGCACTTTCTTCGTGTTGATGTCTGTGTAACACATTAAAAATAGGTCATTTTCAGATTTTGAGCAGTAATCCTGATCAAGAAGGTTTCTCGCCTCTGAGAGGCTGTCGTTGTGGATGTCTGTTCACCGGGGAGACGGATCCAGGCCGCGATACTTCTCGACCAATCGGGCGAAATCCGGTGGAAGGGGAGCCGTGAACTCCACCGGACGGCCTGTCCGGGGATGAAGGAAGCCCAGCGTGCGCGCGTGCAGGGCCTGACGCTCTATCGCGGCTTCCTCTTTCTCCGAGGGGGCGTAGTGACGGTCTCCCACGACAGGGTGCCCGCAGGCCTGGAGCTGAACACGGATCTGATTCTTGAGTCCGGTGACAAGCTCTACCTCCAGCAGGCTTACCCCCGGCATGCGTTCCAGGAGACGGTATCGGGAGATTGCCAGTGTTCCCCCTTCTTCTGCGTTTCTTGTCACCACCTGTCGGAACCCGCGGGGGATGAGACGGAGATAGTGTCGAAGTTCGCCTTCCGGGGCCGTCATGTGACCGCGCACCAGCGCCCAATAGCACCGACGGGGGCTGTGCGCCTTGAACTGCTCGACGAGCTTGGCCTGGGCGGCCCGGGTCTTCGCGAACAGAAGAACCCCGGAAGTGTACCGGTCGATGCGATGGACGGTTCTTGCCTCCTCACGCTTTCGGTTGAGATAGGCGGTCAGGAGGTCCCTTGCATTCTCTTGCCGGGATCCCTGGATGGGCGTCGCAAGCAGACCGGCCGGCTTGTCGAAGACCAGCAAGTCCCTGTCTTCGTAAAGGATTCTCTCTCGAAGGGAACGCAGGGAGGCGCCTCCTACTTTTTGCTGCAGGGAATGCGACTTCTGGCCTCCTTGAGTTTGACATAGAACTCGAAGGGAACCTTCAGGTCTCCGAGGCGGAAGGACTGCTCGAGCATGTCCCCATGGTAGTCCGAGCCGCCTGTCTTGAGCAGGCCGTGGCGGTCCGCTATCTCCGAGTATCGTTCCGCTGCGGGAGGGTCGTGCACGTGGCACAGCACCTCGATTCCCATGGCCCCTTCCTCGATGAGGCAGTCGATGAGCCTGGGATCCTCGAGCAGGCCCGGGTGGGCGATCACCGAGACCCCTCCGCACCGGTGGATCGTGGAGAGGGTCTCGGAGGTTCCGTGCTTGTACCTTTCCACGTAGCCGGGGGTTCCTTTTCTGAGGAATTTCTGAAAGGCCTCCTCCATGTCCTTCACGTATCCCTTGCGGAGCAACACCCTTGCCAGGTGCGGCCTCCCCACGGCCTCTGCGCCGCCCGCCTCCTCGAAGACCTCCTCGGGGCGGATCTCGAGACCGAGACCGCAGAGGCGCTCGCACATCTCGATGATCCGGGGGATGCGCGTGGAACGGGGCCTCTCCAGAAAGGCCCGGAACGCAGGATCGTCGTGCCCGATCCAGTAGCCCAGAATGTGCGGCTCGCCCAGGGCATGCGAGGCGCTTACCTCCACGCCGGGCACGACGACGACGTCGTTTTCGGCTTGCGCCGCCAGGGCCTCGGCGACCCCGCTCATCGTGTCGTGGTCCGCGATTGAGATGACGCGCAGGCCCGCGCGGGCCGCCTCCCGGACTACCTGTGCCG
The DNA here is from genome assembly GCA_964384945.1 of uncultured Thermodesulfobacteriota bacterium. Lineage (GTDB taxonomy): Bacteria > Desulfobacterota > DSWW01 > DSWW01 > DSWW01 > S015-6. Next base: position 36,627 of record CAYLMK010000036.1, on the reverse strand, counting down.
GCGCGAGCGTCCCGTCCGACGCGTTTGTATGGATGTGCAGGTCGATGTTCAAGTCTCGCGTCTCCCGTCGGCCGAAGGGCGTACAAAGACAAGTATACAGCCGGCGACGGCTCCAGGGAAGCGAGTCACGAACCGCGGCAGGTTGCCGAGAGCGTGACGCGGAAGACGGTGCCTCTCCGAGAGGCGGGTCGGCAGGAAAGCTCGCCGTTGTGTCGCTTCGCGATGCTATAAGCGATCGAGAGGCCGAGCCCGGTGCCCTTGCCCACTTCCTTGGTTGTGAAGAAGGGCTCGAAGATCCGGTGCCTGTGTTCCTCGGGGATCCCCGGGCCGTCGTCCTCCACCTCTACGGCGACCCGGTCCTGTTGCTCCCGGTTTGCCGGGTCAAGGATGCGAATCGTCAGGGTGCCGTCTCCGTCCACCGCGTCCAGGCCGTTCGTGAGAAGATTCAGGAAGAGCTGGGTGAGCTGGTTCGGGTCTCCGCGCACCATGACCGCCCCGTCATATTCGCGTCTCAGCTCGACCTTCCCCCGGATCCGGCTTGCCAGGATGCAGAGCGCGTTGTCGATCGCCTCCCGGAGATCCGTATCCTGAAAGGTCACCTTGCGGACACGGGAGAAGTCGAGCAGAGATTCGACAATACGCTGGATCCTCTCCGCGCCTTTTCGGGATGCCCGCAGGGCCCGGTCCAGATCCCCGAGCAGGTAGTCGTACTCGATCGTCCCTTTGACCTCGTTCCTCCTCTCGCGGAGGGGGGAAGGCAGCGGGATCCGATCGTCGAAGGCGAGGAGGGACTTCAGCCTCTGGACGTATGTTTGGAGATGGATGATGTTGCCGTAAATGAAGCTGATGGGGTTGTTGATCTCGTGAGCCACCCCGGCCACGAGGCTTCCAAGGGAGGCGAGTTTCTCCGCATGAAGGAGCTGATCCTGCGCGGCCCGGAGGTCCTCATAGGCGGCGGCCAGCTCCCGGTTGGCACGTTCCAACTCTCTGTTCAGGGTCTTTTCCTTGCGGTAGCGATCGAGCTTCTGGTGCATGGCGCGGATCCCGAAGCCTGAGGCGGCGAAGAGAAAGGCGATGCGGAGGGCGATTTGGGCCATGCCGCGGGCCCCTTCGGGAAGGTCCGGATCGAGGAGGCCCACCGTGCAGAAGCAGGCGACGGCGAGCATGGTGAAAAGCGCGCTTCCCCGCGGGCCGAACCGAAAGGAGGCGGCCATGACGGTGGTGAGGTAGAAGGGGAGGCAGGGGCTCAGGGTGCGGCCGGTCCAGTGAATCACCCAGGAGGTGAGAAGGGTGTCCAGGACGAGGTTGGCGGCCGTGATCCTGGACTGAATCCGCGGCAGCCTGCGCATCAGCCGGAGCGACAAGAGGCTTGCAACCGGCATGAGCCCGATCGCGCCGAGGACTTTGGCCGCATGTCCGTCCACGGCTCCGATGCCATAGGCCAGGCCGCCCAGCAGCAGGTAGCTGCCCGTGACGACGAACCGGCTTGTCTGCATTCGGCGCTCGAGGAGGGGGGCCGGGTCCTGGCATTCCATGCCGGGAAGCGATCAGCAAGATCCGTTCCGAAGCGGTGTTGCAGCCCCGAGAAAAAGGCGGGATGCCGCGCAAGCGGCTCCGGCTGAGGCTCCGGGCGGCCCGGCGGGCGAGCGGGCCTGGAACGCCATCGGGTCCCGGCTTGTTCGCGGGCCCGGCCTTTTGTGGAGAGATGGCCACAGGGAGAGGGACCTGCCCCCTTTCACGCGGATGCATCGTAGAGACAGCACGCAACGAAATGGCCCGGGCGTACCTCCCGCAGAGAAGGGGCCCTGTCTACGCACAGATCCATGCGGCGCGGGCACCTTGGGTGGAAGCAGCATCCGAGAAACGCGGTGGGCGGTGAGGCGATGTCTGCCGGCAAGGAACCGGCAAGGGGCTTGCGTTTCGGATCCGGCAACGGCAGGGCCGCAAGCAGGGCATGGGTGTACGGATGGAAGGGGTTCGCGTACAACGAAGCGCTGGGCGCGATCTCGACGATCCTTCCCCTATACATCACGCAGACGCGATCGCTCATGTGCTCCACGACGCGGAGATCATGGGAGATGAACAGATAGGTGAGCCCGTAAGATGCCTGCAAGTCCATGAGCAGGTTGAGAATCTGGGCCTGTATCGAGACGTCGAGCGAAGAGACCGGCTCGTCGGCCACGATCAGCTTGGGCAGGAGCGCCAGCGCCCGCGCGATGCCGATGCGCTGCCGTTCGCCTCCGCTGAAGGCGTGGGGGTACCTGCCCGCTGCCTCGGGCCTCAAACCCACGACCTCCAGGAGCTCCGCCACGCGTCTCTTTCTCTCTTTGGGGCCGCCCAGGCCGTGCACGAGCATCCCCTCTTCGATGAGTCTGCCCACGCGCATTCTCGGATTCAGGGAGGAGTAAGGGTCCTGGAAGATCATCTGCATGTGGCGCCTGAGCCTTCGCATCGGCTCCTTGGGCAGATGCGTGATTTCCCGGCCCTCGAAGCGGATCGTCCCGGCCGATGGCTCGACGAGGCGCAGGAGCGTTCGCCCCAGCGTGGTCTTTCCGCAGCCGCTTTCCCCCACGAGGCCCAGGGTCTCTCCCTTGCGGATCGCCAGGTCGATTCCGTCGACGGCGCGCAGGACCCCCGTGGTCCGGCCGAGAAGGCCGGAGGTCACCGGGAAATGCGTCTTCAGGCCCCTGGACTCGAGCAGGATTTCGTCGTTCCGCACAGCTCGGTGTGCCTCCAGCATGCAGAGCCCCGTCGAAGGTTCTCTGCCGCGTCGAACCAGAGGAGGGGCGGCTCCTCCCGTCGGCATGTGTCCAGGACCCATTCGCACCGGTCCTGGTAGCGGCAACCGCGAGGAAGCCGCGAGAGATCGGGCACCCTGCCCGGAATCGCCTTGAGGGGGCTGCGGCCGCTGAAATCCGTCCGCGGCGCGGGCAGCGAGCGCAGCAGGCCGGCCGTGTACGGGTGCCGGGGTGTCTCGTACAGGAGAACGGCCGGGGCGTACTCCACGATGCGGCCCGCATACATGATGGCGACCTCATCGGCGATCTGGGCGACGATGCCCAGGTCGTGGGAGATGAACAGCATGGACATGCCCATCTGTTCCTTCAGATCTCCCATGAGTCCGAGGATCTGCGCCTGGATCGTCACATCCAGGGCGGTCGTGGGCTCGTCCGCAATCAGAAGCCCGGGCCGGCAGCAGAGCGCCATGGCAATCACGGCCCTCTGCCGCATTCCTCCGCTCAGTCTGCCGGGGTAGTCCCTCATCGTTCTCTCCGGCGAAGGGAATCCCACGCGCCGGAGCATGGCCAGCGACTGTTCCTCGGCCTCCCTCTTGGAGACACGCCGGTGGACCCGGATCGCCTCGGCCACCTGGTTGCCGATCGTAAACAGAGGGTTGAGCGAGGTCATCGGCTCCTGGAAGACCATGGAGATGCGGTTTCCTCGCACGCGTCGCATCTCCTTTTCCGGAATCTTGAGCAGGTCCTGCCCGTCGAAGCGGATGCTCCCTTCCGCGATTCGGCCGGCCGGGCTCGGCACGAGGCGCAGGATCGACAGGGCGGTCATGGTCTTGCCGCTTCCCGACTCGCCGACCAGGCAGACGGTCCGGCCCCGGCCGACGGCGATGTCGACGCCGTCCACGGCCCAGAGCGGGCCGGTCCTGCCCCGGAATGCGGTTCTAAGCCCCTGAATCTCGAGCAGGGGATCTTCCTGCCTCTGCAAGGATCTCTTCCTCCCGCCTCTGGCGTAGCAGGCCTTGTTCCACATCGCAGGGGACCAGATCGATTTCCCGGCTGAGCCTTTTCGCGTCCAGAGAGCAGTCCCTCGGCCTGGGCGCGTCCATCCGGATCTCCGCCATGCGGACCGCGACGAATCTGCGTTCGTCGAGTCCGTAAAGCCTGCAGAACTTCCGGCCGAATTCGTAGCGGCTGACCCTCTCGCTGCCTCCGAGGTGATAAATGCCGCTGCCCGCGCCCCGTGCAAGCCGAAAGACGGCCTCCGCCGTGTCTCCCACATAGGCGGGGCTTCGGAACTGGTCGGTGTAGAGATGCAGGGTCTTGCCGGCCGTGAGCGCCCTGCGCATGGCAAGCGTCCAGTCCCCGCCGGCGCCGCGCGTCTCTCCGTAGCACAGGGCGAGCCTCAGGACCACCCATCGGGTGCAGATCCTGCGGACCTCGTCTTCCCCATCGAGCTTGCTCCTGCCGTAGATGTTGATCGGGCCGGGGGGGTCGTCTTCGTTGTACCACCCCTTGTTCCCGTCGAAGACGAGGTCCGTGGAGAAATAGATCATCCTGGCCCCGCGCTCCTCCGCCCAGCGAGCGACCTCCCGGGTGCCCTCGACGTTGACGGCACGCGCCATGCGGGGTTCCCGCTCGCACAGGTCCGGGCTGGTCAGGGCCGCCGTGTGGATGACCGTGTCGACCGGAAGGCCCTCCAGGGTCCGGGAAAAATCGTCCCGAACCGACAGATCGACGGAGAAGGCCTTCTCCGCCTTTGCCCGGGGCCTCCGGGTTCCAAAGGCCAGGATCAGCGCCGACTCCCGCGCGAACCGGTGCGCCAGGCTCTCGCCCACGAACCCGCTCGCGCCGGTGATCAGTACTTGTGGCATGGTGTATCCTCTGGGCAGACGGGGTTCAGATATCAGCTTTTAGCTGTTAGCTCTTGGCGGTTAGCTCCGCCCCACCGCCCCCCTGGCGCGCAAGCCGGGGAGGGGAGGTGGGCTAATAGCTAACTGCCGCGGCTGAGCCGCGGGCGAAGCGGCGAGCTTGCTCGCCGTGACGACCGTCGGATCAAGCCGCCTGAGGCCGGCGCGGAGCGTCCGTGCCATCTGCTAATAGCCATCAGTTCGCTTCCTCTTTGCCCTTCTTTCGCCTTCCTGGTCCCCTTCTCCTTCATACAGCCAGCAACAGGCGGAATGGGTTTCCGAGAACCGGAACTCGGCCGGATAGGCGCCCGAGCATCTCCCCATGGCCGCGGGGCAGCGCGGGTGAAAGTGACAGCCGGCCGGGGGATGCACCGGCGAAGGCGTATCCCCGGAAAGCCGGATCTTCTTCACCCCGGTCGCGGGGTCGATCCGCGGGACCGCGGAGAGGAGCGCCCGCGTATACGGATGCATCGGGCTGCCGAAGATCTCCTCGTTCCGCCCTCGTTCCACGATTCTGCCCAGGTACATGACGCAGACATCGTCGGCGAGGTATTCCACAACCGAAAGGTCGTGGGTGATGAAGAGGTACGTGAGGCCCGACTCTGCCTGCAGCCTCTTGAGAAGGTTGATGATCTGCGCCTGTACCGAAACGTCCAGGGCGCTCGTCGCCTCGTCGCAAACAATGAACTCCGGATCGACGGCCAGGCAGCGTGCGATAGCAATCCGCTGGCGCTGTCCTCCGGAGAATTCGTGGGGGTAGCGGCAGGCCATCTGAGGATCCAGCCCCACCCTGTCCAGCAGCTCCTCGGCCTTGGCCAGCCTCTGTGTCCGGGATCCTCCGAGCCGGTGCGCCGCCATGCCCTCGGTCAGGATCTCGCCGACCATCATCCTCGGATCGAGCGAGCTGAAGGGGTCCTGGAAGATGATCTGGAGCCTGCGGCGGTAAGGTTTGAGCGCGGACCTCGGCAGGGCCGTGAGGGACGTTCCGCCGAAATCGATCGTCCCGCCGGTCGGCCGCAGGAGCTGCAACAGGGCCTTGCCCAAGGTCGTCTTGCCGCAGCCGGATTCTCCGACCAGGGCGGAGGTCCTGCCTGCACGCATGTCCATGTCCACGCCGTCCACGGCCCGGACATGGCCGACCACTCGCTTGAAGAGGCCGCGACGGATCGGAAACCAGAGCCTCAGGCCGCGCACCGTGACGAGGGGGGAGCCCCCTCCCGCCTCCCTCTCGCTCGGCACGCCGCGGGACCGCTCCCGCACCTCGGCCGGGGACGCCCTGCGGCCCATTCGCTCTTCGTCGTAGAGGAGGCAGGCGGCCCTGTGTCCCTGCGCGACGACGCAGAGCGAGGGGTCGATCTGCCTGCAGACCGCCATCGCCCTGTGGCAGCGAGGCTCGAAACGGCAGCCGGCGGGAAAGTCCGTGGCCGGGGGAACCCTGCCCTCGATGGTCTGCAAGGCCTCGTCTCGCTTTCCGGCCGACGGCAGGGAATCGAGGAGCTTCACGGTGTACGGATGCGCCGGGGTGCGGAGGATCTGTTGGAGGCCCCCTTCTTCCACGATCCTGCCCGCATACATCACCCCCACGCGGTCCGCGTTCTCGGCCACGACGCCCAAGTCGTGGGTGATGAGCAGCACGGCGGTGCCGAACTCGCTGCGAAGATCGCGAATCAGGGCGAGAATCTGTTCCTGGATCGTCACGTCGAGTGCGGTGGTCGGTTCGTCGGCGATCAGAAGTCCTGGTCGGCAGGCAAGCGCCATGGCGATCATCACACGCTGTTTCATGCCGCCCGAGAGCTGGTGAGGGTACTCTTTCAACCGCAGGCCAGGCTCCGGCATTCGCACCCGCTCCAGCATGCCGAGCGCCTCGGCCCTTGCCTCCTTCCGGGTGAGCCCCCGGTGGCGCCGCAGCACCTCCGCAATCTGTTGCTCGACCGTGAAGACGGAATTCAGGCTCGTCATGGGCTCCTGGAAGATCATGGAGATCTGGTTGCCGCGCAAGGCCCGCTTCTCTTTCTCCGGGATGCCGACGATGTCCTTCCCCTTGTAAACGATTTCCCCTCCGGCCAAATACCCCGAGGGGGCAGGAATGAGCTGGATGATGGAAAGGGCGGTTACGCTCTTGCCGCACCCGGACTCGCCGACCAGGGCAAAGGATTCCCCCTCGGGAACATGAAAGGAGACCCCGTCCACGGCGCGCGCGATGCCCTCCGGGGTGCGAAAGTAGGTCTTCAGGTCCCGGACCTGCAGGATGGGCGTGCCTTTCCGGTCTGTGCTGTCCGCCATTCGTTCTTGTATCCGATCCCTTTCGCCTTCCTATCCCTGCCCCCTGCCTCCTGAGCTACTGCGTCTTCAGCCTGGGGTCGAATGCGTCCCGCACGGCGTCTCCGAAGATGTTGGCCGGAAGGACCAGCCCGAACATGAACAGAAAGGCTGCCACCAGGTTCCACCACACGACCGGATCGCGCGAGATGTCCAGGCGCGCCGCGTTGATCATGTTGCCCCAGCTCTCCATCGAGGGGTCCACGCCGATGCCGACATAGGCGAGGACCGCTTCTGCGAGCACGAGCCCGCTGAATCGCAGGAGCATCGAAATCAGGACGATGTGCATGACGTTCGGCAGAAGGTGCCGCGCCATGATTCTGATCCGGCTGACCCCAAAGGCCTCCGCGGCCTCGACATACTCGTTTTCGCGGACCTTGAGGGTTTCGCCCCGCAGGAGGCGGCAAAGGCCGGTCCAGCTTCCGATCCCCAGGACCACGCAAAGCCACAGAAGCCGGCTGTCCGCGGCCAGAATCGCATGATCGCCCTCGAGTCGCGTGGTCACGATCAGCATGGCGGCAGCGATGAGTAGAATGTTCGGAATCGAGGAAAGCGTGGTGTAGACGAACTGAATGATATCGTCGATCCGGCCGCCCAGGTAGCCGGCCGTGATCCCGAAAAGAATGGCCAGAGGCGTGGCGATCAGGGTGGTCAATGTCCCCACGACCAGCCCGACCCGGCAGCCCTTCAGGGAGCGGTAGAGAACATCGTGTCCCACCTGGTCGGTCCCCAGTACGTGATACTCCCCGGACAGGCTCGCCAGGATGCCGGTGAGAACGGCCAGAAAGGCGAGGAACCCTCCCACCCGGAGACCCGACCGGAGCGGCCGGCCCCACCCTCCCGTCTCGGATGCCATGCGACGAACATAGAAAAGGCCCGTCGCCAGGCAGACCATCCCCGCGCCCGCCGCGGCCCCGACCAGCAGCCCCCGGAGCGCGAGCCGCCCGACGTGACTCCACTTCTTCTCCGTGTCGGTGAGGCTTGCCCCCCCATGCCGGAGCCGCGGATAGTCCCGGATCGTCCTGCCGTCGGGCAGTTCGATCGTTTCCTTCGTGAACTGGTGTGTGGCAAAAGGGGCGGAAAAGGTCTTCTCGGTCCTTTGCCCCAGGTCCCGACAGAGCGCATCGAGCAGCGTCAGCACCTCCGACTTGTAGACCGGCGCTCCCCTTTCCGTCACCTCGGGCGCGCCCTCGGCGGAAGAATCGCGCCCCTGAAAGCGCACCGAGTCGAGCAGGGCCACCGACGCGTATGTCAGGCAGACCCCCATACAGACCATGGCGAACGGCCTCGCCGCGATCTGCCTCCACGCCGTTCGATAGTAATCCCTCCTGCGCGCGCGGAGAAGGAACGCGGTGAGCGAAAAAAGCAGAAAGAACAGCAGGAGGTCCGTCGGCAGCAGGACAAGGCGGAAGTTCGCGAAGGCGAGACGGACCATGCGTTCACTCCAGCCGTATTCTCGGGTCTGCGAGGGTGTACGAAATGTCGGTCAAGATGAGGCCCACGATGTAGAGAACCGACCCGAGAAAGACCATGGCCTGTACGATCGCGAAGTCCTGGCGCTGGATCGCCTCCAGGGTGAAGCTCCCCATGCCCGGTATGGCAAAGAAGGACTCCAGGACCAGGCTGCCGATGAACAGGAACGGGATCGTCACCACCACGCCCGTCAGAATCGGGATCATGGCATTCTTCAGTGCGTGTTTGTAAAGCACGAGCGATTCGGGAAGCCCCTTGGCCCGGGCCGTACGCACGTAGTCTTTCCCCAGTTCCTCCAGGTAGATCGTCCGGTACCAGCGGACCCCCTCCCCGACACCGCTGACCACGCCGATCACCACGGGAAGCAGAACGAATTTGGCTGCGTAAATGCCGGTGTCGTAGCCCGAGACGGGCACGAGCCTCAGGGTCTTGCTCAGCAGCCACTGTCCTCCGATCACGTAGAACAGAATCGATATCGACATCATGATGACGCACGCCACCACGCCCCAGAAGTCGATGTAGGTCCCCCGGAAGAATGCGAGGATCCCGGCCACGGTGATGTTCACGAACAAGCCGATCAGGAAGATCGGCACGGTGACGGTGAGGCTGGGCCAGATGCGCTTTCGGATCTCCTCTCCAATGTTGCGGCCGTCGTCCGAGACTCCGAACCGGAAGAAGAGGAACTGGACCGACCTCTTCCAAAAGACCGTCTCCGTCAGGCCCTCCAGGAAGGAAAGATCCTCCCGGAAGTGCAGGCGGACAACGGCCATGGGGGCGGACCGGGACGGCCGGACGTGCAGGTCCAGGGCATGGTAGATACCCTCGATCGGGTCGAGGCGGAAGAAGACGGTCTCTCCCCTCTTGTCTGCCAGGTCGGTTTGCATGCGGATCTCGGCGGGCCCGCCCGGCAGGAGGAGGCGGGCGGTTCCGTCGGTCGTGACGGTTATGTTCAGGGTTCCCTCGTGCGGGCTCGGCACCTCCACGCGCAGCCGGTACTCGCCTGCCCGCCGCGCAGGAATGCGCATCGACAAGTCCTCTCCGCTCACCTGGCGGACATCGACCTCGGACCATCCGTCGTTGTAGAAGTAGGGCAGATGATAGCCCCGCTCCCGTTTCCATCGGGCGACCTGCTCCTCGGTCACCCGCTTCACGCCCAGGTGTGCGTGGGCCATGTCGTCCGGCGTGTTCACGAAAAAAAACAGGGTGAAGGTGATCAGATTGACCCCGATCAGAATCGGAACCGCGTACAGGATCCTGCGGATCACATAGGCGGTCATCGCATTGCGGCCTTCTGCTGGCGTGACCAGGCCGCCACCACCGCCGGCACGGCCCCGAGCCCGAGAGCGGCGAAGAAGGCGGCCACCGGCCAGAGGAGAGGGTGGTTCCAGACCTCCCGCTGGGCCTCCCGGAGGCCGGCGTCGATCCGGTTGTATTTCAGTGTGTTGCCGCCCATCGTCATGGGCTTGGCATTCCCGTACCAAGCGTGGTACAGGCCGAAGGCGACCGGGTGGTATCCCCAGATCATGGGTGAGTCCCCGGCGGCGGTCTCCAGCATTTCGCGGATGATGGCCAGACGCCTTTCGGAGTTCTTCATGGACTCCATTCTTTGGAAGAGGGCGTCGAACCTGGGATTCTTATAGTTTGCCGCATTCTCGCCGCCGTACCTTGCCTTTCCATTGGGTCCATAGAGCAGAGACAGAAAATTCTCCGGATCCGGGTAATCCGCATTCCAGCCCCAGAACAGGATCTGGAAGTTTCCCTTCTTGGCCTTTTCCCGAAAGCGGTTGTAGTCGGTCTGACGGATCTGGAGGTCGATGTCCAGCTTCTTGAACTGCTTACGAAGCCAGTCGATACGGGGCTTTGCCCAGGCACCGGTCCAGTTGGTGTCAAAGTGGATCTCCAGGGGGTGCCCCTCCCTGTCCTTGCCCCCCGGATAGCCGGCCTCGGCCAGGAGCCGCCTTGCCTCCTCGATCGATCGCCGCCGCGCTCTTCCCGCTTGGGCGTCCCATTCGTATAGGTAGGTGTTCATGCCCTCCCTTCCGGACCGGTGGCCGAAGGTCCCGGGCGGCAGGATGCTCTGGGCCGGAATGCCGTGGCCGTTGTCGAAGATCTGAATCCATTCCTCGATGTCAACGGCGATCGAGATCGCCCGGCGCAGCTTCTTTTTCTGCGGCGTGTAGCCGCCCACCACGTCGTCCAGCATGTTGAAGGCGAAATAGTAGGTAATCGGCGTGACGGTTTGGAGAAGGCGGATGTCCTTCTGCTGCATGCTGTCCGAAAGGGCGAGTTCGCCTTCGGAACTCATCTGCACGGCCTGGTCGAAGACCTCGTTGATGATGCCGGACGTGTCGAAGTAGCCCTGGAGAAACTTGGTCCAGCGGGGGATGGCTTCCTTTTCCTGCTTGAAGATCGCCTTGTCGATGAAGGGCAGGGGCTTGCCCGCGTCCGCAAGGAGCCCCAGGGCACGGTCCTCGGCTTCGCCCTCTTCCGGGTAGGTTTCCGGATGGAAGTTTTCGTTTCGAGTCAGAACGATCTCGCGGTTCGGGAGAAACGTTTCCAGCCTGTAGGGCCCGGTTCCGACCGGGCGGGTGTCGATTTTCAGGTTCCGGGCCAGGAGGGGGGCCTGTTGATAGAACCGGTCGGCCTCCCGGGGCATCGGCGCGAAGAAGGGCATGGCCAGCCAATAGACGAACTGAGGGTACTTGCGTTTCAGGGTGATCCGGTAGGTGGTTCGGTCGACTTCTTGCGCTCCTTCCAAGGGAAAGGCGTCGAGATCGAGCCAGATCGGGTCCTCCCGCTCGTCTTTCTCCTGGTTGTACAAGGCCCCCTTCTGCCTCATCCTCTCCTGGCGAATCCGGTCCAGTTCGCCCTTGAGTTCCTGCGCGAGATCGTCGAGCCCGAGGATGTATTTGGCCATGGTGCTGAAAAGAGGGGATTCGAGCCTCGGGTGGGCAAGGCGCTTGATCTGGTAAACGTAGTCCGCGGCGGTCAGTTCCCGGCTGCCTGTCTCGGGAAACCCGTCCAGGTCTTCGATGCCTCTCGTCCGTCCCTCGGCAAGCTCGTGGTACAGAAACCGGCCTTCCGCATCCTTTGCAAAACAGGGATGTTCCTGGTAGAGGATCCCCTCGCGGATGCGTATCGTGTAGACCGCCCTGGCCACCTTGCCCGAGGGCGGGTCTGCCGGCAGCAGATTCCCATGGGCGTCGAAATACTCCGGCTCAGGGATGTCCCGAGCCGTCAGGGGGATCAGTTCAAAGGGACGCTTCAGGTAGTGGTACTGGAGCGGAGGCTCGTAGATCTGAAGGATGAAATCGTACTCATCCGAGGAATAGGCGATTGCCGGATCGAGATGCTTGGGGGGCTCGGCGAAGGTCGTGTAGAGGAAGTTCTTGCCCTTTTCCGAGGACCGGTACGGGTTATTCGTGCAGGCCGTCAACGCGGCCAGGGAAAGGGCGAGTCCGGCTAGGCAAGCGAAGAAGGCCATCCTTCCGGAACCCTCGCCGCCGTGACCGTAAAGGGACTCGCCCCGGGGGCATCCCCGGCGGTTCTCGGGTGGGGATGACGCCGCGTGTGAGCACGTTCTGCAGTCTTGGAGTTTGCAGGCCGAAGGCGTGGCAATGTCCCTGCTCATAGGCCTGTTAAGGGTCCTCCTCGGTGGAATGAAAGGCGCCTCTCGACTCGCAAGGTCCTCTGCGGGGGAAGGCCTGACCCCCGACCCCCTGATCCCTGCCCCCCCTTGACCCTTTCCCCTCTCGCATTGCGACAGAGGCAATCATTCGGTGAAATAGGTAACCGCGTTGCGAAAGAGGGCCATGCCCTCTCCTTCCCGACGCAGCGGCCTGCCTTCCTTTCTGTATGCCTCCGCCATACGGGTCCACAGCGGGTGTTGGGTGAAATGCATGTGCCGTTCCGGATGGGGCATGAGCCCGAAGACCCGCCCGGAGGGATCGCAGATGCCGGCGATATCGTTCACGGAACCGTTCGGGTTCCAGGGGAATCGCCCTTCGGCCGCCCCCCCGCTCTCGTCCGTATAGCGCAAGGCCACACAGCCGGCCGCTTCGAGGCCGGTGAGTGTTTGCGGGTCGGTGAAGAACTTGCCCTCCCCGTGGGCAACGGGCAGATAGAGCCGGTCGATGCCTCGCGTGAACACGCAACGGTCCTTCTCGGCGCGAAGGTGGACCCATCGGTCCTCGTAACGGCTCGAATCGTTCTGGGTCAGCGTGGACCTCTGTTCCTCCACGGGCCCTTGCGGCGAACCGAGAAGCCCGTACTTGACCATGACCTGGAAGCCGTTGCAGATCCCGATGACAAGCCCTCCCTTTTCGATGAACCGTCGGATCGCCTCGGCCAGATGGGTCTTCAGCCGGTTGGCAAGGACCTTGCCGGATGCGATATCGTCCCCGTAGGAAAAGCCGCCCGGAAACGAAAGGATCTGGTACCGGTCCAGGCTGTCGTGTCCTTCGATGAGGTCGTTGACATGGACCCTGAGCGCCTCGGCGCCTGCCTTCTCGAAGGCAAAGGCGGTCTCCCGGTCGCAGTTGATCCCGTATCCCGTCAACACCAGCGCCTTTGGCTTGCCCATGGTCTCCAGCCTCTAGCTGTTCGCTCTCACCTGTCAGCCTTTCGTTTCCAGCCCTTGCCCCGAGCCGGCATTCGCCGGGAGGGAGGGCGGTGGGCGAAAAGCAAAAAGCTAAGAGTCTAATGCTTACGGTTTTACCACCACAACGTTTTTTTGTATGCCTCCCGCAGGCCCGCGAGGCCCTCGTCGATGCTGACTCCGCCGTCTGTGCGCCGAACACGGAGAAAGGGCTCTTCCGTGATGCGGCCTACCCGGCTGCACGGGATCCCGGCCAAAAGGGCGAGGAAGGCCCCTTCGTTTTCCGGGCGAACCGTGACCAGGATCCTGCCCTGGGATTCGGAATAGAGGATTCGGTCCGTCCGGAGTCCGCGCCCCGGCTCGGTGATGACGGCGGCAAGATCGATCTCCACCCCGAGGTCGCCTCCCAGGGCCATTTTGGAAGCGGCCGTTGCCAGGCCCCCCAGGCCCAGGCTCGCCGAGGCGGATACCAGACCTCTGCGGATCGCCTGATGAAGGGCACGGTACATTCCCGCATTCCTGCCTGCGTCCACGCGGGGGACGCGGTTTCCGATGAAGCGCTGTCCCGTAAGGGTCTCTCCCATGAAGGCATAGTACTCCGAGGCGCCGAGTTCGTCGCGGGTCGCGCCCAGGAGGTAGAGCCGGTCTTCCGGTGCCTTGGCGTCCAGGGTGACGCTCCGGGACACGTCTTCCAGGAACCCGAGGGAGCTGATCAGGAGGGTAGGGGGCACCGAGATCTTCACGGGCCGGTCGAACTCGTCAAACCCCTTGAAGTCGTTGTACATGCTGTCCTTGCCGGATATGAACGGGGTGCCGTAGGCGACCGCGAAATCATAGCAGGCGCGGGCCGCGCGCTTCAGCTGGCCCAGCCTTTCGGTCTCGTCCGAACTCGACCAGCAGAAGTTGTCCAAAAGGGCGATTCGTTCCGGGACGGCCCCGACGGCCACCAGGTTGCGGATGGCCGTGTCGACGGCGCAGGCGGCCATCCAGTACGGATCGATGTCTCCATAGCTCGGGTAGAGGCCGTGGGACAGCCCGATGCCCGCCGGTAGGTCGAGGAGAGGGCGGACGACCGCAGCGTCGCTCGCCACGTCCTGAAACTTGCCCACCAGCGGCTTGACGACCGAGCCGGCCTGCACCTCGTGGTCGAACTGCCGGATCACGTATTCCTTGCTGCAGAGGTTCAATCGGCCCAGCATCTTCCTCAGGGCGGCGGCCATGTCCTCCGGTTCCGGGAAGTCGGGTTCCGGAAGCGCGCGTTCCGTGTTGGTGCTCCGGAGGATCTTCTGCGGGTTTCCGTTGTGGAGAAAATCCATGTCCAGGTCCAGGATGGGGCGGCCCTCGAATTCGACGACGCAGCGTCCGTCATCCGTGAACTCTCCGATCACGGTAGCCTCCACGCCCCGCCGGCGCATCAGGTCCTGAAACTTGTCCACGTTCTCCGGCGGAACCGCGTAGGTCATCCTCTCCTGGGACTCGCTGATCCAGATCTCATAGGGCAGCAGGCCCTCGTACTTGATCGGCACCTGATCGAGCATGACCCGGCACCCGCCGCACTCACGGGCCATTTCGGCGACGGAACACGACAGCCCGCCGGCCCCGTTGTCCGTCACGGAGTGGTAGAGCCCGAGGTCCCGGATCTCGATCTGTGCGTCGGCCAGCTTCTTCTGGGTGATCGGGTCACCGATCTGGACCGCCGTGGCCGGGCTTCCCGCATGCATGGCCTCGGACGAGAAAGTGGCCCCGTGGATCCCGTCCTTGCCCACGCGGCCCCCTGCCATCAGGATCCGGTCTCCGGGTCGGGCCCCCTTCCGGTGCGCGGGCCTGCCGTGCAGGGTCGCCGGGAGAAGGCCCACCGTGCCCACGAACACCAGCGGCTTCCCCATGTAACGTTCGTCGAAGGTCAGGAATCCCCAGGAGGTCGGAATTCCGCTCTTGTTGCCTCCGTGCTCGACTCCTTCCCGAACCCCCTCGAAGATCACCTTGGGGTGCAGGGTGGGCTCCCGGCGTCCCGGCAGGCGATAATAGGGACTGCCTCGGTAGTAGGGATCCCCGAAGCAGAATCCGTACGTGTTGACGATGAGCCGCGCCCCCATGCCGGTCCCGAGCGGATCCCGGTTCACGCCCACGATCCCGGTGATGGCCCCTCCGTAAGGGTCCAGTGCGGAGGGGCTGTTGTGGGTCTCCACCTTGTAGCAGACGCTCCAGTCCCGGTTCAGTCGTATCACGCCGGAGTTGTCCCGGAAGACGGAAAGGCACCAGTCGTCTTTCCCCAGGCGGGCTCGGATCTCCCGGGTCGCGCCCTGAATGTACGTCTTGTACAGGCTGTCGACCTCATCAATGCGGGCGGCGAAGATCGTGTGTTTGCAGTGTTCGGACCAGGTCTGGGCGATCGACTCCAGCTCGATGTCGGTGGGATCTCTCCCGAGCCGGTTGAAGTGGTCGCGGATGACCTTCAGGGTGGCCATGTCCAGGGCGAGGGGCCCGCGCCGCTCGGTGGCGCCCCCGTCTTGGCCACGCTCGGGGATCCCCTCTCTGCCCAGCCGGCCGAGTTCCTCGTCGTCCACGTTCAGGCTGACCGTCTCGACCCGCTTGCTCGGCGCGAGTTGGACCTTGGGCACATAAACCCGGCGGTCCATCGGATCCTTTTCCCATTCCGCACGGCTCTGGATCCACGCCCGCTGGATCAGGGGGTTGTAGCGGATCATTGCAATCCGCCGCACCTGTTCCTCGGACAGGACACCCTCGAGCAGGATCTGCTCCGCCGAATAGACCGACTCCCCCGCTTGGAACCGGATGCCCAGGAGGTCTTCGATCGCCTCCCGGGATGTGCCGCCCACATTATCCGTCACGCCGGGCAGAAAACCGATCTCGATCATCCAGTCGAACGCCTTGCCGGGCAGGGGCCCCAGGGAAGAACGTTGCGTGAGGGGGTCGGTGAACAGCCCCTGACGGCAGGCCTCGAGCTGCTCCTCTGGGAGGGGCTTGTCCACGTGGTACACATCGAGGATCCGTACGGATGCGACCCGCAAGCCGTGATCCTCCTCGATGCGCTTGCGGAACCGGTTGCCCCTTGGGTCGGGGAGGTCGGGTTTCACGGCGACTTCGATCCGCACACCCATGTGCTTTCGCCCCTTCATCCCTTTTGGATACGCACTGCGTAAGTTTCCTCGAGCGTCTTGACAAGCCCGAGCAGCGTCTCGTTTACGGGCGCGCGGAGGCCCAGCCCGGCTGCATGGCGGACCACCGCACCGTTGATCTGCTCGATCTCCGTCCTCCTCTGCCTCAATACGTCCTGCAGCATGGAGGCGATGTTCCCGGCCGTCGCCTCGCAGACCGCCGCCACCTTCCCCACCGGATCTTCATAGAGCAGGCGAATCCCCTGGGCGTGAGCGACCTGCGCGGCCTCTTCCACGGCCGCCTTCATCACCCGCCGCGTGCCCTCGTGATGCAGAAGCCGGCCGTTGTGAATCCCGGTCAGCGCCGTCAATGCGTTGATGCCCACGTTGATGATGAGCTTGCTCCAGAGCAGGCCGGTCAGGTTGTCGGTGTACGAGGCGTCGAGTCCGGCGCGGCGGAACACCTCCAGAACCTCCGCCGCACGCCTCGTTTTCCGACCGGTCGTCTCACCGATGATCGTCTCCCCCCACCCGGCGTGTCGGACTCGATTCGGCCCGAGCGCCGTGGCGCCCATGGAGGTGGTGCCTCCGAGCGCGCGGCCCGTTCCCAGGGCCCGCTCGATCGATTCGATGTTTCCGAGGCCGTTCTGCAGGGTCAGGGCGCCCGTGTCCGGGCCGACCGCGGGCCTTGCGTTCTGCGCTGCCTCGAAGGTGTCCGGGGATTTCACGCAGAGGATCAAGAGGTCCGCAGGGCCGATCTCCTCGGGCCTGGAGGTGATCCGAGGAAGGAGGTGATGCTCTCCGCTCACGCCCTCCACCCAGAGGCCCTCCTCCCGGATCTTCCGTTCCCTGGCCGGATGGATGTCCAGCAGCCAGATCTCCGACTGTGTGTCTCTCGAGAGCAAGTGGGTGAACAGAAGCCCCATGGCCCCTGCGCCCACAATGGCAATGCGCATGGGTGTCCCTTGCAGAGACCGTCGCCGGGCGCGCACGACGGCCGTTTTCCGAGGGTCGGTGAACCGGTTACCAAGCTAGGGGGATTCCCGCGCCGTGTCAAGGGGAAGGTGATAGAAGAGCCGCTGCGTGGTATAATGATAGATTCTACATGTTTTGGTTTCGAATCGAGCCATGGGGAAGCCGTGTCGCAGCCAGCGGAAGAGGAAGAGGAGATCGCCCGGGGGATGAAGGAGATCCTTGGCTGTCCGGATTCGGGAAACAGCAGCCTGATCCCCTTGTTGCAGAGAGTGCAAAGCCGTTTCGGGTACCTTCCTCGACGGGCGATGATCGATGTTGCGAAGGCCAAGGGTATTTCTCCCGCAACGGTGTTCGGTGTGGCCTCTTTCTACAACCAGTTCCGGATGATCCCGCCGGGGAAATACCCGGTGAAGATGTGTATGGGGACCGCGTGCCACATCAAGGGAGGAAGCGCGATTCTCAAGGTCTGGGAAACGAAACTGGGGATACGTGAGGGAGAGGTGACCAAGGATCGCCTGTACAGCCTGGACCGGGTCGCCTGCGTGGGCTGCTGCGCCATGGCACCTGTGGCGGTTGTCGGGGAGCAGGTCCACGGCCGCATGATGCCCACGACCGTGGAGGGAATCCTGCTTGCGGTCGAGCTGGCTGAGAAGCGGGCCCGGGATACCCAGGGGAAAGGCGAAAGCGAAAAAATGCCTTGACGCATGAGCGGGTCGCTCTGCGCCGTCCGCGGGCTCTCGCGCCCCCCGGGAAGCGAACCGTCCCCTGTCGCGGGGGAAAGGGCGCGGAGCCAGAATGAAAGACAGGGAAGACATCAAGAACGAGAGGTTCGGGTCGTTTCATGGTTGCAGGGACTAGCGATAGAAAGGATCGAGTGCGGAAGGCCTATTCGCTGCTGCGGGAGGCGGTTCTCGATCGAACCGGCGCGGAGCCGAACAAGGATCTCCCGATCATCCAGGTCGGGACCGCAACCTGCGGACGTGCGGCCGGCGCGCTCGGAACGCTGGGGGCGATCCGGGAAGAACTCGAGGCGCGGAAGATCGAGGCACGGGTGGTGGAGGTGGGCTGCAACGGGCACTGCTATGCCGAGCCGCTCGTGACCATCCGCAAGGAAGGGTGGCCTCCGATCCTCTACGGATCCGTCAATCCCGGGGTGGCCAGGGTGCTTGTGCAGCGGTTCCTCGGTGAGGACGATCCCTGCTTCGAGTATATTTTGGGCGCCCTGGAGCGCCACGAGCTCGTCCCCTCCCTGGAGGACTTCCCGCGAAGCTCGCACGAACACCGTTCGCTGCTCAAGCACTGCGGAAGGATCGATCCCGATGATCTGGACAGCTCCGTCCTCGCAGGGGTCTACGGCGGCCTGGCCAGGGCACTGCAGATGGACCCGGAGGAGGTGATCGAGGAGATCAAAAGCTCGATGCTCAAGGGTCTCGGTGGGGCCGGATACGAAACATGGAGAAAGTGGAAGGCCTGCAGGGAGGCCCCGGGCCCGGAGAAGATCGTTGTGTGCAACGCGGACGAGGGCGACCCGGGAGCCTTCATGGATCGATCTTTGCTTGAAGGAGACCCTCACAGCGTTTTGGAGGGCATGGCCATCTGCGGGTGGGCGGTGGGCGCCTCGAGCGGAGTGGTCTATGTCCGGGCCGAGTATCCGCTGGCCGTTGCGAAGGTCCGGGAGGCGATTGCGAAGGCGGAGCGGGCAGGGCTTCTGGGCGGGAACATCCTGGCGAGCGGGTTCGATTTCCGCCTGGAGGTCTTCCAGGCGGCCGGCGCCTTTGTCTGCGGCGAAGAGACGGCCCTGATGGCCTCGGTGGAGGGGCGGCGGGGAATGCCGAGGATCCGGCCGCCGTTTCCGTCCGACCGGGGGCTTCACGGGAAGCCCACGGTGATCAACAACGTGAAGACCTTTGCGAGCGCGCAGCGCATTCTGGAAGGGGGATGGGAGACCTTTGCCCGCCTGGGCTCGGGCCGGACCCGGGGCACGACGGTGTTTGCCCTGGCGGGCAAGGTGTTGAACACGGGCCTGGTGGAGGTGCCGATGGGGACGTCGCTTCGACGGCTCATCTTTGAGATCGGTGGCGGCATACCGGACGGGAAGCGTTTCAAGGCGGTTCAAATCGGCGGCCCCTCCGGGGGCTGTCTGCCCGAGAGCCTCCTCGATACGCCCATCGGGTTCAAGTCCCTGCGCGAAGCAGGTGCAATGATGGGCTCCGGGGGCATGGTGGTCCTGGACGAGGACAACTGCATGGTCGAGACGGCCCGGTTCTTTCTCGATTTCACGCAGAAGGAGTCCTGCGGGAAATGCACCTTCTGCCGGATCGGGACGCAGCAGATGCTCTCGATCCTCGAGGATATCTGCCGGGGAGAGGGATCGATGGAGCAGTTGGACCTGCTCGAGTCGCTTGCGGAGGACATCCGGCTGGGGTCTCTCTGCAACCTGGGCAAGACGGCACCGAACCCGATCCTGACCACGATCCGTCATTTCCGCAAGGAGTACGAAGCCCACATCCTGGGCAAAACGTGCCCGGCCAAGGTATGCACGGCCCTGACCGCTTACTACATCCTCCCGGAAAGGTGCGAGCGGAGCTGCGATGCCTGTGTCGGCAGTTGCCCGACCGAGGCGATCTGGGTGAACGCCAAGAGGATCAAGGTGATCGATCAGGCCCTGTGCATCCAGTGCGGGGCCTGCATGGATGCCTGTCCGCCCCAGTACAAGGCCGTGTGGAAGATCTCGCCCCTCGCGGACCTGCCGAGCCGGGGGGAGAGGCCGAAGGACGGCGAGAAGGCGAGAGGCGAAAGGGAAAAGGGGAAAGAGTGAAGGGCAAACGGCAAGGGCGAAGGCGGGCATGTAATCCGTAAGTACCCGTTCGCCTCTCTCCCCATTCCCGGGCAGGGGCACGGGCGCGCACACGGGCACGCGAGCAAAAAGGGGGGAGGGCGGGGAGCTAGAAGCCAAGAGCTAACCGCTACCAGCTCGATAACCAATACGGCACGCGGAAGAGGTGTACAGGATCACAGGATGAGCGAAGAGGTAACCTTTTTCATCGACGACGCGCCGTTCAAGGCCCGGGCTGGGGAGAAGATCCTCTGGGCCGCGCTGGACAGCGGCATCGGGATTCCCCACCTGTGTGCGGAGAGGGAGAGGGAGGAGCCCTTCGGGGCCTGCAGGCTTTGCTTCGTGGAGGTGGAGGGAAGGGAACTTCCGGTGCTCGCCTGCAGCGAACCTGTGGCCGCAGGCATGCGCGTGCGCACGCGGTCCGAAAGGGTCGACCGACTGCGCAAGACCGCCTTTGAGCTCCTGATGAGCCACCACGATCTGGACTGCAAGAACTGCGCGAGGAACGGTTCGTGCGCGCTCCAGCGGCTGGCCAAGACCCTCAAGGTTTCCCTGCGCCCGAAGAGGTTTCGCAAGCTTCCCACCGAGGCGCCCGTCGACGACAGCCACCCGGCATTCGTCCTGAACCCCAACCGGTGCATCCTTTGCGGGAAGTGCGTCTGGATATGCAACCGGATCGGAGAGTCGGGAATTCTCGATTTCGTGTTCCGGGGACTGCGCACGCGGGTCGCGCCCTTCCGTCTCGAGCCGCTGGGGGCGTTTGCATGCGAGGAGTGTATGCGTTGTGTGGATATCTGCCCGGTCGGCGCCCTGACCCGAAAGGGTCCGCCCTCCAAACAGGTTCCTGCGCCCGTGACCGCGGAGGATGAGCGAAAGGACGCATAGGGCTCTTCACCGGGCACGGGCACGCACACGGGCACGGGCACGAACTTGGGGGGAGGGGCGGGGAGCTAACAGCTAACAGCTAACAGCTAATAGCTGACAGCTAATAACGGGCACGCGAAGGACAGGGAGACTCCGTGCAGGAGGATGTGAGACGATCGATCGACCGGTTCTATCGACCCCGGACGGTCGCCTTGATCGGGGTAAGCGGCAGCTTCGGCTTCGGTCACGGGCTTCCTCGTTTTCTGATCGACCAGGGGTGGGGGGATCGGGTCTATCCTGTGAACCCGAACCTGCAGGAGATAGCAGGCATACGGGCCTACCCCTCGATTCGCGATGTGCCGGCCGACATCGACCTTGCCTGCATTCTGGTGCCGGCCCGGTCCGTGGAACCGGTGCTGCGGGAGTGCGCCGCCAAGGGAGTGCGGGCCGTCATCGTGATGAGCGCGGGGTTTGCCGAGACCGGGCCGGAGGGCCGGAGGCGGCAGGAGGCCGTCGCGGCGATTGCACGGGAGGCGGGCATCCGGATGATGGGGCCGAACTGCATCGGGGTCGTGGACGTCCCGAACGGGTTCGCAACCGTCGAGATCCTTCTTCGTGAGATGCGGCCGGGAAACGTATCGATCGTTGCGCAGAGCGGCGTCTTCGGGAACGTGCTGCTCGACGAAACGCCGTCCCTCGGAATCGGGATTGCCAAGGCGGCCACGATCGGAAACCGGGCCGACCTGGACGAGACCGATTTTCTCGCCTATTACGGGCAAGACCCGGAAACGGCCGTCATCGTGCTCTACATCGAGAGCATCCGGAGAGGGAAGGACTTCCTGGAGACGGTCCGGCGGGTTTCCGCGGAGAAGCCGGTCCTGGCCTACCTTGGAGGCCAAACCGAGGAAGGGCGAAGGGCCACGAACAGCCATACCGGGTCCATGGCCGGCTTTCGAAGGATGGACAGGAACCTTCTGCGGCAGGCGGGCGTCTGGATCGCGCAAGACGCGGCCGAACTTCTCGAGACGGCCAAGGCCTTCTCGCTCTGCCCGCTCCCGGCGGGAGGGCGGACCCTTGTGGTGACCGCCTCGGGATCGCTGGGCGTGATGGCCGCCGACCGCATGGCGGAGGAAGGCCTTGCCCTTGCGGAGCTGCCGCCTTCCCGGTTGAACGGAATGCGGCGGATGGCGCCTCCCTGGATGAACCTGGGCAATCCGCTCGACGTGGGCCCTTCGGGGCTGTTCCGGGAGGCGATGGCGGCCGCCCTCGAGGCCCCTGAGGTGGACGCCGTGATCGCCTTTCCCGTCATCCCGTGGGCGGTTGTGTCGGCCCTGCTCCGGGAGAGCCCTTCCCTGGTTGAATCCCTCTTCGTCGATCGTGTCCTGCTCAGGAATACGATCCGCCGAAAGCCCGTGCTCGTCTCCGTGCCCGGTCACCCGGAATGGAGAGAGGTATGCGCACGCTCTCTTTTCGAGGGAGTTCCCGTCGTTTCAACACCGCAGGCCGCGGTTCGTGCTCTCGGCGCGCTCTGCCGGTACGCAAGGTGGAGACGAAGGGCGACGGGGTAAAGGCGAAAGGGCCTCCGGACGATCAACAATCGGGAATGGCCTTTCCGCCCGTCACGACCTCACGGTGATTGCCCCGATTGGTGCGGCTCGGAGCCAAGGACTTGCGGCCGGGGGCCGACGACGGATCACCCCACGATCATCATCTGTGCCAGTTGATCCGCCTTCTCCGGACCGGCCAGGATGCGTACCAGCTCGAGGGCGAATTCCATGGCCGTGCCGGCGCCTCGACTGGTCACCACGGAGCCGTCGACCACGACCCTGTCCTGGCGATAGTCGCACCCCTTCATTTCCTCCTTCACGATCGGGTGGCTCGTAACCGCCTTGCCCCTCGCCACGCCCGCCGCGTCGAGCACGATCGGGGCCGCGCAGATGGCGCAGGTATGCTTTCCGGCCTTTGCCATCTGCCGCACGAAGGTCATCACCCTGGGATCGTCCCGAAGGTGGTGCGTTCCGGGAAGCCCTCCCGGCAGGACGACCATGTCGAAACCCTCGGGCCGGATCTCATCCAAGGTCGTGTCGGGGCGGACCGTGATCTCATGGGACCCCTGGATCTCTCCCGCCCGGGTGCCGGCCACGGTGACCCGAATGCCGGCACGCCGCAAGACGTCGATCACGGTGATCGCCTCGATTTCCTCGAATCCGGGAGCCAAAAGGACGGCGACGGATTTCATGATCCTGCTCCTCGCGCCGGCGCGCGTGAAGGCGGACGGAGATTGCGAAACGCGCTTGGGCGGCCTCGTTCTTTCCTATCCCGATTCAAATATGGTATGAAAGAGAGGGCCTGCAAAGCAAGAGCGTGTCCCGCAACGATCGAAACGAGGGGCCCGTGCCATGGCGCATGCCCGCTGGATCCTTTTTGCCGATCTGGACGGGACCCTGCTGGACAAGGAGACATACGAGCCGGGGCCTTCCCTGGAGGCCCTGGGAAGGTGCCGGCGCGAGGGGATCCCCGTGGTCTTCTGTTCGAGCAAGACAGGGGCGGAGATCCGGCGCTATCACGACAGGTATGCCACGCATCCCGGATCCCCCTTCATCGCGGAGAACGGAGGGGGCGTCTTCTTCCCTGCGGATCACTGGGACAGGCCGGCAGGGGGGCAGAGGTGGGAGCGGTTCTGGAGGGTCAGGCTGGGGGGCCGTCACGCGGACGTGCTGCGGGTGCTCGCGGATGCCGCGGAAGAGGCCGGGTTGCGCGTCCGGACCTTCTCCGAAATGACTCCCGAGGAGATTGAACGGAGGAGCCGTCTCTCCCTCGAGGAGGCTCGGCTTGCAGGGAGGAGGGAATTCGACGAGCCTTTCTGGATCGATGAGCCTCGTGACGCGCAGAGGCTCGCCGCCTTTCGGGCGGCGGTCGAGAAGGGCGGAATGCGGTTGACCCGCGGCGGAAGATACTTTCACATCCACGGTGATTCCGACAAAGGAAAGGCGGTCGTCTACGTTCGACAGCGATACAACGAGGCGCTCGGAGAGGTTCGCACCGCTGCGGTCGGGGACGCGGCCAACGACCTGCCCATGCTCCTGGCCGTGGACAGGCCCTATCTGGTGAAGAGGGCCGACGGAACCCATGACCCGGACATCCCAAGCCAAGAGGGAATCCGGTTCATGCCCGGGGTCGGACCTCTCGGATTTCTCGACGCGGTCGACGACCTGCTCAAGCAGATTCGAGACGATTCCACGTGAGAGGTTCGTGCCGATGGGACCGGAGCGCTTTGCTGAAACACCAGCCAAAGACCATCTGTCCGTGATCGTAGCCCTGGGGAAACAACTGAGCACCCTCGCCCATCCCCAGGAACAGATCTATGCCTATTGCAGCGCCCTGAAGGCGGTCTGCCCTTGGATGGAGAGGGCGTATTGCTTCCATCCCCCGGAAGGGCAGGGGCGACCGAAACGGGTCTTCCTCTGCGAGCGCAAGTCCCAGGGGCTTACCATCCTCGGGTGGCAGGCGCTGACCCCGGAGGAAAGGGCCTTGCTCGAGGATGTGATCGCGAAAGGAAGCCGAAGGCGGAAAAGGAGCGCGATCCTGCAAGCGCCGGGAGCCGAAGGAAAGCAGGAGCGCGCCGAAGCGAGGGCGGGGGGAAAGGGCGGCCGCGCCGAGGCGGTCGGCAAGGGCCGTGGGGCCGGGCGGTTGCGCCTTCACGCCGCCATTCCCCTGTCCGGCGGTGCGTGGGGGGGAGGGTGGGTCGTCCTTGCCGGAACCAAGGATCCGGTGGGCGATTGGGGCGAGGGAGACCTGAATACGGCCCTCGTCTGCACGGACATGCTGCTGGCGAGCCTGGACAGGGCGAGCCTTTTCGAGAAGGTCCTGCACGCCAAGAAGGAGTGGGAACGGACCGCGGACGCGATCCGTGACGTGGTGATGATCATCGACCGGCAATGGATCGTGCGCAGGGGAAACCGGCGGTTGTCGGAATGGGGCGGCGTGCCTCTGGAGGGCCTGCAAGGAAGGAAATGCCACGGCCTGCTTGCGTCGGAGCAGGAGGTTTGTGCCGGTTGCCCGGCCGCCGTGACGCTCAGGACGGGGGAGGAGGCGACCGCAGAGGTGTTTCGGAAGCAGGGGGAATCGGTCTTTCAGGTCTGGAGCTATCCCATCCTGGATCCTTCCGGGAGCCTCGAGTCGGCGGCGGTCTACGAGAAGGACGTCACGCAGGTCAAGCGGATGCAGCAGCAATTGGTGCATGCGGAGAAGATGGGCGTTCTCGGGGAGATGGCCGCTGCGGTAGCTCACGAACTGAACAACCCGCTCAGCGGAGTGATCTCGTTCAGTCAGATCCTTCTGAAGGAGATGGATCCGAGCCTGCCCTATGTGGAGGATCTCAAGAGCATCGAGCACGCGGCCCTGCGGTGCAAGAAGATCGTGGAGGACCTGCTTGCCTTCTCGCGCAAGCCGGAATCCGGTAGACACGAGCCGGTCCGGCTCGGGGAGGTCATCGAACAGGTCTTGCGCCTGCTCGGCCCGAAGCTGGAGGCCAAGGGCACCCGTGTGCAATTGGACCTGCCCTCTTCCTTGCCGAGGCTCGAGATTCATCCGGATCCGCTGCACCAGGTTCTGGTCAACCTGATTTCCAACGCCCACGACGCCATCGACGCCGGCGGCGTCGTCAGGCTCGCGGCCCGTCAGGCGAAGGAAAAGGGGCGCACCTACATCCTTCTGTCGGTGCAGGATTCGGGAGCGGGCATTCCGCAGGGGAACATGGAGAGGGTTTTTGAGCCCTTCTTCACGACCAAAGGGCCGGGGCAGGGAACCGGTCTGGGGCTCAGCATCTGCCGAAGGTTGATGGAATCCTTTGGGGGCTCGATCGAGGTTTCTTCGAGCGCAGCCGAAGGCACGACGTTCCTCTTGAAGTTTCCCTTGACGAGGGCATGACGGATCCCCCCGAGCGCCTCTTGGCAAAGAAGAGCCCTTTTCTGATATCATCCAGCCCGAGCCGTCAGGCCCGGAGAGCGGCGCCGGCCATCTTCGAATCGGGGCTCAATGCAGACAGCAAGGAGAGGGAAGGGATGAACAGGGAAGGCGGCAGAATTCTGGTCGTTGACGACGACGTGGTGGTGCAAAAGGCACTGCGGCGCCTCCTGGAGACGAGGGGTTACCTCGTCACCACGTGCGGGTCGGGACTGGAGGCCCTGCGGGCCTGCAAGGAGGAGGACTTCTCCATCGCCTTTGTGGACCTGAAGATGCCGGAGATGGACGGCATGGAGGTGATACGAAGACTGCGAGCGAAGAAGCCCGGCCTGAGCATCGTCATGATCACCGCCTACGGGGAGATCTCCTCCGCTGTGGAGGCCATGAGGCTGGGGGCCTTCCATTTCATGACCAAGCCCTTCGACAACGAGGAGGTCCTGGAACTGGCCGATTCGGCCATGACCCAGTCGCAGGAGGCCTACTCGAGCCGCAGCACGAGGAAGATCAAGGGGTCGGCGATCGTGGGGGACTCGCCCGCCATGCAGGCCGTCTACAGCCTTCTCGAACGGGTGGCCCCGACCGACTCCACCGTGCTGATCACGGGAGAGAGCGGCACGGGAAAAGAACTGGTAGCGCGGGCCATCCATGAGGGAAGCCCGCGGGCATCGAAGCCTCTCATCCCGGTCAACTGCGGCTCGATCCCGGAGAACCTCCTCGAAAGCGAACTGTTCGGCCACGTCAAGGGGGCGTTTACCGGGGCCCTCTACTCCCGGCCCGGACGATTCTCGGTGGCGGACAAGGGAACGATCTTTCTCGACGAGATCGGCGACATGAGCCCTCATTTGCAGACCAAGCTTCTTCGGATCATCCAGGAGCAAACCTTCGAGCCCGTGGGAAGCACGAAGACGCTTCAGGTCGACGTCCGCGTGATTGCGGCCACCCATCAGAACCTGCGCAAGCTCATCGAGGAAAAGAAGTTCCGGATGGACCTTTACTATCGCTTGAACGTCATCCAGATCCAACTCCCCCCCTTGCGGGACAGGGTCGAGGATATTCCCCTGCTGTGTGACCACTTTCTGAAAACCTTCAACCGGCGGCTGCGAGGGAATATCTCGGGCTTTGATGAGGAGGCCATGAACTACCTGAAAGGGTATTCCTGGCCCGGAAACGTGCGGGAACTCGAGAACCTCATCGAACGCCTCGTCATCCTGAAGGGCGAGGGAAGGATCGGGCTCGACGACATCCGCGAACGCAGCCTGGAGCAGGGCTCGGAGGTTTCGCCGCCGAGCCTGTCCCTGCCCTCGGACGGGATCTGCTTCCGGACGGCGGTGTCGCGTTTTGAAAACGAGTTGATCACCCAGGCGCTCGAGCGAACGCACGGCAACAAGAACAAGGCGGCCGACCTGCTGCGGCTCAATCGAACCACCCTGGTCGAGAAGATCAAGAGGCGTCGCCTCGAGTCCGAGGAATAGCGGGCCGCCGACCTCCCCCACGAGGGCCTGCCGAGAGTCAATGCCTTGACGGCGCCCTCACGATGCAGCCTCTCCGGGCGGACTCAGGGTTTCGCCGCATCCTGCCGATACTAAATGTAACAACCCGGACGGAAAGCGTTTTTCCCTCCGCCACCGTTTGGCAAGGCCCCTGGACGAACCGGCATAGGTCTTGCAAACTTCCGGGGGGAAGGCCCGAGACGGACCGCATCCCAGGAAGGAGAGATCGTGCAACCCGCAGCCCAAAGGAATATCGCGCGGCCCTTTGCATCCCCCTGCGAGCCGCAGGCCCGACGAAGCCCCTACGTGCTGGCCATATCGAGCGGGAAAGGAGGGGTGGGCAAGACGAACGTTGTCATCAATCTGGCGGTCGAGATCCAGCGAAGGGGCCTGCGCGTTCTGGTCTTCGACGCGGACATGGGCCTTTCCAACGTTCCGATTCTCCTGGGGTTGGTCCCGCAGTACAACATCGCCCACGTTCTCTTCGGGGAGATGCGGATGCGCGAGGTGCTCTTCCCCGGGCCGGAGGGGGTTACGGTCCTCCCGGCAGGCTTCGGCATCCAGGAACTGGCCGCTCTCACCGAAGAGCAGCAACTCAGGCTGCTCTGCGAGACAGAGGCGTTGGAGCAGGACTTCGATGTGGTCCTGATCGACACCGGCGCGGGCATCTCGCCGAACGTGCTCTTCTTCAACATCGTCTCGCACGACAACATCGTCGTCGTCTGCCCGGAGCCCGCCTCGATGTCGGATGCCTATGTTCTGATGAAGATCCTTGCCCTGCGCTATCAGCGGAAGACCTTCAAGGTCCTGATGAACTCCGTCAAGGAGGAGAGCGAGGCGGTCCTGATCCTCGACAGGATCACCGGGGCCTGCCAGAGGTTTCTGGGCGTATCGATTCAGCACCTCGGCAACATCCCCTACGACCTTCGCATCCGCGAAGCGGTCCGTTGCCAGAAACCGGTTGTCGAACTCTACCCGGATGCGGTGTCGAGCCGGTCCTTCAGCCGGCTTGCCTCGAACCTGGTCGGTTCGCTACCCAACGACTATCCTGTCGGTTCGCTGCAGCTATTCTGGAAAAGGCTCTTTACGTCCGAGGGATCCGATTGGGGTGGTGTCGATTCGCTGCCGCCCGGCCCGATGGCAGCCTGACAACAAAAGGCCCGACGAGCGCACGGCTCACCGGGCCTTCTTCGTTGCCTTTCGGCTCGTCAACTCCTGTGGGGAAGCCCCCCTTCTACCCGCCGCTCGACCAGAAGATCGTGATCTCCACGCGACGGTTCATATCCCTGCCTTCCTGCGTTGCGTTGGTGGTCAGGAAGTTCGTCGCGCCTTTGCCGACCGCCTTCAAATTCTCCGCGGGGACCCCCTTGGCGACGAGCAAATCCCTGACCATCGTGGCCCGCTTCAGAGAGATCTGCCTGTTCACCTCCGCAGAACCGGAAGAGTCGGTGTAGGCCGCAATTTCCACCCTCACATTCGGCCGGGCCATGAGCTTCTCGGCGATCACGTTGAGGTCCTGCATGGACCGATCGGTCAGCTCGCTTGAGCCGAGCTTGAAGTGGAGAACGGGAAGCCCAAGGGCGTCCTCGCCGAGGAACTTGAATTCCACCCGCCGGTTCTGTTGCATGCCGTCAGGGGTATCGTTCGAGGCGACGAAATTCGTCTCCCCGTAGCCGATCGGGATGAGCCTGTCCGGCGTGATGCCCTTGGTGACCATGTAGTTCCGCACCGACATCGCCCGCGCCTCGGAGAGCCTTTGATTGAATTCGGCCGACCCGGAAGAATCCGTGTAGCCGCCGATCTCGACCACAGTGTTCGGGTGCTTGTTCGCGAGTTCCACGACCCTGTCGAGCACGCTCTCCGCCATGGGCGTCAGGACGGCGCTTCCGAGCGCGAAGGTCAGCCCCTCGGCCCAGCTCAGGGTGATCTTCTCGGTCCGGATCGGGCAGCCCTTCTCATTCACCATCGTGCCCAAGGGGGTGTCAGGGCACTCATCCAGGCCGTCGCATACGCCGTCGATGTCGGCGTCCAGCGGACAACCCTCCTCGTCCACCACGCAGCCCTTGGGCGTGGTGGGGCACTTGTCGAGGTGATCGGGGACGCCGTCCTCGTCGAAATCCTTCCAGACAGGCTGGGCGGGCGGGGGCAGCGGCGGCGGGGCCACTGCCTCTCGAGCGCCCCCGAAGTGGAACGTGGGCCCGATCTGCACGACCAGACTGGCCATCGAAGGATCCGTGTTGAAAAGCCCCCGGACCTCCCCGCGCAGGAAGATGTTGTCGTTGAAGCCGTAATGGAGCCCTCCACCGACCTGCCCCAGGAAGCCCGTCGGATCGTCCACCAGGCTCGTCTCGTGGTGCCCCACGCCGATACCGGCGAGAAGGAAGGGAGTCAAGCGATTCGAGAGGACCGGGTTGAAATGATACATCGCGTTTCCGAGCATGAAGAAGCTGTTTGAATTGAGGCCCTGGTACGGTTCCTGGAACCCGGCATCGAGCGGATCGGGGCCGTTGAATTCGGAGAAGCTGTAATCAAGGGCAGCCTCCAGGCTCCATTTCTTCGTGAGCATGTAGCCGATTCGACCGCCGAAGATCGCTGCATCATCCAGATTGACATCGCTGTCCTTGAGATTGAAGATCCCGCCTGCCATCGGTACGGTGAAGTAGAAGCCGCCCTCTCGCAGGGTCACCTCTTCGCCTTGTTGGGCCTGGGTAGCCAGGGGCATGCACAACAGATACATGATGATCAATGCCAGACCGAACCGCTTCTTGCTCATCTCGCCCTCTCCTTTTCTCCCATACTCGAATGATAGAAACGAAACTGGAAACGGATTGCCGCTTTTGCTCGACGCAACGGGAACCCCAAGCCCTAAGAAAATTAGCCCCTTTCTAAACATTTCTACAGTGATTTGTCAATAGAATTCTTAGGTTTTTTTCCGAATCGGGTCGATGTCCTTGCCCTCGTCCTTGTCCCCGGAACCCCGGGCCGGGCTCCATCCGGCGGGCGCTCCGGAGCGAAAACCCCGATGGTTCGAATTCGGGCTTGCATTCGCGTTCGTAAAGTTGTAGTTGTAGGCCATGCCGTCCTCCCTGTGACCTCCGGACCCGGGAGAAGCGATATGTTGGAAATGGAACTCCTGCAGGAGGCCTTTCGACACCGACGCGAGCGAATCGAAGAGTCCATGGGGGCGGGCGGGAGCCGTAAGAAAAGGCTCTCCCCGAGCGATCGGCTCCGGGATCCTTCTGTCCAGGAGCCCGCGCGAAAGGCCCTCGAGCTGATCGAAAAGACCCCGGACGTCCGCAGGGAGCGGGTGGAAGAGATCCGGAAGGCGCTGCAGGAGGGCAGTCTCCGGTTCGACAGTGGGTCCGTGGCGGATCGACTTCTCCAGGAGAGCATCCTCGAGGAGTTGCTCTGAATAACCGGCGGAGGCATCGGAGCCGAATCCCCCCTGCCCTCGCGAAAGTGCCCGGCTCGGATCACGTGAATCCCGTGCCCCAACAAGCCTGCCCAGCCGTCTCGGGCACACCGTCCGGGGATCCTCCCCACCTCTGTCAGCCTGATTCGGCCAAGTCCTGCGGCGCATGCTGCGGACTTTACAATTACCGGGGGGCGGGTCGATCGGATCTGGAGGCCAGGCTGAAGCGCAGAACCGAGGCCTTTCTCGAGATCAACCGGTACACGCCGGACAGCCTGAAGGGGTTCTCCGATTGGGTCGTTCGCACCGAGCCCGGGGGAAAGATGCTCGAGACCATTTACAATTGCGAGTTCCTCGGTTTTCTGGATTCGGCCTGCAGGAGGGTCGGTTGCCTCCTGCATCCCTGCCGACACGACGGAAGAGACCTCCGCGGCTGCTCCTTCTACGGCGCGGAACTGTGCGGCGGCCACCTGTGCCTGAGCCACCAGAAGCTGACCCGGGAAGAAAAATGGGCCGTGATCCTCGCCCTGGACGACTGGTACCTTTACGGTATCTGCATCACGGACATCGACCTCTGCAAGGGGTTCTTCGACCGCGCGTCCGAACGGATCGGGGCCCAACCGTCCCTGTCCATGCTCTCTCGCCCGGCGGCGCGCAAGGCCCTGAGGGACTTCTTCGCCCTGAAGATATCCTGGCCTTACCGCAAGCAAAATGAGGGTCGTTTCGGCAAGTACTGCCTGGCCGAGGATGAATACCGGGAGGCGCGCATTCCCTACGAGGACCTCGGTTGCGGCAGGTCGCGCTATGACGCGATCTTCCTGAGTCTCGTCTCCGAGTTCTCCTCCTCCGAGGAACTCCTCCGGGCCGAGCGATGCATCGAGGAAAAGGTAGAGGCTTTCGTCCGAGCCTGCGGGGAACCGTGTGGCCCGAAACCTGCAGAATCCGAAGAGGGAGCGCCTTGATACCTGCAGGCTTTGGTTTCGGGTCTAACGCAAATTTCGTATTAAAATCTGGTTTTTATCTTGACATAGCTCAGTATTTTGTTTAATTATTGTAGAGCGGCTGTGATTTCAATTTCGTATCCGATCCGGCCTCAGGAAGAAGCCGGCGTGAGCATCTCGTGAGGTCGGGCGAAAGGTTGAGGCCACTGTGAAATCGACCATGTCAGAAAGCCGTTCGGCATTCCTTTTCGTGTTCGGCGTGGTGGTCTGCGTTCTGGGGGCCTTCTGCGCCCTTGACGTGCTGCTGCCGGCCGCCGCGTCGGCCCAGGCCGGTTCGAGCGCGGTCCGGATCATGGGAGAGGGCGAGACCGATACCATGCGCCTGGAGGATCGGACGGAGGGTCGTGAGGAGCGTATCCTCGACTCCAGGGTCGGTGAACACAAGATCGGATACGAAGAGCGGAAGATACGGCTGGAGAGGAGGGCCGAGGATCTGCTCCGCGAAGAGGAAGCCACCCGCGCGAGGCAGGAGAAATTCGGCCAGGAGGAGGAGCAGGCGAGGGCCGAGGCGCGCAGGCGCGAGGCGGAGGACATCCAGCGCAAGAAGCGGACCGTCGAAGGCTCGCCCGACCTGTAGCGGAAATCGACCCGATGCCCGAAATCAAGTCTTTCCGCAAAAAGGCCGATTCCAAGGAATCGGTGACCCGAAACGGGTTTTGGGAAAGCCTCAACGGCAGGCTTCGAACAGCGGAAGAAGCCGGGAAGCTTTCTTCCAACGGGAAAAGGGAGGTGCGAAACATGAGAGGACGTGCACTGCTTTCTCTGCTGACCGCCGTGGCCTTTGCTGCGTACTCGGTCTACGGCCTGAGCGTGAGCTACGCTGCGCCGAAGGCCGCCGTGGTCGAGGTCCGGCCCGGGGTACTCACCGGAAAGATCATGGACCTGGACGAGAAACCCGTGGAGGGAAAGTCCGTCAGGATCCTGGATGCCGCGGGCAAGGTGAAGCACACGGCCATGACCGGCAAGGACGGCGCCTACACGATCGAGAACCTCGTGGCAGGCACCTACACGATGATCGTGGCCGATACGCAGAAGGTATCCCTTGTCGTCAAGCCGTCGAGCAACAATAACGTTGTGAACGCCATGATTCCCACGACCGCGGCGCCTTATGCCGCCGGGGCGGGACCGGTTTTGGCCCTTCCGCTGATCGTCGCCATCGCGGGTGGGGTGGTTCTCGTCGGAGTTTCCGCCTCGCAGATAGCGGACTATGATTCGGATGATCCGTACTACCTTTCACCCGTCAGTCCGTGATTGATCGGGCCGGAATTCTTTTCACCGGTATTCCATCCTGGGTCGACCTGAATGGATGCTCGCGCCGCAGAAGAGTGGGAAGAGGCCGGGCCTGACCACCGCGTCAGAGGCCGCCTGGCCGGTGGGGTGGAGGAGCCGCACCTGAAGGACTACCTCCGCGTTCTGTTCATGCGGAGGTGGGTGGTCATCGGCATCTCGCTGCTGGTGATCTTCGCGACCGCCCTGACCGTCTTCATCATGACGCCGACCTATCGCGCCACGGCCCTCCTGCTCATCGAGCCCACGAAGATCAAGGTGACGGACTTCCAGGATGTCTACGATCCCACCCTGTCCGAGTTCGCGGGAAGTGAACTCGCCCGCCGGGAGTTCATGGAGACGCAATTCAAGCTCCTGAAATGCCGGCCCCTCATGGAAAGGGTCTTTGCCCGGTTCAATTTCGGCGAGAAGGAGGAATACCGGGACGCCAAGGATCCGATTCCATCCTTCACGAAGCGCTTCGACGTCACGCCGGTCCGAAGGACACGCCTGGTCGAGGTCTCCTTCGATTGGACCGACCCCGCGTTTGCCGCGGAAGTGGTGAACTACCTGGTGGATGCCTACACCCAGGATTATCGGGAGAGGCGTCTCGGCGTGACCGGAGGCGGCCTGGCGGCACTGAAACGCAAGGCGGAGGAACTCCGTCCGAAGGTTGCCGAGAAGGCCGAGGCCTTGCAGGCATTCCGGATCGAACATGGCACGGTTTCTCTGGAGCAGTCCCAGAACATCGTCGTGGAGCGATTGAAGGACCTGAACCGCCAACTGACCGAGGTGCAGAACAAGCGGATCGAATTGCAGAGCCGCATCCAGTCGATCGGACACGCGCTGGAGAGCAGGACCGCCCTGGAGGACCTGCCCGAGGTGGTGGACAGCCCGACGATGCGGGACCTGAAAATGGAGTGGATCCGAACGGAGCAGGAGATCAGCGACCTGAGCAAGCGATTCGGGTCCAACCACCCTCAGCTGCTGTCGGCCCGGGCCAAGCTGAAGGCCGTGCGCGACAAGATCGAGATGGACGTCCGAAGCATCCTGAGCGCCACCCACCTGGAATACCAGCGAGCCAAGGACCAGGAACGGGAAATCGTCGAGAGCCTCCAGAGGCAGCAGGAGGAGGTGATGGAGCTGGACCAGCTCCGCGTGGCCTACCAGGAGCTCAAGGATGCCCACGACACGGTCCACAAGACATACCGGGCCATCATCCAGCGGATCGACGAAATCGAGATATCCAGTGCGGCCGGTACGGAGGAAGACAATATCTTCGTCATCGCCTCGGCGCAGGCGCCGTTGAAGAAGGCGAAGCCAAAGCGGCTGCAGGCGATCGGCCTGGCCTTCCTTTTGGGGCCGATGCTCGGCGTCGGGTTGGCCTTCTTCCTGCAGTATCTCGACACGACGGTCAAGACGCGGGATGACGTCGAACAGGCCACGGGCCTGCCCGTTCTGGGCTATGTGCCCGCCCTCCGCGACGAGGTCAACGGGGACGCGGCCGACACGGAACGGTCCGGGTATGACCTGCTCGCCGTGGAGCGGCCCCGCTCGGCACTGGCGGAGGCGTTTCGGTCTCTGAGAACGGCCCTGAGCTTCTCGACGGGCACACAGGGGATTCGAAGCCTGCTCGTGACGAGCCCGTCGCCCCTGGAGGGAAAGTCTCTTGTGAGCATCAACCTGGCCCTCACCTTCGCGCAGGCGGGCAAGCGGGTGCTTCTGGTGGACAGCGACCTTCGGAAGCCCCGAATCCATAAGACCTTCGGTCTGTCCCCCACGGTCGGCCTGAGCAACCTGCTCACCTCGGAGGATACGATGCGGCTCGACGAGGTCGTGCAGCCGACCCGGGTCGAGAACCTCTACGTGCTCCCTTCGGGCCCGAGGCCGCCCAATCCCGCCGAGCTTCTGGCCACGGAACGGATGCGGGGCCTGCTCCGCGAAATGGAGGAGATGTTCGACCGGGTGATCTTCGATACCCCGCCCGTGGTCAACGTGACGGACGCAACCATTCTGATGCACTTCGTGGGCGGCGGCCTGGTCGTCGTCCGGGGGTTCACCACCCAGCGGGAGCTTGCCCGGCGGGCCTCCGAGCTTCTGCAGGGAACCCAGGGCCGGATGCTTGGGGTGATCCTGAACAACGCGGATACCCCGAGAGGGGCCTACGGGTACGAGGGATATTACTACTACTCGAGTTACTATTACTACTACGGGGACAGCGAGGAAGAGAAGAAGCGGGGCAAGAGGCGGTCGAGCCGGCGGAAGGAGGGGGACGGAAAGGCCCAGGCAGCGCATCCCTCCCGCGCAGAGGCCGCGGCCGAGAAGCCCGCAGGGAAGCCCTGGAAGCCCTGGGGAGCCAGGCAATCCGAAGACCCGATCGAAGAGACGACCCCGACGCACGATCGCCCGGACCTGCCCGTCTGATGCACGGCGGCGTACCGTGATCGACCTTCACTGCCATATCCTGCCCGGCCTGGATGACGGACCCGGCTGCCTGGAGGATTCGCTCGAGATGTGCCGGATCGCGGCGGCGGACGGAATCCGGGTGATCGTGGCGACTCCTCACATGCTCGACGGAATGTTCCGGGTCGAACGCCGGGATGTGATCGACGGCGTTCGACGCCTTTCCGAGGTCCTGCGTGAGGCTTCGATTCCCCTGCAGATCCTCCCGGGCGCGGATGTGCATTTGGACCAGTCCGTTCCCGGGTTCTTGGACCGAGGGGAGTTGGTCACCCTTGCAGACCTCGGCCGCCACCTGTTGCTGGAGCTTCCGCAGGACATCGTTCCGGAGGGGACCGCCGAACTGCTCTTCCAGGTCCAGCTCAAGGGGGTGACCCCGATCATCACGCATCCGGAGAGGAACATCGCGATCCAGCAGAATCCGTCGATCCTGAACGGGCTGGTCAGCGGCGGCACACTGACGCAGATCACGGCGGGCAGCCTGTCCGGAACCTTCGGGGTCAGGGTTCGAAACTGCGCCCTCGGGATGATCAGGTCCAGGACGGCCCATCTTGTCTCGACGGATGCGCACAACACGGGTCGCAGATCTCCCCGACTCTCGGAGGCAAGGGGGATCGTGGAAGCGGAAGCGGGCAGCGAGGAGGCGGAGCGGATCTTCGAGGACAGGCCCTGGAGGATCCTCGCAGGGGCCTATGTGGAGGCCCCGGAACCGGTGACCGATCCGGGACGGAGGAGGGGAAAAAGGAGCCTCTGGAAAAGGCTCTTCTCCTATTCGTAGCCGTCACCCCGGCAGGTAGTCTTGGCGCACGGGGTGAAAGATGTCCAGCGCGATCGAGTCTTCCGTGAATTCCGCCTTGTGGGGTACGTTCCCCGGGATACACCAGCTGGAACCCGGGGCAATCGGCCGGCATTCCCCTCCGATCCAGAGCCTCCCGGAGCCCTTGCAGAGGTACCCGATCTGTTCATAAGGGTGTGCGTGCTCCGGAAACACCGAACCGGCGTGGATGCTGAACTCGACCAGCAGCATGTGATTCCCGTACGTGAGGGTCCGGCGCTCGATCCCCTCCAGCATGAGGACCGGCATGACATCCGCACTTCGATTGAACATGTCCCCTGTCCTGTCGATGAATGATTCCGCGAAGTTTGGCGCATTCTAGCCCGACTTTCGCTATTCGGGGCATGAGACAGGAAATTTAGAGGTATTCTCT
>CAYLMK010000035.1:0-48894 GCA_964384945.1 uncultured Thermodesulfobacteriota bacterium | reverse complement strand
GGACGGCTTCCTGCATCCTCTCCGGGTTCTCCTGCCATTGCCTCTCGAATCCGTACCCCGTGTACTTCTTCCTGTCTACCCTCGAACCCCCATCCTTGTGCCACAGACATTCGACAAGCGCTTGCTCCTCGTTGTCGCCAAGGATCTCGAACACGTGCACGAGTACCGTACCATCGTCCAGTGTCTCGGGCTCCTCGATTACGTACCCGTTCTCTGCATGCCGTATGACAAGGGCCCAATCGTTCAAGTCGTGCCTCAGTTCAGAACGACGAACGGCGACAACCCGTCCACAGGCGCGGACAACCACGGCTGTCCATCCACGCTGCGGAACGCCTTGACAAGCACCTCACCATTACGGAAGTGATTGGGGTGGTCCGCCGACACGGCAATCGCTACCTGCGTTCCATCTTGGATCATGTACTGGCTGAAATCGCACAACATTAGATCCCCGGCCGTCCCGAGCGCCGGCAGCAGAGCGGAAAACAGGACCGGCAGGCCAAGGATGGTCCCGCTCCCATTGTCCATCAAGGCCCCGAGACTGGCCGCTGCGGAAGGCGACGCGACCCATACGGCCTGACCACCAGGAAGAAGCTTCGAACGCATCCCGTACACGTCCGCTGCGGCGATGGCCCCCGCACCCGCACGGCCCACACTGACAATGCAGGGCGCATTCGCAACACCCAACGGCTGGCCGACACCGGATCCGGTGAGGAATGCCTGATCCTCGGCCCGGGCAAGCGCACGGCCCAAGAGTTCTGCCAGTGCTGCAGCACCGCCGGAGATGTTACGGAACAAACGGTCACTGCAAATGATCGCCGTCACCAACTCGTGCGGCGTCAGGACATTGCCCTTCAACGTGAACGGCGTATCCGGCTTCGTCCCCGCCTCGGACAACCATACCGCCTGACAATCGGAATCGAGCGTCGGCACGCTGAGCGCCGCATCAGGCGACCGGCCGGCAGGAACGACGAAGGCACGAGGCCTAACGATCGCGTTCACAGCGGTGCCAAGGATCTGAGGAAGGAACTCCGTGGGCACAGCAAAGCCACCCTCTGCGCCCACACCCATCGACTGCTGGCGCATCTCGATGGCTCGCAAGCGCGAGTCGTCCGGTGCGTACCTCACTGCGTGTAGGAAGTCTCCGAGACTATCGAACACCTTGCTATATGATGGCATGGTTGCTCCTTTCTCTCTATCGAGTTCAGCCCGGACCCCTGTCCGCACAACCTCGGGGTCCAGGTCTAGATATTTTGCGCAGAAGTAGAAACTCCCCGTCGCAGTGCTGTTGTCGCCGTCGAATATCCATTCCAATGCATCCCTCTGGAGCTTCCGACGCAACAGTGGCGATGCCCGCCCGCGGCCGAGGGCTTCGAGCACCGATCGATTCAGCACTTCGCGCCAAAGGTCGATTTCGGACATGCATGTCGCCAGTAGTTGTATGCAGCAGCTCCCCTATGCGCCGCAGTGTTGCAAAACGTTGAACGTTTGTCAACATATTTTCCAAGCATGGCACGTCCGTGGCGTGCTCGGCGGCGGCACGGTCGGATTTGGGGAGTTTTGGCAGGTCTGCCGTTTCTCCTAAAACATCCCGCGTCCGCGATCTCCAGCTGCGTCCATCCGGCAGATCCTCGGCGAATTGGCCGGGTTCTAGCAGATCCGATCAGCCCGGATCGCCCCGGCCGGATCCCTGCGGCCGGCGAAGAACATGTGCCTCATCCAATTCAAAAACCCGGTATCCGTGCCGAACATCCGTTCCCTGGTCATTCTACCTCGGGAGCTTAACCAGTCGAAACATCTCTGCCCCACGGTGTAGGTCCGGGTGCTTCCGTTCCAGGTGGCCCGACCAGTCGGCCGCCCCGGTCGAGAACATTCAGGAACGAATGCCTGAAAGTAGGCTCCAGGTTCCAGGTGGCCCGACCAGTCGGCCGCCCCGGTCGTCCGCAGGTCGGCGCGCCACCTCTCCTCCACCTCCCGGCCGGCGGCCAGAAACGCGAACGTCCTGCGTCGGCCTGCCGGTCTTTCTTCTTCTGGCCGGCCAGGCCATACACCCGGATATCTTCTCCCTAACACTGGGGGGGGGAATAAGGGGTGGGGGGGGTAGGTATAAGGGGAGGGCTGGCTAATTTGGGCCAGCCCCTCTCCCTTATATATAGGGGGCCTGGCCCATTGGCCCAAATTCCAAGTGCTTGATTTCATTGACGAATAATTTAGGCCAGCCTTCGATTGGCCCATATTCGACTGGCCCAAATTATTTCCCAATAGAATCATGGACTTACCTATTTAGGCCAGGCTGGCCTAAATAATTTGGGCCAGCTGGCCTAAATTCGACTGGCCCAAATTAAACACTGTTCAAGCCTCCTCGGTGTCCGGGTTGCAGGGTGGCAGCGTTAGGATAATGGTTGGCTTGCCCGGGCCGTCCTTCTTTATCTCTTTCTGGACCAGCTTCCTGGCCATGATGGCCTTGGCGATGACGGCCTCGGCACGGTCTCGGCCGACCTGCCAGGTCTGGCAGAACGTCCGGATGAGCATCTTCTTGGCCAGTGGGGCCTCCCTCGTTTCGTATAGCGTTTGCTGGATCCGGTCCAAGATCAAGCTGTCCCGGATCTCTTCCGATACCGGCTCCTCGGGCTCCACCCGTTGCAGGACACCGCCATCCTCCCGGTGCAGCCAAAAGACCGGCTCGGGGGGGCCCGCGTTTTTCTTCGTGACCCTGCCGACCAGGTATCGCCACCTGTTTTCCTTGTCCGCGGGATTTCCGCCCAGGGCCCTGATCTCCACGTCCGATGCGTAGGACATGTTCAGCTGCCACCGGCATGCGTTCGTGATGGCCGAGGCGCCGCGGCTCGCTTCCTGTAACAGGGACCCCTCGCCCTTCTGAACGCCGAAGTTTTTCGATACGTGGTGTGTGATAAGGACACTTGCCCCTGTTTCCAGGGTCAGTAGTTCGAGCAGGTGTACGAACCCAGTCCCCTGCGAATTGGCGTTCTCCTCGTCCGAGTAGAAACGGGTAAGCGGGTCCAGCATGATGATTGAAAGATCCTGAATCCGGGCCCCGAGTCGTAGGAGCTGGTAGAATTCATCGGTTCCAACGATCCGGCCATTCTGGGTCTTGTTCAGGGTCACGTCACGGCCCCGGCACACCAGTAAAAAGAAGTTCTCGGCCAGCTGCCGGCCGTCATCAATAGTGCTGATAACCCCGCGCGTGGTGTGAAAGAATCGGTGGTGCATGATGTCTTCCGGGTCCTCGGTCGTGACGAACAGCACCTTGCGTTTGTCGCCAGGCAGCCATACGCCGTCGAAAATGGGCTTGTGTGTCGCGATGCCGGCCCCCATGCTCAGCATCAGGAACCCCTTGCCAAAACCGCCGTTGGCGACCATGGACCCTACACTCCCGTCGAGCAGACTGTTCTGTAAGGTCCACCGCAACGTGGGCGGTTCGTTTTCTAGGTATCGCGCCACACTGATTTCGTGCAGGTCCTCGATGTCGAACGGGCCACGGGTCCGCTTACACTGTTCATTGACCAGCTCCTCGAACTCCTCGAGGCTGTGGTCCCGGAGGAACTCGCACAGGTCGATCTTGGCCTGCCCCGGGGGCCTGGGAAGCATAAGGATTGAGGCCTCGATGCCCTGCGCTTCGAGCCGTGCCCTGGTCTTCTCCGCCCCCCTGAGGCCTGCCCCGCTCTCCTCGTTGTCCGGGACGATAATCGCATGCCTGCCCTGCGTGAGCCGGTAGACGCGGTCCCACTCCCGGTCACTGAAACTCGTCGTGATCGGCGTAATGCTGGGCAGGCCCCGGTCCAAGGCCGACAGGCAGTCGGTGACACCCTCTGCGATCACGCATCGGTCCTGTCCGCGCAGGCTGTCTTCCCCGAAGATCGAGTAGGATATGGTCTCGGCGTTGTCCCCCTTGGGCATCTTGTCGTACTTGCGACCTTGCTTGTACGCAGGCATGGCCTCTGTGCTTCTGCCGACGAAGTATGTCGCCCGCCCCTGTGACCAGTACGGGAAGATGATCTGCCCCGCGAAGAAACTCTTGCCCCGGGAATCGATGAGGCCGACCTTGTGGATTTCCTCGACCCTGAACTTTCTCTTGAGCGCCGCCGGCAGTGCGGCCGTGTCGGTCGGCGCGTATCCGATCCGGTGCTGGTCGATGATTTCATCCGACAGGCCGTAATGGGTCCGTAGGTGTGCCCGGGTCTCCTCCGGCAGCTGCGCATGAAACCAGTTCGCTGCCTGGGTCAGTACGTCGTAATATTCGCGCTCCTGCCCGTGGGTATGGCCGTTCCCGCTCATGAGCCCGTGCTCTGCCGCCCATGCCAGGCTCCCCTTGAAGTCGCATCCGCGGGCCAGTTGAATCAAGTTGAACACATCACCGCCGCCCCCGCAGTGATAGCAGTAAAATCCCTGGGTGTCTTTATATACGACCATGCACTTCCCCCCTTCCGATGGATGCCCACCGAGGCATGGTCCCTTCTGATACCGCGCTGAGCGTGTCTTGGCCTCGAATCCCAGCAGCTCCGCCGTCCGTAATATGTCCGGCTTGTCCTCTACCACGGGTTATCCCCCACAGGGTGTTTTTGTCATGCGGCCTTGTCTGTACGATGAAATTTCCAGTGGCATTTCG
The DNA here is from genome assembly GCA_964384945.1 of uncultured Thermodesulfobacteriota bacterium. Lineage (GTDB taxonomy): Bacteria > Desulfobacterota > DSWW01 > DSWW01 > DSWW01 > S015-6. The sequence goes on along the minus strand of CAYLMK010000035.1, from coordinate 44,270 downwards.
CGCACAGGACGAACAGGTCCGATACCGGTTCCTGCGGAATGTTCTCAAACGTCGCATCGTGCTGCGGGTTTGTTTCCAAAGCATCCGGAAAGGCCTCCGGGTCCCGCTCAAACCGGTATTTCGGGTCGGTCCAGTTCAGAAAGACATGGCAGGGAATCCCGCAGGCGCTCGCGTATGCAATCTCCGCGATGGTTCCGAACGCATCCGGGGTATCGATATACGCAATGAGAAAATCACAACCTCGGATTTGATTGCATATGGCACGCTCCACTGCTGCCTGGTTTACATGGTTGCTGAAGGTCTTGCCCATCCCAAAGCGGTCATGCGGTTTCCCAATCCCGTAAAGGTCCCCACCTACCTGATGGGCTGGGTCGGCGTAAAAGAACAGGCGCCCCTCATCACCGGGGAAGTCGTGCACCGTGCTCACCCGATGCGGCATGTCCGATGCGACCAGTTCGTGCTTATCTTCCAAGCCCCGGACCAGTTCCCACTTCTTGCCGTCGATCTTGCCGGCTACGTAAATCCGTTGTCGATAGCCGTTAAACTCTGGCAGCATGGCTTACCCTCCCCCCTTGTCTCAGAATGGAATGTCGTCATCGGCCTTGGCCGTGGCCCCGGCCGTCTTCTCCCGGCGCCGGAATTCCGGGATTGCCCGCAGCAGGTCCTCGCAGAAGGCCTCGTGATGTTCCTTCTTGACGAACCTCGCATAGTCTTGGTATTTTTTGGTGCCGTCCTTGGCCTCGTACGATCGGCTGGGCATCGCGATCCACTCGCGGCCGTCGGTCACGCGGTGTGCGATGTCCCTGATCTCGAGGGCGCCCTTGAATATCCGGACGGTCAGGAAACCCAGAAGGCCAGGCTTGTTCACGGGCAGGTACTTCACGATTTCGGCTGCCATTTACGTGCTCCTTCTATTTAAAATGTTGAACCCCCTCTCAATCGCCAGGACCCGATCGAGGACCAGACTCAAACTCGGGTCGAACCGCTCGGCCAGCTCCTGTTCCACCGCCGCCCGCCAGAACGCCAGGGTCGCGGCGTCGGTCGTGTGGGCCAGCAGGTCGATGACGGCGCTATCCATGGCGCGCGCCCTTTTCATGCTTTCGAATCCAATCCCGTACCGCTCCGGGGTCGTATCTAATCTGTCGGCCAATCCGGACCCACCGCGGCCCGAGGCCTTTCTCCCTCCATTGGCGCAGGACGTCCTTTGTCACGGAGAGCGTGAACGCCAGATCCTCCGGCCTCCAGAATCGATCATCCACTGGACTTCCTCCTATGCAATCTCAAAATACGTGAATCTGTATGCAATATCGGGAACTTGTAAATGCGAATTGCAATTCGCATTTGGACATCGATGTTGCCCTCACACTATTCCCTAACACTAGTGGCGACCCCATGTACAGGTGGATTTGCCTCTCCTGCCACATATGCCTCTGGTGCGACACTATTTATTTAATCCTCGCTCGTACTGCCCCCGAGAACCCGTAAAAGTTCCTTCCGCGGCACACGCACCGACCCGCCCAGCCGGACGGAGGGGAGCGTGCCCGAGCGAAGCATCCGGTAGACGGTCGAACGATCCAGCCGCAGATAGTCGGCCACCTCGGTCGGTGTGATCCACCGCCGGGGGGGCAGCCTGGGCAGGTCGGGCGGGTCAGGTTGTTCACGTCGGGTCATGGGCCGTCCCATCTTGAATATGGTCATGTTCCTTACGTAAACCACACGATCCGAATTCGAGGCCCACACGAAGTACACGCCCGGAACTTCAGGGACCCCCTCACCGGTTAGGGTGGCCTTGCAGACAGGACCGGGGACGGCCTTGAATGGGCGCTGTACTCATCCCCCTTCGCTATGATTTTTGCGAGTGCCCTCTCGGCCTTCTTCCGGGCCTTCTCCAGGCTCTTGATAGAGGCCTCCAGATCATCGTGCTTGCTCTGCATGCCCCTGCGTTGATCCTGTGCCGATCGGACAACCGCATCGGCGTTCTCGGCGATGGCCTGGTACAGCATGGACTTGATGGACGGATCCAAATAAAGCACGCGGCCACGCAGGCGTGTGGTCACTTCGGTGAATATATCCAGCGCAACCTCTCTGTGCCAGTTCCACGCGGCGCAGGTCCTGGATGGCCGTCTTGCATGCCGCAAGCGCATCCCGGACGGACGCCTTCAGGCCGTCCCGCTTTTTCGTGAGTATGCGAACCTGCTTTTCCAGTACCTCCACCTGGTGACGCGCGGCCTCCACGGCAGCCAGGGACTTACGATCTTCCTGACGCATGCCGGACAGTTCTTCGCGGATAGCTTTCTTAGTGCGGACATGTGGCCGGCCTTGTTTCGGTATGACCGGCGGTGGACGCTGCGGAGGTGGGAGCTGTTCACGGACGGCGCTTTCGACAGGTCTCCTTGCAGAGGGCGCGATCCCCTGGCCGTGATGTGAGCAGCTACCTCGTGCGCAGTCCCGATCCAGCAGCACGCGGCCGCAGACGTCGCAGTTCATCCGCGCCCCCCGTGTCCTTTCCGCGGCCTGGCGAACAGGCCCGCATCGATCGCGGCCAGCAGGTCGGCCTTGTTGAAACGCGGGCTGTGGCCATCGAACCGGACCCGGATGCTCCGGTCGAGGATTTCAGGCCGCATGCAGTTTCGGACGGTCTGCACGGCCTTTCGACGTAAGGCCGCGACCTCCTCGTATCCGAGCCAATCGAGGAGCTGCACACGGACCAAGATCTTGTTTAGGTCCTCGGCGGAGATCTTGGTAGACCGTTTCGGCTGGCGTGGTGTCTTGCTAACGGAGACTGCAGGGGGGCTCATGACGCGCCCCCCTTCTTGGCCATTGCGCGGCGCAGGTCGTCCTCGGTCTCGGCGTGACGGAGAGCCTCGAGGAAGCGGGCCAGGTCCGATCTCAGTATCCGCGTATGCTTGCGGCCAGGCAGCCGGCGCACGGGCAAGATACCATTGCGGATGGCCCACAGCAGGTAGGACCGGCCCAGCTTGGATTCACGCCAGGCTTGGACACGGGACAGGGAATCGGTTTCGAGGGGGATGTTCGGCATGGAAGGCTCCTTCTGACGGGGATCTTCCACACGCCGAACAGACGAATGCGCCGCCGTGCCTGATGCGGATCAGACGGCCACGCACATCATAACGTAGAACTGTGTTCAGCAGAGGAGAAATCCCGTCCAATGGGGGCGCCAGCCACCACAACCAGCGACCATTTCCGGGTAGCGTGAGAACATCTTGCCTTCCTCCTCGAACTGGCCGACCGGTCGCCTTGCGACGCCCGGGCCTCCCGGCCTGTCCCTCGCACAAGAGGGGATACTCACGAATTAACCCCAACTATACAGATTTTGAAAATCATGTCAAGTTCTATTTTTAGGCTCCTGTGGCGCTCCATACCGCGCACGGGATGCATGGTCCCGGCGTCAGTGTGGTGCACGTATGGTGCATCACGGGGCCATTTCGACCCCTGAAATACCAGGATTTACCGCAATCGACCGGGAATGAGAAAAGAGGGTTTCTGGTAGGCCTTCCGAGTATTTAGCGGTATTCTAAAGTATCAGAAAATAACGCATTTTCGAATTAGGAATCCCGTGCTCTATCCGCCTGAGCTACGGGGGCGTGTCCACGAGAACGATTCCGACTCCGTCGGAGGCCATCATAACAAATGCCTTGAGATTTTTCCATTCTCCACTTCTCTTTGCGCTCCCTGCCTTTTCGCCTCCGGGGACGCATCCTATCGTCAGAGCGGTTTCCCAATAGTGGAAACGCATTTCCTCCCATGGCCTTCCTCTCTTGCACGTCGGGAGGCCCCCTTGCCGGCTTAACATGTCGGAAGCATTCGGTTCTTTGATGTGCTGCCTGATGGCATGCATTTTGATGCCCCCCATCGGCCAGAACGAGGCCCGCCCGGCAACACTCCCACCCTCACGGCCCCCCATCGGGGCAGGAGACCCGAGAATGAACCCGATCCGACTCGCGCTGGGGGCCTTCCTGCTCTGTCTGTGCGTTTTCGGGCTCCCCGAGGGGTGTCTTGTGCTCGGATCTCACGCAGTCGTTCCTTCCCTGCCGATTTCCCGCCCTGCTCCCCCGGGCTCATCGACCATGGATCCGCCCGCGACCTTCGACCACGCCGGAGACTCCCTCCTGCTTTCCCCCTCCACGGCGGCCTCCCGGTGCACCCCACCCGAACCCTAACCTTCTTCGCGCCAAATGCCGATCAGGAGTGGCGATGTCTCATCCCCCTCTTTCTTCCGGGGTCAGCCCGTAATCGGCTGGCCCCCTTTTTTTCCGGGGGATCGCATCGAGGTCAGTGAAGCCCCGTTCTCCTTTTCTGCAAATCCGCAACAAAACCCTGCACCAATCTGAAGGCGTGCAACTTCCCTTCCAGGAACTTCAGCCATTCGTCATCGGGATCCGATCCTCGTTGGAACGCAAGGTCCTCTTCCGTCTGCCTCGTCATCTTCCCCAAGAAAAGCAGAACCTCCTCCACGTCTTTCATCCCTTCCTCCGGCTTCCGAGCCAAGCATGAAAACGGTATTGTTTCATAGAGAAACGCGAAAAAGAAGGCCGCGGAAAAAATTGACAGTGCTCCGACCCAACCTGTAATCTTGGCCGTGACGGCAGGGCCGATCAGGTTCGGACCGAACGTACGGCAGGAGGCAGAGAGAGGGCAAGCACCGCATGCTGAGCTCGATCGACACGCGCCTCAATGTTCTGCGGGAGCGGCGAACCGACTGGATCATTACGTGGCGCCAGAACAGGGTGCGCTGGATCCTCTTCTACTACCTTGTCGGGCTGGTCCTCTCCTGCCTCTTCATGTTCCTCGAAGAGGTGTTTTTCCTCCTCGAAATCCGTTACCTCTTCAAGAGCCTGATCATCCTGGTGGGGATACCCTTTGCGACTGTCCTCATCAGCATTCTCGTAACGAATCGGAACAGGCTGCTGCCCGCCCTCGGGGGCGAGGCGGAGCAGCCCGAAGAGGCGCCGCAGAGCTTCTTTCAACGTTACACGCAGGTCCTTCTGGCCCTGCTGATGTTCGGGATCTGGGCCGCAGGGTACTTCCTGGTCGCCCACATCACGGAAGCACAGGCGACCCACACCCTCCCGACCTTTGCCTGGGAGCGGAACATCCCCTTGCGCCCGGAGTTCGTCTTCATCTATCTGACGATCTATCCCACCTTCCTTCTGCCCTTCCTGTTCATCCATCAGCGGGATTTCTTCCGCCTCTTTTCGTTTGCCTACATCACGGTCATGTGTGTCTGCTACCTGGTCTACCTGGTCTATCCTGTCTCGATCGACAGACCGGCGCTGGTTGTTCAATCTTTTTCCACCTGGGTGCTTGCAATCGTTTACGGCGCCGACAAGCCCTGGAACTGCTTTCCCAGCCTGCACGTGGCGATGTCTCTTCTTGCGGCGCTGACCATACTCGAGGTGCACCGGGTCCGCGGCATGCTGATCCTGCTGCTCACGCTCTGGATCTCTTTCTCGACGGTTCTCATCAAACAGCATTACGTTCTGGACGTATTGGCAGCGATGGCGCTGACGGCGACGATCTATTTCGTATACATCCGAAGAAGGATCCTCAACACGCTGTATGTAAACATCCTGCGGGCGGAGGAGACTCTCGAGAAATGGATCAACCGGAAGATCGACAGCAGGGTCTGGGATTCCCTGGACGGGCCCCTCAGGGGCCGGATACGCGACATGGTGCGATCCATGATCGATGAGTCGCTCCGGGAAACGAGAAAGGGCGACCCTCTGCAGGAGGAATAGGGCCTCTGACCATCCTCTTGGCATGGAGCGGTCGGGAGACAGGATCCGGGACATGCAAAGCCCCCAGAGAGTCCAGTTCAGCCTCGGCGGTCCCACGACCCCGGCTGTGAAGGTCTTCCTGATCGGGTCGGCGGCCGCCTTCTTCCTGCAGGCCGTTGCGCAGAGGCTTTTCGGATTCCCGCTGGAACCCTGGTTCGGGCTCGTGCCGGCCCTCGTCACCCGCCGTCTCTTTCTGTGGCAACCGGTCACGTACCTTTTTCTTCATGACGGGCTCTTGCACCTCGCCTTCAATCTGCTTGTGCTCTGGATGTTCGGATGCGAACTCGAACGGGTGTGGGGCGGCCGGTTCTTTGTCAAGTATTTCTTCGTCTGCGGAACGGGGGCAGGAATCTTTGTCGCCCTGATGACCTCCTCGAGCATCGTCCCGACGATCGGGGCCTCCGGCGCCCTGTACGGGGTCCTGCTCGCCTACGGGCTCCTCTTCCCGGACCGCCAGATTCTGCTCTGGTTCGTGCTTCCGATCCGTGCCAAGCACTTCGTGCTTTTCATCGGCGCAATCGCCTTCTATTCCACCCTCACCCTGCCGGGGAGCGGCGTCAGCCATCTCGCCCACCTGAGCGGCCTGGTCATCGGCTACGTCTACCTGCGCGGTTGGGGCCACTTCCGGAGGCTGCACAGACGGTATCTCGAATGGAAATTGAGGAGGCTCAAGAAGAAGTTCCGCGTGATCGACGGCGGCAACGACCCTGACAGGCCGCCTTACGTGCATTGAAGACGGACCAAGACTGCCATGGAAAAGGAGCGTCCCGGCCGCAAGAAGATGGTTTCCGCCCGTCGCGATCTCGTGTATGTCGACCCCGCGCTCGCGGACCGCTACACGGCCTGCCTGAGGACGTTCCTGCGGGCAGTGACCGCGGAAATCACCGACCTGGAGCGGGATGTGCCCGGGCTCGCCGTATCGATCAAGAAGCAGCCCGAGGCGATCCTCGGCATGCTGCCCCGGATGCTCGGCTTCGAACAAATGAGCTTTCTCGAAATCACGTACTGCCTTTCGAGGACTCCCGGAAGGATGCCGGGCATACGGTTCTGGCTGGAAGGGCCTTTGAAGAAAAAGCGATTGCGAGCGGTCCTGTTCGAGGACACCCGCGTCTGGGATGTCTCCTACGACCTGAGGAGACTCTATACCGAACTCGCAGTCTTTGTCCTCGAAGAGGGGGAGTTGCGGGCCTGCCCTGCACCGTCCCTTTCCGCCAAGATCGCGGAGGGCTCGGATTGGCGGGTCTGCCTGCGGCTCCTGTTGCGCGCCCCGGTCTCCTGAATCCGCGTTTTCAGGGGGGTGTCCCGACCCGAAATGCGTCGGACGGCCTGCGGCAGAACCGGGACCTTGCAGCCAACGGCGCTGACTTAAAGAAACCGGGAGGATCCATCATGAAGAGCTACCGAAAGGTGCTGTGGTTCAACGTGCCGGAACGGGTCGGATTCATCAACATCACTTCCCATGTGGAGGAAGCCCTCAAGGCGAGCGGAATACGGGAGGGCCTTGCACTCGTCAACGCGATGCACATCACGGCATCGGTCTTCATCAACGACGACGAATCGGGTCTGCATCAGGATTACGAGGAGTGGCTCGAAAAGCTGGCTCCCCATGACCCCATCGTTCTGTATCGGCACAACCGCACGGGGGAAGAGAACGGCGACGCCCACCTGAAGCGCCAGATCATGGGCCGAGAGGTGGTCGTCGCCGTCACGGAGGGCAAGCTCGACTTCGGAACCTGGGAACAGATCTTCTACGGCGAGTTCGACGGACGGCGCAAGAAGCGGGTCCTCATCAAGATCATCGGGGAATGAGCGCCTTGGCCGGGCTACCCCGAGTAGATCACGGCGAGGATGAGGGCCTTTTGCCCCCCCCCGCACTGGACGAGGTGCGGGATGTTCGAATCGTAGTAGATGGCGTCGCCCGGCTGCAACACGTCGCTGTAATCGCCGAGGGTCACGACCATCTCTCCCTCCAGGACAAAGAGAAACTCCTCCCCTTCGTGGGAGGCGGGCTTCGGACTCGCCAGGGTCGCCGGTTCGAGGGTCACCAGGAAGGGCTCCATGTGGCGGTCTTTCATGTCGTGGCCGAGCGATTCGTAGGAGTAGCCGTACTGGACCCCCCGCTTGGAAGCGAATCGGCTGACCGGTCTGCGTTCGTCTTTCCGCACCAGCGTAAAGGGTTTGTCCGCATGCTGGTCAAAAAAATGACCCGGTCTCAGGTTCAAGGCCCGCGCGAGGCGTATCAAGGTCCCCAGCGGCGGGGAGATGAGATGGTTCTCGATCTGGGACAACACGGCCGTTGAGAAGCCGGTTCGCTCCGCCATGTCCTGCAGGGTGAGGTTGTTGTCCTCCCGGAACCGTTTGATTTTCTCACCGATTTGAAGGTATTGCTCCTGATCGTCCCCTTGCATCGCTTCCTCCTCCCTTTCCAAGGCCTTCGAGAAGATCGGCGGGCTCATGCCGATTCAGCGGCCCGGACCGGCGAGCCATCTCGTTTGCATTCCCGAGCGTACCGGATCCCCTCTTCAAGGGCAGCGAGATTCATCGGCAGAAATCTCTCCCTCGCTTTCGGGGAGATCATCTCGTCGAGGGCGGCGGGAAACGCCTCCTTCGGGAGGATCTGCGTCCACTCCACAAAGCAGCCCAGGATCACGAGGCTCGCGACCTGCGCGTTGCCCACCTTCTGGGCGAGATCGTTGGCCGGCACGGGAACAACATGGATGTCCTTGCGCGAAACCGCCTCCGCCGGGATCAGGGAACTGTTGTAGAAGAGGAACCCGCCCTTCCGGATGGAGGGAAGAAACCGGACGATCGAGGCCTCGTTCATGATGATGCCCGACAGGGGGGAATCGGTGATCGGCGAGCCCACCTCTTCGGACGACACGATCACATTGCAGTTCGCTGTGCCCCCCCGCATTTCCACGCCGTAGGCCGGCATGAAGGTGACGTGAAAGCCTTCTTCCATCGCGGCCTCTGCGAGCAGGTTGCCGATGAACAGAACACCCTGTCCGCCAAAACCTGCAATCACCACATCGTGATACATACTTGCCCTTTCGCCTTTGCCCCTGTCACAGGTGATCCGCAATCTGCCGTTCCTTGAAAACGCCGAGGGGGAAGTAAGGAATCATCTCTTCCTCGACCCGCTTGCAGGCATCCAGCGGACTCATTTTCCAATCGGTGGGGCAGGCGGACAAGACCTCGACGAAGCTGAACCCCATGCCCTCTTTCTGCATGCGGAAGGCCTCACGGATGCTCCGTTTCGCCTTCATCAGGTTCGCCGGTTTGTCCACGGCCACCCTGGCGACGTAGGCGGAACCCTCCAGGGTGGCGAGCATCTCCGCCATACGGATCGGATAGCCGTCCTGCTGAAATTCTCTTCCATAAGGGGACGTCGTTGTCACCTGCCCCAGCAGGGTCGTGGGGGCCATCTGTCCCCCCGTCATGCCGTAGGTGGTGTTGTTTACGAAGATGATCGTGATGTTCTCGCCGCGGTTGGCCGTGTGGATGATCTCCGCCGTCCCGATGGCGGCCAGATCCCCGTCCCCCTGGATCGAGAAGACGATCTTGTCGGGATGGACCCGTTTGACCCCGGTCGCCACCGCGGGCGCCCTTCCGTGAGGCGCCTCGACCACGTCCACGTCGAAATAGTTGTACAGGAAGACGCTGCAGCCCACGGAGGCCACGCCGATACAGACCTCCTGCAGATCGTGAAAGTCGATCGCCTCGGCCACGATGCGATGAATCAGCCCATGGTGGCACCCGGGGCAGAAGTGAAAGGGCGTTTCCTTGAGGCTCTTGGGATGATCAAATACGAGTTTCATAGATGTTCCCTTGCTCCCTTTCCATGCGTGGGGGCGAGCCCGTGCACACCGAATGGATCTTTTCCAGGATCTCGTTCGGCTTCGGCAGGGACCCGGCCCCGCAGGGTCGGCCGTGAAAGAACACCTCCGCCTCCGGCCCGACGGACAGGCGGACGTCCTCGACCATCTGGCCCGCGTTCAGTTCCACGACCAGGTACCTCTTCGTCCTCTCCGATGTGCTACGAAGAACCTCGGTCGGAAACGGGAACAGGCTGATCGGTCGGACGAGCCCCACGCGAAGGCCCTGATCACGGGCCATCTTGAGAGAAGTCTTACAGATGCGGGCCGCGGTTCCGAAGGCCACGAGGATCAGGTCCGCATCCTCGACCGCCTTGGTTTCCACCAGGACGGCCTCTCTCTTGACGCGTTCGTATTTCTCAACGAGGTTCCAGATATGCTTTTCCAACTCCCCCTCCCCCAGGTAGAGCGACTTGATCACATTCTGGGGCCGGCCCTTCCTGCCGCCGACCGCCCAATCCTTGGGCGGCAACTCCATGGGAGGGGGCAGCTCACGAAGAAGGGGTTCCTTCATCTGTCCGAGCACCGCGTCACCCAGGACCATGACCGGGTTCCGGTACCTGTCGGCCAAGTCAAAGGCCCGGGCGGTCAGGCTGTAGAGTTCCTGCACCGAGTGCGGGGCGAGCACGATCAGATGATAGTCCCCGTGCCCGCCTCCCTTGACGGCCTGCCAATAGTCCCCCTGAGAGGCGGAGATCCCTCCCAGGCCCGGCGAACTCCGGGACATGTTCACGATCACGCCGGGGACCTCCGAGCCCGCCATGTAAGAGATCCCTTCTTGTTTCAGGGAAATCCCCGGACTCGAAGAGGATGTCATGGCCCTCACGCCGCTCGCTCCGGCGCCCAGGAGCATGTTGATGGATGCGATCTCGCTCTCGGCCTGAATGAATACCCCGCCGATCTTGGGCAAGTGTTGGGAAAGATACTCTGGAATCTCGTTCTGCGGGGTGATCGGATAGCCGAAGTAGTACCTGCAGCCGGCATCCATGGCGCCCATGGCGACCGCCTCGTTCCCTTTGACCAGTTTCTTTCGCATGGAGTCTCTCTTCTCTTGGAATCGTCTTTCGACACCGATCTTCCGGATGCGACCGGGTCCGCCTAGCGCCAAACACGGATGCAGACATCCGGGCACATTTCCGCGCACAGCGCACAGCCCGTGCACGCCTCGATTTCGGTAATGCGAACCGGTGGGTACCCTTTCTGATTGTAGCCGGTCTCGACCACCATGATCTTCTTGGGACACACCGCAATGCAGAAATGACAGCCCTTGCAGCGCTCTCGGTCGATGAATACCTTGGCCATCCCGGATCGTCCTCTCCTGTCGTCTCGAGGTTCGCGTATCAGGAAAAAGTAGCATTTTCGAACGGTTGGTGTCAAAAACTCAGTGGACGTCTTCCGAGAAAAGAAGGCGGGAAAGAACTTCTCTGTATTCGCCGGCCTTCTGCCGGCCGGCGCCCTCAAAACGCAGCACCGCGCCGCCTTTGCCTTTCGTCCGCCGGATGCAGCCCTGCGAGACCATGCATTCGAGGGCGTTGCGAAAGACCAGGCTGGAACGGGATTCCCGGCGTAAGAGGTCCCCCTTGCGGTACAGCCCGTCGCTCCATCGGAGCACCTGGTTGAGGAAATCCCTCTCCTCGCGTTCCTCGGAGCCGAGAAGGCTCTCGGATGCGCTGAAAAAGACGTAGTAGGACTCAAAGTAGTTCGCCACGAGTCGCCCGAGGTATTCCAGGAGAGCGGGTTCGCGCAGACCGATCTCGCTCGACTCCCCGATCTCCAGGTACCCTCTTCTCGTAACGAACTGCTCCCGTACCACCCCCCAGTAGGAACCGACGGGATCTTCACGGGGAAACAGGAACTCTCGGGAGAATAGCTCCACGAAGATGCCGAGCCCCGAAACAAACCTCGCCTCGGACAGCCGGTCCGTTCCGTACAGGCGAAACACATTGGCGGCCAGAGAGAAGGGCAGGAAAAAATGAAGGATGTTGTTCTTGTAATAGTCCAGGATGATCCTCTTGCCGTCATCGAGCGTATAGATCGGCCCTCCCATGTCATCCCACCTCTGCACGATCTTGTCGCCCACGAATCCTTCCAGCGCTTCCTCGACGGCCCAGGGCAGGTTCTTGAGCGCCAACGACCGCCTTGCACCCAGGTCCTGCAGCAGGCCAAGCAGAAAGGAGGCTTGCTTCGTCAAGTCCGGCAGCGCAATTCCGCGCTTCGGGTGATTCAACAGGACGGTGGCGGCCAGGGCGGACGGTGTCACGGTTGTGACCTGGTTGATCGCGTAGCAGACCCGGAGGGCCATATCCTCCGCCATGGCCCGACGCCGAACCCCATCCATGCCGGCCAGATCCGACTGCTTTTCCTGAAGGTATTCCCGGACGGACAGGGGCGGCGCAAACTGGATGTAGACCCGACCGTATTTCTTCTTCAGGACGCGTCTTGTCTTCAGCAGGCCCAGGAGGCCTTCCTTCTCCTTTTTTGCCCCGCCCAATTCCTGCGTGTAGCTCGATTCCTCGACGATCTTCTCGTAGGTGATCGATATGGGAACGAGCTGCAGGTCCTCCGAAACCCCCTCCGCGTAGGCGTCCAGTTCCATGGAGAGCATGCCCAATTTGGGATGCAGAAGCTTTCCGGACCGGCTTCGGGTTCCTTCCAGGAAGAATTCCTGCACGTAGCCTTCCCGCAGCAACTTGCGCAGGTAGGCACTGAAGACGGCCGCATAGAGCTTCTGCCCGCGGATCGTCCTGCGTATGAAGAACGCCCCCGCCTTGCGGAAAATGTGTCCCAGGGGCCAGAAGGAAAGGTTCACCCCGGCCGCAATGTGCGGAGGGGGCAGGTCATTGTGATAGAAGACGTAGGAAAGCACGAGATAGTCGAGATGGCTCTTGTGGCTGGGCATGAGGATCACCGAGCCTTTTCGAACCGCAGCCTTGACCCTCTCGAGTCCCTTCATGTCGACCCAAAACCCGCTGTAGATGTTGTTCCACACCCATGTGAGCAGCAGGTTCAGAAACTCGATGTAGGTGATCCTGTAGTCCGCGGCGATCTCGTCCGCGTATTTCTCGGCCCGCTTCATGATCTTTTCGAAGGATTTCCCCTCCGAGCGGGCGATCTCCCGGGCCTGGCCTCGAAGCGTCCGGCTGCTCAGGATGGACTCCAGCATGTATTTCCGCGGTTTGATGCTCGGACCGGTGATCTGTTTCTTGGCCAGGTCGAGTTCCCGATGGAGATTCCAGCGGATCTTCTTGAGCACGAGGTCCTTTTCGAGATGCACATTCGCATTCCAGAACTCCTGCAGGTTCATCACCTGCCCCATGGTCAGCATGGAACTGCCCGAATACCGCAACAGAAGGAGAATCTGTCGAAAATGCCCCGGCGCATCTTTCCGTCCAAGAAAGACATCCAGAAGCCCTTTCCGCATCCGTTCCGGCCCCTTTCCCCAGAGAATGCCCATGGGTAGGAGAAAGACGGGTCGACGGCATTCAGACTGGAACCTGAGCAACCCTTCCAGGAATTCCCGGGCCTCTGTGTTGCCTCTTCTTCCGAATCTCCGATGGCGACGCAGGAAGAACACCATGCTGCGCCTCTCCATCGCGCCGTCCGCAGGCAGCCCCGGATCGGAACCCGAGGGTTCCCGTTGCTCTGCGAATCTTCTCCTCATCCATGCCCGGAAGAGGCGCAGCGCCTTGCCGACAGGCTGAAAGAAGGCAAAGGAGGCCACCCCGTTGCCGTAGCATGCCAGGGGCAATTGGAGCCGCAGGCAGGTATAGTTCAAAAACAGGTAGTGCAGCAGGCTCGCCCTCTCCATGACATAGATGACCAGACCCGTCTCATTGAGCTGCTTGAGCCTGTTCTCCTGCCACGCAGAGAGGCGTATCGGCCGGAAAAACCTCTTGAAGAAGGCGCGCAGAAGCAGCCCGTATCGGCCGTGCATCTCCCGCCAGGGACTCGGACCCACGGCGTGCCCTTCTCGGAAGAAGGGCTTGGCGGCTCTCCGGCCCCGTTGGCGGGCCGTCTTGCGCATCTCCGGAATGTCAACCGGACGTTTCACGATCACCCCAGGTCCACATACTCAACCTCCTTCAGTGGAATCTCGAGTATCCTCTCGCCGAGTTCCAGGAAGTGAAGGGAACGATCCGTCAGGCAGATGGTGGGCGCAGAGCGTTCTCCGATTCCTTGTTCCCCCGATTCCAGGCCCTGCTCCCGCAGGGAGGCCGCCACTTCGTTCGCCGCCTCTTCCGCCGAATCCACCAGGGCAACCCCCTTCCCCACCACCGCGGACAGAACGCTCTTGAGCAGCGGGTAGTGGGTACACCCCAGCACCAGCACGTCGATCGCCTTCTCCTGAAGGGGACGAAGGTAACGCTCGGCCACCCGATAGGTGACTTCGTCATCCGTCCATCCTTCCTCGACCAAGGCCACGAACAGAGGACACGGAACGGAGGTGACCTCGATATCGCCTCCGTATTCTTCGATCGCCTTTTCGTAGGCCCTGCTGCGCACGGTCGCCAGCGTGCCGATCACGCCCACCCTCCTGCGCCGCGTGGCCGAAACCGCCTTCCTCGCCCCCGGCTCGATCACACCGATCACGGGCATATCCAGCCGCCTCTTGAGTCCCTCCAAGGCGAGCGACGAGGCCGTGTTGCAGGCCACCACCAGACATTTTACACCCTTTTCCAAAAGAAAGGCGGCATTGCGCATGGAGTACTTGAGAACGGTCTCCTGCGACTTCGTCCCGTAAGGGAGCCTCGCCGTATCTCCCAGGTAGATGAGTCTCTCGTGCGGCATGCGCAAGCTCAACTGCTTGAGAACGGTCAGGCCTCCGACCCCCGAGTCGAACACCCCGATAGGTCCCTTGTTCATTGCCGGCAGATCCTCCCTTGCGGCGGGGGGCGCTTTCTCGTCCCCCCCGGGCCGCAGGCATGTTCTGGCTCTCTCGTTGCCCGTCACGGACAGTCGGGACCCCTCGGCCCTTGTTCATCGAGTGAACCGTCGAGGATCTCCCGGGAGGCATTCGATGAGGCATGATGTGCCAAGGCGGCCCGTATCCTCTTCCACAACACATCCTTTCCAAGGCCGGTCTTGGCGGAGAACAGGACAAGGTCCGCATCCGGATCGATGGATCTGCGCAGCGCCTCTCTTCGCTTCGTCCTTTCGCCGAGGGACAGCTTGTCCGCCTTCGTACCTACCGCGATGTAAGGAATGCCGTATGCGCAAAGCCAACCGTGCAGCATTCGATCCAAGGCGGACAACTCCCGCCGGATATCCAGGATCCAGACGACGCCGGCAAGCGTCTCCCGGCGGACCAGGTAGGCGTCGACCAGTTTCTTCCAGGCCTCCTGGACCGTCTTCGGGACCTTGGCGTATCCGTATCCCGGCAGATCCACGAACCGAAAGGCGTCGTTCACGCGGAGGAAGTCGATGGAACGCGTCTTGCCCGGTGTCGCACTCACCCCGACGAGGCGTCTGCGCGTCAGGAGGGTATTGATCAGCGAAGATTTGCCCACGTTCGACCTCCCCGCGAAGGCAATCTCCGGAAGGGGGAACCGGGGGAATTCCTTCGGGCCCCGGCATCGCTCTTCCAGCTCGACCGACGCAACCTTCACCGGCATCCCCTTCCGAAGGCCGCCTGCCTTTCCGCCACTCACGCGGAGCCCTCGCGGCCTTTCAAAAACCCTGCGATTCTCTCCAGGGCCTCCTCGATGTTCTCTCTCGAGTTTGCATACGTGAACCGGATGTATCCCTCCCCGTTGGGACCGAAATCAATGCCCGGCGTCGTGCCCACCCCTGCCCGCTCGAGAATTTCGAAGGCAAAGCGCCTGGAGTCCGTACAAAATCGCCGTGCGTCGGCCAGGACGTAAAAGGCGCCGGTGGGTTCCACCTCGATGCCGAACCCGAGCTTGCGCAGACCTGCCACGAGGAGGCTTCTCCGCTCATTGTAGACCCTGCACATCGACTCCACCTCCTGCCTCGCTTCACGCAGCGCCGCAAGAGCCGCCCATTGGACAAAGGAATTTGCGGAAATGAAGAAGTTCTGCTGAAGCGTCTGTAGGGAGCGCATGAACGGCTCCGGGGAAACGACATATCCAAGGCGCCAGCCGGTCATGGCGTAGAGCTTGGAGAAGCCGTTGAGCACGAATGCATCCTGCGTGTATTCGAGTGCGCTGTGGGCCTCGCCTTCGTAGACGAGCCCGTGGTAGATCTCGTCGGAAACCAGCGTGGGCCCCAGCCGGGCGAGCCCGCCCAGGGTCTCGGCCGGGATCACGGTCCCGGTCGGGTTTGCGGGCGAATTCACCACGATCGCCCGGGTCCTCTTCCCCAGGGCCTCGCGAACCGCCTCCAGGGAGTATTGAAAGCCTTCCCTTTCGTAGACCGGGACGGTCCGGACCCTTCCGCCCACGTAGCGGACGAAATTCGGATAGCAGGGATAATGGGGATCCGACAGGATGACCTCCTCGCCCGGATGGCACAGGACCGAGAAGGCAAGGAGCATGGCCGGGCTGGTGCCGGAGGTGACCAGGATTCGATTGGGCGTGATCCTGACCTTGTAGCGTTCTTCGTATTCCCTGCAAATTTCCTCGCGGAGTTCCAGGAGCCCCAGGCTGTGGGTATACTGCGATCTCCGGTCCCTCAAGGCTCGAATACAAGCTTCCCGCACGCAGGCAGGCGTCTCGAAATCCGGCTCTCCGATCTCCAGATGGATGATGTGCCGTCCCCGGGCCTCGAGCTCCTGCGCCTTTTCCATGATTTCCATGGCCAGGAAAGGCTTCATCCCCTGCACCAGTTTCGGAATCCGCCCGCGAGCCGGTCTGTGTCCGCTCATGCCGCGTCCTTTTCGCAAGACATCCCGCAACGCATCCGCCAAGCCCTTTTGAGCATATCCTGTAAGCGCGACCGGCTCAAGGCCTTCTCCCCCGTTTCCCCCCTGTCCTGATTGACAAGGAACGCTGCGATTCGAAACAATGGGGCTTCCCCCGCACATCGGGAGGGTTCCCTTGCATCCGGTTCTGTTCGTGATCCCCGTACCGTTCTCAGAAACCAAGATTCTCATCTACTCGGTCTTCTTTTCCATCACGGTCGCCCTGGTGCTGGGCATCTACCTGGGAACCCGAGCCGCCCAGCGGGAGGGCCTTCCCGTGGAAACCGGGCTGAACATGACCTTTTTCGGCCTGATCGGGGTGATCCTGGGTGCACGCATGTATGCTTTTTTCGAGAATCCGGGATTCTATTTCAGCCATCCGCTTCGCCTGATCAAGCTCTGGGAGGGAAGCCTGGGCACGTACGGAGGAGCGATCGGCGGGGTGCTGGGGTGCCTGGCCTACCTTGTCGTCAAGAGGCAGCCCTTGTCGGCCTATTTCGACACCTATGTGCCCTATGGCATCCTGGGGATCGCGATCATCCGGGTAGGCGACTTCCTCAATGGAACCGCATTCGGGCAAAGGACCCTGCTGCCGTGGGGCGTATCGTTTCCAAAGGGGAGTTTTGCGTTCAACCGTCACCTGAGTCAAGGCTGGATCGGCCCGGATGCGGAGGCATCCTTGCCGGTGCACCCTTCCCAGCTCTACTCGGCGGTCTCCTGTTTTCTGATCTTCCTTCTGCTTCTGGCGCTTTCATCGAACCTGAAGAAGTCCCCCGGGGCCCGCTTCCTCGTCGGTGCCGGCCTCTACGCCGGATCGCGCTTCCTTCTCGACTTCCTGCGCGACGACCTCCGGCGTATTCCACCGTGGAACCTGGCTGCGACGCAATGGGTGGGCATGGCGGTGCTGGGCTGTCTGCTGGCGGCCTGGTGCATCCTGAGGATGACCCGAACGGGCCGTGCCGCCGCCGACTGAATCCGGCGCGCCGCCGGATCAGGACGGTTCGGCCACGACCACCTCAATACCGGGGTCGCAGATGAGGTCCCTGAGGACCGCGTCGCTCTCCAGGCGGACCCCTTTTCCTCGTTGCTGCGGGCTGTAGAGATTGGCCCACTTGATGACCGCCCGGATGATGTCCGCAGGGGAGAGTTCTTCCCGGGAAAGAACGATATCCTTGGGGGAGGGCATGATCTTTTCACCGTGACGGGCAAGCTGACGGCTCACGTACTCTTCCGTGTAGACGGTGAGAAGAAAAGGGTAGACATCTCCGCACTTGAGAAAAACGTCCCCCCAATGGACCGGACCACGCGGGGTCTTTTCCGATTCCGATCCATTCAGGGACTGTCCTTGAATCTCGGGGCTGAATACGACCAGTTCCGTGAGGGAGGCAAAGTCGATCTCCAGGGGCTCCGTGTCGCTCCCCTCGTCTCGAAGATCGAATCGGCAGTACGTGCATTCCACCTCGGGGGGTTCCTCGTAAAGCTCGGCGATTTCCTCGATCATCCGGTCCAGCAAGCGTTTGTTGCCGGACGGACCGCCGAGGAAACCCTCGGCGGGTTTTGCTTCCATATTCTGTTCGACGGTTGAAAGGGCGACTCTCCGGGACGGGAAGGGGATGATTTCCGCCATGCTGTGTTCTTCCCTCGGTTCGAGATGGAGGCGGACTCGAAGCGCCTTTCCCGATTGCGTCAAGCAAATCGGGTACCAGGGAGATGCCAAGAGAAAAAACGAGAGCTAGGAATCCCCATTGGACATATAACTTTTTGTTTTCATTATGCAATTCCCTTCGAGCGCCGGCCCGGCCCGGCCCGCTGCGTCTCTATGCAGCACGGCGGCACTCCCCGTCCCTGTCCAATCTTTTTCCATTCCTGGGGATCCCGCACCACCCCCCGCCTCGACTGCATCGTCTCCGCCGGAACACCGGCCGGGAATACCGGGGCTTCTCCGCACCCGGCGCATGTGATAGCATCTGCGACCCAGGATTGCGGCGTGCACAATGCGCCTGTCGAGGCTTCCGCCCATGTCAGCGCCCGTCTCGCGGCCTCCCCGCGGGAAGTGTCGAAGGGTCCGTGCGCGGGCACGCCGGTCTCGCGGAGGATCGTGTCGCTTCGGATCGGCAGGAGGCAGGAACGGAAGGACTTGCGGGTCTGTGCGTGCAAGGCGGTGTCCTTTGGGTGCTTCCTCTGAAGTTGCGATGCGCAAAAGGATAGCAAAGCCATGAAACCGTATCAAGCCTTTTTTCGACCCACGATCAGGCATCCCGGGCGCGCTCGCAGGCTCTCCTTCCCCGGGCGCGAAACGGGATCCCGAAACAGAGCCTTCCACCCGACGCGAAAGGTCCCCTGATGAGGCCCCCGAAGACGTACAAAGAAGCAGGTGTGGACATCGACGCAGCCGACCGTCTTGTGGATTCGATCCGCCGCATGGCCAGATCCACGTTCCGGAAAGAGGTTGAGACGGATATCGGGGGCTTTGGGGGCGTGGTCGGAATCGACCTGGGCAGATACCCCGAGCCATTGCTCGTGGCATCCACGGACGGCGTGGGAACCAAACTGCGGATCGCCTTCGAGATGGACAGGCACGACACGATCGGCATCGACCTGGTTGCCATGTGCGTCAACGATGTGATCGTGCAAGGCGCCGAACCGCTCTTCTTTCTCGACTATTTCGCGACGGGCAGACTCGATCCCGGCCGCGCGGAAAAGGTCCTCCAGGGGATTGCGGAAGGATGCAGGATGGCCAACTGCTCGCTGATCGGGGGGGAAACGGCGGAAATGCCCTCGTTCTATCCGGAGGGAGAGTACGAGCTGGCCGGCTTTTGCGTCGGGGTCGTGAACCGCGACCGCCTGATTGATGGCCGGACCATCCGGCCCGGGGACGCGCTGGTGGGGATCGCCTCGAACGGTCTGCACAGCAACGGCTATTCCCTGGTAAGGCGGATCTTCTCGAAAGAGCTTGGGTACAGTCCGGCCGATCGGGTGGATGGGCTTTCGGTCCCCCTGGGGGAAGAATTGCTTCGTCCCACCCGGATCTACGTGAAGCCGGTTCTGGAGCTGCTGGGCAGGCTTCCGGTCAAGGGCCTCGCTCACATCACGGGAGGCGGGCTGGTCGAGAACATTCCTCGCGTCCTGCCTCCCGGATGTCGTGTGCGTCTGGATCTGGAAAGCTGGACCGTTCCCGAGATCTTTCGAGTAATCGAAGCGGTCGCCAAGGTCGAACGGCCCGAGATGTTGCGGACGTTCAACTGCGGAATCGGCATGGTCGTCGTCATCGATGAAGAAAACGTCGAAACGGCCGTCCAATGCCTGCAGGGCATGGGAGAGAGCGTATTCCGAATCGGAAGGGTGGTGCCCGATGAGGGGGGAAAGGACCGGGTGAGCTGGGCCTAGCCGCCCCGTCCGGAAAGAGTGCCGGGGACTCTCCCTTCGCGGCCGGCAACGGCATCGCAAACCGCCGCCGGTCCCATCCATTCGACAAAGCCCCGGAAATCAGCTATAATCTTGACTTATAACCAGGGAACGGGCCTCTGCGGACAAGCCGATCAAGCGAAATAAGGGTAGAATGCGATGTCGAAGACTTGCGCTGTGTGCGGAAAGCGACCGATCGTCGGCAACAATGTGAGCCATTCCAACCGGAAGACAAAAAAGGTCTGGCGGCCGAACCTTCAGAGAATACGCGTCGTCGAGGCCGGCCGTGTTCTGAGAAAGAATGTCTGCACCCGGTGCATTCGCACCGGAAAGGTCGAAAAAGCGGCCTAGCCCCGACCTGGGGTTGAAACCCTCCGGCCGCGACGGACCGCCTTCGGCGCCGGCCCGGAGCCTGCCTCGGCACAAAGCCCTCAGTGAAGCAACCTCTCCACGGCCAGGACGCCTCTGACCTTCTCCAGCGAGCGGATCAGTTCCGTCAGGTGGCCCAGGTTCTTCACCATAACCTCGAATTGCGCCACGCCCCTCTGATCCCCCGTTGTCCAGGCTCGTGCCTGGGAGATATTCACGTCCACAGCGGCGATCGCCTTGCTCAGCCCCGCCAGAAGCCCCGGACGATCATAACTGACCACCCGGATCTTGGCCCGCTGCAGGACCTCGGAACCCTCGTCCCACTGGACTTCGATCCACCTTTCCGGAGCCCCTTCCTTGGTCTTGCTGCAGGTCTTCGCGTGGATCGTCACCCCCCTTCCCCGCGTGATGAAGCCGACGATCCGCTCTCCGTGCACCGGGTTGCAGCACTTGGCGAACCGGACGAAGATATCCGGACTGCCCCGCACTTTCACGCCCGTCTCGCTCCGCCTCTCCGCCTTTTCAACAAGACGTTCCAGGCCCTTGTCCCACTCCCCTTCCTCCTGCCGCTCCTCTTTGGGAAGCGATTCCACGACCTGGCTCACAGAGAGCCTTCCATAAGCCACCGCCCGGAGCATATCCTCAAGGCTCTTGATCCGGTGAGCCTTCAAAACCCTTTTGAATTCTCCCTCTTTGAGCAGCCTGCCGTAGTGGAGCCCGGACTTCCGCAGGCCCTTCTCCAGGATCTCCCTGCCGAGCGTCTGAGCCTGTTCTCTCTCCTCTTTCCGAATCCAGGCCCGGATCTTGGCTCGCGCGTCGGCCGTCTTGACGAAATTCAACCAGTCCTTTCGGGGCGTCTGCGTGTTGGACGTGAGAATCTCGACCACGTCCCCGTTCTGCAGTTCGTATTTCAGAGGAACCAGTTTCCCGTTGACCTTGGCCCGGGCGCAGTGATTCCCGACCTCCGAATGGATCGTGTAGGCAAAATCGACCGGGGTGGAGCCGCGGGGGAGTTCCCTGGCTTCGCCGGTGGGCGTCAGCACATAGACCTGGTCCGGGAACAGGTCAAGCTGCATCACGTCGAGGAAGTTCTTCGGACTGGAGATCTCCTGGAGGCTGGTGAGCATCTCTCGCAGCCACGTGAACGTGTGCTCGTCTTTCTTGTCGAAACCCGACTGTTCTTTATAGATCCAATGGGAGGCTACGCCCTGCTCCGCTTCCCGGTGCATGGCTCGGCTGCGGATCTGGATTTCCACGCAATCCCCCGACGGCCCGAATACCGTGGTGTGAAGGGATCGATACTGGTTGGCCTTGGGCTTTGCGATGTAGTCTTTGAACCTGCCCGGAACGGGCGTCCACAAGGAGTGGACGATACCAAGCACCTGGTAACATTGCTTTTCATCGGCCACGATGACGCGGATGGCGAACAGGTCGAAGATCTGCTCGAGGTCGATCTCCTGCTGGATTACTTTCCGGTGGATGCTGTAATAGTGCTTGACCCGCCCGACCAGCTCGCAGGGAATGCCCTCCTGACGCAATCGATCCTGCAGGATATCGGAAACCCGCCGTATGACCTCCGCCTTGGCCTTGACCTTCTCCTCGACACCCTGCCTGATTTCCTCGTACCGTTCCGGGTTCAGGTGTTGGAACGCGAGGTCTTCGAGTTCGCATCGCATCCAGCCGATGCCCAGGCGGTTCGCAAGAGGCGCGTAGATGGTGAGCGTTTCCTCCGAGATTCGCCTCCGCTGCTCCTCGGAAAGCGAGAAAAGGGTCCTCATGTTGTGAAGGCGGTCGGCGAGTTTGATCATCAGGATCCGTATGTCGCGGCTCATGGCGATCAGGGTCTTCCGGTAACTCTCGAGCCGGCTCCGCTTCGTATGCTGGAGGCTCACCCTGGCCGTCTTGGTCAATCCCACCACCAGTTGGGTGATCTCATCGCCGAACAGTTCCTTCAACACGGCCTCTTTCACGCCGCAGTCTTCCAGCACGTCGTGGAGAAGGCCTCCGCACAACGTGGGAACATCCATTCGCAGATCGGTCAGGGTCTTGGTAACCGCCAGGGGGTGGCTCAGGTAAGGAATCCCGCTCTTGCGCTGTTGCCCGCGGTGGGCCACAGCGGCGAACACGTAAGCCTTGCGCAGGAGAGCCGTGTCCGCCTGGGGCATGTACCCCCGAACCGCTTCGAGAATGTCCTGAAAACGGATCACCGGCTCTTTCATTCTCGCTCCCGCCTGCCCGACCGCCCGCGAAGGCGAAGGGGCAGGGCCCAGGGAACAAAAGGAGGGGCAACGAAATGCAAGGGAGGATCCGGGGGTTCCTCCGATGCGCCCGAACGAAGATGCCGCTCTCGCCGCTTATCTCTCCCCTTTCGACCCGGGGGACGGGACAGGGCCACGCGGGGGGTCCGCCGGAAGCGCCGCGATTTCTTTCGACCAGCGTTCCATCCGGGAAGGAAGACGCACCTGCCTCCTGCAGGATCCGGCGATGATGATCGAGTGAAGTTCGCCGACCGCCTCCTCAAATCGGTCGTTGATAACGAGATAGTCGAAAGACGCGGACCGCTGAATCTCGACGGTGGCCGTACGGATTCTCACGTTGAGTTCCTCCGGGGAGATCCCCCCTCTGCCTTCAATTCTGCGAACCAGATCGTGAACCGACGGCGTCATCACAAAAATCAAGATCGCATCCTCTACTTGCCGCCGTATCTGTTCGGCCCCTTTCCAATCGACCTCGAAAAGAAGGGCGTGGTCCTCGTCGACGCTTCGGAGACTCTCCAGAGAACTGCCGTACAGATGCCCGTGGACCTCCGCCCATTCGAGGAACTCCCCCTCACGGATCTTCCTCTCGAAGGCATCCCGGTCCACGAAAACGTAGTCCACACCGGCCCGTTCTCCCGGACGGGGAGGTCTTGTCGTGAGGGAAACGGCGACCCTCAGCCAAGGGATACGGGAGAGCACGGCGCCGCAGAGGCTTGTCTTCCCCGAGCCGGAGGGGCCCGAAACGACGAAGACGGGGAAACAACCGGGAGGACGTAGTGCCTGGATGACCAGCCCTCCTCTCACGTGTCCGCAAGATCCGAGGATGTCGCCTCGAACCGCTGGCAAAGGGTTTCCGATTGAACCGCAGAGAGGACGAGGTGCCCGGAATCACAGACGAGGACGGCGCGGCACTTACGGCCGTGGGTCCCGTCAATGAGCCTCCCCGCCTTCCTCGCCTCATCCCGCAGCCGCCGGACCGGGTTGGGCCCGGGGGCGAGAATCGCGACCAGGCGGGACCGAATCACCACATTCCCAAATCCGATATTCAGCACCTCTTTGTTCTTCATGTCCGGCGAAACCCCGCTCCATCGCCCTACTGAAGATTCTGAGACTGCTCTCGAACCTTTTCGAGTTCCGACTTCATGTCGACGACCAGATAGGTGACTTCCGCAGACGGCGTCTTGGAACCGATCGTATTCACTTCACGATGGATCTCCTGGGCCAGGAACTCCAGGCGCTTCCCGGTCATGGAGCCGTCCTTCAGGGCCTCATGGCAACTGTTCAAATGACTCGAAAGCCGGACCATCTCCTCGGTAATGTCGGTCTTGTCCGCATAGAGTACGATCTCCTGCGCAATCCTCTGCGGATCGACATTCGAACCATCCGCGAGCCTGGAAACCTTCTCCTCGAGCCTCGCCCGGAATCGGTCGGACACATCCCCGGACATCGCTTCGATGCGCCCGCACTGTTCCATGAGACGCACCACGCGGCCGAGCAGGTCTTCCTGGAGGACGCGGCCTTCTCGGTCCTGCATCTGCTCCATCTGGGCCGCGGCATCTTCCAGCGTCTCATGAAGAACCGACCAATCCTTCTCCAAATCCGGAGATTCCTCCTGGGAAACAACGAGATCCTTCAGGCGCACCATCGTATTGACGTCGAGCGTCCCCTCCACACCGAACTCCTCCCGCAACCTCCTTCCCAGATGCAGGTAAAAGGTCAACGCGTCTTCGTTCAGGCGGAGGGGTTCTCCGGTCCCGGCGAGAGCCTCCCAGTGCACGTTCAGTTCCACCCTCCCGCGGACCAAACGGTTCTTCGCCCAGGCATAGACGCGAGGCTCCATCGGTTGCAGGGGCCTGGCGACCCGCAGCCTGAGATCCAGGAAACGGTGATTGTACGAGCGCATTTCAATGCGGATCACGCCCCGCCCATGCTCCCGTTCCGCGCAGCCGAATCCGGTCATGCTTCTCATTCGATCCAGCCCTTTCGAATCGCCCTCTTCTGGAGAACCCAACGCTCCCGGAGACGGTTCATCATCCCCAGGACTTCCGGCGAACGATAATCCGGGTAGGTCCACTCCAAGGGCCGATAACTCCTCTTTCGGAAGGTCAAGGTCACGTCGGCGTAAATCCCCCTTTCGAGGTAAGGACGATGGGCGAAGGGCTTGGTGGTCGCAAGAACGAGCCGCTCCGGGAGCAGGAGCCCCGGGTCGATGTTCACCCTGCGTCCGCCGGTCGGCTGACGGAACCTCGCCTCCACCCGCTTCGCCTCCCATTTCAACCGAGGAAGGGCGTCCTGGCCGACCTCCTCGCGAAAGGTCACGAATTTCCTCGAAAGGAGCGATCCCATCTCCGTTTCATAGTACCGGGTATAATCAAAGGCAAAGCGCTGGCTGACGAACTCGACGGGACCCCACACCTGTTCCAGCGAGCCGAGAACCTCCGCGGGATCCAGGTCCGGAACGTAGATCAATCCGCAGAAGATCTTGGCTCGAGGGGGCGGGTCGAATTCCTCTTTCTCAGGGGGCCCGACCGGATTCATTGCTCGGCCCTGTTGACGAAGCCTTTCCAGAGGGTCATCCAGAGGATTCTCAGGTCCAATCCCGGAGACCAATGCTCTATGTATTGGATATCACACTCCACCCTCTTTTCCAAGGAAGTCGGGCCTCTCCACCCTCTCACTTGGGCCAGACCCGTGAGGCCGGACTTCACTTTCTGCCTCAGGATGTAAGCAGGGATTGTCTTTTGGAACTCCCGCGTGAACTCCGGCCGCTCCGGCCGCGGCCCCACCAGGCTCATATCGCCCCTGAGCACGTTCCAGAGTTGCGGCAGTTCATCCAGGCTGTATTTCCTCAGGAAGGCGCCGAATCGGGTCCTTCGCGGGTCCTGGCGCATCGACCAGACGGCCCCGTGCTCCTTCTCCGCGTCGCTCCTCATCGTCCGGAACTTGACCAGGGAGAATTCCCTGCCGTCCATGCCGATACGGGCCTGTCGATAGAGCACAGGGCCCGACGAGGTCGCCTTGATCAGGAGTGCGATGATCGAGAAGACAGGGGACAAGATGATCAGCGCGATCCCGGAGAGCATCACATCCATGATCCGTTTCTTCAGGCGCGCCACCCCTTGTTGAGGGCTCGCGCGCACCCGGACGAGAGGGACCCCTCCAAATTCCTCGATCCCCGGGTACAGCGCCATGATCGGGAACTCATCCGGAATGACCAGAATGTCCACCGCAAGATCGTCAATGTCCCTGAGCATGCGCTTCAGTTGCCCTCCGTGTTCCAGAGGCAACGTGAACACAACGACGTGGACTTCCTCGACCCGTACGGTCTCTCGTATCTCCGCATAGTCCCCGAACACCCGCAACGTCCCCTGGCTTTTCCCTTCTTCCGCCGGGAGCAATCGCCCGAGGACTCGCAGCCCTGTCTCCGGGTGGCGCATGACGTTCTCGCAGAAGCGCTCCGTGAAGGCATTCTGCCCGACAAGGAGCACACGCCTGGATTTGGATTCAGGGATCCGGCTCCAGCGGAAGATGACTCGAAGGGTTTTCCGGATCATCAGGAGGCCCAGGAAGGCGAGACAGAAGAAACACGCGTAGAAGATCCTCGAGAACTCCATCTTGGTCGACAGATAGATGATCGAGACCAGAAGAACCATGGCAACGGCCGAACCCCGCGCAAAGGCCTTCCATTCACCCGTTACGTTCCACCACCGGTCGGTTCGGTAGACCCCCCCGTACGAAAGGGCTGCCATCCAGATGAGGACGACCAGCGGAAGGTGGGAGACATACGCCTCGAAGGAAGGAACCCCGAAAAAGACGGGGATCCAGCCCGCCTTGAATCGGATCCAATAGGCGAGCATCCAGGCCGTTGCGATCCATACGGCGTCCGTCAGCCGGTAGCAGCGCTGGAAAAGCCGAAAGGTCTCCCTCAGCAACCCATCCCCCGGATCCTAGGTGTTCACCGAATGCGTCAGGCCTGCGAATCCGCTCCATCCCACCGTATGGGGGCATTTCCGTGAGGGGCAACGACCGGGACCGGACGCCGCATTCTCCGTACCTCACTTCGGCAACTGTATTTCGCCGTAGACCTCTTCGTAGAGCGCCATCGTCTGCTCCGCCGCCTTCGCCCAGGTAAAACGACTCCCCCGCTCGGCAACCGGGGCCGGATCCCACCCCCCCTGTTTTCTCACCGCGCGGATGCCCTCCAAGGCCTCTTTCCAAGCCCGCAGGTCATCCGGGGGAACCAGAAGGCCTACCGGGCCCAGCACCTCCGGGAGCGCCCCGTCGTCCGATGCGATGACGGGGAGGCCGAACTGCATGGCCTCGACGGCGGGCAGACAGAACCCCTCTCCGCGCGAGGGGCAGACGAGGGCCACCGCCTTCTCATAGAGGAGGCGGAGAAGTCCCTCGGACACTTCCCCGGCGAAACGGATACGGCCCTGTCGGTCCACGGCCTCCGCATAGGCGATCACCGACGGATGCGGATGCCCGACCAGGACATACCGC
The DNA here is from genome assembly GCA_964384945.1 of uncultured Thermodesulfobacteriota bacterium. GTDB lineage: Bacteria > Desulfobacterota > DSWW01 > DSWW01 > DSWW01 > S015-6. The sequence continues at coordinate 17,203 of CAYLMK010000035.1, read as the reverse complement.
ACGTTCCCTTGCCGCAACCTGTCGGAATCGAGAAAGCAGCGCACCGAAAAGAGTACGTTCTTGTGGGGACGAGGATTGGCGATGGACAGGAAATAGTCAAGATCTCCGGGATTGATCTCCTGATACCTCCTCTCGTCTTCGCCGGAAACCGGGTGCCTGCGCACGTGGTCACCTCCCTCGGGGATGACGCGAACCTTTCGGGGGGAGGTGGAAAACCGCCTGCGGACGGAAGAGAACGTGTAGGAAGAAACGGCCACGATTCGAACGGCCCGCATCGCCGCCCATCGGACAAAGGTCCTGTGGTAAAGCCTCAACCCGAGAGAAAAACCCAGGGGAACCTCCAGAGGCAGGAGATCATGAATGGTCAGGAGGCTGGGGACGGGAGCAAGCAGCGGGCAGGCATAGGTCGGACAATGGAAGATGTCGGCACGCGTTGCAGCCACCAGGAAGGGCACCAAAAGCTGTTCCTCGATACTGTAAGGCCGCCAGGAGCAGCGCAAGACAGACGCGTTCGGTTGCGCGAGGGCCTCCACCTCGCTCCCCCCGGGGGTCAACAGGACCAGACGATGGGACGTACCGAGCGCCAGCAAGGCCCGCGTCAGTTCCATCCCGTAGCGCCCTATTCCGTGCCGACCGGTGCCCGCCGTCCTCAAGTCGAGACAGATCCTCATGGCCATGAGCCCGCATGGATTCAGATGAATTCCCTGTACACGGCGAGGGTCTTCTCGGCGCTCTCCCGCCAACTGTAACGTTTCGCGCGAAGCAGGCCCCTGCGCACGTATTCCTCCCGGAGGTCGGGATCCCGGAGCAATCGCAGGAGAACCTCGGCCAAACCCTCCACATCGAAGGGATCGGCAAGCACGGCCCCCTCTCCCAGGCACTCCGGGAGGCTGGCTCGGTTGGAAGCCACGACACAGGTACCGGCCGCCATCGCCTCCAGGGGGGGCAGGCCGAATCCCTCGTACAGGGAAAGATACAGGAACAGGACCGCATGTTTGTAGATAAGCGCCAGCACCTCATCCGGAACATAGCCGATGTAGCGAATGAAGGAACGAACCGGGCTGGATTCCCAGGCGCGATGGACTTCTTCATAACCCCACCCCCGGTGCCCGACCAGAACGAATTGGGTGTCCTCGGCACCCATAGCGTGCAGAGACTCAAAGGCCTTCAACATCCGCAAGATGTTCTTCCTCGGTTCCATGGTTCCGACGTACAGCAGATAAGGGGTTCGCACACCGTATCTTCCCAGGATCTTCGCGGCATCCGGACCCGACCATCCGACGGAGGGTTCGTCGAAGCGAAGGCAGGGGGCGCCGGGAACCACCTCGATCTTGTGCGCCGCCCGAGGCCAGCGTGCACCTATTTCCTGTTTCGTGAATTCGGAAAGCGTGAGGATCCGGTCGGCTCGCGAGACCGAACTCGGCAAGAGCAACTTGAGGGGCCACTTGCTCCTGGCTTCCATCGTATCCGGGTAACGGTACACCGTAAGATCGTAGATGTTCACAACCGACGGGCATCGAGCGCCGAGCGGGGAGAGAAACAAGGTCCCATGAAAGATGTCGGGGCTGTGCCTTTGAACGAGGATAGGCACAACCAATTGCAGCCAAAGGTTTCCCTTCCATCCCCTCTGGACCTGTTCTCTGACACGGGGATCCAGGCCCAGGATGGCTCCCTTGGCGATCTCCCGCGGCGACCAAAGCAGAATCTCCTCTGTTCCCTCAAGGCCGACCAGTGCCTCGAGAAGGCGCCGAACGTACCGTCCGATGCCCGTTCCCTTCTTCACCAGCGGTCTGGCGTCGTAGGCTACCCGCATAGATAGGGAGTCCCATCCCCCAGCCGGCACGAAAACCGCGGCCCGACCTGCGCGCCGGTCAGAAGCGCACCTTGTCGCAACTCAGGCCGAAGGCCTGGGCCACCCCTTCGTGGACGATCATTCCGTCGATGACATTGAGCCCCTTCCGGAGGGCCCGGTTGTCCTTCATGGCCCGCGCGAACCCCTTGTCCGAGATCTCGAGAACATATTGGAGGGTCGAATTCGTGAGTGCGTACGTCGACGTTCGAGGCACCGCACTCGGCATGTTTCCCACGCAATAATGCACCACGTCTTCCCACACAAAGATGGGTTCATCGTGGGTGGTGGGCCGCGAGGTTTCGCAACACCCCCCCTGGTCGATCGCCACGTCAACGATCACGGAACCCGGGCCCATCCTGCGTATCAGGTTGGAGGAGAGCAATTCGGGCGCCTTGGCGCCCGGAATCAAGACGGATGTGATGACGAGGTCGGCGGTGACCACCTGCTCCTCGATGTTGGCGCGATTCGACATCACCGTTGTAACCGAGCCCCGAAAGATGTCCTGAATATACCGGAGGCGGGCGGGGTTGATATCCATGATGACCACCTCCGCCCCCATCCCCACAGCCACGTGGCAGGCGTTGATCCCGACGATGCCGGCTCCGATGATAACGACCTTGGCAGGGGGAACGCCGGACACCCCGCCCAGAAGAATCCCCGCCCCGCCGTTCTTCGATTCCAGACACCATGCCCCCACCTGAATGGCCAACCTGCCGGCCACCTCGCTCATCGGTGCAAGAAGGGGCAAGGTCTTGTCGTGGAGTTGGATGGTTTCATAGGCGATTCCGAGCACCTTGCTTCGGAGCATATGTTCGGTCAGCTCACGGCTCGCGGCCAGGTGCAGGTAGGTGAAAAGAATCTGGCCCTCCCGCATCCTTCCGTATTCCTTCTCCAGAGGCTCCTTGACCTTGAGAACCATCTCCGCCTCTGACCACAGCCTGTCCGCGTCACCCACAACCTCGGCACCCGCCTTCTCGTAAGCCCTGTCGGAGATCCCGCTTCCCAGACCCGCCCCTGCCTCGATCATCACGCGGTGTCCATGAAAAACGAGGGCGCTGACCCCCTCCGGGGTTATGGCCACCCTCTTCTCCTCCCTTTTGATCTCCCTGGGGATTCCGATCACCATCGCTTAACTCCTTTCTCGCGCTCGGACAGGAAAGCGCGGGCGGGCTTGCCGGCAGCCTGAGCCGTATTCAACCGCTGAACCTGACATTCACAAGGGGTTGAAACGGACCGGCCCCTGGCTTCAGGGAGATTCAGCCTCAGAACTTCGTAAGGATCAGATTATAAATAATTTTTTGTGTTTTATCAGCGAGTGACGCTTCTCTCGCCCCGAATCAGATGAAGAAATTCGAGCCGCGTCCTTTCGTCCTGCCGGAAGATACCCTGCATGGAACTCGTAATTGCGTAAGCATTTTGGTTTTCCACACCGCGCATCCTCATGCAGAGGTGAAACGCCTCGATTACCACGGCCACCCCCTTGGGCCGAATGGTCTGGGCGATTGCGGTAGAAATCTCGGTCGTGAGACGTTCCTGCACTTGCAGCCTTCTACTGAAAACCTCAATAATTCTAGGGATTTTGCTGAGGCCGATGATCTTTCCGTCCGGGATGTAGGCCACATGGCACTTGCCGAAAAAGGGCAGTAGATGATGCTCGCAGAGGCTGTAGATGTCCACATCTTTGACAAGGACCATCTCATCGTATTTCTCGTGGAATACGGCGGTCTGGAGAATCTCCTGGACGTTCTCCCTGTATCCAGACGTGAGGAACAGAAAGGCGCTCTCCATTCGCTCCGGGGTCTTCCTGAGGCCTTCCCGATCCGGGTCCTCGCCGAGTTTGATCAGAAAATCTCGAAAGAGTCTCTGCATTTCCTTCTTCCTTGTTGCGAGCTTCGAAAGCGGGCGAACGAGAGGTTTTGCGGCTCTCTTATAGAGCAAAGCGGCTAAAATCTCAACAGGTTTCAGGCCGCCCCGTCCCCTCGGATCAGATTTTTTGAAACATCTGTGCCGTACTCCCTGTCCTACTATTGTCCGGAATTGGCGACCCGGTGGCGAAGGCGGCAAAGATGCAAAGCTCGGGCAACTTTTTTCTTGACTTTTGAGCGCCAATTTTATAACATAGAAAAATTAACGTTTTCTTGACAGCAACTTTATCTACTTCGAATGGAGCAAGCGTAGTCGTGGAGACATACACAAACAAGCAGCTTGGCGAGGAAAGAGCCGTGTCTACCAAGGAAGAAACCCTAAAAGAATTCAAAAAACACTTGAATAAGCTCAATGAGATCGACGCAATCCATCCGACCCAGTACTACCTGGCGAACAGGAGCATGCGACTGGCGGGTGGAGAGAAGAAGCTCATGCTCGCCATCCTGAAAGATGCGATCAAGTGCTACCGTAGGAACCTGTCCGGGAAATCGGTCCACAGCAAGAAGCTGTTCACGGAAACAGAGGAATGGTTCATCGATGACGATACCACCTACCTCTACTCGTTTCGAAACATATGTGCATGGCTGGGCGTGGACTTCAAGCTCATTCGCCAGAAGCTTTCGGAAATGAAGGAGAGCCCCCTGCAGGTTTCTTGATCCCTGCGCTTGTCGTCCGCCACGGAAAGGCAGATCCGGTTCGCATTTCCAGGATCTGCCTTTTTTGTTTCATCCCAGGAATGGGGCGAAACCCCAAAATCCACCCGGCGGAACAAAATCGACGCCGGAAGTGCTACCTGAGTTCAATTTCCCCTCTCACCGCATCCTCATCCGGGTCCAAACAGAAAACCTTGGTCCGGGAGGCTTCATCCATCGTGACGTACAAAAAGTGGTGGAAGCCTCCGTGCCGTTTCGGAGCCTTGGGCCTTCTGCCCCCTCCCCCTGTTATGATGTGATAGGTCTTGCCGATGCGGGTCCAATGGAAAACCGGATCGTGCCCCATGAACACGGCTTCAACGGAATATTTATCCAGTAAATTCAGGAGTTTCTGCCTCTCCAAGGGGTACTGGTCCAGGCAATACCCGTCATGAGCCGAGAACACGGGCGGAAACATGGGCTTGTGAAGGAAAACCATGATCCTCTTTCCCTGACTCTCGACAAGGTCCTTCTCAAGCCACTCGAGTTGGTCTCCTGAAATACGGTTTTTCTGCCGGTTGAACCCGAAGTATCTCATCAGCCAACTGTCATCTGTTCTCTCGGAGTTCAACACAACGAAATGGAAGGGATCCCGGTCGAACGAAAAGGGAAGGCTGGCGGTGCACTGAAAAAAAAGCTTCAGGAAATCACTTTCCGTCCTACGATCCACGACATCCCGTTCGCCAGGCAGAACAAAACATCGTCCCTTTCCCGGATCATACAATACGCCGCGCGCAGGCGCGGTCGTAAACGGCGCCCCCTTGACAACGAATTCCTTCCAGGCCTCTCTATCGCCTGCCTCCTCTGCTATGTCGCCCACATGGACGATGAACTCCGGCTCAGGCCGGATCGATCGAATGTCCGCCATGATCCGGTCCAACACCGTGGTGTCGCTTCGCCCCCCGGCATGTTTCGAGCCCAGATCCGTACTCCCCAAGACTGCAAACGAGAATACGGGCGGGCGGGCCGACATGCGGTCGAGAAGTTCGGCGACCGGATAGGGCTCGAAGGGATGAGCGCAATTCCTCCAGAGCGACCTGAGCCCCAGACGTGCTGACCAGTCCTCTTGACACGCGAAAGCAAGTGACGAGGCGACCAACAGCCACAAAAGCACTTTCCGAAAAGAGCGGATTCCCATACCCTCCAAGCCCGTTGCCTCGGTCAACCCCAGCCCGGACACACCAACGCAGGAGAGGCCGCCATTCGGTGTTCAGGTTTGGAACGTGTAGAGGTAGCCTGGAGCCTCATCCGGGTTCCCTCTCAGGCCGATTTCACGGATGCTAGGGGCTTTTGATCGTCCTTGTCAAATCGTCGCGAAAGAGCGCCGGCCAGGCCCTCCTCCTTTTTACTGGAAATCGGCCCCGGCCGTAAAAAAACGGCCCTGGTAACAGGGCCGTTTTTCCGATTCTGGTCCGAACCCGGGGGGGCGGACGGGTCAGTGGTTCATCATGTATTTCTCCAACTTCCCCCTCAGAAAGAATCGGCTTCTGTGCAGTCGAGACTTGATCGCTGCAGGCGTGGTTGCGAGCATCTTGCTGGTCTCCTTGATGGAGTACCCCTGAACATCCCTCAGAAAGAATACGCTCTGGTAAATCTCGGGGAGATTCTCGACCGAATCCATGATTTGATCGTACAGCTCTCTGGTTATCAGCGTTTCGTCCGGGGGCCGAGCCGCTTCGTCAAACCGCAATACGTTATCGTCCTCTCCCAGGACCCCCGCGTAGCCTTCGATGGGCAGGTTGCTCTTGCTCGCCCGTTGGCTCCTGAGCTTCATCAGGGCCGCATTCACCGTAATCCGGTAGAGCCACGTGGAAAGTGTGGATCTCTCCTCGAACTTGTCAATCTTGTTCAGAGCAATCATATAAACATCTTGAAGTATTTCCTCCGTATCGGCGGGATTGTTGCAGATTCGGTTCGCAACGGCGAACAGTTTGTCATGATACTTGGAGATGATCGCCCTTATGGCTTCCTGGTCGCCGCCCTTCAGCGATTCGAGCAGCCTTCGCTCAGGGTTCACGTCTCGTTTCTTCTGCTTTCCGCGACCGGCTGAATCAACCTGCAAGGCGGACGGTCTTCTTCGAGGAGCCTCGCTATTCGAAACAGGATTCATGCTTTCCCCTTTCCAATCCTTGAATAGTTTCTTTTTTATGTCAGCAATAAACATGCCAGGCCTTACAAATTATAAGTGTCTAATTATAAATCAAAATGTTGTGAAGGTGGCAGAGAATCCATGACTATTTCGATCCAATACGGAACACTTATGTTCCAATAAAGGACGTGTCCGGATCGACCACACCGATCGTTTGCGCGGCAACTGAGGAGGGCAATGGCGGGAAGCCCTTGGTTGGCACAGGGCTTGGTATCCGGGGCTGAGCGAATGTCTTGGGCGCTGTCGCCGGGTCAGGCCGGGGAGGAGGGCACGGCACAAAGCGTGCGTGCCGTCTGAACTACAGGCAGATCGCTGTCACGGATCCTTCTTTCAACGTTAGGGGTTATTCCACCCTCTTGAAGAATTCCCTTGTCGCCTGGCATATCGGGCATTCTTCAGGAGCATCCCTCTCTGCGACGTAACCGCATATGCCGCAAACGTAATAGTCGACAACCTCCTCCTTGACGAGGTAGTCCAGGGCCCCCTTGTACAGCTGCGCGTGCCTTTCTTCCACGTCCCGGGCTCGGCTGAACACAAGGGCCACACTTGACCGCTCTTCCTCCTCTGCCTCCCGGATGAAGGCGGGATAGTGATCGTTCTTGGCCGACATCTCACTCTCGAATGCGGTCTTCAGGTTCTCCTCGGTCGTGCGCATCTGGCCGAGCATGCGAAGCGCGTTCTTCGCATGCACGCTCTCGGCCTCCGCCACCGCCCGAAAGAGTTTTCCGATCTGTTCATAGCCTTCCTCGTCCGCTATCTCGGCAAACAAACGATTGCGGACCAGCGCCTTGGATTCCGCCGTGTAAGCGGCCTTAAGGTTTTGCGAAGTCTTCTCTGCACTCATGCTCGTCGGCTCCTTCTGAAAGCTGTCCGTGGCCCCTCACCATGGATCCGTCCATCTTGTTTACCCGATATCGCAGCGAAAGAAAAGGGTCCCCAGCCGGTCCCGGGGGCGGGGTGTCGACGATAACGCCCGGCGCGGTCAGGCGGACGAGAATCACACGCGACCGTATCGCATGGATCTTGAACCGGGGAAGGGGCCGCCCAAGGGGTCGGGCTTGACCTTTTTCGGATGATGGTTAAATAGTTTGAATTGGTTGTTAGAAAATGCTTTAAGGGAAGGCCGAAAGTCTTGCGAAGGCGACCGCAGGCCGACGCAGACAATGGGGTGGAGCGAGGCGGCGCTCAGGAACCTCCCTCCATGGCTCGAATCCAATCATTAGACGGCATTCTTTGGGCTTGCCCGATCGAGCCGCAAGGTTCGTCACGCAAGGAACAAGCGAACGCAACCTCGTGAAGAAGGGTTTCAGCGAATGATATTCAAGAATAAGAAGGAAAAAGAGGACATGATTTGGGACGAGATTCCCGTTCTACCTATCAAAGGAACCGTCCTTTTCCCGGAAACGATCATTCCGATCCTGGTCGGCAAAGAGGGGTCCCTGGAACTCGTCAGGCAGGCCTGCAGCGGGGATGGCGTCATCGGCATCTGCGCGCTCAGGAACCAGGAGGCCGAACCCATTGACATCCCCGATATCTACTCGTTCGGCACCCGGGCGAAGATCGTCAAGACCGTCAACCTGCCCGATGGGAACATGAACGTTATCCTTCGCGGCCTGAGCAGAATTCAAGTGGTTGAATTCGTTGCCAAAACCCCCTATTTCAGGGCCAGGATACTCGAAGCGACCGAGACGGACCTGCAGGGCGACGAAATCAGCGCCATGGAGGAGAATCTCAAGAATCAGGCAATCCGGGCCATCAAACTTATTCCCACTATTCCGGATGAAATCTCGGTCATGATATCCAGCATCGACAGGCCCGGCTATCTTGCAGATCTGATTGCTTCCAACCTGAACGTCAGTGTTGCCGAGAAGCAGGAGGTGCTTGAGGCGCTTTCAATCCGAGAGCGGTTGCAGAAGGTGACGGTTCTCGTGCAGCACAAGATCGAGATTCTGGAACTGGGCAACAAGATCCAGTCACAGGTCAGGGGCGAGATCGACAAGAGCCAGAGAGAATACTATCTGCGCGAGCAACTCAAAGCCATCCAGCGGGAACTGGGGGAGAAGGACGAGAAAACGGCCGAAACCGAAGAACTCAAGGAGCGGCTCGAAAAGAAATCCCTACCCGATGACGTCCGGAAGGTAGCCGAAAAAGAGATGGATCGACTCTCCAAGATACCCCCTCAGGCGGCGGAATACATCGTGTCCCGAACCTACCTGGACTGGATCCTCGAGCTTCCCTGGATGGAGGGGACCGAGGACAGTCTCGATATCAACCAGGCATCCACCGTTCTCGAAGAAGACCATTACGACCTGGAGAAGGTGAAGAGGCGGATCTTGGAGTACCTGGCTGTCCGGAAGCTCAAGGACGACATGAAAGGCCCCATTCTGTGCTTTGTGGGCCCCCCGGGTGTGGGCAAGACCTCGCTCGGAAAATCCATTGCCAGGGCCATGGGAAGGAAGTTCGTGAGGATGTCCCTTGGAGGCATCCGGGACGAAGCGGAGATACGCGGGCACAGGAGAACCTACGTGGGGGCGCTTCCGGGCCGCATCATTCAAGGTATAAAGAAATGCCAGTCGAACAATCCGATCTTCATGCTCGACGAGATCGACAAGCTCGGCATGGACTTCCGCGGAGACCCCTCTTCCGCGCTTCTGGAGGTTCTGGATCCCGAGCAGAACTTCTCCTTTTCGGACCACTATCTGGAGGTGCCGTTCGATCTTTCCAAGGTGATGTTCATTGCCACCGCGAACATCCTGGAACCGATTCCGCCGGCGCTCAAGGACAGGATGGAGGTACTGGAACTCCCCGGATACACGGAGGAGGAGAAGATCCAGATCGCCAACAAGTTCCTGATCCCGAAGCAAATCCAGGAACACGGTCTCGAAAGCTCACAGCTCAAGATCAAGAAGGATGCCTTGCAGGAGATCATCGCCTCGTACACGCGCGAGGCAGGCGTCCGCAACGTCGAACGGGAGATCGCGACCATCTGCAGGGGCGTGGCGCGAGAGGTGGTGGAGGGCCGAACCGAGCCTGCGGTCATCTCGAAGAAAGACCTTCACACCTACCTCGGACCGATCAAGCACTTCTCGGAGATCGCGGAGCGGACCACCGAACCGGGAGTGGCCATCGGCCTTGCCTGGACACCGGTGGGGGGCGACATCATCTTTGTGGAAGCGGCAAAAATGAAGGGGAAGAACAATCTCACCCTGACCGGAAAACTCGGCGACGTCATGAAGGAATCGGCCCAGGCGGCGCTCGGCTTCATCCGCTCCAACGCCACGGAGTTGGGGATCGACGAAGGAATCTTCGAAAACCTCGACATTCATATTCATGTGCCTGCCGGGGCCATCCCAAAGGACGGCCCTTCAGCCGGCGTGACCATCCTGACGGCCGTGACGTCCCTGCTGACGGGGATTCCTGTCAATCCGGCCATCGCGATGACCGGAGAGATCACCCTGCGCGGAACGGTGATGCCGGTCGGAGGGATCAAAGAGAAGGTGCTGGCGGCCCTGAGGGCGGGCATTCATGAAACGATCCTCCCGGAAAAGAACAAGAAGGACTTGGAGGATATACCCGAACACGTGAAAGAGCAGATGACCTTCCACTGGGTTTCCACAATGGCGGAGGTGCTCCAGCTCTCGCTCGGCATCACCAAGAAGCCTCGCAAGCCGGCAAAGCGAATCGGTCTCCAGGATCAGGTCCGACCCCAGATGTGAACATCGAGAAGCCGGGCCCGGCGTGCCGTGCTTTTCCCTCCCGCATTGCCTGAACGGCGGGTAGAAGACTGCGTCGGAGGATTTCCAGGGACCGGTTGCGGCTCGTGGCGCCCGGGGGAGGGAACCGGTTGATTACGGATTCTCTTCGGGTTAGCATCTCTTCCCATGCGAGCCGTCATCCAGAGAGTGTCCTCGGCCGAGGTGCGCGTCGACGGAGAAGTGCTGGGATCGATCGGGCAAGGCCTCGTGGTGCTCCTGGGCATTGGGAAGGGAGATCAGCCGCAGGACGCCTCCTACCTGGCAAGAAAGACCGTCACCCTGCGCGTTTTCGAGGATGCACAGGGCAAGATGAACCGGTCCGTCCAGGACATCCGGGGAGGCGTGATCATCGTATCCCAATTCACGCTTTACGGCGACTGTCGGAAGGGAAACCGCCCTTCCTTTGACAACGCGGCTCCACCGGAGGAGGCCGAGCCTCTTTACCATAAATACCTGGAAGAAGTGGCAGACTCAGGTCTCCGGATCGCAACGGGCCGGTTTCAGGCCGTGATGGATGTATCGCTTGTGAATCAGGGTCCGGTGACCATCCTGCTCGACAGCAAGAAATCCTTCTGACGCCTCCGTGTGCGGACAGAAAGGTTCCGGAGCAGGCGACCAGCGGGCATTTTCCATTCCCCGGAAGCCGATGCCATCCCAGACCGACCGCTTTCTGCTTCTGAAGGAATCTCTCGATGACCTGTGCGAGCGGGCTCACCCATCGCATCTCCGGAGCGACCCCCTCTGGTATGTCCACAGGTACCGAACCCCGGAGGACCAGGAGGTCGTCGGTTTCCTCGCGGCTGTCTTTGCCTACGGGCACGTTCCGCAAATCCTCCGAAACCTGCAACGGGTTTTGGAGCCGCTCTCGGATCATGCGGCCGGGAAGATCCTGGAGGGAACCGCCCGGGACTGGAATCGTGTTTATCGAAGATACGCCTACCGATTCCAACAGCGACAGGACCTGACCCTCCTCCTGTGCCTGCTCAAGCGGGTCCTGCGGGATTTCGGCTCGATCCAGGCCTCCTTCCTCAAGTTCTATTTGCCCGAGCGGGAAGCCCCTGCGCCTGTGCGAAACGCCCTGACCGGCTGGGTCGCCTACCTGAGAGAGACCCTTCCAGACTACCTCGAAGGGACGAGAATCGAAGGCCTGCGAGGCATCCATCATTTGTTACCGGACCCGGCTTCCGGTTCCGCATGCAAAAGGTGGAATCTCTTCCTGAGATGGATGGTCCGGGGACCGGACGGAACGGACCTTGGTCTCTGGCGGGCCGTGTCCCCGCGTCACTTGATCCTTCCTCTGGACACCCACACGGCCCGAATCTGCAGGCACCTTCAACTCACGGGTCGAGCCACGCCCGACTGGGCAATGGCGGAGGAGATTACCCGGAACCTCAGACGCCTGGACCCGGACGACCCGGTTCGGTATGATTTTTCCATCGCACACCTTGGAATTCTGGGCCGATGCACCAAGAAGATGGATCGAAAACGCTGCGCTTCCTGTGAACTCTTGAGGAGTTGTCATGCCACGGAGCTCCGTCGGCGCATCCCCGCCCTCCGCTGAGCGGAAAGAAACCGCTCCGCTTTTCCTCGACAAAGAGGGCAGATGGTTCCATGAGGGGGTGGAAATCACGCACGAGAGGACCCGGCTTCTCTTTTCCAAGAGCATCCAGAGGATGGCCTCGGGAACCTACTGCCTTCGCATCGGTTCCGAGTCGGCCGAAGTCCTCGTCGAAGACGCACCCTACACGGTTCGGTCGGTCACCGTAAAGGAAGACCCCGACGGGTTCGCGCAGGAGTACATCCTGCACCTCAATGACGAAACCGAGGAACGCCTCGAACCCGGATCCCTCTTCGTAGGTGCAGGGGACGTGATGTACTGCAAGGTCAAGGGCGGCCTGGAGCGGGCACGTTTCCTTCGGCCCGCTTATTACCAGATATGCGCCAAACTGGAGTACGATGCAAGGAGCGATCGGTACGGGTTGCCCTCGGCGGGCGGCCGAATCACCATCCGCATCGAAGAGTGACCCGTTGCGCGTTCCACCGGATTCGGGGCGGCAAGACCCTTCCGGCCGCGAACCAAAGAGATCCATGGGGGAGAAAAGAGATGCATGCGCGCAGGATCCGGACCCGGGCGGTTCAACTGGTTTCCCCGCTGGCGCTCTCTGTTGTCCTGGTTTCCGCCTGCATGGTCGGGAAAAGCAAGTACGAAGAGGAACTCCACGCCAGGCAGGACTGCGAAACGGACCTGGGCCAGTGCGGGAAGGAACGAGATGTGCTCAGGGCCAGGCTGGAGGGCCTCCGTGAGCAGGTCGAAAAGGAGACCCGATCGAATTCCGCACTCCTGGAAGAACTCGCCGCACTTCAAGCCGAGCGCGAGGAGATCCTCCGCAAGCTATCCGTTTATGAGCGGGAACTCAAGGAACGGGAGACCCGAATCGCGAGAATGACCGAAACCTACGACAGCGTTATCGGGAACCTTTCCCAGGAGATCAACGATGGAAGCATCCGGGTCGAAGAGTCCGGTGCAAGGCTGAAACTGAATCTCATCGACAAGATCCTGTTCCCCTCCGGAAGCGCGAGGCTGACCCCCAAAGGGGAGGAGGTGCTCGAAAGGGTGGGGTTTGCCTTGAAGGACATCAACGACCGCAGGATCATGATCGAAGGTCACACGGATGACGTGCCTCTGACGCCCAGGCTCGAACAGGCCTACGGCTCGAACTGGGGCTTGTCCGCCATGCGCGCCGCGGCCGTGGTCCGCTACCTGCATGAGAAGGCGGGCTTGGACCCCCGGTTGCTCGGCGCAACGGGCTATTCCTGCTACCGGCCCTATTGGAAAAACGAAACGGCCGAGGGAAGGCAGGCGAACCGGCGCATCGAGATCATCCTCAGCCCTCTGACGCCTCAGGAGATGCAGGAACTGCGCGCGGCCTCTGCCAAGGGCGAGGCTCAGGCGTCGAGGCCCGCGCCGTGAACCGTTCCTGCGGGAAGCCTTGCGGCAAGGCGTGGAGTTTTGGGCCGCCGAATCAACGCCTGCGGTGACGAACGGCAGCCGCGAGGAAGACCGAGCCCACGGGGGCCGACCTCCTCGTTGGAAGGCGGGAGCGTCTTGCTTGGCTATCGGGAGTGTGCGCCGCGAAGCAGATTCGCAACCGCCGCGGATATCGGGCTGGTCACCAAACCCAGCACGTACGATCCGCCAACGCAAAGCAGGCCGATCCTCCAGCCAAAGACGACGAACACGGCGATGGAAACAGCCAGCCAGAAAAACCCCAGAAACCCGAAAAGAGCTTGCCCGAAATCCCGAAGAAGGTGACCGTTGAGTGTGATCGCAAAGACGGCGATGGCCAGACAGAACAGCATCGTCGAAAAGCGGGGATCGGCGAGAACTTCCATTGCTGTATTCCTCTCCTGTATTCCTCCGAGTTCGACATCGTCACTTTACATATAACATATTCTCGGGGCGGCGCACAAGAAGAATTTTCGCCGGACGAGCAAGGCCCCCTCGCCGCCATGTTCTCTTCTGCCGCGGGCGGGCCATGGGCGGCGGAAGGACTCCGTGGTTGCCCTGAAGGACGGAGAAAACGCCGGGCCGCGCGGAGGCCGTCCTTTTTCGCGACGGATGGCGAGGGCGTGTGGGAATCGAACCCACCGCAGATAGGACCGCTACCTGCCACTGGATTTGAAGTCCAGGGGAGCCACCAGTGCCCCATCCGCCCCCGTAAGGCGTGCGCTCCTAGGATTCTCGGGCAGAACGTTCCTTCTCGGCCGGGCTTTGCCTCCCTGCCGAACGGCGAAGCGGGAAAACCTCGCCTCGTTGACATCCATCCCCCTTCCGGTTCATTCTAGGGGCGCGGCGAAAATTTTTCAAAGCCGGCTTCCAGATGCTCAGTTGACTTGCCCCGGGGAGGTTGCGGATGTCCGAGAAAAGGGAACGTTGCAAGGTTTGCGGGAAGGCCCTCGAAGCGGGTCAATCCATCTGTCAGCCGTGCCAGGAATCCATCCGAGCAGAGGCGACAGGAAAGGGCCGGAAGCTCGCAGACGCAGCCGAAAAGGAAATGAGAAAGCACGGCCAGAAGCCTCCCAAAAAGTAGCAAGGGCCTTTGCGGCCCTTCGGAGCAGGCTCTGCCCGAGATACCCGCTCAAGGCCGAAGAAGGTGCGCGTGAGGGAACAGAGACTCTTGACCGGTTTGCTCGTTTCGCTCACCCTGCACACGGCCGCCCTGGCCTTTGTGCCTCCCCTTCTGAGCCGCCCGGCCCGCGGCCTGAAGCAGCCGCTCTGGGTCGATCTCCTCGACCTGAGAGAGGATCCTCCCGGGCTTTTGTCCGCCCGCACTCCGCCGCCCCCTTCGAAGGCCGCCGCCGAGACCTCGCCCGACCTGCCCGGCCGGGGGAAGCCTCCTTCCCATAAAGCCGACCCAACCCAAGCGCCCAGCAAGGAGCCTGTCCAGCCGGCTTCTCCGCCTTCTCGGACCCTTCCCTCCTCCCAGGAACTGATCCCCAGCGTAAACAGCCTCCTCGGCCTTCAAAGGGCCTATGACAACCCCCTCTATGTCGAGCCCTCTCTGGAAGGAGGCAGCGGCATTCACCGGGGGCCCCAGTACGAGGCCTATCTTCAGGAGGTCAAGGAGGCCGTGAGCAGGAATTGGAAGGTAGCCGGAGAGGGGGAATCCAAGAGCGGCACCACAGTGCTGCGGATATTGATCGGCTCGGACGGATCCCTGGCCTCGCTCGATCTTCTACAGTCCTCCGGAATGATCCTGCACGACTACGAGGCCCTGGAGGCAATCAAACACACGTTCCCTTTTCGCCCGCCGCCCCGGAACCTGCTTGACGAAAACGGGAAACTCTCGATCCGCTTCTCTTTCCACTATTTCCTCAGCTCACCCGGCTGACAGCCCGGGGCCCGGCCTTCTTCGGGCTTGGTGCGCCTACTCTTCTTCCTTCTTCCTTTCCTCTTCGACGAAAGAGGCATACTGCGCCGCATCCATGAGCTTGCCGAGTTCCTTCTGGTCCGACATGGCGATTCGAATCAACCAACCATCCTCGTAAGGGTCTTCGTTGATCAGTTCCGGGTTGTCGAGCAACGTGTCGTTCACTTCCACCACGGTCCCGGAAACCGGCGCATACAGGTCTGAAACCGCTTTGGTCGATTCGACCACGCCGAACGCCTCGGCAAACGCAACCTGCGAGCCCTCCTCCGGAAGTTCGACATAGACGATTTCGCCGAGCCGTTCCTGGGCATA
This sequence comes from uncultured Thermodesulfobacteriota bacterium, assembly GCA_964384945.1. Taxonomy (GTDB): domain Bacteria; phylum Desulfobacterota; class DSWW01; order DSWW01; family DSWW01; genus S015-6. Next base: position 1,586 of record CAYLMK010000035.1, on the reverse strand, counting down.
ATCTGTTATTCCTACCAAAATACCGTCACCCTCCAGCTTGGCCCACTCATGCTCTCTGGAATACTTCAGGTCCTCCGGGAACTCCATTCTGTCTCCTTTCCTCTGCAACTCCGCCAAGGCCCCCCTCTGAATGGCATCCTCATCCTGGTCAGCGCCAAAGCAAGAACGCACTTGTGGGCAAACCGCGAACCGGGATTCCCCCAGCGCTATGAGCTTATACTGAACACCCAAGGTTTTGTAAAGCGATGTTTCCAGGGCCCGGATCTTTTCGATCCTCAATCTTATCTAAGAGTTTAGGGCCGACGGGAAATAATCTCAATCCCGGCTCGGGACCGGGGGAGAACCGACATGGACCAATCGAAACCGAGCCGAGTCAAGGTGAGATATATCCAACCCGATCCTTTCAAGATTGACGGGAAGTATTATCGCGGGCGCATCGCGAAGTTCAACCCGAGGACGGGATATGGATTCGTCGAGACGAGGGAGGGCAGTCACATATTCTTCTACGCGGATCAGATCCGTCTGGAGGGAAGCCGGACCAGGAAGTCCGACATTCGACCCGGAAAGGTCGTCGGATTCGACGTAGGCTGGACCGACCGCGGCATTCGGGTATGCAAACTCAAGATCCTGGAAGACCCCCCCATTTCCTAGCTGAGCCCCGGGCGCGCATGGCGGAGAGGTCTTTGCGCCCGCCCAGAAACCACCTGCCGAACTCGCACGAACCCTGTTCCCCTACTCCGGCATATTTACAATAGGGAGTGCCGAGCTCGGCAAGGGCGGGTCATCCCTTGCCGGCATTGAATGTTGTGCTTTTTGTTTCAATATGTTATGAGATGTGTTGGGAAGGCGTGGCCCCCTCGGAATACGCGGTAGGTTCAGGCGGGTTGCCGCCGCGTCTGGTTCCTTGTTGACAAATCCTTCCAGATTTAGTATTTAGAGCTGTTTAACCAAATCGATTCACAGGATCCCGGTAGGCAGGCGCGCCTTCGGCTGGCGTAGCTCAACGGTAGAGCAGCTGATTTGTAATCAGCAGGTTGCGGGTTCGAATCCCATCGCCAGCTCCAAGAACGGCCTGCGGAAACGAGCGTACCGGAGAGGTTCCCGAGCGGTCAAAGGGAGCAGACTGTAAATCTGCCGGCGAAGCCTTCGGAGGTTCGAATCCTCCCCTCTCCACCATTTGAAAAATGATCTCGGACAGACAGAATATCCCGAGGAACAGGAAATACGCGGGAATAGCTCAGTTGGCTAGAGCATCAGCCTTCCAAGCTGAGGGTCGCGGGTTCGAACCCCGTTTCCCGCTCCATCACCTGAATCGGGCTTTGGGCCGTTTTCACATGTAAGTACCCCTTTGCTCGCTTCCGACCGGCCGTTTCGACAAGACGCTCGGGTCGGGCGACCGTAGTTCCGAATTGCACCTTTGCCCACGTAGCTCAGTGGTGGAGCACTTCCTTGGTAAGGAAGAGGTCACCGGTTCAAGCCCGGTCGTGGGCTCCAAAGAATCAGGCTTGAGCTTTTTTCTCCCAGGAGAGCAAGGAGGCGGAGATGGCAAAGCAGAAGTTTGAGCGAACGAAGCCGCACGTGAACGT
>CAYLMK010000034.1:0-48962 GCA_964384945.1 uncultured Thermodesulfobacteriota bacterium | reverse complement strand
AAGCATTGACCTGCGTGTGACCGCTAAACTGCCTGAAGTAGATGTCCACGAGCGAAGAGTTCAGGTACGCGGCGAGCCCCTTGGCAAGTGTTGCCGGCAAACCAGAACCGCGCTCGTGGAAGTAGTTCAAGTGGTTCTCGAAGGCCACTTTCTGGGCAGTCACACGGACCGGATCGTAGACGGCGGCAACAATCCGGCGACGCTCCTCCTTCGACGAGAACCGCTTGGTCAGTACGTAGTACCCCTCAGGGACGACGAGGTCTTCGGACGCCGGTCCGAGAGCGAGCGCGTTTGGCTTGCGTGTGCTGCCATTGGGCCACTTGACGAAGCCGTTCGTAAAATGACAAGGGTAGATCAAAGGCACCGTGTCCTTCCCCGGCTGGGCGCGAAGGAGGTCTTTAGCCCGGAAGTCCACGACACGCCCCGTTGACACCGTAAGCCCAAGCTCAGTGAGCGACCCTTTTAGGCTGGTCAGTTTGTCGCGGATAGACTTGCCATCCTTCTCCGGGACAACATGGATGACCGCATGCTGGTCGCGAGGATGAACCAGTTCTCCGTGCTCGATCGTTCGGCTACGGATGGCAGCGCCGGGCGCCGCATTCGCCGAGACGATAACCGTAGGGTCTGCTTCCGCTGTCTTGACCGCATGGAAGATCACGTTCTCTTGCAGGACCTTGTCATCCCCGAAGGCCTTGTCTCGCGCGTCAAAAACATGTAATCGGAGAAAACGCATCTCGCGCAAGAAGTACCGGCGAAACGGCTCGAAGTAGGGGCCATTGCAGAAACTCCGTGGGGTAATAGCAACCATCTCTCCGCCCGGAGCCAGCAGGCGTGCGGCGACACCCACAAAACCGGTGTAGAGGTTGGTCGTCTCCAATCCAATCGAACGAAGCAGCGAGCGTTCCCGGGAGTCCGTGCGAATCTTGCGGTAGGGCGGGTTAAGGATGGCGCAGTCGAAACGCTCGCGCTCGCCCATTCCGAAGAGATCGCCAGCAAGGCCATGAACGCCGGCTTCGAGGAAATCTCGGTCTACCAGCCGTGCCTGAAACGTGATGTCAAAACGCTCGCATACGGCATTGCACCGATCCAGCGTCCAGCGCAGAAAGCCAACAAGGAGAGGATCAATCTCATAGGCCGTTACGGCGATGCTGGTGGGGCGCGTGGGGCGGTGACAGAGTGTCAATACGAGAGCGGCGCACAAGGACCCCGCTCCGGCGCCAGGGTCGAGGATGCGAACCTCGGACTTCCGGCAGCGAAACATCTCGGCCATGAAGGTGGCAATGGAGCCAGGCGTGAGAAACTGCCCCATTTGAGCACGGCTCTGGGGGTCCAAGCGCGCTGCGGCTTCCTTGCGGACGTCGTTGAGCGCCCGCAGCAACGATGCCTCGGCGACGGTCGCAGCCGCCGCATTCGGTTCCTTGCAAACGTTGATGATTCTCACTGCGAAGCTCCCATCCTTGTCCCGCTAACTCAGTAAGAGATTTTGCGGCGCGTTCGCCGCCGCAAAGGCTCAGTTGAACTGAACCGCGGAGCGGAGAATGGGTCCCCCTTGGGGGTTCAGAACAGGATGGCTGCGGTTCTTGAGGGGATCATAATGCGTTTTGAGAATGAGATCAAGAATTTAACGGTTCCGGAGGCGGTTGGGATCAGGTGAAAAGGCCGGCGGTACGCCCCTGGGCGGCAGTGCGGGCATACGGGGAGGGAGCCGGCGTGGTTTTCGGCGCAGGACAGAGTCCAGCATAGCGACAACAGAGGCGAGAGTCTCACGGAGGGGCCCTCCATCGGGCAGGCAGCCTGAGGATGGAGATCATGATGCCCGCATGACAACGGGGGCACGTCTGGACAGGCAGGCACTTGGGGGATAGCTCCTGATTGTCCATGACAACGGGTCCCTGGCTTTCCTCGGGACACTCTTCTTCGGAGCACAGGCGCCAGATGGTCTCGAGCAGGTGGCGGTTGGCGGGGCTCAGGAAGCCGAAGTAGCGGACCTTATGGAAGCCTTCGGGAAGCACATGTTCGAGGAACCGGCGCAGGAACTCTTGGCCGGTGAGCGTCATGGTTTTGGTTCGCTGATCCCGAGAGTCCTTGTAGCGGAAGGTCACGGTTTCGTGATCGACTTCCAGGATGCGCCTGTTGGTGATGGCCATCCGGTGCACATAGCGGCCCAGGTAGGTGAGGACCTTCTCTACGCCCTGAACGGTGGGCTTGCAGTAGACGACCCACCGGGTGGTCCAGATCGACTCGGACAGGGTGCACTGGGGCAGGGCTTCTCTGAGCAGAGAGAGGAACTTCGCCCGGAAGATGCTGGAGAGGGCCTGCACCGGTACGAGGAACTTTTTGTGAGAAGGGATCCAGCGGGCACGGTCAGGGGAGAGGCCTCCGGCGGGCACGAGCAGGTGTACATGAGGATGGAAGGCCATGGCCCGGGTCCAGGTATGCAGGACGCAGAGCACGCCGATCGCTCCGCCCACATACCGTGGGTCCCGGGCCAGGGCGACGAGAGAGTCAGCCGCAGCCTTCATCAGGAGCCCATAGAGGACTCTCTGGTGGGCTCGCACAAGGCGGTGGAGTTCTCTGGGGAGCGTGAAGACCAGGTGGAAGTATGGGGCCGGAAGAAACTCTTTTCGCCTTTTCTCGAGCCACCTCTTGGTCTCGGTGCCTTGACATTTCGGGCAGGCTCGGTTGCGGCAGGAGTGGTAGGAGTAATGTTCGTGGCCGCACCGGTCGCAGCGCCGCAGATGCCCGCCCATCGCCTCGGTGCGGCAATCCAGGAGATCCCGAATCGCACGGCGATGGCTGGGAGGCATGCGCTCTGCGAACCGGGTCAGATAGGCCGGTCCGTGACGCCGGACGACCTCGGCCACCTCGGGCATGACCGGGACGGACTTACCGGCGTGAGCTCAGTTGTTCTACGGCGGCCTGCAGGGCGCCCATGCACCGCTGCGTCACATGCGTATAGATCGCCGTAGTTGTCGGGCTGCGGTGCCCGAGAATGGTCTGGATGACCCGCAGATCCACCCCGGCCTCCAGCAGATGCGTGGCATACGAGTGGCGCAGGGTTCGGATGGAGGCGGTGGGCTTCTGGATCCCGCTGCTGCGCAGAACACTCTTGAAAGCCCGTTGCAACGTGCTTTCGTGCAACGGGCTGCCGTTCTTGCCCGGGAACAGATACCCCTTCGGGTTGTATCGCTTCTGATACTCCCGCAGCTCTGCCAGCATGGCTGAGCCAAGGGGTACGTAGCGGTCCTTGCCTCCCTTGCCGTGACGGATCCAGACCTGCATCCGCTCCGCGTCCACGTCCGTAAGGCGCAGGTGGGTCGCATCCAGGAGCCGCAGCCCGCAGGAATAGATCAGGTTCAGAGCGACCCGATGCTTGAAGGTCTCCACCCGGCCGAGCAGATCCCACACCTCCTCCCGGCTCAGGATCACCGGCAAGGTCCGGCGCTTGGCGGGCCGCACCAGAGAGAGCGTCGGCCACTCCCGTCCCAGCGTGCTCTCGTAAAAAAATTTGATCCCGGAGAGATATTGCCGGACCGTACTCGGCGAGGCCTTCCGTTCCTGGACCAGATGGAGAAAGAAGATGCGCAGATCCTCCTCGCTCAATTGGTCCGGGCTGCGCATGTAATGCTTTGCCAACTGCCGGACCGTCGCCAGGTAGCTCGCTTGGGTCCTCTCCGAGAACCCGTGCAACTTCATGTCCTCGATCATTCTGCGTCTGAGTTCCGTCATGACCTTCCCCTTTCCTGTTTTGGTTTGCGTTGTTTGTGCAACGACCGCACGGGAAAGGATACGCCACGGGAAACCCCCTTCAGAAGCAAAAAGGGGCAGACCGTAGAGCCTGCCCCCAAGCTACCGCGAAGCGGTTTAGTTCAACAAGAATTCGACAGAACTATGTATCCCCCGTGAAGACTGCAAGGCCGTCAGTATATTTGCCCGAGTCCTTGGGTGGCAACCTGACGCAGACACATTGAACTGAAAGGGTTCTCGGCCTCATTCGTCTTCCTTCCTCCCCGGCAATAGACAGCGAGGGCGTGCAGTGTATTTCCCGTCAGGGATACTCTTATATACTGACGGGGACGAAGCGGCGGCCGCCAGGAGCCGGTCGACCGGGCTGCGCACCGCGCCGGGACCGCGGTTCAGGACGTGAGTGTAGATCATCGTAGTCGAAACGTCCTTGTGGCCGAGCAATTCCTGGACGGTGCGGATGTCATAGCCGTCTTCAAGGAGGTGCGTCGCAAAGGAATGACGAAGGGAATGGCACGAGGCCGGCTTGGAGATCCCGGCTCGGCGTACAGCATTCTTCACCTCGCGTTGGATCACCGTCTCGTGTAGATGATGGCGGCGCCTCTGCCCGGTCTCCCTGCAGAAGTAGGTACGGGTGGCCGGGAATACCCACTGCCAGGGCCATTCTCGGCCCGCGTTGGGGTACTTCCTCGAAAGGGCCAGCGGAAGCTCCACCCAACCGGCGCCCTTTTCTGCATCGCGGCGGTGCTGACTCTCGACCCGCGCAAGATGGCGGGACAGGTCGGGGACGATCGCGGCAGGCAGAAGGGTCACCCGGTCCTTGTCACCCTTGCCCTGACGCACAATGATCTGGCGGCGGGCGAACTCCACGTCCTTGACCCTGAGTCTGCAGCATTCCAAGAGCCTCAAGCCGGCCCCGTACATCAAGGTGGCCATCAGGCGCGTCACGCCAGCGAGCTCGGCCAGCAACCGACCCACCTCCTCGCGGGTCAGAACAACGGGGAGACGCTCGGGCCGCTTGGCCTGGACCGCCTGATCAAGCCAGGGCAGTTCAACCCGCAGCACATCGGCGTACAGGAAGAGAAGGGCGCTGCGGGCCTGGTTCTGGGTCGAGGCGCTCACCTTCGATACGGTGGCAAGCGAAGACAGGAAGCGTGTCACCTCGTCGGCCCCCATCTCCGAAGGATGGCGCTTGTCGTGAAACAGGATATAGCGGCGGATCCAATGCACATAAGCCTTTTCGGTCCTGCGGCTGTAATGGTGGAGCCGTAACACGTCGCGGACCTGGTCAAGGAGACGCTGTCTGGGTAGCGCTGGGAGGCTGGAAACAGGATGTTCTTGCGTGCCCCGTATCGGGGAATGTCGATGGAAGCTGGGTTCCTCGGTCGCAGCCTCGGGAGAAACCACGGTGGCCCTCTCTCTGGGATTGGGTGGCTCCGTCATGTGAACATACCTCCACTGTTTCGGGGAGTCAATCGTGATTATGAGACTATCTGCAGGCGCGCATGGAGGATGCATCCCCCTTGTGGCGATCCGCATCTGCAAAGCGGCGAACAGACGGCTTGGCCATGCTCATGGGCGAGCAAAGCCGGTGCCATTCCATCCCGGCCGATGCAGTTCACAGGAGGGCGGGCGCACTGACTGCAGGAAGACAATGCCGCCCGGGCAGGAGACGAGATGGCGCCTCGTCCTTGTGCGCAGCGGTCCGCCCGAATCCGTCCACCCTGCGGATGGCCGCAAAGACGCTTTGAACGAGTCCCGTACGTGAGGGCAAGTGTTGAAAGCGAGGCCTGGTTTTCGGGTCTTCCGGAATGTAGGCGAAGCGACACACCCGCCCGCGTGCTCTACCGGTACCAAACCGCCTGGATGGCCGGCCGGCGCCGTTTATGACGGGCCATGCCTTGCGAAGGCAAACAGCACGATGGAAACGGCAAGCACCATGCACATCGTGAAAACCACCGGCAACAAACCCGCCATGAGGATCAGGGTGGATGCGGGTACGGAATCGTTCTTCAGCCGCGCCAGCGTGAGGAAAGGATTCGCCAGCAACGGCTTGGACCAGAACAGCCAAAGAGCAAGCCCGATGACCAGCAGCAGGATCGCGCCGACGGTCGGCCACGCTCGCACGAGCCTTTTTCGTTTGTCCAAGAACCGGCGATCTTCGTGGCTCAGTTCCACGTCTGCTCCATGGTAACGCCCACCGCCGCCCCTGAACCTCCGCCGCCTCCGTTCAAGAGGCGCTGCCCCGGTCCCCGCGCAGCGACAGAAGTTGTCTTTCCGCCGCCGGCCGGAACCGACCTCCCGGGCGGCCGCAGCCTTTGGGCCCTGCCGGAAGCCTATGACTCTTCTTGGCGCGGGGGCTCGTCCTCGGGCTCTTCGGGAGGCTTGCGGCGATCCGGTTCGTCCGGCTCCCGCATTCCCTTCTTGAAATCCCGCAGCCCCTTGCCGAGCCCGCTTGCGATGTCGGGAAGCTTGCCGGCGCCGAAGAAAATGAGAACGATGAAGAGAATGACGATGAGTTCGGTGGGTCCGATTCCGCCCAGCATTTCGTGTTCACCCGCCTTTCTTTTGCTTGAAGTCTAGGGTACCCCCTTGCGGGATGTCAATCCGCGAGGCCCCGGCGGCCCCGGACTCAGGACGCGGGCGGAGGCCGAACCCGCCGCGAGGCCCGGTTGAAATCCGCAAGGGGCTTTCGGATCCGTTCCGGCGTGACGCGGAAGGGGTTGCCCCGGCTGTCCCGGGAAGGCACGATGCTCCTCGAAAGGGCCATCTGGTCGCGTTCCTCCCGCCACCAGGCCTCGCATTCCACCGAGGTGCCGTATCTCTCCTTGAACGCATCCAGATGGGTGTGGACGAAGCTGCCCGGGAACAGGGAAAACGTGCCGCTGCGGATCGAGAGCATTCCGCCGCGGAGCGCGGGCACGAGCCGGTCTCGGACGAAGGCCTCGTGCTCTTCCAGGGTCTGTTCGGACTCCCCCGGGTGGTTGAACATGAGGTATGCCTCGTGCTCGATCCCATGTCGGCTGCACTTGTCCGAGAGATCGAGGAACCGCTCCAGGTACGCGTCCGCGTTCTTCGTCTTCCTCATGATGGCGAGCATGGTCCTGGAGAGGCTGTCCACGCCGAGATCGATCTTCACGTTGAGCCTTGCCAGCAGCGGCAGGTCCTCGTCGTCGATCAGATCGGTGCGGGTCTGAATCCAGAAGCCGCAGCGATGAGGCCTGCCGGCCAGCTCGGAGAGGAATTCCCTTCTCCATTGCCCGTCCAGCCCGAAACAGGCGTCGAGGATCATGACGCCCCTCGGACGCAGGGCCTCCTCGACTTCGCGGACGATTTCGAGGGCCTCCGGCACGCTCACGGAATGCCATCTCCGCCTGTACTCCATGCAGTAGGTGCAGCCGAACGGGCATCCCGTGCTCAGAAAGAGGCCCACGTTCTGCCCGGTGACCGCATACGGATAGGAGCGGAAGTCCGGCTGCAGAGGGTTCGGGCCTTCCTTGGCGGGCGGCCCGAGCCCGAGCGCCGCGGCTGCGTTTTCCGCGCCCCCGCGCACGATGACATCGAAGGGGCTGCCGGGGTAACGGAAATCCTCTTCGACGAAGGTGGGATGGTAGCCTCCCACCACGATCCGGGCGCCGGGCCTCGCCTCGCGGATCCGCTCGGCGAAGTACCTGGATGCCAGATAGTTCAGGCTGGACCAGCAGGAGATCCCCACGATGTCCGCGTCGAAGGAGAGGATCCTTTGCATGGAGGCCCTTTTGAAGGCCTCCCGCTGCGATTCGTCCGCCGGCCTTCCGATCTCCGCCTCGAGATCCAAGACGGATACGTCGAAGTGCTCCTTCAGGCAGGAGTAGACATAGAGCAGGTGGGTGTTCTGCTCTCTCGCATCCCCCCAGCCGGCGGAGTGGAGAACGCCGGGGTAGAGGAGGAGGAGCTTCTCTTTTCTCTGCATTCGGCGAAGACCTGCCTGGCTTGGCGACCGGTTCTCCCCTCACTATAGAGGGCAGGGCGCCGGTTGTCCACGGCAGATCGGTTGGGGTGTGCGGCGGGGCGCTGTCGAGCCTTTCCGTGAAGGAGAAGAGAAATCCGATACGAGGGAATTCCAATCAGGAGAGGAGGCCGCACGCCCCGCCGGTCTGCCCGCAGGTCGGAGCATGCGGCCTCGGAGAGGGTTCAGTCGAACAGCGGGAACGGCCGGTGCACGAAGCCGTCGTACACCCCGGTCATGCTGAGGAAGTGCGGGTCCAGGCTCCAGACGATCGGGTCGCCGTGCGCCGTCCCGGACTCGCCCAGCGGGAACATGCTTTCGATCCGTACCGGGCCGCCGGGCCCCATCTCCACGCACTGGGCATACGTGGACCGGGACGCGAAGGGCATCGTGTGCACGAGCCCGGCCCCTATGTTCGCAAGCACCGGGTGGTTGAAGTTGATCTCGCCTCGTGCGTCCATGCCCCAGGGCCGTGGCCCCAGCGCGGCGATCGCGTTGTCCAGCGCGGCGAGGATGATCGCATCCGCCGTCTGCGGCGCCAGCGGGTCTGCAAGATTCCGGAACCAGTCATAGTTGTTCGTGAGCGCTGTTCCGGGCAGGCCGTAGTCGGCCCAAGGCAGGCCGTGCAGGAAGACATTGAAAAGTACCTCTTTGTTTTCACCCGTCCCCAGTTCGTCCTCGAAGGTCAGCCGGATGACTTCCCGGATCCACTTGTCCATCAGCACCCACGCATCCGCCCGGTCCGTGCCGAAGGCCCACTGGGACTCTCCGCCCGCCACGAAGTGGCCGTCCCAGCCTTCCATGACGGAGAGTGCGGCCACGCGCTCCTGCGTCGGATGGGCCGTCACCACGGCGGTGAAGTAGTCCTTCACGAACTTCCACGGGTTGCCTCCGCCTCCAAACGAATCGGTGGATGCAATGCGGAGGGCGGTGTTCCGGACCTCATCGAAGGTCAGGTCGTCGTGCGCCGCGAGGTGATCGTAGAGGACTTGGGCCCGGTGAAACGGGCCGAACTGCTTGTGACCGGAGGTTGTGAGATACGTGGGGATGGCCTTGTTGTTCCACCCGCAGTAAAACCCCTGGCCGGTGTTCCGGTCCGTGGATCGGGGAAGAAGGACGTCCCCGTCCCACTCCAGGGGATCCCCGAGAAATCCCTGCGGAAGGCGCCACTCTCCTTCGGGGCGAACCGGGTCTCGGCCCGTCATCCAGTAGGCGATATTGCCGTCCACGTCGTTGTAGAGGATGTGGAAGGAGGCGGGAAAAAACTCCAGCCCTTCCTCGAAATCGTCCATGTTGCTCGACCTCGGCAGGCGGAGAAGAGCGACCATCGAGTCGAACTCATGCCCCCAGTACGCATACTTCCAGGAGAGGATCGGACCGTCCGTTTCCTCGTTGTAGGTCGCAGGATCGAAGGGCATGGGGCTCACTACGGGGCCGTGGGCGCTCCTGTACACATTCAGGGTTACATCGCTCTCTCCCAGCACCTGGATCTTCTCGGTGCGGTGCAGGGATACATCCGCAAGATCCTCAATGTAGTGATCTGCGCTGTTCACATGGCCGGTCATCATGGCGAAGGCGTGATGGGGCGTACGGCTGATGATCAATCCTGGCATCCCGGGCACGGTCATGCCCGAGGTCTCCAGCCCGCCCGCGCGGATGCACCCTTCCGTGACGATCGAGGGCACCTCGAAGCCCATCTGCGGTCCGGAGTAGAGGATCGGGTTGCCGCTGGCGGTCCTGTCTCCCGAGACGACCCAGCCGTAGCTCCCCATCTTCACGTAGGCGTTGATGCTCTTCAGGCGTTCCACGACCTCGTCCTCGACGGCCTTCATCCGGTCGGCGGTCTGCCTGAGATCCGGCAGCGCGCCGGGGGCGGGCCGGACAGGGGCCATCGACAAGGACCGTGATGCGGCTGTCATGGGAGCCAGTTTGTCCCCGCCTCCGGCGGGAACATAGGTCAGGGCGTCCGGGTCATCCAGCCATCGCAGGTCCTCGAACATGCCGATGTAGTCGTCCGGGAACCGGGCGGCCAGGTCCTGATAGAGGGCGGCGTTCCTGACCTCCTGCTGGCTGGTTCCCTCCCCGTCGAAATTTCTCTGAAGGACGGTGAGCCAGCCGAAGAGATCCACGACCGTCCACTTCCGCAGGATGGGGGCGAAGTCGAAATTGATGATCCGGTTTGCGTTGATGAGCTTGAACTCCAGGGGGATGTGCAAACGGTTGTTTTCAAGGTCGGCGATCCGCCTGTTGATGCCGTCGAGAAAGCCCTGGACGAGCGATTTGGGCTCCGGATCCAGGGCCTCGAAGAAACCAATCAACTCCTGGTCCGAGTAGCCCATGGTTCTCAGATACGTGTCCGTGGATACCATGCTCGCGCCGAGCACCTCGGACAACCTGCCCCGCCCGGTCAGTCGATACAACTCCATCTGCCACAAGCGGTCCTGCGCGACGGCGTACCCCATGGCCTCGGCGATCTCGTAGACGCTCGCATCCTCCGGGCCTGTGATGAACCACACGCCCTTGTCGTCGCGGTTGGTCGCAACCCCGCCTTCGCCCACGAGAAATCCTGTGGAGTCGTGATCCGTGAAGGGGAAGCCTTGCGCCACGCCCTGGATGACCGTCTGCAGGCCGTTCGGGCCGACGACGAGCCCGTCCCCGCTGCCCACCTTCGCCGTGAGCAGCTTCAGGTCCGCGTCCAGGACAAAGAGGCCCGTGACATCGGCCCCGTTCAGGTAGGCCTGGAAGGTGGCCGGATCGGCGCCTTCCTCCAGGCGTACGAGGATGTCCACGGGTTCCGACGGGTGCATCTGCCCGACCAGCGGGGCGTCGATGGTTGCCAGGTTGCAGGCGAACAGGGTGCCCGCCAATCCCAGGATCAGAACATGAGACCACACGTCCCTTGTCGTCGGCATGGTTTCGCCCTCCTTGCGACGGTTGGGGGTGGTGTACGGTGTAACATTCTTTTTAATAAACTCTCATTATATACTAAACTCTTCGTCCGCCGGTTGTCAATGGAAATCTTTGTCCCCATTGATCCCCCCGGATGAGACAGGATATCATGCCCTCCCGTACCGTCTCGGCTGCGGACCTCGTCCGCCGTGCTGGGGACGGCTTCATGGAAGAGCGGAAACCCTTGAGCGAGGAGAGCGCCCCATGATCAGTTTTCAACCGAGTGAGGAACAGGGCCAGATCATCGACATGGTCCGGCGCTTCGCGGCGGACGTGGTCCGGCCGAACGCCCACGACTGCGAGGAGGGAAGGAAGATCCCGGAGGATCTGCTGGCCAAGTTCTGGGAGCTGGGCCTCGTGGCCAACTCCATCCCCGAGGACTGCGGCGGCTACGGGTACGAGCGCTCCGCGCTGACCGGCGCCCTCATCGCCGAGGAGCTGGCTTACGGGGATCTCGGGTTGGCTCTGGCCATGCTGAGCCCGACGCTCGTCGCCTACCCGACGCTGGAGATGGGCACGGGCGACCAGAAGAAGAAGCACCTGCCCCGGTTCTGCGGCGAGGGCTTCCAATTCGCGACCGCAGCCCTGATGGAGCCCCGGGTCACCTTCGATCCGACCCTGCTCAAGACCACGGCGAGAAGGGAGGGCGGGGAGTATGTTCTCAACGGCCGGAAGTGCCTGGTGCCGTTCGCGGACCGCGCGGACCTCTTCCTGGTATTCGCCGCGACCGCGCCGGGGACCGGTGCCTCCGGGATCCAGGGGTACCTTGTCGAGAAGGGCGCGGCGGGCCTTCAGGTCGGCGAGCGGGAAAAGTACATGGGCCTGAACGCCCTCCCTCTTTACCAGGTGACCCTGACCGAGTGCAAGGTGCCGCTCGACAGCCGCCTGGGGGGCGGCCGGGGTACCGACTTCCAGCGCTTCCTCAACCTCTCCCGAATCGCGTGGGCCGCCATGGCCGCGGGGGTTTGCAAGGCCTCCAAGGACTACGCGACCCAGTACGCGAAGGAGCGCGTTCAGTTCGGAGAGCCGATTGCGAGCCGCCAGGCCATCGCCTTCATGCTGGCGGACATGGCCATCGAAACCGACGCGATCCGCTTCCTGGCCTGGAAGGCGGCCTGGCTTGCCGACAGGCAGGAGGACTGCACCCGCGAGGCCTACCTCGCAAAGCTCTATGCCGGGGATTACGCGGCCAGGATCACGGACAACGGCGTTCAGGTGCTGGGCGGGCACGGCTACATCCGGGAGTATCCGGTCGAGCTGTGGTTCCGCAACGGCAGGGGCTTCGAGATCATCGACGGCCTGGCCGTCGTCTGACCCTGAGAACTCCGTTTCGCCGAAGAAGGCCGTTTCCGCCACGCAGACAGAGAGGAGAATCGTCATGATCGATTTCGAGCTTCCCCCGCCCTTGAAGCTGGTCAAGGACTTCGCCCACGGAGTGGCCCGGGACACCTTCCGGCCCATTTCCCGGAAGTACGACGAACAGGAGCATACGATCGCCGAGGAGATCGCATTTCTCGCGCCGATCATGAAACAGAGGTCGGCCGACCGCCGCAAGAAGCAGCGGGCGGCCTCGGAGGCCGGGCCCAAGGAGCCGAGGGCCGAGACCGAGGACCGGGTCGGCGCAACCATGACGGCTGTGGTGGGCAGCGAAGAGTTCGCCTGGGGCGACAACGGCTTGCTGCTCGCAATCCCGGGCAACGGGCTGGGCAATGCGGCCATCGCTGCGGTGGCCACCCCGGAACAGGAGGAGCGCTTCGGAGGCCGGTACGCGGCCATGGCCATCACCGAGCCGGGCTCCGGCTCCGATTCCGGCTCCATCTCCACCACGGCGGTGCTGGACGGGGACGAGTGGGTCATCAACGGCGAGAAGATCTTCGTCACGGACGGCAAGCAGTGCGACATCGTGGTGGTCTGGGCCACGGTCGACAAGTCCGCGGGCAAGGCCGGGATCAAGAGCTTCGTGGTCGAAAAGGACCGCCCCGGGGTGAAGGTCACCAAGCTCGAGCACAAGCTCGGCATCCGGGCCTCGGACACGGCCTCCATCGTCTTCGAGGACGTCCGCATCCCCAAGGACAACATCCTCGGGTCGCCCGAGGTCAAGACCAGGACCGAGGGGTTCAAGGGCGTGATGAAGACCTTTGACAACACCCGCCCCATCGTGGGCTCCCTGGCACTGGGGGTGGCCCGCGCCGCCCTGGAATTCACCAAGGAGAAGCTCGAGGAGGAGGGCTTCCTGTTCCGCTACGGCCTGAACAAGCATCAATTGGGCGCGGTCGAGCGGGAGGTCCTCTTCATGGAGGCCGAGCTGGAGGCGATGCGGCTCCTGATCTGGCGGGCCGCCTGGATGGGCGACAACGGCCGCGCGAACGCGCTGGAGGCCTCCATGTCCAAGGCAAAGGCGGGCCGCATGGGCTCGGAGATCACACGCAGGTGCGTGGCGCTGCTCGGGCCCCTCGGCTACTCCCGGGAGTGGCTCGTCGAGAAGTGGGCCCGGGACTGCAAGATCAACGACATCTACGAAGGCACCCAGCAGATCCAGCAGCTCGTGGTGGCTCGGAATCTCCTGGGCTTCTCCAGCGCCCAGTTGAAGTAGACCTTACGCGACAAGCCCGACCGAGAAGGCCAGCAAGAACTGCCCCGCGTAGTACAGGGGCAGCCCGATCAGCCGGTTTACGTAAGCCTCCGTGACGAAGCGCTGACGGGCCACGAACAGATCGGACAGATAGAAGCAGAAGGCCCCTGCCCAGATGAGCCCTCGGGCCGCCGGATCCAGACCGGGATGGCGAAAGACGGCCCAGGCCCCTGCCAACATCAGGGTGATGACGACCAGGTAGAGAACCACAGGAATCGTCATCCTGCCCGCGTGAGGCCGGATCCACAGAAAGGCTGCGACGCTCGAGGCGAGAAAGATCGCCTGCACCGGCGAGGCCCAGTCCGCCGGCCGAGCGAGGCCCGAAAAGGCCCAGACATAGAGGATGTGTCCGGCCAGGAAGGCAAACAGGCCCACTCGGAATGCACGGGTTCCGGGCATGGCCAGGCAGACGTCGCCGATCAGACCGAAGGCGAGCCCCAGCAGGATCCGGTGATAGTAGGCGGGCAGAGGGTGCGGTTGCATGAGGGCGGTCAAGACAAAGAGCGCGGAGACGGTCCCCTTGACGGCCGCGCCCCGCGGCGTGCGGCCCTGTTTCTCGGAGGCGAGCAGCGCGATCAGAAGGACCAGGGCGAGCGAGAGGATCCAGAAATCGGTCACGAGCGTCTTCTCCACGCAGCAGGGCCGGGAGCGATCCTGGTCGGCTCTTCGAGGGTCCCGCGCACAGGGTGGGCAGGGGTGAGGGTGCCCGATCCCTGATCCCTGACCCCCGGCCCCTGAAGCATCCTGTCCTTCCTTACCGGTCGAACCTGACCCGGTAGACGGTCTGCCGCGAGCGCCGCCGCCTCGGCAAAACACGCACCAGGAGCGCCCCGCAGAGAAAGCCGCCGATGTGCGCCCACCAGGCCACGCCGCCGGTCACATGCGTCCCCGCCCCAAGCGAAGCGGCGCCGTTGAACAGCTGCAGGACAAACCAGAAGAAGAGCACGAAGGCCGCAGGGACGGTGACGATCTGGATGAAGAAGAAAAAGAAGATCAGGAGGTCCACGCGGGCCCTGGGAAAACAGAGGAAGTAAGCCCCCAGCACCCCTGCCACGGCGCCGCTGGCGCCGATGGTCGGGAGCTTGGAGGAAGGGTTGAGCCCGTAGTGAACGAGGCCGGCCACGACCCCGCATGCCAGATAGAAGGCCAGGAAACGTCCGTGGCCGAGCCGGTCCTCCACGTTGTCGCCGAAGACCCACAGGTACCACATGTTCCCGATGATGTGGAACCAGCCCCCGTGGAGGAACATGGATGTCACGAAGGTCCTGGCCACATCGAGGAACCCGATCTCGGGAATCCTGTGGAAGTTGGAGACCAGGATCGGCACGAGACCGTAGCGAAGCAGAAAACGCTCGAGGGCCGGGCCGAGCGAAAGCTCATACAGGAAGGCCATGCTGTTCAGCACGATCAGCGTGACGGTGACGTACGGCACGATGCCGGAGCGGTTGTGATCTCGGATGGGGAACAAGTCTCAGCGCTCTCTTTGCCACCGCGTCCCGCCGGGGAGGGGAGGCGACGGGTTGGAAGAACGGTTACCCGGACCGAAGGGGGCGGCGCTACATGAGGCTCCAGAGGCCCTGCAGGGCCTCGAGAGCGAAGCGGTTGAGCCATCCCGGCCAGACGCCGAGCAGCAGAACGGAGATGGCGCATACCCAGAGGGAGAGGCGTACACCCGCGCCGACGCCGGCCCCCCAGGGTCCGGCCGAAAACTCCGGTTTCGCTTCCGGCTCCTTCATGTACATCACGACGAGCACGCGCAGGTAGAAGTATGCCGAAACCGCGCTCATGACCACGCCGATGACGGCCAGCCAGATGTATCCGGCCCGCACCGCGGCGCTGAAGGCATAGAACTTCCCGATGAACCCGCCGGTCGGCGGAACCCCCGCCAGGGAGAACATGAAGACGGCCATGGCCAGAGCATAAAGGGGCTGCTCCCGCGCCGCGCCCGCGAAATCCCGGATCTCCACGCCCCGGTCTTCCTTCCGACTCATCGCAATGACCACGCCGAAGGCGCCCAGATTCATCAGGGCGTAAATGAACAGATAGATCAGGGCCGCCTGGACCCCGAACCGCGTGCCCGTGGTCAGGGCGACCAGGACGTAGCCTGCGTGGGCGATGCTCGAGTAGGCGAGCATGCGCTTGAGGTTCTCCTGGACCAGGGCGACCACGTTTCCAAGGACCATGGTGAGCACCGCCAGCCACCAGAAAACCCGGGACCAGTGGATCTCCATCGGGTGGAGGGTCAGGACGATGATCCGGATCAGGATCGAGAACCCTGCCGCCTTGACTGCAACGGACATGAAGGCCGTCACCGAGGTGGGGGCCCCTTCGTAGGCATCCGGCGTCCACATGTGGAACGGGACCAGGGACACCTTGAATCCCATGCCGACCAGAAGCAGCCCCATCCCTGCCAGGAACAGAGGGTCCGAGGAGGCCATCGCCTTGGGGACGTGCCGGAGTAGGACAAAAAGCTGGGTGGAGCCCGCGGCGCCGTACAGGAAGGCGATTCCGAACAGGAGCATGGCCGATGCGAACCCGCCGAGCAACAGATACTTCAGCCCCGCCTCGGGGCTCTTCGGGCTTCTCTTCATCATGGCGACGAGGGCGTAGACCGGAATGGACATGACCTCGATGCCGAGATAGACGATCATCAGGTCGTTGGCCCTCGTCATGAACAGCATGCCGATCATGCTGATGAGCAGAAGCGCGCAGTACTCGCCGGCCGGCAGCCCCTCCCGGCGCGTATAGCTGACGGACAGGAGCAGGGTGATCAGGCCGGCCGCCAGGAGGATCACGGCGAAGAAGTTGGAAAGGTTGTCCATGCGGACGAGCCGGGAGAAGGCCTGCTCGTCGGTTCCCCAGGCCGCGAGCGTGGCGGCCAGCGCCGCCAGGCAGCCGAAAAAGGCGATGAGCCAGCAGGGCATCTTGTCCGACGGTTTGTAGAAGAGATCGAGTGCGATGCAGGCCAGGGCAGTTCCCGCCAGGATCAACTCGGGCCGGATGACGCTCAGGGCTGCCGGCAGGTTATCGATTCCCATGCGCCTGCCCCCAGAATGGTGACGCCGATTCTCGTTGGGTCATGAAAAAGGATTCCCTCTCGAAAGGCTGGACCGGCCGGACCTCGGCTGCGGTCGATCGGGCAAGAAAGGCCTCCACGGAACGGTCCATCTTCCTGAGGAAGGTCTGCGGGTAGATCCCGATCCAGACGATCATCACAAGGATCGGGACCAGCACCGCGATCTCTCTCAGATTCAGGTCTTTCAGGGACTTGTTCTCTTCCTTGTCGAGAGGCCCGAACATGGCCCGCTTGAACATCCAGAGCATGTAGACCGCGGCCAGGATCACGCCCGAGGCGGCCAGGACGGCCAGGGCCGTGCTTTTCTTGAACGTGCCGATCAAGATCAGAAACTCTCCCACGAACCCGTTCAGGCCCGGAAGGCCGATGGAGGACAGGGTGACGATCATGAAAAAGGTCGCAAAGACCGGCATGGCCTTGGAGATGCCGCCGAAATCGGATATCAGACGGGTGTGCCGGCGGTCGTAGATCATGCCGACGATGATAAAGAGCGCCCCTGTCGAGAGCCCGTGGTTGACCATCTGGATCACGCTGCCCTCCACGCCCTGGACATTGAGAACCGCCAGGCCGAGCATGACGAAGCCCAGATGGCTCACCGAGGAGTAGGCGACGAGCTTCTTCACGTCGGGCTGCACCATGGCCACCAGGGCGCCGTAGATGATGCCGATGACGGCCAGAACCGCGATGAGCGGGTAGAAGTAGGCCGTGGCGGCCGGAAACAGGGGCATGGAGAAGCGGAGGAATCCGTAGGTTCCCATCTTCAGCAGGACGCCGGCCAGGATGACGCTTCCCGCGGTGGGTGCCTCTACGTGGGCGTCCGGAAGCCATGTGTGGAACGGGAACATGGGCACCTTGATGGCGAACGATAGGGCGAAGGCCAGGAAAAGGAGCTTCTCCGGGCCCAGGGCGAGTTGCACGCGGTAGAGGTCGAACAGGTCGAAGGAGTAGAAGCCGAACTGGTCCACGTGCGCGAAGTAAAGGTAGAGGATGGCCACCAGCATCAGGAGGCTGCCGATGAGCGTGTACAGGAAGAACTTGACGGCTGCGTAAACCCGCCTGGGGCCCCCCCAGATGCCGATGATGAAGTACATCGGGATCAGCATGGCCTCCCAGAAGATGTAGAACAGAAAGAGATTCAGGGACACGAAGGCCCCGAGCATCGCGGTCTGCAGGAAGAGCATCGAGACGTGAAAGGCCTTGACCCGGTCCTCGATGGACCGCCACGAGGACAGGATCACGAGCGGGCCCAGGAAGGTGGTCATCAGAAACAGCAGAAGGCTCATGCCGTCGATGCCTATCTTGTATGCGATCCCGTACTCGGGGAGCCATGGCGCGGATTCGATGAACTGCATCGTCTGCGCCGAGTCGGGGTCGTAATCCAGGAAGAGCTTCAGGGAGACCAGAAATCCGGCCAGCATGGTCAGGAAGGTCACCCGGCGGATGGCCTCTTTCTGCGTTCCTGGAAGAAAGAGCAGAACGAGCAGGGCCCCGGCCAGCGGGAGAAAAACGAGAACCGTTAGGAGATGCTGGTCAATCATTTCCATGAGCTGTTCGGTCCCTACTGGAGCAGGAGAAAGCCGATGATCGCGACCACCCCGACCACCATGGCGAATGCATACCCCTGCACGTCCCCGACCTGGATCCGGCGGAGCGACCGGGCGGAGTTCTGGAAGAACCGGGCCGTTCCGTTGACCAGCCCGTCGTCGATGAACCCTGCATCGAAGATCTTCCAGAGCAGCCTCACGGACAGGTCCCGGATCGGTCGGACGAACAGGGCGTCGTACATCTCATCCACGTAATACTTGTTGTAGACCAGGTTGTAGAGGCGCGCGTATTTCCGCGCCAGGATCTTTGGAAGCTCTCCGGACTTCAGGTAGAGCCACCAGGCCAACAGGATGCCTGCGGCGGCTACGGCAACCGACAGGCCCATGAAGACGTATTCCGTGGTGTGGGAGCCGTGGCCCCCGTGCGGGAGCGCGCCCACCACCGGCTGCAGGAAATGCTCGAAATGGTTTGTGAGGCCCAGGGAGGCGGGCGCCCCCACGAATCCGACGAGTGCGGCTCCCACGGCGAGCAGCGCCAGCGGCACGGTCATGACCGCCGGGGACTCGTGGGCATGGTCGTAGAGGTGATGATCCCTCGGTGCGCCGAAGAAGGTGAGAAAAACCAGCCTGGACATGTAAAACGCGGTGATGGCGGCTCCGATCCAGAGCACCAGCCAGAGAGCGGTCGATCCGTGGTGCGAGGAATACGCCAGCCAGAGGATCTCGTCCTTGGAGAAGAAGCCGCTGAAGGGCGGGATACCGCAGATGGCCAGCGTGGCGATCATGAACGTCCCGAAGGTCCAGGGCATCTTCTTTCGCAGGCCGCCCATCTTCTGGATGTCGGTCTCGTTTCCCATGGCGTGCATCACACTGCCGGCGCCGAGAAAGAGCAGGGCCTTGAAGAAGGCATGGGTCATCAGGTGGAAGATGCCGGAGGCGTATGCACCGATCCCGACGCCTACGAACATGTAGCCGAGCTGACTCACCGTGGAATAGGCCAGGACCTTTTTGATGTCGTTCTGGCAGATGCCGATCGTGGCCGCGAACAGGGCGGTGGCGGCTCCGACCCAGGCCACCCACTGCATGGCCAGATCGGAGGCGACGAACAGGAAATGCATCCGGGCGACCATGTAGACCCCGGCCGTCACCATGGTCGCAGCGTGGATGAGGGCGCTGACGGGCGTCGGGCCGGCCATGGCGTCCGGGAGCCAGACGTAGAGCGGGATCTGCGCCGACTTTCCCATGGCGCCCATGAACAGGAGCAGGCAGACGGCGGTGATGACCGCCGGGCTGAGCAGGTGGATGTGTTCCTGGATCGATCCGAAGTCGATCGTCCAGATGCCGTTCCGTCCGAGGCTCCAGAAGAGGAGAAAGAGCCCGAGGAGGAACCCGAAGTCGCCGATGCGGTTCACGACGAAGGCCTTCAGTCCTGCGTAAGCCTTCTCCGGGTCTTCGTACCAGAAGCCGATCAGGAAGTAGGAGCAGAGGCCCACGCCCTCCCAGCCGAGGAACAGCAGGAGCAGGTTGTCGCCCAGGACGAGGACGAGCATCATGGCCATGAACAGGTTCAGGTAGGCAAAGTAGCGGGAGTAGCCCCGGTCGCCGTGCATGTAGCCTACGGAGTAGACGTGGATGAGAAACCCCACGCCCGTCACCACCAGGGTCATGACCGAACTCAGCGGGTCGATGCTGAAGGAGAGATGGGCCGTGAATTCGCCGGCGGAGATCCAGGTGAAGACCCTGTCGGTGAGAAGCCGCTGGCCGGCCGGAAGGCCCAGCAGCCGGGTGAAGGCGAAGACCGAGATGAGCAGGGATCCGAACGGCGCCAGGCAGGCGACCCAGTGGACCCGCCGGGTCCCGGCATGCCCGAGATCGGCCCTCGCCCCCAGGCCGTTGATCAGGAAGCCGATCAGCGGCAGGAGCGGGATCCAGCGGATGTAGCAAACAGCTTCCAAGGTTCCTCCCTTCCCCAAGAACCACCCCGGGGTCGGGGCTCAGGGCTCAGGGGCTACCCTTTCATGAGGTTGATCTCATCCAAATTCACGGCCCTGCGGGTCCGGAAGATGTGGACCACGATGGCCAGCGCAACGGCCGCCTCGGCGGCGGCCACGGTCATGATCATGAACACGAAGATGTGGCCGGTGGCGTCCATGTGCTGACGGGAGAAGTCGACGAAAGCAAGGTTGGCCGCATTGAGCATCAACTCGACCGACATCAGGACGACAATCGCGTTCCTGCGCACCACGAAGCCGACGGCCCCTATGGCGAACAGGAGGATGCTCAGAACGAGCGTCTCACTCGTCATGGTCCATCCCCTTTCCCCTTCCGTGTCAGGACGACCGCCCCGATGATGGCCGCCAGCAGTAGAAAAGAGACCATTTCAAAGGGCAGGAGGTAGTTCGTGAAGAGGACCTCTCCGACCTCCTCGATCGTTCCGAAGCCCGGATCCGGCGCGGAAGCGGGCGCCCAGGGATGCCGGGTGAACCGGACCGTCAAGAGCGTTGCAAGCGCCGCGATCAGGTAGCCGCCCGTGACCTTCAGGGCCGTGACGCGTCTCTTTCCCAGTTCGCTGGGAGACAGGTTCAGGAGCATGAGGACGAACAGGATCAGGACCATGATGGCCCCGGCGTACACCAGGACCTGCAGGAGGGCCAGCAGGTGAGCCGATTGCAGGGCATAGATGCAGGCCACGGAAATCAGGCAGCCGATCAGGGCCGTGGCGCTGTAAATGGGGTTGCTGGCGGATACGACCAGAAGGGCCATGACCAGTGCGGAGGCCGCAAAGACGTAAAAGAAGATCGCCTGGATCATCGGCCCGCCTCCTTCCCGCCGGCGAGGAGGAAATCCCGGTCGTAGACGGCGCGACGGGAGTCCGCCATTTCGGATACCTCGGTCATCTCGATGGCGTCCTTCGGGCACGCTTCCACGCAGAACCCGCAGAAGATGCAGCGGGTGATGTCGATCTCGTACCGTTTCGGGTAGTTTCCCTTGCTCGGGTCCGGATAGGCGGCCGGCTCGACGAAGATGCAATGAGACGGGCAGTTTTCCACGCAGAGCTTGCAGGCCACGCATCGCATCGAGCCGTCCGGGTTCTTCTTGAGCCGGTGCCGGCCCCGGAATCGGGGCGAGTACTGTCTCTTCTCCTCCGGGTACTGAATCGTGACGACCGTGCGGTTGCGGGTCGGATAGGTGGCCACGTTTCGGACCAGGTGCTTCAGGGTGAGCCCCATCCCCTTGAGGATCTCGACGAGGTAGACCCTCTGGCTTGCCGGGTAGTTTTTTCCCCCCGGGGGGGAAACGGGCTTGGTCTTGATCATTCTCAGTAGACTCCGATCAGGAACGGCACGATCGCCGTCACCACCAGGTTCGCCAGGGCCAGAGGCAGCATGACCCGCCAGCCAAGCCCCATCAACTGATCATATCGAAAGCGGGGCAGGGTCCAGCGGATCCAGACGAAGACCCACATAAGAAACCAAAGCTTGGCCACAAACGCGCCGACCTGGAGGGCGGCCGTCCCCCACGGCCCTACCTTTGCCGCCAGGGCCTCGGTGGGCAGCCAGGGGATCTGCCAGCCTCCCAGGAAGAGGCTCACGATGAACCCGGAGGCCACCATCATGTTGACGTACTCGGCCATGAAGAACATCGAGAACTTGAAGCTCGAATATTCGAGGTGATAGCCCGCGACGATTTCGGCCTCCGCTTCGGGGAGGTCGAAGGGGATCCGGTTCGTTTCCGCCAGGGCGGCGATCGAGAAGAGCAGGAACCCGAGGGGCTGCACGACGATTCCCCAGCGGGGCAGGAAGCCGAAGAGCAGGTCCCCCTGCATGCGCACGATGTCGTTCAGGCGGACCGACTCGAACACGATCAGGATGCCGATGATCGAGAGCCCCATCGCGATCTCGTAGCTGAGCATCTGGGCCGAGGAGCGCAGGCCGCCGAGCAGGGTGTATTTGTTGTCCGGCGACCAGCCGCCGAGCACGATCCCGTAAACGCCGAGCGAGGCGATCGCGAAGATGAACAGGAGACCCACGTTCAGGTCGGCCACCTGCAAGGGGATCTCGTACTTGCCGATCACGAGCACGTCGCCGAAGGGGATGACCATGAAGGTCATGAGCGCCGGGATCATGGACAGGGCCGGGGCCAGGGTGAAGAGGAACCGGTCCGCCCGTTCCGGGAAAAATTCCTCTTTGACGAGGAGCTTGAGCGCGTCCGCGATCGGCTGCACGAGCCCTGCGTTCGGGAGGCCGAAGAGGTGGACCCGGTTCGGCCCCACCCGGTCCTGGATGAAGGCGGCGCCCCTTCTCTCGATCCACACGGCCAGGATGACGCCGGTGAGCAGCACCACCGGGACGACCAGGGGGAAGAGCACGTTTTGCACGGTCCAGACCAGGTAATCAGTCCACATGTTGTCTCGAATGCCTTCCAGCTATCTGTCGAGTTCGCCCGCGATGATGTTCAGGCTCCCGATGATGGCGATCAGGTCCGCGATCATGTTGCCCTGGGTCAGTTGCGGGAGCGCCTGATAGATCGCAAAGCAGGGCGGCCGCACCTTGATGCGATAGGGATTCTTGGTTCCGTCGCTCACGATGTAGAAGCCCAGCACCCCGTTTGCGGCCTCGGTCACCGCGTAGATCTCCCCCTCGGGGGGGAGAATCCCGTCGACGATCAGCTTGATGTGCCGGACCAGGGAGCCGAACTTTGTGTAAACCGCCTCCTTCGGCGGCAGCGAGATGCGCCTGTCCTGCGCGGAGATGGGCCCTTCCGGCAGGCCGTCCAGGGCCTGCTCAATGATGCGCAGACTCTGGCGCATCTCCTCCATGCGAACCAGATAGCGG
Source organism: uncultured Thermodesulfobacteriota bacterium (assembly GCA_964384945.1). GTDB lineage: Bacteria > Desulfobacterota > DSWW01 > DSWW01 > DSWW01 > S015-6. Next base: position 26,194 of record CAYLMK010000034.1, on the reverse strand, counting down.
TCGTAGGTGTCGCCGTTACTTCCCACAGGGATCTCGAAGTCGAACTTATCGTAGTCGTAATAGGGATTTGCCTTCCGCACATCGAAGGGGACCCCGCTGGCCCGCAGGCATGGGCCGGTGAAGCCCCAGTTGAGCGCGTCATCGCCCGAGATCGCGCCCACGCCCATGGTGCGGTCCATGAAGATCCGGTTCTTGGTGATCAGGGTCTCGGTCTCCTCGATGGCGCGGGGGATTCTCTCGCGGATGTAGGTCCGGCAGCGGTCCGCCCAGCCGGCGGGCAGGTCGTGGGCCAGGCCTCCGATGCGCGTGTAGGAGGTCGTCAGCCTCGCTCCGCAAAGGGCCTCGAGGAGTTCGTAGACGTTCTCCCGCTCCCGGAAACAGTACCAGTACGGGGTGAGGGCGCCCATGTCCACGAGATTGGCGGCGATGCAGACGAAATGGTCGATGATGCGGGACAGTTCGCTCACGATGACCCGGATGTACTGGACCCGCCTGGAGACCTCGATGCCGAGGAGCTTCTCGACCGCGCGGCAGTACCCGACGTTGTTCATCATGGCCGAGACGTAGTTCAAGCGGTCGGTCAGGGGGATCACCTGCTGGTACATCAGGTGTTCCGAGCCTTTCTCGAATCCGCGGTGCAGATAGCCGATCTCCGGGGCGGCCTCGAGGATCGTCTCCCCCTCGAGCCGGGCCAGCACGCGCAGGGTGCCGTGCATCGTCGGATGGGCCGGCCCGATGTTGAGAACCATCCACTCCGGTTCCCCTCCCGACGGGCCGGAACCGTTGCCCCCGTTGCCTCTCGACTGCCCCTCATCCCAACCGAGGTTCGTCGGCCGGGTGAGCTTCTGGCGCTTCTTGATCGGGTAGTCCTTGCGCAGGGGGTGCCCCACGAAATCCTCGTGGTTGAGGATCCTTCGGAGATTGGGGTGGCCCTCGAACCGGATTCCGTACTGATCGAAGGCCTCCCGTTCGAACCAGTCCGCCGCCTTCCAGATGCCGGTGGCCGTGGGAAGGGTCGGGTCCTGCTCCCCGACGCGGACCTTGAGCCGGAGATGCCGGGCCGTCTTCAGGGAATAGAGATGGTAAACGGCCTCGAAGCGGGCCTCCCGCCCCGGGTAGTCGACTCCGCAAATGTCCTCGAGAAGGCGGTACGCCATGTCCGGGTGGCTGTAGACAAACCGGAGAACCTCGGCAAGCCCCTCCCGCGTCACGATCAGGGAGTCCTCGCCCCGGAATTCCGGGGCGGGCGTGACGGCCTTGGGAAACTTCTCGAGAAGGGGCTGTATCGCCGAGTCAGCCAAGGCTTTGCGTGCTCCTATTCCCCGCAGTACTTGGGATCCCGGATGGATTCGCCCTTGATGATCTTCTGGATCTTGATCAAGCCGTCCAGGAAGGCCTCCGGGGTGGGCGGACACCCGGGCACGTACACGTCGACCGGGATGATCGTGTCGATCCCCTGCACCGTGCAGTAGTTATCGTAGATCCCTCCGGAGCAGGCGCAGGCACCGTGCGCCATCACCCACTTGGGCTCGCAGATCTGGTCGTAGATCTTCCTGAGGACCGGCGCCATCTTCTCGCTGATCGTGCCGGAGACGACGAGCAGGTCCGCCTGCCGGGGAGAGAAGCGGATCACCTCCGCGCCGAACCGGGAGATGTCGTAGTGGCTCGCCGCCACGGCCATGAATTCGATGGCGCAGCAGGCGGTCCCGAAGGCATAGGGCCAGCAGGAGTATTCGCGGCACCAGTTCAGGATGGCGTCGACGGGCTTGACGAACGGGCTGTTGCGCAGGATACGGGAGGATTCTATTCCCAATTCAAGGCACCCTTCTTCCACACGTACACGAAGGCAACGACGAGAACCAGCAGGAACGTCATCATCTCGATCAGCCCGAGGAGGCCGAGTTTCCGGAGAAGGACGGCCCATGGGTACATGAACACCACCTCGAGGTCGAAGAGCAGGAACAGGACCGCCACGACATAGAACTTGACGGAAAAACGTGCCCTCGCGTCCCCGATCATCGGGTCGATCCCGCATTCGTACGTGGACCGCTTCTGGGGGTTCGGCCGTTTGGGGCCGAAAAGAAGGGAAACGCCGATCAGCACGGCGGCGAGAAAAGCGGCCCAGAGGAAGCCCACGATGACCGGGATGTACTGCGATAACATGGCGCTCTCTCGTTCAACGAAGGCCCCTAGATACCACATATGCATCCGGAAAACAAGGCCTTGACGAGGAAAGCCACAGGCTTTTCCCGGGCACGGGCACGCACACGAGCGCGGGCGCGAGGGCGGCGGCGGGGCCTTCGGCCGGACACCTGACCCCCACCGCTTTTATCCTCCCGAGGTCTGCGGAAAGGCCGTGTTCGCGTAAAGGTACTCGACCTTCTCCTTGTGGCGCAGCTCTTCGTTGGCCATCCTGGCCAGCAGCTCTTTCACGGGCCCGGCCGGATGCAGTCGGCTCAGCTCGCCGTAGAAGAGGTGGGCCGACTGCTCACGCTTCGCCGCCAGGAGAAACGCCTCCTGCGGTGACAGGGACTCCGACGGAACAGGCTCTTCCTCCAGGTGCTCGAGGATCTTGTACTCGACTACCTGGCTCAGTCGCAGCGCGCCCTCGGAGACCTCCCCCCTCAGGTACCTTTCCAGGAACTCTTTGTGCTTCGCCTCCTCCCGGGCCAGGAAATCGAGGGTGTCCCGGGTGGAGGCATCGGAGACGAGCTCGCCGAGCCTGACATAGAACTTGTGAGCCGCCTCTTCCTTCTCGATGGCGAACTCGAGGATCTTACCGACCTGGCTGTTCTTTCTCATAAGGTCCGCTCCCGGGGAAGGGGTCATTCGGAACAGTGGAGTCATACGACACGAGATCATTCATAGCTTCTCGGCCCACCCGGCGTCAAGCCGCTCCCTGTGTTCCGGAGGATACGTGGCCGGTGGAAAAGGCTTTGTTTTTGGCTCCGTTGCTGGTAGAGTCTTTCCCTGCCGGAAATGAAACGGAGACCGGAGGATGAACGTATGCGTCCCTGCACCTTTCCTGACCCTCCACGAATGCGATTGCCTTGGGGGACGGCTCTCCTTCTCGGAGGCGGACTTCTGGTTGTGGCCATCGGGATGGGCTGCGGCGATTTCACGCTTTTCGGGGAAGACGAAGACGAGGATGTCAACCGTGCCCCTGTGGCCGACGCCCTTGCGGACAAGCTGTCGACCGCGGCGTGCAACCGGGAGACCGTGAACCTGGATGGAAGGGGGAGTTCGGACCCGGACGGGGATTCCCTGACCTACCAGTGGGCCCTCACCCAGCGTCCGGAAGGAAGCGCGGCCGCCCTTCAGAACGCAACCCAGTCGCAGGCATCGATTCAGCCGGACGAACCGGGATCCTATGTTGTGCAGCTCACCGTGAAGGACGAAGGCGGGCTCTCCGGTACGGACAGCCTGACGGTCACCGCTCTTTCCGATCCCTTGGCGGAGGCGGGCGACGACCAACAGGTGCCTTTCGGCGAAACCGTCAGCCTGGACGGCGGCGGGAGCCTGAACCCGCAGGCGGGGTGCACCTCGGACGGCCTTTCCTTTGGATGGAGCCTCACGGACCCCGGCGGGGGCCAGACCGATCTGGGCGCGGATGCAGAGGCGAGCTTCGTCGCGGACATGGAGGGGACGTACACGGCTACCCTTACGGTGGAGAATGAATCCGGCACCGACGCGGACACTGTGCTGATCGTGGCGAGCGAGTCGGCCCTGGACGCCCTGCAGGGCGGACCCTACCTGTTCACGGTGGAAGAGGTGACCGACACGATGTTCGGAGGGATCCTGGAGGGCCTTTCCTTTCCCGAAACGACGGTGGACGTGCCTGCGGCGGATGAAGTTCCCGTGACCCGAACGGTTTCCCTGAGCGTTCCCCCAAGCGCAACGGTGCAGATCGTGGTCGAGGTCGACCGGGAGAACGCCCTGGACGATTTCTACACGCTCACCGGTACGGCCTCCGGCCGTGTCAGCTTGGGCTCTCTTGTATGCCAGATGACGACGGCCGACTGCTCCGGCCGGATGACGCCCGAGTCCGCGACCAGCGTAGGCGCGACGCTCACGATCGCCAACCCCGCGTTCACCGGACTCCTTTGCGCCTCTGCGGATCCGGGGGGGACCATCGAGGTGATCCTGAGCGGAGTTCTCCAGGCGGGGCAGTGAGCCCGGGGGGGACGTTGCGGCTTTTCTCCCTGCCTCGGTCGGTTATGGGCACGCACAGAGGTGCGAGGGCGGGCATCCGGGGAGGCAGGTCCTCGGACCGGGATCCTTCCGGCCGACACGGCGGCAGGCTCCCTCCGGGCACGGGCAGGCGCACGAGGGCGGCGGTGGGGCCTCCTGCCTTGCAGCTTGGGCCTTGGTGCTCCCGAAGGTATAAGGTTTCGGTTTTGAGGCATCAGGGTCTTGGGGCTTACGATCCCCCTTCGTCTTTCCCCTTTCCCGCGTACCAGTCCATCTGGCGGAGGATCCCCCGGAGGATGGCAACCTCCCGGGCGTCCGGACCTGCGCGGCCGAGCAACCTGCGCAGAACGCGCAGGATGCGGTCCGGGCTCGAGGGATCGAGGAAGCCGATGCGGAGCAGGACCTCCCGGGCGTGCCGGTAGAGTTGCTCCAGTTCTTCGGATGTGACGGGCGCGGCCGGGCGTGAGGATTTCGCCGCGGCGCCGCCTCTGAGTTCGTAACAGAGAAGAAGCACGGCCTGGGCGATGTTCAGCGAAGTGTGTTCCGGGGCCGTGGGCACTGTGACCACGAGGTTGCAGAGATCCAGTTCCGCGTTGCGCAGCCCGCGGTCTTCCCGCCCGAAGACGATCCCGAGGCGCGTTTCCGGATCCCATCCCGACGCAAGCTCCCGCAGGCCTCGCGGGTCGAGTACAGGACGGCGACCCTTGCCCTGCCTGGCCGTGCATCCCGCAACGACCTGGATGTCGGCCAGGGCCTGGCCCAGGGTGGGCAGGACCCGCGCCCGCTCGAGGATCTCCTCAGCGCCGCAAGACATCCTGCGGGCCGGGTCGGAAAGGTGTCTGGATGTGCCGGCCGGGCAGACGAGCCGGAGCTCCCGGAAGCCCATGTTCTTCATGGCCCGGGCCACGGCGCCGACATTGTGGGCAAGACTGGGCTCGACCAGGATGATCGATGCCGACTCCGCTGCGTTCACGTGTCCTCAACCCTCCCCCGCGCGAGATGTTCTTCGGAACCGTCCGGAAGCAAGCAGCGATCCTGGGAAGGGGGAAATCTCAGGAGCGCTCGCTCACGTCTGGAGCTTCCTTCCCAGTCTACGCAGCCCCTTGCCGAGCAAGGGGATCCGCTTGAGCCTCGGCCACTGGATGAGCCGAAGATTTGCGATCAAGTTCAGGAAGAGAACGTTCGGCCGGAGATGGGACGGAGGAAGGAACAGGCGCCGAAACAGGGAGGGCAGGGAGTAGAAGCTGCGGGTCACGCCCTGGAAGAGCCCTTCAAGCTCCGCCGGAGCCATTCTCTTGGGAACAAAGGCGACCACATCGGTCCGCGTATCCTCGCGCCGGGATTCCGGCAAGAGCCTTCCCTCCTGTTCCATCCTCTTGTAGAACCGGGTCCCGATGATGGGCCTCAGGATGAAGGGGGCGACAAACTGGAGCTTGCATCGGGTCAGGAACTTCCCCGTCTCCAGGAGGGTATCTCTCGTGTCGTGGTCGAACCCGAACATCACGTTGGCAACCAGGACGATTCCCTTCTTCTGGATTTCGCGGATCTGGACCGGGTACCGCTCCACCCGGTTGCACCTCTTTCCTGCCTCGCGCAGGCTCTCCGGGTTGGTGCTCTCCAGCCCCACGCTCAATTCCCTGCATCCGCTCCGGAACGCGAGGTCCAGGAGTTCCTTGTCATCCGCTATGTCCAGGGTGCACTCTCCGCCCCACCGCACGCCGAGGGGGATCATTTCCCGGAACAGCTCTTTTGCGTGCCCCCGGTTGGCAATGATGTTGTCGTCCACGAAAAGAACCTTCCTCGCCCCCACCTTTTCGACGATGACCCGGATGTCCCGCATGACATCCTCTACCGGCCGGCACCTCACCCTGCCTCCGAAAAGCTCCGGGATGAAACAGAACTCGCACCGGTTCGGGCATCCCTTGGAGGTCATCACAGGGTAGTAGGTTCGGCCTGCATTCCTGCCCAGATCGAGAAGGTCGTAGCGCGGGGTGGGGATTCCCTTGAGGTCGGCAAGCCCCTCGGCCTTGTAAAACTCCCTGAGTTCGCCCCTTCGGGCATCCTGGATGATCCGGGGCCAGAGATGTTCCCCCTCCCCGATGGCGACCGAGTCGGCGTGTTCGATCGCCTTTTCCGGCATGATCGTGGCGTGGATGCCTCCGATGACTACCTTTTTCCCCCGTTCCCGGAAGCGGTCTGCCACCTCAAATGCGGTCTTCGCGTACGTGGTCAGGGAACTGATCGCCACGAGGTCGTAATCGACGTCGAAGTCGGCTTCGATGCTGTTGTGCCCCAGGTAGCGGATTTCCACCTGGACGTCTTCCGGCACGAATCCGGCCAGATAGGGGAGCGTCAGGGGGATGGCCGAGGTCCAGGCGGTTCCGATCCGGCCAATGGGCGCCGCCGAGCACACAAGCAGTATCCGCACGGTGCAGTGCTCCCTTGCTGCGTTCCGGCAGGAGGGCGCGAGACAACCTCCGCCGATTCGCGGCTTCTGAAAGGCATAAAACAAAAACCTATCATGATCGGTCACGATACCGCAACACGTCTCGCTCCGGGGGGTTCAGGGCAGGCCCTCTACCGCCCCCGGTGGACCTCGGACGGGGCGGGCGGCATAATCGATGATGGCACGGACGCTTCGCGCCGTGCCGTCTGCCGCGGCTGGAGCATCCGCCTGAGGCCGGCGCAGAGCACCGTCCTCAGGCGGCTTGATCCGACGGTCGTCACGGCGAGCAACCTCGCCGCTTCGCCCGCGGCTCAGCCGCGGCAGGTGATGCCGTTTTGCATGCGGCTCCGGCGCGTCGAGGAGGCCCTGGTCGGGATGGGCGGGGCTGCAACAGACCGAAAACCGGGAGGCGGTCATGGAACGGATTCGCGAAGAGGATGCCCTGCTGGCGGTGGATGTTCAGAACGATTTCTGTCCCGGCGGCGCCTTGGTCGTGCCGAAGGGGGACGAGGTGGTTCCCGTGATCAACGCGATCCTGCGGCTCTTCCCGATCGTTGTGGCTACCCAGGATTGGCATCCCGCAGGGCACATATCGTTCGCAGGGAGCCACCCGGGAGGGAAGCCCTTCGAGGTTCTCGAGACCCGGGGAACAAGGCAGGTGCTCTGGCCGGACCACTGCGTGCAGGGTACGCCCGGCGCGGATTTCCATCCGGAACTGGATCTGACCGCGGTTCGCTTCGTGCTGAGGAAGGGGACGGACCCGGAGGTGGATTCCTATTCCGCCTTTGCCGAGAACGACCGCCGGAGGACGACCGGTCTGGCCGGGCTGCTGCGGGAGCTGGGCGTGCGGAGGATCTTCGTCACCGGGCTCGCCACCGACGTTTGCGTGCGCGCCACGGCGCTCGATGGGCGTGCCGCAGGCTTCGAGGCAGTCCTGCTGGAGGATGCGTGCCGCGCCGTGGACGTTCCCCCCGGAAATCTGACAAGGGCTCTCGAGGAGATGAGGGGCCGGGGCGTGCGGATCCTTCGCAGCGATGAGCTCAAGGCATGAGCGGCAGGCCCTCACGCGGAGCCGCCCCTCCCTGGGACCTGAAGCGGATCGAGCGCCTCTTCGGATTCGTGGTCCGAAGGCACCGCATCGGGGAGACGGATCTCCGCGTCGCCCAGGTGGACCGCGTGGACGACATGGTCCGTCGGGTCTACCCCGAGGCGGTGAGCCTTCACGGCGACGCGCCCGTGTGGATGATCACCTGGCCGGCCGCCTTCGCCCTGGCCGAGTACCTCGCACTGGAGCAGCGGCCGGCCGGAAGGCGCGTGCTCGAACTGGGATGCGGCACCGCGGCTCCCGGCATCGCCCTGGAGCGGGCGGGCGCCCGCGTGGTCTGCACCGATTACGATCCGCTCGCCCTTGCCATGGCGGGCCACAACGCCGCGATGAACGGGTGCCGCGCCCTGGAGACCCGCCGGCTCGACTGGTACGACCCGGACCTGGCCGGCGACTTCGATCTGGTCGTGGGCTCCGAGATCGTCTACTTCGAGAAGAGCTTCGCTCCGCTGCTCTCCGTCCTGGCGGAGTACACGAGGCCCGGGGGGCTCGTCGTACTCTCCGACCAGGGGCGGCCGCAGATGCGGCCCTTCCTGGAGATGTGCGGGCGCGCGGGGTTCGAGCGCGAGGAGCGGTTCCGGGTCGTCCACCTCCCGGATGCAAGCCCGCAGATCCGGATTACCCTCTTGCGGCGAGATTCATAGATGGCCGCGCTGCCTTCCCAACCCGCCATGAATCCGGCCCCCCCCACTGGCCGTAAGAAAGGCGTCATGGAGACGCTGAAGTTTACGGCCGGTCCTGCACCGAAGGCCTCGGCACACGCTACCAGCACCAGTCCCCTGACGGCTTGCTCGTCAACGGCCGTCACCTCCTGCCCGAGAGAGGGCGGCTTGGGGTTTTGCATCAGGGGGGCAGGACGATCGCATGGGCCTCCCGTGCGAAGAAGGCCTTGCATTCCGCCCAGTCGAAAGGCACCAGCATTCTGGGCAGGGGCTCCTTTTCGGCGTCCTCGAAATAGGTCAGGCTCTTCAGGATGTGATATGCGTTTGCACGCCCCGGGCCGTACTTTTTCGGGAGCAGGCGGAAGCAATCGTGCAGCAGAATGTCGCTGCGAAGTATGCTGTAAAGATCCACGAAATCCTTCCGGCTGCCCCTCGCGGAGATGGCGATGAGCTTCATCAGCGCGATGTCTCGTATGTCGGCGAGGGAGAAGAAGCGGTACGGTCTCGGCTCGAAAAGGAACGGATCGGGGATCTGGAAAAACGAGATCTTGGTCCCCGAGGCGAGCAGGGTGATCGTGTTCTCCGCTTCCTGAAGGGTCTCGTAGGCCCCCATCCTCCTGAATACCCCGTGCAGGCCGGGCAGATCCATTCCCTCGTTGCGAAAGAAATCGAAGTCATCCGACAATCGATGGCCGAGCCACAAGGCCAGACCCGTTCCGCCGGCCAGGACCCAGCCCCGCAAGAATGGGCTCTTAAGGCGCGCCAGCCCGGCCAGAAGCTCCTTGCTCCCTCTCGGGAGCACCCTGTCCTGCATGAAGACCTTCCCTTTTCAACATCTCCAGCCAGAAGTTCTGTGTCCTGGGCGACGTGAAGCGTATGAGCGCGACCCTTTGCAGGAACCTCTCCTTGCCCATCATCTCGACCAGGCATCTGACATCCTGGAGCGCGCCGTATTCGAGGACACGCTCGATCACCCAGAGAGGATAATCCTCGAGATCCCTCTTTCGCAATCTGCGGTCCCAGAATAGCCGTCCGAGTCTTCGAAAGGCGGATCGACGCCCCGCGTCGTGTCCATCCGATTCGATCGGCACCAGTTCCACCTTCAATCTGCAGCCCAGGGCCCCTGCAAGCTTCCGCAGGGTGTACAACTCGAACCGCTGCCACCCGTTTTCGTACCGGCAGAGGGTGGCTGCGGAGGTGTCTGCTCGGCGGGCCGCCTGTGCGAGCGACAGCCCCCGCAACAAACGATAGTGTTTCAGTTGAGCCGAGAGCTCCATACTATTATCATAAATGATAATAGTATTACCGTCAAGCACTCCTGCGGGGTGCCCCGTAGCCGCCCCGCTTCCTCCGCCATCAACACGCTCCGGCACACCCGCAAGGGAATCAAGGAAGACGGCACCTTTTCGATCCATGTGCCCTCGGCGGATCGGGTCAAGGAAGCGGACGATTGCGGGATCTACTCGGGCCGCAAGAGCGACAAGTCCGGACTGTTCAAGTCCATCGCGGAGAACTCCGGGGTCGCACTGTCAGACCGCCTCGCGGACCCATGGCTCGCTCAGCGTCTGGCGGCCGTGCGGGCCGAGCAGATCGAGTTCCGGGCCCATCGGGACGATTCCTGCGGGGTTGATCGTCCTATGGCTCTCGTAGTAATGGCGCTTGATGTGCTCGAAGTTCACGGTCTCGGCGACGCCCGGGACCTGGTACAGATCGCGCAGGTAGTTCGACAGGTTCGGGTAGTCGGTGATCCGCCGCAGGTTGCACTTGAAGTGCCCCACGTAGACGGCGTCGAAGCGCACGAGGGTCGTGAACAGCCGCCAGTCGGCCTCCGTGATCGACGGGCCCACGATATAGCGCTGCCGCCCCAGGCGCTCTTCGAGCCAGTCAAGGGTGCCGAAGAGGGCCACGAAGGCCTCCCGGTAGGCCTCCTGGGTGGTTGCGAACCCGCACTTGTACACGCCGTTGTTCACGTTCTCGTAAATACGCTCGTTGATCGCATCGATTTCGTGGCGGAGCCCTGTCGGATAGAAGTCCAGTCCGGCCTCGCCGAAGGCATCGAAGGCGGAATTGAACATCCGGATGATCTCGGAGGACTCGTTGCTGACGATCGTCTTGTTCTTTCGGTCCCAGAGAACGGGGACGGTCACGCGCCCCGTGTAATCCGGCTTCGCCGCGGTGTAGACCTCGTGCAGATAGCGGGCGCCGTTCACCGAGTCCGGTATGCAGCCCGGGCCGTCGCTGAACGTCCAGCCGTGCTCGGCCATCAAGGGGTCCACCACGGACAGGGAGATCACCTTCTCGAGCCCCTTCAGCCTCCGGAAGATCAGGGTTCGGTGGGCCCAGGGGCAGGCCAGCGAAACATAGAGATGATACCGGTCCGGCTCGGCCTTGAACCCCGACGAACCGTCCGCCGTCACCCAGTTGCGGAAGGCGGCATCCTGCCGCAGGAAGCGGCCGCCCCTTGATTTCGTGTCATACCATTGATCGTGCCATTGTCCGTTGACCAGCATTCCCATGCGTTTCTCCCCAAGCCTGTCCTCGGTGTCATGTTACTAGGATGCCTGAATCGACCCGGGGGATTTTCGCCTTCCCCGGGCCGCGTCGGCAGGTGCGTGAAGGAGCCCAAGAGGCCGAAACGGTTGACAAAGCACCCCTCGTATACTCTTGGCAACGGCCCGTTAGAAATCCCAGAGGAATGGGTCGCTGTCCAGGCGGTCCGTGACGCCTCGCCCGATTCGGTCCAGGGTGTCCATTTCCTCCGGGGCGAGCCGAACCTCGGCCGCCCCGGCGTTCTCGAGAACCTGGGCGGCGTTCCGTGCGCCCGCGATTGCGCATGTTCCGGGGTGGGCGATGACCCAGGCGAGGGCGAGCCGGCCGAGGCTGATTCCGCGGCCTTCGGCGATCGGGCGAAGCTCCTCCAGCGCCCGCCCCACCCGCTCGGCGTGCTCCGCGCGGAAGAGCTTGTTCCTGGCCCGGTGATCCCCCTTGGCGAACTTGTGGCCCGGGCCGAATTTCCCGGTGAGCAGCCCCTGGGCCATGGGTGAGTATGCGAGAATCGTGATGTTGTGATCCCGGCAGTAGGGCATCGCGTCCCTTTCCACGTGCCGCCAGAACAACGAATAGGGAGGCTGCAGGCTCGCGATCCGGCCGTATCGGCGGGCCTCCTCGAGCTGGGCTCGGGAGAAGTTCGAAACGCCCGCGGCGCGGATCTTCCCCTGATCTTCGAGATCGTTCATGGCCCGCATCGTCTCCTCGATCGGTACCGGTTCGCTCCGAAAGGAACCGGCAGGCCAGTGGATCTGGTAGAGGTCGATCCAGTCGGTGCCGAGGTTCTTGAGGGAGCGTTCGCATGCCTCGATCACCTGGTCGTACCGCAGATGATCCGGAGACACCTTGGTGGCCAGGACGACCCGGTCCCGGACGCCGGCCAGGGCCCTGCCGAGGATTCGTTCCGAGTGGCCCTTTCCGTACATCTCTGCCGTGTCGAAGGTCGTGATGCCCGCATCGAAGGCGGACTGAATCGCACGGGTGGTCTCGCGGTCGTCGATGCCCGCCCACATCGCCTTTCCGGCCTGCCAGGTGCCCATGACGATCGGGGTGACCTCGAGGTCCGAATCGCCGAGCCTTCTTCTGTCCATGCTCGCATCCCTCTTCCCGGGGCTCTACCCGCCGGCCACCGGAGGGAACAGGTTGATCCTCTCTCCTCCCTTCAGCCGCCTGTCCCAGGACGCATGCAGCCCGTCGACGAAGATCAGTTTCACCTTCTCCATGGGAATTCCCAGCCTGAGGGCCAGCTCCCGTACGGTGGACCCTTCCTCGACGGGCACGCTGAGCCCGGTTCCGGGATCGAAGCCGGGCACGTAGTCCCGCAGGTGAGCACTCAAGAAAAGCGTGACGTTCATGACGGGCGAACCCTTTCCCTGCGGCTATCGTGGTTAGATGTTCGTCACGGATCCCGGGATTTCCCTTCCCGATGCTAGACCAAAGCGCGGCCTCTTTCCACCTTTGCCTTTTTCCCCGAGCGGGCCGACCCCCCCCTCGGTTGACAGATGGGTCCGGAATCCATTAGGCTATGTAGCCTGCAAAAAGCCGAGCGTTTCCGACGGGTTAGTTTTGGGAGCCAAAACATGCTCGTCAAGGTCCCGATCCCGAGAACCCCCCGCTTTCGGATCTGGGACGAGTTCACGAAGACCGGAAGGCTCACACGGTCCCTCAGCCCTCATGTAGCCTCCTCCTGGTCCCGATGCCTCGAGGCCGGATTGGCCCCGTCCGCGATGAACCTGTCCCGGGCCCTTCCGGCCCGGGAGCTCGACGACCTGCTCGGCACAAACGCCTTGCTCATGGATGCCTCCAGCCCGAGCCTCGAGATCGCAGAGAGAAGCCTGGGGCGGACCCCCTATGCGCTCCTGCTCACCGATCCCAAGGGTAACATTCTCTACAAGTCCGGAGCGGGGCTGGTCTCCGAGTGTTTCGATGAGGCGGGGCTCGTCGCGGGCGGCAATTGCAGCGAGGGGGTGATCGGCACCACGGCGCCGGGGATCGTCCTGCTCGAGCACAAACCGAGCGTCGTGCTTCGGGAGGAGCACTACAGCGAGATCTATCACTGGTGCTGCTGTTCCGCCTCGCCCATCTTCGACATCGAGGGGCGGCTGACAGGATGCCTGGACTTCACCCTGTTCTACGACCAGGCGAGCCACATGGACTATGTTTTCGGGCTGAACGTGGCCACGGCCAAGGGCATCCAATCTTCCCTGCACATCCGGCAACTCCTGGACAGGATGGAGCATGCCCGTGAATTCATCGACAGCACGTCCGACCTGACACGAAAGAGCATCCTGGTCCTGGAGGGGACCGGGCGGATCCTGCACGCGAACCGAAAGGCCGCGGAGTGGATGCAGCGGGCCGTCCAGGATCTGGTGGGGACCCATTACAGCGAGTTTTTCGAGTCCGATGCCGTGGCCTCCTGTCTGGCCGCGAGAACACCCCGGCGGGGCCGCATCTGCCTGCGCCGGGCCGACGGCAGGGAGGGAGTCCATTTCGTCCAGGCCAGGCCCCTGTACGACCGAGCCGGCGGGTTCCTGGGGGGCCTGCTTGTCCTCGAGGAAGACAAGCGCAAGCGGTTCGTTCCCCCTCAGGCGGGGCACCGAACCCCGCACGAATTCGACGCCGTCGTGGGCTCTTCCAACGGGATAAGGCGGGCGATCCGGCTTGCCCGGAGATTTGCCGCCAGCGACGTATCCATCCTTCTCCAAGGGGACACCGGCACGGGCAAGGAGATGTTCGCCCAGGCGATTCACAACCTGAGCCCGAGGAGGAACGGGCCCTTTGTTCCGGTCAACTGCGCCGCGATTCCGCGCGATCTCGTGGAAAGCGAGCTCTTCGGTTACAAGCGGGGGGCCTTTACCGGGGCCCTGCGTGAAGGCAAGAAGGGCAAGTTCGAGATGGCGGAAGGGGGGACTCTCTTCCTGGACGAGATCGACTCCATGTCTGTGGGCCTCCAGGCCAAGTTGCTCCGTGCCCTGGAGGATGGGGAGATCGTTCCGCTCGGGGATCATACCTACAAGCACATCGATGTTCGCATCATCGCGGCCTCGAGCGTCCTTTTGGAGGACGAGATCCGGAGCGGCCGCTTCCGCAAGGATCTGTTCTACCGGCTGAGCTTTGTGCGAATTCTGCTGCCTCCGCTTTCGGAGAGGATGGAGGACCTGGGGTTGCTGGCCGAATCGATCCTTGCCGCATGCGCCGGGAAACTCGGGAAAAAGATCCGCCGGATCCATCCCGAGGCGATGGAGAGGCTCTACGACCACGACTGGCCGGGCAACATTCGCGAGCTGGAGAACTGCATCGAGTTTGCGGCGCACCTCGCAGAAGGGGAGGAAATCCTGCCCGAACATCTGCCGGACCATCTCCTGCGGCAAGAGACGGCAGCGGCGGAGTCTCTGCATCTTGGCCGGAGGGCCATGGAAAGATCCAGGATCGAGCGGGCCCTGGAGTCTGCGCAGGGGAACCTCGGCGAGACGGCCAGGCAACTGGGGGTCTCCCGAAGCACACTCTACCGCAAGCGCAGGCAGCTCGGGATCGTGCGGCCCCCATCGGGGTCCAGGGCGCGGTCGTGAGCGACGGTGCCAGCCCTCCCAAAACGCGGCTGCGGCCGCGAGGGCTTTGGGTCAAGTTCCATGAAAAGTGAACCATGCATGTTCCACGGTTGAATCAAAGGGAAGCCCGTTCCTGCCGGGTCTTTGCCGGTCGGCCACGTGTTCTCTTCTCTGCTTTTTCCTAGTTTTTTCAAAAGGTTCGGCGGGCGGCGAGATTTACCGAGACCTCTGCCGTTTTCTGGTACGGTTCTTGCTCGCTTGCCCGGGGCGCCGAGCCCGGCCGCGGGCGAAGGGCGCGTCGAGGCGGGAAGGCAGGCAAGACCTCCAGGAACCTGCTCAGCAGAAAAGGAGCCCTGATGATGGACAAGAAAATCCTTCGAGTGAACATGACGACCGGACAGGTCAAGATCGAGTCCGTTCCGCCAGGCTACCGGGATCTGGGGGGCCGGGGACTGACATCGAGCCTTGTGGCCGACGAGGTCCCGCCGGATTGCCATCCCCTTTCCGCCGAAAACAAGCTCGTCTTTGCCCCGGGCCTTCTCACGGGCACCACGGCGCCTTGCTCCGGAAGGCTCTCGGTGGGCGGCAAGAGCCCGCTGACGGGCGGCATCAAAGAGGCCAACGTCGGGGGAACCGCGTCGCAGAAGATCGCACGCCTGGGCTACGCGGCCATCGTGATCGAGGGGGCGGCGCGGCCGGGAAAACTTTACGGCCTCAAGTTGCAGAAGGACGGCGCCGCCCTTTTCCCGGCCGATGCCTGGAAAGGGCTCGACAATTACCCCCTGGCCAGGAAGATCCGGGAGGACCATGGGGAGAAGGTCTCCGCGATCTCGATCGGGAGCGCGGGGGAGAGAAGGTTCTCCATGGCGAGCGTGGCCGTGACGGACATGGACGGGAACCCGGCCCGGCACGCCGGAAGGGGGGGGCTCGGGGCGGTCATGGGCGCCAAGGGCCTGAAGGCAATCGTCCTGGACGATGCCGGCACGGAGAGAATCAAGGTCAAGGACCTGGAGGCCTTCCGGGCCGGGTCGAAAAAGCTGGTGGAGGCTCTCCAGGAGCATCCGGTCACCAACGAGAGCCTGAAAGGGTTCGGCACGGCCATCGTCGTGAACATCATCAACGAGGCCGGCGGGCTGCCGACCCGCAACTTCAGCACCGGCCGGTTTGAAGGGGCCCACAGGATCAGCGGCGAGCTGATGACCGAGATCATCAAGGAACGCAAGGGCGTTCCTTCCCACCCCTGCCACCCGGGCTGCGTGATCAGCTGTTCGAACACCTACCTCGACAAACAGGGCAACTACCTGACCTCCGGGCTGGAATACGAAACCATCGTCATGAACGGCTCCAACCTGGGGATCGATGACCTGGACGTGATCGCCCGGATCGACCGGCTCTGTGACGATATCGGAATCGATACGATCGAGGCCGGCGTGACCCTCGGGGTCGCCATGGAGGCGGGCTTGAAGTCCTTCGGCGATGCGAAGGGTGCGATCGAGCTCATCGAGGAGATCGGCAAGGGGACCCACCTGGGCAAGATCCTGGGCAACGGCGCGGCCGTGACAGGGCAGGTCTTCGGCGTCGTCCGGGTTCCGGTCGTCAAGCGGCAGGGGCTGCCGGCCTACGATCCCCGGGCGGTCAAGGGGATCGGGGTGACTTACTGCACCTCCACGATGGGCGCGGATCACACCTCCGGCTACGCAGTGGCGACGAACGTGATGAACGTGGGCGGCACGGTCAATCCCCTGGGAAAGGACAACCAGGTGGAACTCTCCCGGAACCTCCAGATCGCCACCGCCGTGCTCGACACGGCGGGCCTGTGCATCTTCATCGCCTTTGCGGTGCTCGACGTGCCGAAGGGCCTGGAAGGAGTGCTGGAGATGCTGAGCGTGGTCCTCGGCCGGCCGATCGGCCAGGAGGAATTCGGCGCCCTGGGCATGAAGGTTCTCAAGACCGAGAAGGCCTTCAACGACAGGGCGGGCTTCTCGAGCCGTGACGACCGGTTGCCCGCGTTCTTCACCCGGGAGAAGCTCTCGCCCCACGACACGGTCTTCGACGTGGAGGAGGCGGCGCTCGACGGTTTCTTCAATTTCTAGGAAGACAGAACGTCGCGATCCCTGTCCCAAACCTGAAACCCGAAGAGGAGACGGGTCATGACTGAGAAGCAATACGATGTCATCGTTGTGGGCACCGGCCCGGCCGGGGCGACGATTGCGCACAAGATGGCCGAAGCGGGCCAGAAGGTCCTGATGCTCGAAAGGGGTGCCTACCATCCCCAGTGGCTTCTGGGCAAGCAGATCCCGGGCCTGCTGCTCTTCGACAAGCTCGGCCTGCTCTCGACCAAGGAGGGCATGATGGTTGCCCGCTGCCTTACCGTGGGCGGCTCTGCCGTCATGAGTTGCGGCTCCGCCTCTCCCCCCTATCCCGGCATGTTCGAGAAGGCGGGCGTCGATCTGAAACAGGAGGTGGACGAGGCCCACGACTACATGGGGGTCGTCGACAATTTTCCGGAGAAGCTCATCGGCGCGAACCAGATGCGCCTGCTCGAGGTGGCCAACGGCCTGGGGTACAACTTTCAGAAATTCAAGAAGTTCATCGACCCGGCCAAGTGCGATTCCGGGGCCTGCATGAAGGGATGCCCCACGGGCGCGAAGTGGTCCGGCAGGGTCCCGGTGGAGGCCGCCCGCGCGAAAGGGGCGGATCTGGTGACCAAGGCGGAGGTGACTCGGGCCCTGGTCGAGCAGGGAGAGGTCGTCGGCGTGGAGACCAGGAAGGGGGACAAGTACTATGGCAAGACGGTCGTCCTCTGCGCAGGCGGGCTGGGTTCGCCGCTGATCCTGCGGGCTTCCGGGATCAAAGAGGCAGGGGACAAGTTCGGGTTCGACGCCTTGTGGTTTACTTACGGCTTTCACAAGGAGAAGCCGACCGTCAAAGACATCGACATGGGAATCTTCGACGACAGCTTCGTGCTGAGTGACGGCTTCGTCCTCTCGCCGGTCATGCACACGTGGGGCATGTACCTGGCCAGCGCTACCGTGGGGGGCGGTTGGTCCTATCTGCCGAAATTCGGGAAGTTCGGCCAGGCCGTGAGCATCATGACGAAGATCAAGGACGACCTGGGAGGAACCATTTACGACAACGGGTCGTTCTCCAAGCCCCTGACGCAGAATGATTGGAAGAAGCTGAAGAAGGGAGAGGAGCACGCCGCCAAGATCCTGAAGGCCGCCGGCTGCGAGGACATCTTCTCCTGCAAGCCCTTTGCCGCTCATCCCTGCGCCTCGGTCCGCATCGGGGACCACGTGGACACCAACTTCGAGAGCCGGATCAAGAACCTCTTCGTCTGCGACACGAGCGCGTTTCCCGAATCCATGGGCCTGCCCTGCGTATGGACCTGTTCGGCCATGGGGATCAAGATGTCCAAGATCCTCAAGGACCGGCTCGGCGTGAAGCAAAAGGCCGCCGCGCCCATGCCCAAGGCCAGGTAGACGCAGGAGGATCGCGGGCGGCCCTTGCGGCCGCCGGGGAGAACCGGTAGCAGAGAGGGACGAAAGGCGACATGGATACGCTGGGCAAGCTTCCCGGGGCGTGCGCGCGCAGGTACGGGGAAAAGACCGCGCTCATCTTTCAGGACCGGAGGTTTTCCTTTCTGGAGATCGACCGGCTCTCGAACAGGCTGGGCAACAGCCTGAGGGAGCTCGGGGTCGGCAAGGGCGACCGGGTTTCCATTTACTCGCAGAACAGCTGGGAGTGGATCATCGGGTATTACGGAACGCTCAAGATCGGGGCGGTGGTCAACCCGGTCAACGTGATGCTCACGCCGGAAGAGGTTCTCTACGTAGTGAACGACTGCGGGGCCTCCGCGCTCCTGACCTCGCCGGACAAGGCGCCGAGCGTGATCGGAATCCTCAAGGAGGCCAAGACGCTCCGGAACGTCGTGGTGTACGGAGAGGAGGCCCCTTCGCCGGCGATTCCCTTCGGCCGCCTTTTGGAGAAGGGGGCCGAGGAACTGCGGCCGGAGGAGGTGAGCCCCCTGGATCTTTCCACGATCGGCTACACGTCGGGCACCACGGGGCACCCGAAGGGGGCGATGCTCACGCACCGGGGCGTGCTGCTCAATTCCAAGCTCACAGCGAACACGCACATGAAGACCCACGAGGACGTGGTGGTCACGAGCCTGCCCACGGCGCACGTATACGGAAACGTGGTCATGAACGGGACCTTCCTGACGGGCGGAACCCTGGTTCTGATCCAGCGGTTCAGCGAAGAGGCGGTGGTGGATGCGATCCGATCGCATCGGGCAACCATGTTCGAAGGCGTGCCCGCCATGTACATCATGCTTCTCAACCATCCGAGCCTGGACCGCTGCGACTTCCGTGCCATGCGGAAATGCACGGTCGGCGGCCAGACGATCGCGGTAAACGTCATGGAGGAGGTGGAGAAGCGGTTCGGGTGCCCCCTGCTCGAGCTCTGGGGCATGACCGAGATCTCGGGCCTCGGCACCACCCATCCCTTTTACGGCGAGAACCGCCACGGTTCGATCGGTGTTCCGCTGCCCTACTGCTCCGTGAAGATTGTGGACGCTGAGGATCCGGCCAGGGTGCTGGGGCCCAACCAGCCCGGCGAGATGATGATCAGAGGGCCCATCGTGATGACCGGCTACTACGGCAACGAATCGGCGACCCGGGAGACGATCGAGCCGGACGGGTGGCTGCACACGGGCGACATTGCGAGGATGGACGAAGACGGCTACGTGTATGTGGTCGACCGATTGAAGGACATGATCCTGACCGGCGGGTACAACATATACCCCGCGGAGATCGAACGGGTGCTTCAACAGCACCCTGCGGTCGCGATGGTTGCGGTGGGCGGCGTCCAAGACCCTGTGAAGGGAGAGCTGGCCAAGGCCTACATCGTGCCCAAGGATGGCGCGAAGCCCTCCGCCGAGGAGATCATCGCGTACTGCAAGGAGCACCTGGCGCCCTACAAGGTGCCGCGGTCGGTGAGCTTCGTCGCAGGGCTTCCCCAGACGAGCACCGGGAAGATCATGCGGCGTGAACTGCGTAAACTGGAGGCCTGAATCCCGGCGCCGGGAATTTCAGGGAAAAAGGAGGAAGATATGCCGCTCATGAAAGACTCCACCAAGGCCATGTGGAAGACGCAGGGAGAGGGTGCCGGCGGAATCCTGCGCGTCTTCAATATGATCCACGGCTACCTCTACTACACCATTTACGATCACTATGTCATGGCGGCGAGCACCATCCTGCGGTGGCTTGGCAACAAACACCCGGACTGGGCGCTCACCCGCGGTTTCTATACCTATGTCATGGACCGGTACCACTGCAAGGTCATGATCCCGGAGCACGCCAAGAAGCTTCCCGTTGCCCAAGACATCACGGTGCCCATGGAGATCGCCAAGAAGGTCGCCCCGTTCGAGCGGGCCCAGAAGATCATCATCAAGAACTACGACAAGCTCGCCTTCGTGGACTGCCCGTGCCGGCTCGAGAAGGCCGCCATGGGCAAGGACCCCTGCCAGCCCATCAACACGTGCCTGTTCTTCGGAGACATGGGCGTGGACTTCGTGACAACCCACATGCCCCGCATGAACGCCCGGCGCGTGACGGCACAGGAGGCGATTCAGCGGATGCAGGAGAACTACGAAAAGGGGTACGCCCTGTCGATCTGGTACAAGGACGCCACCGGCTACCGGGCCGGCGTCCTCTGCTCCTGCTGCAGTTGCTGCTGCTTCGGCACCGAGGTGGAGAGGATGGCGCGCAGGATTCCGGGGCTTCGAGACCTGAAGATCACGGCCCCCTCCGGCTACTCGGTGGTCACGGACCCGGCGAAATGCAATCTGGACGGGGGTTGCACCTCCTGCCCGTATGAGGCGCGGGAGATCGTCACGAAGGCCGACGGGAAAAAGGAACTCAAATACCATTATGACCTGTGCATGGGCTGCGGTGCCTGTATCAGCAAGTGTCCTTCGGGCGCCATCAGCCTGAAGAGGGATCCGAACAAGGGGGTGCCCTTCGACATCGAGGCCATCCGGGAAGAGATGGAAGGGAAGAAGGTCGTGGCCGCTGCCATGACGCCCCCTGCGCAATAGTTTAGCGAGTTCCACCGTGCCGTCCGCAAGGACAGGATGAGGAGTTTCCCATGGCAGGAAAGAAAATGTATTACTACAACAAGAAGAACATCAAGCTGAAACGTTTCCTTTTCACCGAGATCTGGGCCGTGCCGCTTCTCTTCACGGCCGTGAACCTGGGGCGGTTGATCTCGTTTCTCTTCGAGCGCCGTCTCCTGAAGCCGGGGGTGCCGGAGAAAGGAGCCTAGCCTCGGGGTGGGGGAAAGGGCACAGGGGATCTTCCGTGCACGAACTCGGCATCGCCCAGAGCATCATCGATATCGCGCTTCGCGTCGTGAACGAGCACGGGGGAGGCAAGATCGCCAGAATCACCATCCAGGCCGGCGAGCTGCGCTCGATCATCAAAGAGCAGCTCCAGTTCTGCTTCGAATTCGCAGCCAAAGACACCCAGGCCGAAGGCGCTCAACTGGACGTGGTGGTGGTCCCGCTCGTGGCCTTCTGCGGCGCGTGCCGGAAGCAATTCCGGGTGCGCAACCTGGATTTCCACTGCCCGGAATGCAGGGGCGACTCGACCGAGGTTCTTCAGGGCAAGGAGTTGCGCGTCCTGGATCTGGAGCTGGCCTGAGGTCGGGGGGCGCCGTTCCATAGGAGGGAAAGGGAAAGGAAGTCGTAGAGCCTGTGCATCGGTAACCGAAGAAAAAGGGGGGAAGTGATGAGCGTCTGCATGTGGAGAGGGTTTCTGCGCGTAACCGTTTTGTCCCTGCTGCTGCTCTGTCTGGTGTCCGGCGAGGCGGCGGCCTTCATCAACGGGACCAGGGCCATGGGCTTCAGCGCCAAGTCGATCGGCCGCGGGGGGTTCGACATCGCGGTGGCGGACGATTCAACGGGAATCAACGTGAATCCCGCCGGGATGGCCTTTGTCGAGGGAGGCGTGGCCGACGCGAACATCACCCTGATCTTTCCGGGGGAGTTCCGCTTCACGAATCCGAACAACGCCGACGGCACCTACAACAAGGACCGCTTCCTGCTGGCGCCGGTGGCCGGGGCGGTTCTGCACCGGAAGGGGGACAAGCTGGCCCTGGGCTTCTCCCTGGCCGCACCGGACGCCCTGGCGACCGACTACACCATCGTATCGAACTACTTCAATGCAAGTCCGCTGACCCCGGGGGACAGCCGGTCCCGGCTGAACGCCTACTCGGAGTGGATTCACCTGCGCCTGTCGCCGGCGGCCGCCTATGCCCTGTCGGACAAGCTCTCCGTGGGCATGCGTTTCGGCATCGAGTACATGACGCTCGATCTGATGGCACCGCTCGGCCGGGCCTACCTGAACATGGGCCAGGCGGACAGCTTCGGCTTCTCCTTCGGGTTCGGGGTCCTTTACAAGCCCTTTGAGAGCCTTCGGATCGGCTTTTCCGGGGAGACCCAGGCCTACATGGCGGAATTCTCCTCGCGCGGCTCGGATGCCTTCGTGAAACTCGACGTGAGCGGGCTGCCCACGGATCCCACGAATCCCGGCTCCCCTGCCTTCCCGCACGGAAGCATCCTGGATTTCAACGACATGAGGACCAAGGTGAGCGGCTTCGAGGCGCCGCCGGTCGTGGGCGTGGGGCTCGCCTTCGAGCCGATGGAGAAGGTCCTCGTGGGCATGGACTTCCGGTATCTCTTCTGGTCCGAGACCAACTCGGACATGCTGATCAAGCTCTACGGCGGCGACGTGGATACATTCCTCGCCGTGACGGGCGTCGACCGCCTCACGGTTCCGTTCCGCTACGAAGATTCCATGGTCCTGGCCGTGGGCGGGACCTACAGGCTGATGGATATGATGAGCGTGAGCCTCGGTTACAACTACGGCGAGGTCGTGACCGCGGACAACTTCGCGAACTATCTCGCCCCGGTGGTCCTGGATCACCACCTCACGTTCGGCTCGACGCTCCACCTGGGCGGCCTGGACCTGTCCGCGGCCTATTCGTTCTCCTTCCGGAGCAGCGAGCGCAACGGCAACCCGAGCGGTGTGGATCAGTCCATCACGCAGCAACTCGGAGGCCTTCCGCCCGACACCGAGCTGAACGACATGGAAGTGGTCGGCTACTGGTCGGCGATTCACCTTCAGTTCTCCTATCGCTTTTAGGGGCTCCCTTGCACAGGGGGTACGCCCTGGATTTTGCGCGGAGAAGGAAGGCGTCGGGTACGGGTAGATTCGGCAAGCGGAGGCGCATGCCGCAGGTCGGCCATGCGCCTCCGCTTTTCCGGGCCGTTACGAGAGAGGCACGACCCTTGACAGAACCCGGGGCATCGTGAACCCTGGAAGATGATTCCCGGGCCGACCCTTGCTGCGGCCCTCGTGCCCGTGTTTCCCGACAAGGCGCTCGAGCCTCCCGACAGGTCCGTACGTCCTTGCAGAGAAGGGAGTCTTGCGATGACGGAAAGCAGGCAACCGGGGACCGTGACCATCCGGCTCTTCGGGTTTCTTCGCTACTGGATGAAGGACAAGGGCCTGCCGGACTGCCTGGAGAAGCCCATCCCCGCGGCAGGCAGGTCCGGGCGCGGTCTCGCAAGAGATCTCGGTCTGCCGGAGGAGAGGATCGAGGCCGTGTTTCGGAACGGCGTGATCCAGAGGCTCGACGAGGACGTCTTCCCCGGCGACCGTGTGGCCTTCGTGCCGCCCGGAACGCCCGGGCCCTATCGCGTTCTGCTGGGAATGGTCCGGGGGGAAGGCAAGCCCGGCCCGTGAGTCGACACGGAGCGGTCCCCATGCGCCGATCAATCGCCGCCAAGAGGATACGGAAAAGGAGATGAGCGACAAAGCCATATCGCTGCGGGTTGTGGAGGCCCTCAAGAAGGATGTGGGCCTGCATATCGTCCGGATGGACAAGAACGAAATGGACAAGCTGGGCGTCAGGCCGGGCGACATCGTGCTCATGAAGGGAAAGAAGAGGACCCTGGCCCGGGCCATGCATTGCCTGATGTACGACAGGGGAAATTCCCAGATCCAGATGGACGGGGTGCTTCGCGAGAACGCGGGCGTGGGTCTGGACGACTACGTGGAGGTGGCCCGGGCCGACCCCCGGAATGCGACCCGGGTCCGGCTGTCCCTCGCCAACCCCGACTCCGCCGCGAGGATGCAGGACCCCGATTACATTCGCCGCATGATTCAGGGCATGCCCCTGATGGTGGGCAACCAGTTCCGCGTTCGCTTCATGGGTTCCGGCTTCCGCCTTTACAGGCTCGTGGAGGCCTACCCGGCCCCGGAGGTCGTCATCGGCCCGCAGACCGAGATCCGGATCGAGCAGGACGGCGCCGAAGAGGCGCCCGGAAAGGTGAAGACCGGCATCACCTACGAGGACATCGGAGGCCTCTGGGAGGAGATCCAGAGGATTCGCGAGATGATCGAGCTTCCCCTGAAGCACCCTCAGGTCTTTCAGCGGCTGGGCATCGACCCTCCGAAAGGCGTCCTGCTGCACGGCCCTCCCGGAACCGGAAAGACCCTGATCGCCAAGGCCGTCGCGAACGAGGCGAACATCCACTTCATCAGCGTGAACGGCCCGGAGATCGTGAACAAGTTTTACGGAGAGAGCGAGGCGCAGCTCCGCGGGCTCTTCGAGGAGGCCGCGAAAAAGGCGCCCAGCATTCTGTTTATCGACGAAATCGACGCCATCTCCCCGAAGCGGACCGAGGTGACCGGAGAGGTCGAGAAGAGGATCGTAGCCCAGTTGCTCGCTCTCATGGACGGCCTGAAATCACGGGGCGAGGTGATCGTCATCGGTGCCACGAACATCCCCAACGTCATCGATCCCGCCCTGCGCAGGCCGGGCCGCTTCGACCGGGAGATCGCGACCAAGATTCCGGACAGGCAGGCCCGGCTCGAAATTCTTCAGATCCACACGCTGGGCATGCCCCTCGGGGAAGATGTCTCCCTGGAGAAGCTTGCCGAGATCACCCACGGTTTCGTGGGCGCGGACCTGGAGGCCTTGTGCCGGGAGGCGGCCCTCTATCGCCTGCGAACGCTCATGGAGACCACGAACATGCTTCAGGAAGGGCTTTCGCTGGAGTTCATGGAGGAGCTGACCCTCTCGATGGACGATTTTCTGAACGCCCTGAAGATGGTCGATCCCTCCGCGATCCGGGAGATCTTCGTCGAGATCCCCGAGGTGCACTGGCACGACATCGGCGGCCTGGAGGATGTGAAGGCGAGGCTTCAGCACGTCGTCGAGTGGCCCATCCGCTATCGGGAGCTTTACAAGGAGATGAACTGCCCTGCTCCCAAGGGCATCCTGCTGACCGGCCCGCCCGGGACCGGCAAGACGATGCTCGCCAAGGCCCTGGCCACCGAGACCCAGCGGAACTTCATTGCGGTCAAGGGGCCCGAGCTGCTCTCCAAATGGGTCGGGGAGAGCGAGAAGGGGGTTCGGGAGGTCTTCCGAAAGGCCCGGCTCGCGGCGCCCAGCATCCTGTTCTTCGACGAGATCGACGCCCTGATTCCGGTCCGGGGGATCGGGGAAGCGGACGCCCGCGTGACCGAAAAGGTGATCAGCCAGTTCCTGACCGAAATGGACGGGATCGAGGTGCTCGGGGACGCGATCGTGCTGGCCGCAACGAACAGGCCGGACCTGCTCGACCCTGCGATCCTGCGGGCCGGCCGGTTCGACGTGATCCTGGAGCTCGACGTGCCCGGCCTGGAGGCCCGGAAGAAGATCCTCGCCATCCGGAACGACGGGCGTCCCCTGAACGGAAACGTGGACATGGACGAAATCGCCCTGCTGACCGAGGGCTTTGTCGGCTCTGAAATCGGCTGGGTCTGCGACCGGGCCCTGGGGTTCGCCATCGGGGAATACATACGGGACAACCCGGACCGGTGCGAGACCCCGCCGTTCAACATCGGAATTCGGAAAGAGCATTTTCTCAGGGCCCTGGAGGAGTACAAAAGCCGGAAGAAGGGGCTTCCCCAATAGGGAAGAAGGAGGGGAATCATGAAGGACCCGCAGACGCTTCGCGCCCTCGAGGTCCCTGAGGCCGTGCGGAGGAGGCTTCGGCTGCCCGTCATCGGGCAACTCGGATTCGTGGTCCGCGACACGGACGAGACGGCCCGCTACTACGACAGGGTGTTCGGCCTCGGCCCGTGGACGGTCATGGACGGGGAAACAGAGGACTGCACGAACCGGGGCGTGCCGGTCACGATCCGGGGAAAGATCGGAATCGCCCAGGTGGGCCCGGTCCAGTTCGAGCTGATCCAGATTCTGGAAGGCGAGAGCATCCACTCGGAGTTCCTGCGTGAGAGGGGCGAGGGCCTGCATCACATCGGGTTCTACGTCCGGGACATCGAGGCCCGGCTCCAGGCCTGCCGGGATGCCGGGATCGAAGTCCTTCAGAAAGGGACGATCCGGCAGGGACCCGTCAGGATCCAGTATGCTTACCTTGACACCGTATCGATCGGCGGGGTGGTTTTCGAGTATATTCAATACCGGATCGGGCCGGTCGCGGTCGTGCTTCCGCCGCTGCTGATGAAAGGACTCTCCCGCCTCGGTGCCCTGACGGCGAAGTAGCCATGAAGTGACTTGAGCTATTAGCCCCACTTTCGCTATTCGGGGCATGAGACAGGAAATTTAGAGGTATTCTCTT
>CAYLMK010000033.1:15350-51295 GCA_964384945.1 uncultured Thermodesulfobacteriota bacterium | reverse complement strand
TGATGGATTTCTGCCGGTTGTCGAAGAGCGTCCTATTCAAGGATGAGAATATCTGCACGTAAGAGCCGTGAGCTGTCAGGAGAAGCCGATCAGCGGGCGCCTATCCGGTCTCCGCAAACTGTCTCACTTTTTCTGCAACAAAGGCGATCTGCGCTTCCCCAAGTTCGGGATACATTGGGAGGGAGACGATTTCCTGGGACGCGCTGGTTGCCTCGGCAAAATCGGCTGCGTCATGCTTCAGATAATCATATGCCAGGAGGTTGGGGAGAGCGATGGGATAGTGAACCCCGGTGGCTATACCGTGGGACCTGAGAAAGTCTTGAAATTTCTCCCGTTTCCCTCTTTGGACTCGCACAACATAGAGGTGATATACGGCCTTGACCCCGGGGATCTCCACCGGCGTCACCAACCCGGTATCGCGCAAGTAATCCGTATAGAGGCAGGCGTTACGCCTGCGGGCTTCCGTCCACTGAGGGAGATACCTGAGCTTGACATTCAGTATCGCCCCCTGGAGTCCATCCAGACGGCTGTTCACTCCCTCGATTTTGTGGTTGTACTTGTCCAGCCTTCCGTGGTTGGCAATCATCCTGGCCTTCTCCGCGAGTTCGGCATCATCGGTCAGGATAGCGCCGCCATCGCCATAGGCCCCTAAGTTCTTTCCCGGATAAAAGCTGAAGCAGGCCATGTGACCGATCGAACCTATTTTGCGTCCCTTGTATTCTGCACCGTGGGCCTGGGCTGCATCTTCTACGACCTTCAGGTTGTGTTTCCCGGCAATTAGGAGAATGGGGTCCATCTCAGCCGGCTGACCGTAGAGGTGAACGGGAACGATTGCCTTCGTTTTTGGGGTCAGCTTTGCTTCCAGCTTTTTGACGTCAAGGTTGTAGGTAGCAGGATTGATGTCGACGAAAACGACTCTGGCGCCCGTCATGGTGATCGCTTCGGAGGTTGCAATGAAGCTGCTGGCTGCGGTGATCACTTCATCGCCTGGCCCGATGCCCAGGGACCTGAGGGCGATATAGATCGCGTCAGTTCCGTTCCCCACGCCGACGCAGTGTCTTACTCCGCAAAAACTGGCAAAGGCTTCTTCAAAGGACTTGACGAAAGGTCCCCCTATAAAGGCGGCGGTTGAAATGACTGCCGAAATCGCCTCGTCGAGTTCATGTTTGATACTCTCATATTGCGCCTTCAGGTCTACGAGGGGTATATTCACGTGTCTTCCTTGCTTGGTGGCAGCGTCAATAGGGCAGATCGGAGATTTGGTTGATGACTCTTGCTGGGTTGCCTGCGACAACCGCCTGGCCGGGGACATCCTTCACGACCACTGATCCTGCACCCACGAGGGCGTTTTCCCCAATGATAACACCCGGGAGAATCGTCGAATTGGCTCCTATTTTCGCGCCGTTCCTGACGATCGGCCCCTTGAGGCTCTGCTTGGCCCCTGGAGAGAGAGGATACTTGGCATTCGTCAGGACCACGTTCGGCCCAAGCCACGCGTTCTCCTCCAGGATGGAATACTCGGGTACGAAGACCTGGGTGTGGATTCTGACGTTGTTTCCGATCTTCACGTGGTGCTCGATCACGGTCATCGTTCCAATGCTGACATTGTCGCCTATATCGTTGGACTCCCTGATATTGACCTTGTTGCCAGTCTGGAAATTCCTGCCGATCCTATTGCCGGCGTAAATCACCGTGTGGGTTCGTAAATGGGCGTTGGGCCCAATGACTGTTTGGATTTCGCCTTCAAGTGTGCCCCTGGGTGGAACACCGAGCACGCAGTAATCCTCCACTACCGCATCCTCTCCCAACAGGACGCCGAGATAGAGTCTATAGTGTCTCATTTCCTCGCTGTGACTCCCAGTCTGCATTTCTTAGGCTGAAACCTCAGGTTGATTTCGTTACCGGTCTCTATGGACTCATAAATGGCGCTGATCAGCTCTAGTGATTTCCGGCCTTCGAGGCCATCCACGAGGCCGGCCCTGCCATCTTCCAGCGAGTGGATCACTCCTTTCAGGTACTCTCCCAGGTTGTAACCCCAGCCCTCCGGGTTCCTTCCGTATCTTTCAAAGACGAGGTCGTCCTCGGGTTCCCTCTCTTCGAATTCCCAGGTGACCAACTCATTCATGAAAAACCCGCCTATGACGATGCTTCCCTTCTCCCCTAAGATGCTGATCGATCCTTCCAGGTCCTTCGGTCTGGTAGCTGTGGTAACTTCAAGGACTCCAAGGGCGCCGTTAGAAAACCTGAGGATGGCTGCCCCGGTATCCTCGCATTCGATCTTCACCAGACGCGTAATCCCCACCGCCTTCACGCTGAGGACCGGGCCCATGAACCATGTGAGCATGTCGATGTGATGGCTCGCCTGGTTGGTGAAGACACCGCCGTCATAGGCCCATGTCCCGCGCCAATCTGCGGCATCGTAATAGGCCTGGTCGCGTTTCCATCGCAGACGGACGGTTCCCATGACCAGCTTACCCAAACGACCCTTTTCAAATGCTTCGCGTGCCTTTATGATTGGAAGATTGTAGCGGTTCTGATGAACCACGAAGACCTTCACATCGTGAGAGTCACACGCTCTGAGAATCTCGTCAGCCTCATCGAGTTTGAGCGCGATCGGTTTTTCAACGACAAGGGGTTTACGGAACTCAACGAGTTCCAAGACGTTTTCGCAATGGATTCCACTGGGTGTAAGAACACTCACGATGTCGACATCTTCCCGGATCTCAGTCATCATGCTTCGAATGTCGCGGAACGCGGGGGCCCCGAATTTGTCTGAGTAAGCCTTGGCCCGCTCGTAGGTGACATCGCAGAATCCGACGATCTCGGCTCCGGGAAGGAACCTGGTGATCACTTCCACATGCTTTCTGGCGATGCTGCCGCATCCGACGAGTGCAAATCTCGACTTTTTCATGGGAGGGAGAGACAATAGAGCTTCACCCTTTCTGCAGTATGTCTGAGTAGAAATTGAGGAAATCCTGTGACTGTCCTTCCCAACCATATCGCTTCAGGAACTCTCGAGCCTGCTCTCCCTGTCGACGCCGGCCGGGTTCATCGAGGTACATCCTGAGGATGGCATTCTGCATGGACTGGGAATCCCCAGGGTCGTAATAGGAAACCATCTCCTCGCTGAAGTAGTATTGGATGCAGGCAAGCCTGGGGGCCACGACCGGGATGCCCAGCGCAATGTATTCCATCATCTTGACCGGAAGCATCAATTCGGCTGCCTCGCTCCTTCTGTTGGATACGACACCGAGGTCCATGGCGTTGAGTTTGCCGGGGAGATCAGGAAGTGGAATCTTCCCATAGAAATGCACCCTTTCCTGTATTCCAAGAGTGGCGGCTAGGCCCTTCATTTCACCCACTAACTCACCGTCTCCCCAAAGGTGAAGATGTATGCATCGGATTTGCGGCACCAGGCCTGCCAGTGCGTGGATGAGGATGTCCAGCCCCAGTCTTCTGGTAATCGTGCCGTGGTAAACCAGGTTAAAGGCATTGGTAGCGATCGCTTTGTGATTGTTATTCGATTTCAGAAAAAAGCGTTTATGGTCAGGAACGTTCATGGAGACGTACATCTTTCCGGAAGAGACCCCCCTTCGCAGAAGAGTATCCCGTTGGGGGTGGTTCACACAGATGACCCTGTTGGAAGGAAGGATAGAAATGGCCTCCTCCTTGCAGAGGAGCCAAAACAGGAAGGCTGACTTCATCTCGAACTTGGAGGCGAAAGTCTCGGGAACGGAGTCGTGGATATCCAGGACAAGCTTCTTGCCGAAGAGCCTGGGTAATAGAGCTGAGAAAACGAGAAAATCGGGCATATTGTGGACGTGTACGACGTCAACATTCTCGAGTACGAAGATCTTGCTGCAATGGTAGAAGGCACGGAGGGCAAAGGCGAGATAGGCTGCGATATATTTGCAGGCTCTGGTCCCTCGATACCGAGCCAGATTGACTTCTCTGACTCGGACGCCATCCATCACATAGGTCCGTGGTCTGTGCCCTTCCTTTAAAGCTATTACGGTAACGGCAAAGTGTGGATTGGCAGCGAGTGTCTCCGCCTCTCTCCTGATTCGAGCGTCGGAAGGATACTCAGAATAGGCTATCATGCATACGCTGGTCTTCTTCATTCTCGTTCAATGTATCTGATTTGAGGTGATGAAAATCTGGAAATCGTGTCAGGACATGCGGAATCGGATTTTTCAGGCTGTGTCATTCTCGTGAGGAAATACTCTTGGATCTCCCAAAATTGCTCCTTGGCAATACGAATACCTCCATTTGCCCGTGCAGGGGCATCTCGGCGTATGGGGTATCAGCGGCCGAGGGTGGAGAGGCCAGGCCCCAATCTCCGTACAGCCTGAGTTTCAAGCCAGGTCCTTCCGAGGGGTGCATCGCCTGTACCTTCAAGGTCGGAGTACCGTCTTGATCCAAGTATTCCGTAAAGCTGGCACTTCGCCTATGGCGAAACCACTCCGTTGCCTGAAACCCCGTCGCGAACCACACTTCATGAGATTTGATTCTAGCAAGAAGGCGTCGGTAGAAGTCGCCCCAGAGCCTTTCAGGCGCAAGGCTCCTGTCATGCCAGTTGACTACTAGGACGCCGCCGAAGGCCGAGAGGTGTTGAATGATATCGGCGCAAAGAAGAAAGGCCTCATCTTCTGCAAGGTCCATGCGGCTAGAATAGAACATCGCCGTGTCTTGTATCGTAAGGGGCAGTTCAAGGAGGTTCTTTGCCTTCAAAGGTTGGAAAACCTGGGCCGTACCAGAATAAAATCCTATCGCATCGTTGTATCCTAGGGTTGAGTCGTAGGTCAGACCTGCCTCTTCGAGGATTTCGGGCGAGGCCGCATCAAAATAGAGCCAGTGGATACGTACACCCCTGACCGGTGTGCCGGCCAGAGAAGAAAGGCGTTTGCTTTCGCGGCTCGCTGCCTCAGGGTCCTGCCAGGCATCCATGCCGTGAAGAGCAACTTCGCACCCGCTAGAGAGGAGGCGCGAGATGATTGGCGACAGAGCCTCGACGTCGTATTTCGAAGCTCTTCTTGAGGGTGATCTGGCAAGGAGGGGGTTTCCGGAGCGGCCTTTATAGGGGAGGAAAAAGAAGGTGGATTTCGCTCCGGCCTCCAAGTCCAAATACCGGCCAAATTGAATCCAGAAATCCTCGAAAACACCGAGATGCACTGCTGGAAGGGAAAGGACGGCGAGGAGATTCTTTCTTACCTTTTTCCAGCTGACTTTTCCCATCACGGCGTGAAAGAATGTCACGACTAAGGCGCGGTACAGGAATCCAAACATCGTGAAGTCGAGTAAATGGTTTTTGATTCCGGCGAAGTCGATGTCATGGGTTAGACATACAATGAACTCGTAGCCATTTGGGCTGGGAGGAATTTCGGCAAAGGGAATCTTCGATCTTCTCATGAGTTCGCGCAGAATGCTAATATGAAGTTCGAGTGTGGGCACACCGGCCCATTCAGAAGGTTGCCCGGAAGAAAGGATAGTCCCGGCCTCGCGAAAGAGATCGTATCCGAGACGCGCAATGCTGCGACCCTTGTGGTTGGTTATGAGGCCGAAACGTCTCGCCGGCCGGCCTGCTGTGAGAAAGGCATCGTGATTACCCCTGAGCTCGGATAATGCATGGAAGATGCAGAAGGAAGACCCATTCCAATTCATCTCCAAAGGCACAACCTGGCAGACGGGATGAATCTGGAGTGCGGAATCGAGGCTCTTCCTATCAGAACCGTAGATGACGGTTAGCGTCGCATCCGGGAAATGAGAGATGTCCGTATTGCAGAGAAGCACTGCATAAGACCGGCCTGGCCTGTAGAATTCCCAGGGGGTCTTAAACAGTTCAAAGAACTCCTCAACGACGCGTCTATCCTCATATGTAGCCATAACGCCGATCATTGAAGGAAGACCTGATGTCCGGATACCGCCCTCGAGGCGCAAATGCCGCCAAATCTGCATGAGGCTGCCATGGCGCTTACTTCTCTTGCCGTTGCCTTCTCTCGGTGGGCAAGAGCACGCTGCAGGCGGTTCCCTTGCCCTCTGCACTCCTGACTTCGATCTTTCCTTGGTGCGCGTCAACGATCATCTTGGAGTGGAACAGTCCGATCCCGGTTCCATGTTTCTTGGTCGTGCGGAAGGGCCGAAAGAGATCTTGATCGAGAAATTCCTGTGACATACCGCATCCGTCGTCCGTAACCGTAATGATCGCCCAACAACCATCACAAGACCCGGTCTCGACGAGGACTTCCCCGGTTCCGCCGGTTGCCTCGCTTGCGTTCATGACAAGGTTTGTGATCACCTTGCGCATTTGTTCTGGATCGAGGAGTAACTTGGGCAGAGGCTGGAGGTTTGTTACAAGGCAGCCGTTTGTGAAAACCTCGAGCCCCGAGAGAGTGGAACTCACCAGTTCGTTCAGGTCGACTTCTGTCAGGCGTATGTCCGCGGACCGCTCGGCGAGGGAGACGCGGCTGCACATTCTGTCGATCCCTAGCACGGTCTGTCCTATCGCTTTCAAGGCGTCTTGTCGAAATTCGGGGTTGTCGAAATGGAGCGGCAGATTCTGTATGAGAAGCGATAGCTTTGCTGCCATGTTCTTCAGATCGTGTACAAACGTGGCTGCGACCTTGTGGAAGGCCTCCATTTCCCTTGCTTCGTTGAGTCTTTCTGTGAGGCTCAAGTTCCACAGACTGGCAGCCGTCTGATAGGCAATTGTGGAGAGTAGATCGCTCTCCTCCGAGGAGATGGGTGTTCCACTGACACGATCTCCGAGTGTGAGGATGCCCAATGGCTCTCTCTTGATCATCAGGGGCAGGGAATACCGGATCCTGGCTTGCTCGATAGCGCGCGTCTCAGATTCCCCGATTTGCAGAGCTAGCCGCACCTTCGGATCCGCGAGATCGATGATCCTCTGATCGCTATACGTGATTCGCCAAAGGAGTGCTGACCCTCCAGCATGGGCCAAGAAGTCCCTTGCCTGCGTTTCCGAGACACTGGTAGACGCACCGAACCGGAACGTGTCTTGGGTAGTTTGGGTGAGCCAAAGCGTTATCGAAAGGGTGTCGCACATTTCCGCGACTATCTTGACGACGGCGTTACAGAGGGCCTTTTCGTCGAGCAAGGAAGCTGTTCTCTCGGTGAACGCCAACCAGGCCTTGCGGTAGTCGTAATGCGGCCTCTTGAAATGCCGGCTGATGTATTGTTTGGTCAGCAAGCGGACCCGGTCTGACAGAATCAGGGCGGCCAAGCCCACAAAGGCCAAAAACACAAGGAGAATCTGGAAGGTCAGGGCCTGGGTTCCTGCGAAGTGGGAGAGGGCCTTTGCCAGAACGGCGACGGCCAGAAGATAGAGCCCCACCATGAGGAGGGTGAAAGACCGGTACAGGGCGGTCTCTGACAGGTAGATGTCTATGTGAAGAAAGCGTGCCCTGAGCAGACCCAGCAATATGAGAACGGTCGCGACGAGAAGCGCTCCCACATTGAGGACCTCGATTTCCAGGTCTACCCCGTGCAGTAGTAAAACCTGGCTTCCGGTAAATACGCGTGCTCCAAGAAGGGCAATGAGCCCCAAGGCCGGAAACTTGACCTGCCAACGCTTTCGGCCCGTGGCCGCACGAAGTGACTTTTCGAGCAACATCATGGTGAGAACAACGCTCACCAAAGTGCATATCGTGAAGAAGTAGCCGGCCCAGCCGATCTGGAGGAACCAACCGCCCGTTGCATCGGAAAGTCCGATGCCATTGAAGAAATGCGAGGAAAAGAGGGTCACGAAAGGCAGCGGGACAAGGTAGGCACTTAGGATTCCCCACTTCCAATGCCCCAGTGCAGGCGTTTTGCCCCCCTGGGGAAAGCTCAGGCTGAAAAGCATCCACGTGCCTGGCACCATCGCAGCGGCGATCCACCTCAACCTCTGCCACAGAAGCGCCCTTTCCGGAGAGATTGTCTGGGCACTCAGACCTGTGAGAAGCGCCTCCACGCCCAGCAAGACCATTGCCAACGCGAAGATCCGGTGGGGGAATGCCTTCGGACTCCTGAGCAGGGCCAGGCAGGCCAAGGAGACGCAGAGCGGTATGGCCAGAAGATGTAAAATTACATTAAGCGACATCCAGCACTCCCTCAAGGTCCTTGATGGCACGGGGAGGATGGTGGGGAAGGGGTGCCCATTTGGAGTGGCGAGATCGGTCTTTCAAGTATCCTATGGTCCACCCACATGGCCGTGATAAGCACGACTCCGAAAACGGCCCAGCTTATCATGACATGGGGCCTATGGTCCGCCATATAATGTCCTATGTAGTGAGCCGAGAGGAAGACCGACGTCTGCCGCATGATCCCTGCCAGAATGGACAAAGGGACTGTGGCGATGACGACAATCGATCTGGATATCAGGTTTCTCCTTGTGAGAAAGGCATATGCCAAGCCGAATACGAAGTAAGGGATGAGATACCGGATGCCGCTGCAGGCCTCTGCGATGAAGAGATCCAGCCCTGGGATGCTCACGTAGTAACCTTCTCGATAAATAGGAAACCCGGACACCTTCAGGAGACTTACAGATCCCCAAGTGGTCGCGATTCGCATCCATTCCGTGAGGACTTCATAGAGCCCTCTTGGAAAAGGGAACATGGCAGCAAGAAAGAACAAGGGGAAAGTCAACTCCTTCATTACCTGTCTGCCGAAGAAACTCACGATGAGGCCGGCTGTCACGAAAAGAAACGACAATGAACAGATGGCAACTTGAAGGCTCTCCAGTCGGACCATGAGCAGCAGGAAACCCAAGGCGGCTATCGGCAGACCTGGGAGCAAGGATCCTGCGGGGTTCATGGTACTAAGCTTCTCTCTTCTCTGCCAGATGATGAAGGCGGATATAAAGGGGATGAATACGCCATGCGACCCCTCCTCACGGGTAAGTACGCTTGCTCCAAGGTCATACAATACATTCCTGTATAGAAGGAGGCCGACTGTCGCAAGGAGGGCCACGAACAGTAAGACGCGGGTTCTCGCAGTCATTAGGAGGTGTACGTTGCTTGATTCAGCGCTGCCGGATTCAGGCATGTCCTAGTGGTAGTAATAGTATTGATAACCCAAGCCCTTGTGGGGAATTCCATTGACAATCACACCCTTGAGCCGATTTCTGTCCATCGATTCCAGGGCCGCCTTGAGCAGGGCCCTGTGAGTTCTCTCCACCCGGACGACCAGAAGAACAGCGTCCACCAGGTCAGAAAGAAAATCGTGATCAGCGATGGGGAGAATCGGTGGCGTGTCCAGAATAACGAGGTCACATTCCTTTCGCAGTTCCTCGAGAACAGGTGGCAGCCCCTTCGTGTAGAGTTCAGGGGTGATCTGGGTGTCGAGGCTTCCGGCGAGGAGGACGCGTAAGTTGCTTTTATCTGGAAGCGGCTGGATGACGACCTGCTGAAGCGTACGTGTCCTGCAAATTATCTCGCCAAGGCCATCCTGCGGCGGCACATCAAGGTATCTTGCGACATTGGGTTTCCGGAGATCGCAGTCGACGAGTGTCACCCTTCGAGAAGCATCCTCCGAGAGGGTTAGAGCGAGGTTGATGCTTAGCGAGGTCTTTCCCTCTGCTACGTCCGGACTGGTCAAGGCAAGGGTTCTGACGTTCTCGTGCTGATGCAGGTGAAGAACCTTGCGGTACAGACGGCGGTATGCCTCCGTGAGGCCAGGAGAGGAGGCGCCCCCGTTCAGGATATTCAGAGTCATATGTGGCTCCCTGGACTTCCTTTCAAACACAGACTTACCTTCCTTCTTTTCATGAATCACCTCAACCGAAGTGTCTGTACAGTATGGCTCCAACTAAACGCAAGAAGGGTAGCGGCAGTTTGGCGAATTCCGCACTCGAGATGTTCGTATTCAGCAATCGTGAATTGAGGCATGACGGAGGCTTCAGGTCGTACCGGTAATAGTTGATTCTATCTTCCATGGTTCCCCATCCGTTCTTGAACTGTCGCAAACCCTCATTACCGGGGTGTGTTCGCCCAAAGCAAAGCGCATCGAATTGATGTTCAAGGCAGTATTGAATTGCAGTCCAAATGAGTATATTACTTGGCCGTAGGATCTGATATTTCGCATCGGAGGCTCCGAACTTGAACAAGGCCTTTTTCCCAAAGTAGAGAAAAATGGCTGCGGCAACGATTCTGCCTCGGTATGAAGCCAAAACGACGAAGCCTTTGTTGTTCGATATGACATGCTCCTGAATCTTCCGAAAGAAGCGAATTGGCTGAGGTGGGACTCCATGCCTCCGCCTTGTAATGCAGTGCAGTCTGTAAAATAGGTTCATGGCTTCCCAAGAGTGAGAGATCCGCGCCTCGACTCCTTCCTTTACCGCCTTTCGAATATTTCTTCTTGTGCTGTCTCTTAAACCCTGGTAAACCGTTTCCTTCCCCGCCGTGAGTGTGAGGGTGTGTCGCAAATAGGAGTCGCTGGGTTGACGATTCTGAGACAGGGTTGATCTGAGTTCCAAGAAGGCCCACTTGGATTTTCGTCCAAGCTCCAGCGCAAAGTGAAGTATCTCGTCAGTGTCCGTCACGGAATCGAACAACGGTTCGCAGTAGTCGGTGAACGGCAAAGAAACCGCTCGCGTTCCGGTTATTGCGCTCCTGATTTCCATAATCGGAAACAGGACGCGGAAACCTCGGTCGGATACTTGAGATATATAAAAAGGGCGGTACCCATATGTCTCAGTGAGGACCTTTGCCCATTGTGATGAATGAAAAAACGTCTGGCCAGGGGTTTGCGATAGAAGTTCGTCCCATGGGGGGTAGCTCAGCGGATTGAGCAATTCAAGTTTAGGAGGCATCGGCAGCACACGCGGGTAGAAAAGGACGAATCTTGACTTCAGCCTCAGGCGGTGGGTACGGGTGACCGTAAGACTCCCACAAGTGGCGGCGTGTTGGGATAGGGAGTCAGAGCCCGAATGTTCAATCCCGAAGGGATGTCAGGTCGGGAGTTTGTGGTGACATTGGGCGGGTCGCTCAGTCGGCAGCATTTTGCGGACCACTGGGCTGAGACAGGAGTCTCGTATTGTCTCTGGAGTCTCTGAAGTGCCAGAGTCGGCGGACGAAGTCAAACACGGTGAAGGCATCGAGATCCATCGACAAGCAAAGGGCGCTGGCGTGAGGTTTTGGCCAGCGGCCGAAAGAAACAAGGGGGCCTTTGGCACCGTTCAGGTCGGTCAACAGTGCGCGCATGTTCCTTGAGCATGTCCCAGTCAATACGAATGAACAGGCGGAGGGGTCGGAGTCGCGCTCCACAAGAAAGCCTTCGTTAATTAGGCAGGGGGCTGGCTGGTCGCAGAAGTCGGGGGGCATATGGATCGTAGGTCTGAGGCTGCTTTCGAGTGTGAATGATCCGTCGTTATCCAGGGACACTGTCCGCCTTCTGCCCCCCGGGTCCTGAATCTGGACGGCGGCTCTGGCGGTAGAGTGTGAGACTACCCTCCACGAAGTGGGGGAATTCCGGTCTATTTGAAAACTGAAGGCTGCGCGCTCTCGCCACCACCGGGCGATTTCATCCAGGGACGCGACCCAAAGCGAAGGGAGAACGGCTGCGCGTTCGAGCAGGACGTCCAGGGACTCTGCCAGGATCCTGCAACGCTCCGGATGGATGAGAAGGTTAAGAAGTTCTCCGTTGGCGGTCGTTATGTTCAACATGCTGCACCAGATGGCAGCGATTTCGTTCGGGTCAAGGATGCCGAGCCGGTCGACCAAAACCTCGTCGTCGGGAAGGGAGACAGGTATCTGCAGGCAGTGTTGCCCCCAGGACGGGAGCGAGGGGGTTTTCTCATGGGATTCGTGGATGTAAAAGTCATTTATGAGACTTCTTGTTCCCTTGTTTGCGTGGATCCGTTCCACCCATGGTCCGGGTTCGATGACCATGACGGAGTGGCTCACCCATGAGAGCCCGTTCTCTCTTGCTGCCTTGGCTGTGTCGTCATTGTAACGAAGAAAGGGCCCTCGGAATCCGTTGACCGGCACTCCGTGGTCTGTGAACTTGCTCAAGGCCACTGCAATTCCCTTGGTCTGAGAATCGGGCGAAAGTGAAGCGAAATCTATATGATAATGACCGTGAATGCCGAAGTGCGCCCCGTCTTCTGATATCCGGTGTATGAGATCGCCTTGGCGGTCCAGAAGGTCGGCTGTGAGGAAGATCGTGGGCTCACAGCGATGCTTTTTTGATATTTCCTGGAGGAGATGCAAATCTCTCGTGATTTTCCTGCTCGTGAGGCCGAATCGTTGGCATATCTGGAAGGCGCGTCTGAGCAGGTTGGCCTTGCCCTTGGAGTGAAGAAGATGCTGGAGGTAGTTCACGATGTTTTCAATGATGTGAGCGACTCGAAATGAACTCTTCTATGGTCCGGGCGAGTGTCTCCTGGCTCGCGGCAGTGAGTTCAGGGTACAGGGGGAGCGAGAGGATCTCGGAAGCGAGCCTCTCTGCGACCGGGAGCGCGCCGTTGGCGTAGCTGAGGCCTGCGTAAGGGCCCTGCAGGTGGAGGGGTAAGGGATAGTGCAGGGCCGTGGAGATGCCCCTCTGCGAAAGATGCGCCTGGAGGGCCGGGCGGTTGGGGGCCCGGACCACGTAGAGGTGGTGTGAGGGCCTTGCCCAGGGGGGCACGTAGGGCGTCACCAGGCCGTCGAGCGCGGCGAGGAGATCGTCGTAGCGGCGGCTTATTTGGCGGCGTTTCTCATTCCACTCGGGGAGGCGCTTGAGCTTGATGCGCAGGATGGCGGCCTGGATGGCGTCCAGGCGGCCGTTGTAGCCCTCGAGGCGGCAGTGGTCGTGCTTCAGGGCCTGGCCGTGGTCGCGGAGCATGCGGATTTGCGCGGCGAGGGCGGGGTCATTGGTGGTGACCGCGCCGGCTTCGCCACAGGCTCCCAGGTTTTTGGCCGGGTAGAAGCTGAAGGCGGCGGCGAGGCCGAGGGAGCCCGCGGGTTTCCGGCGGTTTTCGCGGCTGGAGAAGTACTGGGCGCCGTGGGCCTGACAGGCGTCCTCGATGACGAGGAGGCCGTGGCGCGAGGCGATGGCCGTGATGGCGTCCATGTCGGCGGGCTGACCGTAGAGGTGGACCGGGACGACGGCCTTCGGGGTAAGGGCGCGGCTGCCGTGGGTCGGCGGATCCTGCAGGTAGTCCTCGAGCCGCTGGGGGTCCATGTTGTAGGTTCGCTCGTCTACGTCCACGAAGGCCGGGGTGGCGCCGGCCTGGGAGATGGCCTCGGCCGTGGCGATGAAGGTGTTGGGCACGGTGATTACGGCGTCGCCGGGGCCGATGCCAGCGGCGATGAGGGCGAAGCGCAGGGCGTCGGTGCCGCTGTTCACGCCCACGCAGTGGGCGGTGCCGCAGAAGGCGGCGAATTCAGCCTCGAAGGCCTCCAGTTCCGGGCCGCCGATGAAGGCGCCGGTGCGGAGGGCGGACCGGACGGCGGCGAGGATTTCGTCCTCGAGGGGGCGGTGCTGGGCCGGGAGGTCGATGAAGGGGACGGGCATGTGCTGTGTTACACCCTCACCCTAACCCTCTCCCTGAGGGAGAGGGGACAATGCTGTGCTGGGGGGGTGCCACGTCGCCTGCGGCTCCTCGCAATCTCCCAAGAGGTGGTCATCTTCCGTCCTGACGATAAGGGTAGTCGGTGAGGCCGTGGGTGCAGCGGAGGTCGTCGGTGGTGCAGATGACCCGGCCGGGGTTGCCGACTACGACGGACCGGGGAGGGACGTCTTTGACGATGACGGCGCCGGAGCCGATCACGGCCTCTTCGCCGATGGTGACGAAGGGGAGGACGGTGACGTTGACGCCGATCTGACAGCCCTTCTTGAGGAGGGGGCCGCGCATGCACTCGGCGGAGTGGGTGCAGCCGGGGTGCGGGTCGTTCGCAAAGGTGGCGCCGGGCGCGATGAAGACTTCGTCCTCGATCTCGGTGTACTGGGGGATGTAGACGTTGGAGTGTATCCGGACGCGGCTGCCGATGGTGCAGCCGTAATCGATGATGGAGTTGGACCAGATGCAGAGGTCGTCGCCGATCGAGTTCTGCTCGCGGATGATGACGTTGTGGCCGGTCTGCAGGTTGGCGCCGATGCGGCTGCCTGCGTAGATGACGGAGCCGCTGCGGATGAGGGGGTTGGCGCCGATGGTGAGGGTGGGGTCGTCGAGCTTGCGCGGGGAGAGGTAGCCCAGGAGGACGCCCGGGTCGATGCGGGGGTTGGGGCCGAGGTGGACGGGGGGTGTTGGGGTCTCTGTGCTGGGGGGTTGCTTCGTCGCCAGCGGCTCCTCGCAAATTACACAGTTTATGGTAGGGGGCTGCCGCGCTTCGCTCGCAGTCTCCGACTTCGTCACTTTGTTCCTCGCAATCTCCATCGTTGTGTTCAGGTGCGGGGCCAGAGGCTTCCGGATTGCATGGCGACGGCGCCCTTGTCAGGGGCCTCCCCTGGTGCCTGGTACTGGAGCAGGGGGTCTCTGTGATTTATGGGCACGAACTTGCCGCTGTTCTTGATGGAGTGCTCGGCGGCCTCGAGGACCGAGACGACCCGCAGGCCGCTGTAGCCGTCGCTGCGGGGCGTTTTGCGCTCCTTGATGCACTCGATGAAGTGGGCGAGTTCGTGGCGCAGGGGCTCGTATTCCTCGACCCGGGGGATGTGGATGTCGCCGTATCGGTAGGAGAACTGGAACTCGGCGTAGGTGTCGTAGTAGGGCGGGGCGTCGACTCCTTTGTCGTAGATCTTGATCTTCTCCTGGACCTCGACGTCGTTGTAGACGAGCATCTTCTTGCTGCCCACGAAGGTGGTCCTGCGGATCTTGTTCGGGTCGAGCCAGCTCACGTGGATGAAGGCGATGACGCCGTTGTCGTAGTTCAGGCTCACGGTGGCTACGTCTTCGATGCCTTTCTTGTAGTGGGCCTTGCCCTGGGCGTTGACCGCGACCGGGGCCATGCCGAGCACGTAGTTCATGATGGAGATGTCGTGGGGCGCCAGGTCCCAGACCACGTTGATGTCGGGCTGGAAAAGGCCCAGGTTGACCCGGGTGCTGCTCACGTAGAGGACCTCGCCCAGGAGGCCGGACTCGATGATCTCCTTGATCTTGTTGACGGCTGCGGTGTACTCGAAGGTGTGCCCTACCATGAGGACCCGGCTGTTTGCGTGGGCGAGATCGACGAGCCTGAGGGCGTTTTCCACGGAGTTGGCGAGCGGCTTCTCGACGAAGAGGTGCTTGCCGTGCTTCAAGGCCGCCTCGCCCAGCTTGTGGTGCGTGTGGACCGGCGTGGCCACGAGGACGGCCTTGACTTCGGGATCGGTGATGATGTCGTTGAACTGGGTTGTGGCCTCGATGGCAGGGAAGAGCCTTCGCATCCGGGCGAGCTTGGCCTTGTCCTGGTCGCAGCACATGACCTGGTGCTCTTCGGGGAGTTGATAGAGGTTCCGGATGAGGTTCGGTCCCCAGTAGCCGCAGCCGATGACGGCGAGTTTCATGGGTTCGGTCCTCCGTGGGACGCGCGAAGGGAGTGTGTTTGAGTGGGCTGGCTAGGAGGTTTGGTCATGGTGCGCTGCGGTTGAAGAGCCGCTGTGCTGGGGGGTTGCCACGTCGCCTTTGGCTCCTCGCAATTTCCCTGAATGGAGCTGGGGGGTTGCTTCGCCGCCTTTGGCGGCTCGCAATCTCCGCCATTGGGGTTAACAGGCGCCTTCGGAGATGAAGATCACTTTGATGGTTTTGAGCAGGATCTTCACGTCCTGCCAGAGGGACTGGTTCTCGATGTAGCGCAGGTCGAGGCGCACGTTTTCGGCAAAGGTCAGGGTGGAGCGGCCGGAGACCTGCCAGAGCCCGGTGATGCCGGGCTTGGCCTCGAGGATGCGCCGGATCTCCCAGGGCTCGTACCTCTCTACCTCGTAGGGGATGGGCGGCCTGGGGCCGACCAGGCTCATCTCGCCCCGAAGGACGTTCAGGAACTGGGGCAGCTCGTCCAGGCTCGTCTTTCTCAGGAAGTTGCCTACCGGGGTGATCCGGGGGTCGTCGGCGAGCTTGTAGAAGGCGGCGCCGTTCTTTTCGTGCTTCTCGGCGCTTTCCTGGATGAGGCGCGTGACGTATTCCTTGTGCACGGTCTGGTCGCAGTTGTGGTACATGGTGCGGAACTTGAGGAAGGTGAAGTGGCGGCCGTTCCGGCCGAGCCGGGTCTGCTTGAAGAGCACGGGGCCTTGGGTCGTGGCCTTGATGGCGAGGGCAATGGGCAAGGCCACGACGGCGGTGAGGAGGAGGCCCACGAGGGCGCCGGCCACGTCGAGGCACCTCTTTTCGAGGCGGTAGAGCCTGGCGGTGAGGCCGTTTGCGCGCTGCAGGGGCGAGAGGCCGGTCTTCTCGAGGAGATCGAACTCGGCCCGCCCCTTTGCCGGAGGTTCCGGCCTGCGGACGCGGCGGGGCGAGTCGGTGGCCGTCTGGCCTGGGCGGTCCGCGGCCTGCCCGCCCAGGGTGCGCTCCAGGGCCCTGGGGTATTCGACGATGGAGCAGGCGGCCGGAGAGAGCGCAAGGGCAGGGGCCCTCGGTTTCGGGGCGGCCGAGAGGAGTGCTGTGAGCCGGGAGACGACGTATCTCGCGGCGGGCTCGGCCGTGTCCGGAAGGAGGAGGCCGAGCCTGTCGCGGCCGTAGAGGCCCCAGAGGTCGGAGCGGCGCGTGGTGCGGGCCAGGGCCTTCAGGGTGCGCTCGAGGCCGCCGTTCGCGCCCTTTGCTTGGGTGGCGGCGGCTCCGTCCAGGGGGAAGAGGACCAGGGTGAAGGGCCTCCGGGTCCGGTCGGAGCGGCTGCGCTCTTCGCGAAGGCGGTCGAGAAAGTGGTGTTGGGGGTAGATCATTGGGTTAGGGGGTTGCTTCGGCGCCTGCGGCGCCTCGCAATCTCCGCCGGTTGAGGGTAGATGAAGAGGCTAGGGGGTTGCTTCGTCACTTCGTGACTCGCAATCTCCGCCGATTGGGAGTCGCGATGTCCATCATTGAATTTAGGGTGGGC
This sequence comes from uncultured Thermodesulfobacteriota bacterium, assembly GCA_964384945.1. Classification (GTDB taxonomy): domain Bacteria; phylum Desulfobacterota; class DSWW01; order DSWW01; family DSWW01; genus S015-6. The sequence continues at coordinate 34,313 of CAYLMK010000033.1, read as the reverse complement.
TCCGCCCGTTCGGCACTTTAAGTATCCGCGGTAACTCTGCCTGATTGTTGAGAAAGTTGAAATTGTCTCTTTTCCCGTTTTAAGGGAATTGCCCTGCCGTTGTCGTCGTCTCTAGATGCTTTTCCTCTCCTTCAGCAGGATCCGTGGCCGATGGGGCCGTGTCTAGGTTGTCTCTTCTTTCCTGCCAGCGTTCCCAGTGAAAGCAGTGGCCGTTGTCGTCGTCTCTAAGTTGCCTTTCTTGCCAGAGGTGGGTCTGAAATCCAGGGCCTTCGCCATTACCTTGCCTTCTCTCCTGTAAACCTGGGGCCGTTGTGCGCCCCGTACCTTCTCTTTCAACTTGCTTTTTCGACCAGGCTGTGGTGAAGCTCGATCCGGGCCTGGTAGTTGACGAAACGAAGAAGGATCTTGACGCGGCCTGCGTCGGAGGTCCACTCTTCGAATATTCCCATCACGTCCTTGAACGGGCCTGCCAGGATGCGGACCCGGTCCTTTTTCTTGAGGGGCTTCTTGCGGATGACCCCGTCCTTCTGGGCCAGGGCCCGGATGGACTCCACGATCTCGTCGGCGAGCGAGATGGGCCGCGTGCTCTCGGGCAGGATCCTGCGGACGCCCTGGGTCCAGCACACGTAAGGCGCCTCTTCGAGGTCGTTGAACCGGACGAAGAGGTAGTTGGGGAAGAGCGGCGCGCGCCGGACGTTGTTCCGGAAGCCCACAAACCGCTCCTTCTCCATGATCGGGATGTAGACCGGGAACCCCTTTTCCTCGAGGTAGTGCCTGGCCCGCTCTTCTTCGCGCACGTTGGTCTGGCAGACGAACCAGGATCGGTGGTCACCGCTCACGGTTTCCAAGGCCGCTTTCGTCCTTTCATACGAGGAACATCTTCACGAAGTCCACAACCAGCACATCGATTCTCTTCACGTATACGTGCACGCCTACGATCAGGGCCGCCAGGCAGACGGCGCCGGCCGTGGCCGAGGCGGCGACCAGGATCCTCTTGCGCCGGATCTCCTCGGGCGGCACGACCAGGGGGATGACGCCCAGGATCGGGACACCCGCGACAAAGGCCTTGATCTCGTCCAGGGTGTGGAAGGTGTCGTCCATCTGTTCCCGGATGTAGGCCAGGCCGCCGCCCAGGCCCAAGCCGAGCAGCAGGCCGATGGCCAGGATCTTGCGGCGGTCGGGCTTGACGGGCCGCTGGGGGAGGTTCGCCGGGTCTAGGATGCGGAACCGCTCGCTCTTCTGGCGGGTCTCCAGGTTCTCGGCGATGGCCGCGTTGATCTTGCGCTCCATGAGCGAGTCGTAGCTCTGCTTGATGGTCTCGTAGTCCCGCTTGAGGGACATGAGTTCCTGCTCGCGCTTGGGGATGTTCTCCACGCGCCGCTGCAGGGCCTGCATCCTGGCGTTGACGTCGGCGAGCTCGGCGCGCAGGCTCTTGGCCGTTAGCCGGTCGGACTGGAGCTGGCTCGCCAGCCGCTCGTAGGCCGGGTTCACGGACGCGGCCGGGGCCGGGGTTGGGGCGGAGTCGGGGGCGGACTCCGATGCAGGCTGTTCGACGGCTGCGGCTGCGGGAGAATCGGAGGCCGGCTCCTGGGCGGGCTCCGGTGCGGCCTCCGGGGCCGGTTTGTCCCCGTTGTCCGGGTTGCCGGCGATCCTCGCCTCGATCTCGGCGATCTCTTTCTTTAACGTTACGACGTCCGGGTAGAGCTCGGTGTAGCGGGAGGTGAGGGCTGCGAGGGCCTGCTTCTTGGCCTCGAGCACGGTGTAGAGGTCGTCCTGGTCGGCGACCATCTCGGTCAGGGACATGGGGGTCTGTTCGATCTGGCGCTCGATCAGGAAGAGGCGGTCATCGGCCTGGCGGAGCGAGTCCAGGACCGCGTTCTTCTGGAGCTGGAGCTGATCCAGGGTGCGCAGGTTGGTCTCGAGCTGCTCGGGCAGCTCGCCCATGTAGTTCTGCCGGAACTCGCGGATCGCCTCCTCGCGGTGGGCGAGTTCCTGCTCGACGTCGCGGACCTCGCGGTCCAGGAACTCCTTGGTCCCGCGGGCCAGGCCCTCGCGGACCTTGAGGTTCTCTTCGATGTAGAGGTTGGCGAGCGTGCCGGTCACCCTTTGGACGACCTCGGGCTCCCTGCCCATGAAGGCGAGCTTGAAGGCCGCGGCCGAGGACTCGCCCCTGCGGGGGCTGTTCTTGTCCTCCACGACCTCGATCTCGACGTTCTCCCGCATCTTATTGACCACGTCCTCCATGGGGTAGGCCTTGCGCATGTCGGGGTAGAGGTTGAGGTCGCGGATCACGGATTCGAGGCGCGTGCGGCTCAAGATCTGCTGGCCGATGGTGCTCAGGCGGTCGGTGACCGAGCCGGTCACGGTGGACTGCACGTAGTCCTGCGGGACCTGCTGGGGCTCGACCAGGATCGTGGTCTCGGAGCGGTAGACCGGGGGCAGGGCAATGCATACGTAGACGGTCGCGACGGCCGCGAGCAGGAACGGGATGATGATCGTCCACTTCCTGCGCAGGCCGATTGCGATCAACTGCGGTATGAGCGGGCTTTCGGTGGTTCCGGGCTCTTCAACCATTCGGGCGCTTTCGTCTCCCCCGCGGAGGCCATCTCAATCAACGGCTTTCGGGGCCGGCGCACTGTGGGTCGCGCTGCAATCCGCCTCGAGTAGGATGCTGTTATTGATTTCAGAAATATTTCTCATAGGATGCTGATCAAGAAATATATGATTCAAACACATATGTTGAGAAACAAAAGCAGATCCGAGTTTAGAGTATGAATTGAGGATTGTCAAGTGGTTTTTTCAAATTAACATCTATTTATGTTATAGAATTTTCAAGATTCCGGGCGGGGGAGGGCTCTGGAATCAAGAGAAAGCGTTATATGGGAATGCCATCATGTGATTCTGACCCTGAAGATCGAGGGAAATTAGATTTGATAATATAATATAGTAACATATTTGAGAAAGGATGCAGATGACGGCCATCGCCCGGGCGGCGGCTTCAACGATTCGCCATTCGGTTTTTTTTATAGAGCGTAAAAGGATACGGTGACAACCTCGAAACCCCTTAAGGAATTTTCGACGGGCGCGGGGGCGAGTCCGGATGCTGAAGAAAGGCCGATTTTCGGGGGCCTATCGGAGGGTGTCAGGCAGGGATAGGCTCAATCCTATAACGATTCGGTTGTCTTTGTAGTCGGTGCCGGTGGTGCCGGAGGAGTCCTGGTCGATGTAGGTGTAGTCCAGGCGCGCGGTGCACCATGAAGAAAATCGGTAGGCGGCCCCGGCGCCGGATTGAAAGGATTCGAGATCCTGAAAATCCGTCTCTTCGTCTGCCGTGGAGTCGCTCTTCGTGTACAGGCCGAAGGCGCGGAGGGTGATGTCCCGCCAGGGGCGGTAGTCGACGCCCGCTCTCACCTGTCGCTGGATCGCGGTTCCGCCGTACCCCGAGCTGTCGTTCAGGCCCACGGAGCCCGCCGCGTAGACGCTGAACTCGTAGAACGCGAGGGTCGCGGAGAGGTCGGCGCGCGGCCAGACCGACTCCTGCCGCTGGGAGGGAATGGCCGGGTCCGGGGAGCTGTCTTCGTTCAGGTACTGCAGGCCCACGCTTCCCTGCAGGGTGAGGGGCTCTGCGATCCGGCCCTGGTAGCCGGCGGTCGCGGTGAGGTAGCGGGCCTTGCCCTCGAGATCGTACTCGTTGTGAGAGAAGCCCAGGGTGCCGGTCAGGGCATGCGCGGTCGTGAGGGCGTAAAGAGAGGTGAGGAAGATCGAGGCGAGATGGTCTTCGGTCTCCAGGGAGTCGGTTGGGGTTCCGCCTGTGCCTGAGGCGCCGCCTCCGTACCAGTTGTAGTCGTAGGTGACGTCCCCGGTGAAATCGAGGCGGCGGGTGAGGGCGTGGGTGCCGCTCAGGCGGAGGTTGTTCGTCCGGTATTCCCGGCCCCTGGGAAGGATGCCGGCGGGCTGGGTCGGGCCTGCGGCGGCAGCCTCCGCGATCGAGGAGACGTCGGAGCCGATCCGGAAGGTGTCGTCCAGGGCGGCCGAGTAGCGCTGGCCGAATGCGCGGTCCGCGGCGACGGTGAAGCCGTGGTTGTCGCCGGTGGCGTCGCGCTCCGGGAAGTTCTTGTGAAAGAGGAATTCGTTCTGGTAGCGGACGAGGAATTGGGTGGGGCCGCCACGGCCGTACGAGAAGGCGGCGGCCGGGACGATGCGGGTGAAGAAGTCCTCTTCGACCGGGAGGCGCGGGTCGTCCTCGGAGCGGCTGAAGATGTTGTCGTCGTAGACGCCGTCGAGCTGCAGGGTGGGGCTGAAGTCCACGGCGCCGAGGAGAAGAGCCTGCGCGAGATGAGGAAGGAGGCTTGCGGCGAAGAGGATCGCGACAAGGGTAAGTCTCTTCGAGATGCTAATTCGGTCGCTCATCACTCCCCGCAATAGTGGAGGACGTTACTGACTTCTTGTACTTACTGTGTCCCCCTCATCCTCACCTTCTCCCCCGGCGGGGGAGAAGGCACGCCACTGTGCCTGGCGATTGCCTCCTCACATCACTCCCCGCATTCCGGCTTTCCCTCTCCCTTGAGGGAGAGGGTCAGAGCCTGCCCGCGCGAAGGCGGGGGGTGAGGGTGAGGCTGTGATGCACGCCCCCCTCATCCTGACCTTCTCCCCCGGCGGGGGAGAAGGGACGCCCCTGTGCACGAGGGATCCCGGCTCGCGGCCGCTGCCGCGGCCTTGGCCGGGAATACGAAACATGTGCGGGCGCAGCGGCGGCCTTGGCCGGGAATACGGCGATCGAAGCGCACGGGCCTCCCCAGCAGTATTCCCCGCGCACGCGGCACATCAGCGTGAGCATGAAAATCGATTGAGAACCCCCGTCTTTCTGATCACGATCTTTGAGGGAGAAGCTCCCTTTTCCATCATTTATCGTGATCAGGGGAAAGAAGCTTGATTCCAACACCTTACCGGAAAGAGGCTCGAATCCGAGTGGCATGGGGTTTGCTATCACCCCGTCCCACTCATCTTTGCCGGAGGCCCAGCCGACGGCAAAGTACGGTTCGGGCCACGGTCCTGGGATGTTTGCCCTCCTGGATTCCCGAACCGAGCAGGGGAGCCTCCATCAAGTATCGCGAAAACGAAGCCATCAATAAGCGTGATCACGCTCACCCATAACGGTATTCCCCGCGAAAGCGGGGATCCCTTGCGCACCCATCGCCGGCATCCCCGCGCGCTACGGCACAATGATCGTGTCTCCCGGCTCGAGGTAAATGTCCTGCGCGCCCGAGGCGCCCTTCCGGACGAGCGAGTAGTCGACCGGGATGGTTTCTCTCTGGCCCCCGCTTTCCCGAACCACCTGGATCCTGCCCTCCTTGGCGAATTCCGTGAGGCCGCCCGCCATGGAGATCACCTGCGAGAGCGTCGTGCGGCTCCGGATCGGGTAGACCCCCGGGGTCCGGACCTCGCCCTGCACGTAGATGCGCCAGCTGTTGATCTGCTGCACGATCACGGTGACCTCGGGCACCTCCATGTAGGGCTTGAGGTCCCGGGCGATGACCTCCTTGAGTTCCGTTGCGGTGAGGCCCGCGGCCTGGATGTCGTGCAGCAGGGGCAGGCTCACCTTTCCGTCGGGCCGCACGCTTACGACGCGGCTCACGTCCTGGTTCTGCCAGACCGAGATCTCGAGCACGTCTTCCGGGCCGATGACATACTCCTCGGCCGCCGGTTCCTCCCCGGCGTCGGAGGGAACCGTGGAGGCGGAGGTCGCGCACCCGGCGAGGAGGACGAAGAGGGGCAGGAGAAGAAGGGGGAAGCGGGTAAGGAGCCTCTCTTGTTCGGGACGCATGCGGTTCCACCTCTTTTGGGTTTGTGTTCCGTGCCCGCCCGGGGGCGGCCCGGAAATGTCCTGCGGTCCAACACTCTGATCTAAGGATTATATGTACGTTTTTCCAGCCCCGTCAACCGATGCGCACAACCGATCTCATTTGCTCCGGGCCGGCCCGGCGATATACTTGAATAGTTTCCATGGAAGGACAAGAGGGGAATGAAGTTCGAACGCATTACCGTGGATCCGAATCTCTGCACGGGCAAGCCGTGCATCCGGGGGTGCCGTTTCCCTGTTTCACGATTGCTCGGGCTCTTGGCTTCCGGAGAAACAAGGGAGACCATCCAGAGAGCCTACCCATGCATCCAGCCGGAAGATGTCGACGAGGCCCTGCGATACACCGCCTGCCCGAACAGGAGGTCAATGAGCGGCATGGCAAAGGGGACGCAACTCTTTTGTTGCCCAACCCCTCTTCAGGATTTAGGAGGAGCCATGCGTAAGAGAGAGATTCCGCCTATTCATCCCGGCGAAGTCCTGCTGGAAGACTTCATGAAACCACTGAAGCTCAGTCAGTATGCGCTGGCTAAGGCGATTGGCGTTCCTCCGCGCCGGATAAACGAGATTGTTCATGGGAAGCGGGCGATAACGGCAGACACGGCTCTGCGTTTGGGTCGTTTTTTTGGTCTGAATCCACAGTCCTGGATGAATCTCCAGTCCCATTACGACCTCGAAATGGCGGCAATTGACCTTGGGGACCGTCTCGGCAAAGAAGTTCATCCCTATGCTGCGTGATGGGGTCTAACACGCGGCAGAGCCAACAGCGCAACTCATCCCTTGCCCCACTCGGGGATCTTGCCCGCGAAGGAATGGCAGGCGGACTAGCCCGCTGCAAGGAGAGCGGTTTCCGCTTCCCTTGGAAGATCGACGAGCACGAAGTAAGATTCCGGGTAGAGATAGTCCTCGCCTGACTCATCGATGACCCGCATGTATCCGTCCTTAGCAGCCCTCTGATCCGGCAGTACCCGGTAGATCTTACGGGTTTCCAGATCTTCGCAGGAATCGTTCTTGAGGCAGAGAGCGAATCTACGCCGAGATTTGGAAGCCTTCATGTTTTTCAGTCCGATTATGTCTATCGGCTATTGACTCAGCTTTGCGCTTGCAATCCGATTGAGGCTGACCCCGGATTCCGCCGCTTCGAGGGCGAGAGCCCGGTGCACTTCCGGCGGCACGCGCACCATGAACTTTCCGCTGTAATGCCTGCCGGCGATGGGGGTCGGGACTTCCTCGCCCTCATCTTCCATCTCTCTCACGGTCTTGGCCACTAACGTGCGAATGCCTCTCAAGGCTCCTTCCGGCGTCCCGGCCAGCCAGCTCAAGCTCGGGAATTCCGCACACAGACCCACGTGCTCCCGGTCCTCCTCGGACCAGGTGACCCGATAGGTGTAACGATCATTCTTCAGTGCCATGGTTCTCCTCCAGTCGTTCAATGGCCCTGAGTACCTGTCTGACCTGATATGCTTTCGCCTTTCCTTTGTGGTTCTGGATATTGACTCTTGGATCTCCCTTCCAAGGCATCTTGTATACTCGATGGCTGCTACCTCCTTGGCGAGGTTCACCAAAGTAGAAGTCGCATATTTTGCACAGATCGGCGAATCGGACATTCTGAGGATCCGCCCTCATACTTGCGACAATGTCTTGAATGGTGGGCATGCTTTAATGGTATCACTATTGATATCTGTGTCAAGACAAATCCGGCTGACGGGGGAGAAGGGACGCTGCTGCGCCGGGGGGTTGCTTCGTCGCCTGCGCTCCTCGCAATCTCCGCAGACTGAGCCCAAGGGGTCGCCGCGAGCGCTTCCAGCGCCCTCGGCCGCACAAAATGAAAAGGACCATGTCGCATTACGAACATGGTCCTTTGGGATCGGAATCCGGACTACTCTACTTCTTGAATCGCCTCCTTGCTCCCGCAAAGCCCACGAGGCAGGCAGAGCCAAGAAGGAAGAGGGTGGAGGCGTCGGGGATGCTGACTGTGACCTTGAAGTAAACCGCGTCGTTGGCATCGGGAGCGCCTGGATCGGCAAAGTTGAGGTCCGTCCAGATCCACTGTGCGCTCGTCGAAATGCCGGCGATCGCTCCGTGATTCACTGAAGTCCAAATATTGGAACCCCCATTCGCGCTGTCAGGCTCTTGAGCCAGGGAGGCCATATTCCAAGTAAGAGCGTTGAAGTCGGTAGGCGCGGTGAGACTATTTCTCACTAAGGCCACTTCCCATGATGTTGAAGTGAGGAAACTTCCCTGCTGGAAGCTGATGCTCGGATGTGCGGAGATCTCGGCGAGGAAGGCCCCCGGATTGTTGGCGGGCGCGTTGACTGTATCGCTGTTTACAACACACCAGATAAGCTGGTAAGTGCCTGGCCCAAGGTCTATGGTACGAGAATCAGCAACTTGCCAGTTAGCGAGCGTGGAGTCAGTAAGTGGGTCCAGTCCCAAATCGATTGGGGCCCCACCATTCTGATACCACGCCCCCACTACGTTATCGCCAGTGAAAGTCACCGTGATTGGTACGGCTGACCCGGAACTGACTCCTATCAACAGGACCCCTGCCAGGATGCCGGCGAGACTGATCACGGACCTCTTCATGGCTTCCTCCTTTTTCCTGCCTCTTCGGGAATGTCATCGTTAGCACGCATCCTTTGTGCCAGATGACCAGATAATCAATATTTCTAATGATCCCGGATTAGGCAAACCTCTGTAAGAGACAGGTGTTTATTTCGCAATTGATACTCTATTGCCCATGTTTATGACCAGTAGTTGGGAAGATTTCCGAAAGAAGACGGTTGTTCTTGGATTCTGCGTCTGCCTGGCCCGATTTTGGACAGACCTCCCCCAACGGGGTTGTGCATCCATCGATCGGGATGAGTGGCTGTTCTCACAGAAGCGCCACCTCGAGTCGGTAAAGAGGCCACAGGTGCTGGAGCGGATGCCAATCTGCCAACTTCAGAATACGACGCCTCCCGTCGGTGATCAGTTTGCCCGGAATCAGCATCCAGCACCTGCGGATCGTGGAGGCCCGCGGACGGGATTCCGTGTGTCCCAGGATGTCTCGAGAGAACAGGATCAGTTGATTAAGGGCCAGCAAACGCAGTTCCAGATCTGCCGCATTGGGTTGAAACTCTTCCGTCGGGATATTGCCGATGCCCAGATCGGCTTTGGCCTCCTGAATGTGGTTCTCCACGTCTGCCCGCTTGTCGTAGAACCGATAGAGGTCTTGTTCGTCCCAGTCCAGGTTGGTCACGAAGACGGCATAGGTGTAACCCAAGGCATCGAACAGGTCGGTTTGAGCCCGGTCGGTCTCCTCGCCCCAACGAACAATGACCAGACGGCGAACCCGCGACCAGCAAGTCCGTTTCCAGTACAGGGAACAAAGCTCCACCGGGCCGGCATCGGTTTCCTCGGTTCGATACATACCCCCGGAGAGCGTAAGCACCATACTCCAGAGGTCCCGCTTCATCCTCATCTTGACCACGTAGCCGATCCCCTCCTCCTCCAGCCACCGCAACGTGTTCTCTCCGGCATATCCGCTGTCCATCCGGGCCAGCACCTTGCACAGAGAACCCCGCCGGCGCTTCTTGAACCGCTTGGGGACCACTTGCCAGCTTTCTTCCAGGAAAGAGACGAAATCCGTGGCGCTCACCGTATTGCCCGGCCGCAAGCGCGACCACAGGGTAAGCCCGGTGCGTCGTTCCCGGCAAAGCTGCGGGTGATACGAGGAGCGCCCCGGCTTCTGCGGGTTGTAGCCCACCTCGGCGCCCTCCTGAGAACCGTAAACCGTCTCTACCGTGCTATCGAACTCCAGGACCAAGGGTCCCTCCATCCGCTTCAGGACCCCGCGGGCCTGCGAAGCCTTGATCTGACGCAACCGGTTGACCTGTTGCTCTGTCTGAAAGTGTTTCGTCAGGTCTTTCCGCAGCAGGCTCTGGTCCGGCAGGCTCTCCAGGTTGCGTTTGGCGCACAACAGCGCATCCCGACGGATCTCGGAAAAGTGCCAGATCCGCTTGACCCCCAGGGCATACCCGTCGATCAGGATGCGCAGAACCGTCGGCAGATTGTATGTGGCCCAAGGGGCCTTCCATCCGCGGAAATTCTCCTCCAACAGCGTGTCCAATCCGTTACGAGCCACCATGTCGCTGTACAAGTTGTACCCGCCATAGAGGGTGGCGTCCTTCAAGGTGAACTTTTCGTGAATTTTCCGGTTGACGATCCGATCCGTTGCTGCTACTTTCTCGTTCAGGAGACTCATGTTTTCCGTGCTCCTCTGCGTGGTTTGATTTTGGTGTGGCTACTAATCTCATACCACGAGAGGAGCTTTCTTTTTAATGGCTTTCGGCAACCATCAACAACTTTTTTCTGTTCTCCGAACTAACAGAGGTTTGCCTAATCCGGGATGATTGTGGAGGGTTAGCGTATGTTTGGGAACCGGAATGTCTCGGTGGAACCGTTAAGAATCCCGACGGAGATTCAAGGTAGAACAAGGCGGATGCATAGGAAGGCCAACACAAACAGCTAGTTTCAAGCTCCGCCCGACTGGTGCGGCAGTGTAAGGGATTCCGCCGGTACTGCGGAGGTTCGCACGTGACCCGCGCGGGTCGTACCCGAGGTACTTGCCGGTCTGCCGGTGGTCATTCGTGTCCAGCAGATACCTACCACTCATTCGGATTCACCTGTTCGCAACCCTTCTCAATCTCCGCTTCGATCGCACCCAAATCCTCTGCCGGGATGGTTCCCGCAAACCGCGTGATGTTCCGCCCCCCCCCCCCCCCGACCCCGTTGACGGTGACTGGGCTAAAGATCGCGCGAACTCAAGGATTCGACGTTTCTGCTCCGGTCCCATGCGTTCTAGTTGTTCGTGCAGTTCCTTTTCAATGTCCTCCCTCATGCCTTTTATGTTTTTCAGTCCAAAAATCTCTTGATTTTCATCTTCCTCAGTCTGTGTCATCCCCTTCCCCGCCTTCGCGAGGACAGGCTCCGGCGGGGATCTCTTGGCTCACGCGGCCGCTGCACGCAAGGGATCCCGGCTCGCGGCCGCAGGAGCGGCCTTGGCCGGGAATACGGCACCTGCGGGGACGACGGCCAACGGAAGCGCGAGGGCCCGTCGCAGCGGTATTCCCCGCGAACGCGGGGATCTCTTGGCTGCACTTGCGGCGGGCGGGGTCGGGCTACTCGTTGAACTGTTCCGTCTCGACCCATTCCTTTTTGAGGACCGACCAGAAGTCCTCGGCGAGCTGCTTGAGCACGTACTCGTAAGGCAGCCAGCCGTACCCCTCCTCGCCCCATCCCTTGCCCCAGGAATTGCGGATGAGCAGGGCGCCGGTCGTCTCCTTCTTGCCGTAGCGGTTCTTGATCTTCATCTTGTCGTCGTACCCGACGGCGAGAACCGCGTGCCCGCCCTCGATCTTCTCCCTGGAGGACGGAAAGGGGATACGCCCGGTCTTCTCGGCCTGCTCGATGGAATTGTACACGGTGAAGCCGAACATCGCCGGGTGGCCCTTGCAAAGGGAGGTCTTGAGCTTTTCGAGAAGGCCCTCGGGCTTCGTCCCGGGCGGGTCGTGCCGGAAGTACTTGACGGTCTGGTAGTTCTGGGCGAAGGCGTAACAGAAGGCCGGGGGCTCCTTGTCGAACTTCGCTTCGTCGTCCGTGTAGGGCCAGTGTTCCTCGGGCGGCACCCCGAAGAGTACCATCGCGCCCATGGTCGTCCGGAGGTATGCGCCGGTGTCGCCCTTCATCTTCATGAGGTTGCGGGTGACCTTGTAGAGAAAGAGCCGCGAGGCGTCGACGTGTCTGCCAAAGGATCTTCTCTCGTAGTATTCGATGGCGCCGGCTCCGGCATGGGCCGTGCAGGATCCCAGCATGCCCTGGTCCTCGACCGGGGAGCACCAGGGCCTCAAGTCCGTGGATGCCGGGGCCGCCGCCTTCGTCGGCCTTGCCTTTGGCTTTGTCGGCCCGGTCGGCTCGAGGATCTCTTTGACCTCTCTGGTCTCTTGGGTGTAGTCCCGGAAATCCGGGTAATCGGGAATCCAGCCCATGCCGTATCTGCTCTTCTGACCGGTCATCTCGCCCCCCTTTTTTTTTTAATGATCATAGGGCACTCGTTTTTGAAGAGTCAAATGTGGTGCTGGAATGCAGCCCGATCGGGGGGAGAAGGGAGGCCGCTGCACTCAAGGGATCCCGGCTCGCGGCCGCAGCCGCGGCCTTGGCCGGGAATACGGCTACTGTGCAGGGGGGTTGCTTCGTCGCCTGCGGCTCCTCGCAATCTCCGTTTCGACGCGACGCGGGCTCAGCAACCTGAGCGGCGTCGTCCCCGCGCATTGGTCATCCCCGCGCGGGCCAAGTGGCTCCATTAGCGCGATCTCGGGTGGCTCCTTTAGGGCGGTCAACAACATGCGGGGACATTGCGAGCGGAGCGTGGCAATCCCCCTGCGCCCCGGCGTTCCCGCGGGTTTTTCCCCTTGCGGACGGTTTCGCTTCCTGGTATAGATCCGGCCTGAAGGAGGAGAAGCCATGAGCAGGAACAGGCCGGATGGGACCCCGGTGGAGCGGGTGCCCGGTTACCGCCAGATGATGCCCTACCTGATGAAGACCAAGAACACCTCGCAGGTCTACATCCGGTACGTGATTGACATGGAGAATGCGCTGGCCTTTCTGGAGAACCCGCCCGAGGGGCTCAAGGGCAAGGTGACCCTGACCATGCTCGTCCTGCGGTCGATCGTCACGGCCCTGCACGAGTTTCCGCGTCTCAACCGCTACGTGGCCGGAAGGCGGCTTTACCAGCGGGACGGGATCTATCTCTCGTTCTCGGCGAAGAAGGCTTTTGACCCGGCGGCCCCGCTCGTGGTGATCAAGATGAAGTTCGACCCGGCGGAGCCCCTCAAGGATATGGTCGACCGGATTACGGCGGAGTTGGCCAAGGGGCGGTCCGAGCAGAAGAGCTACGCGGACAAGGAGACGAACCTGGTGCTCAAGCTTCCGCGCTTCGGGATCCGGCTCGTTGTCTGGCTGCTTTCGGTCCTGGATTATTTCAACCTGGTGCCTCGCAGCTTTGTTGAGAAGGACCTGTTTTACGCGAGCGTCTTCGTGGCGAACCTGGGGAGCGTAGGCCTGGAGGCGGGCTACCATCACCTCTACGAGTATGGGAATATCCCCATTTTTGTCTGTGTCGGCAAGGTCAAGCCCATGCCCGTGGTCCGGGACGGCCAGGTCATGGTCCGGCGCATGGCGGAGGTGAAGATCACGTACGACGAGCGGATCGAGGACGGCTTCAACGGTGCGCTCGGCCTGGACCGCTTCCAGTACCTGCTGGAGCACCCGGAGGAGATGGTCTGAGCCCGTTAGGGTGAGGGTGGAGGCACTGCCGGAGGGAAGCGGGAAAAAGCCGAGGGGTCCCCGCGTTCAGGGGGAATGCGCAAGTTGAGCTTGCGGGGACCTCAGCTCAGACTGCTACCGTGTCCGCTTTTTTCTTGTAGGTCAGAACGTCGCTGTGCTTGAAGCGCCAGAATCGGCCCTGCTTGGTGGCCCTGAGCTTTCCCCGTCTGGCCAATTCGATCACATCGTCGGGACTGCAGTCTAGGATGTGGGCTACGTCCTTGGATCGTAACAGGTTTTCCTTCTTCAGCGTCACGTCCGCACCTCCGTCCGGATGTCTAAGGTGAGCGCCCCCTCTTGGGTGCTGCGTCCTGTTTCCTACACGCTTCGTAGAGAACGCCCCTGCAACGGAGATGCCAACAAACTTGAGGGGAAGGTGCGCCCGAAGCACGGGGTCGGCTTGCTTAGAAAAGCTTTAAGAAACAGATAGTTATGTTTCTTCAAGGCATACTCTCAAAGAAAGGGGGGTTGCGGCGGCCTTCGGTGGACGGGGGGAGTACCGAGCGGATATGGCACAAAATGGACCAGCTCAAGATGGAAGCCGACAAACCTTTATGAAAAACAAAAAGTTACTTGCAAAAATGAGGTTTGCGATACCGGAACGTAATGTGCCAGTTGCCGGCACGATTCGTTCCGGATTTCGCTGCCTTTTCCCGTTTCCCGTTCAAGCTTCCTGCCCGCCATTGAGTATTCGCCGCAGCCTGGCCCGCGAAACCCCGAGGATCTCTGCGGCCTGGGTTTTGTTTCCCCGGACAGAGGCCAGCACGGAGACGGCATACCTCCTCTCCATCTCGCGAAGAGGAAGCCTCATTGCCAGGGAGTCGGTCGAGACGAGGGCAGGATGGTAGGGGGAGATGGTCTCGATCTTCAGGTGCTCCTCGGACAGGTAAGGTCCCTTCGACAGGTGGACGGCCCGTTCGATCACGTTGCGCAGTTCGCGGATGTTGCCGGGCCAGTCGTACTCGACGAGACGCTGCTCCACGCTTGGCATGAGGCCGAGGATCTTCCGGCCGAACTCCTGATTGAACAGGTTGATGAAGTGGTGGGTGAACAGGGGGATGTCTCCCTTGCGTTCGCGCAGCGGGGGGAGGTGAATGCGCATCACGTTCAGGCGGTAGTACAGATCCTCCCGGAACTGGCCCTGCCTTATCTTGCTCTCCAGGTCCTGGTTCGTCGCGGCGATGACCCGGACGTCCAGGCGCAGGGTCTGCGTCCCTCCCACGCGCTGGATCTCCCGTTCCTGGAGGAAGCGGAGGATCTTGGCCTGGGCTTCGGCGTGCAAGTCCCCGATTTCGTCAAGAAAAAGGGTGCCGTCCTGCGCGAGCTCGAGCCTGCCGGTCTTGCCGGTCGCAGAGGCGCCGGTGAAGGCGCCTTTCTCGTAGCCGAAGAGCTCGCTTTCGACAAGCTCCCTCGGCAGCGCGCTGCAGTTGACCGTGACGAGGGGTTTGCTCTGTCTCGGGCCGCTGTAGTGGACGAACCTCGCAAGGAATTCCTTTCCGGTGCCGCTTTCCCCGGTGACCAGAAGGTTCATGCGCTCGTTCTCTGCAGCGCTGCGGGCCAGTGCATAGCATTTCCGTGCGGCGGGAGTCTGGCCGGTGATGTGCTGCGAGAAAAAGTGGCTCTGCTGCTCGGTGCGCAGTTGATCGACCTCTTTCTGCAGGCGCACCTGGGTCAGGATGTTTTCGATCGTGGTGTGCACCTTGGTGAGATTCAGGGGCTTGGTCATGAAATCCCATGCCCCCAACTTCAGGGCCTCGACCGCGGTCTCGACCGTTCCGAATCCGGAGACCATGATGATCGGGCACGGGACGCCCATCGCCTGGAGCCTTTTCAGGACTTCGATGCCTCCCATGTCGGGAAGGCTTAAGTCGAGGAGGATGAGGTCCGGCGTGAAGTGCGCCGCCTGCCGGAGCGCATTGTCCGCGGTGTGGGAGACGATCGCCCGGTGGCCCCTCTTGGCGATCAGGCGCTCCAGGGCGCCGCAGACAAGTTCGTCGTCGTCAATGATGTGAATGAGCAATTCCTCTCCGCTCCGTTCGGTCTGACCAGCAGGCCTTGCTTCCCGTGCGACCCCTATTGTACCGTAACCGCGTTTGCGGATCCAAGAGAACGCTGAAAAAGGGTTTTTGTCGGGTTTTCACTGCGGCGCGGTTCGCTCTCTGCCGGTGCGTTTGTTTCTTCAAGAACCTTCCTTTTTGTTCACAAACGTGATAGATAAGGGGAATCGGCCGGGGGAGGAAGCGGGTTTTTCCTTTGGGTGCTTATCCAAAGAAACTACGTCGAGGAGCCGGGCTCGATCGAGGGGCCGGTTTTTGGGGGCCGGAGAATGGGGATCAAGTGCAAGATATGTGAAACCGAGATGTTGCTCGACGATGCCGTGGAATGTCCTTTTTGCCACGAGCTTTTCTGCCAGAATCATGTGATGGCGTGCGACGCGTGCGGGAAGGTTCTTTGCGTCGACTGCATGGAGTACCCGGAGGGGGAGCCGATTTGCCCTGAGTGCGAAAAAATGATTCAGGGGAGCTAGGGACGGGGGAGGGCATCCTCCCTTTGCCGCATACCGCAGGAGCCGCCGGGGTGCTTCGACTGTGAGCCCCGGCTTTTTTTTTCGTGGGGCCGGCTCGGGTGTGCGCCGGCCGCTACGGCACTACGGATCGTCGGGCGATGGCGCTGAGCGCTTCTCCCCTGCCATCTTTTCGATCTGCCGCTGAAGGACCAGGTGCGAGTTGAGCATTTCCCTCAGGATCCAGGGCAGCAACACCCCGATGATCAAGAGAAAAAGGAATAGAAACAAGAGGTAGATGTTGGCGGTCATCAGGAAGAAGGTGAAACAGAGCAGAACGGGTAACAGGGCGCCTATCTGGATGTTCCTCAGGCGAAGGGCGTCCTCCTGCCTCACCGGCTTCCTGAACATGGAGTACCGGAGGGGGTCGGAATCCATGGTCATGGGGTCACCCCGAGCTTCCGCCGGCATGCCCTTTTGCCTTGATCTCCTCGATTTCCCGACGGAGAATGAGGTGGGACTGGATCAGATCCCTGTAAATCTGGGGGAGCAGGATCCCCACGATCAGAATCAGAAAGAACACGATCGTGCCGAGGATAGAGCCTTTGAATCGAAGCATTAGAGCGACGGAAAGGGCGAGCGGCAGGATCGCCGCCATCTGGATCATTCTCCACTTCTGGATGGTCTTCTCCGTGATCTCCTTTGCAAATATCCCGGACTTCTGAAAATGATCGGCCATGGCTCCCCCCAAAAGAATTGAACTCTTTACAAGAACATTTCCGATGATAATTATATATTTTTAATCTATTTTATAAGATGCGCGAATGTCAAGGAAAAAATACATTTTCCCCTGATTTTGCTCTTTTCCTCAGGCTGTGTAATATCTTGTCATCCCGGCCCGTGTGCGGAGCGCGTGCGGGCCGGGGTCCGGAAGTCTGCATCCGGGACAGCGGCGAGTACGGGGCGCCGGGACTGGATTCCAGATGTCGCCCGCTTCGCGGCTCCTCCGGAATGACGCAGCGCTGGCCGCTGACCGGGTTATGACGCAGCGGCTTTCGCGAGGGAATGAGGCAGGGGAAAAGGATTCTCCGTTTTTTCGACGTCATCGAAGGGGAGGGTGCGTTGGAAAACGAAGAGCGAGATGAAATTGTCGGGATGTTGCGCGAAGAGCTGCGTGAGTTCATTGCCTGGACGATGGAAGAGCTCGGCGGGGAATACTACCTGGAGCACGCCGACCAGCCCGTCTCCGCGTGGGACGAAACCGCGACCGCAAGGCTCGTCAAGCGCCTTGATTCGGCGGACCGGGTGCTGGTTTGGGAGCGCGACCGTTACGCGTTTTTCGATCATCCCAGGCATCCTTCCGTGTATGCGGTGATGGAAGCGGAAGACCTGGAGATCGTGCATTATCTGGAGGATCTTGCCTGCGACCACTACAAGCTGGAGGGGGAGGGCGCAGACCTTTCGGAAGAGGACATGCAGGACCGGAGGCGCTTCGAGGAGAGCTTCGGGGTCCTGCTGGCCTCGCAGAAGCGAGGCTGGATGTACAGGCTGGATTTCTGCGAATTCTGCGGGATGATCGAGATCTGGTCGATGGGGTACAACCCCGACGAGATCGCCCAATACACCGGCGAGGCCCCCTGACGTGCATCATGGGTCCGGTCATTGGTTCCCTCTCCCTCGAGGGAGAGGGCCAGAGCCTGCCCCCGCGGACGCGGGGATCTCTTGCGCACCCATGCGTTCCCTCTCCCTCGAGGGAGAGGGTCAGGGTGAGGGTGTGGGTGATGCCCCCTCATTGCCCGCCTTCGCGGGGACAGGCCTGACCTTCTCCCCCGGCGGGGGAGAAGGGATGCTGCTGTGCCGGGGGGTTGCTTCGTCGCCTGCGGCTCCTCGCAATCTCCGACTGTATGCGGCGCGGGGTCAGTGGCCTACGTGTCGGCATCCCCGCGCTTCCTGTCATCCCCGCGCTTCATGTCATCCCCGCGGACGCGGGGATCTCTGGGCTGCATCAGGACCTCGTTGATCAGGCGGGCCAGGGCCTGGAATTCGTCGTTCCTTCGCAGCCGGATCGGTTCCGGAGGCTCGCCCCGCAGGCGATTCTCAAGGCTCTTCTCCATGTGCCGGATCGGGCCGGCCATGCGGTGGGTTGCGAAGACGGTGAAGACAAAGGCGATGAAGACCAGCAGGCCGAGGCGAAAGGCGACCCGCTGACCGACGCCCGTGCGGATCGCCTGACGAAACTGAAGCGCATCCGCCTGGTCGATCCGCTCTTTCTCAAGCAACCGGTTCAGTTCCCCCTCGGAGGCCTTCCAGACCGAGTAGTAGACGGTCCAGCCCATCACCACGGAGGTGAAGAGGAGCAGGAGCAGGATCTGAAGGGCGAATCGGAGTTGGAACCGTCGGGCGACGAGGTAGTGGCGACGCTGCTGGCTGCTCGTGTTCATTGGATCCTCGACCTCGCAGGCTGGGGCGGTTGCATCCGGGCTGGAAAATCAGGTGGGAAGATATCGGGATCGGGCCGCAGTGTCAAGACGGGGGAAGGGACGGCCCCTGTGCCGAGGGATCCCGGCTCGCGGCCGCAGAAGCGCGGCCTTGGCCGGGGATTACGATTACGGCGCGTGCGGACGGGCTTCGCAGCCGGGCGGGGATGACGGGCAACGGAAGCGCGAGGGTCCGTCGCAGCGGTATTCCCCGCGGACGCGGGGATCTCTGGGCTGCAAGAGCCCCCTGGGCCGAGGGATCCCGGCTCGCGGCCGCAGAAGCGCGGCCTTGGCCGGGAATACGGCACCTGCGGGGAGGACGGTCAACGGAAGCGCGAGGGCCCGTCGCAGCGGTATTCCCCGCGGAAGCGGGGATCTCTGGGCTGCAAGAGCCCCCTGTGCCGAGGGATCCCGGCTCGCGGCCGCAGAAGCGCGGCCTTGGCCGGGGATTACGATTACGGCGCGTGCGGACGGGCTTCGCAGCCGGGCGGGGATGACGGGCAACGGAAGCGCGAGGGTCCGTCGCAGCGGTATTCCCCGCGGACGCGGGGATCTCTGGGCTGCAAGAGCCCCCTGGGCCGAGGGATCCCGGCTCGCGGCCGCAGAAGCGCGGCCTTGGCCGGGAATACGGCACCTGCGGGGACGACGGCCAACATAAGCGCAAGTGCCCGTCGCAGCGGTATTCCCCGCGGACGCGGGGATCTCAGGGCTGCAAGAGCCCCCTGGGCCGAGGGATCCCGGCTCGCGGCCGCAGAAGCGCG
>CAYLMK010000033.1:0-15250 GCA_964384945.1 uncultured Thermodesulfobacteriota bacterium | reverse complement strand
GGGGAGGACGGTCAACGGAAGCGCGAGGGCCCGTCGCAGCGGTATTCCCCGCGGACGCGGGGATCTCTGGGCTGCAAGAGCCCCCTGGGCCGAGGGATCCCGGCTCGCGGCCGCAGAAGCGCGGCCTTGGCCGGGAATACGGCACCTGCGGGGACGACGGCCAACATAAGCGCAAGTGCCCGTCGCAGCGGTATTCCCCGCGGACGCGGGGATCTCAGGGCTGCGATGGGCCTCTGTGCCGGGGGGTTGCTTCGTCGCCTGCGGCTCCTCGCAATCTCCGTGACTTTGGGGCATTGCGATGTCCGCTTCGATGCGCTGCGGCCGAGCTATTTTTCCTGCTTGACGAACTCGATCAGGGAGAGATTGGCCCCGTCTCCGTGACGCCGCTTGTACTTGTAGAGCCTGGTGAAGCCGCAGGTTCTGTCGCCGAATCGCTTGGCGATGTCCTCAAAAAGCTTTTTCGTGGCCGCCTTGTTTCGCAGGAAGGCGAAGGCGAGTCTTCGCGAGTGCAGGTCATCCCGTTTGGCCAGGGTGATGAACTTGTCGGCAAATCGCCGCAGCTCCTTTGCCTTGCTCTCGGTGGTGCAGATCCGCTCGTGCTCGATCAATTGCTGGAGCTGGTTGCGAAAAAGGGCTCTTCGGTGGCTTGGGGTGCGATTCAGCTTTCTGCCTGACTTTCGGTGTCGCATGGCTCAGCTCGCCTTTTCATTCGCTGTACGTGATCTTCCGGCGCCGGGGAAGCGGCCTCAAAGGCTCGCCTCCGGTTTCGGCGCTGGCTCCGACGGGGGAGGGACCCCGTCGAGCTTCATGCCGAGGTGCAGGCCCATCCCGCTCAGAATCTCCTTGATCTCATTCAGGGACTTCAGGCCGAAGTTCTTGGTCTTGAGCATTTCGGCCTCGGTCCTCTGAACCAGTTCGTAGATGGTCTTGATGTTCGCGTTTTTCAGGCAGTTAGCGGACCGGACCGAAAGCTCCAGTTCCTCCACCGCCTTGTAAAGGTTTTCGTTCGTGAAGGGTCGATGGTCCGCGCCCAGGATCCGGCGGGTATCCTCTTCCTCTTCGAAGTGGATGAAGGTCGTCAGTTGCTCCTTCAGGATCTTGCCCGCGAAGCCCAGGGCGTCCCTCGGCGTGATGCCCCCATCCGTCCAGATCTCGATCGTCAGCTTGTCGTAGTCGGTCCGCTGGCCCACGCGGGCTTGGGACACCTTGTAGTTGACCTTCTTGATCGGGGAGAAGACGGCGTCCATCAAGATCGTTCCGATCGGGAGTTCCTCGTCCGTGCTCCGTTCGGCGGGCCGATAGCCCCGACCCGTGCTCGCCGTCAGATCCATGTAGAGCTTTGCGTCCTTGTTCAGGGTGGCGATGTGCTGGTCCGGGTTCATGATCTTCACCGAGTCGTCCGCCTCGATGTCGCTTGCCTTCACCTCGCAGGGGCCTTCCTTCTTCAGGGTGAGGTGCTTCTGCCCCTCGCCGTCGATCTTCAGCCGGATCTCTTTCAGGTTGAGCACGATGTCCGTGACGTCTTCCTTGACTCCCGGAATCGTGGAGAACTCGTGCAGCACGCCCTCGATCCGGACGGCCGTAATCGCGGCCCCCTGCAGAGAGGAGAGGATTACACGCCGGAGGGCGTTGCCCAGGGTGATGCCGAACCCCCTCTCCAGGGGCTCGCAAATGAACTTCCCGTAAGTGGGGGTGCTTTCGGGATCCTCTTCCAGTCCTTTTGGCATGATCAGGTCTTGCCAATTTTTCTTCATCTTTGTCCCCGCTCAATCGTGATCTGAAAAGGGCGGCACAGTCGAGTCGCCTTGGGCCGGCTTTATCGGGTGTAAAAGGCCACGATCAAGTCCTCGTCGATGCTCATGGAGATGTCCTCTCTGGCCGGGGAGGACTTCACCTGTCCGAGAAAATGATCCTTGTCCAACTCAAGCCAGCCCGGAACGCTTCTCCTGTCGACCGCTTCCAGGGCCTCTGCGATTCGCTGGATCTTTCGGCTCTTTCCCCGTACTTCGATGCGATCACCGGGCCGCACCTGGTAGGACGGAATGTTGACGACCTTTCCGTTCACCTGGAAATGGCGGTGTCGGACGAGTTGCCGGGCTTCCGCCCTCGAGCTTGCCAAACCCAAACGATAGACCACGTTGTCCAGGCGGGATTCCAGGAGGCAAAGCAGGTTTTCACCCGTAATGCCGCTCTTGCGGAATGCCATCTGAAAGTAAAGTCGGAACTGCTTCTCGAGGATGCCGTAGATCCTCTTGACCTTCTGCTTCTCCCGGAGTTGGGCGCCGTAATCGGAGAATTTTCTCCGGAGCTGCCCGTGCTGCCCGGGCGGGTAGCCCCTTCTGTCGATCGCACACTTGTCGGTGTAGCAGCGCTCGCCCTTCAGGAACAGCTTGGTGTTGTCCCGTCTGCAGTGCCGGCACACGGCTTCTGTATAACGCGCCAAAAGATCTCCCTCCTATCGGTTTACACCATTGCCCCGGTCACACCCTTCTTCGCTTGGGCGGCCGGCAACCGTTGTGTGGTATGGGAGTAACGTCCTTGATGAGGGTGACCTGAAAGCCGGCACTCTGCAGGGCCCGCAGGGCGGACTCGCGGCCCGACCCGGGCCCGTTGACGTGGACCTGGATCGTCTTCATGCCCTGTTCCATCGCCTTCTGCGCGGCGTCCTGCGCGGCGACCTGGGCGGCGAACGGGGTTCCCTTGCGGGAGCCCTTGAACTTCATCGTGCCGGCGCTCGACCAGCACACGGTGTTTCCGCTCATATCCGTGATCGTGATCAGCGTGTTGTTGAATGTGGACTGGATATGGGCGATCCCGTGCGTCACGTTCTTCTTGATCTTCTTCTTGATTCCCTTCTTGGCCTTTCCCACGGTCCTACCTCATGTTGGAGATGCTATTTCGCTTTTTTCTTTCCCATGATCGCTCTGCGGGGCCCCTTGCGCGTTCGGGAGTTGGTGTGCGTCCTCTGGCCGCGCACCGGCAGGCCCTTCTTGTGGCGCAGGCCCCGATAGGCATTCAGATCGGTCAGCCTCTTGATGTTCATGGCGATCTCGCGCCGCAGGTCCCCCTCGATCTTGTACTTGGCGTCGATGATGGTTCGGATGTTCGTGATTTCCTGCTCGTTGAGGTTGTCGGTCTTCTTGTCCCGGCTGATCCCGGCCTCGTCGAGGATCTTCTGCGCGCTCGCCCTGCCGATGCCGAATATGTACGTGAGCGCGATTTCCATCCGTTTGGCCCTGGGCAGATCCACTCCTGCTATGCGTGCCAAGTTCCTTTCCCTCCACGTTCGGTTTCTTCCCGTCCCCTCTCCCTCGAGGGAGAGGGTCGGAGCCTGCCCCCGCGAAAGCGGGGGGTGAGGGTGTCAATCGACTCCCCTCATCCTGGCCTTCTCCCCAAAGGGGAGAAGGAACGCTGTTGAGCGCAAGGGATTCCCGCCTTCGCGGGGACGACGAACGTCGTGGGGGAACATCCCTCTGTTCATCCCTGATCCCTGATCCCTGATCCCTGGTCCCTGGTCCCTGATTCGCCGTTTCTGGGGGCAGGGCGTCTGGGCCTGACCCCTGATCCCTGCTTTATCCCTGGCGCTGCTTGTGCTTCGGGTTCTCGCACAGGACGCGCACGGAGCCCTTGCGCCGGACGATCTTGCATTTCAGGCACATCTTCTTTACGGACGCTCTCACCTTCATGGGACGATTCCTCTTTCGGGCGCTCACTTCATGCGGTACGTGATCCGGCCCCGGGTCAGATCGTAGGGAGACAGCTCAACCGTAACCTTGTCGCCGGGCAGGATCTTGATGAAATGCATCCTCATTTTCCCTGAAATGTGGGCGAGAATGCGATGGCCGTTCTCCAGCTCCACTCGAAACATAGCGTTCGGCAAGGGCTCTACAACCGTTCCGACTACCTCGATGGGCTCTTCTTTCGCCATGGTCCGTTCCCCGAGTGCGACCGCGAGGTCAATGCCGGGCTCCTGTTCGTCTGGTGCGCTCCTTGCCCGATCGGATTATTGCAGCCTGCTCAAAACCCAGGGCCCATTGTCGGTAATGGCGACCGAATGCTCGAAATGGGCCGACAGGGAGCCGTCCCTTGTGACGGCGGTCCAGCCGTCTTCGAGAATCCGGACCCCCCAGTCCCCCTCGTTCACCATCGGCTCGATGGCGAGGACCATGCCCGCTTTCAGCCGGATGCCGGTTCCCGCCTTTCCGTAGTTCGGGACTTGCGGGTCTTCGTGAAGACTCCGGCCGATGCCGTGTCCCACGAAATCCCGGACGACGGAATACCCGTTCTCCTCGGCATGCTGCTGAATCGCGGCGGAAATGTCGGACAGGCGATTTCCCGCGACCGCTTGGGCGATCGCCCTTTCCAGGCATTCCTCCGTGGTCTGCATCAGCGCCTTCGCCCGCTCGGAGGCCTCTCCGATCGGGATCGTGATCGCGGCATCGCCGCAGAAGCCCTTGTAGATCACGCCGAAATCCAGGCTCAGGATGTCGCCTTCCCGGAGAACCCTCTCCGAGGGGATCCCGTGCACGATCACCTCGTTCAGGGAAGTGCACAGGCAGTTCGGATACCCCCGGTACCCCTTGAAAGCGCACTTGGCCCTGCGTTTGAGCGCGATCCTTTCCGCGACGTGGTCCAGTTCGGCCGTGGTCACCCCGGGGGCGGCTCGCAGCCTCAGCTCCTCGTGAACCTCGGCGACGATCTGATTCGCGTCCCGCATGATGGCGATCTCTTCGGGTGACTTTAGAACAACCATGCTCGCGAGCCGATCGGACCCTTGTTTCTGTCGTTCCTCCGTGAGCCCGAGACCTCCGCGGGCCGCAGAGAGATTATCCGCGCCTGCCTTTCAGCCTGCCTTTCTTCAGAAATCCTTCGTAATGCCGGGTCAGCATGTGCGACTCGACCTGGGTCATCGTGTCGAGCGCGACCCCCACGACGATCAGCAGCGCCGTTCCGCCGAAATAGAAGGGAACGTTGAATTGCCGGATCAGGATCGTCGGAAGCACGCACACGGCGGACAGGTAGAGCGCGCCGCCCAGGGTGATCCGGGTCAGGACTTTGTCGATGTAATCGGCCGTGCGCTTCCCGGGGCGTATTCCGGGGATGTACCCGCCGTACTTCTTCATGTTGTCGGCCACGTCCACGGGATTGAACTGGACCGCCGTGTAGAAATAGCAGAAGAAGATGATGAGAAGCACGTAGAGGATTTCGTAGAAAACCGCCCCGGGGGAAAGCCAGGCCGCGATGCCCTGCGCCCAGGGCTTGTCGATAAAATTGGCGATGGTGGCCGGGAACATCAGAAGGGAGGAGGCGAAGATCGGCGGAATGACCCCGGCGGTGTTGACCCGAAGGGGAAGATGCGTGCTGGAGCCTCCGTAAACCCTCCGGCCCACGACCCTTTTTGCGTACTGCACCGGGATTTTCCGGTGCCCTCGTTCCATGAGGATGATGGCGCCCACCACGGCGACCATCGCGATGCCGAGCACGAGGAGCATGAAGATGCTCATTTCACCGGTCCGGAGGAGCTGGACCGTGTTGAAGATCGCCGTGGGGAACCGGGCCACGATGCCGGCGAAGATGATGAGCGAGATGCCGTTGCCGATCCCGTTTTCGCTGATCCGTTCGCCGAGCCACATGAGAAAGGCCGTTCCGGCGGTCAGGGTCATCACCGCCATCAGGCGGAACCCCCAGCCGGGGGCCGGCACCACGAGATCGCCGATCGGGGACTTCATGTTCTCGAGCCCGAAGGCGATTCCCATGCCCTGGATGAAGCTCAGGGCCACGGTTCCGTAACGCGTGTACTGGGTGATCTTCTTCCGCCCCGCCTCGCCTTCCTTGGAGAGGCGCTCCAGGTACGGGATGACCACGGTGAGAAGCTGAAGGATAATCGAGGCGCTGATGTACGGCATGATGCCGAGCGCGAAAACGCTGAACTGGCTGAGCGCCCCTCCGGTGAACATGTCGATCAGCCCGAGGAGGGAGCCTCCCTTTGTCTGGGCCTCGAAGAAGGCGGCCAGTGCGTGGGTGTCGATGCCCGGCGTAGGGACGAACACGCCCACCCGGTAGACTGCCAGCAGGCCGAAGGTGAAAAGGATTCGGTTCCGCAGTTCGGGGATCTTGGATATGTTCTGGAAACCGGAAATCACTTCAGATTATCTCCTCGATCGCACCCCCGGCAGCGAGGATCTTCTCCCTTGCCGTTTGGCTGAACAGGTGTGCGCGCACGGTGAGAGGTCTGGAGAGTTGGCCCCGCCCCAGAATCTTGACGCCATCCTTGGCCTTCTTGATTCGCCCCTCGGCGACCCAGACCTGCACGTTGATCTCGGAGAGGTCCCGGGCCATTCGGGCCAGGTCGTCCAGGTTCAGGGTGGCGATCTGTTTCTTGAAGGTGTTGGTAAAGCCCCGCTTCGGCAGGCGGCGGTTCAGGGGCATCTGCCCGCCCTCGAAGCTCGCCGAAATCTTCGGGCCGCTTCGCGCCTTCTGCCCCTTGTGGCCCTTGCCGGCGGTCTTTCCCCAGCCGGAACCCGGTCCTCTTCCGACCCGCTTGCGCCTCTTCACGCTGCCGGGTGCAGGCTTGAGTTGGCTCAACTGGCTCATCCGATGTCTTCCTTCTTCGGGCGGTTCACGCCCTCGTCACGTCTACGAGATGGATGACCTTGGCGACCATGCCGCGAATCTCCGGCGTGTCCTTGAGTTCCACCGTCTTGTGGAGCCGGGTGAGGCCCAGGCCGCGCAGGGTCGCCCGCTGCCGCTGGGGCCTGCCGACGCCGCTTCGCTTGAGCGTGATCCGCAGCTTGCGTTCCGTTTCCATGCAACTCCCCCTGATCCGTTAGGTGGAAACCGTGCCCTCTGTCAGCAAACGCCGGGGGAAGATCTCTTCCTGGCTCTTGTTGCGCTTCTTCGCGATGAATTCGCGGGACCGGAGTTGCAGCAGTCCCTGCAGGGTGGCCTTGGTCACGTTGTGGGGGTTTCGCGTGCCCAGGCACTTGGTGGAGACGTTCTTCAGGCCCGCCGCTTCCATGATCGCCCGGACGGCCCCGCCGGCGATGATGCCCGTCCCCTTGGCCGCAGGTTTGAGAAGCACCCTGCCGGACCCGTAGCGGCCCACCACGCTGAAGGGAATGGTGTCGTTCAAAATCGGTATGCGGATGAGGCTCTTCCGGGCCCGTTCGATGGCCTTGCGGATCGCGTCCGGGACCTCGTTCGCCTTTCCCAGTCCGCAGCCCACGCGGCCCTTTCGATCGCCCACCACCACGAGCGCGTTGAAGCTGAAGCGGCGGCCGCCCTTGACCACCTTGGCCACGCGGTTGATGTGGATGATCTTGTCTACGAATTCCTCTTCTGAAGCGTACACGTAATCTGCCAAACCGAGTCTCCTCTGTCGGGTCCTCGCCGTGAGGGCGTATTCCCCCTCATCCTGACCTTCTCCCCGGAGGGGAGAAGGAACGCTGCTTTGCCCCTGCCGCGCCCTGGCCCGCGTCCGTGCCGGGGGGTTCCCAAAACCGGTGCCGGGCCCGGGAAGTCAGCAGGGCGCCCTGGCCCGCGTCCGCGCCGGGGGTTCCCGCTCCCCGCATTGGCGGGCGCAAGCTTCGCGGGCATGCCAGCTCTTTCAACTCCGGCAAACGGGCTTTCGCCTTTCCCCTTTTCCCTACGTGCTATTTCCTAGAACTCGAGCCCCGCCTCCCTGGCGGCATCCGCGACGGCCCGTATCCGTCCGTGATAGAGAAACCCGTTGCGGTCAAAGACGACCCGCTGGATGTTTCTCTCCTTCGCCTTCCTGGCGATCAGTTCCCCCACCTTCTTGGCGGCCTCCCTGGTGGCCCGCCCTTCGGCGAGGCCTGCCAGTTCCTTGTTCAGGGTGGAAGCGGCCGCGAGGGTCCGCTCCTCCTGGTCGTTGACGATCTGCGCATAGATATGCTTGTTGCTCCGGTAGACACAAAGGCGGGGCCGCTCGGCCGTTCCACGGATCTTCGACTTGAATCGCAGTTTTCTCCGCCTTCGGGAGATGACTCTCGGATTGGTCTTCTTCATGGAGGAGACTCCTTGCCCCCGCTCAGGTACCTATTTCGTGCCCGCCTTGCCGACCTTGCGCCGGATCGTCTCGCCGCTGTACTTGAGCCCCTTGCCCTTGTAGGGCTCCGGCCTCCGGAGGGCCCGGATCTTGGCGGCGGTGCGGCCGAGCAGGCACTTGTCGATGCTTTTCAGCACGACCTGGGTCGGTTTCGGGACTTCCGCGGATACGCCTTCCGGCAAGGGGAAGTTGATCCGGTGGGAGTAGCCCAACTGGAAGACGAGGCTGCTCCCCGACAGCTCCGCACGATAGCCGACCCCCACGATTTCCAGTTCACGCCGATAGCCTTCCGTCACCCCTTTGACCATGTTGGCGATCAGGGTGCGGGTGAGCCCGGAGAGCGCGTCCGCCTTTCGCTGCTCCGGGGCCTTCTCCACCTGCACCCCGTCCGGGTCGATCCGGATCTGGAGGAAGGGGTGGATTCTCTCGGATAGCTCGCCGTTGGGTCCTTTGACGAAGACCCGGTCGCCCTCCTGGGAAACGCTGACCGTCTTGGGGTAAGGAATCTTCCGTTTTCCGATCCGCGACATGCCGAATTCCTTCTATGAAAAAGCTCGCCTCATCTTGGTGCGCCGATCTCCGCCCCAAGTCCGGTCACCAGACCTCGCACAACAGCTCCCCCCCCACACCGCGCGCGCGGGCCTCCCGGTCCGTGAGGATCCCCTGGGTGGTCGAGAGAATGGACACGCCCATGTACTTCCGGACAGGGCGCACCTCCTTATGGGCCACGTAGACACGGACGCTGGGCCTGCTGACACGGCGGAGTCCTTCGATGGCGCTCCTCTTTTTTTCCAGGTACTTGAGGCGCACCCGCAGGACGTTCTGCTTGTTGTCGGGGACGACCTCGAAGTCTTCTATGTAGCCCTCCCTCTTGAGGATGCCGGCAATGGCCTCCTTCATCTTTGAGGAAGGGATGTCAACGGCTTTGTGGTGCGCCCGGCACGCATTCCGGATACGCGTGAGCATATCCGCGATCGGATCCGTGAGACTCATGGAATGGCTCTTCCTCCCCGTTCGCTGAACAGAAGATAGAAGCCCGGCCGGTGCGGATCACCAACTGGACTTCGTGACGCCCGGAAGATCGCCCCGCAAGGCGAGGTTCCGCAGGCAGATTCTGCACAGATGAAACCGGCGATAGTAGCCCCGCGGGCGACCGCAGAGACTGCAGCGGTTTCGGATGCGAACCTTGAATTTCGGACGTTTCGCGTAAGGTGCCAGCTTCGCCTTCCGTGCCAAGAATATTCTCCCGTGTTCGAAAGATGAGATCAGTTGCGAAAGGGCATGCCCATGTACTTCAGGAACGCCTTGGCTTCCTCGTCCGTTTTCGCCGTCGTGACGATGGTAATGTTCATGCCGCGAATCTTGTCGATCTTGTCGTAGTTGATCTCCGGGAAGATGATCTGTTCGCGGATGCCGAGCGTGTAGTTTCCGCGGCCGTCGAAGCTCTTCCCCGAGACGCCCCGAAAGTCCCTGACCCGGGGCAGGGCGATGTTGATCAGCCGGTCGAGGAATTCGTACATCCGCTGGCTTCGCAGGGTCACGGAGCAACCGATGGGAACGCCGGCGCGCAGCTTGAAGTTGGAGACCGATTTCTTCGCCCGGGTCACGATGGGCTTCTGCCCCGTGATCAGGGCCAGTTCCTCGCTCGCATGGTCGATGACCTTGATGTTCTGAATCGCCTCCCCCAGGCCCATGTTGACGACGATCTTTTCCATGCGGGGGGCTTGCATGCGGTTCTTGTAACCGAAATCCTTCATCAACTGCGGGAGCACTTCGCTCAGATACTTTTCCTGCATCCGAGGGATGCCTTGCGCCTGCTTTTTTTCTCCGCCGGCCACTGCCCTTCCTCCGAGGTTCTTACTTTTCGAGCACGTCTCCGCACTTCTTGCAGACACGGACGCTCTTTCGGTCTTCCAGGATTCGCCTGCCGGTCCGGACCGGCTTGTTGCACTTCGGGCAGAGAACCATCAGGTTGGACAGGGCCAGAGGCGCTTCCTTCTCGATGATGCCGCCCTGCCGCAGCTTCTGGCTCGGCCTGGCGTGGCGCTTGATGAAATTCACCTTCTCCACGACCGCCTTCCCCTTTTCCGGGATGACGCGGAGAACCCTTCCGGCTTTCCCCTTCTCCTTGCCCTTGGTGACGATCACCATATCGTTCTTCTTGACGTGGACCCTTGCCTTTTCCATGCCCATTCGCCTCTTGCCCGCCTCAGACGACTTCGGGCGCCAGAGAGATGATCTTCATGAAATTCTTCGCCCGCAGTTCCCTGGCGACGGGGCCGAAGATGCGCGTCCCGATCGGCTCGCGCTGCGTGTTGATCAGAACCGCGGAGTTGTTGTCGAACTTGATATAGGATCCGTCGTTCCTTCGAACTTCCTTTCGGGTTCGAACGACGACGGCCCTGTGGACGTCCCCCTTTTTCACTTTGGACGCGGGCAGGGCTTCCCGGACCGACACGACGATTACGTCGCCGACGGAAGCGTACTTTCTCCGCGTTCCCCCAAGCACCTTGATACAGAACAGGGTCTTTGCCCCGGAATTGTCTGCCGCCGTGAGCGTTGTTTGCATCTGGATCATGGGACGGGTTCCTTGTCGGTTGCATCCGGGGGAAGGGATGTGTCCGCCGTTTTCAGGATCCGGGTGACCGCCCAGTGTTTGGTCCTGCTGAGCGGGCGGGTGGAGATGATTTCCACCAGGTCCCCGTTCTTGCAGCGGTTGTGCTCGTCATGCGCCGGATATTTCTTGCTCCGGTTGATGTGCTTCTTGTATGCGGGATGCTTGAGCCTTCTCTGGACGCTCACAATCACCGTCTTGTGCATCTTGACGCTCGTGACGGTACCCTTGAGTCGCGTTCTCTTCGTCCCCTCAGGCATGCTCATCCCCTTTGCTCATCGTTCGCTGCCTCCGGATGGAGAGAATCCGCGCAATGTCCTTCCTCACGTGGCCGATCCGAGCGGTGTTCTCCAATTGGCCGGTGGCGTGTTGGATCGTCAGATTG
Organism: uncultured Thermodesulfobacteriota bacterium; assembly: GCA_964384945.1. Classification (GTDB taxonomy): domain Bacteria; phylum Desulfobacterota; class DSWW01; order DSWW01; family DSWW01; genus S015-6. The sequence goes on along the minus strand of CAYLMK010000033.1, from coordinate 4,183 downwards.
AACAGTTCTTCCCGGAGCTCGTGCTCTTTCTGCTCGAGTTCATCGTCGGACAGCTCTCGGACTTCAGCGGCCTTCATCATTGCTCCTCGCGCACCAGGAATCGGGTCTTGACGGGGAGCTTGTGGCCGGCGAGCCGGAAAGCCTCCCGGGCCACGCTCTCTCCGACGCCGTCGATTTCGTAAAGGATGCGTCCGGGCCGGACGACGGCCACCCAGTTCTCCGGGTTCCCCTTCCCGCCGCCCATCCGGGTCTCCGCCGGTTTGGCCGTGATCGGCTTGTCCGGAAAGATTCGAATCCAGATTTTCCCTCCCCGCTTGACGTGCCGGGTGATGGCGATTCGGCCCGCCTCGATCTGCCTGGCCGTAATCCAGGAGGGTTCCAAGGCCTGCAGGGCGTACTGGCCGAAACTGACGGACGATCCGGCAAGCCTCATGCCTTTCAGCCTTCCCCGTCGTTGCTTCCTGTGTTTGACTTTCTTGGGACTTAACACGGCGGACTACGCTCCCAATTGTTCTTTGCGTTTCTTCTCGTCACCGGGGAGGACCTCGCCCTTGAAGATCCAGACCTTCACCCCGATGATGCCGTATGTGGTTTTCGCCTGCGTGAACCCGTAATCGATATTGGCGCGCAGGGTGTGCAGGGGGACACGGCCTTCGCGATACCACTCGCGGCGGGCCATTTCCGCGCCTCCCAGTCTGCCGGAGCAGCTGACCTTGATCCCCTGGGCCCCGAACTTGAGCGAGGTCGTGACCGCCTTGCGCATCGCCCTTCGGAAGGCGACCCTTCGCTCCAGTTGGGTGGCCACGTTTTCCGCCACGAGCTGCGCATCCAGTTCGGGCTTGCGCACCTCGAGGATGTTCAGGAATACCTCCTTCTGCGTGTGTTGCTCCAGTTCCTTGCGGAAACGCTCGACTTCGGCTCCCTTCTTTCCGATCACGATCCCGGGGCGGGAGGTGTGGATGTGAACCTTCACCTTCAAAGCCGCGCGCTCGATGTCGACCTTGGAAATCCCCGCGTGCTGCAGGTTGCGCTTGACGTAGTTCCGAATCCAGAGGTCCTCGTGCAGGTGCCGGGCGTATTCACGGTCCGCGTACCACTTGGAGCCCCAGGTCTGCGTGATGCCGAGACGAAAGCCGATCGGATGTACCTTCTGTCCCAAGGAAAGCCTCCTGTGCCTGTCCGGTTCGGAACGATCAAACCCGGCCGGCTCGGACCCCCCCGCCCGTGGGGGGACTACGCCTCATCGAGTACGATCGTAATGTGACTGGTCTTCTTATGGATCGATGTCGCCCTCCCCATGGCGCGGGGCATGAAGCGTTTCTGCATGGGTCCCTGATCCACGAAAATCTTCTTGACGTAAAGGGTGTCGATGTCGATGTCCCCTTTGTTTTCCGCGTTTGCAATCGCCGAAAGCAATACCTTCCGGATGAGCGGGGCGGCCGATTTGGGCAGATAGCTCAGGAGCTGGGAGGCCTGCTCGGCGGACTTGCCCCGAATGAGGTCGGCGACGAGCCTGGCCTTCCTCGGCGATATGCGAATGTATCTTGCTCTGGCTATGGCTTCCATGTTCAACCCCGACTCAAGAGAACCTGTGCCTGCACAGGCGGGTCGCAAACCCTACTTCACCTTGGATTTCTTGTCTCCGGCGTGGCCGTAAAAGGTCCGGGTCGGAGCGAACTCGCCCAGTTTGTGTCCGACCATGTTCTCCGTCACGAAAACGGGGATGAACTTCTTGCCGTTGTGTACCGAAAACGTCAGCCCTACGAAGTCCGGCGCGATCGTGGACCGCCGGGACCAGGTCTGGATGATCTTCTTCGACTTGGTGGCGTTCGCCTCATCCACCTTCTTCTGAAGGTGAGCGTCGATGAAGGGGCCTTTTGAAACCGACCTTGGCATATTGATCTCTCCGGATGAATGAATTAGAGCTTTTGGTGCCTTCTGCGGAGGATGTACCGGTCCGAGGGCTTCTTCTTGCGCGTCTTGTATCCCTTGGTCGGAACTCCCCACGGAGTCACCGGATGCCTACCTCCGGATGTCTTTCCCTCGCCGCCGCCGTGCGGGTGGTCCACGGGATTCATCGCAACGCCGCGCACGTGGGGCCTCCTGCCCAGCCAACGCGTTCTCCCCGCCTTTCCGTAGGAGATATTTTCGTGTTCCAGGTTGCCGAGCTGGCCGATCGTCGCCTTGCACTCCAGGTGGATGAGCCGGACCTCCCCGGAGGGCAGACGGATATTGGCGTATTTGCCCTCCTTGGCGAGCAGTTGCGCGACGGTCCCGGCCGAGCGGACCATCTGGGCTCCCTTGCCGGGCCTAAGCTCGATGTTGTGAACCAGGGTGCCGAGGGGGATGAATCGAAGGGGAAGCGTATTGCCCGGCTGAATGTCGGCGGTCTCGCCGGAAACGACCCGGGCGCCCTGTTTCAGATCATTGGGCGCCAGGATGTAGCGCTTTTCCCCGTCCTCGTAATGGAGCAGGGCGATGCGGGCGGAGCGGTTCGGGTCGTACTCGATGCTCGCCACCCTCGCCGGGATGTCCAGCTTGTCCCGCTTGAAATCGATGAACCGGTACCTTCTCTTGTGGCCGCCCCCGCGGTGCCAGGCGGTGACACGGCCCGAGCTGTTCCGCCCGCCGGTCTTGGTCAGGCCGCGGACGAGACGCTTGTCCGGCTGCGAGGCGGTCAGTTCCTCGAAGGCCGGGTTCGTCTGGTGCCGTCTTCCAGCAGATGTGGGTTTGAACGTTCGCAAAGCCATCAGGAGTCTCCCGGCAGATGACCGCCGCCGATTCGGCTACACGCCTTCGAAGAATTCGATCCGGTCGTTCGGTCCCAGGGTTACGATCGCCTTCTTCCAGTTGCTCTTCTTTCCCATATAGCGGCCGACGCGTTTCATCTTGCCGCGCTGGTTCAAGGAATGAACACGCATGACCCGAACCTTGAAAATCTTCTCCACGGCCGCCTTGATTTCCTGCTTGTTCGCATCGGGGTGGACTTCGAACGTGACCTTGCCCTTCTGTTCCTTCTGCAGGTTGCCTTTCTCCGTGATGATCGGCCGCCGGATGACCGCGTAGAGGTTCTTCATGATCCGTAAACCCTCTCGATGGTTTCGATCGCTTCTCTTGTCAGGACGAGCTGGTCATGACGGAGGATGTCGAAGAGGTTCAGGCCTTCGGCCTTCAAGACCTTGATGCCGGGCACGTTCCGGGCCGATTTCTGAAGGTTCGCGTTTTCGCCGTTGACCACGATGAGCGCCTTGTCCAACCCGAGTTTCTGCTTGTGCACGACGAAGGTCTTGGTTCGAATCTCGGACAGATCGAAACGATCCAGGACGAGCAGCTTGGCCTCGGCGAGCCGGAGGCTCAACGCGCAGCGAACGGCCGCCTTTTTCACCTTCTTGGGCACGCGCAGGTCGTAATCGCGCGGTTTCGGGCCGAAGACGATGCCCCCGCCCCGCCACACGGGGGAGTTGCGCCCGCCGGCACGCGCTCTTCCGGTGCCTTTCTGGCGCCAGGGCTTCTTCCCCGTCGCCTTGACTTCGCTTCGGGTCTTCGTGCTCGCGGTACCTCTGCGTCTTGCAGCAAGCTGGGACCGGAGGACGAAATGAAAAAGGTGCGGCTTCAGCTCGACGGAGAAGATATCGTCCCGCAGGCCGATTTCACCCACCTTTTGAGCGTCCTTGTCCAGTACATCCACTGTGGGCATGACCTTTCCCCAGTCCTTGGTTCTACAGCTTGATCTCCACGTCGACCCCGGGCGGCAGCTCCAGTTTCATGAGCGCGTCGACCGTTTGCTGGGTCGGCTCCAGGATGTCGAGGAGGCGTTTGTGCGTGCGGATTTCAAACTGCTCGCGCGATTTCTTGTCGATATGAGGAGACCTGAGCACGCAGAACTTCTCGATTTGTGTAGGCAGGGGAACGGGGCCCGAAACCTGGGCGCCGGTCCGTTGAACCGTTTCGATGATCTCGGTCGTCGAGTCGTCGAGGATCTTGTATTCGTATGCCTTCAATCGGATTCGGATCTTCTGCGTTGCCAAGGGGCCTCCTCATTAGCTTTTAGCTATTAGCTTTTAGCTATTAGCTAAAAGCTAACGGCTTTTGTGCATCCGTACCTTGCTGGCTTATCCTATTCCCCTGCCCGTCGGGGCTGGGCGGGGTCTTTGCTAAGGGCTAAAAGCTAATAGCTTCTTCA
>CAYLMK010000032.1:0-52409 GCA_964384945.1 uncultured Thermodesulfobacteriota bacterium | reverse complement strand
AAGAATGGTCGGGGAGCCTCCAAAAGAATTTCAACTAAGTTCTTGACAAGCCCGAATAGAGACCAGCGGTCATATAACTGCCCGATTTTCCGATGTAATTGGGGAAAGGAGGCGGTCATGACTGGTAGTGACGTAGAAACGAGGTCCCGTCGTAAAAGAAAGAAGACAAAGCCCCACCCACACCACCAACTCTCCGGGATGCCACCCCTGGCGGGTTGGTTGCCCACGTTCTCCTCTCTGTGTCTTCTTCCTGATGTGGACACGCTGTTGCGTTCACGCTCATCCTTGCACAACGCTGAACTGCAGAGGGGCCGTCGCAGCCTGGAGTATTACCTGGAGCCTCTGAGCGGCCTCGATTTGCCAGGCAAGGAGGAGCTAAGAGGCCATCTCCAGGAGAAGTACCGCTCGAACTGTAAACCGAACACGCTGCGAGGCACTGTTGCAAGTGGGAAACTGTTCTTGGGCTTTTTCAAAGGTGTCGGAAAGGATCGCCTCGAACAGTTGACCCGCCAAGATCTCGAGGCATTTGTAGAGCATGAGCAAGACCGCGGCATGGCGCCACGGACAGTGCGTACACGATTGTCGGTGGTACGTGCTTTTGCAAGGTTTCTAGAAAGAGAAGAGATTGTGGGTCCGCAGGTCTTATCCCGAAGTCTGCGAATCAAGCTCCCCGAGAATCTTCCCAAAGCGATCGCACCCGAGGACGTAAGGAGACTGCTGGATGTATTGACCGACATGCGGGACCGGGCCTTGATTCTTGTATTGCTAAGGACGGGGATGCGTATCGGGGAGTTGCTCGACACCAAGGTAGAAGATGTCCATCTTGCGGAACGCAGAATCGAGATCCCGCAGGCGCAGAAGAATGCGGTGGGCCGGGTGGTTTATCTGAGCGATGATGCCGGTGATGCCCTGAATGCATGGCTTCGCACAAGAGAGCCGCACAAGGTGCTTCTCTTCTATGCACAGGGCAGGGACACCATGGGCTACGCGACGGCTCGGGTAATGTTCAGGAAATACTTGGCCAAAGCCGGGCTTCAGGACAAGGGCTATACCCTTCATCGTCTCCGTCATACCTTCGCCTCGGATATGCTCAATGCGGGCATGCGCCTGGAGTGTCTTCAGCAGCTTCTGGGGCACAGTACCATCGAGATGACTCGTCGCTACGCCCGCCTAACCGACATCACTCGTGAGGAGGAGTACTTCCACGCAATGGAGATCATCGAGAAAGGAGAAATCCATGGACATTACCAACTCGATCCTGAGCTACAGGCGGTTCTTGAAGAGAAGAAACTACTCCGGCCATACCGTAAAGCGTTATCTGGCCGATCTGAAGCAATTCCTCCTGTGGGTGGACCTTCCGATCGAGCAGGTCGGTAAGAGGAAGGTTGCGCAGTATATCGATTGGCTTTTGGATCGACGAATACATCCGAAGACCATTAACTGTCATCTGACAGCGATGCGCAAGTTCTATGATTACTTGGGCGATGAGCAGGGATGCCTGAAGGGGGAAAACCCCGTGAAGCAAGGCTCCTGCCTGCGAATGCCCAAGCCTCTGCCCAGGTCGCTGAAGGACGAGGAAGTGGACTTGTTCCTCGAGAGTGTCCACAAACCGCGCGACCGGGCCCTGTCCATGCTGATGCTTCGAAGCGGACTCAGGGTCTCCGAAGTGGCGAATCTAACTCTTCCGGACATTGACTTCCGACGGGGTCGGATTTTGGTCCGGGAAGGAAAAGGAAGGAAAGACCGGGTGGCCTACATGAGTCAAGACGCTCTGAAGGCCTTGGTGGATTATCTGAAGTGCAGACCCTCCTCCAAAAGCAAACATGTCTTCTTAGTGGAAAAAGGACTCTATCGTGGCCAACCTTTGTCGGTGCGAGGAATCCAAAAGCGCATGGAGTACTATGCACGGGAGTCTCGTTTGAGGGTTTCCTCTCACAAGCTGCGCCATACGATGGCAACGCAAATGCTCAATGCAGGTGCAGATCTGGCTACCATCCAGGACCTGCTGGGACATAGATCGGTTGTCACCACTCAGCGATACTGCAAGGTCTCCAACGTGCGGGTCCAACAGGATTACTACCGGGCCATGGATAGGCTCGTGGAAAGAACAAAGGACAAGCGTCCAGCTCGATAGAGACTGCCTGATCGGCTTCTCTTAGGGGGTACTTATGTGTTGGGTCGCGTCGCGATCGACGATTCTGAGGGTAATGTCGTGAGCCCGTTTTTTGAGACACAGTGCGATTTCATGGAATCGGAACTGTTCCGGATGAATCTCGCCTGTTACCCAGGCAAAAGCGCAGTCCTCAGGACCCTCTGCGGTGGCACCGACCCCGCCGCATCAAGCATGCCAGGCGAGCTATCATGCTTGAATCGTGCCCACCCCCTGGGATGTGATAGACTTATAGAAGGAGTTGCGCCGCCCTCTTGCATTGCCCTCCAGCAAAGCAGTGAGAGGGCAATGCAAAAGGGCTTCCCGCGGACTCTGTCCCCGGGGAAGACGACGATGCTAACCAAACTGAAAGAGGGAAAGACAATCTAACAGACCAATTCCATACGGAAAATCCGCAGATGTTACGTGCAGCTTGCTCACCACTGGAAACGCCGAAGCCAAGGTGGGGCGGAAAGCTATTTTGCGACCCTCGTCATGGCACCAGGTGGATTTCCAAATCGGAAGAATCAGCTGCCTCCGTCAAAGAGGCCCAACCGGAATCGTTTGATACGGTTCACGAAGGTGGTGTACCGCATTCCGAGTGCACGGGCTGCGCGGGCCTTGTTTCCTCCCGCCTCCCTCAATGCGGCGAGCATCCTCTCTTTGACGCTTTCCTCGACGTCCTTCGTGAAATAGAACTTCTTCCCGCTGCTCTCCCCCTTTGTCGCCGGATTGGCACACGAGGAAGCGTAGCTAGTCGAAGCGACCTCGGCCTCCCGGATCATTTCCGCTTTGTCGTCAGACAACACGGCCGAGGCGGCGCGACGCAGATTCCTGTCCAGGTCTCCGAGTTGGATGATTCCCCGTACACCAGCCGTCGCCACGGCCCGGCGCAGCACGTTTTCGAGTTCCCGCACGTTTCCGGGCCACGAGTGTGCCTCCAGGGCACGAAGCGCATCATCGGAAATCCGCTTGGGCGCTGTCTTGTACTCAATGGAAGCCTTCCGTACCAGGTGCTCGGCAAGGAGGCGAAGGTCCCCGTCTCGCTCCCTGAGGGAAGGCATCCGGATGCGCAGCACATCCAGCCTGTAATACAGATCCTCCCGGAACCGTCCCTGATCAACCGCTGCGCCCAGATCCCGATTCGTCGCAGCGATGATGCGTACGTCGACGTCCAGCTTCTTTGTCCCGCCCACCCGCTGGATGAACTTGTTCTCGACTGCATGCAGGAACTTGACCTGGAGCCGGGGGGGAACCTCCCCCACCTCGTCGAGAAAGAGACTCCCGCCGTTTGCGAGTTCGAAGGCCCCTGGCTTGAGAGTGCTCGCACCGGTGAAGGCGCCCTTTTCATGTCCGAAGAGCTCGCTCTCCGCCAGGGTCTCCGGCAATGACCCGCAGTTGACCACCACCAGGGGCTTCCTGGAGCGGCGGCTCTCCTCGTGGACAGCTTTGGCCACCATGAATTTCCCGGTCCCGCTCATTCCGGTGATGAGCAGGTTCGTCTCCGCCCTGGCGCAGCGCACAACCTCTGCGAACACGTGCTGCATTGCCTCGGACCTGCCGATCATGCCGAAGCGGCCGGGCTGGTCGGGGGCCCCGGATGGCCCAGATGTCAACGAACAGGCGTTCTCCCGGTCCCTGCGCGCGAACGCCCGTCGAATGACTACCTCCAGATCGTCCGCCTCGGAAAGCTTGTCCACAAAATCGAGGGCTCCCAGCTCAAGCGAGCGCGCCGCGACCGATCTCTCCCGGTGGCCGGTCATCACGATGACCTTCGTGGCCGGGTAGGCTCCCATGCATCTTCGCAAGAGTTCGAGGCCGCACTCCGGGCTGTTCTGGGGGGGAAGGCAAAGGTCGAGCAGCAGCAGGCCGGGACGGGTTTTCGCGACCTTTTCCTCGGCGGTCACCGCATCCCCGGCGACCTCCACCACGTAGCCTTTCTGTTCGAGGGTCTCCTGCAGCAACCCGGCAAGCTCCAAGTCGTCCTCGACGATCAGTATCCGCCTGTCACCCCCTCTTGAGATCCCGGCTCCGGACATTCTGGCCCCCCTGACTCGAAGGTGGGTTCACTGGAACTGCCGCTCCCGTCCCAAGCCCATTCCTCCAGCCCGTCCCCCAACGGTATCCGCACCGTGAAGACCGTCCCCAACCCTGGTTCACTCTCCACGGTGATGTTCCCTCCGTGAGCCTCCACAATCCGCCGGGCCACCGGCAACCCCAACCCGTATCCCGTGCCGCTGCCCTTGGTCGTGAAGAAGGGCTCGAAGATGCGGCTCATGATCTCCCCGGACATGCCCGGCCCACGGTCTCTCACCTCGATCGCGGCCCAGAGCGCATCTCCAGGCGCAAGGCTCACCGTTATCAGCCCGTCTTCCCCACTCGCCTCTACCGCGTTTTTCACGATGTTCGCGAGCGCCTGGGCCAGCCATTCCTTGTCCGCCATCAAGACCGTGTCCCGGCCGGGGTCCGTATCGAGTTCGATGCGCACGCAGGGGTACTTCTCCCTCAATGCCCCCCACGCCATTTCCACCCCGAGGCGAACCGCTTCGGCGGCAGGGACCGGCCGAAGGGGGACCTTCCCCGTGGAGCCATAATCGAGCACGGAATTCACCAGCCCGTTCACCCTGCGCACGTTCCGCCGGACCACATCCACGTCCTCCTCCGTGACAACGGTGCCGGGCTTGAGCCGCATCACACCATGGAGTACCGTCGCAAGAGGGGTCTTCAGTTCGTGGGAGAGCCCCAGGACAAAGGAGCCGACCTCCATCAGACGCTCCCTGCCCCTGTAGTCCCGGGCAATCTGGTAGGCCACGACCCCGAAGATCAGCATCCCGAAGCCTTCCAGGAAATAGAGGCCCACATACTCCCCGGCCATCCCTGGCCCAGGATCGGAGCCGGCCGACAAGATCCCGTTCCACTCCAGGTAGAAAAGGCCTGTGTAGAGCAGGATGCAGAGCGAAATCACGTACCTCGTCTGCGGGAGGGTGAGGACCGATGCCGCAAACACGATAATGAGCGAATAGAACATGGCGGCCGCGCCGAAGCTCACCCCGCCGATCGAGTAGATGTACAGGGTACCCATCAGTACGTCCACAGTGGCCGTCACCGTGTGGATGACCCTTTCCCGCCTCGGATACCTGCGCCGAAGCCAGTAGTAGGGGACGAAGAGCAGCCCTTCGACAAGAAGCACGACCGACGCGGCCCAGATCCGCACCTCGACTTCCACCATGCGGCCCAGGAACGGGATTCTGCCGGAAAAGGAATGCAGCAGCAGGGCAAAGACCCACCCGATGATGGACAGTGCGGCACGGGACGCGAAGGTGCTGCGGATCAACTGTTCCCGGGTGCTCGTCTTGAACCGAAGATGCTGAAGCACCTGTCCGCCTCCGGCCCGCTTCCTGAAAGAGAGCGTCAAGTGATCAGAGACAGAACAGCCCCCCCGAGGGCCATGGTCACCGCCTCGCCGCGGCCGAACCCCCTCGCAGCCTCTCGAACACGCCCGTCACGAGAATGAGGCGCGGCGTGAGCAGAAGCTCCGCGGCCAGGGCGGCCACCAGGGCGAACGCCACCAGGGCCCCGAAATTGCGCGTCACCTCGAAGGACGAGAGGAGGTCGATCCCGAAGCCGAGCACGAACACGATCGAGGTGAAGATCATCGCCTTGCCGACCGCCATCATCGTGCGGCGCAGGGCCTCCTCGGGGGTCCCTACAGTCCGGCGCTCGATCGAGTAGCGGCCAAGGAACTGAAGGGTGTCGTCCACCGCAAGGCCCAGCGCGATGCTCGCAAAGGGGGCCGTGAACATGTTGATCGGGATGTCGAGCAGCCCCATGACCCCGAAGGTCATTACGACCGGCAGCACGTTGGGGATCATGGCCACGATCCCGGCCTTGAAGGACCGGAAGACCAGGGTCATCGAAAGGGTAATCGTGACGAGCGCGAAGAGCAGATTGTTCTTCAAGCCCCGGACCATGGGGTCGTGAAACCGCGTGCGCAGGAAGTTCACCCCGGTCAGACTCATGGCCAGGCCGTCGGTCGCGGCGGCCGACCCGGCAAAGGCCTTCACGCCCTGGATCACGTGTTCCCAGACGTCGAAATCGTGACCCTTCATGTTGATCGTGACAAAGGTCTCGTTTTCGTCCGGGTCCAGGTAGACGTAGTTCTCGAAGAGCGAGCCGTCGCCGCCCATGGAGGCCAGTTCCACGAGTTGGGCGGCCTCCGCCTCGGTGGACGGGAGAACGGCTTGAGACGCCTCTCCCATCCAGCGCATGCGCACGAACTTGAGCACGTCGGTGACCGCCGTGACCTTGCCCACTCCATGGCCCCCTTCTTTCTCCAGGTGCTTCTTCAGACGGTCGATGACCTCGAGGCTCTCGGGCGCGAGGATCGAGCCCCCGTCATTTGCCTTCACGTAGACGTACATCACGCCCGAGCCTGCGAAATGCCGGTTTACGTAATCGTGGGAGGCCTTCACTTCTCCCGAAGGAAACATGCCCGTCATGTCCGTGCTGAACTGGAGCGCGAGGACGCCCGAACAGACAAAGGCCGTGCCGAGCACGCCCAGCCGAAACCCCCAGCTCCGGGGGGTGACGCCCGCCCGCCAGGCCCAGGCGAGCACGCCGTCGAGACGGCGTCCCCAGAGTACCTGCCGATTCAGGAAGTCGCCCAGGTGCGCGTGGTTGAGAAACGAGAGGGCCGCAGGGGTAAGAGTGAGGGCCAGGAGATAGGAAAGCCCCAGTCCGACCCCGGCGTATATGCCCATCTGCCGGATCGGGGCGATGTCGTTGATCGTCATGGAAAAGAAGCCCAGCATCGTGGTGAAGGAGGTCATGAAGCAGGGGAGCGCGCTCAATTCGACCATGCGCACAATGGCCCTCAGCCTGTTCTTGCAGCAGGCCAGGCTCTCCCGGTAATTGGAGAGCATGTGCACCAGGTCCGAGCTTCCGATCACGAAGAGAAAGGTGGGAACCATGATGGTCACGAGGTTCAGTTCCTTGGAGAAGATCTGCACCAGACCCATGGTCCAGATCACTGGAATCCCGATGATCACGAAGGGAAGGATCGTCAGGTAAAAGGACCGGAAGATCGCGTAGAGCGCCCCGACCACGAGAAGCATGGCCACCGGCAGGAACACGCAGAGGTCCCTCATGACCCGGTCCGTCCACGCGCCCCGCAAGACCGGAGGCCCCACCACGTGCGTCTTCAACCCGGTCTCGGCCCTGAATCCATCGACAATCCGGAGTACGTCCCCGACCACCTGTTTGCCCACGACCGTATCGGAAGACATCTCGGTGTCGAGCTGCAGATAGAAGGCGGCCGCCTGCAAGTCGTCGGAGGCGAGGATGGAGCTGTAGATCGGGTTTGCCTTGAGGTCGGCGGCGACGCTCTCCCGCGACCGGCCCGGTCCCTCGGCTGTCACCTTCTGGTAAACCAACTCGCCTTCGACCGAGACCAGGTCCTCCGCGTTCGCCAGAGAAACCACGCGCCGCACGGACGGCAACGCCTCGAGCTTCGCGTGCAACTCGCGGATCAGGCCCTGGTTCCTTTCAGCCAGGACGTCCCCGCACTCGACGGCCACCAGGATCATGTCGTCGTGGCCCAGCTTGTCCATCGTGCTCTGGAGGTCTTCGTAGGCCAGGTCCCCCCGGTAGATCGACTCCTCGAAGTTCTCGTTGATCCTGAGGGAGTACATGAAGTGCATGAAGACCAGGGTGAGCGCGGCAACGAACACAATCACCGCGACCCGCCTCCTCACCAGGAAGATCGCAAAACGTTCCAGCACGGTCTCTCCCTCCTCCGGGACGGCTCGCCCGAATGCCGGGGACCCTTTCGCCCACCTTCGGAAGAGGTCCGTTCAAGGGCACCGGAAGCACGCCGTCCTATTCCATATAACACAGGTGTTGCCCCAGGAACAACAATAAAGTTTTTCCTAGCAAACTGCCTGCCAAGGAGCACTTCGAACTGCCTGGCCCTGCTTGTCGGTGGGGAGGATCCGAAAACCGTTGCCCTTCCCCTCCCCCCATCCTCCCCGTGCAACTCCACGGTGGGTCCGCTCAGACCTCAAAGGTGGGTTCATCTTTAACCGTTGGTGGCAGTTGCATTGGGGCGATCATGAGGTGGCTCCATTACCCCGATCATGAACCGGCCCCAATACGGCAATCAGGGGGTGGCTCGATTCGCCCGATCACGGAATGGATCCATAGAGAGGCGGTCACCGACTTCAGGCGATCATCGACACCCGCGCTCCGTGCGAAGCACGGGATACATGGGAAGGGACAATAATGAGCAGGCGGGAAGAATTGTAGACATCGCCGAGCAGGCATGCCTCAGGGCATGCCGTTCGTCCCCGCGTCGAGTGTCAGTCAGAGCGAATAATCCTCACAGCCCGGCCGCCGCGCGGGCTTGGCGGCCCGATCCCGGGGTCATGGGTGAGAAGTCTTGTGTCCTGATCTTTCTCGCCTCCATGAACCCGACCACGTCCTCCAGGCTGTACCGGATGGATCGCCCGACCTTGACGTACGGAATGCCTCTGCCCAGAAACCTCTCGTTCCGGAGCGTCTGCAGCGCCCTCCCCGTAATCTCTGCCACCTGCTTCTCCGTCAAGTACTGAACCTTCATGATGCCTCCTGAAAATCCTTTCGAAATATTTCACCGAAGAGGCCTCTGCACGAGATGTGCCAGTGCCGGCCAAACCTGGGCACAACTCCCTCAGCTGGGGCAAAGCCCGCTGTCGCTGGGAATGTGGTGATCTTGGCCACTCTGTTCGTGGCTGGTGTTCATTTCTGCCACCCCATTCCGAACATGTTTTCTATCGCACTCGGTTAACACGGCAGCTCTTGCCGAGGAGCCTGCTTCTATCGAGCGGAAGCGACGCGCTGACGTCTTCAGGGCCAAGAAAGAGGACAAAGGTTGGAAATCAGGTTGGAAAAAAATACCAGGTAATGAAAAAGGGGCTGCGGAATCACCGCAACCCCTTGATTTTACTGGTGGGCGATGCGCGAATCGAACGCGCGGCCTTTGGTTCCGGAGACCAACGCTCTATCCCCTGAGCTAATCGCCCGCACCCTTATCGTGCAGTTTCCGAAGCGGCCCGAAAGGCCGGCCTTTCGAAACTCCTGTCTTCATCAATTACCACGGAATTCCTTCGATTTCAACTCTCCGGTTGGATTCCTCTGAATTTGATGCTACTTTCGCAGTCGAGGAACAATAACAGGGGAGCGGAATCATGCCCCTCAGTGACCATGATCTCAAAGAGGTCCTCGACTCCCTGTTCGACCAGGTACTGATCGTCAACCAGGACTTCCTCATCGAGCACGCGAACCGATCCTGCGCCGAGGCCCTCGGGTACGACGACCCGGCGGAGCTTGTTGGAAGGCCATGCTTCGATATCTCCCACGGCGCGGCCCGGCCCTGCCGGGATGCGGAACACCCCTGCCCCCTCACGCTCACACTCAAGCACGGACGGCCGGTCACGGTGGAACACCTGCACCGGGACCGCCGGGGAAACCCCGTTCACGTGGAGATCAAGGCCGTGCCCCTGCCGGACGCGGAAGGGCGGGTCACCCGGGTCGCCGAGATCCTGCGCGATGTCACCTCGGAGAGGCTCCTTCGGGAGCGGCTGGATCGGACGGTTCGCGAGTCCGAGCAGATCTTCGAGAAAGGGGGAGACGCAATCCTGGTCCTCGACGGGGAACGCCGGATTCGAAAGGCCAACCGCATGGCCCTGGACTTGCTCGGTCTCCGGCAGGAAGATCTGGAGGGTCTGGACTTCCGTCGGTTCGTGGTCGAACAGGATGCGATCCTGTTCGAAGGGATGTGCGCGGAGGTGGAAAAGGACGGAAACAAGCGTCTCTCTTCCGAGGTAGAACTCGCGGCGGCCACCGGGGAAAAGCGGGATGTGGAACTGCACATCAGTTCTGCGGGAAGCCCTGGAGAGGGCAACATCTACGCATGTCTCCGCGACATCACCCACCGGAAACGGGTGGAGAACAAGCTCTTCGAGGCGACCCGGGAGTTCCAGAGGATTGCCGAGATGGGAGAGGACGCCATCCTGGTCCTGGACGACGGATTCCGGGTCGAGTTCGCGAACTCGATGGCCCTGGACATGACCGGGCACACGCGCAAGGAGTTGCTGGGCTTGGACTTCCTCTCCCTGCTCGACCCGGAAGACCGGAAGTTTCTCTCGAGCCTGTTCGAAGAGGGGGCCGACGCCGAGGGTCGGCGCGTCTGCACCCAGATGGAGCTGCACACGGCCTCGCGGCGAAGGCGAAGCTGTGAGATCTGTTACAGTGCGACACGCCTGCAGGAAGGAACCCGGAAGACCTATGTGTACATCCGCGATCTCTCGGAGCGGCTCCGGATGGAGAACAAGCTCCGCGAGGCCAACGAGTTTCTTTCCAACCTGATCGAGACCTCGGTGGACGGCATCATCGCGGCCGACATGAAGGGAACGGTCATCATCTTCAACAAGGGAGCCGAGAACCTTCTCGGATACAAGGCCGAGGAGGTGATCGGCAAGTTCAACGTGGCCAACTTCTACCCCCCCGGGGTGGCCCGAAGCATCATGCGCAGGCTGCGGAGCGACGACTACGGCGGAAGGGGGAAGTCCCTGCCTCACCGGATCATCGGCGTCTCCAAGACCGGGGAGCACATCCCCATCACGCTTTCGAGCGCCCTGATCTACCAGGGGGGCAAGGAATTCGCCAGCGTGGGGATCTTCTACGACCTGCGCGAGATCCTCAAGGCCCAGGAGGAGCTGCTTCAGTCCGAGGCCAAGTTCCGCGACCTTTTCGAGACGGTACGGCACGGCCTGTATTTCAGCAGCCGTGAGGGCAGGTTCCTCGAGTGCAACCAGGCCATGGTGGACATGCTCGGCTATGCGAACAAGGAGGAGGTCTTCCGCATCGACCTGGCCAGGGATCTCTACCTGCACGCCTCGGACCGGCTGGAATTTCAGAGGATGATCGAGGCCCAGGGGTTTGTGAAGGACTACGAGGTGCAGTTCAAGAAGAAGACAGGCGAGCCGATCACGGTGCTGCTGACCGCGCACCTCAGGAAGGACCGGTCCGGAAACGTGCTCGGCTACCAGGGCCTCTTCGTGGACGTCACGGAGCGCAAGCGGCTCGAGCAGCAGCTTTTCCAGTCCGAGAAGCTGGCCGCCATGGGAAGACTCACCGCACAGATCGCCCACGAACTCAACAACCCCATTTACGGGGTGATGAACTGCCTCGACCTGCTCAAGAGCGAAGTGCCCGAGAGCAGCAAGAAGCGGAGATTCCTGGACATGGCAGCCGGAGAGACGAAGCGGATCTCCGAGCTGCTCCGCGGCATGCTGAGCTTCTTCCGTCCGGACGAGGACGTCAAGACGCTGGTGGATCTCAATTCGGTCATCGACGACGTCATCCTCTTCGTGGGCAAGCAGCTCCAGGAATTCAAGATCCGGACGGGCCTGGACCTGGCCGGCGACTTGCCCAAGGTGATTGCATCAGGCAACCAGATGAAGCAGGTCCTGCTCAACCTGATCATGAACGCAAAGACCGCCATGCCCCATGGAGGCGCCCTGACGATCGCCACACGGCGTCTGGACGGAAAGGTACAAATCAGCGTCTCGGACACCGGTGTGGGCATCCCCGAGGAAAACCGGGACAGGATCTTCGAGGCCTTCTTCACGACCAAGAGCGATGTCAAGGGCGTGGGTCTGGGCCTTTCGGTTTGCTTCGGGATCATCCGCCAGCACAACGGTGAAATCTCGGTGCACAGCGAGGTCGGCGTGGGGACCACCTTCACAATCACGCTTCCCGTCCAGTCGTGAGGGTCGGAATCCCCTCCCAACCGCCCCGAAAAGCTTTTGGCTATTAGCTCCCATCCCCGCCACCGGCCTTGCACCCTTTTTCATCACTCTTGTGAGTACTTCTGATCCCGGTCCCTTTCCTGTCGCCGCTCCATCCGTGCCCGTGCCCGAGTCGGTCCGAGCGATCGAGGACGTGGACGAGGGATACTGTCCCGTATGTATTCCATCCCTTTCGCCTTTTCGCCCGCCTTTCGCCTGATCCCTGACGACCCCCGCCCGATTTTCGCATTTTTTTCTTGACAAGCCTCTTTTTTTGGTTTATTGTGAAAGTTATAGGAGATATGGTTATTATAATAATTTGTATTTAGAACCTCTGGTTTGGGAAAAGCATGAGCCTCATCAAGACAAACATCAATGTTTTCACGGTGAATCAGGTGAGCGAACTCCTTCAGGTCTCTCCGCAGACCATCGTGAACTGGATCGAGGCCGGGAGGCTGGAGGCCTACAAGACCCCGGGCGGACACAGGCGGGTGAAAAGGCCCGATCTGGAGGCCTTCGTGAAGCGGCACAACCTGCCCGTCTTCGGGCTCTCGGCCGATTCGGATGAGGAGGGAAGGAAAATGAAGAAGATCCTCGTCGTGGACGACGATCAGGTGATCGTCGAGACCCTGACCGCCGGGCTGGAGGAGGACCCTCACGAATATGAGGTGATCACCGCTGCGGACGGATTCGAGGCAGGCCTTCAAGTGAGTCATTTTCGGCCGGATCTCCTCATCCTGGATATCATGATGCCGGACATCGACGGCTACGAGGTCTGCCGCAGGCTCAAGTCCACCGAGGAGACGAAGCACATCAAGATCATCGTGCTCTCGGGCTACCTGGACGAAGAGAACTACAGGAAGATGCGCGAGTATGGCGCTGACCAGTGTTTTTCGAAGCCCCTCCCTCTGGAAAGGCTCAGGGAGGAGATCGCCCGCCTGCTCTACCCGCACGAGGCTCGAAAGACCGCAGCAGCCAAGGAGGACCCGCGGGGCCTCGGGGTGAACCCCGTCCCGAAGCAGGCCCCCTGAAGAAGCAGGGGCCCTGGAAAAGGAGGCTGTCCCATGGCGTTACAGGAAAGACTCGCAAAGAGCCCTTTTGTGGTCACGATCGAGATCCAGCCCACTGTCGACGACGAGATGCACAGGCTCCTCAAGGACCTGGACTGCATCCGGGGGCGGGTGGACTGCCTGACCATCCCCGAATTCAAGAAGCCCCCGCAGGCCGTGGACTCTCTCAGCATGGGCCGAAGCTTCAAGGAGAAAAAGTTCGACACGATCTACCAGACCACGACACGCGGCAAGCACCGGCCCGCATTGGAGGCGGACCTGATGAAGGCCCACCAGCTCGGTATCGACAACATTCTCGTATTCAACGAGGACTACACCCTGTCGGGAACCTCCAAGGAAGAGAAGATGTTCTTTCACGTGGACTCGGGCAAACTTTTCTCGGTGATGGAATGTCTCCGGGAAGGCCGGGACATCAAGGGCCAGGACATCGGCCGGCCGCTCTCATTCTACCTGGGCGCCGGGGTGGATGCCTCTCAGGGCAAGCGGACCCCGGATCAGGAACTCCGGGAGATGGAAACCATGATCACTCACGGTACCGGGTTCTTCCTCACCCCGCCGGTGTTCGACCTGGAAGAGTTCAAGGGGTTCATGCGGAGGGTCGAGCCTTTCGGGGTCCCGATTATCGCCGGGGTCATGCTTCTACGGAGCGGGGAGATGGCCCGCTTCGTGAGCAAGCACATGAACGTCAAGGTCCCGGAGCACATCGTCGACAAGCTCACCCGGGCGCCCGACAAGCTCAAGGCGAGCATCGAGATCTTTGCCGAGCTGGTCGCCGGCCTGCGGCACCTCTGCCATGGGATCCACATCATCCCCGTGGGCTGGTACTCCAAGATACCCAAGTTCCTGGACGCAGCCAAGCTGTCAACCCTGTAACCCAACCCGTGTGCAGTCGGCCGAAGACCCTCAGCCGGAAGAGGAAGGAGAACCGCCCGCGCTCACGCTGAAGCTGCCCTGACGAACGGATCCGCACCGCGGAGCCTCCTGCGCCTGTTCGAGACCTCGGAGCCTTTTCCAAGCGGAAGGTTGCAAGCCGAAGGCCACAATCAGACCTACCGAGGAGGAGGTCCGGTGGAATCTATCACCATCACGCTGGACGGATCCGAGGTGTCGGGCCATCCCGGGATGACGATCCTGGAGCTGGCCGCGGAAGTAGGAATCCGGATTCCCACCCTCTGCCACGATCCGCACTTGAGCCCTCTGGGCGCATGCCGGGTCTGCCTCGTCGAGGACGAGGCTACGGGAAGGCTCCTCGCCTCCTGTGTCACCCCCATCGCAACCGGCATGGTGGTCAACACGCGCTCCCCGCGGGTCATCGAAAACCGCCGCGTCATCGTGGAGCTGATGCTCGCCAGCCACCCGGACACCTGTATCGTCTGCGACAAGGGCAATCGATGCAAGCTCAGGCAGATCGCCACGGACTTGGGAATCGGCCTGAGCAGCCTGGAAAAGATTCCCGCTTACCATCCGGTCGTGGACCTGAATCCGTTCATCCGGCGGGACCTGAGCAAGTGCATCCGTTGCGGCCGCTGCATCCGGGCGGACCGGGAGATCGCCGTGGTCGGAGCGATCGACTACACGGACCGGGGGTTCGAGTCGCGGCCGGCCACGCTCTTCGACATTCCGCTGGAACGAACGGACTGCACCTTCTGCGGGATTTGCGTTTCCGTCTGCCCTACGGGCGCCCTGTCCGAGCGAACGCGGATTTCGACCCGCACGGCCAGCAGGGCCACGCGGAGCGTCTGCCCCCTGTGCGGGACGCAATGCGCCGTTCTCCTCGAGCACGGGGACCGGCGGGTCCTCGGTTCGAGGCCTGCGGAGGACAGGAACTCGGTGAACCACATTTCCCTGTGCGTCAAGGGCCACTACGGATTCGACTTCGTCAACTCCCCCGACCGGCTCACGACGCCGCTCGTGCGCAGAAACGGCGAACTGGTGCCCGCCGGCTGGGACGAAGCCCTGGATCTCGTGGCCCGGCGCCTCACGCAGCTCAAAGAGGAGGGAGGGGGGCGGTGCCTCGGGGCGCTGGGCGCCTCCCGCGCCTCGAACGAAGAGAACTACCTGCTCCAGAAGTTCGTGCGAAGCGCGCTCGAAAGCAACCACATCGACTCCGGTCTCCGTTTTCGAGGCGCGGCCCTGTACGCAGGCATCGAACAAATCCTGGGCTTCGGCGCCATGAGCCAGCCGATCTCCCGCATCCGGGAGGCGGAAGAGATCCTCGTGGTGGGATGCGACCCCCCGGCCGAAAACCCGCTGGTCGGGCAGATGATCAAGCAGGCCGTGAAGCTGCGGGGGGCCCGGCTGACGTTGGTCGACCCGTTGCCCCGCTCGCTCAACGGCGGGTTTCTGCACACATGGATCCGGCCGACCCCGGGAACACAGACCCACTTCCTCGCCGGACTCGTCCGCGAGATGTTGCGGTTGGGTTCCTCGCCGGGGCAAAACATCCTGGGCGAGAAGGGCGCGAGCACGATCCGTAACGCCCTGGAGGAATCCACGCCGGAACGGGTGGAAGAGCAGACGGGGGTTCCGGCCAAGCTTCTCAAGGAGGAGGCAAAGAGGCTTTCAGCGGGCAGGCGTCTCGCGGTGATTCCCGGAGCGGGCGTTGCCCGGGGACAGGGCGCCTTCCTCTCGGGAAGCCTGCTCGCCGTCATGACGCTCGTCGCCGGGAAGATGGGCACTGCCGGCTCCGGCATATTTCCCATCGCGTTCTCGCTCAACGATCAGGGAGCCCTGGACATGGGGGCCTGTTTCGACAGGCTTCCCGGTCATCGAAAGGCGGCCGAGCCCGGGCTGGATTACGCCTCCATGATGGAGGCCGCCGGGAAGGGCACGCTCAGGGGGCTTTACGTGGTCGGGGAGAATCCTCTCCGCGACTGCCCGGACGCGCAGAAGGTCCGGGAGGGCCTCTCGAGGCTCGATCTGCTGGTGGTGCAGGATCTCTTCCTGACCGAGACGGCCAGGCTCGCCCACGTGGTTCTGCCCTCCGCGAGCTTTGCGGAAAAAGCCGGAACCTTCACGAATTTGGAGCGACGGGTCGTCCGGTTCCGCCGGGCCATCGAGCCGCTCGGGGAGTCGCGCCCGGACGGGGCGATCCTGGCAGACCTCATGGGCCGCATGGGCTACGCCGTCCCTCCGTTCACCCCGGAGGGCACGCTCGCCGAGATCAACGAGCAGGTCCCGGCCTACCGGGGGATCACGCTGCGCAGGCTGGAGCGTGAACCGGAAGGCGTCTTCTGGCCCTGCGCGGACGAGGAGGATCCCGGCACTCCCTTCCTGTACGCAGGCCGCTCCCTGCAGGTGCCGGAAGAGGCCCTCCTGGATTTCCCCTCGGCCCCCGCCCTCCCTGCGCAGGGGGGCGATTACCCCCTTTCGCTTCTGACCGCCGCAACGCTTTTCCATTCCGAGGACGGCGTGACAACCGCCCGTTCCAGGACCCTCCTGCAGGCCTGCCCTGAGGGGTTCGTCACGATGAATCCGTTCGACGCCGCGCCCTTCGGAATCGAGGACGGAGGCACCGCGACGCTGCGGTCCTGCGCAGGATCGCTCAGGACCCGGGTTCGGACGTCACCGGAAATCCCGAGAGGCGTCGTCGTCGCCACGCCCGTCGGAGAGATGTGCCCCGACAGGCTCGGCAGCCTGGCGACGCGCGAGCCCCGGCAAGGCGGTCCCGCGATACAACCGCTCGCCGTTCGTGTGGAGGTGGAAGATGCCGGTACGTGAAGCCCCACAGCGCATGGATCTCAAGGAACTGGAGCCCATCCTCGAGGGATGCAAGGAGGAACGCTGGGCCTTGATCCCGTTGCTCCAGCAGGTTCAGGAGAAATACGGATACATCCCTCCGGAAACCATAGAGCCCATCGCCCGGTCCCTGCGGCTCTTCCCGAGCGAGGTCCAGGGGGTTGTGACCTTCTACTCCCAGTTTTACACAACCCCGCGGGGCAAGAACATCATCCGGGTCTGCCGCGGGACCGCCTGCCACGTCCGCGGAAGCGGGTCGGTCCTGAAGATCCTCAAACAGAACCTGGGCATCCAGCCCGGCGAGACCACGCCGGACATGCACTACACCTTGGAGACGGTCGCCTGTCTCGGGGCCTGCTTTCTGGCGCCCACGATGATGGTGAACCGCGAATATTACGGAAAGCTCGCTCCTCCCCGGGTCATGAGTGTACTCACGCAGTATGCGCCTTCGAAAAAGGAGAAATGACATGGAGAGGGTTGCGTCGATCATGGGGCTCGAGAAGGTCCGGAACGGGATCCTTCAGCGGATCGATCACGACAAGCCCGTCATCCGCATCTGCATGACCGGCTGCCGCGCCTACGGCGCGGCGGACGTGCGCGACGCCCTTTCCGAGGAGGTGATCCGTAAGGGGCTCGTCGACGACGTGGAGATCCGGGAGACGGGATGCCACGGCTTCTGCGCCCGGGCTCCGGTGCTCGCCGTCGATCCGCTAGGCCTCTTCTACCAGCAGGTCGATCCGGCGGACGCCCGGGAGATCGTCAGCCGCACGATTCTCGGCGGGCAGATCGTCGAGCGGCTGCTCTACCGGGAGGAAGACAAACGGGGAAGGCTCTGCGTGCACCCGGGCGACATCCCCTTTTACCGCAGCCAGCAGCGCAGGGTGCTTGCCAACTGCGGCAAGATCGACCCCACCAACCTCTCACACTACCTCGCCAACGACGGCTACAAGGCCCTTGCCAAGGTGCTCGCCGCCATGAGCCCGGAAGAGGTGATCGATCAGATGGACCGGTCCGGGCTCCGGGGCAGAGGGGGCGCGGGGTTTCCGACCGGAAGGAAGTGGCGCTTCGCCCGCGCGGCCAAGGGCGATCCGAAGTACGTAGTCTGCAACGCGGACGAGGGGGACCCGGGCGCGTTCATGGACAGGGCCGTCCTGGAAGGCGACCCGCACCGGGTGCTGGAAGGCATGCTGATCGCAGCCTATGCGATCGGCGCCTCCAAGGGCTATGTCTACGTCCGGGCCGAGTACCCCATCGCGGTCGAGAACCTGAAGATCGCGGTCCGGGAGGCCGCGGGCATGGGCCTGCTCGGCGAGAACATCCTGGGGACCGGCCTCTCCTTCGACGTGAAGATCAAGGAGGGGGCGGGCGCCTTTGTCTGCGGCGAGGAGACCGCGCTCCTGGCCTCGATCGAGGGCAAGCGGGGGATGCCCAGGCCGAGGCCGCCCTTCCCGGTGCAGGCCGGTCTGGACGGAAAGCCCACGTGCATCAACAACGTAGAGACCCTCGCCAACGTCCCGATCGTGATGCTGGAAGGCCCGGAGAAGTTCGCCTCGGTCGGCACCGGGGAGAGCAAGGGAACCAAGGTGTTCTCGCTCGCCGGGAAGGTGAAGAACACCGGCCTGGTCGAGGTGCCCATCGGCACGAGCATGCGGGAGGTCATCTTCGAGGTGGGGGGCGGAATTCCCAAGGGCCGAAGATTCAAGGCGGTGCAGATGGGCGGCCCCTCCGGAGGATGCGTCTCGGAGCGCTACCTCGACCTGCCGATCGACTACGGGTCGCTTCAGCAGATCGGCGCGATCATGGGCTCGGGCGGCATGGTTGTCATGGACGAGAACACCTGCATGGTGGAGATCGCCCGCTACTTCCTGAGCTTCACCCAATCCGAGTCCTGCGGCAAGTGCACGCCGTGCCGCCTCGGCACCAAGCAGATGCTCTCGATTCTGACGCGCATCACCCAGGGGCGCGGAAGGCCGGGAGACCTGGACGCGCTGCGAAGAATCGGCAACACGGTCAAGGACTGCTCGCTCTGCGGCCTCGGGCAGACCTGCCCGAAGCCGGTGCTCTCCACGCTTCAGCACTTCGCGCACGAGTACGAGGCGCACATCCGGGACAAGCGCTGCCCGGCCGCGGTGTGCGACGCGCTCATGATCTCGCCGTGCCAGCACACCTGCCCGGTGGGGATCAACGTGCCCCGGTATGTGGCCGCCATCGCTCAGGGCGAGTACGACCGGGCCGTGGAGATCATCCGGGAACGCAACCCCTTCCCTGCCATATGCGGCCGGATCTGCCACCATCCGTGCGAGACGAAATGCCGCCGCGGGGAGCTCGACGACCCGGTAGCCATCCGCTCCCTGAAGCGGTTCGCCGCGGACCGCTACTTTTGCAACGGCCACCCGCCGCCGACCCCGTTTCCCCGGACCAGGCCCCAGAGGGTCGCCGTGGTCGGGGCCGGGCCGACCGGCCTGACGTGCGCATTTTACCTGGCGCGCATGGGTTACGGCGCCACCGTGTTCGAGGCCCTTCCCGTGGGCGGGGGCATGCTGGCCGTCGGCGTTCCCGCCTTCCGCCTGCCCCTGGAGGTCATCGAGAACGAGATCAACTACATCCGCGACTGCGGCGTCGAGATCCGGTACAACTCGCCCGTCAACATGAACTTCACGATCGAGCACCTGATGGACCAGGGATACGGGGCCGTGTTCATCGCCGCAGGCACCCAGAAGAGCCAGCACATCGGCATTCCGGGGGAGGTGGACGGACTGAGCGGGCTCATGTACGGCCTGAGCTTTCTTCGGGACGTCAAGCAGGGCAGAGGCGTGTCGGTGGGGCCGCGCGTGGCGGTCATCGGCGGGGGAAACACGGCGGTCGACTCTGCACGGAGCGCCTTGCGTCTCGGCGCCGAGCGGGTGGAGGTCTATTACCGGAGGTCCCGGGACGAGATGCCGGTCACGGACCTCGAGTTCGACGAGGCGGTGGCCGAGGGGGTTCAGTTTCATTTTCTGACCACGCCGACGAGGATCCTGTCCGAGCGGTGGAGGGTCTCGGGGCTGCAGTGCATCCGGATGCGGCTCGGCGAGGCGGACGATAGCGGCCGGCGACGGCCCATCCCGATTCCGGGCTCGGAGTTCACCACCGAGGTGGACACGGTCATCCCGGCCGTCGGACAGGCGCCGGACCTCTCCTTTCTTCCTCCCGACTCCAAGCTCGAGAGGACGCGGTGGGAAATGTTGAGTGTGGATCCGGACAACCTGTCCACCAACATCCCCGGGGTTTTCGCGGGCGGCGATTTCGTGACCGGCCCCGCCTTCGTCATCACGGCCATCGCCGCGGGCAGGCGGGGCGCGGTGGCGATCGACAAGTACCTCTGCGGGGACAGGAGCCGGGTGGAGCTCTACGACGTAAAGGCGAGCGCACCGCCGGCCGAGGCGAGGGTGGAGGACCTCCAGGAGGACCTCGGAGAGAAGCCCAGGGTGGCCATGCCCGTCCGCCCTCCCAAGAGGAGAGTCACAAGCTTCGAGGAGATCGAAGTGGGGTTTTCCGAGGAACAGGCCCGCGAAGAGGCGAGGCGCTGCCTCCGTTGCGACCTGGAAAAGTAACCATCCGCGAAAGGAGCCGTCATGAAGTCCATCACCCGCGCGAAGCCCAAGGAGGCCGTGTTGAAGGGGCTGGAAGGGTATGACCGCGTGTTCGTCGCAGGATGCGGAACCTGCGCCACGATGTGCCGCACCGGCGGTGTCGAGCAGGTGGCGGCCATGGCGAAGGCCCTCGAGGAGGCAGGCAAGCTCGTCACCGGCACCCTGGTCATTCCCACCGCCTGCGATACGCTCACCCACGAGTGCATGGAGCAGAACCGCGAGGCCATGCAAGACGCCCAGGTAGCCCTGGTCATGTCCTGCGCCTTCGGAGTCCAGACCGTCGCCGGCTACGCGGGCCGGCCCGTGCAGCCCGCGCTGGATACGCTCTTCTTCGGCCTGGAGACGTCCCCGGGCCGCTTCTCCGAGGTGTGCATGCAGTGCGGGGACTGCGTGTTGGCCCAGACCGCCGGGATCTGTCCGGTCACCTCCTGTCACAAGGGGCTCCTGAACGGCCCGTGCGGCGGGACGAACAACGGAAAGTGCGAGATCGACAGCTCCATCGACTGCGCGTGGACCCTGATCTACAACCGCCTCAAGGAAAACGGCAGGCTCGATCTCATGAAGAACTACTGCAAACCGAAGAACTTTCAGGCGACGGCGAGGCCCGGCAGGATCGAGCTCGCCGTCGAGGGAGGGTAATTCCGATGGAACACGCATTCAGGGAAGCCCTGCGGTCCGGCAAGTTTGTGGTCACGAGCGAGATCGGCCCTCCCAAAGGCACGAACATCGAGCCCATGCTTCACCACATCGACCTCCTCAAGGACCGGGTCGACGGCATGAACGTGACCGACAACCAGAGTTCGGTCATGCGCTACCCTTCCGTGGGCGGAACGCTCTTCATCAAGGAGAAGGGGGGGGAGCCGATCCTGCAAATGACCTGCCGGGACCGCAACCGCATCGCCCTCCAGGGGGACATCCTCTTCGCATACAGCCGAGGCATCCGCAACATCCTGTGCCTGACCGGGGACGCGGTCCCCGTGGGCGATCACAAGGAGGCCAAGGGGGTCTTCGACCTCGACTCGGTGCAGTTGCTGCGCGCCGTGCGAACCCTGGAAACGGGCAAGGACCTGGGCGGCAACGACCTGGACGGGGCCGTGGACTTCTGCGCGGGCGCCATCGTCACTCCCGAGGCCAATCCGATCGAGCCGCAACTGATCAAGTTCGAGAAGAAGGTGGAGGCCGGTGCCGAGTTCATCCAGACGCAGGCCATTTACGACATGGAAAACTTCAAGCGGTTCATGGACTATGCCCGGAAATTCAGCGTGAAGATCCTCGCCGGGATCATCCTGCTCACCTCCCACAAGATGGCCGTCTACATGAACAAGAACGTGCCGGGCGTGTTCGTGCCCCAGAACTTGATCGACGAAATGGAGGCTGCGCCCAAAGGGGCCAAGATCGCCAAGGGCGTCGAGATCGCGGGCCGGATGATCCGTCAACTCAAGGAGGAGACGGTCTGCGACGGGGTGCACATCATGGCCATCGGCAAGGAAGAAGTGGTCCCGGACATCTTGGACGCGGCAGGCCTGTAAGGACCCGTGGAAGGCACAGGGAAAATGATCATCTACAACCTGTTCCCCCTGCTGGCAGGACCGTTTCCCGCATGGGATGGGCACTTCGCCCGGGCCTCGGAGATGGGCTTCCACTGGATTTTCGTCAACCCGATTCAACTGCCGGGCCGTTCCGGAAGTCTTTATGCGATCGCGGACTACTTCCGGTTCAACCCGCTGCTGGTAGATCCCGGCTGCGGGAGGCCGGCCGAGGAGCAGGTGCGGCGCGCGGTCGCGGCCGCGCAGGACAGAGGCCTGCGCATGATGATCGATCTCGTCATCAACCACTGCTCGGTCGACGCTGAGCTTCTCAGGAAACACCCCGAGTGGTTCGTCTGGGAGAAGGACGGCAAGGTCGCTCACCCAGGCTGCACGGAGAACGGACGCAAGGTCGTGTGGAAAGACCTGGCGCGTTTCGACCACAGGCATTCGAAAGACCCTGAGGGGATGTTCCGTTTCTTCCGGCGTGTCGTCGATCACCTGCTGGACCTGGGTTTCCGAGGCTTTCGATGCGATGCGGCCTACCAGACCCCGGCAAGCCTCTGGAGCCGCCTCATCCGGGAGACGAAAGCGAGGTGCCCGGAGGCCCTGTTCGCCGCGGAGACGCTCGGGTGCACGATCGAGCAGACGCGCAAGACCGCCTCCGCCGGCTTCGATTACATTTTCAACAGCTCGAAATGGTGGGACTTCAACGCGCACTGGCTCATGGAGCAATACAACCTCACGAGAGAACTCGCCCCTTCCATCGGGTTCCCGGAGAGCCATGATACCCGGCGGCTCTGTGAGGAGCTTCAGGGGAACGTCGACGGGCTCAAACAGCGCTACCTCTTCGCGGCCCTGTTTTCCGCCGGCGTTTTGATGCCGATGGGATTCGAGTACGGCGCACGCAGGAAGCCTGACGTGGTCAAGACCAGGCCCGGCGACTGGGAGGAACCCTGCGTCGACCTGTCCGGGTTCATCCGGAAGGTGAACGCGATCAAGGCGGAACACCCGATCTTTCAGGAGGAGGCCCCCACCGAGATCCTGAGCACCGCCAACCCGAATGTCCTGGTTATGTGGAAGGGCTCGGTCCGCTCCCAGGAGGAAGCCCTTCTGGTGCTGAACAAGGACATCCGCAGCCGGCAGCACTTCTCCACGCCCCGCATCCGCGATCTCGTGCAGGCCGGGGCGCCGCTCGTGGACATCTCCCCGGAAGAACCTCTCGACTACATTCCGGAGCCCTTTTCGTACGAGCTCGGCCCCGGCCGGGGGATCGTGCTGATCACAACCCGGGACCCTGTGCCGGAGGAGTGAGAGGGGTCAGGGGGCATTAGCTGTTAGCTGTTAGCTGTTAGCTGTTAGCTGTTAGCTCCCCACCCAGCCCCCCATGTGTCATCGAGAGGGGTGGTTGGGAGCTGAAAGCTAATCGCTGACAGCTATGAGTGGGGGAACGGGCCTGGGATGGTAGCTCAGGAAAAGGAGCGGTAGTCGATCTCGGGAAAGAGGTTGTCCTGCATCTCGATGGTCGAGAGCCAGGCCTCGTCGATACGGTCGGCCTCCGCGTCGCCCAGGAGCCTCTGCAGTCGACAGAGATGGCCCCGGGTTCTGCGGGAGGCATACTCGGCCATGGTCCCTGCGTTCATCATGAATGCCCAGTCGCTGGCCTGCGCCAACAGCAGTTCTCTGACGCCTTGATCGAGGGCCCGCTTCCGCAGGCCGGTGACTCTCCGGCGGCCCCAGGCCTCCAGTTCCTTGGCGGCCCAGTGGAGATGCGGATAGATCCAGTCGTTCGTTCCGTTCAGCCAAACCGCGCTGAATCCCTTGTCGCCCCAGCTGGACATGCTCGGGGTGGCCACCTCGTTCGTCGGATACTCGTCCAGATATTCGGAAAGCGTTACGAGCCTCACCTTGCGCCTTCCGGAGGCGGCCTTGCGCAGGACATGATCGAGCCAGGCCGGCCCTTCGAACCACCAGTGGCCGAAAAGCTCGGCATCAAACGGGGCGACGATCAGCGGTTTCCGATCCATCGCCGCGGCGAGACGCTCGGCCTGCGACTCCCTCTTGGCAACGAAGTCCTCTGCGTGCATCTCGGCCTTTTCCGCGGCCCGGTCCGGGTCGTAGTGATCCTTGTGGTTCCCCCTGCCGGTAACCCGGTAATACTTGAAACCGGTGTCGATGCGGATCCCGTCCCGATGGATGTGGGGCCCGATATAGTCCATGTCGAGGTCGTAGCCGATGTCCCGGTAGAACTCACGGTAGTCGTAGTCCCCGGGATAGCCGTCGACCGAACTCCAAACCTCTTTGGATGACTCGGGGTCCCGGCCGAAGGCGGCCACGCCGGACGGGCAGTAGACCGGCGCGTAGACGCCCCGGGTGGGTCGTGGGCAGGCGCGGGTGAGCCCGTGTGTCTCGAGGATCGTATACCGAATCCCTTGCTCCTCCAACATTCTGTCCATGCCGGGGCTGTAGCCGCATTCCGGCAGCCAGAAGCCGCGTGGCCGTCTTCCAAAAAGCCGCAGATGGTGTTCAACCCCCAGCCGGATCTGTGTCCGGACGGCCGCCGGGTTGACGGAGAGGATCGGCAGATAGCCGTGGGTGGCCGCGCTGGCGATGATCTCGATCTTCCCGAGGGCCTCGAGGCGGCCGAAGGCGCGGACCAGGTTTCTCTTGTAGAAGCGGTGGTAGCTTTGATGGATGCGTTCGAGCCGTTCCCGGTACATGCAGGCCAGCCTGTGCAACCTCGGCTCCGCCCGCGTGCGGTTCTCTTCTTTGCCGGCCAATTCCAGCAGGCTCCGGAGCCTCCTGTCGTAGCGGGACTGAAGAAACGGATCGAGGAGCATCGAGGAAAGCGTGGGGCTCAAGGACAGCGTCAGACGGAAATCCACTCCGTCCCGCACGAGGCCCTCGAGAACGCTGAGAACCGGGATGTAGGTCTCCGTGATTGCCTCATACAGCCAGTTCTCCTCGAGCGAGTCCTCGTATTCGGGGTGTCTCACGTAGGGAAGGTGCGCGTGCAGGACGATGGCAAGAAAG
This sequence comes from uncultured Thermodesulfobacteriota bacterium, assembly GCA_964384945.1. Taxonomy (GTDB): domain Bacteria; phylum Desulfobacterota; class DSWW01; order DSWW01; family DSWW01; genus S015-6. The sequence continues at coordinate 27,434 of CAYLMK010000032.1, read as the reverse complement.
CCCTTGGAAAAAAGCCCTTCATCCCTCATCTTCCTCCTCTCCCGCATGGGCGGCGGCGATCCTGCCGGAGGAAAGCCCGAAAAGGAACCCTTGCTCACAGTGCGCGGAAAGGTCGACCCCGGTCCGGCCCGGCGGGCTTCCCGCGGTCCGCGGGCGCTCGAGCCGGACTTCGCCTCCCGCGGGGCGGGGTTCCTGCCCGCGGCCGGACGCCGCTTCCACACTCGCCCTGGGAATCCCGGCCCCACGGAGGGAACGAAACGGGGGCAGGGGCGAGTGTCTTGCGGGCCGCGACTCGACCGGTCGGGCGGGCGCTTGCTTCCGGGCGCCGTGGCCGGTCCAGGGCTGTTCCTGGGATCGCGCCTCCGGGAGCGTCCCTGGGCCCCGGGCAGGCCCGCGCTCAGCCGCCCCACCCGCCCCGGCGGCCGACGGCTCGGCGTCGGCCGATCCCGTGCGCGGAGGAATCTCCTGCCCCGCGACATCGACAGGATGGAGCGTCTCGCGCGCGGAGGGCGGGAGGCCCGGGTCGTCCGAGGGCCTTGTCCCGGCCACAAGATCCGCGCAGAGAACCCCGTCAACCTCGGTAACGTGCATGCTCTGTTGCCCGGCCTCCCCGCAGGGCCAGGCCCGGGGCGTCTCCACGCGGTTGGACCTTGCGATCCGGTGAAAGCGGCCTTCCGCGCCCCGGAACCCGAGGTCGACAATATAGGCCTTCTCCGGGCTGAGCAAGTGTATGTACCAGTTTCTCGACCCGAGTTCGATCTCCACGTCGAAGCTGCCCGCCGCGCGCACGCCCCCGACGGGAAGGGCCGTGACGTCGTGGAACCGGAGCAGGGCCCGGGGCAGAAGGGATCCCTCGCGGACCAGGGCCCCCACATACGCCCGGTCCTGGTCCGAGACGTCCCAGTAGGCATGAACCAGATAGGGGTCGATCGGAAGGAGGATGATCCGCGTTTCCCCGCAAGAAGCGGGAAGCGCACCGTTCAGAACCGGCAGAGGATGTTCGACGGCCGCTCCGCCGGTGATGCCCCGGTCGGCGGTTTGCTTCGCCTCGCTCGATCCGGTCCCGGTGAGCCTCTGCATCTCCAGGCGACCCCGGCGACTCTTCTTGTTCCGTTTCCCCGAGGGATGCCTGTGGGGCATGGGCATCCCCCGGTTCGGTTTTCGTGACTTGGATACTATGCGCACGTCGCCACCGGCCTGTCAACGTTGATAAACGGAGAGGACCTGATCCGCAACCGTCTCCCAGTTGAAGACCTCTTCCACGGCGATCCTTCCGTTCCGGCCCATCCACCTCGCCCTCTCGAAATTCGTGAAAAGCGTGCCCAGACCCCAGGCGATCGAGTCCGGGTTCGGGTATACCTTCAGCCCGTTGACCTCGTGCCAGACATACTCGTTCGGCCCGCCATGGTTCGAGACCACGACCGGCTTGCCTGCGCTCCAGGCCTCGAGCACCACGATTCCGAACGGCTCGTTGCGGCTCGGAACGCAGACCACATCGCAGGCCCTGTAAAGGTCCACCAGCTCCCAGCCCGTCTTGAAGCCGACAAATCGGGTCGCATGCCACACACCGAGTTCGCGGGCGCGATGTTCGACTCCCATGCGCATTTCCCCGTCCCCCGCGAAGACGAATACGGTCTCGGGGTAGTACCTCAGGATGGACGGCACCGCCTCGACGAGAAGGTCCGGGCCCTTCTGGTGGACCATCCGGCCGACAAACAAAACCATCGGGTCCATCGGCCCGATCTGGTAGCCTGCCCGGACCTGGCCGGGATTGATCCATCCGTCGAACGGGTGCGGGTTGACGCCGTTGTAGACGACCGATACCTTCCAGTCGGGAACCTCGTACATCCACATGATCTCGGCCTTGAGGGCACGCGAAACCGCGATCACCGAATCCGCGCAGTAGGTTCCTCTCCGTTCCCCCTCCCGCACGGCCTCGGATCGGCCGCTGCAGAAGATGTTTCCGCATCGTCCGTATTCGGTCGAGTGGATCGTCAGGACGGCCTTCCGGCCCCGGCCCTCCTTGATCCAGATCATGGCGTTCGAGGCAAGCCAGTCGTGGGCGTGGACCACATCGAACGGGCCGACGAAATCCTCGGTCTCGAAGAGATGATCGACAAAGGACCGGCACATGTTGTTGATCTCTTCGACGAAGTCTGCATTCAGCTCGAAGGGACAACGGTGGTAGTGCACCCCTTCGATCATGTCGTAGGTACTCTGGCCGTAACCCATTCGAGTGTAGACGTGGACCTCGTGGCCCTTTCGCTCCAGGGCGGCAGCCAGCTCGGTTACGTGGACGCCGACCCCGCCGACCGGTATCGAGTGCAAGGTTTCCCAGGATAACAGGGCGATTCTCAATGCCCGTCTCCCTGATCCAGGTCCGGCCGAAACCCCCAGAGATCTTTCGATCCGGGGAGCCCATCTCCCCCCTCGGAAGCGGATGGAACCAGCGGTGCCCTGATTATCATCGAGCTCGGGCGCTTGTGCAACTTCATTTTCCACTCTCCGCGGGCGTGCGCCCCTCAGGCCCGAACATGCGCAGCAGCCGGTCGCGGGCCCGGTTGAGCAGGGAGGGAGGATCGGGCCACATCTCAAGGATTCCACAGCCTGAAAAACCGCGCCTCTTCATTCGCCCGACGAAGCCCTCGATGCCCGAGGCATCCGTCCCGGAAGGGCCCGAGAAGGGCGTCAGGTGCGCGTCGTCGTCGCCATAGTTCTCGTGCAGGTGCAGGTGTACGATCGGAACGTGCGGACCGATCCTGTCGATATAGCCGAGATAGTCGTTTGCCAGCGGAGGATACAGGTTGGCATGCCCCAGGTCGAGGCACATGCCCACAAGGCCGTTATTGCCGTCGTGGCCGGCTGCCGCCAGGACGGAAAAGAGTCGGTTGAAGTCCTCGGGACCCGCCAGAGGCACGTTCTCGATCGACAGCCGGACGCGCAGGCCCGCCAGGCGCCCAAGAAAGGGCCGCAAGACCCTTTCGAACGCCTCGACCCCCCGATCCGGAACGAGATGCACATTGAGATTCGATGCGCCCACATCCAGCGCAAAATCCAGGCTGCGAATCAGATGCCCCTGGCCCGCCGACTCGAACGGGTCGAGCCACCAGGGCGCATGAACCGACAGCCGGATGTCATGTTCTGCGGCGACCCGGCCGATGGCGCGTCGCTCCGACGGCCCGAGTTCGGCCGCCTCCCAGCCTTCGCCCATCCTGCGCTCGCCCAGAAACCACTCGAAGGCGTCGAAACCGTTTTCGACCGCATACTCGAACGGCTCCGTGAGCCGCTTCGCCGAGCCGGCGCTCTGGTTGCCGATTCGCACCCTTCGCTCACGCATCCGCGAACCCCACTTGGGGACGGCTCTGAACCACGTGGACACGTCCCCCGGCAAAGGCGCCCTCGATGTCCTGCGGGGCGCCGAAGACCTCCTCGATCGCAACCCCGACCCGGGCCAGTTCCCGGGCCAGTTCCTCGCGGAACGCCTTGTCCCGGACGAGCGGCTCCGACGCATAGTCGAGCCTCACCGGATCCGGGGGCTTCAACAAAAAGCTGTCGTAGAGTCCTGCCCCGGCGAACCCGGAGAGGTCCTCGCCGCTCGAGTCCGAGCGAAAGATCAGGCCGGTGCCGTAAAGTCCGATGCTCTTGCTCGGAAAGGAAAGGAGCCTCGGTTTGTCCGCACGTTTCGGGCAAACCATACGAAGGGCGCTTCCCGGGTGATTGCCCACGAGCGTCTCCCCGAGGCCGAGAACCACCTCGGCGTAAACCTCGTCCCTGCTCTGCGACACCGGGTTGGCCGTGTGAAGAACGAATCCATAGTCCGCGCTCACCACCTCTTGAATCAGAACGGCCATCTGCAGACGCCCGCGACCCATGCCGCGCGCCTTACGGCTCAGGACGGCCCTTTGGTTCCACATCGAGGCCCAGACCCGCTTGACGCAGGTCCATGCCCCTTCGAGATCCTCGGGCCGGGGGAGCCCCGCCTTCTCCATCACGGCGACCAGCGCCTCCATCCAGCCCTCGGGCGGCTCCAGCGAAAGCACTGTGCGCCTGAGTTCCTCGAGGGCGCTCGCCGAATCCCCGCCCGCACGCTCGGCCAGAACGCCGTAACGCCGGGCAAGTTCCCGGTTGGGCCCGGCCGCGAGCGCCCTCTCGAAAGAGCCGAACGGCAAGGCCACGGATGCGGGGACGGAGATCCGGGCGGGCCGTTGCTCGGCAAGACGCCTCAGGTTCAGGGATTTCCGGCCGACGACCCCTTCTTCGAACCGGTCGAGCGGAACGGCGCAGCCGCTTTCCAGGGGTCTGACGAACCTCGGAGGCAACGACACGGGCGGTCCCGGCGGACGCGCCGACCTGCCCTCCCCTTCCTCTTCGTCCTCCTCGAAGCGCACATCGCCCGTCCCGTTCACCGCAAGCCGAACGCTCGCCCCTTCCAGGGCTCTCAACCGGTCGAGCGTACCCCGGTCGTGACATACGGCAAAGAGAATCCGCGCGTTCCTGGCGCGAATCGCCAGGTGGGAGAGAACGTCCACGCCCTGGGGCGTCACGATCGCCTCCACCCCTTGCGGAATCTCCTCGTAGCCGGACAGCCGGTCCGCGAGGATCACCGCGGGCCGGTCGTATCGCTTACCCTGGAGAGCCTCCAACGTTGCAGCGTATTCGAGCCTTCCCCTCCCCGCGCCCGGGCTTACCACCTCCCAGTCCCCGAGATCAGCCGCCCCCCGCAGCAGGGGGCCGATTCGGTGCAGCAGGATCGAGAGCACCGACGCCAAGGTTCCCCGCACGACCTCTTCGCTGAAGAGCCTCGTCGTCCATGCATCCGCCCCGAAGGCCTGTCCCAGGAACTCGGCCTTCGGCTGAAGAAGTCCGCGCATCGCCGCTCCGAACTCGGCCAGCCCGCGGCTCAACCGCTCGACCAGGGCCCCTGTCTCCAGGGCCCACTCGGGCCCGGCGCCGGGAGACCGGGCGGCGAGCCTCCAGTGTTTCAGGCAGAGCTCGATCTCCCGGGTTCCGTGGGTGATCGCGAAGTTCTCCAGCGTCCATCGAATAAGGTCGACGAGGCCTTCGATCCCGGATTGCCGGTCGAGACTCTGCTCGACCCTTGCGCGCAGGGTGGCTTCCAGAGCAAGGTCCAGGAAGAGCAGGTCCCTCACCTCGCGCCCCTCTTCCAGCAGCCTCCCGATCCGGCCCCGTGCCTCGAAGATCCTCTCGGCCAGCCGGGCCGGCGGGAACCCCTCTTCCGCCCGGTGCCGGAGGACGAAGTGGAGAAGGTCTTGCCCGGCCGGGTCCAGAAGCCCGCCGGCCGTGCGCACGGCCGTCTCGAGATCCACGCCGCTGTGAACGGCCCTGAGCGTCCCCAGGAAATGCTCGAAATCCCGCAGGAGCCCCTCGCGCAGGTGGGGCACGAAATCCGGGGCGCTTCGGATCGGACGGTCATAACCTTCGAGCCGCTCCCGGCTCACGCCCCCTTCCCGGAGCGTCCGGTAGAAAACATCCTGATCTCCTCGGCTCCTCAGGAACTCGAGGTACGCCTCGCAGATCACGATGTCGTCCGGGGTGGTGTTGTTGTGCAGCTTCTGATGCCACTCTTCCAGGAAGTGCCCCGAAACCTCCTTGACGTGATGGCGGTGCATGATCTCGAGGATCTCGTCCCGGATCCGCTGACCCTCCCCGCCCCGCCCCAGGCTTGCGAACATGAGCCGGACGAGGGCCCTGGCCTCGGGCTCGCGCGCATAGGTTTCGGCGAGCCTGCCGGTCAGGCGGTTCAGGGCATGGGCGAGCTCTCTCGGTTTGGTGTTGAAGTTGCGCTGCCAGTCGAGCTGCCTGAGGGCGGAAAACCGCAACCAGACGGCAAGCAGGGCCAACCCGTCTGCGTCTCCCCGCACCCGGTCCAGCAAGTCGCGGCACAGATCGAACCTGTGCATCAGGGTCCAGGAGTTGCGGCCCGTCTCGGCAGAGACGATTGCCTCGGCAACGGCTGCGAGCCCCTGTTCCGCCGGCCCGCCTTCCCGGTCCGGACCTCCGTCTACGGGCACGGTGAAGTCCCGGCCCCGGTCCTTGAGCCAGCGCCCCGTGTCTTTCTCCCTGAGTACGAAGGAAACGCCCTGCGGAAGGTCGTCGCCCGGCATATGGATCTCCAGGCGCGCGAGGCCCTCTTCGGAGCAGGCGAAGGGAGTCTCCACTGCGGAATCGTCGGAGACGACCGTCTCCGGCCCCCGCATCGGGGGAGGCGGAAGGACCCACGGACGCGAGCACCCGCGATGGATCCCCCAGTGCAGAATCCACGAGCCGGGTCGGTCCGTGACGAGGATCATCCCACGGCCTTCCCCGGTTCGCCGCACGGCCACGGCGAGCGTCCCTCCCCCTTCGAGTTCGTACAAACCCCTGTAGAGAATCTCCTCTCCGGAGGTCGCTTCGTCCAGGGCCTCTGCCGCCGATCGGCCCGGGCCCGGCAATACGGGCAGAGCAATGTGGTAGTTGCGCCCGCCGTTGTTGTCCCAGCGCTCTTCGTCCGGGAAGAACAGGGCAAAGACAAGGAACAAAGGCCCTGAGGATTCCTCCCGGGGGATGATAATCCGAATTCCATCCCCGGCCTGGGGAAAGGGCGTCTGGACCGCCGCCTGCCCGAATGCCCGGGTTCCTTCCGGCCACAGAGAGCGGGAAGGCCTCCTCCAGGGACCTGAGGGGCGGGCGGCCAACCCCCAGTGCAGGATACAGCGCTTCGCGCTGTTCAGTTTGAGGCTGAGCGCGGCCCTCGCGCCCCGCATGTCCGTCCCGACGCGCAGTTCCACCCCGCCCTTCGCGAACAGACTTCGTTCCAGGATGCCTCCGGGCGGCCCGCCCGCTCCTCCCGCTCGCTCAAGCTCCGTCATTGCCGGCATGCTCCCATGCCTTTCGGATTCGCCGCACTCCGGCGGAGTTCCCCTGTCCGCGAGCGCGCCTGTCCGGCCGGAGCGTCTCCCTGGCACCCGATCCCCCCCTTCAACCTTCCGCGCGCTCTGCCGACGCCTCTTCGTGCAGGCCCTCCCAGGCGTCATAGAGTTCCTTCAGATCCTCCCGGATCCGGGTGGCCTGTGCGTGGAGTCGCTCGAGCGCCAGGTGATCTCTGGCCAGGTCCGGGTTCTCCATCTCGCCCTCGACCTGTCTCAACGCACGCTCGAGGCCGCTGATCTCGCCCTCGATCCGTTCGATCTCCCTCCAACGCCTCTGCCGGCGACGCTGCTCGGCCTTCTTCTGCTCCCTTTCGCGGACCCGCTCGCGCTTTTCCTCTTCCCTGGACTCCTCCTGGCTCTTCGCCGAATCTCCGGCCCGGTCCGCGGACAACGGAACCAGTCGCCCCTGTTCCCTGGCCGCCAGGAACGCCTCGTAGGTGCCCGGGAAGCTGCGGATCCTCTCGTCCCGCACCTCGAGCACCCGGGTCGCGATCTCCTGGATGAAGTAGCGGTCGTGGCTAACGAAGACCAAGGTTCCGCCGTATGCCTTCAGGGCCTCGAGAAGCGCCTGCCGGCTCAGGATGTCCAGATGGTTGGTGGGTTCGTCCAGGAGGAGCAGGTGATGCCTCTTGGGAAAGATCCTCGCCATGGCCAGCCGCGCACGTTCCCCCCCGCTCAGCGCCTCGACGGGCTTGAACACCTCGTCCCCCCGAAACCGGAAGCGGGCCAGGAGCGATCTCGCCTCGCCCTGGGTCAACCGCGGCGAGCAGGATAGAATCTCTTCGAGCACGCTCTGCCCGGCCTTTCGCCACGCACCCTCGTCCTGGGCGTAGTATCCGATCGACACGCCGTCTCCGACGACCCGGAGGCCCGTATCGACTCTTTCCGAGCCCTCCAGAATGCGCAGCAGCGTGGACTTGCCCGCCCCGTTCGGACCCACGACGGCGATGTGCTCACCCCGTTCGACGTTCAGTGTGACTTCCTGGAACAGGACCGTTCCGGGAAAGCACTTGGTCACCCCATGAAGCTCCACCAGGTTCCTAGGCGCCCGCGGCGGAACACGGATGGGAAAGTGCATCTTCTGTTCCCTGCGCGCCGGGGCGATTCGCTCGATCTTTTCCATTTGTCGAAGACGGCTCTGTGCCTGCCGGGCACGGTCCTTCCTCACCCGGTTCCTGGCGACAAAGCTCTCCATGCGCCGGAGTCGCTCCTGCTGTGCCTCGTATTCGGCCTCCAGCCTTTCAGTTCTCTCCGTCTTTTCCTTTATGTATTTTGTATAGTTACCTGTATATATCTCAAGTTTTGCGTTATATATTTCGGCCACCCTGTTCACCAGGGCGTCCAGCAGATGCCTGTCGTGGGAGACCAGAATGTAACAGGTACTGACGCCCGTGAGGTATTCTTCCAGCCAATTCTTCGCATCGAGGTCCAGGTGATCGGTGGGCTCGTCCAGGAGCATCAGGTCCGGCTCCCGGGCCAGAACCTTTGCCAGCCCGATCCGCATCTGCCATCCCGCGGAAAACTCCTCCACGGGACGCTCGTAATCCTTTCCCCGGAAGCCCAGGCCGTCCAGGATCCGCTTCAGCCTGCTCTCCCGGGCGTAGCCGCCGCTCTGCTCAAATGCGGTTTCCAGGTCGCCGTACTCGACCATGCATTTTGCGTGCTCCGGGTCCTCCGGCTTGAGCGAGGCGATCCGATCGAGGAGGCGCTTTCGCCTCTCCAACGATTCGAGCCACTCCGGCAGGGCGGAGACAACCTCCTCCCAGAGAACCCTTCCCCGGTGCGAGAGCCCGCTTTGCGGCAAATACCCGACGACAAGCCCCTTTCGCCGCTCCACCCGGCCCGCCGTGGGGCTCACCTCCCCGGCAAGGATCCTGAGCAGAGTACTCTTGCCCGAGCCGTTTTCTCCGATCAGGGCGAGCCGGTCACCGGCCATGACCCGAAGGCTCGCGTCCTCCAGGAGGACGCGGTTCGGGAAACCCACATGCACAGACTCGAGCGCGATCAATCCCTTCTCCCGGATCCTGCAAACGCAGGGCCTTGGATTGGTAATGCACGGCCCATTCGGTAGAATGATAGCGGAAACGCAAACGGCCTTCCAGGAGGGTGCGCCGGGACATGAAGGGCATCGGACCGGCCCGGCCCGAGCTGATCGCTCCGGCCGGGGACATGGAAAGGCTCAAGACCGCGCTCCATTTCGGCGCCGACGCGGTTTACCTGAGCGGGAAACAGTTCAGCCTTCGGACGTTCTCCAAGAACTTCACCCTGGCGGAACTTGCCGAAGCGGTTCCGTACGTCCACGCCCGCGGCAAGAGGGCATATCTGGCCGTCAACAGCTTCGTCCGGAACGAGGATCTCTCGCCCCTTCGATCGTTCCTCCGGGCGGTCTCCGGCCTGGGATTCGACGCCGTGATCCTTTCCGACCCGGCCGTCCTGGAGCTCTGCCGGGACATCATCCCAGAAGCGCCCCTGCATTTGAGTACGCAAGCGAACACAACCAACGTGCTGTCGGCGCGCCACTGGTTCTCCCAGGGCATCCGCCGCATCATCCTGGCCCGAGAGCTCTCGCTTGAAGAGATCCGTCAAATCAAGAGGCAAGCGGAGGGGGAAATCGAGGTGTTCGTGCATGGTGCGCTCTGCATCGCTTATTCGGGCCGCTGCCTGCTGAGCCTCTATCTGGCCGACCGGGACGCAAACCGGGGATCGTGCGCCCAGACCTGCCGCTGGCGATTCGCGCTCGTCGAGGACAAGCGGCCGGGCATGTACCTGCCCATCGAGGAAGACGATCGAGGATCCTACATCCTGAACAGCAAGGACCTGTGCCTGCTCGGCCTTCTGCCCGACTTGATCGAGAGCGGTGTGGACGCCCTCAAGATCGAAGGCCGCAGAAAGGGGATCCACTACCTGGCAGCCGTGATCAAGGCATACCGGTGGGCCATGGACCGTTACATGGAAGACCCGGCTGGATACCGTCTGCCGCCGTCGTGCTGGGAAGAGATCCACCGGGTCAGCAACCGGGCGTACACGACCGGTTTTCTCAACGGGCGGGCGGAGGCTCCCCTGTGCCTTGACGAAGAACGCAGGGTCCAGCAAAGTACTCTGGCGGGCGTGATCCGCGGCAACGGTCAGGAGAACTGGGTTTCGATCGAGGTGCGTGCGAAGATCCGTGTCGGGGACACGCTCGAACACATGGGTCCATCCTTCCCGAATCCGGTCTTCGCCCTCTGTTCCATGCGGGCTGCGGATCAAAGGGAATGCCTCGAAGCCCACGAGGGCGACCGGGTCTGGGTGCGGATGCCGGCAGGGGCGGAGGCCGGGGATCTGCTTCGAAAGAGGATTGATGTCTAAGAAAGTTATAATTTATTTAAAGGTAGTTATCTATCAACATTTCATCCTTTTTATGAGGTTATGAACATGGCCGTCGTCACGATATCGAGGCATTACGGCGCCGGAGGCCACACGCTGGGCGAAAAGCTATGCCGGAGATTTGAATTCCGACTCGCGGACGCAGCCGTCGTGGACAGCCTCGCCCGGAAGGCCAAGCTCCCGCCCAACTGGCTCGCCGCGATGGAGAAGGAGGCGTCCAGTATGCTCCTTAGCACGATCTCGACACTGGTTTCGCGCGGGATCTTCTACAAGCACCCGGGTTCTCCGGCACAGGAGGATGACCGGAAAAGATACCTCTCGTTTCTGACCGAGGTGTTCACGTCCATGGCCAACGAAGGAGGGTATGTAATCGTCGGCCGGGGCGCCCAGTTCATCTTGAGGGACCACCCCAAGGCCATGCATGTGCTTCTCGTGGCGGACTATGAGAGCCGTGTCCGATTTCTCATCGACCACCAGAACATCTCACGGTCCGAGGCGGAAAAGATGATTCGAGCCAAGGAGAGGGAGCGTGCAACGATCGCTTTGCGGCTCTTTGAGGCGGACCTCGACGATCCGAGCCTCTACCAGGTCGTCTTGAACACCGGCCGGATGCCTTATGACTGGGTCGTGGAGACCGTATCGGAGCTGTTGCGCCGATTCATGGAGCGGGAGTGAAGGGCCTTGGACGTTCTGGTCTGGTATTACCGCGTGGATCCGAGGCGGATCGTCCTCATCAAGTCGCTTCTCGAAGGCTACGAGGGTCTCGTCGTGGTCCGGACCGAGGATCCGCAGCATGGTGCGCTTCAATTGTTGGTGAGCCCGGACTTCGCCGCAGAAATGGAAGGGATCCTCGCCGACATCTCCCAACGGATCTGGATGGAGCGCCTGCCCGCGAAGACCGGGGGGCATCGGTTTCAGGAACTTGTTCCCGGGACCGGACGGGAGTGATCCTCCCACCTGGGTCGGTCCTCTTCGGGTCCGATCATCCTCCCTTTGGGAATCACCACGATGCCGCTGTCGGTCACGTGGAACCTCTTCCGATCCTCTTCCAGATCATAGCCGATGCTTGTGTCCGGCAGGATGTCCACGTACTTGTCGATGATTGCCTTCCGGATCCTGGCCCTTCGACCGATGTTCACGCCGTCCATCAGAACCGAATCCTCCACGGCCGCGTAGCTGTTGATTCTCACCTGGGGGGAAAGCACGCAACGCAGCACACGACCCCCGCTGATCACACACCCGATGGACAGCATGGAGTCGAGGGCCTCGCCCCGTCGGGCGCCTTCTCCGGGATCGGCAAAGACCATTTTCACAGGAGGCAACTGGGGCTGATAGGTGCGGATGGGCCAGCGCTGGTCATACAGATTGAACTGGGGGTCGACCGAAACGAGATCCATGTTCGCCTCATAGTAGGCGTCCAGGGTTCCGATGTCGCGCCAGTAAGGAACCGGCTTGCGGTTCTCGTCGACGAAGCGGTAGGCGAGAAGCTTTCGTTTCCCCACCATCTGGGGCAGGATGTTCCTTCCGAAGTCGTGTTCGCTTTCGCTGCCGGCATCCGGGACCAGCTCTTCGTAGAGCGTGCGCACGCTGAAGATGTAAATCCCCATGGACGCGCATACGCGATCCGGCCGGTCCGGGAGGGTCTTCGGCCGCAGGGGCTTCTCCTCGAATCCCACGATGCGGTCTCGGCCGTCCAGTTCGAGCACACCGAAGTGCCTGCTGTGTTCCTTGGGCAGATCGACGACCCCCACCGTCACATCCGCCCGCTGGTCGATGTGCGCCTGAAGCATCCTGGCGTAGTTCATCTTGTAAACGTGGTCGCCCGCCAGAATCAGAACGTAATCCGGCCTCTCTCTCTCGATCGTGTAGAAGTTCTGGTAGATCGCGTCCGCGGTGCCCCTGTACCAATGGGCTCCGTAACGCTGCTGCGCCGGAAGCATATCGATGTAGCCGCCCATCTCGCTGTGGAAGATGTTCCACCCCAGCTGCAGGTGCCGCGCCAGCGAGATGGATTTGTACTGCGTAAGAATGTGAATCCTGTCTATCCCGGAGTTGATGCAGTTGGAGAGGGTGAAGTCGATGATGCGATAAACACCCCCGAAAGGCACCGCGGGCTTTGCACGATCGCGGGTGAGGGGATGAAGCCGCTCGCCTTTCCCGCCTGCCATTACAAACGTGGACAGCTTCTTCAGCAGATGCAACATGCACGTCTCTCCAACGAGTCCGCCGGTTGTCCGTTCGAGGGGAGCGGAAGTTCCATCGAGCCCCCGTTCCCTTCGGCTTCCCTCAACCCCAAACGACCAGGTTCATGTCGGTCGAATGCACCAAGAGCGGGTGTACCGGCATGACCCGAAGCATGAACCCGAACCTGCCGCTCTCCCGGAAAGGGATTTCGGTGCGGTACACATGTCCGCCCTCGCCGGATGGACCGTCCAGGGACATGGGCTCGGCAAACGCACGGACGAGGTCCCCGTCCGGGTCCATGGGTCCGTAATAGAGGTCCACCCGTACGTCCTGGGGCTCGAGCTGCCCGAGGCCGATACGGGCCTTCACCGGCATCGCCTGGCCCACCAGGATCTCGGCCCCGTTCCCCTCGATCATGATTTCGTGAACCCGGACGTCCTTCCAGAGCCTCCGCACCTTCTGTTTCCATCCGGCCAGGGCTTCGGCCTTCTGCTTTCTGTCGTGCTGCATCTTCTGGTGAAGTCTGGCGGCCGGCACGTACAGCCCATCCACGTAGTCTTCGACCATTCTGTGCGTGTTGAAGATGGGGCAGAGGGTCCGCATGGAAGCCTTCATCATCCGGATCCATTCCCGGGGCGTGCCGTCCCGGGCCCTCTCATAAAAGGAGGGTATCACCTCCCGTTCGAGAAGCTCGTAAATGGCCCGGCTTTCGATCTCGTCCTGGTACCGGGGATCCTCGTAGACCTCGCCGGCCCCGATCGCCCATCCGCAACCGGGCCGATATCCCTCCGCCCACCATCCGTCCAGCACGCTCATGTGCAGCGCACCGTTCGCGACCGCCTTCATTCCGCTCGTGCCGCAGGCTTCCATCGGCCTCCGGGGGGTATTCAGCCAGACATCCGCGCCCTGCACCATGTACCGGGCGATGTTGATGTCGTAATCCTCGATGAAGGCCACCTTGTAGCGGAATCGCTCGTCGTGGATATGCCGCAGGATGTTCTTGATGATCTCCTTGCCCGCCATGTCCTGCGGATGGGCCTTGCCTGCGAACAGGATCTGCACGGGACGTTCCGGGTTGTTCAGGATCCTGGCAAGCCGCTCCGCATCCCGGAACAGGAGGTCCCCTCGCTTGTAGGTCGCGAAGCGCCTTCCGAAACAGATCGTCAGGTCCTCCGGGTTGAGCACGTCCTCGGCGCGCTTGATCTCCGAGGGAAGCTCTCCCCTGCGAAGGAGCTGCGCCCTCAGCCGGCTTCGCGTGAAGGCGACCAGCCTCTCCCGGCATCTCTCGTGGGTGCGCCACAGTTCGGTTTCCGGAATGAGGTCAACCCGCTCCCAGACCTTCTCGTTGTCCGGGTCTTCGACCCAGCGGGGCCCGAGGTAGCGATTGTAAAGGTCCGCCATCTCCTGGGAAATATAGGAGGGGATGTGGACGCCGTTCGTGATCGGCAGGATCGGGACATCCCGCTTGGGGGCGGCCGACCAGATACCTTTCCACATATCGCGAGAAACCTCGCTGTGCAGCCGGCTGACGCCGTTGCGGTAGTTGGAGAGACGGATGGCCAGGACGGTCATGCAGAAGGCCTCGTGGTGATTGTCCGGGTTCTGCCTTCCCAGGCCCATGAATTCGTGAAAGGAAATCCCCAGTTCGTCGATGTACTTGCCGAAGTACCTTCCCATGAGGTCGGGAGAAAAGTAATCGTTGCCTGCCGGCACCGGGGTGTGGGTGGTGAAGACGGCGTTCGACTTGACGACCTCCCGGGCCGCCTCGAACGAGAGGCCCTCCCGTTTCATGAGCTTTCTCATCCTCTCCAGCCCGGAGAACGCGGAGTGCCCCTCATTCATGTGAAACACCGTGGGCTCCAGCCCCAGTTTCTCCAGGGCGCGAACGCCGCCGACGCCGAGGAGGATTTCCTGGCGGAAACGCATGTCCTGATCGCCGCCGTAAAGCTGGGCGGTGATTTCACGGTCCTCCGGGTGGTTTTCCGGCACGTTCGTATTCAAGAGGAACAGGGGAATACGCCCGACCTGCACGCGGTAGATGTTCACCCGCACCTTTCGGTCCCGTATGGCGAGGGTGAACTCGACCGGCTTCCCCTGCGCGTCTCTTTCCTGCTGAACCGGGAGATTTTCGAAGTCGTTGACCGCATAGTATTCCTGCTGCCAGCCTTCCTCGTTCAGGTACTGGCCGAAATAGCCCTGTTTGTAGAGAAGGCTCACGCCGACAAGCGGAAGATTCAGGTTGCTCGATGACTTCAGATGATCCCCGGAAAGAACGCCCAGGCCCCCGGAATAGATCGGCAGGGCCTCGGTGAGCCCGAACTCCATGGAAAAATAGGCCACCAGGAAGCCGGGATCCAGGTTCTTCTCCAGGTGGAAACTGTAAGGCGTTTTGACCCCGATGTACTGGTCGAGGGCATTCAGGACCCGGTCCATGTGAAGCAGGAAACTCTCGTTCCGGGCCGCCTCTTCGAGCTGCTGCTGTGACATGCTGCTGAGCATGCAGACCGGGTTGTGGTGGCATCGTTCCCAGAGATCCCGGTCCAGCCTCCTCCACAGCTCGCTTGCGTCCGGTTGCCAGGTGAACCAAAGGTTCCGCGCCAGACGATGCAGGGGCTTAAGTTTTTCCGGCAATGAGGGGACGACCGTCACCGTATGCCATTTCATCAGGAGCCTCCTTGTCTCGAACTTACAACATCAGATGCAGGACGCTCGGAGAAGTCTTCGCTCTGCCGCCCCGCGGCATCTCCGCTAGGCCTCCTGCGGCTGGAAGGGCGGCTTGCCGAGCCTGTCGTACAACCGGAGGTAATCATCGGCCGCCCGATCCCAGGAGAAGCGCTGCTCCATGCAATTCCTTCGGAGCCGGTCCATGCGCAGAGCATCCGGATACAGCCGCACTGCCTTTGCTACGGCCCCGAGCATGGAGGAAGAGTCGTAGGATGAGAAGAGGAAGCCGGTTCCCTGGCCCGTGACGGGAGAGAACTCCCTTACCGTATCCTTCAAGCCGCCGGTCGCCCTGACGACGGGGATGCTGCCGTAGCGCATACTGTAAATCTGGTTGAGTCCGCAAGGCTCGTAACGGGAAGGCATCAGGAGAAAGTCGATGCCGGCCTGGATCCTGTGTGCGAGGGAGGTGTCGAATCCGTACCGGAAGGCGAAACGTCCGCGAAACGCCCCTGCGAGCTCCGCCAATTCCTGCCTGTAGCGCTCCTCGCCGTCTCCCAGCAGGATGAACCGGGCCCCCATGGCGAGAATCTCGGCCAGGCCTCCCAAGACAAGGTCCATGCCCTTCTGCGAGGTGAGCCTGGATATCATGCCGAACAGGGGGGAGGAACCCGCGTCGGAACCGATGCCGAGTTCCTGGAGCAGGGACGCCTTGCACGCCCGCTTTCCCTCGAGGGAGTCCGGACCGTACCGGGCGATCAAATGGGGATCCCGTTCCGGGTCCCATTCATCGTAGTCGGCCCCGTTCAGGATGCCGTGGAGGTCCTCTCTGCGCCCGCAGAGCACTCCGTCCAAACCGCATCCCATCTCCTCGGTCAGGATTTCCTCGGCGTAGGTCGGGCTGACGGTGTTCAGCAGATGGGATGTCACGATCCCTGCCTTCAGGAAGTTCACCTTGCCCCAGAATTCGATTCCCCCCACCGAGTAGAATGTCTCCGGCAGGCCCGTCTGCGGGTAGGCACCGGGCGGAAAGACTCCCTGGTAGGCAATGTTGTGTAGCGTGAGGAGGGACCGGGTGCAGCGAAACAAGGGGGTCACGCCGTACAGGTGCCGCAGATAGGCCGGGAGAAGAGCGGTCTGCCAGTCGTGGCAATGCAGGACGTCGGGCGCATACGAAAGGGCCCTGCAGAGAGAGAAGACCGACTTGCAGAAATAAGCGAACCGGCGGGCGTTGTCCGGGTAATCGCCTTCCGGGGTGGCGTACAGATGCGTCCGGTCGAACAGTTCGTCCTGCCGCACGAGATAGCAGGGGACGCCGTCGGGCATCTCGCTCCGCCACACCGAGCCGAGCAACTCGGCCCCGTCCATCTCAACGCGCAGCGTCGGGATAGAAGGCTCCAGAGGCATTCCGCTGTCCCTCGTGGAACGGTACAGGGGAAGGACGACCCTGACGTCGCAACCCCGGCGCCTCAATGCCCTCGGCAGCGCACCCGCCACATCCGCCAGGCCGCCGGTCTTCGAAAAGGGCACCGCCTCCGAGGAAACCAGGAGGACTCTCGCCTGCCGCGGTCGGAAACCCAACCCTCTCCTTTCATGACTGCCGGGCATAGAGGAAGAACTCACGGTTTCCTTTCGGGCCCTGCAAGACGGATTCACAGACGCCGCAAAACAAGAGTTTCTGCTCCTCCACAAACGACCTCATGTCCGCCAGGATCTCCCGGATCTGTTCCGGGTTTCTCACCACGCCTCCCTTGCCCACCTTGCCTTTGCCCGCCTCGAATTGCGGCTTCACGAGGCAGATCATCTCGCCCTGCGGCGCAAGGAACGGAACCACACACGGAATGACCTTCTTCAGGGAAATGAACGAGACGTCCATGACGGCCAGATCGATCGGTTCGGGAACCCGCTCTTTCGCCAAGGATCGGACGTTGGTCCTCTCGAGGAGCACGACACGAGGGTCGGTGCGTAGACTCCAGGCGAACTGGCCGTAGCCCACGTCCACGGCGTACACCCTGCGAGCGCCCTGGAGGAGAAGACAGTGGGTGAACCCGCCCGTGGATGCGCCCACATCCATTGCCACCCTACCCTCGGGAGTCACCCGGAAGGACCGGAGCGCCCCTTCCAGCTTGACGCCCCCACGGCTTACATAGGGGTGGTCGGGCCCTCCCAGGGCCACCGGTTCTTCCCGGCCCACGCTGGCGCCCGGTTTCGAGAGTCTTCTGCCCGAGACCTCCACGCATCCGGCCAGGATGAGGGCTCGCGCCCTCTCCCGCGTCGGAGCCAGGCCGGAGGCGACCAGCCGCCTATCCAATCTGACCTTCCCCGTCTTCATGATCCATCTTCTGCTGGAAAAGGTCCGGATCGACCGCCTTGGCCCTGACAGATCCCTTCTCGTCCCTCGTGAGGATTTCGATCTTCCTCTCCGCCTCGTCCAGCCTTTCGGAACAGACGCGTGTGAGCCGCACGCCCTCTTCAAAGAGGCGAAGCGACTCCTCCAGTTCCAGATCGCGGCTCTCCATCCGCTGGACGATCTCCTCAAGTCCCTTGAGGGCCTCCTCAAACGATTCCGCTCCCTTCCGTCCGCCTCTTCCTTCCTTTTTCATCCTTCTCCCCCAAGGCAGATCACAGTCCGGCCTTCGTGCGTTCGACGAGGGAGACCGGATCGACGCAGGCGCCGCCGACGCGCACCCCCCAGTGGAGATGAG
Organism: uncultured Thermodesulfobacteriota bacterium; assembly: GCA_964384945.1. Taxonomy (GTDB): domain Bacteria; phylum Desulfobacterota; class DSWW01; order DSWW01; family DSWW01; genus S015-6. The sequence goes on along the minus strand of CAYLMK010000032.1, from coordinate 9,589 downwards.
GCCCTGTCGCCCGTCCGGTCATGCCCACCAAGCCCAAAACCTCCCCTTTCTCCAACTCCTGGCCTTCGACGACCTGAATCTTCGACAGGTGAAAGTACATCGAGTAGACTCCCTGTCCGTGGTCCAGGAACACGGACTTGCCGGAAAAGAAGAAATCGCCGACGAGCGCGACCCGCCCGCTGTTGGCCGCCTGCACGGGTTCCCCCTCCGGCGCCTTGATATCCATGCCCGTGTGAGGGCTCCTGCGCTCCCCGTTGATCCATCTCCTCAGGCCGAAGGGGCTTCCCGGCCGTCCCTCCACGGGCACAAGGAAGGGGCCTTCCCAGAGCCTCTTCCCGGTCTCTTCCGACAAGAGCGAAGAGATCCGCGCCTTTTCCCGGTTCGCCCTGGCGAGGTCGTTTGCGCTCAGATGAACCTGGGAATCCGCAACGGTGAGGCGCTCTTCGCCGAAGGCCTGCGGCAGGACCCGGATCGTCGCGGTCTTGTCACGCTCGGGCCCCCCTCCCGCCGATGCAAGCCGGATGCTGGCCTTGTACGTTCCCGGGGCCTGTGCCATGTCGATCCCCACAAGGGCGTCCCACCGGCCCTCCGGCTTCGGGGACCGGGAAAAATACATCCGCCTGGAGAGCAGTCTTCCCCCCTCGACGCGCACGCCCTCGGGTGCGCATACCCAGACGTGGAGAACCTCTCCCTGCTTGGGCTCCTCGGGAAACCAGCCGATCTCCACCTCGGGGAACGCTGCCGGCGTCCCCCCGGCCCGTCCGGCGGTCGCGGGCAACCCCAGGAGCAGAAGGGCCGTAAACAGAGCGGCCTCGTTTCGCCTTCTCGCCGCACGCCCAGGCACCGGCATCCCCATGCAATCTCCTTTGAATCCCGCTGCTCCTCTTAGATCCGCCCCTCCGGGTGCTTCGCTTCGCCGGGATCGACGGATTCGACGGAACACTCCACGCGCCCCTTCGCCAAAAGGATCTCGACGGGATCCCCTTTGCGCACTTCGCGGGCGCAGCGCAGGATCTGCCGGGAGGGAAGCCGCCGCGTGATGCTGTAGCCCCTGGAGAGGACCGACAGGGGGCTCAGGGAACCCAGGCAGCCAGCCGCCTCTCTGACTCGCTGCCGCCTCATCTCCAAGCCGTACCGGGCGAGCCGGCCGAGATCCCTTCTCGCGGACTCGGTCCGGATCGCATAGGTCCGGATCCTGTGCGAGGGCCCTGCGGAAAAAAGCACCGTTCGCAGGCCGCCCAGACGGATGCCTCTCTCGTGCAGTCCACGCTGCGCGCCCATCCGGAGCCTCTCGGCGAGCTCGTCCAACCTGAGGTACCCCTCTTGGACCCTTCTGCCGGGGTGGATCAGCCTTGCGGAAAGGGAAACCAGCCGATCCCTCCTCTTGTCCAGGTGGCCTCCGGCGATCCTGCGCAAACGATCGTTCAGGGCGCAGAGCCCCTCCAACAGGGCCTTCTTCTCCGGAACCACCATCTCCGCCGCCGCTGAAGGCGTGGGAGCGCGCACGTCGGCCACGAAATCGGCGATGGTGAAATCGATCTCGTGGCCCACAGCGGAGACGACCGGTATGACCGATTCGGCGATGGCTCTGGCAACGATCTCTTCATTGAATGCCCAGAGATCCTCCAGCGACCCTCCGCCCCGGCCCACGATGAGAACATCCGAAGCGCCGTCCAGATTGAGCGTTTGGATCGCCCGGACGATCTCCTGCTTGGCCTCGCCCCCTTGGACACGAACCGGGCAGAAACGGATCTCCATACCGGGGAAGCGCCGCCAGATTCCCTTCAGGATGTCCCGGATCGCCGCGCCGGTGGGGGACGTGACAACGCCGACAACCCGCGGGAGGACGGGCAAAGGCCGCTTCCTGTCCGGATCGAACAGGCCCTCGCCGGCCAGCTTCCGTTTCAGGGCCTCAAAGGCGAGCTGCAGGGCACCCTGGCCCTTGGGTTCCATCGACTCGACGATAAGCTGATAGTCCCCGCGCGGGGGGTACACGGACAGAGCAGCGCGGCAGATCACCCGGAGGCCGTCTTCCGGGAGGAAGGGCAGCGTCGTGTTCCGGGAGCGAAACATCACCGCCCGGATCTGGGAGCCTGCATCCTTCAGCGTGAAATAGAAGTGCCCCGAGGAAGGAATCCGGAAGTTCGAGACCTCCCCCTCCACCCAGAGGGCGGAAAAACGATGTTCGAGATGGTCCTTGATCGCATGGGTGAGCTGCGTTACAGAATAGACCTGTTCCGTGAGCATCGGGGTCGATCCGTTCCGGGACCGGGTGAAACTACGGCGCCGGGCGCGTATCTTCCATCGCTACGGCTCGGGCCTCTCGCTGCATCCGCTCAAAGATGTTCCAGCTCTTGAGAATCTCCAGGGCGCGGGTAAGTTGAACGTCCTTCTCCGGCGTCTCCGCCTCCGGCTCGGCGATGTTCTCTTCCGGCTCGGTTTCCGGCGACTCCGACGGCTCCGGCGGCTCCTCTCCGTTCTCCAGGTGCCGCTCGAGGTCCTTTTCCCGCAGGAATCGAACCGGTGTGCCCTTTTCCTCCACCCGGTTCGAAACCTCGATGTCGGGCTCGATCCCCTTCGCCTGGATCGCCCGGCCGTTCGGTGTGTAGTATCTCGCGGTCGTAAGCTTCAGGCCGGAGCCGTCCTGCATGGGGATGATGGTCTGAACCGATCCTTTTCCGAAGGTCGGCGTGCCCAGGATCACGGCCCGATTATGGTCCTGCAGGGCGCCGGCCACGATCTCCGAGGCACTGGCGCTTCCGCCGTTGACGAGGCAGATGATCGGATAAGAATGATTGTCTTTCTGCGGATGCGCATGGAACTCCATCTTCTGCGAATCCATCCGTCCGTCCGTATACACGATCTTGCCGGCATCCAGGAATTCATCGGCCACCAGTACCGCCTGGTCGAGCAGCCCGCCCGGGTTGTTCCGCAGATCCAGGACGAGCCCCTTCAGACCGCCGGCGGCCTCGAGTTCCTGGAGCTGCTTCTTCAGCTCGGTCCCTGTGTTTTCCTGGAACTGCGTGATACGAACGTAGCCGAAGTCCTTGTCGACGACCTTGGATTTCACGCTCTGAATCTTGATCACGTCCCGGACAAGCTCAACGTCAAAGGGCTCCTCCCTTCCTTCCCGGAAGATCGTCAGCTGGATCTTGGTCCCCTTCTTGCCCCTCATCTTTTTCACCGCCTCGAAGAGGGACAGGTCCTTGGTGGGAGTTCCGTCGATCTTCAGGATTCGGTCCCCGGCCTCCAGCCCCGCGCGAAACGCGGGCGTGTCTTCGATCGGAGATACGATCATGAGGACTCCGTCCCGGATCGTGATCTCGATTCCCAGACCTCCGAAACTTCCCTTGGTCTCCACCTGCAGTTCCTTGTATAGGTCCGGCTTGAGAAAACTGGAATGGGCGTCCAGGGTCTTCAGCATCCCATCGATCGCCCCGTAAACGAGCGTCTCTACGTCGACCTCCTCCACATAGTTCTTCTGCACCTTCTCGAGAACGTCCGCAAAGATCTGGAGCTGCTGGTACCCCTGGTCCTGGACCGCCCGGACCTCCATCTTATCCTGTACGATGCCGAGTGTCCCGATCAAGAAAAAGAGAAGGATGGCGATCAGCCATTGCGGTTTCGACCACGCGTTCTTCAACGTCCCGTCCTCCCTGGCGAACAAGGCAGTGTGGAAAAGGGAGCGCCGCGGCCCCGCCCTGGCTCCCTGTAGGAAAATATCGGACTCTCCGTCCGATCGGTTGACCTTTCTAGTCTATTACAAACCCGCAACAACATTCAATCTCAGCCCGCCAGACCCGCCCTTTTCACCCCCCTCCGGCCAGAAGCCACGTCAGGGGGTCCTCGGGCCTTCCCTGAAACCAGATCTCGAAATGCACCAGACACCCGTCCACGGAGCCGGCCTCCCCCGCACGTCCGACGATCTCTCCGGCCTCCACCCTGTCTCCCTTGGCCTTGACCAGCTCACTCAGGTGCGCGGAGACCGTGAAATTCTGCCCGCCGTGATCGATGATCACCAGATTTCCGTAACCCCGAAACCAGTCGGCGAACACGACGGCTCCGCTCCAGACGGCCCGCACCGGGGCCCCGGGCTCCGCCCGGATGTCGATTCCCTTGGATCGGACGGACCCCCGGATTCCGAATCTGCGATGCACCTGACCTACCACGGGCCAGGTCAGCTTCCCCTTCTGCCCGGCCAGGGGCCCCTTGGCGGGAAGGAAGGTCGCGGGAGGCGCCTCGCGCATCCTCCGGATGAGCTCCTTTTCCGCCCGACGGAGTTCCTTGAGGAGACGTTCGTGAAGCGCCTTGTCCTGTTCAATACGAAGAAGCAGGGCCTGCTTCTCCTTCCTGCCTGCCTCCAGGGCCTTTTCCTTCTCCTCGAGTGCCTTCAGGAGGGCCGCTTCGGCCTGCAGCCGCTCCTCCAGGGCGGCCTCCAGACCCTCTTTTTCCTTCACCAAGGCATGGAAGGCCTCGATCCGCTCCCAATCGGCGACCAAGAGCTTCTTGAAAAGATCGAGGTCGCGGAACTTCTTCGACGCGGAGGCCTCGGAGAAGAGCAAGGGGAGCATGCCCGTCCTGCCGAGCCTGTAGTAGGCCGTCACACGACGGCTCTGCTCGCTCTTCTCCCGCCGGATCTTCGCCTCGAGGGCCTCCAGTTCGAGCTTCAGGCCCCTTTTTTCTTTCGCCAGTTCGGCCGCACGGGCCTCCGAGACCCGTCTGGTCTTCTCGGCGATCACGATGTCCTTGTCAAGGGACTCGAGTGTCGCCAGAAGCGTCTCGCCCTTCGTCTCCAGAGCCTTGAGCGCCTTCTTCTCGGCCCCGATCTTGTTGCGCGTCTCCTCGAGCCCCTTCTTCGGGCTCGATGCCCGGGACCGGTTCGCGGTCAGGCCGGTTCCGATGAGACAAACGGCCATGCAAAGCAGCAGGCAACGGGAGAGTCTTGTTTGCATCATTGCCTGGAAAACCGAGAGAAGGTCAGGAGACTGCTGACCACACCGACCATGGCTCCCAGGAGGATCAGTGTGATCGCCATCGGGAGGGAAAGGAAGCGCGGCTGGACCCACCCGGCAAACAGGCTCCAGGATGTACCCATGTAGACCCGAAATCCTTCGTAGAGAAACCAGAGAAGCCCCAAGGCCGCAACAGCGCCGCCGACCCCCTGAAGCAGCGCCTCCAGGAAGAAGGGGAACCGAACGTACCACTCCGTGGCCCCCACAAGCCGCAGAATCTCGATTTCGTCCTTGCGGGAGTAGAAGCCGAGGGTCAGGGTGCTCGAGATCACAATCACCGACGCGAACAGGAGAAGCAGTCCCAGCGAAACGGCCAGCCAGCGCAGAACGCGGACAAAGGCGAAGAACCGCTTTACCCAGCCTCCGCCGTACTCCACCTCCACGACGCCTTCGAGGCCGGAGAGATGGCCGGATACCCGTTCGATCGCCTCCAGGTTCCGATACTGCTTTTTCAGACGCACTTCCAGGGACCCGGGCAGGGGATTCTCGGCCAACCCATCGAGGACGTGCGCGGCCGTTCCCATCGCCTCCTTCAACGACTCGAGCGCTTGTCGCGGAGAACAGTAATCGACTTCCGCCACCTCTTCCCGGGCCGCCACGGCATTCCGGAGCAGGACGATCTGTTCGTCCGAAACCTTCTTGTCCAGGTAGAGCATGATCTGAAGCTCTTGCCCGAGCCTGTCCCCGACGGCATGCAGGTTCGCAAGGAAGAGCAGGTAAAAGCCGAGCAGGAGAAGCGTGAACCCCACCGCAGCCAGGCTCATCCACACCGTGGCCCGGTGCTCGCTCATGTTCTGACCGGTCGTCTTCAGGTGGTAAAGCAGTTTGTAAATCCACATGACCCGCCGTCTACCTGTCTTGAACGATACGCCCCTTTTCCAGAACGATACGGCCCTTCCCGCAGTAAACCGGCAGAGACTCGTTGTGCGTTGCCACTAGAAGGGTCGTGCCCCTCTGATGGATGGCGAGGAACTGATCCATGATTTCCCGGCTCAGGGATCCGTCCAGGTTCCCCGTAGGTTCGTCGGCGAGCAGAATGAGAGGGTTGTTGACGAGCGCCCTGGCGATCGCGACGCGCTGCTGCTCCCCGCCGGACAGACGGATGGTCTTCTGGTCCCTCTTGTCGGCCAGCCCGACGGCCCGCAGCGCATGGTAGGCCCTCTTGCGGACTTCCCCGGGAGGCAACCCTTGGATCTGCAGCGCCAGGGCGACGTTTTCCAGGGCGCTCCGGTTTCCCAGCAGCTTGAAATCCTGAAACACAAAGCCTGTCTCCCTCCGCAGACGGGTCAACTTCCTGCCCGGGATCCGGGTGACGTTTCTTCCGTTCACCAGGAGCTGGCCGTGTGTGACCCGCTCGATGCCCATGATGATCTTGAGAAAGGTGGTCTTTCCGGCCCCGGACGGGCCGGTGAGGAACAGGAAATCGCCTCGCTCGATCTGGACGGAGACGTCCTGCAGGGCGGCGGCGCCGCCGTACGTTTTCGTCACGTTGAACATCTGGATGATCTTCGAGGATGCGTCGGCCTGCGCCGGCAACGCGGAAGGTTGAGGCAGCATTCAGGGATCCTCTTTCCTGTTGAGTTCGTAGAGGATCTGAAGGCCCCGCAGGGTGAGATAACGGTCGACCTTCTGGATGCTTTGCGATTCGGGCGCGATGCGCTCCGCCATGCCGCCGGTCGCGATCACGTAGGCTGCCACGCCCATCTCCCTGCGAATTCTCGCCACCATGCCGTCCACCATGCTCACGTAGCCATAGAGAATCCCGGACTGCATGCCGTGGATCGTGTTCTTGCCGATCACGGTTTTGGGCCTGGCGATTTCGACCCGGGGCAGCTTGGAAGCGCTCTGGAACAACGCCTCCAGGGAGATTCCGATACCGGGCACAATGACCCCCCCCAGGTATTCCCCCTCCCCCGAGACACAGTCGAAGGTGGTGGCGGTCCCGAAGTCAACCACGATGCAGGCCTTGCGGCAATCGCGGTAGGCCGCCACGGCATTGACGATCCGGTCGGCGCCCACCTCCCGGGGGTTGTCCATCAGGATGGGCATGCCCGTCTTGATTCCCGGTTCGACGATCAAAGGATCCAGACAAAATGCCTTCCTGCAGAATTCCTGGAAGGTGTGAAGCAGGGGAGGCACGACACAGGAGATGGCCACGGCGTTGAATGCATCGAAAGAAAGCCCGGAGCCGGAGCAAACGCTCCGAATCAGAACCCCGTATTCATCCCCGGTCTTCCTCTTGTCCGTGGCGATCCTCCAATCCTGTCGAAGTTCTTCCCCCTCGAAGACGCCCAGAACGGTGTGGGTGTTCCCGATGTCGATCACCAAGAGCATGTTCGCCTCCCCAAGAAAGAGAATCGCCGAATCCCGGTCCCCGCCCGGCTTCCCTGCGCGCACTCTTTCTCTACGGACGGCCCGGTTCCCGGAAGACCCGCACAACGTCCCCGGCGCGGATTTTCTCCGCCCGCCCGGCTGCGCTCTCCAGAATCATGGATCCTTCTTCGTCCAGGCCACGAAACCGCCCGCGGATGGTTCCTCCTGCCGTGCTCAATTCAAGCCACTCGCCCGGGTGCGCGCAGTAACGGTTCCACGCCTCGAGCGCCGAGGCGCCTCGGTCGTCGAGGAGCCTCTGATAGCCTTCATCCAGGCATTCCATGAGCCGCCTGACAAAGGGCAGCCGCTTCACCGGCCTTCCCATCGCAATCTGGACGGAGGTAGCCGGGTACCTGAGATCTTCCGGGAACATCTCCCGGCCCATGTTGATGTTGACCCCGATCCCCAGCACGAGGAAGCGGATGCTCTCCTGCTCGGCATGCATCTCGGCGAGGATGCCGGCCGCCTTTTTCCCGTCCAGGAGAAGATCGTTCGGCCACTTGAGCTGCGGCCGCAGCCGAAAAACTTCCTCCATCGCCTCGCACAGGACCACCCCGGCCATCAACGAGACCATAGCCGCCTCAGCGGGAGGAAACGTGGGCCGCAGCAGGACGGACATGTAAAGGTTCCGCCTTGCCGGACCGATCCACTGCCTACCTCTCCGCCCCCTGCCGGCCCGCTGCATCTCCGCGATAACGACCGTACCTTCTTCGGCGCCCTGTCGTCCCAGATCCCATAGATCGTCGTTCGTGGAACCTGTTTCATCTTTCACCACGATCGTCCTTCCGATCCGTGCGGTCCGGATCCCAGGATCCGTCTCCAGCACACGGAGCCTGTCCGGGACCTCGCGAAGGCGGTAACCCTGGGAGGCAACCCCTTCGATCGCGTACCCCAGGCGGCGAAGGGCCTGGATCTGCTTCCAGACGGCGGCCCGCGTGATCTTCAGTTCCCTGCAGATCGCCCGGCTGGAGACGTGGTCCTCCGCGGCACCGAGGAGAGCGATGATCCGCTCGCGCTGTGAAGGTCTTCTGGTCATCATGGAGCGACAGGTTGGAGCAACAGGGAGATATCCGCGGCGGGCGCGGAGTGGGTGAGCCTGCCCACCGAGATGGCTTCGACGCCGGTTTCCGCAATCTCACGCACGTTCTGGAGACACACGCCCCCGGAAACCTCCAGCCGGGCCGCGCCCCGTACCGCCCGCACCGCCTTTCGTATGGTCTCCACCGACATGTTGTCCAGGAGGATGCCGTCGACCCCGGCCCGCACCGCCTCTTCCACCTCGGCCAGAGTCGCGGCCTCGACCTCGACCCGTAAGGTATGGGGCGCGTTCCTCCGAATCTCTTCCACCGCCTTTGCCACCCCTCCGCAGGCGGCAAGATGGTTCTCCTTGACGAGAATTCCCTCGGAGAGGCTGGCCCGATGATTGAAGCCCCCCCCCGCCCGCACCGCGTACTTCTCCAGGATCCTCATTCCCGGCAGGGTCTTCCGCGTGTCGAGGATCCTGGCGCCCGTGCCCTCCACAGCGTCTACATACCTTCGCGTCAAGGTCGCCACGCCCGAGAGATGCTGCAGGATGTTCAAAGCCACTCTTTCTGCACCCAGCAGGGCCCGGACGGGACCCTCGAGTTGGAGGAGAACGGCCCCGGAATCGACCCTCTCCCCGTCCCGGGCCCTTGCCAGGCAACCCACCTCTGCAGACAGCAGGACAAAGGCGCGAAGGGCAATGTCGAGACCTGCCACCACGAGGGGTTCCTTGGCCCGGACGACCGCCCTGCCTCGCAGGTCCGCCGGAACCAGAATCTCGCTCGTGACATCTCCGGAGCCCAGATCCTCCCGCAGGGCGGCCCGGAGCCAGCCGTCCAGCAACAGCTCGGGAATCATGGGAGACACCTCTTTCATGCCGAGAATCTACTTCAATTATCCCGAATAATTGACAAGCGAGGCGGCACAAAGTATATTGAAAAGGCCTCTCCAATTCAAACCGCACAGGCCTTACAGGCGGGTGGGACGGAAAGGCCCCTGTGCCGACCTCTCAAAGAGGGCGTCCGCAGGGCGCAGGGGCAAGGCAGTGCAGATGCCGAAGTGGTGGAATTGGTAGACACGCTGGATTCAGGGTCCAGTGCCCGCAAGGGTGTAGGAGTTCGAATCTCCTCTTCGGCACCATGTTTTTAATATCAGCCACTTGCAGCCGCAGGGTGCCATAG
>CAYLMK010000031.1:50044-53520 GCA_964384945.1 uncultured Thermodesulfobacteriota bacterium | reverse complement strand
AGAGAATACCTCTAAATTTCCTGTCTCATGCCCCGAATAGCGAAAGTCGGGCTAGCCGGCGTTTCTCAGGCCGGGGGGAGGCCGCGTCGGCAAGAGTTGCGATGAAAGGGGATCGGCAACATCGAATACGACATGCCCCGGAGGGCAAACAGAGCGACCCGCGGTCGGTCGGAGTTCACCCGTCCTCCACGATTCCGTCCCGCAGGGCATGGACGGTGGGCACCGGAATGGGCCCCGATTTGCCGGTTGCGGGGTTGTACATATGGCGATACGACACGTTGCGCTTCATGTTCGACCACATCCAGCCCCAACCCCTCTCGAAATACGGGCAAAGGTCGTTGAAACAGATGTAGAGAAACTCCGATTCATACCAGTAATCGATCTCGCAGGGAGAGTGCGGCACTTCATACTTCTTGAGCTTGTCGCCGCAATAGGGGCATCGAAGAGGATCCGCCCCTTCCTCACAGGTTCGTTCGAGCCCTCCGTACGATATGTCGCCCCGGGGCTCGGCCGCCCGGTTCTTGGCATAGGCGATCCAGACGTGCGGCAGGCTTTTCGGAGGATGCCGCTTTCGGCTCGCTTCGGACCGAACGCGTCTCTTTGTGCCATACGCCGTGACAGGCCCGAACGATTCCGTCTTCTCCAGATCGGATACGACGGCGGAAAGCCTTTCCTCATGGTTCATCCGCTCCCACTTGGAGTTGCCGCAGGCGGGATTCGCAATCGCCGAGAAGGCAATCAGGAAGACGGCCCCTCGGCGCAGCACGCGGGAGACGTCTTCGAAGACGCGCGCCGGCTCACGCAGTGTCTCCACCCCGAAGAGCAGAACGGCTCCGTCGAAACAACGGCTCCGGAACGGAAGAGCGGCAGCCCTGTTCGGGTCCGCAATCACGCGATGGCGCAGCCCGTTGTTCCTCAGCAATTCCTCTTTCCAGGCGCCCAGCCCGGTAACCGCGTTCGGGGTGTCGCCCCAGGAGCTAAGATTCGAGGGTCCGGCCAACAACTCGAGTATGCTGGCATTCCCGCGGGGGAACAACTCCTCGCAGGCCACACGTATCATGGAGACGGCGGCGGGATGGAGCACTCCTTCGAGCAACGGACCTTTTCGCGGAACACCCTCGCGGTGTCTGCACTTGCTGTTTCCCTGTTCCCCTCCACCCCGGCCGCAGAATCTTTCTCCGGCCGCTCTGCCCGTCTCGTCGCTCATGGATTCCCTTCCGTGCTCCGCGCTCAAGCCCGGCCTGTTTCCCCGTTTCGATGAACCCTGCGGTGGAAAAGATCCCCTCCGATCTTTTCCGGTTGGCTCCGGCTCCCCGCTTGACGACGCCGTCCCTGGCGCTGCGCGCCATGCCCGGCGCACCACAAAAAAAGGGCCCCCTTCCATGGTCAGGGAGCCCTCTTTCCGAATCCTGCTTGCTTCCTATCGATGCAGGAACGCGAAATGCCTTACTTCTTCTTGGTGGCTTTCTTCTTCGCGGCAGGTTTCTTCTTCGCAACCTTCTTGGCTGCCTTCTTTGCGACCTTCTTCTTTGCGACCTTCTTCTTGGCTGCCTTCTTCGTGGCCATAAGGTTCCTCCCGTGCTACATGACTTTTCCCGATACGATTCCCTCTTGCTTCCCTGCCTTTTTATAACTTTATATTCAAAACCCAGACCGTGGGTGATTACTGTATTTTGAGCTTTCGGTACTTTAATCACACCAGATATTGTATGTCAAGAAAAAAATAGACATTTTTCAAAAAAGATGTAGCTTTTCCCTTTTCCCCAGAATCTCGTTTCCACCTTGCCCGGCGCAGGAGAAAAACTTCGTTAGACTTTTTCTCGGGCCTTCGATGCTTTCTTGAACCGCCGGTTCAAAACGGATGGCTAGAGTCACATAACAATTCTTGCCCGGCCCGCGTGCCGTCGAGAACCTGAGGTGGAAAACGGGGACCTGGCTCACGCCGGCCGTGCCGCGAGCCAAGAACGAGCAGGGGCACACCAGATGCGGCCTCGTGGGGCGCAGAAGCAGTAAGCGGGATGCGTCAGCGTCTGAAAATTCGAAAGGCCCGGCGCTGGTCCAACCGGAAAAGACCGCATCGCGCGGCGGCCTGTACCGCTTCCTCGTACTCTTCGGGCTCGATCCGTCTCGAAAGGGAAGGATGCTTGTAGGCAGCGCCGCACGGACGGTACTGGTCCATGATATTGATGTAGGTGTTCCTGGAGAGGTGATCCGCAATCCAGGAAAGAGTCTCTTCGGTTCCTGCAAGACGGTCCGGCATGACCAGGTGTCTCACCAGGAGGCCCCTGTAGGCCACCCCGTCCGCACGCAGGCAAAGATCCCCTACCTGCCGGTGCATCTCCTTCAGAGCCGCCCGGCAAACCTCAGGGTAATCGGGGGCCTTTGCCAGCGCCTCGCCCACCGCGCCGTCACTGAATTTCACGTCCGGCATGTAGATATCGAAAATGCCCTCCAAGCATCGAATCGTATCCGGCAGGTCGTAGCCTCCGGTGTTGTAGACGAGCGGGACCCGCAGTCCTCCCTCGATGGCGATCGGCAGGGCCTCGAGAATCTGGGCGACCACATGCGTGGGGGAAACAAAGTTCACGTTGTGGCAACCTTGTTCCTGCAAGCTAAGCATGATCCGAGCCAGCCCTTGGGGCTCGATCTCCTGGCCGGCTCCCTCGTGGCTGATCTCGTAATTCTGGCAGAAACAGCACAGAAGATTGCAGTGCGTGAAGAAGACCGTTCCCGATCCGCATCGCCCGACAAGCGGATCCTCTTCACCGAAGTGAGGACCGAAGCTCGCGAAGACCGCCTTTCGTCCGGTCCTGCAAAACCCTCGCTCGTCTTCCAGCCGGTTCACCCGGCACATCCTCGGACACAAGGCGCACGAGGAAAGCGATGCAACGAACTCTCGCACGCGGGCCCGGAGTTCTCCGGAACGGTACGTCGCCAAATAGGAGGGTTCCTGCATGGGGAGGGCCTCGTGCCCCGCCGGGCCGGGGACAGGCGATCAGTAGACGTCCCGCATCGCGCGGAGACAGGCAAACACCGAAACCGGGTCGTCCTTGGTGCCCGGGACCTTCGCCCGGACCGCCTGCATCACGCTCGGCTCCTTGCACCGAAGGAAGACATTCGTTTCCTTCTCCGTCCGCAGCGTCCCAGGTACGGTGGGGATTCCCCTTTCGCACAGAGCCTTCGCCTCTTCGAGCTTGGCTCGCAGCGCCCGATTCGCGCTGTCCACCGAAAGGCAGAAAGCTCGGTTTCGAACCGTGTACTCGTGACCGGCAAAGACGCGGGTATCCTCCGGCAAGCCGAGAACCTTTTCGTACAGCGAATGAAACATCTGTGCCGGAGTCCCTTCGAACAGGCGCCCGCACCCTCCGAGGAAGAGCGCGTCCCCTGTCAGCAAGGCGTCACCGCACAGGTAGGCCACGTGACCCGAGGTGTGGCCCGGAACGTGAAGCGCCTGCACGCGTAAGCCGGCGCATTCG
>CAYLMK010000031.1:0-50034 GCA_964384945.1 uncultured Thermodesulfobacteriota bacterium | reverse complement strand
TTCGAGTTCCTCGCCATCCTCCAGCCCGTAACGGGCCATCGGGATGCGCGGTAGGTCGCCCTTGTACCCGTAGACCTCCACCGGCGCCTTGCCGCACAGGAACTCGATACCTCCCACGTGGTCGAAGTGATGGTGGGTGGCCAAGATTGCCTCGAGCCGGTATCCCTTCTCCTCCAGGAAGCCCCAGACGGCCTCCCCGTCCCCGGGGTCGACGACGATCGCCCGATCCTTGCCCGGCAGGGTCAGAACGAAGCTGTAATTGTCCTCGAAGACAGGCAGGACGTTCGCAACGGGATTCATGAACCCAACCTTGGTTTACAAAATCGCTCGAGGACGGTCTTCACGCCTCGACCCCGGTGATCTTGACCTCGTGTCGCTTGCGAAGCTCGGCAAGCCACTGCCGATAGATCTCCTGTGCCTTCTGGGCTTCCTGCCTCATCCGGAGTTCTTCCTTTTCGGCGGAAAAGGCTTGCCGGTCTGGCAAGCGTCTTTCCTGAAAGTGGATCACGAAGAATCTTCCGTTCACCTCGAATATCCGCTCCGGCCATGGTTCCTCTTTCGTCAGACGGAACGCGGCCTCCAGCAGTTCTTCCGATACGCCGATCCTCGGGATGAACTTCCGGATACGGGAGACGAAACCTGTTTCCACGGTCTCGACGCCCTCCTGCTTGGCCAGGACCTCGGCCGAGACACCGCTTCTGGCCTTCTGCAGGATCTCCTCGGCCTTCTTGCGCGCCAGTTCCTTGCTCTCCTGTCGGCGAAATCCTTCCTCCACCCGGTCCTGCACTTCCTCAAAGGGCGGGACTTCCGGCGCCTTCTTCTCGAGGACCTGCACGAAGTAGTACCCCTTTTCCCCCCGGATCACCTCGCTCACCCCGCCCGGTTCGAGAGAGAAGGCCGCCTGGATGAGGGCACTCTCCCCTTCCAGGCCGGGCAAGCTCTCCGTCCTCGCGATGAAACCCGTCTGCTTGACAACGGAATCCCCCAGGGGAGAGCCCGCCTCCGGAAAGGCACCCTTCTCCTTCAGATCCCACGAGACCTCCTCCGCCTTGCGCCTCGCCAGCCTCCAGGCCTTCTCCTCCGTCAGGGTTGCTCGTATCGTTTCCTGGACGGCCTCCAGAGGCTCAACCTTGGAAGCCCGATAGTCCTCCACCTTGATCAAGTGAAGCCCGTGGGAGGAAGGAACGATATCGCTGACCTCTCCGGGCTTCAGACCGAAGGCAACCCGTTCCACCTCGGGAACAAGCTTGCCCCTCTCCACATACCCCAGGTCGCCCCCCGCCTGCCGCGAGGATTCGTCCTCCGAGTAAGCCTTGGCCAGTTCTGCAAAGTCCTCCCCCGCGCGGATCCGTCCCAACAGCCCCTCCAGGGTCTTCCTTTTCTCCGCACGAACCGAATCATCCGAACCGGGCGGAATGAGCAGGAGAATATGCCGCATACGCAGCTCCTCGGGCATGGAGAACTCCTCGATGTGGGACGCATAGTATTCCTCGATATCACCCGTATAGACCGTCACCTCGTTCCGGTATCTTGTCGGATCGATCTGGACATAGGCGATCTTCACCTTTTCAGGGGTCAGAAATCCTTCGGCGTTCTTCTGAAAAAAATCCCGCAACGCCCCCGCATCGACCGCCACGGCCGATTCGTACGCGGAAGGGTTCACTGCGAATGCCTCGATGCGAATCTGTTCCTTGTCGAGCGCATAACTGTTCCAGAGCTCCTGCTCCGATACCTTCACCGTCCCGCGAACGAAATCCTGAAAGGCCTCGACCCGCATCTGTTCCATCTGTTGTTTCTCGAAATCGCCCGGCGTCAAGCGGTTCATCCGGAGCACGCGCAGGTAGCGATCCTTCGAAAAACGTCCGTCTTGCTGAAAATAAGGCAGCGAGCGAATCCTGTCCTGAAGGGCCTCGTACGAGACCTCGAGTCCAAGCCGTCTCGCCTCCTGGAGTTGGAGTACCTGGTTGATCAGATTGTCCAGGGCCGTCTCCCGAAGCCGCAGCTGTCGGATCATCTCGTCGGAGAAGCGGTCCTGATAGGCCTGCCGGTAAACCTCAAGCAGGCTCTCATACGCCTGGTTCCACTCCCCACGGGTAATCCTCCGGTCGCCGACCTGCGCAACGACCACACCGCCCCCCTGCTCGTCCCGCAACGTGGGAAGAATGCCGAAACCGATCACAAACGAAAGGGCGACACCGAACAGGAGAACCTTGATCATCCATGAACCCGCGTTCTTTCGCATGTAGCTGAGCATTTCTTTGCACCCCTTTTCATCCGGGAAGGCGTGCTCCCTGAAACCCTCCCGGGGATGAGAACGGACACAATGTGCCTTGGGCTTTCCTCCGGAGCGACCCTCCGGTCTGCGTCTGCGACATGGTACGAAAGGCATGGGGAAAAGGCAAACCAGGGGCATGCCCGAGGGAACCTCGGCCCCGGGAGGACGGAAGGGGCACGAAATTCCGAAGGGCCTATTTGACAGGGTGCGGGGAAATGGACAATATTCTTGAGCAATCATCGCGTATTTTAGCAGTTTCAAACGTTTTCCGACTCCCCTGCAGGAAAAGAACATGCTCTTCAATTGGCTTCTGGGCCTCATGTCGAGTGACCTTGCCATTGACCTGGGCACCGCCACGACCCTCGTTTACGTCAAGGGCAAGGGAATCGTCCTCTGCGAACCCTCTGTCGTCGCCGTCCGGGAGGACGAAACCGGCAACAAGCGCATCGTCGCAATCGGCAAAGAAGCGAAGCGGATGATCGGAAGAACGCCCCCGCAGGTCACCGCCATCCGGCCAATCAAGAACGGAGTTATTTCCGACTTCGAAATCACGGAAGAGATGCTCCGACACTTCATCCTGCAGGCTCATCAGCGCAGCACGCTGGCGCGACCGCGGATGATCATCTGTGTCCCTTACGGAGCCACGGACGTGGAACGCCGCGCCCTCCGGGAATCGGCCCTTTCGGCCGGCGCCCGCGAGGTCTACCTGATCGAGGAGCCGCTGGCGGCGGCCATCGGAGCGGGGCTGCCGATTTCCGAGCCGGGGGGGAATCTCATCCTGGATATTGGCGGAGGAACGACGGAAGTGGCCGTCATCTCCCTGTCGGGGATCGTGGACACCCATTGCGTGCAGGCAGCGGGGGACACCTTCAACGAGGCCATTCTCCAGTATGTGAAAAGGAAGTACAACCTATTCATCGGAGAGAATACGGCGGAGCTCGTCAAGATACGGCTCGCCTCGGCGTGGCACATGGACGAATCCAAGGTCATGGAGGTCAAAGGGCGCGACTTGATCATGGGCCTGCCGCGGCGAATTCTGCTCCGCTCGGGCGAGGTCCGGGAAGCCATCCAGGAGACACTCAACGAGATCGTCGACGCCGTGAAGACCATGCTGGAGAGAACCCCCCCCGAACTGACCGTGGACATCATGGAACGAGGGATCACCCTTACGGGAGGAGGGGCCCTGCTGGCCCAACTGGACATCCTCCTCCATAACGAAACAGGGCTGCCCATTCATCTTGCGAAAGACCCGGTTGCCTGTGTGGCACTCGGCTCCGGAAAGGCGCTTCAGGAACTCTCCCTACTCAAGAAGGTGGCTTTGGAAGGCTGAAGCGGGAAGCCGGGCAGTCGCTCTCGAAGGGTGTCAGACAAGGCCGGAGAAAGACACCCTGCTGCTGACCGATGATCAGGAAATCCTTCACATTTCTGGAACGGCACTGGTTCTCGACGCTCTTCCTTCTGCTGCTGGGCGGCGCAATCGCCATGTTCTGTTCCCGCGCCGAGCACAAACCCGATTCCCATTCCTTCCAGCGCCTTCTGCTGGAACTCTCCGGGCCCTTTCAGAAGGGGATCTCCAGGGGTATCGGCTTCTTTGAGGACCTCTGGCATCGTTACATGCACCTGGTCCGACTCGAGCAGGAGAACCGGTTGTTGCGCGAGATCGTCGAAGAGTTGAAACAGGAAAGGGTCCAGTTGCTCGAATCCCGAAACGAGAACGAGCGTCTCCGCGCGCTGCTGGGGTTCCAGCAGGATTTTCGGAAACCTCTGCTTCCGGCCGAGATCATTGCAGGAGACACCAGCGGATGGTTCCAAACCGCGGTCATCGACCGCGGAACGAGGGACGGGATCGAAGAAGGCATGGCCGTTCTGTCCGTCCAGGGTATCGTGGGGCAGGTGATGGAAAGCTCCAAGAGCTTTTCCCGTGTGCTCCTGATCACGGATCCGAACAACTCCGTGGCAGCCATCATCCAGAGATCACGGGCGCGGGGCATCGTCACCGGAGACGGTCATCGATTGTGCCGCCTCAAGTACCTGCACCGGTCCGATGACGTAATGCCGGGAGACCTGGCGCTCGCCTCGGGCCTGGACGGGGTCTACCCCAAGGGCGTTCTCATCGGGACGGTTCTGGATGTGAAAACGAGCGAGTCCGACCTCTTTCAGCGGGTCGTCATCCAGCCTTCCGTGGACTTTCTCAAACTCGAAGAAGTCCTGGTCCTCTGTGAGAAACAGGATCTGGAGGACAAGGGTCGGCCGTGAGTTATCTCATTGTCCTTTTCCTGGCAATCCTTGCCGCTCTTCTCCAGAGCGCCTTGCTCCGTGCCTTCCTGCCTCACAGCTTGGTCCCGGACCTGATCCTTCTGCTCGTCCTCTGCACAAGCCTGCTGTTCCCGCGAGGGAAAGGCCTTCTGCTCTCCTTCGCACTGGGCTTGATCTCGGATCTGTTCTCCGGCGCCCCGGAAGGGCTGAACACGATGGTTTCCATTACCCTGTTCGCGACAAGCAAGGCCGTCCAGGCACGCATCTTCGTGAAGGGATTCCGAGCCGTCTGGGGCCTCGCGATTCTGGCGTTCGCCATCAAGATCCCTTATTACGCCCTGATATCCCTGCTCTCCGGGCTCCGTTTGCCTGCGCCCAAGGATGCGCTCCTCATCTGGCTGGGGGAGCTCGTCTCCAGTTTCCTGTTAATGCCCCTGGTCTTTTACCTGTTCTCGAGGGCCGTGGGCCTTCCCGGAGGATGGTTCAAACACTCTCCGAGGTCCAATCCCGCATGACGCGAATGCTCAACCACACCACGATGGATCACCGAAGGGCGTTTCTCGCTTACAGCTTCGGCTTTGCGGTCGCCTTCGCGATTCTCCTGGCCCGACTGGCCTACTTCCAGCTGTGGAGCGGGGAAGCCTTCCGAAGCCTTTCAGAGACCAATCGCATCCGGGTCACCGAAATCCACGCCCCCCGGGGCAGGATTCTGGACGCCAACCAGGAAATCCTCGTGGACAACCGGCCCTGTTTCGACGTGACGGTTATTCCCGAGGAAGTGCAGGATTACGCCTCCATCGAGACCTCCCTGTCAAGGCTCTGCCCCTTCCCCGCCGAGGCCCTCAAAGAGAAGCTTGCCGCGACCCGAAGAAGCGTCCCGTTTCGTTCCCATGTTCTCTGGAGGGACGCCTCGTGGGAGACCGTGGCCTACCTGGAGGCCAACGCGCTTCGCATCCCCGGCGTGATGATTCAGGTCGCGCAGGCCAGGGACTACCTCACGAGCGGGCTTTTTGCGCACGCGATCGGTTACATCGGGGAGATCAGCCAGAGGGACCTCGACGCCTCTCAAACCCACAAATACCGAATCGGCGACTGGATCGGAAAGGCCGGCATCGAACGGAACTGGGAGGGGCAGCTTCGGGGGAGGAAGGGGGGCTTGCAGGTTGAGGCGGACGCGCGGGGCCGACAGATCTCCGTCATCAAGCGAAAGGAGCCGGTACCGGGCAGGACCCTGTTCCTCACGCTCGAGCGGCGGCTTCAGGAAAGG
Source organism: uncultured Thermodesulfobacteriota bacterium (assembly GCA_964384945.1). GTDB lineage: Bacteria > Desulfobacterota > DSWW01 > DSWW01 > DSWW01 > S015-6. Next base: position 44,236 of record CAYLMK010000031.1, on the reverse strand, counting down.
GCCCTGCAAGCCTTTGGGGACAGGCACGGGGTGGCCATTGCCGCAGACCCGAGGGACGGACGGATCCTGTGCTACCTCAGCTTGCCTTCGTTCGATCCGAACCGTTTCGTGGGAGGGATATCGAGGGAGGATTGGGATTCGCTGCGCCTGGACCCCTATCACCCCCTGACAGACAGGGCGATCCAGGGGCTCTACCCGCTGGGCAGCGTTTTCAAGATCGTTCTCGCTGTTGCCGCCCTCGAAGAGGGAGTGATCACTCCGCAGGACAGGATATTCTGCAGCGGAAAGCATCGCCTGGGAGTCCGGGAGTTTCGATGCTGGAGGAAGTCGGGGCACGGCTCCGTGGATCTCCATCGGGCCCTCGTCGAGTCTTGCGATGTCTATTTCTACCAGGTGGGGCTGCGTCTGGGGATCGAGCGCATTCACGAATATGCAACACGATTTGGATTCGGCCGGAGTACCGGGATCGGTTTGGATGGAGAGAAGACGGGACTGGTTCCTTCTCCGGAGTGGAAACGAAAACGGTTTGGAGAACCCTGGTACGAGGGAGAGACCCTGGTCGTTTCGATCGGCCAAGGCGCCCTGCTCGTCACGCCGCTCCAGGTGGTCCGCATGCTGTCGGCCCTTGCGAACGGGGGCACCCTGGTCACCCCACGGCTTGTCGAAAGAATCGAGTCGGCGGACGGCAGGCCGTTCAATGAGGGCTCCACGGCCCCTGCGGCTTCCATCCGGCTTTCAAAGGGTACGGCCGACATCGTCAGACAGGCGCTCCGGGACGTGGTGGAATCGGACAGGGGAACGGGAAAGCGGGCGAGAATCAAGGGCGTGGAGGTGGCCGGGAAGACCGGAACGGCCCAGGTCGTTCGGATGGGAGACCGGGCACCCAAGAAGAGTGACACTCCGCATCGCGAACGGGACCATGCATGGTTCGCATGCCATGCACCCGCAGCCTCGCCCGAGATCGTCGTCGTCGTGATGGTGGAACATGGGGGCCACGGCGGAGAAAGCGCAGCGCCCGTCGCCCGGGAGATCCTCGACGAGTATTTCCGACCCGATCCGCAGGCGGAGATCCAGGCTGCCTCGCCGCCCAAGGATTCGGGAGGGTGAAACCAGGATGGAAAAACTGAGAACAAGCCGGTTCACCTCCTTTGACCTTGGGCTCGCTGCCACTCTGTTCGCAATCGGCCTGCTCGGCACCCTCACTCTGTACAGCGCGATGCAGGGAGGCGCTCAGGAGGGGGGAGGAATGCCGCCCCATCAGAAACAGATGATCTGGTGGGGGTTGGGCCTGCTCGGAATGCTCATCGTCGTTCTGATCGATTACCGCCACATCGAGCACTACGCTTACGCCATTTACGTCGCCTCTCTGTTCCTGCTCGTTTACGTTCTCGTCATGGGACGGTCCATCTCCGGGGCGAGACGCTGGATCGAGGTGGGATGGATCCAGTTCCAGCCCTCGGAAATCATCAAGATCACCATGACCCTGGCCCTCGCCAAGTACTTCCATCATCATGCGAAGAAGGGCCCGTACAACCTGCTCGAACTGTCCGTCCCCTTTCTGGTCTTGCTCGTCCCCTTCGTTCTTGTCCTCCTGGAGCCGGACCTCGGAACCGCCATCCTCCTTCTGCTGATCTTCTTCTCCATCGTCTTGTTTCTCGGCCTGAGCAAAGGCTCCCTGCTGGCCCTCGTCGCCGCAGGCCTGGCGAGCGTCCCCTTGGGATGGCTTCATTTAAAGGAATACCAGAAGGACCGGGTCATGACTTTTTTGAATCCCTCCGACGACCCCTTGGGACGCGGCTATCACATCATCCAGTCCAAGATCGCCATCGGGTCCGGAGGATTCTGGGGCAAGGGGTTTCTGCACGGAACACAGACGCGCCTGCACTTTCTCCCGGAGCAGCATACGGATTTCATCTTCTCTGCCTTTGCCGAACAGTGGGGATTTGCGGGATGCTTTCTCCTGCTCGCCGGGTATCTGCTGTTGATCTTCTGGGCCTTCAATATCAGCAGCCGTGCAAAGAACACCTTCGGGATGGTTCTCGCCCTCGGGATGACGTTCCTGTTCTTCTGGCATGTGACCATCAACGTCGGCATGTGCCTCGGTTTGCTGCCGGTCGTGGGAATCCCCCTGCCCCTGTTCAGCTACGGGGGGTCTTTCCTGTTGGTCATGCTTCTGGGGGTAGGATTCCTGCTGAATATCTCCGTGCGCCGATTCGTCTTCTAGGCCACCGGAGCGCACATCCGGCCGAAAGGCCCGCCAGGGAGCCCGTCGCGAAGACATCCGGGAGAGAACCGGGTCCGTCAGGACCCCAGAGCCTTTTCGAGCAGGCCCACCACCTGCGTCTTGGGGACGGCACCGATGATCTGGTCGACGAGTTCGCCGTTCTTGAAGACCAACAGAGCCGGAATCCCCCGAACACCGTAGCGCGCAGGGGTGTTTACGTTGTCGTCCACATTCATCTTGGCCACCTTGGCCCGGTCCTTGTACTCTTCGGCGATCTCCTCTACGATTGGACCGATCATCCGACAGGGACCGCACCAGGCGGCCCAGAAATCCACCAGTGCAGGCAGGGGCGATTTCAGGATCTCTTTTTCGAAGTCGGTATCCGTGACCTCCAATACGCGTCCGGACATGGGGGGTCTCCTTTCTTTTCTTTCAACGGGTCTCGTTGCATCGGGGCCATTTAAGAAGATGGATTCGGAATTGTCAATTCGAAGAAATGTCGCTTCCACGTTTCCCAGAACCCCTCTCGGGAGAGGAAAGGAACCGACCCATGGCGAACAGGCAAGGACACAAAACACCCATGATGCGGATTCAGGACGGCATCCGGGAGACGCTGAGAACGCAGGAACGCTTTTTCGCCGAGAATCTGGACAAGTTGTCCGAGGCCTTTGAGGAGGTCGTCCGCGCCCTTCGGAGGGGGGGGAAACTTATGATCATCGGCAACGGCGGGAGCGCGGCCGACGCGCAGCACCTGGCGGCCGAATTCGTGAACCGTTACCGGGCCGATCGTCCTGCCTTGCCCGCGATTGCGCTGACCACCGACACCTCCGCGCTCACCGCCATCGGGAACGACTCGGACTTCCGATTCGTCTTCTCGCGCCAGATCGAGGCCCTGGGAAAGCCGGAGGACCTGCTGCTGGCCATCACCACGAGCGGGAACTCCGACAATGTCGTGGCAGCGATTCAAAAAGCGAAGGAAATGGGGATACGAACGTTGGCCTTCACCGGGGGGAGCGGCGGACGTGCAAGAGAGCTGGCCGACTGCACCCTTTGCGTATCCGCCTCGGACCAGACCCCCCGCATTCAGGAAACCCTCCTCATCGTGGAACACCTTCTGTGTGAATGGACCGAAGAGGCCCTGTTCCCGACCTCGCGCGAACCCGATCCGAAAGAATCGCAAGGGAGGCGCTGATGAACAAGTCGAGCGTTGACCCGTCGGAACTTCGAACCGTTTCCCTCAAGGACCGATTCTCCAAGGTGTGCGTGGAGGATTTCGCTTCGCCTTTGGGTCCGGGCATGCAGGTCAGGGAGTTCCTGGATGCCCTGCCCCGGCTTCTGGCAGGCATGGATCTCCGGGAGGTGGCCCGGCGGATCGCCGGGGCCGCCCGGGAAAGGAAGGAAATCATCGTAGGCATGGGTGCCCATGTCATCAAGGTGGGTCTGGCGCCGTCTCTGATTTCCTGGATGGACCGGGGAGTGATCACGGCGCTCGCCATGAACGGGGCCGGGGTCATTCACGACACCGAGATCGCCCTGTGGGGCAAGACCTCGGAGGATGTCGGGCCGGCGCTGGATCACGGGATGTTCGGCGTCGCCGAGGAAACGGCCCTGCTGATCAACCGGGCCCTTTCCGAAGGGACCCGGAGGGGGGAAGGCTTCGGGGAGGCGGTGGCAAGGCGGCTTGCCGAGAGTTCACCCCCGCACGCGCAACGGAGCCTTCTCTGTCAGGCTTACGCAAAAAACGTCCCGGTCACCGTCCATGCGGCGATCGGAACCGACATCACGCACATGCATCCCTCGGCCGATGGCGCCGCGCTGGGAGAGGCCTCCTTGCGGGATTTCCGGCTTCTCGCCGCTCGTATCGCACGACTGGAAGGCGGAGCCTACCTGAACATCGGATCTGCGGTCGTGCTGCCCGAGGTGTTCCTGAAGGCCCTGAACCTTGCCCGAAACCAGGGGAATCGCGTGGAGGCGTTCACCACGGTCGACATGGATTTCAACAGGCATTACCGCCCCTCGGTCAATGTCGTCCAGCGGCCTGTGCGCATGGGAGGACGAGGTTATCAGTTGATCGGCCATCACGAGCTGAATCTTCCCCTGCTGGTGGTGGCCGTATTGGAAGAGATGGCAACTTCCCCGGAGGCTTCCCGATAGGCATGCACGACAAGCTGCTGGATATCCACCGGGTCCTGCTCCATCATTACGGACCGCGGCACTGGTGGCCTGCGGAGACGCCCTTTGAGGTCGTGGTCGGCGCCATCCTCACGCAGAACACGGCCTGGAGAAACGTGGAAAAGGCGATCGCAAACCTGAAGGGACTGGGAGCGTTCACCCCCGAGGCCCTCTTCAACGAGCTGCACGCGCTCCTGGTGAATGCCGGAAAGGACTTCTGCCGGCCGCGACCCAGATGCGAGGGATGTCCCCTGGAGGGGTTTTGATGGGCCGTCAAGAACCGGCACCGGCAATCCTCACGATCACCACGGATTTCGGCCTCCGGGATGCATACGTCGGATCGATGAAGGGCGTCATCCTGTCGATCCATCCCTGGGTTCGGATCGTCGATATCACGCACGAGTTGCCCGCCCACCGAATCCTTCCTGCTGCATGTCTGCTCCGAGAAGTATGTCCGAGGTTCCCGCCGGGAACCGTTCACCTCGCTGTCGTCGATCCGGGGGTCGGGGGCGGGAGGAATCCGCTGGTGCTCAAGATCGAGGACCGGTTCTATGTGGGTCCTGACAACGGCCTCTTCGGCCTCCTGATCGCGGATCTCCGGCTTCAGGGCGCCTGGAGGCTGGAAAAGAGCGAGTATTTCCTGCATCCTGTGAGCAAGACATTTCACGGAAGGGACCTGTTCGCGCCGGTTGCGGCGCACCTGGCCGCGGGCACGCCTCCGGAGGCCTTCGGTCCGGCCGCCGGGGATCTTTCGACTCTCTGTCTTCCCGCGCATCGAGAACGTGCCGGCGAATTGTGCGGCCAAGTCGTCTGGACCGACCGGTTCGGCAACTGCATAACGAACCTGACATACGCAGTTGTCTCAGCATGGGCAAGGGGCGGGGTTTTCGTGGTTCATGCGGCATCCAAGAGGATAACGAAACTGTCCGCAACCTATGAATCGGCTCCCGAGGGGGAGGCCCTGGCCCTGTTCAACAGCATGGGGTATCTGGAGGTGGCCTGCAATCAGGCCCGGGCCGACCAGACCCTCGGCCTTCAAGAAGGCGATCCGGTCGTTCTCAAGAGAGTAGGCCCGGCGGAAACCTGCCAACCATGAAGTCGGACGCACCCTCGTCGCATGCGCAAAGACAAACAGGCCGGGGCCCGAACGACCTGCTTCGCGGCTCGTCCAGCCTCCCCCCGTCCCCCCATCCCAGCGCAGGGAAGCCGAAGCTCCGCGCGAATGTGCTGCTCTTCCTTGCCACCGTAGTCACCACCATCCTGGCCGGAGCGCTGCAGGCGAAGGGAGCGGAAGCCTTCGCCTCCTTGAGAAACATCCTGAGCGGGGTGCCTTTCTCCGTCTCGCTCCTGGGCATTCTCCTGGCCCATGAAATGGGCCACTACTTCACTTCACGCCACTATCGGGTGCAGGCGAGTCTGCCCTATTTCATCCCCGTCCCCACGATCATCGGAACCATGGGCGCCGTCATCCGGATGCGCGCCGTGATCCGGGACCGCAGGATCTTGTTTGACATTGGAATTGCGGGCCCCATCGCAGGACTCGTCGTTGCCCTGCCCGCAGCCCTGATCGGCCTGAAGCTGTCCACGGTGATCGAGACAGGCTCTGCCGCAGGGGGCATCGAACTGGGGGATTCCTTGCTGTTCCTGGCACTCACCCGATGGGTCTTCGGTTCATTGGGTGAGACGCAGACGGTTCTCCTGCATCCGGTCGCCTTCGCAGGCTGGCTCGGGTTCTTTCTGACCTCGCTCAACCTCTTGCCGATGGGTCAGCTCGACGGGGGGCACGTAACGTACGGGATCTTCGGGCCTCGCCACCGCATCGTCTCGCGGGGCGTCTTCCTCGTGCTTTTGCTCTGGTCCGTTCATCGGGTTCTCGCCCTGCCCGACCCCTTCGCTTGGCTCTGGGGGCTCGCCTTCTGCTGGGTGGGGGCGCGTGCAGCCTTTTCGGCCGACGGAAGCCCCCTGCTGCGCGTCTTCACGCTCTTCCTCGGCATCATTGGAATACTGGGGAATCTGGCACCCACAACCAGCGTCTGGGTTGTATGGATCGTCCTGATGTGTTTCCTTCGTCTCGACCATCCTCCCACCCGGGACGCGGCCGGAACGCTCAACCCAACCCGAAAGGTTCTGGGCTGGATCGGCCTGATCGTCTTTCTGATTACCTTCATCCCGGAGCCGTTCCAGGAGATCTTGACGTAACCTACCGCAACCGCTCTGCCCTTCGGCCTTGGCCCGTACCCGTGCTCGTGTCCATACGCTTGGCCTATGCGGGGCTTTGCGGCCGACAAAGGCCCGTCCAACCTCAGGGACTATGTCTTTGCAGGTTTCTTCCGGGCCGCCGCCGTCTTCTTCGAAGCGCTCGGGGCCTCGTTCTTCGCCGACGACTTGGTCGACGTCGGGGCCCCCTTCCCGCGCAGCCTCGCCACATCCTCCCGGAGCTTTTTCAGGTCCTTGGCCAGCGCTTGCATTTCCTTTCGTGTGGCAAGGTTCAGTCGACCCAGTCCCCGGCGGACCTGCTCCTCCAGACTCTCCCTGAGCTGTCTGGCCATGAGATCCATGTCCTTGCCGGTCGGAACCTTGAGCTTCTCAAGCCGCTGCCCCACATGTTCGTCCATCAGGGCCTTCAGCTTGCGGTTGACCTGCTCCAGATCCTCCCGGGACGGGATGTTCAACCTCTCCAGGACCTTGGCCGCACCCTCTTCGATCGACTCGTTCAGTTGCTTCAGGAATGCCCTTGCATCCCGACCCAAATCCTCAACAGCCTTCGTTCCGGCTTCGATCCCGTGCTTCTCCAACGTCCCGACCAGCCTTTTCACCAGTTTTTCCCCCTCCGCTTCGACCTTGCTCAGCGACCGGAGCGAATCCCCGAAGCTTTCCAGAATCCTCTCCGATACCCCTGATTTTCTCTCTTTTTCCTCTTGCGTCTCCATGGGTTCACCCTCCCTCGAAACAAAGCGATTTCACCTGCCACCCTGAAGCCAGGTTGCGGAAACATGGTTGCATCATTGCTTCATGCCAGCCTTGATCTTCTGTATAACGCAATGCGTTATAAATGTCAAGCCCGTTTTCCGCCACCTGAAGATCAAGGGCACCTCAATCGAAGGAGACCGCCTTGGGTTACGAGCCGCCCTATATTTCGCTTTCAAAATTAGATCGGTTGTGATATTTGTTGAAGGTCTTTCTCACAGTAGGGCATTCCGACCTGTTTCCTACGAAAGGGTGCAAAAAGGACATGCTGATTCGAGAAGAGAGGAAAGGCAGGTTTCAGGTTGCCGTGCTGGTCCTGGTACTCTCGGGAATCCTCGGGAACTTGTTCGGGCTCTTCCTCGCCGCCGTTCTGCCGGATGGACCTCTCCACGACGTGCTGTCCTACGGCAAGGCATTCGGCCTGGACCCTCCTGTGTCTCTCGATCTGTGGATTGTGTCCCTTTCCCTGGGAATACGAGTGAACATGAACATGTGCGGCCTCCTGTTCATGGTCCTGGGCCTGATCTTTTACAAGAAGGCCTGAAACGGGTCGAATGCGGGCGACCGCGGGGGTGAGGCATGCATATGCGAGGCAGCCGCATGCGGGAGGCGATCCGTCCCTCGACCCTTCTAGCCGCAGCTCTCTTCGCCCTTTTCCTCATCCTGCCCGGCCAAGGGTCCTGCGACCTCTTCGTGGTTTTCCTGGTGGACCGGACGGGCAGCATGTGGGCTCCCTTGCAGGGCAGGGCGAAGATTCTTCACGTCTCCGATGCGATCGATCGTGTCCTGCAGGAACTTCCGGATGACGTCGCCGTCGGACTCCGGGTGTATCCACCTCTCGAACAGGGGGCCGAGGGGAAAGACCCGGGGCTCCTGATTCCTGCGGAAAGAGGCAATCGGCATCGCTTCCCCGAGCAGGCGCGTCGCCTGAACCCCCAGGGAAGGGGATCCTTGCGAAGAGAACTTGCGAGGACGCTTGAGACGTTTCCGGAAGGACCGGACACGAAGCTGCTCTTTGTGCTCTGTGACGGGGCGGATTCGGACAAGGTCTCCTTCTGTGACATGCAACTCGACGCGGCTCGGCCGCAGGGGTTGCGCTTCTATGCGGTCTCCCTGGATCTGAAAAACGTTGCCGATCAGGAAAACCTGGACTGCCTGAGCCGCCAGATGGAGGGAGAGGCGATCCATCTGAGCTCGGGCGACAATCTGGTTTCCACGCTCCTCCCGATCGCTCAAAAGGCTTACGAGGACGAAACGGCCACGCGGAGCCGGGCGGTCGAGGAGGAGGGCAGACTGCAGGAACGGCTCAGCAAGACACGGTTGAAGGTGGAGGTACAGAATACGTTGGATACGTTCTTCGCGGACTCCATCCAGGTAGACCGCGTTCTCGTGGAGGGAGAAGAGATTGCACCGGATGCGTCCGTGAGGCTTCGACAAGGGGAAGAGACTCTCCTGTTCGACAGGACCATGGCAGAAGGCAGCTACGAACTCTCTCTGCGTTTCAGGAAGTGGAAGAAGCAGAAGGCGGCCACCAGCGATGAGGTCGGACTGACAGTCCGGGTCGAGGAGGGCAAGACCACGCGCGTGCGGTGTTTTCCCGCCGGGGCCCTTTTCTCCTGGGGCTTGACCTGCAAGACCGACATCTTTTAGAGACCCCGGGCAGGGAAAGAGCGGTCCATGGACCCGACCTATCACGGTGCTCTCGATCGATCACAAAAGACGGCCGGAGGCCCTTGCAACGTCGCCGGCCTTGGGCAGTGCGCTCTCGACTACCTGTGTACGATCGATCGGTATCCCCCGCCCGACACGAAGTGCGAATTTCGTGACTTCCTGGTCCAGGGTGGGGGTCCCGTTGCCACGGCCCTTGTGGTTTTGTCCCGGTGGGGGATCGCGGCACGCTTTGCCGGGGTCGTCGGCGGGGATCCGTTTGGTCGCATCATCCTCAAGGGGCTGCAAGAGGAGCGGATCGACACCTCGGCCGTGCGCGTCCGGGAGGGGGGCCGCAGCCAGTTCGCCTTCATCTGCGTCGAGCCGAAGACGGGTCATCGCACCATCTTCTGGGGGCGCCCGGAGGCTTCTCCGTTGCAGGCGGCGGAGGTCCCGGAAGGCTTCCTGCGAGACGCCGGCGCCCTGCACCTGGACGGGCTCTTTCTCGAGGCCTCCTTGCATTCGGCAAGGAGCGCAAAGAGATGCGGGATTCCGGTGGTCCTCGACGCCGGCTCCCTGAAGCCGGGGATGCTCGAGCTCATCCGGTACACGGACCACCTCATTGCAGCCGAGGAGTTCATCCGCCGGTACGAGCCCGAGGCGCCCCTTGCACGACGGCTGTGCAAACTGCGCGAAATGGGACCCGAGGTCGTGACCGTCACACTCGGGGACCGGGGCAGTGTAAGCCTCTGGGAGGACGCACCCGCATGGCTCGGAGCCCTGCGGGTCAAGGCGGTCGACACGACGGGCGCCGGAGACGTCTTTCACGGAGCTTACATTTATGGGCTTCTCAAGGGATGGTCGCCTCCGGAGAGGATCCGTTGGGCCACCGTCGCGGCCGGACTGAGTTGCCGCTTCCTGGGGGGCCGGTCGGGCATCCCCTCCCTGCGAGAGGTCCGGGAGAGGCTGTCGGAAACGGGCCCTTTCAGAAATTCGGATGAAAGAGCCGATGGAAGGATGTAGAATGCCGAAAACGGAAGGAGAAAGACGATGTCGGTTGCGAGAGTGACGGAGGTGATCGGGATGTCACCCCTGGGATGGAAAGAGGCCCTGGACGAGGCGCTGAACCGAGCCAACAGGACGCTGCGCAATATCACGCATGTTGAGATTCTCAAGCAGGACGCAACCATCGCGAAGGGCAAAATCACGGACTATCGGGTGACCTGCCACTTCACCTTCATTCTGGAAGACTAGCGAAGGGCTTGACGCCAAGGGACCGCGAGGCCCCCCTGTCGCATGAAAAGAGGATCCCCATGTGTGGAATCGTAGGCTACGTAGGAGAGAGGAAATCGGCCTCGTTGCTCCTGGAAGGGCTCAGGAAGCTCGAATACCGGGGATACGACTCGGCCGGAATCGCGGTCCTCGATGACAAGGGCGAGATCCAGACGCGGAGAACGGAGGGAAAGCTCTCCCGCCTGGTCGAGGAATGCAAGGCCAGGCCTTGTGACGGAGTTCTCGGAATCGGCCACACCCGGTGGGCAACGCATGGAAAGCCATCGGAAACGAACGCCCACCCGCATCGTTCAGGCCCGGTCGTCGTCGTGCACAATGGGATCATCGAAAACTATCTCGAACTCCGGGATCGTCTGCAGGCCAAGGGCAGGACCTTCCTGTCGGAGACCGACACCGAGATCATCGCCCACCTGATCGACCTCCATCGGGAGGAGTCAGATTCTCTGGAGGATGCGGTCCGCAAGGCCCTGATGCAGGTGAAAGGATCCTATGCCATCGCGGTCCTTTCCCAGGACGACCCGACCTGCCTGATCGGAGCCAAGAAGGCCAGCCCTCTCGTGATCGGCGTTGGACAATTCGAACGCTTCCTCGCCTCCGACATACCCGCCCTCTTGGATCACACCCGCGAGATGGTCTTCCTCGAAGACGAGGAGATCGCCGTTTTGCGCAGGGACGGCCACCGGATCACCACCCTGTCCGGCGAGTCGATCCAGAGAAACCCGACGCACATCACGTGGACGCCGATGATGGCGGAAAAAGGGGGATACAAGCATTTCATGCTCAAGGAGATCCACGAGCAACCCCGCGTGATCACGGACACGGTGCGGGGCCGCATCCAGGGTCGGAACCGGGAAATCTACCTGAAGGACATCGGAATCGACGAGGCGGCCCTGCGGAAAGTGAAGAAGATTTGCCTTGTTGCCTGCGGAACCTCCTGGCACGCGGCCCTCATCGGCAAGTTCATGATCGAGGATCTCTGCCGTATCCCGTGCGAGGTGGATCTCGCCTCCGAGTTCCGGTACCGAAATCCCATCCTGTCCAAGCAAACCCTGTTCACCGCCATCTCCCAGTCGGGGGAAACCGCGGACACCCTGGCCGCCACAGAGGAGGCCATCCGCAAAGGGGCGCTCTCTCTAGCGATCTGCAACGTGGTGGATTCCAGCATTGCGAGGAAGTGCCAGGGGGTCCTTTACACCCATGCAGGCCCGGAGATCAGCGTGGCCTCCACAAAGGCCTTCTCGACCCAGGTATGCGCCTTGTATCTCCTGAGCCTGCACCTCGGAAGGATCCAGGGCAAGATGAAGCCACGCACCCTCGAAGGCTACCTGACGGAACTGAAGAAGTTGCCTCTGCTGGTGGAAGATGTTCTTTCCAGAGAGAAGGCCGTCGAAGCGGTCGCCCGCAAGTATTCGCATTGCAAGGACTTTCTTTACCTGGGAAGAGGAATACACTACCCGGTCGCACTGGAGGGAGCGCTCAAGCTGAAAGAGATCTCCTACATTCATGCGGAGGGATACCCGGCCGGAGAAATGAAGCACGGACCCATTGCCCTGATCGACGAGAATTGTCCCACGGTCGCGCTCTTGCCGAAAAACGGGCTCTATGAAAAGGTGCTGAACAACTTGGAGGAGGTCAAGGCCCGGGAGGGGAAGGTCATCTCGGTGGTGAATTACGGCGACACCGAGGCGGAAAAGCTCTCGGACGACCTTCTCTACGTACCGGAAAGCAGCCCTTACCTCAGCCCGATTCTCATGACCGTTCCCCTGCAACTGATGGCGTATCATGTGGCCGTGATCAAGGGGACGGACGTGGATCAGCCCCGAAACCTCGCCAAGAGCGTTACCGTCGAGTGAACCGGCAACCGCCCGCATGAATCTGGATCGAGAGCTTAACCCTGAGCAGAGACAAGCGGTTCTCCACCAGGGGGGACCGCTTCTGGTCCTTGCCGGCGCAGGAAGCGGAAAGACCCGTGCCCTGACCTACCGGATTGCCCACCTGGTTCTTCATCGGGGCGTCGCGCCCCGCAACATCCTGGCGATCACCTTCACGAACAAAGCCGCGGACGAAATGCGCCTTCGGGTGCAACGACTGCTGGGAATGGAGAAGACCGGCATCTGGATCGGCACCTTCCACGCAACGTGCGCGAGAATCCTGCGACGCCACATCGAGCGCCTCGGCTATCGCACGAGTTTTGTCATTTACGACAGCGACGACCAGTTGCGTGTGATCCGATCCTGCATGAAAAGACTGCGTGTGGAGGCGAAACAGGTCCAGCCCGCGGCCGTCCAAGGCCTGCTGGACAGGGCCAAGAATCAGGGGCTCGACCCCGGCCTCCTCATTCCGAGCCGCTCCCCTGTGCGGCAAGCGCTGGAAGAAGTCGTCGCATTGTACAAGCAAAGTCTTCAGGAGGCGAACGCCGTCGACTTCGGGGATCTGCTCCTCCTCGTGCTGCGGCTGTTGGATGAGTTTCCCGAGATCCGGACGAGCTACCAGGAGCAGTTCCGTTCCATTCTCGTGGACGAGTATCAGGACACAAACCGGGCGCAACACCTCCTGCTGCAGAAGCTCGCGTCAAAGGACACAGAGCTCTGCGTCGTGGGGGATGACGACCAATCGATCTACCGGTGGCGCGGCGCGGAGGTGAACAATCTGCTCGCCTTCGAGCAGGACTTTCCCGGCGCGCGCGTCCTCGCACTCGAACAGAACTACCGCTCCACCCAGACCATCCTTCGTGCCGCCGATGCGGTGGCTCGGGGAAACCCGGAAAGGAGAGAGAAGCGCCTTTGGACTGCAAACGCATCGGGGGAGCGGCTTGTGTACTTGGAAACCGCCACGCCGGACGAGGAGGCGGCATGGGTTGCCGGGGAGATCCGGCACCTTGTCGCGGTGAGGAAGATTCCTTACCGGCATATCGGCGTATTCTTCCGCACCAATGCGCAGTCCCGGCCATTCGAAGAGAAATTCGTCCAGTTCTGCATCCCCCATGCCGTCATCGGCTCCATACGGTTCTACGAACGGGCGGAAGTGAAAGATCTGCTTGCCTACCTGCGGTTTCTTTACAACCCGGACGACTCGGCCGGTCTTCTTCGAATCCTGAACCAGCCGCCGCGCGGTATCGGCCCGGCCACGCAGGAAGCCCTTCAGGCCTATGCCGAGCGGGAGGGGAAGTCCCTGTGGGGGGGGATTCTGCAGGCATTGGAGGCCGGGGACCTCTCCGGCGCGGCGCGCAGCAGGCTCGAACATTTTCAGGCACTGATCCGGAGCCTGCTGGACGAGTTGGACAGAGGCGTGACTCTCGAGAAGCTCCTGGAGGGGGTGATCGAGCGGACCGGATACAGGGGCTTTCTGGAGGGCAGAGAGGACGGGGAGAGGCGGATGGAGAACGTGGAGGAATTTCTGCGTACGGCGGACCAGTTTCAGGAGAAGGAGGCCGAGGGGTCTGCCAGAGAAGTGCTCGGCGCCTTCCTGCAGAGGGTGGCGCTCGTCAGCGATACCGATGCGTACGAGGACAAGGCGAACTGTGTTTCCTTGATGACCCTCCACTGCGCGAAAGGGCTGGAGTTCCCCATCGTTTTCCTGACCGGCCTGGAGGACGGAGTACTGCCCCACCGGCGTTCCTATGCATCTCCGGAGGCACTCGCGGAAGAGCGGCGTCTCTGTTACGTGGGAATGACTCGCGCAAGAGACCGGCTGTATTTGTCTCGGGCATGCCTCCGGTCTCTTCAAGGCGAGCGGCAGTTTGCCGATCCGAGCCCCTTTCTCGCCTCGATACCGACTGATCTGATCGAGGTCCGGGAACCGCAGGAGCGACGCCTTTACGGTATTCTGGCAGGCCCCCTGGACAGCGAGGAAAAGGGCGGGGATCTCTCCTTGGATTACGAGGAAAGCCAGCTGGACAGGCCCCGTTTGCCCCCTCTTGCCTCCCGCAGACTCGCCCAGAAGTTCCGCATCGGAGACAGGATCGAGCACGAATCTCTTGGGACCGGGATTGTTCGCAATGTGGAGGGTTCGGGCTACAAGGAGAAAATCACCGTTCAGTTCCGGGCCGGGAAGATACGTAAGCTCATGGCGGAGATTTCCCCGATCAGGAAAGTACGCGGCCCCTAATCCGCGAGCCTCCGTAAGGGCTCCAAAAGGCCCGCGTCTCCCAATGTCTTTCCGAAAACGACCTTTTCCGCTGAAGAGACCAACATCTTCCTTCCATCGGATCGACGGGTCATCTGGTAGTTCATGAAAAGCCGGATAGGGGCCATCTCCGGTGCCGGATGACCGGAAAGAAACGGGTTCTCCAACCAGGCATCGAGGGAGACAAGGATCGAATCCGACTGATGCGCATTTGCCAGATAAGCGCTCTCCCGGAACACCACCGTCCTGGCATCCAGGAGGTCATGGGAGATCGGGATCAGGGGCTTCCCCGGAAGCAGCCTGCGCTCTGCGATATCCTGGATCATGCAGTAGTTGGCAAAGTAAAGAAGCCCCACCCCGTTCAGGTCACGGTCGGGCTCGATCTGGTATTCCACCTGAAGGGTTTCGGGCGTGATCGATGAGAAGTTGTCGGGCGGCAGGCCGAACCTCCCTTCCTGGCTGGCTCGTTTGATCAGCGCGTAGGAATCGGGCACTTCGGCGATCTTCGGTATGTTGTCCACACCGGGGTGGGCAGGCCTGGACTTCTTCAGCCAGCTTGCTCCCTGGAGCATCTTCACGAAGATGTTGGAGGAGCGGATGTAGGGAATCCCGATCTCCTCAGCCTGCTTTCCGTTCTTCAGTGGGATCTTCTTCTCCCGGGGCCACGATGCAGGGTAGAGGAAGGAGTACCCGTCCATGACGGAGTTTCCGTAGGAGTTCAAGGTGTTCACGATCGTGACGCGGTCGTTTTCTCCGTACGAAGCCATCGGGGTTTGCCTGGGGAATCGCATCCGGAGATAGTAGAAGGTCGCATAGAGACGGTCGTGGGTTTCGTCGACAAGCTGCTTGCTGGGCAGGCCCGTAAACTGGGCCAGGTGGCTCCACCGCATGTCGCCCAGGAGCATCATCAGAGGCGTCTCGGCGAGGTTGTTCCTCCCCATGTGATGAATGCCCACCTCGAGGTCGACGTAGTAGGCCCCGTCTTCTCCGAGGTATCGGTTCCCCGACTCCCATGCCTTCCTCGTCTCCGCACCCGCAAGGCTCCTCTCGGCGCTTCCGCGGGCTTTCCGGTTCAGGTACTCCTCGATGAGCCTCGCACACCCCTCCACCGTGCTCAACCGATCCACCTCTGCATCCGGTATGGTCAGGGTAAAGGCTCTCTCCAGCTCGGTCCTGAATTCCAGGTATTGCCAGGAGTCGGCACCCAGGTCGTTCATGATGTGGGCATCCGCCGTGATGGATTCCTCCGGCAGGTCCAGAATCCGGCTCAACAGGGCAACAATCTGCTCTGCAAGATGCTGATCGTCGGCCATGAAGCGGGCTCCTCCTCGACTTTCCCCTCCGATACGGGAGTTGCCGGACAGGCAATTTCGAACCGCCCGGTCTTCCTCTGTTTTCGTCCATGCCCAACCTGGACTTTAATCTTACGCATGGGAGCGGGATTTGCAAAGTCAGGGGCACCCCTTCGAGGTGGATAACGCACAGGAACACGCTCGAAACCGCAGCCTCTTGATTCGTTGACAATCCCCTCTTTCCTTCTCCATTATGTCGTTGCCCGGGCAGGCCCGCCGACCCCACGCCTGAAACGGGCATCCCAAAAGAGGAGACCCCCTTGCGTCCGGATGGGATCAAGCTTGTCGCGAAAAACAAGAAGGCCCGGTTCGACTTCGAGATTCTCGCTACATACGAGGCGGGAATCGCCCTCTCGGGTACGGAAATCAAATCCCTGCGCGCGGGTCGCATTCAGCTCACGGATGGGTTCGTGCGAATCGAGGAAGGAGAGGCTTTTCTTTGTGACATCTACATTTCTCCCTATCCGAACGCCGGGCCCTTCAATCACGAGCCGACACGGCGCAGGAAGCTCCTTCTCCATAAGAGGGAAATCCGAAGGCTCGGCAGCAAGGTCCAGGAAAAGGGGCTTTCGATCATCCCTCTGAGCGTGTATCTGAAGAACAGCAGGGCCAAGGTTGAGATCGGATTGGGCAGGGGGAAGCGCAAGTACGAAAAGAGAGAGGCCATCAAGAGGAAGGATGCAGGGAGGGAGATTCAGAGAACTCTTCGGCGGCGATCCAGGGAACCGTGAGGGAGGGGCGCAGCTTCGCCAGCAACAGCAGAAGCCGGCCCGCTTGCAGGAGCGTTACCCGATTCCCTGCAAACGACCCGGCTTCAAGTACGGGTGAATAGGTTGACTTGCTTGAACTGGTAAGCAATCAGTGTGCCAAAATATGTCTGGACTTCCAACGGGGACAAGAAAACGAGAGTGACGGCGACGAGCACCTGCCAGCGCACGCCCCAGAAACGCCTCTCCAGGGATGGAAATGAAGGGTATTGCCAATGTAAATACAATAGGTTACGAATGAAAAGGTCTTCAAGCCAACCTCCTTGCGCACGGATGTCTCTCTCTTGGCCAGAACAAGAAACCCGGTTCCCCGTCCTCTAACCATCCGTTAGCCATCCGTTAACGAGTCATAAGGGCACTGTGATGTAATGCAGATTCTGCATGAAATGCCGAATTTGCATTGAAAACTGTCGCTCCTTACCGAATTCCGTACCTTTTCATTTTCTCATAAAGAGTCCGAATAGGAATATCCAGGAGCCTAGACGCATCCTTTCTTTTCCCGCCGCTGGCCTTCAGTGCATGTTCGATCGCTTCCTTCTCCATTACTTTAAGGGGCTTCACCACGAGTTCAGAGAATCTCGCCTCCTCCCCTCCCTCGCGAGACGGGGTGTGGGCCTCGGCACTGAAAAGTTCGGGCTTGTAACGAAAGTCCTCAAGCTGTATAACCTGCTCCTGCGCGATGACGCAAGCATTCTTGATCGTGTTTTCAAGTTCGCGCACATTTCCCGGCCAAGAGTAGGAAAGGAGAAGCCTTTTCGCGTCCTGGGACAACTCCTTTCTGTTCATTCCGGTCTCTCGGGAAAAAATGTCGAGAAAGCGTTCCGCCAGGGAGAGGATATCCTCCCTCCTCTCCCGCAAGGGGGAAAGCTGTATCGTCACACCGTTCAGACGGTAGTAGAGGTCTTCCCTGAAGTTCCCCGTTTCGACCGCATGCTTCAGATCCTTGTTGGTGGCCGAGATGAGGCGCACATCCACTCGAATGACCCGCTTTCCGCCGACCGGCCTGATCTCTCCCTCCTGGATCGCTCGAAGCAGTTTGGCCTGCATGCTCGGGCTCATGTCTCCGATCTCGTCCAGGAAGAGCGTCCCCTGGTCGGCCTCTTCGAAGAGACCCTTTCGGTCCTGCAGGGCTCCGGTGAAGGCCCCCTTGACATGGCCGAAGAGCTCGCTTTCCAGGAGGGTGTCGGTCATGGCCGAGCAGTTCTGAATGATGAACGCTTTGTCTCGCCGCGGCCCATTGTAGTGAATCGCTTTGGCCACCAACTCCTTGCCCGTACCGCTTTCTCCTTGAATCAAGATCGGCACGTTGAAATCCGTAACCTTGTCGATCAGGCGAAAGACTTCCTGCATTTCCCTCGATCTGCCGACGATATTCTCATAGTTGTATTTCAACTTGAGTTCGCCGAGGCCGGAGGCCAGCCTGTTCTGCACTTCCTGCAGTTGCCGGCTCTTCTCGTTGAAAGCGCTCTCGAGTTGCCGGCTGTACTCTTCAAGCTTTTTCCTGGCTTCCTCAAGTTGCCGGGTCCGGCTCGCTATCTTCGTCTCCAGCGTAAGGTTGTGCTCTTCAATGGCTCGATTCGCCTCGGCCAGGGCCTTCTGGTGCCTGCGCAACACATCCGAGAAATACCCTGCGTAAAAGGCTATCGAGAAGAAGCAGAAGAAAAGGAAAAAGAGGATGATGCCAAGACTCTCCAGCTGAATCGGCGCCTTCCCGTAATAAGGAAGCAGACCGCTGAACTCCAACCCACACAGAACAGCGTATGCGAGACAGCTTCCGATCGACACGAGATACCCGGACCAAGGGGAGATCAGAATCGAGTAGAAAGGAACAGGCAGTAGATAGAGAAGAGCCAGGACCGGGCTATCCGCGCCTCCAAGGAAATGGATCAATACGGTGAAGAAGAAGATATCCGTCAACGCAACCAGAACCACAAGCCGGCGCAGAAAGATTCCCCTCCTCAGCAAAGCCAGATAGACCGCGTTCACAGACACGAAGAGCAGAAGGCCCCCGGCAATCTCCTTCCTCGGCAGGAGTAGATACCCGAACAGACCGGCAAACTGAAGAATCGAGTACCCGAACAACACCAGGACGAGTATATAGACCTTCAGGTAGATTTCGATCTTCAGAAGACGCTGTTCATCAGAGAGCTCGACGGTCTCGAAAGACTTCCTCAATTCGGCTATCACACGAGTGCCGCTTTTCATGGCAAGGCCTTCCTGGTCTTCAAGAGCAAGGATTCTCCGGAAACAGGTGCATGTTTTGCCCTTTTCAGGATATCAGACATCAAGAAAAGCGCAAAATCTGCACTCAGAGGCCGCCAGGGCGCGGGATGGATGCTCAAAAAATCCTCATCCAGGCGTCGCCGGGCACAAAGGGAAGGCACGGAATGGCACCGTCACGTGAAGCGCAACATTCTGTCCAAAGCGACTCGTGCGAGCCTCTTCGTGTCGGAATCAACATAAACAAGGTTGGCTTCTCCGATTTCATCCAGGATCCACAGCAGTTTGGCCGCATCGATCCGAAACATATTTGGACACAGGGATCGGAAGACCTCATGTATTTTCTTGTCCGGATGCTCCGAAGCCAGTCTGTTTACGAGATTGATTTCGGTGCCTACATAGATGGAACTCCCGGGCGGGGCATTCTCGACGTACCGGCAGATGTACTCCGTGGATCCCACTGCATCGGCCGCCAGTACGACCTCCTCGGAACATTCGGGATGAACCACGATCAGCGACCCGGGATCCTCCTGTCGGATCCGCTCGATATGCGCAAGTTTGAACTCCGTATGCACGTGACAGAAACCCTTCCAGAGGATAATCGAGGCATCCCATATCTTCCGGCCGACCGCCGGGTCCGACGCAGAGGCCTCGGGATCCCACAGCAGAATCTCATCCCGGGAGAATCCGATCCGCCTGGCCGTGTTTCTCCCCAGGTTTTCATCCGGAAAGAAGAAGATCTTCGCTCCAAGGCTCCGGGCCCATTCGAAGGCCGCGCCTGCGTTGGAGGATGTGCAGACCGCGCCGCCCCTGGCACCGCAGAAGGCCTTGAGATCCGAACCAGAATTCATGTACGTCAAGGGAATCACCTTGCGCCCCGGAGCGGCATCCGAAACCCGATCCCATGCCGCCTCGACGGAGGCCATGTCGGCCATGTCGGCCAACGGGCACCCGGATTTCGGGTCAGGATGCTGAACCCTCTGATGGTCCCTTCGGAGGATTTCCGCACTCTCGGCCATGAACCGTACGCCGCAGAACACGATGAATACGCAGGCCTCTTGCTCGGCGGCGAGACGGGAAAGCCCCAGGGAGTCGCCACGAAAATCGGCGAAATCAATCACCTCTTGCCTTTGGTAGTGATGTCCCAGGATGACCAGCCGTCTACCGAGTTCCTCCTTCTTCCGGATGATTCTGCGCCGCAGTTCTTCCGGGCTCAGACGGCGATAAGAATCAGGCAACAAATCCACGAGCCAAACTCCTTCCGGGGGGTGCCTCGGCCGGTGTGTGCAGGAAAGAGAATCCCTTTTGTTGCTTCCGTGATACCCTCCCTACCCCGGTTGCTTCCCTTTTCCCCGCCCCTGCTCCTTTTCTTTCCCCAAGCGGCCGGATATCCGAAGGACGCGCATCTGCAGCCCGCGAATGCGCTCACGCAGGTTCCCCACCCTTTTCTCAAGGGGCCGCGTCAATCCTCCAAGAGCAACTTGGATCCGCTCATCGATCCAACGCTCGATTACCGTTTTCGGGTCCTTTTCCGGCCTTTTGATCAAGCGAGAACCTCCGTCAAGCGTCTGACCCGGCGCCCGGCCGGGTCAGACGGGGCAGTCTGAAGAGGGCCGCATGTCCCGTACCCGCAGATTCAATCTCTCCCGTCCGTTCCAGGTTTCCGTCCGCGGGGAAAAGGCCACATCCCAGAAAGGATAAGCGCTCTCGAGCACCCCTGCCTTGCCCATGCGGAATCCGATCGCATCAAAGGATCTGCCGTCGGAATCGAGGGTGAGTTTCAGGTGGTCACCGGCCACCAGGCGCTTCTCCCTAACTTTCATGCGCCTCACCCCGAGGACAGGTTCCCTGTTTCCCATCCCGAACGGGGCCATCCGCTCGATCTCGGAGATCGCCCGATCCGTCAAGACCGCGGCACTGCCGAGCCAGGCATCCAGAAGAAGTCTGGGCGCACCCTGCTGCTCGATTCCCCACCTGTTCGTGATCTCCCGCTCGAAGGCGTCGCTGAAGGCGGCCAGGTTCTCCTTCTTCAGTGTGACCCCTGCGGCCATTTGGTGCCCGCCTACCTCCAGGACCAGATGCCTGCAGGCCAACAACGCCTCCAAGAAGCCAAACCCATCGACGCTGCGGACCGATCCCTTGCCCAGATCTCCCTCGAAGGACACGAGCACCACGGTTCTTCCGAAATCCCTGGCCAGACGAGATGCTACGATGCCCAGAACTCCCCTGTGCCACCCCTCCGAGGCCAAGGTCAGAACGCTCGAATCCCTGCGTCTCAACTGCTCGGCGGCCCGTTCACGTGCCTCCCTGTAGACCATGTCCTCGATGGCCCTTCTCTCGTTGTTGAGCCCCTCCAAGATCCTTGAAATCCTGCCTGCCTCCTCATTGCCTGCGCAAAGAAGCATTTCCAAAGCCTTCAACGCACACCCCAGCCTTCCGGGAGCATTGATCCTGGGAATGACCTTGTAGAGGAGCGAGCGGGTATCCTGAATCGGCCCTTTCAACCCCGCCTCGGTCTTCAGGATGGAGAGGCCGGGTCGACTTTCCGAGGACATCTCCTGCAATCCGTATTTGACGAAAATACGGTTCTCCTCGCGCAAAGGCACCATGTCGGCCAGGGTGCCCAGGGCTACGAGATCAAGGTATTTCCGCAGATCCGGTTGATCCACCATGCCCCACCTCCCCGTTGCTCGCATCCGTGCCCGCAGGGCGGCAACCAGGTAGAAGGCGACGCCCGCACCGGCCAGGTCACGGAAGGGAAAAGGCTCGCCGGGAATCTTCGGATTGATAACGGCCAGAGCGGGCGGAAGGGGGTCCGGGCATTCGTGGTGATCGGTGATGATCACGTCCATGCCGCACTCTCTGGCCACCCGAACCGCTTCATGCGCAGTGACGCCGCAATCCACGGTCACGATCAGCTGAACGCCGTTTTCGGAAAACGAAGGGATCCGCTCGGCGTGAAATCCATAACCTTCCCGCAGCCGGTCCGGAACGTGGTAGAGAGGATCGAGCCCGGCGTAGCGCAGGAAGTGGACCAGAATCGCGATGCTCGTCAACCCATCGACGTCGTAGTCTCCGTAAACCAGAACCCTCTCCCTTCCTTCGATGGCCCGAAGGAGCCTTTCCACCGCACGGTCCATCCCTCGGAAAAGGCTCGGGGGACGCACATGCCGGAGGGAACCCGAGAGAAAACGCTCGGCATCGTCTACATCACGGATTTGACGAACGTAAAGGATACGGGAAGCCAACGGCGTCAGTCCGAGAGCCTCGGCAAGCCGCCGGCAGACGGCATCGTCGGCGGGAGGAACCACCCATGAACGGCGGGAAAGAGGCTGTGGCTCTCTACCAGGGCTCATTTCAACAGAGTCCCTGCCGTCCATACGATCATACCGATAGCGATCGCCACCTTGGCGATCAAGCCCGCGATCCTCCCCAGAAAATTTCCCCACCCGCTTCGCACCGCCTTCTTCCATTCGGCCGTCCCGTATGTGAGAAGCTCGATGAGAACCGCCCCCGCAAACGCGCCGGCAAGCGCCCCGAGAATGGCTCCAAAGCCGAAAAACAGGGGGGCGCCCACGACAGCACCCACAAAGCCTCCGAGGATGGAAAATACAATGCCTCGGTTACTCGACCCGAAGCGCCTGGCCCCGGCGATGCCGAAGACATATTCGACGACTTCCCCGGCCAAGGCAAGCAGGAAAAACAGGGCAAGAAGGCCTCCGCCGATGTGCACGAAGTCCGTTGCCCAGGCGTAGACCGCTGTAGCACCCAGAATGATCCAGGTTCCAGGGAGCCCGAAAAACAGCGCAAACAGACCCAGCAGAAGGATAAGAAAAAAAACCAGATGCCCGAAAATGCTGAGGATCATGCCGCGTACCGGGGCCTATCTGCTCGTCACGGAATTCCGGCCCGGCTTTGCCTGCCGCGACGATCGAGCCCGTATCGCATCCCAGAATACGACCAGCGGGCTGGCGATGTAAATCGATGAGTAGGTACCCACTGCAATGCCTATGATAAGCGCAAAGGCAAAGTCGTGGATGACCGCTCCGCCAAGCAGGAAGAGGGCTACCACCACGATCAGGGTCGTCATCGAGGTCAACAGGGTGCGGCTCAGCGTTTCGTTGATGCTGTCGTTGATGACTCGCTCGAGGCTTTGCCGCCGGATCCGCCTCATGTTCTCCCGGATCCTGTCGAACACAATGATCGTATCGTTGACGGAGTACCCGATGATCGTCAGAATCGCCGCAACGATCGGCAGATCGATCTCCTTGTTCAAGATCGAGAAGACGCCGATCGTGATGAGCGAATCGTGCACAAGGGCAAGGATGGCCCCCAGCGCGAACCGGAACTCGAAACGCCAGGTGATGTAAACGAGGATCCCCACGATGGCGAAAAGCACAGCATTCAAGCCCTTCTTTCGAAGTTCCTCGCCCACCTTCGGACCGACGAGTTCGGTCCTCCTCAATTCGAGGCTTTGTGCCCCAAACCGGCCCTTCAAGGCCTCTTCCACCTTCTGCTGCAAGGCCTGCAGGTCGGTCTCCCTCTTCTCCAGACGAACCAGGAATTCCCGATCCTCCCGGCTTCCGAATTCCTGAACGACGACCTGGCCGAGTTCCAGCCCCTGCAGGGCGTCGCGCAGGACGGATGTCTCGACCTGCTCGTGAAACTGGATCTGAAGGACAATCCCGCCTGCGAAGTCGATCCCGTATTTGGGCCCCCCCTTGACCCACAGAGAAAGGAGAGAGGCAACCAGAAGAAGCCCCGAGAGGCTCAGGGCCACCCGACGGTATCTCAGAAAATCGATGTTGATGCCAGGCTTGATGAACTCCATAAGATCCTCTCCGCTTTCTTTCCTCAAATCGCAAGTGATTTCACGCGCCGGACCAGAACCATATAATCAAAGATCTGCCGCGTGAAATAGATCGCCAGCAGGACGCTCCAAAAGACGCCGATGCTCAGAGTCACTGCGAACCCCTTGACCGGACCGGTGCCGAACTGGAACAGAACGAGGGCGGCGACCAAGGTCGTGATGTTGGCGTCCAGGATCGTGAGCAGGGCCTTGCCGTAACCGCTGTCAATGGCGGCGCGAGGCGTTTTGCCCACGCGCAGTTCCTCCCGTATCCGCTCGAAGATGATCACGTTCGCATCGACCGCCATGCCCACGGTCAACACGAGCCCTGCGATGCCGGGGAGCGTGAGGGTTGCCTTGAGCGCCGCGAGCGTGGCCATGACCAGGAATATGTTGAGAATGAGGGAGATGTCGGCCACGATACCGGCCGCCCGGTAATAGACCCCCATGAAGAGCAAAACGAGAAGCCCGCCCACAGCGATCGACAGGAGTCCCTGCCGAATCGAATCGGAGCCCAGGGAGGGCCCGACAGCCCTTTTCTCGGCGATTTGCACCGGGGCCGGCAACGAACCGGCCCGCAAGACAATCGCCAGATCCCGGGCTTCCTCAGGGGTAAAACTGCCCTCGATGACGGCTTGGCCGCCGTAGTGGGCCTGCCGAATCACGGGAGCGGAATAGACGTTTCCGTCCAGGATGATGGCCAGTCGCTTGTTCACGTTCTCTGCGGCGATCTGGTCGAAGATCCTCGTCCCGCGAGGGTTGAAGCGTATGGCCACGTGAGGTTGGTTGTAAGTCCGGTCGAACTCCACGCGCGCGTCAGCAAGCGCGTCGCCGGTCATCAACGTCCGCTTCTCGACCAACAGGGGGATCTTCTTGGTGCGGTTCGTTTCCGGGTCGTAACTGCGCTGGTAGAGAATCTCGCTCCCGGCGGGCACCGTGCCGCTCAGGGCCGCATCGAGGCTGTGCTCCTCGTCCACGACTTTGAACTCCAGCACCGCCGTCTGCCCGATCAGTTTCATGGCCCGCTCCGGGTCCTTGACGCCGGGAAGTTGGATCAGGATTCGGTTCTCGCTTTCCCGCTGGATCGTAGGTTCGGAGACCCCGTACTGGTCGATTCGATTTCGAATCGTCTCCAGAGCCTGTTCCACCGCCCCCTGCCGGATCGCGCGGACCTCGCCTTCGCTGATCCCAAGGAGGTAATCGATCCCACGGCTTCCCTCCTCTTGCGAGTAGAGCTTCAGATTTCCGAACTGATCGGATAGGATTTCGTCGAAGCGATCCCGATCGGACAGGCTGACGCCGCGGATCCTGAACTGACTCGTGCCTTCCTTCTCGATCCCGTCGTAGAAGATATCCTTCTTCCGAAAGACCTCTTTGGCGTCCAGAATGAGCCGCTCGACCGTGCCCTCGACAGCCTTGTCCTCTTCGACCGCCAGGATCAGATGGATGCCTCCCTGCAGGTCAAGGCCCAGATGCACCTTCTCCTTCGGCAGGAACTCCTTCCACCATCCCGGAAGGTTCCCGCTGAACGTGGGCACCAGGTAGACCAGGGCACCTGCGCACACGACCGCCGTCAAGATGAATCTCCATTTCAGGCTCTTCGTCATCGTCCTTCCTGCCCCATTCCAAGAGAGAGTTGAAGAATCACGCCCGACAAGAAACAGCCCCTTTGGGTCAATGCGCAGCCTTGTATGGCCTCAAGCGCTTTTCTCCACAGCATTCTTCGGTCTTGCGCCCGAGATGTTGCCTCTCTGCACCTTGATGCGGACCTTGTCCGCGACTTCGAGGGTCACCACATTCTCGGTGATTCCGGTCACCTTCCCGAGAATCCCGCCGCTGGTCACCACCTCGTCACCCTTCTTCAGATTGTTCAGGAATTCTCTGTGCTGTTTCGCCCGCTTCTGCTGGGGTCGGATCAACAGAATATAGAACACGAGAAACATCAGCAAGAGAGGCAGCAAGGCACCCATCATCCCACCACCGGGAGCCGCCCCTCCCCCGCCTGCGCCTCCGGGCCCCGTACCCATCGCATACACCCAATCCATTCTTCGATTCCTCCTTATTCGTGCGTGAATTTACCTTCCCCTCGTTTCGAGAGCCCTCTGCCCCCCAAGCCTCCTGTTTTCCCTAGGACGCGGCTTCTTTTTCGAATCCTTCCGCTTCAGCGGAACGAAACCGGAGGCAGAAGGTTCGCAAGAATTCGGAGAAGGTATCGGAATGCACCGCAAGCCGGATCCTTTCCATGAGCGCCTGATAAAAATACAGATTGTGCAGACTCGTCAGCCGGTAAACCAGCAATTCCTTCGCCAGGAAGAGGTGTCGGAGATAGGCGCGTGAATAATGGCGGCACGTGTAACAACCGCAATCCGGGTCGATGGGTCGCGGGTCTTCGGCATAGCAGCGATTCTTGATACGGATCCTACCGGACGGGGTGAAGAGCGTGCCGTTTCTCCCGTTGCGGGTCGGCAGAACGCAGTCGAACAGATCCATCCCCCTCGCCACGGCCTCGACCACATCCTCCGGTGTCCCGATGCCCATGACGTAGCGGGGACCGCCCTTTGGTAGCACCTGGGCCAACCCCTCGAGCACGGACAGATACTCCTCCTTCGCCTCTCCCAATCCAAGCCCCCCGACGGCGAGTCCGGAAAACCCGATTTCGATGAGCCTCTCGGCACAGGCCTTCCGCAAGTCCGGATAGACGCCTCCCTGAACGATCCCGAAAAGTGCGCATCCGCCTTCCCTGTTGGCGTCCCGGCTGCGTCTTGCCCAGCGGACGGTTCGCTCCATTCCTTCCTTCGCTTCCCTATAGTCGGCCCCGTAAGGCGTGCATTCGTCCAGCACCATGCCGATGTCGGACCCGAAGGCTTCCTGGATCGCAACAACCCTCTCCGGCGTGAACATGTGCTCGGATCCGTCCAGGTGGGACTGAAACAGTACGCCTTCTTCCGAGATCTTTCGCAGATCTCCCAAGCTATAGACCTGGTAGCCTCCGCTGTCGGTCAGGATGGGCTTCGGCCAATTCATGAAGCGGTGCAGCCCTCCGAGCTTTTCAATCGTTCGATGGCCTGGCCGCAGATAAAGGTGGTAGCTGTTGGCCAGAATCATGGAGACCTTGTGCTCCAGAAGGTCCTCGGAGCTGCACGCCTTCACCGACGCCTGCGTACCCACAGGGACGAACGCGGGGGTCTCCACACAACCGTGCGCGGTCAGCAACCGGCCGGTGCGAGGCCCTGTTTGGCCACCCTTCTGGAGCGAAAACGATACCCCCATGCCCCTCCCGCCCCTTCACTGAACGAGCATGCAGTCTCCGTAACTGAAGAACCGATACTCCTTGCGGACCGCTTCCGCGTAAGCCCGCAAAACGAACTCCCGATCCGCAAAGGCGCACACGAGCACCAGGAGGGATGTCCCGGGGAGATGAAGATTCGTGACGAGTGCATCCACGAGCCCGAAACGATGGCCGGGAAGGATGTACAGGTGCGCCCAGCCCTCCCCGGCCTCGATTCTTCCCCGGTCGGACACCATGGATTCGAGGCATCGAACCACCGTTGTGCCCACCGCCACGATCCGCCTCCCCTCCCGCTTCGCCTCGCGTATCTTCTCAGCCTCCTGTTCTTCCACGCAGTACCGCTCGGGCCAGATCGTGTGCTTTCGAACATCCGGCGTCCGAATGGGCAGGAACGTTGCCTGTCCGACATGCAGGCTGATCCGCGCGAAAGCGACCCCTGTCGCCTTCAAGGACTTGCAAAGGGTCTCCGTGAAATGGAAGCCGGCTGTCGGAGCGGCCACGGAACCGGTCTTTCGAGCGAAAATCGTCTGATACCGGTCTTGATCCCGGAGAACCCCCTCCGGCGCTGCACCCCCTCGATCCCGCCGTATGTAAGGGGGCAGGGGAATCAAGCCGTGGGCCTCCAAATACGCCAGCAGATCCCCCCCCTGCAGGGTGAAGCGAACCCGCCAGACCCCGCCTCCCGAACTGCCGGTCACGACCCCTTCAAGGCCGCCCGGAAAGACAAGAATCTGGCCCTCTCTCGGTCGCCCGGAAGACCTGAGCAGGCAATCCCACTCACCGCTCTCCGAGTCCCAACCCTCCCGAACCGGGCAGGAGAGTTCCTGGGAATTCCGCGGTTGGAGCAGGAGAAGATCCGCCCGGCCTCCCGTGGTCTTCCGCCCGACCAACCGCGCCGGGAACACCCTGCTTTCGTTCACAACGAGCAAGTCCCCCTCCCGGAGGTAGGCCCGGAGGTTCCTGAAGGTCGAGTGGTGAAGACTCCCGTCCTCACGACCAAGAATCATCAACCTTGATTCATCTCTTGCCGGCAGGGGATGCTGGGCGATCAGATGGGCGGGCAGAACGTAGTGGTAGCTGTCCCTACGGAATGAGCACGGCGGCTCTTCCTCCCCTGCGCTTGGGTCTGGGCAGCATTCCCATTGCATCACGCGGAAATGACAGGGCCGAAAAACCCTTCGAAAGTCGTTGATTCCTATCGCAAAACGGTTCGTAAACCTTATCGAATCGAATCATGAATGTCAATCACCACCGCAGGAAGCCAGGGATGCCCGCTTCCGCCCGGCGAGCATCTCCAGGAACGCCTCGATCCGCGTTTCCGTCCTTCCGTCCAGCGGTTCCGGCCGGTCTCCTTCCAGGGTGAGAACAGGTTGCGGCAGGCACCCCCGGAGGATCTTGTCCTCAATCTGCCGGAAGCAAAAGGTTTGGGCGTAGTGAACAAAGCCGTCAATCCTTCTTCGCACAGATTCTCTCCGAATGTCTTCCAGGCGGAAGAAGATTTCATACGGGTAAGTAAAACGGAGATACTGTTCCTCGAGGCTCGCCGCAAGATAGGGCATACTGAACTGCCGCTGGATTTCATTGAAGACGATTCGAACGCCCGGCCTCTCCAGCCTCTCGTAGAGGTCTTGCCATATCGGCGGAACGCCGATATACCCCAGGCGCACCTCCTGTCCGGATCTCCGAGGAGCCCGCTGGGTTGCCTGTTCGAGGAAATCATCCAGCTTCTGTTCAAAGGCCCACGGATCCCCGTTCATGTCACTGCTGGCGACCAGAAAAGCGTGGTTTTCCGCCCCCGAAACAAGACCATCGCGCCAGGTGAGTTCGTCCAGACGTTTCAGCTTTCGCCGAATCCGATCCAGGTTCCTCTTCACCTCGATGACGTCTTGCCTTCGAACGCAGAAACGATCCTCCAGCTTCCTGATCTCCGCGCCGATCGCCCGGGGAGACCGGTCGTAGGGATAGGCAAACGGGCAGACCCGCATTCCCTCCATCTGCAGCACTTCCATCAGGGCCTGCGTCTGGCTGCAGTCTCCTCTGACAACGGCGATGACCTCCTCGATGTCGAGCCTCTGAAGCACGCCGTAGATGCCCCGCATCCAGGCGCAACAGGTGGACGGGAACCCCTTCTTCTCAGCCTCGCGGACGAGGTCGATCGCCTCCGGCCTGCGGATGAAGGCGTTGTTCAAGTCCACAGGCTTCCTGCCCGCGGCCAGAAGGACCTCAACCGGAATCGAGGTGGTGAAACCGACCGCGCCCATCGCCACGAACCTCCCGCGAAGACATACCGGTTTCTCCGGGCCTCAGCCCGTTTTCTCTCCCGTCCTTTTCAGAAAGGGGGCGAGCAGGTCGAGAGGGATCGGGAAGATCGTGTTCGTCGACTGTTCCGACGAAATCTCCTTGAGGGTCTGCAAGTACCTGAGCTGGAGGGTGATCGGGTTCTGTTCCATGATCTTTGCGGCTTCCTGAAGCTTGGCGGCTGCCTGAAACTCGCCTTCCGCGTGGATGACCTTTGCCCTCCTGTCCCTTTCCGCCTCGGCCTGCCGGGCCATGGCCCGCTGCATCTCCTGAGGCAAGTCGACATGTTTCACCTCAACGTTGGTTACCTTGATGCCCCAAGGGTCGGTCTGCCGGTCCAGGATGTCCTGCAGGTGCTCGTTGATCTTTTCCCTCTCCGCAAGGAGCTCATCCAGCTCTACCTGGCCGAGCACGCTCCGAAGTGTCGTCTGAGCAAGCTGGGATGTGGCGTACAGATAGTTCTCCACCTGCACGATCGCATTGTTGGGAGCCATGACACGGAAATAAACCACTGCGTTGACCTTGACCGAAACGTTGTCGCGGGTGATCACATCCTGGGGGGGCACATCCAGCGTGACCAGCCGAAGGCTGACCTTCTGCATCTTGTCGATGACGGGAATCAGAAGGATGATACCGGGTCCTTTCTCCCCGATCAGCCTACCGAGCCGGAAGATAACGCCGCGCTCGTACTCCTTGAGGATCCGGATGGCACTGGCCAGGACCAGGCCCAGAACCACCAAAACAGCGAGAATAGGCGACGAAACCATGCTTTTCTCCTCTCCTGAAACGGTTTTTTGTGGGTCTGGAGGGCCGAAAAAGGACCCTGTCCAGGGGCTGTCCCAAAGCGCTCCTCTGCTGCGTTCGGCTCGTCCTCCGTTCCCGGCTTTCGCCGGGACAGGCTCTATTCTAGGACTCTCCGCACCTTCAGCGTCAACTCCGATACGCCGACAATCTCCACCGTGTCGCCCTTCTCGAATTCCTCGTCGCTCTCGGCGTTCCAGTATTCGCCGTGCACGAAGACCTTTCCCTCCCCTCGGATGGGGCTGACAACCCTCGCACGCTTTCCGATCAGGCCCTCTTGCCCTGTCGTGGGCTGTTTCATCTGGGCCCGAAGGGCGAAGGAGACGGCAAACAGGAAGAAGGCAGCGGTGGTGGCCACCATGGGCAGGATCACAAACCAGGATATACGAAGAGCGGGGTCGGGAGACTCGATCAGCATCAGGGACCCGAGAATCAGCGACACGATGGCCCCCAGCGAGAGCACTCCGTAGCTGGTCACCTTGAGCTCGGCGATAAACAGGATGATCGCCAGCAGGATGAGAAGCATGCCCGCGTAGTTGACGGGAAGCGTCTGGAGAGCGAAGAAGGCGAGGATGAGACAGATGGCACCGAAGACTCCGGGAAAGATGACCCCCGGGTTCGAAAGTTCGAAGAAAAGCCCATAGAAGCCGAGCATCATCAGAATATAGGCGATGTTGGGGTTGCTCAGCGCGTCCAGAAGCCGGTACCGCCACCCCATGACCGCTTCTTCGACGGGCAGACCCTTGAGGGCCAGGGTCTTTTTCCCCCACACCGTCTCGACTTCCCTCCCCTCCAGCTTATCGATCAACTCCGGCACACTCGACGCCACCAGATCGATGATGTTCAGTTCCAGGGCCCTCTGGGCGGAAACGGATTCGCTTTCCCGTACCGCATTTACGGCCCACTCGACGTTCCGTCCTCTCTGTTCCGCCAGGCTCTTGGCGTAAGCCGCTGCATCGTTTTCGACCTTCTTCAGCATCGTCTCGTCCATCTGGCCTCCCCCCAATCCGACGGGATGAGCCGCCCCGATATTCGTACCCGGGGCCATGGCTGCAACGTGGGCCGCAAGGGTGATCAGGACCCCGGCTGACGCTGCCCGTGCCCCGCTTGGAGCGATATAGACGATCACAGGAACAGGGGAATTCAATATGGATTGCACGATGTCACGCATGGCTGTGTCCAGGCCGCCCGGCGTATCCAGCTGAAGGATCACACAGACGGCGCCTGCCGAGGCAGCCTCGCGAAACCCCTTTTCCACATATTCGCTGATCACCGGATTGATTGTGCTCTTGACCGTCAGTTGGAGAATGGTCCCCTTCGACGCATCGGGAGGCGGCACCTGAGCAGGACTCGATCCGGCCAGGAGCACGAGCAATCCCACCCCCAGCCCAAGGACCAGCCTTGCTTGTCTCCGACGCCGGGATCGCTTCGCTTTTCGATTCATGGGATTCTTGTCTCCTGTTCAAGCTTTTTCAGAAAATTTTCGAATCTATAGGAAGGCAAACCTCTCTAAATACTATACCCTTTCTGGTATACTCTATTCCAGAGATGCTGGAACGAACATATCGCGGCCTCTACCCGGTTGGATGCCGCACGATCCGGATACGGACCGAACCTAATCAAAGAAATAGAAAATCGTTTCTAAGTAAGGGGCTGCTTCATGGTGCACGCAATCGGTTTCCTTTTCGTCCTGTCCCTCTGGCTCTGCTTCCCGGAGGAAGCCTTCGCATGGGGCCCGGTCACACACCTCCATCTGGGTATCGAGACCCTGCGGCACACAAACCTCCTCGGCCACAGTATTCGCATGGTTCTTGAAGCCTTCCCATACGACTACCTTTACGGGTGCATCGGTGCCGATATCATCTTTGCCAAGGGCCTCGCCAGGATCCACGAACACTCGCACAACTGGCTCGTGGGGTTCGCCGTGTTGGAGGAGGCTGGTTCGCCGGCACAAGAATCCTTCGCGTACGGATATCTCAGTCACCTGGCGGCCGACACCGTCGCCCACAACTACTTCGTACCTGAATGCTGCGTCAGGACCTACCCGACCAAGACACTTCGACACGCTTATTGGGAAGTTCGGTTCGACAGGCTGGCAAGACAGGAGCTTTGGACGCTGGCGCGGGACATCGCACGGCTGCCTCAGCACGAAGAAGACGACGAGCTGCTGGAACGGGTTGTCAAAAGAACCCTCTTTTCGTTCAAGACCGACAAGAGGATCTTCTCCAGCCTGCTTCTTCTGAGCCGGGCGGAGCAATGGCAAAAGATGCTCAACAATATGTCGGAGAGATCGATCTGGGCCCTCACGGAACGGGATGCCACCAAGTATTGGGGAATGTCTTTCAAGTTCGCCCTCGATTTTCTCCTGCGTTTCGAACGGGCCGATTGTCTCCGCCTGGACCCTACGGGAAAAGAGGCGTTGGTCGCGGCGAAATGGATCCGAAGAAACCTTCGGGCACTGGACAAGCGTGGAAGGCTGGAGCCCCATGTTCTTGCTCAGGCACTGAAAACGCTCCAGCCGGAAATCAAGGATCCCGGCCTGCCGGCAAACGGCGCGCCCCCTCGCCTTCCATCCCCGGAACCATCGTCGAAACCTCGCACCGCCTGATGCGGAGGCTAGCCGCCAGAAGCCCGTGCGCGGCGATCAACTCGTCCGCCGCCCTTTTTCGCGATCCTTGCGCAAGGGGCCGATCCGGTCGAGAACCCGGTGGGCCAGAACACGCTTCGGGAGAAGGGGCAGATCGGAAACCCTTCCGTCCGTCCCGATCAGTTTGACCTGATTGCTGTCGGACTGAAAACCAATCTCCTGTCGGGACACGTCGTTGGCCACAATGAGGTCCAGATTCTTCCTTTTCAACTTTTCCCTTGCATTCGCGACGAGCGACTGCGTCTCTGCAGCGAAGCCGATGAGGATCCTCTCGCCTTTCCTTTGCCCCAACTCGAAAAGGATATCCGGCGTCGGCTTCAGCTCCAGCGTCAGAGGGGCGCCCTGTTTCTTCACCTTCTGTTTGGCAGACCTGAGGGGGGAGAAGTCCGACACGGCAGCCGCCATGACGACACAGGTGGATTCCGGAAAGGCCTTCAGGACGGCCTTTCGCATCTCCTCGGCACTGCGCACCCGCACGAGTCCGGCCCGATAGGGAGGGGAACAGGCTGTGGGCCCGCTGATCAGGGTGACCTTCGCGCCCCTCTGTGCCGCGGCTCTTGCAATCGCATACCCCATCTTTCCGGAGGATGGGTTCGTGAGAAACCGGACCGGGTCGATCGCCTCTTCCGTCGGGCCGGCCGTAACGAGAATCCTCTCCGCCGCAAGGTCCTTGGGGGAAAGGTGGCAAAGCACCTCCTCCACGATGTCGCTCGGGTTGGCAAGCCTCCCGACACCCTGATAGCCACACGCAAGATCGCCTTCCTCCGGTTCGATGAAGAGGTAGCCGAAACCTTTCAATCGCTCGATGTTGCTCTGCGTGATCGGGTTCTTGTACATATTCACGTTCATCGAAGGGGCGAAAACCACGGGAATCCGGGTGGCGGCACAGATCATGGTCGTGAGCAGGTCGTCAGCCACGCCTGCAGACACCTTGCCCAGAACGTTCGCCGTTGCGGGCGCGACCAGGAACAGACCGGCCCTGTCCACGAGAGAGATGTGACCTATTTCGTGCTCTTGGGTCAGATGAAAGGTTTCCGTCCACACCGAGTTTCCCGATAGCACTTGCAGCGTGAGGGGGGTAATGAACTCTTGGGCGCTCCGGCTCATCACGACATGGACATCCAGTCCTTCCTTGACGAGGGACCGGACGATTTCGGCCGACTTGTAGGCTGCGATGCCCCCCGTCACGCCGACCAAGACGGTCGTGGGATTCTCTGCTGCATCCGATTTCGCCATTTGGTCCCCAAAACAGGATTCGGCTGAGGCGAAGGGTGTGAGAAGGCGCGCGGATTAGACGTCTACAGCGCCGTTTCGGAATTTCTCCCTCAGTTTCTCCTCGACGAGAGGAGGAAGCATTTCCCGGACCGATCCTCCCAAGGAGACGATCTCTTTGATGATCGAAGAACTGTGGTACAGGTACTTCCCCTCGGTCATCATGTAGACCTGTTCCACACCGGGATCCAGAGACTTGTTCGCCAGGGCCATCTGGAACTCATAATCGAAGTCTGTCACGGTACGGATCCCCCGCAGGATGGCTTGGGCGCCCCTCATTCGGACATAGTCGACCAAAAGCCCGGGAAAGGTATCCACTTCCACGTTGGGCTGGCCCTGAAAGACCTCCCGCACCATGTCAACCCGTTCCTGGATGGTGAACGTGCCGCGCTTCGATGTGTTGATGGCCACAGCGACAATGATACGGTCGAAGATGCGCAACGCACGGTCGACGATATTCACGTGGCCGTAGGTGATGGGGTCGAATGAACCCGGATAAACCACGGTGTTCGTTCCCTTCGCTTTCCCTTTACCGCCCATCGTCTTTCTGTTCTCCCGGATGGTAGTTCAAAAAGGTAAGCAGCGTATTGCCGTACCGCCGCTCCTTCAGCACGACGAAGCCCTTGGGGGCACTGGGGAGAGTTTCTTCCCGAGCACTTTCGACCACAATCCTAGCACCTTCTTTTAATAAAGAAAACCGGCCCAGGCCCTCAAGAATCCGTCCCTTGTCACCTTCCCTGTAAGGCGGATCCAGGAACACCAGGTCAAACGGCTCCTCCAGGGCTTCCCGGAGTCTCGGCAACCCCTCCGGCAGCCTCGTACGAAAGACCAGGGCCTGTTGCGCCAATCCGCATTTCGCCAGATTCTCCCCGATGACCTGTACGCATTCCGTTCGTTCGTCACAGAAGACCGCCCGTCCGGCTCCCCGGCTCAGGGCCTCGATTCCCAGCGCACCGCTGCCCGCAAAGGCATCGAGAACAACAGAGCCCGGCACCTCATCTCCGAGAATCGAGAACAGGGCCTCCCGTACCCTGTCCTGGGTCGGTCTGACGGCCTTGCCGGGGGGAACCCTCAGCCTCCGGCCGCGAACCGAGCCGGCGATCACCCGTATTCCGCGATGGCCCGCCTGAACTTGGCGCCTCGACACCTTCACCCCGTCGACGAATGCCGATCGTCTTTTCGATCTGATAACAGAATGGAAAACACCTCTTCGATCCCCCTGCGGTGTGTGCCGGCCCAGTAGACCTTCCCGCAGGACTTGCAGCCCTGAAAGTGGGAGGTCGAAAAGGCTACATAATCGGGGACTCTCCCGAGAACTTCCTCTTCTTTCAGCCTCTCCAGGAGACGGTTGCATACCAGGCACCGGGTAAGAATCCGTTCCGGGGCGACCTGCAGCGAGAGGGTCTCAACCACTTCCCTCAGTTGATCCCTCCAGCAGTTGCTGTGCAAGAGCGCATGTCGGCCGATTCCTGCAAACTGAATCAAGCGGGTGTCCCGGGTCAGCAGTACTCGCCCCGTTGCCTGCTGTATCTGAAGCAGTTCCCGATCCGCTATCTCCCTGAAATACCAGGTATCGAATCCAAGGATACGAAGCCACCTCGCCAGCCGACCGAGCATGGAATCCACAAGAAAGGCCAACGGTTTCTCCTGGTCCATGCGAAAGGGTCTCCTTTCCACCGAGGTTCTTTGACACCCGAGAAACGGCCGTGATAGCTTTCTCTTCTTCATTTCATATGCTCATTTTCCTTCTAAAACAAGAGGCTTACAAGATTTCTTCCTTGCTTTTCCACAGGGGAGGGCTCATCGATGAAAGGGACTGCCGGCACGCCTGCGCGATCCAAGAAACGGTCTTTTCGTTTCCTTCTCCTTGTCCTGATGCACCTGCCGCTCTGGACCGCCACCGGGGCGGGCGAAGAAGTCGTGGAGGAGGCTCCTTCCCTGCCTTCTCCATTGGCCGCGATCGCAGACCAGTGGATCTCGCAGAACCGGGAGGCCTTTGAAATCCACCTGTTCAGCATGGAAAGGGAGTTGCGTCCGGCAGATACCCCCCTTCCTCTCAGCCTGGAGGATGCCTTTCGTCTGGCCCTCCGCCAGAATCTCGACCTGCGTTCGGAGCGTTGCGCAACGGATATCGCGGAGATGGAGATCCGAAAGGCGAAGGCGGCCTTTGATGCTTTTGTATTCTCCGACTTCACCTACGATCGGTCCAGCGAACCCCTCTCCTCGCAATTGCAGGGGGCGGAAAGCCCTTACTACAAGCGACAGTCCACCCTTTTTGACATCGGGCTGGGAAAGACGGTGAAGACGGGCGGTCTCGTGGAGCTGAAGCTCGGTTTGAGCCGTTATGAGAGCAACTCCACCTTCCTCGTCATCAATCCCTACTATTCGACCCGGTTCGGCCTGAGTTTCTCCCAGCCCATCCTGAAGAACGCCGGCATTGCCTTTCAAACATCACCGATCCGGATCGCAGAAAACCTCCACCTGGTCAGCGAACACCGATGGACGGAATTCGTAACTGAGGTACTGGTTGCCGTCTCCCAGGCATACTGGGACCTCGCTTTCGCCTATGAAAACCTCCAAGTCCGGAAGAGGTCTCTGGAGTTGGCCAAGGAATTGCTCCGAGACAATGAAACCCAGGTCCGCCTCGGCACACTGGCACCGATCGATGTCCTTCAATCCCGCACGGGGGTCGCTCTGCGCGAGGAGGAGGTCATCGCGGCCGAAGGCGTACTCGAGTCGGCCCAGGATGCCCTGAAGGAGCTTCTTCAGCTCGATCAGGCACCGACGTATTCCTCTGTTCAGATCATGCCCACGGATGTTGCCTCTACCCCACCACCCCAAGGGAATGCCCGGTTGGAGGATGCGATCGAGCTCGCATTCCGGAGTCGACCCGAGTACCGAGCCGCCCTGAAGGAACTGGAAACCAAGAATCTGCAGATCAAGGTTGCAGAGAACCGACTCCTGCCGGCTCTGGACTTCGTGGGCAGCGTCGGGCTAAATGGGTTGGCGGGGAACGCCATTCCGACGACGGACCTTGCCTTGATCGAGAAGCTGAGTCCCATCGAGCAGCTGCTCGTGCTCATCGGCGCAATTCCTGCGCCTACGTTCACGAGCCCTCTGGACGGGTCGTGGAAAGAGAGCTTCGATGAACTTTTCGACACCGACTCTCATCAGTGGAGTCTTGGACTTCGATTCGAGTATCCCCTTGGAAACAACGCAGGCAAGGCCGATTACCATCAGGCAAAGATGGACGGGCACAGGACCCTGTGGGCCTTGCGCAGCCTTGAACAGAAGGTGGTTTTGGAGGTAAAAGAGGCCTGGAGGGCCCTGGAGGTCAACCGGAAGAAGATCCGAACCTCGGAGATAAGCCTGCGCCTGGCGAAGGAGCAGCTCGAAGCCGAGCAAAAGAGGCTTTCCCTCGGATTGTCGACCAATTATCAGGTATTGCAGATGGAGGAGGATCTACGAAATGTCCAGATCAGCAACCTGAGGGCCCGGGTCGATTACTGGAAAGCCAGGGCAAAGATGCTCCGGGCAACCGGCACGTTTCTGCAGGAAGAAGGGATTTCGCACGATCCGATCTCAAGGATGGGGAGGGGCTAGCATGGCAAGCAGAAGGGCAGTCATCTGCTGGATCCTGTTTTTTGTGCCCGCTCTTTTGGGGATGGGCATCTTCGGTCAGCCGGCCTTACGGCAAGAGGTGCCGGAGACGAAGGAACGTTTCGATGCCACCGTGGAGGACATGGACGGCGTTGTTCTTCAGGTGAGTCATATAAGCTATGATGGCGAACTGTATTTGCCCGTCTACCGGGGAAAGGGTATGGTGACCATCCCGTTCGGCAAGATCAGCCAGATGGAACTCGGCAGGAAAGAGAAGAGCCGAAGGGAAGTGAAAGTTTCCTTTGAAGATGAAACCAGTGAACTGTTCTGGCTGGACGAAGACATCCTCTTTCTCGGCAAGGTGCCTTACGGGACGTATCAAATACAGGCCAAAGATCTCTTCCGACTCAAATTCTCCCGTCCCCCATCGGAGTGAATCCCATTGTCCGAAAGAAGCTTTTCACCTCTTCCCCCCGGTAGCACCGGTAGCAAGCGTCGATTCCACGGATCCTCGAAGGCCTGGAGCAACGCGGGCCTTCTTCTCGTATCCGCAGCCACTCTCGTCTTCTTGGTCTGGAACCGTTTGGCACATGGAACGGCCATCCGTGCCGATCCGGGGTTTGAGGATTGGGCCGCCGGGCTCTTCCTTCTTCTCTGCCTCGCTCTGCTCCTCAACCTGCTCCTGGACGCAGGAAGCGCTTTGCACGAAGGGCTCGAACGGCGGGAGTTTCCGCCCACCCCGATCGCCCCGAAAAGCCGGGAACGGTCGTTTCGAACCGAGGAGCCTGTCCAGCGGGTGATTCGTCACTTGCTTGGACAGCTCGGCAGGGACTTCCGTCGCTTCTACGCCTTCCACCGGTACGAAGCCCCTTATGTGGCCCACTATTATTTCGCGAAGAGGGGCACCCTTTCGCTTCTGGGCCTGCCCTCGATCAAGGCCGGGTTTCTTCTCTCCTTCCTGGCCTTTCATGCATCGCTCGCCGCAGGGGGATGGCCCGCCCCTGGGTCCGTGATCCTGGCATCGGGATTCTTTTGCGCGATGTTCGGGCTTCTGGTCCTATGGACGGTACCCTACCGCAAGGTCTGGCTGCGGATGGTGGAAGAAGAAAACCGGGTTTGTCTCACGCTGCGTTTTTCCGGCCCCGCAAGGGATCGTTGGTTCGATGCCTTCTGCAGATCCTTTGCCGGTCATTCCGCCATCGTCTCCTGCTCGACCCAGTCGAGGTAGGATTGCCAGCCTTGGACGAGGGGAAAGGCGATGATTTCAGGGATTTCGTAGCTGTGGATCGATTTGACCTTCTCGGACAGGCGGGGGAAAAGCTCCCCCCGGGTCTTGCACAGCATCAGGATTTCACGATCGTCGCAGATTCGGTCTTTCCATCTGTAGAGAGACCGCACCCCCCCGATCAGATTCGCACAGGCGATCAGACGCTCCTCGAGAAGGGCCTTGGCGATCTTTTCTCCCTCCTCCTCGGACCCTGTCGTGATCATGACGAGAATCTTCTCTTCCATGGGATTCCCTCCTCTTCACCTTCTCAGCAACGGAGTCGCCCCCGATGATCAAGAACGATCGATGGATCAAAGAAATGGCCATCGCGGGCCGCATGATCGAGCCTTTTGAGCCATCCCAGGTGCGAAACGGCAAGATCTCCTTCGGCCTGTCGAGTTTCGGTTACGATTTCCGTCTTTCGGAGGAGTTCTGGATTCCTCGCGTTACGGACCAGACCGATTGCATCGATCCGAAGAAACTGCGGGACGATTCGTTTGAAAGGATTCGAACGAAGGTTTGCCTTGTGCCCCCCACGGGCTTCGTGATCGCCCGTTCGCTCGAGTATTTTCGAATTCCGCGCGGTATTCTTGGGATCTGCACGGGCAAATCCACCTATGCCCGATGCGGACTCTTGATCAACATTACTCCCCTGGAGCCTGAATGGGAAGGCCATCTCACCTTCTCCATCTTGAACCCTTCCGCCTTCGCGATTCGGACGTACGCAGAGGAGGGCATCGCCCAAGTCGTCTTCCTGGAGGGCCCTCCACCCCTGATCTCCTACGCCGACCGCAAAGGCAAATACCAGGCCCAGAAGGGCATCACACTTCCAAAGCTCTGATAGGCGAGAACCGAAAGACCTTCCAGTGGCCTGGGTTGGTTTGTCAGAATCCCCGAGCAACGACTGCCATCGGCCTTCCCTGAAATCCTTGGGGCAGGATGGCGTCTGAACCCCGATCCCCGGCCCCTGCCCCACGGGATTCAGGCGACATGGCTGCGCCTATTCCAGGGCGGCGGGGTCCCCTTGCCTCCTTCTCCAACAATGCATGCCCAGGAACAGGCCCGCGAACAGGAGATAGTTCCACGCATAGCCTGCGGCCGCTCCCCAAGCGATGACGGGAACCACCCCGCCCGGCGTGATCCGATAGGCGTGGATAAAACCGAGCCAGGCGCATGCCGCTCCGACGCCGGCCCAGAAGGCGGACCGAAGGAAGTCCTTCTCGATCAGGTGCACGGCCATGGCGGCGAAGATCATGGCAGTGAAAAGGAACCCCTGATGCAGGGAGAGCATGCCTTGAACGAGAACACCCCCCTGTCCGGGGACATTCTTGAGCGCGTAAAAGCTCGAACCCGCCGCTCGCAGCCCGCTCTCCATCACCATCGTACCCCACGCCGCCAGACAGGGGAACAGCCCGAATGCCACCGCGGGGGCATGGTGTCTCGGCGTTACCTGAAACGCTTGTGCACAGATGACGATTCCGATCCAGAGCAGGATGCCCATTCCGGACTCCAGCGGAATCGTTCGAATCACCCAGGAAACCGTCCCGGTAAAACAGAGGACTCCGACGAAAAAGCCGTTCAGGAGGGAATACCCGGATCGCGCCCCCATGGCCTTCCAGCCGGGATGGCCGATATAGATCGTCGTCGGAAAGCAACTCCCGAACAGGCTAGCCAAGATGCTTCCCACCCCGTTGGCGGACAAGGAGGCGGCCGTCGAATAGGAATCCCCTCCCGCCTCAGCGCTTTCGATGTTCTGAAGGGACCCGACTACGTTCAGCAGGGCCATGGGGATGATCACCGAGAGATGGCGCATCAGATGTTCACTGCGGAGGATCTCCCACAGGCTCTCCAGGGCAGGCCGTGGCGCAACGAGCGAGCCCGGCGCCCCGAGGTCGAAGGCAGGCGGCGCACCCGAACCGGGCGTGGCGGTCCAAAAGAGAAACGTCCCCACGGCGACGGCGAGCAATCCGCCGGGGATGCCGAGGGGGTAGCGAAACCTCGAAAAGTACTGAACGAGGATGATGATCATCGGCAACATCGCGATCGAAGGGTTCTCATAGATCCGGAAAAGGAAGTCCATGGAAATGAAGGTGATGGCGATGCCGGCCAAAGCGCTCAGCAACGCCGCCCTGGGAGTCACTTTTCGAATCCTTTCCGCGACAAAGGCCCCGAGCAGCTCGATCAGACCGCTCAGGAAACAGGCCAGGATCCCCACTTTCCATGTCAATCGGACGTCCCCGGTCTCCTGGTAGACCGGCTGCATTACAAAGAATATGAAGGCGAGAAGGCTTACGGTATTGATACCGTACGGGAGAGCCGTAACGTCTTCGCGCTGGGTCTTCTGGGCCAAGCGCCTCGCCTGGAGTGCGTAAAAGAAATTTCCGAATAGAACCGACAGAGCCGCTCCGGGAAGGATCTGCTGCACGATGAACTCCCCGGGCATGCCGAGGACCTCTCGGCAGAGGGTGCCGATGAGGATGAGTTGGATCAGGTTGTCCAAACCGAGCCCGAAGAAGCCGTCTATGTCCCTCCGGACGAACCAGGGACCGGTGGAGTCCCGTCT
The DNA here is from genome assembly GCA_964384945.1 of uncultured Thermodesulfobacteriota bacterium. GTDB lineage: Bacteria > Desulfobacterota > DSWW01 > DSWW01 > DSWW01 > S015-6. The sequence goes on along the minus strand of CAYLMK010000031.1, from coordinate 2,883 downwards.
TTTCATTGACCGCCCTCCTTCTCCAAGGCGTTGCAGAAGCAACCATATCGGAAAAGGCCTGGAAAGAAAAACGCCGCGGAGTACACTTGACGGTAGTGCAACGAGTTTTTCGCACTTTCTTGTTTGAGGGTTCCTCGATCCGGTTCCTCTTCGTTCAACCTACTATAGCCAAGGATGTATGAGTCTCCACCAGCCGCTTCCTGTTCAGGTAGGTCTTGGTTCCCCAGCGAGTGCCGGCGGTATGACGGAGGCGGGCAGCTACCAACATGAGTGCCGATTGCCCGTCCGGGGAGGTTTGACTTGGCTTTTTCACTCTATTAGGTTAGGTTCTGGAAGGGAGCAAACGACGAAAAAGGAGGGATCGCGTGGGCAGTGTCAACAAAGTAATCCTGATCGGCAATCTGGGGAAGGATCCGGAGATCCGGCACACTCCCGGTGGAGCCGCGGTCGCGAATTTCTCCATCGCCACGAACGAGGCTTGGAATAACCGAGACGGCCAGCGGGAGGAAAGAACGGAATGGCACCGCGTGGTCGCATTCGGAAAACTCGCCGAGATCTGCGGCCAGTATTTGAAGAAAGGCAAGCAGGTCTACATCGAGGGGAGGTTGCAGACCAGGGCCTGGGATGACCGTGACGGCAACAAGAGAACCACGACCGAGATCGTGGCCTCCAGTATGACGATGCTCGGACGGGCAGGGGAAGGCCCCTCGGAATCCTATGCGCCTCCGATGGAAGAGGGAGGCTTTTCGAGAGCTTCCTCGGCCGCGCCGGAGGACGACGATATTCCGTTCTGATCGCCGTAGTTCATGGCGCGCCTTTGTGTGGATCCAATCGCCTTTGATCGAAGAAGCTGAAATAGCGTCCTTCCCCGACGATAATGTGATCCAAGACCCGGATGCCGATCAACTTCCCCGCTTCGACGAGCCGCTCCGTCACGCGAACATCCTCCTCGCTCGGCGACGGATCGCCGCTCGGATGGTTGTGTACGAGAATCAGCGACGCCGCTGAGCCTTGAATCGCCGGGCGAAACACCTCCCTTGGGTGGACAATGGATTGATTCAGGGAGCCCAGGGCTACCGTCTCTTCCCGCACGTAACGGTTCTTGCTGTCCAGCAGGATGACCGTAAAGGTCTCTTGTTTGACGTCCCGCAGACGCACGGAATAGGCTTCGAAGACATCCTGGCTAATCTGAAAGGTCCTTCCCATGCTCCTGTTCTCGCACACCGCCCTTCGGCCGATCTCGAAGGCTGCATAAAGGCGGGAGGCCTTGGCAGGCCCCACTCCGGGCGTACGACAAAGTTCGGCATAGGATGCCCGGGCCAAACTTCGCAGGTTCGCATGCTGGTGAAGCAGCATGCGGCTGCAGTCGAGCGCGGTCAGACCGTTCTTGGAGGACCCGGTTGCGAGCAGAATGGCCAGCAACTCCGCCTCCGAAAGCGCCTCCGGGCCCCGCTCGCAGAGTCTCTCCCTTGGACGCTCCTGTTTGGGCCAGTCCTTGATCGGCATGCCATCTCCCGTGTTTGTTGAGACGGGAAGGGTCCTGCACAGGCGACCCCGTGCACGGAATGTGGGGGAAAAGCAAGATCCGGACCAGCAAGAGGAATTCGCTGGGATAGGGGGACAAATCGGAACGCGTCCCCTCTTGCGCAAACGTCTTATGTGGACTTCCGTTCACTGGGTGACGAAGGAGGGAAGAGACCGCGCCCTCGGCCGAACCCTCGTGAGGCCAACCTCACGACGACGGGGCCGTCCGCGCTCGACCGACGGACAGCAGGCGCGGCGGAGGGTGTGCAGGGGCATGTTGCAGATGAGTCAATCCAGCAGAAAGGGCGTTTCTTCTTTGTCTTCGTGACGTATCTCGTCAACTCCATGCTTTCGGAGCAAGCCCGCGTAAAGCTTGTCAGGCAGGTTGATGACGAGCCCCTTCCCCTCCGAAATGCACCTGTAGGCATGCACCACACGGGGCGGCACAAGGACCACTGCGGGTCTATCCTGGCCTACCTCCATCCGCATACGCCTCCGATACGTCTTGCTTTCCTCCCGGCCGTCCCACAGATAGAGACGGAATGTTCCCGGACCCATGAACGCGAAGCAATCGGACTGATAGCTGTGCTCGTGTGGTCCCCTCGCCTTGCCCGGAAGAGTCCAGGAGGCATAGCACATCGCCACCCGATGGTCCCACTCGTCGCAACGATACAACTCAGTCAACCAGCCCCTCTCATCCTCATGCCTGGAAAGCCACCGGACAACAACGCCCTCGATACTCTCCGACAAGCTGAACATTTCCCTTTCTCCCTCGACCACACAGGCCTGTGCGCCGCGCCAGGCGCACACAAAAAAAAGGGAGAAGATTTCAAATTCCTGGAATCTTCTCCCTTTTCCAAATCTACTTCCTGGCAGCGACCTACTCTCCCACAAGGTCCCCCTTGCAGTACCATCGGCGCTGGAGAGCTTAACGGCCGTGTTCGGTATGGGTACGGGTGTTACCTCTCCGCTAAAGCCACCAGGAAAACTATTTCACACAACAATCACCTACTAAAATAGATGGCTATGATCAAGTCGCACGGTTGATTAGTGCCGGTAAGCTCAACACATTGCTGTGCTTGCACCTCCGACCTATCGACCTCGTGTTCTCCGAGGAACCTTCAGTCTTCGGTTCTCACCGAAGAGGGATATCTTATCTTGAGGCAGGCTTCCCGCTTAGATGCTTTCAGCGGTTATCCCTTCCAAACGTGGCTATCCAGCTGTGCCACTGGCGTGACAACTGGGACACCAGAGGTTTGTCCATCCCGGTCCTCTCGTACTAGGGACAGGCCCTCTCAAATATCCTCCGCCCGCGACAGATAGGGACCGAACTGTCTCACGACGTTCTAAACCCAGCTC
>CAYLMK010000030.1:0-56256 GCA_964384945.1 uncultured Thermodesulfobacteriota bacterium | reverse complement strand
GTCAAAAAGGCTTTGGCACGGAATGCCAACTTGAGAGTTGCCGCGCCAAAGGATGCGGTCAGTGATGCCGAGGTCGTCTTTCTTGCAACGCCTTTCCAAGCCAACGAAGCCGTACTAAAGGCCGTTGCTGAGGAGATTCGGGGAAAGATTCTCATCGATTGCACCAATCCGGTCGGCCCCAACCTCAGCCACGGACTGAAGAATGTGCAGTCCGGCTCGGAGATGGTGCAGAAACTCTTGCCCGACACACAGGTGGTTAAGGCCTTCACGATCTACGGCTTCGAGAACTTTGAGGATTCTTTCTACCCAGATTACAACGTTAAGCCGGTAATGATGTACTGCGGTAATGATTCGGAAGCGAAGAAGATTGTGGGCAAACTGATAGCGCAGCTTGGTTGGGAGCCGCTCGATGTGGGCGGTCTGGAGCAGGCGCTTCACTTGGAGCATATGACTCTGCTTTGGGTGCGCATGGTGCGCGTCAACGGCCACTCCCCCAACATGGTATGGGCGATGCTTATTCGCTGATTGACAGGTTGCCGCCGAATCGGGTAGCCGGGGGGCTTTGGTCCCCAGCCTCCACACCACCACGGCATGCGGGTCCGCACCGGCCCGTTCCCGATGGTGGAGCGCACGACCATCTCAGGAGCAGCCGTGGGCTTTGATCCAACAATCTCGAACGGATCTGAGCCCTTGGCTAGCAAGCCACTCGTTGGTCATCCCGGTCCGGGTGGCCGAGGTCGATGCCCGGTGCCAGATCAGCGGAACCTACTGGTGCATGGGGAGAAAGGAAGAGGCCAGGACTCTTCTCGAGCAATACCCGGAACGCGGCGGAGGAGAGTTCGCCTCCGCGGCCAGAAAGGCGCTCAGGGACAACTACTGAAGCCCGCAAGCCACTGACAACCTCCCCCTATTCCGGCAGGGGGCGGGATTCCTCCCCGGAGGAGGCGTTCGCCTGCTTCGCCTTGCGGTCCCGCACGTGCAGCCTTCCGTTCACGGGCAGGGCGTCCAGAAACAGCGTGAGCGACCCGTCCCGGTTCTCGAAGGCGGCGCCGACCCTGGTCCAAACGCTCTTATCCCAGCCTTCCTTCTCGACGATCGTGAATACGTCCTTCATCGAACACCTCCCTGGTTCGTGTCAATGGAAGCCCCGTGCCGCTCCCCCGATGATCCCCTGCCTTCCGCAGCGATCCAGGATCCTGTACTGGATCGCCTCTGCGATATGTTCGGTCCGGATCCGGTCGGAGCCTGCAAGATCCGCGATGGTCCGGCTGACCTTGAGAATCCTGTGATAGGCCCGCGCGCTCAGGCCGAGGCGGTCGAAGGCCGCCTCCAGAAGACGGGAGCCCTCCGGCTCGGCCGGGCAGTGTCTTTCCACATCGCAGGCGTCCATGCGCGCATTCGAGCGCACGTCGGACCCCCTGAAGCGCTCCTCCTGTATGCTGCGGGCCTTGGCGACCTGCTCGCGGATCGCCCCGGACGTGGTCTCGTGCGCCTCCCGCCGTGTCAGGTCCTTGTAGTCGACCCGGGCAACCTCCACGTGAAGGTCGATCCGATCCACGAGCGGCCCGCTCAGGCGGCTCAGGTAGCGCTGGATGTCCGCCTCCTTGCAGGTGCAGCTCCGGTCCCGGTCCCCGAGAAACCCGCAGGGACACGGGTTCATCGCGCTCGCGAACAGGACCCGCGCCGGGAATTCGGCCGAGACGCCGGAGCGGGCCACCGTGAGGGTGCCCTCTTCCAGGGGTTGGCGAAGCTGCTCGAGGGCCTGGCGCCGGAATTCCGGGAGTTCGTCCAGAAAGAGCACCCCGTTGTGCGCCATACTCACTTCGCCGGGGCGAGGCAGGGCCCCTCCGCCGATGAGCCCGGCGTTCGTAATGTGGTGATGCGGCGCCCGGAAGGGCCTGCGGGTGACGAGAGGCGTATTCAGTGGCAGCAGGCCCGCAACGCTGTGGATTCGGGTTGTCTCCAGGGCCTCCTCCAGGGACATGGCAGGCATGACCGAAGGAATCCTCCTGGCGAGCATGGTCTTGCCTGCCCCGGGCGGGCCGATCATCAGCAGGTTGTGATTGCCGGCCGCTGCGATCAGGACCGCCCTCTTGGCCATGGGCTGGCCCTTCACGTCGGCCAGGTCCGGGCAACCCGCTGCCGGTCCGAGAAGGATGCCGTCGCGGTCCAGGCGCTGCCTGGCCGGTTCCGAGACGCCCGCCATGAACCGGGCCGCCGCCGCGAGGCTCGTCACGTGACGTACCTCGATCTCCTCCACGACAGCGGCCTCGCGCGCGTTCGGCTCCGGAACCACCACCCCCCGAAGGCCCTGCTCCCTGGCCATCATGCCGAGGGACAGCGCGCCCCGGATCGGCCGCACCAGGCCGTCAAGCGAGAGTTCCCCCACGAACAGAAGCTCCTGCAGAGCGACGGGATGCCACCCGTGCATGGCGCAGAGGATGCCCAGCGCGATGGGAAGGTCGAAGGCGGTGCCGGCCTTCTTGCGGTTCGCAGGCGCCAGGTTCACAGTGATGCAGCGTGAGGGAAAGGAGAAGCCGGTGTTCAGGATCGCGCTCTTGACCCGCTCCTTGCTCTCCCGCACCGCAACCTCGGGAAGGCCGACGATGGTGAACTTGGGCAACCCGCGGGTGGCCACGTCCACCTCGACCCGCACCAGGTAGGCCTCGATGCCGAGCAGGGCCCCGCTCTTCACTGTGGCGATCATGGACCCTGGCGGCGGTGCAAGAAGCTTACCAAGCGGGTTTCACCGGAAGGCAGGCAGGCTGCCGCGGCCCGGATCGCCAGCACCGGCGCGCGGTTAGACCGTTTGCAGGGGTGTCTTGGAAGAAGACCTGGTGCCGGCCGGCCGCAAGAAGAATGCGGAAGGCCGTTCACATAACCGCCGCGGCGTATGGCGCGGCGCGAAGCGTCCGTGCCATGCGCCCGGTGTGCTGCCAAACCGGAGGATCCAAGAGAGATGCCCTCGCAGGTTTGGACAAATCCGCGAAAATTCGATTTACTGTCGTTCTTTCGTCGGCCGGACAAAGGCGGAATCGCCCTTTCTTTCCGGCTGGAGAAAGACGCCGGGAACCGGAGGGTTCGCCACAGGGGAGGAGGAAGGATGTCGACGGTATTGATCTGCAGGGACGCGTTGGAGGACGCCGTGCTCGGCAATGTCGCACTGGCCCGGGCCATGGCCCGGCGCGGCGAGGAGGTGACGCTGGTCTTCACCGGAGAGGCCCTGGCCGCGCTGGACAAGGGCACGTTCCGGTGGTCGCCCAACTTCCGGACGCGGGACGCCCGGGGCGCCGTCATCGCCGCGGCCGAGGCCTGCGGGCTTCCCATCGGGCACGGGGAACTGGGCCCGCGTTGGTCCGATGTCCGCGGCCTGGTTCGCTCGATGGCGGGAGAAAAGAACCTGCGGCTCGTGGCCTGTCCGCTGTGGGGCCGGTTCCTGGACCTGGATCCGGAGTTGGACCACCTGGGCCGAATCGACGAGGAGCAACTCGTGGACCTGATCCGGAACGCAGACACCGTCATGGGAGGTTACTGATGTCCGAGTGGAACGATTGGGAAACCATCGAGGGCGCCGGCTCCAAGCACGTCGTCTACGAGAAGAAGACCCGAACGCGCGGGGGCGCGGTCGCGCGCATCCGGCTCGACCGGCCCGAACGCATGAACGCCATGAACGGGGCCATGTTCGAGGGGATCGTCAAAGGCCTGCTCCTGGCCGATGCCGACCCGAGCGTCGGCGTGATCGTGATCGGCCACTCCGGGCCGCATTTCGGCGTGGGCGGCGATCTGAGCGGGGAGAAGCTGAGCCCGGCCATGACGCAGGTGGACCCCACGATCAAGCGATGCCGCAAGCCGGTGATCGCGGCCGTGCGCGGGTACTGCATCGGGGCCAGCAACCACATGGCCTACACGTGCGACTTCACGATCGCGGGCGAGAGCGCGATCTTCGGACAGAACGGCCCCCGGATCGGCAGCCCGGCCACGGGCTATATGATGGCCTCCTCCGCACATGTGATGGGCATGAAGCGGGCGCGCGAGATGTGGCTGCGCTGCCGCCTTTTGACGGCGCAGGAGGCGCTCGAGGCGGGCCTCTGCAATGCGGTCGTGCAGGACCGGCGGGTGGACGCCGAGGTCGAGAAGTGGTGCGGCGACCTGCTGGACCTGGTCCCGGTCTGCATTGCGGCCGGCAAACAGAGCTTCGAGGCGGTCGACATGCCCCTACATTACTCCGGAAATTTCCTGCACATGATGGCGCCCGACTTCTGGGGCCACCCCGAGACCTGGGAGGCCCTCAAGGCGTTTCACGAACGGCGGAAGCCCGAATTCTGGACCGAGGAGATGATCGCGCGCAGGAAGCGTTAGGGCAGCGCATCCAACGCTTCCTCTCGAAAGGGGGAAGACGATTCTTATTCCTGCTCATCGAAGAGGCCGGGCGCGCTCTTGGTCCTCCCCTCCGCATAGGCCGCATCCTCGATGAGGTCCGAGCCCGCAGCGGCGAGCCGGGCAAGCGCATCGCAGCGCTCGTTCTCCTCGTGGCCCGCGTGGCCCCGGACCCAGACGAACCGGACCCGGTGAGAATCGCAAAGGTCGAGCAGCCTCGCCCAGAGGTCCGCGTTCTCGGCGGCCTCCTGCGGCGTGCGCATCCAGCGGGCGGCGCGCCATTTCCGGGCCCAGCCCTTGCTGATCCCGTTGACGACGTACCGGGAGTCGCTATGCAGGATCACGTCCGAGGGACGCTCGAGTGACTCCAGCGCCGCAATACAGGCCATGAGCTCCATCCGGTTGTTCGTGGTCAGCCGGTAGCCTCGGGCCAGTTCGCTCCGCCTCTGCCCATCCAGGATGACCGCTCCGAAGCCCCCCGGCCCGGGGTTGCCGAGGCTGCCCCCGTCCGTGTACACCAGGACCTTGCCCGCGGCGTCGCTGGGCGAAGAGGGGACGGCATCGGACGCTTCCCTTGCGGACCCCCGCCTCTTCGATGAGGACTCGCCTTCTTTCTGCTTTTCCAGCCACTCCCGGGCCTCCTCGATGGAGGGAAACCCCTTGTAACGCGCGCCGGCAAAGCCCCGGATCTGCGCCTCGGCGCCGGCCGGGCCGAACCAGGCCGTGAAGATGCCCGGGTTCTTTCCCCTGGCGACGGCATAGTATTTCTTCATGTCGGGATCAGGCTTTCCTTTTGGCTTCGGCAGATCACGGGGCTTGCTCCTGAAGCACGATCTGGTCCGCGGCCTCCACGATGATCTCAGGCCCGTTGTATTCCCGGAGCATCCCGGTCACCTCGACGTCCCTTCCCTTGTAAGCCGTCACGGGCTGCAGGCCCTCACCGAGCAGGCGCGCGAGGTCCTTGCGAAACAGGACAACCGTGAAATCGGTCCGGTAGTCTTTGCCGAAATTGAGGTGAAAGGCCTTTGCGCCCGCGTGCACGTTCGCTACCTTTCCCGTCACGCTCATGAGGCAACCCACATACCGGCCCGCCCCGTCATGAGGGACCCGCCGGGGTTCCTGAAGCGACCAGATACCGCGGCCGCCTCGAAAGGCCTCGCGCTCCGCTTTCCGATAGTCCCTGGCCACGGCGCGGCCGCAAGGACCCACAAAGAGAGTTCGGGCCAGCCCGTACCGCAAAAGCTGAGCGCCCACGTCCAGGTCGTCCTTGTGCACGAAGGCCAAGGTGCGTCCGTAGTCGTCCCGGGGTTCCTCCTTGCACGGCTCCACGCGTGCGCGCCTTCCGAGCAGGACCTTTTCCTGGAACTCCCTGGCCTCTTCGTAGAGGGGCTCCCCGGCCTCGGGCGCGTCCACGCCGACAAACCGAACGCGCTCGCCCCCTTGGAGCACAAGGGTATCGCCGTCGATCACCTTCTCGACCTCCCTGGTGTGGTCCTTATCGTCCCCCCCACGGGAAAGGAGCCTCTCCATCTCCCGCCGGGGATCGTCGCCCAGCAGCTTGACGACCGCGATCCCCAGGACCATGCCCACGACCATGCCGGTCAGGACGCGATTGCTCGTCTTTCGCTTCGTATCCATGACCGCCTTCTTGCGGTGTCCGTGATTACGGTAGCTTCCTTCCCCTGCACGCCCCCGGATTCCCGCCGGCGCGGTTGTGTCTTATCTCGTAATACCGGCCCGTTTGCACATCGCGCGAGAGCCGGGATCCGGAACTCCGCACCAAGAACAGCCGCAAGGACAGGGTGCAGGGACCGGCGCCTTTCAGTGGGCTTCGCTCCAGTTCCTGCCCAGGGCCAACTCCACCCGCATCGGCACCGCGAGCGGCATGACGCCCTCCATCTCCTCCCGGATCAAAGGCTTGACGGCCTCCGCCTCGGCTTCCGGGACCTCAAAGACCAGCTCGTCGTGGACCTGCAGGAGCATGCGGGTCTTCCACCCCGCCTCCCTGAGCCTCCGGAACACGCGGATCATGGCGACCTTGATGATGTCCGCGGCCGTCCCCTGGATCGGGGTGTTGACGGCCGTCCGCTCCGCCAGGGCCCGGCTGCCTGCGTTCTCGGAGAGGATTTCCCGCAGGTAGCGCCTGCGGTTGAGCAGGGTGGTCACATAGCCCTTCTCCCGGGCCTGCTCGAGGCAGGCTTCCCGCCATGTCTTCACCCCTTCATAGGTCCGGAAATACTGCTCGATGAACGCGCGGGCATCCTCCCGGCTGATCCCGAGTTGCTCCGCAAGGGCGTTCTGCCCCATGCCGTAGATCACACCGAAGTTGATCGTCTTGGCCTTCCTTCGCATCTCCTCGGTGACCTCCTCCTGTCTGCATCCGAACAGGAGGCCGGCCGTGTGCCTGTGTATGTCCTCGTTCTTGGCGAAGGCCTCGCGGAGCCGCTCGTCGCCCGTAATCTGCGCCAGGATTCGAAGCTCGATCTGGCTGTAATCCGCGCTCAGCATCCACATCCCCTGCTCCGGAACGAAGCCCTGCCGGATCCGCCTGCCGTCCGCGGTGCGGATGGGGATGTTCTGCAGGTTCGGGTCGCTCGAACTCAGCCTTCCCGTGGCCGTGACCGCCTGGTTGAAGGAGGTGTGGATCCTGCCCGTCTCCGGGTGAATCATCCCCGGCAGGGCCTCCACATAGGTGGACAGAAGCTTGGAGAGGCTCCTGTATTCCAGGACCAGGCGCGGCAGGGGATGCTTGCCGGCCAGCCGCGTGAGTTCCTTGACATCGGTGCCATAGCCGGTCTTGGTCTTCTTCGCGCCCGGAAGCTTGAGCTTCTCGAATAGGATCTTTCCCAGTTGCTGGGTGGACTGGATGTTGAACGTCCCTCCCGCCAGTTCGTGGATCTGCACCTCAAGGCCTGCCATGGCCTCCCGGAATTCGGCGGCGAGGGCCTTGAAATGGTCCGCGTCGATCTTGACGCCTACATACTCCATCTCGGTGAGCACCTGGACGAGGGGCATCTCCACGTCGCGAAACAGCCCTTCGAGCCCTTCCTCTCGAATCTTCTCTCTCAGGATCCCCGTGAGCCTGTAAGTTGCGTGGGCGTCCTCGCACGAGTATTCGGCCGCCTTGTCGATTTGGACCTCTTCGAATCCGAGCTGGGAGGACCCCTTCTTGCCCGTAACTTCCCCGTACGAGATCATTTTGTGGCCCAGGTGGGTCATGGCGAGGTCGTCCAGTCCATGCCCCCTCGCAGAGGGATCGAGCAGGTAGGAGGCGATCATCGTATCGAAGGCCACCCCATCCACGCGGACCCCCTGCCTCTTGAGAACCAGCAGGTCGTACTTGATGTTCTGGCCGAACTTGGGCAGGTCCGGGTCGGCCAAGAGCGGCCGGAGCCGCTCGAGAACGACGGCCAGCGGAAGCTGCGTCGGCGCACCGAGGTAGGCGTGACCCACCGGGATGTACCAGGCCCGGTCTCCGTCCACGCAAAAGGAAAAACCCACCGGCTCGGCACGCATCGCATCCTTGGAGGTCGTCTCCAGGTCCAGGGCGAATCCGTCCCGCGTCCGGCCGAGCAGTTCGATCAGCCCCTGCAGGGCCCCTTCGTCGAGCACGGTCCTGTACCGCTCTGCGGCGAGCGTCTTTCCGGCAGGCAGCTCCTCCAGGAAGCGGTAGAATTCGAAGCGGCGGAAGAGTTCCCGGAGGGCAGAAACGTCCGGTTCGCCTCGCCGGAGGTCCTTGATCTCCACCTCCAGGGGCACCCGGCAGTCAACCTTGACGAGTTCGCGGGTCTTGCGGATCGCCTCCGCGTTTTGCTGTACGGCCTCTCTGAGCTTGGGCTTCTCGATCTCCTCCGCCCTGGCGATGATCTCTTCCACGGAACCGAACTTCTGCAGAAGCGCCGCCGCCGTCTTCGGGCCCACGCCGGGCAGGCCCGGAAGATTGTCGACCTTGTCGCCGGTCAGGGCGAACAGGTCGACCAGGTCCCCGACCGAAACCCCGTACTGGGCCGCCACCTCCTCCGGCCCCATCCATTCTCCCTTTCTCGGATCCAGGACCTTGATCCGGTCCCCCACGAGCTGGTGGAGATCCTTGTCACCGGAAACCAGAACGGCCTCGAGACCCTCTTCGCCGGCCCGGCACGCCAGTGTGCCCATGACGTCATCCCCTTCGTATCCCTCCTTCTCAACGCAAGGGATCCGGTAGGATTGGAGGATCTTCTTGACCCAGGGAATCTGGGCGACCAGGTCCTCCGGCGCCGGCGGCCGGTTCGCCTTGTATGCGGGATACATCTCGTGCCGGAAGGTGGGCCCGGGCAGGTCGAAGGCGACCGCGAGGTACTCCGGCTCATAGTCTTTGATCACCTTCTGCAAGGTCTGCACAAAGCCGTAGAGGGCGTTGGTGGGAAACCCGTCCGAGGTACTCAGCTCCCGTATCGCATGGTAGGACCGGTACAGGGTGTGCGCGCCGTCGATCAGAAACAGCCTCTTGCGTTCCGCCATAAGCAGGGATGCCTTTCAGGGATACGTCCCGAACCGACGACGATCGTAAGGAGTTCGTCGCAGGGATGTCAAGGCGAAGCATTGCCCTGACGGCTTGTTTTCTGTAAAGTGTCCTCTCCGTGGAAGCTTGCGAAAGGAGCATGCGCGGTGCGATCCTACGTGATGGCCATCGACCAGGGCACGACCGGGACAACGGTTCTTCTGCTCGACCACGAGGGCCTGTGCGTCGGACGCGGCTACTCGGAATTCCGGCAGATCTACCCCAAACCGGGCTGGGTGGAACACGACCCGGAAGAGATCTGGAAGGTCACGTGCGAGGTCATCGAACGGGCGCTGCGCGAGGCCGGGATCATCCCCGACCGGATCGCGGCCGTCGGGATCACGAACCAGCGCGAGACCACGGTGCTCTGGGACCGCACGTCGGGCAGACCGGTCCACAACGCGATCGTCTGGCAGTGCCGGAGGACCGCGCCGACCTGCCAGAGGCTCCGGGACCAGGGCAGGGAAGACTGGTTCCGCGAAAGAACCGGCCTGGTGCTCGACGCCTATTTCTCGGGCACGAAGCTCCAGTGGCTCCTCGACAACGTGGCCGGTGCGAGAGAGAGGGCCGAGCGGGGCGAGCTCCTCTTCGGGACCATCGACACCTGGCTCCTCTGGAAGCTGAGCGGAGGGAAGGCCCATGTCACGGACCACACGAACGCCTCCCGCACGCTCCTCTACAACATCCACGAAAAGGCCTGGGACGCCGACATCCTCGATCTGCTCGACATCCCGGCCTCCATCCTTCCCGAGGTGAAGCCTTCCAGCGGGGTGTGCGCCGAGACCGGGTCGGCCCCGCCCCTCGGCCCCGGGATCCCGATCGTCGGGATCGCCGGAGACCAGCAGGCCGCCCTGTTCGGCCAGGGGGCATGGGAGCCGGGAATGGTGAAGAACACATACGGCACCGGCTGCTTCCTCCTCATGTACACAGGAGCCGCGGCGGTTCGATCCACCCGGGGGCTCCTGACCACGTTGGCCTGCTCCGAAACCGGCGGCCCGGCCTATGCCCTGGAGGGGTCGATCTTCACGACCGGAGCCGCCGTGCAGTGGCTGCGCGACGAGCTTCGCTTCTTTGAGCGGGCCGCAGAGAGCGAGCCGCTGGCCCGGAGCGTCCCGGACAGCCATGGGGTCTATCTGGTGCCCGCCTTCGTCGGCCTCGGCGCACCTTACTGGGACATGGAGGCGAGGGGGGCCATTGTCGGCCTGACCCGGGGCGTCAACCGCGCGCACATCGTCCGGGCGACGCTCGAGTCCATCGCGTACCAGACCCGGGACGTGGTGGAAGCGATGTCGGCCGACTCGGGCATAGCGATCAAGGAACTGCGGGTGGACGGCGGGGCCAGCGCGAACGACTTTCTGATGCAGTTCCAGGCGGATATCCTCCATGTGCGGGTCGACCGGCCGGCCATGGTGGAGACGACGGCGTTGGGCGCGGCCTTCCTGGCCGGCATGGGGATCGGATTCTGGAAAGGGGCCGACGAGCTGCTGAAGGCCAGAAGGCGGGGGAAGACCTTCGAGCCTTCCATGTCCGACGAAGAAGCAGAGACCCTTTACGGCGGCTGGAAAGAGGCGGTGGCCCGGGTGCGAAGCCGAGGCGCATAGGGGGAAGGAGCCTTCTTTCCCGCCGGACAGCGTCTCCGCGTATTCAGCCGGAGGCCGCCGCGCGGTCCGACCCACGAAACCTGACCCAGGGTCCCTTCATTCACGCCCGGCGCCCGCGGGCATCCTGCCCCGCTCGATCATCTGCTTCATCAGGGACTGCACGTCCCCCAGGCCCTGAAGCGGCGAGGACATCGGCAACCCGCTCTCCTCGGCCTCTCTCCGCATCTCTTCAAGGGACTGCAGGAACTCGTCCAGTTGCTCCTGCACCTGCGGACTCTGATCCTTGAGCTTTTGCGCAATCGCGTCCAGCCCATCGAGATCCCCTTCGACCAGGGCTGAAAGCAGCCGTTGCGCATCCTCGGGCATCTCCGCGGGCGGTTGCCGGGGGGCCGGGGAGGGCGGCCGCAGTGCAGGGGCGCGGCTCCGGGACGGCTGGGCGTCCGTGCGTGCGGGCCCGGCCCCTCTCGCCCTTCCGTCCGCGGTGCCGGGCCGCCGGTTCGCAAAAGAATATCTTTGGGGCTCGCCGCTCCCCTCCTTCGCCACGTAAATCCGGACCTCCGTCACCTCATATTGGGTGGGCGAGGTCCCGGCCTTCGGGCTGTACACAAAGCTCGTGTCCTTGCCCCGCAGGATCCTGCGCAACGCCTTCTCCAGGGGCAGGCGGTCCGCATACACGGTCACCTTGCCTTCTATCGGACCGTCCGAAACAACCGTGAGCATGGCCATGCGGGCGAGTTCCCGGAGGAGCTTCTCGAGCGAGGCGTCCCTGGCGTCCAGGCTGAGCAGACCCTGTTCAACCGACATGGAATGGATCCCGTCCGAAGGGCTTCGAACCTGCTCGGCCGCAGCCGACGGGCCCGAAGAAACGAGCAGGAAGGCCCCCGCCAGGGCGATCAGGCCGCACATCGAAGAACGGCTTGCATTCGGAACCATCCGGCCCTCCTCCCAGGAAGGAATCCTCCCAAACGAGTCTTTCACCTGCCGGGGACGTTGTCAATGATGCCGTAAAGATCTACAATGGTCTTGTTCAGGGCACGAAACCGACCCGCCTCAGGTGAGTTTGTTTCAGGTAAGATTCTCGTATTTCGTTTGGAGGCACTCATGGACGGCAAGAGACTGTATGTTGGCAATCTAAGCTACTCGGTGACAAACCAGGAACTCGAGGAACTCTTCTCGGAATACGGAGAGGTGGCCTCTGTCAATGTCATCGAAGGCAAGGGGTTCGGTTTCGTGGAGATGGCCACCTCCGCCCAGGCCGAGAAGGCCAGGAAGGAACTCAACGAGTCGACCTTCCGGGGTCGCACCCTGCGCGTCGACGAGGCGAACCCGCCCGCAGCGCCGACTCGGAGAGGCCCGGAGCCCGCAGCGCCGGCGGCTCCTCCCCAGGCGCCCCCGGAGGATTTCTCCGGGCTGACGGGCGAGGAGGTGAGAGAAAGACTCAGGGAGATGGTCCTCGAGTCGAGCCTGAAGGAAACCGGGTTCGGGGCGCGGCGGTTCTATTTCGTCACGCGCGAAAACAAGATCCCGTTCCTCGATCTGTCGGACGAGCTGGCGGGCCGTCTGGAGAGGGGCCAGGCAGCGATCGTCGAGGTTCCCGGGGACGGCGGCGTGGACGACTTCACGGTCGTACCGAGGGCGGTGGCGGAAACCATGCGATCCGTTGATCCCGAGTCGGTCCGTTTTCTCAACCCGGAAGCGCCCCCGGATTCCTTTCGGGATCGGGGCGGCAGACGCCCCTTCAAGAAGAATAGTTTCTAGACCGCATATTCGACGTGCGCCTTCGTCGCGATAGCGGTGGATGGGCCTTTTTCAACGTCTTCTTACCCCATCCAGGAATCCCGCGAGAGCTTCTCCTCTCTGCGCCGGCGAGGACCCCACGAAGCCCCTGCTATCCTTCGATTTCGCTTGCCGGGGCATCCAGCGCATCCTTCCGGCTCAACTTGATCTTGCCCTGCCTGTCCACATCAATGACCTTGACCAGGGTCGACTCGCCTTCCTTCAGGACGTCCGTCACCTTGTTGACCCGGTAGTTGTCGAGTTCCGAGATGTGCACGAGGCCTTCCGTCGAGCCGTAAATGCGCACAAATGCGCCGAAATCCTTTACCGACACGACCGTGCCCCTGTAAATCTTGCCTTTTTCCAGGTCCGCGGTGTAGTGCTTGATCATCCGCAGGCACTCTTCCAGGGCCGTCTTGTTCGGCGAGTAGACCCGCACCATGCCGTCGTCGTTCACCTCGATCGTCGTGCCTGTCTGCGCCTGGATCTGCTGAATCACCCTTCCCTGCGGACCGATAAGCTCGCGGATCCTCTCCTTGCGGATGGAGACGACATGAACCTGCGGCGCATACTGCGAGATCTCCGATCGAGGCGCCGCGAGGATCTTGCGCATCTCGTCCAGAATATGCAGCCGGCCCTGCCGCGCCTGTTCCAACGCCTCGGTCAACACCTCCGGATCCAGCTCTCCGAGCTTATTGTCGAGCTGCACTGCGGTGATTCCGTTTCGGGTTCCGGCCACCTTGAAGTCCATATCCCCGAGGTGATCCTCCATCCCGACGATGTCGGAAACGACGAGTACCCGGTCCCCTGCCTGGACAAGGCCCATTGCGATCCCTGCCACCGGCTCCCGGATGGGCACGCCCGCATCCATCAGGGCGAGCGTCCCGCCGCAGACCGTGGCCATCGAAGACGAGCCGTTCGATTCGCTGATGTCCGAAACGACCCGGATCGTGTAAGGAAACAGGTCTTGGCCGGGAATGACCGTGTCCAGCGCGCGACGGGCCAGGTTGCCGTGGCCGATCTCTCTGCGTCCCGGGCCCATGATCCGCTTCACTTCGCCCACACTGTACGGGGGGAAGTTGTAGTGAAGCAAGAAGCGCTCCCTGGCCTCCCCGTGCAGGGCCTCGACGATCTGCTCGTCCTGACCGGTGCCCAGCGTGCAGCTCACCATGGCCTGGGTCTCGCCCCTCGTGAACAGCGCCGAACCGTGCGTGCGGGGGAGCCAGCCCACCGAGCCGGAGATCGGACGGATATCCTTCGGGCCTCTTCCGTCGACCCGAAGATTCTCCCGCAGAAGCAGGTTCCTCACCTCCCCGTACTCGAGTTCCTCGAACACTTCACGGGCCTTCTTGGCCTTCTCGGCCGCATCTTCCCCCTGCCCGGCGAACTGCTCGACGATCCTGTCCCGCAGCCCTCGGATCGCCTTCTGCAAGGACAGCTTGTCCAGGGCGCGGTGCAGGATGCTCTGCAGTTCGGGCCTGGCCGCATCGTAGATCTGCCCTACCCACTTGGGGTCCTCTTCCGGCGGCTCCTCGATCTCGATCTTCGGCCGGCCCGCCCTCTCCCGCACCCGGTCCATGGCCGCCAAGAGAGGCTGAGCTGCCTTCCGGGCGAAAACCAGGGCCTCCACGACCGTGGCCTCCGAGACCTCTTCGCAGTTCCCCTCCACCATCACCAGGCCCCCCTTGGCGACCGCGACGATCAGGTCCAGCTGCGCCCGCTCTTTCTCCTCGAAATTCGGGTTCGCCACGAACCGGCCGTCCACCTGCGCAACGCGAATCCCGGCCACCGGACCGTTCCAGGGCATCTCGGAAATGTGCGTGGCCAGCGCGGCGCCCGTGATCGCGAGCACGCCCGGGTCCGCGTTCGGGTCAAAACTCAAGACCGTGGCGATGATCTGCGTCTCGTTCTTGAAGGCCTCCGGGAAGAGCGGCCTCAGGCTGCGGTCCACGAGCCGGGAGGTCAGGGTCTCCCGGTCCGCCGGCCTCATCTCCCGTTTGAAGAACCCGCCGGGAACACGACCCGCGGCCGCGGTCCTTTCCCTGTATTCAACCGTCATGGGGAAGAAATCGAGTCCCGTGCGCTGCGGCTTCTCGTGCACGGCGGTAACCAGAACCACCGTATCCCCCTCGCGGGCCAGAACCGCCCCATGCGCCTGCCTTGCCACCCTCCCCGTTTCGAGATGAATCTCCTTGCCGTTGATCACAACCGTTTCGACTACCATACGTTTCCTTTCTTGAGCAGGGAAAGACGAGCTTCACCTACCTGCCGGGTCCTGCGAGCCCTATTTCAGGTATCCTTCCCGGCGCAGCTCCTGAACGGTTTCCGGAATTCCCGTGCCCGGATCCGGAAAGAGAAACCGGAAATCCAATGCCTTGATTTTACTGTTGGAAGGCACAAAATCAAAAACAAGATCATACACCATCTCTTTTCCGCGCCCGGGACCGCCTCTGCCGGCCGGGGCCGAGCCTCCGGAGATCCCGGCGGCCAGCCAGCAACCGGCCTTCACCAGGGCCCTCGGGGCCAGGACCGGGACGGTCGGCTTGCCGAGCGCCCGGGCAAGAAGCCTGAGAAATCCGGAAAAAGAATACCGGCCCTCATCGCTGACGTTGTATTCCTGCCCCGCCGCCTCCTCCCGCAGCGCCAGGAAGGAGGCGGCCCTCACAACGTCCTTCACGTGTACGCTCGCCACCTTCCGGACCCGGTTCACCGGAACAGGCACAAACGGCAGCCGGTGCAGGCCGAGCAGGAACTCGGCAAAATCTCCCGGGCCTCCTGCCCCGTAAAGAAGGCTCGGACGCAAAACCGTGGCCGCCAGGCCCGCGTCATGGTGACGCCAGACCACGGCATCCTGCATAGCCCTCGATCGGCCCAGGGCCTCCCTGGGCCGCACCGGCTGGTTCTCCTCGACCGGATTCCCCCTCCCGGTCGACCTCCCATAAACACGGCAGCTCGACCAGCTCACGACCCGGCTCACACCCGCCCTGCGGGCCGCTTCCAGGAGGTGGTCCGTGCCCAGCACATTCACCCGGTAGAGACGTTCCCAGGGTATCGAGGAATCGGAAAGATGGGCCGCATGAAAGACAACACCCACCCCTTCGAGCACCGGGGGCAGCGTCGCCTCCCGGGTGAGATCCGCGGGCATCCAGGGAACACCCTCCGGCAGCCGGCTACGGTCTGCCCCATGCAGGTCCGTGGCCCTGACCTCCCAGCCCTCCTCCAGCAAGTGACGGACGAGATGCCCTCCCAGGAAGCCGCAGGCACCCGTGACCAAGGCTCGTCGCTTCATGGGACGCGAAATCCTTCTCCGGGGAAAGCGAAGACTCGCTTCGATTTCAGGGGAAGGCTTCCTTCAGGATCACTCACACGTGCGCTCTACTTGGGCGGGGGCTTGCTCGCCGGGCTTCCGCCGAACTTCGGGATCTGAGGGGCCTCGACACGTTTGTATTCCTTGGGGGGCTGAAAAAGGGCTTCATCCAGCGATTTCTCCTCGATACGGAGAATCTCCCGGTTCATGGAAAACTGGCCCGCAATCGGCTTGACACGCGTCACCTTGATCGGGAAGCCCTTGTCCCGGACGTGCTCCCATTCCTTCAGACGATTGGCCCCAAGAGGACCCATCCCTCCGAGCCATTCGCTCAACTCCTTCTGGTATGCGTCAAAGGCCTTGGTCGAAACAGAAGGGGCCAACCAGTACCGGGTCGCCAACTCCCCGTCTTCGTAAACCTCGTATTCCTTGCAGGCAAAGCCGTTGACGGTCTCTTGCTTTCCGGTCGCCTTCACGGTGACCTTGGCCGGCTTGTCTTCCCCGAAAACCCCCTCCGGCAAGGACTGCAGCTTTTTCTGCATGGCTTCCCTGGACTCGGGAGGCATGGTCTTCATCTTCTCTTCCATCTGGGCGCGCAGGCCCTTCATCCACTCCATCGCCTGGTTCTGCGCTTCCCGCAACTCCTTCAGGCTCATCTCCGAGAAGGTCTTTTCGGACGGGTTGATCATCAGGAGAACACCCTTGTCGAAGTCCATCACAAAGACGCGTCCCCCGGTCTCGGTGCGGATCCGCTTGCCCTCCATGTAGGTAGTGGACTCGCGCGCCTGCGTTGCGGGGACCGCCGCGGCCTGACCCTGAGCGGGCAGCCCTCCCAATTCGGTCTTCTCACCGAGCACCATGCCGGCGGTCGCCGCCGAGGGCCAGATCGTGGCCAGGATCACGACCGCCGCCAGGATCCGGCAAAGAGCCCCGTCCCTGGAACCGGAGAAAAACGGCACAAACAAAGGTTTCATGTTATCGTCTTCTTTCGTCTTCTCTCGTCTTCCTTCGAAAACACTTTTCCCCTTTGGTGCATCAAACGCTTTGTAATTATACAACATAGAAGCAAAATGATAGATTACTTCTCTTTGGAAAGCAAACCCACCCCGAAAAGGAGAAACCCAATGACACAGACCCCTGATTCTCAGATCCACGTCTGCACAACGTGCGGAAAGACCACGACCCGAAAGGGGCACCTGTGCACCCCTGCGGCGGTCGAGGATCTGTCGATGGCAGTCTGCGAGTTCTGCGGACAGACCGCATCCGATCCCCGGCACGTCTGTTTCCCCAAGCGACTGGAGTTGAAATACTTCTGCGATAGCTGCGGCCGCCTGGCCACCACTCGGTCTCTGCTCTGCAGCCCAAAAGCAATCCCCAAGGCAAAGGCCGCACCGAAGAAGAAGGCCGAAGCCAAGGCAAAGGCCGCACCGAAGAAAAAGGCCGCCGGAAAGAAGACTGCGAAAAAGCGGTCCTGAAAGGTTTCGGATTCCGGGAGAGGAGGCCGGGGCTCGCGGCTCGCCTCCGGGGAGCCTGCAACCCGTCGATACCCGTCGGCCACAGGAGAAGGATCCCATGCGTGTTCCCGAGGGACTGATTATCCGCCCTCCGAGCGAGGCGGGCAGCCTGCTTCTTCGCGTGGTTCGAGGCTGTCACTGGAACCGGTGCCGGTTCTGCGGGATCTACGAGGCTTACGGCCAGCCCTTTGAGACCCGGCCGGTGCAGGACGTGCTGGAGGACATCGACCTTTTGAAGGAATACTGGGGCGACCACGCGCGTACCGCATTCCTGGGCGACGCAGACCCCCTTCAGAGGCCTGCGGCAGAACTGGTCCCGATTCTCAAGCGGCTCAGGGAGCGCTTCCCGACGGTCGAGCGGGTGACGGCCTACGCAAGGGCGAGCAGTATCTACAACAAGTCGCTTGAGGAACTTCAGGCCCTCCGTGCGAGCGGGCTGGACCGGGTGCACGTGGGCCTGGAAACCGGAAGCGAAGCCTTGCTTCGATTCCACAAGAAGGGCATCAGCCAGCGGATTCTGATCGACTCCGGGCAGAAGGCCCGGCGGGCAGGGATCGAGCTCAGCTACTACGTGCTTCTCGGTCTGGGAGGCATTGACCGGTGGGAAGAGCACATGGTCGAGACCGCCAAGGTGATCAACCGGACCTGCCCGGAGTTCATCCGGATCCGAAGGCTGTGGATTCATCCCCATACAAAGCTCGCAGAGGAGATCCGGAAGGGCCTGTTCCGTGAACAGCCGCCGGAAGGGACGGTGAACGAATTGCGGCTCCTCGTCGAGCACATCACGGTGGACGGCCCCCATCTGACCTGCGACCACGCGAACAACTACCTGCCCCTCCGGGGGAATCTGCTCGGAGACAAGCAGGCCATGCTCGAGGAGATCGACACGTTCCTGGGCCTCCCGGAAGAGGCGCGGGAGAGGCACTACCGGGCCGTCGGCTCCGTCATTTAGCAGGCCCCGCACCTCCGGCCGCCAATGGGCTGCCGCTCATCCCCCGGTCTTGCGCGCCCCTCGAGCCTGGACCCTTTCAAACGGCCCGCCTGGCGAGATACGAAGAGCTTGCCGAGTATGCCGAGATGGGCGGCGGGGCATCTGATCCCCGGTCTGCGACTCCCATGCTCAGTCATCCGGCACGAAATCCGGGTCGGCCGAAAGCAGGATCCGGTCCACGGCGTAGCCGCCCTCGCGAATCCGCAGGCTGAGCGTGTGATCCCCGGCCCGCAGTTCGATCGGCTCGGTCGCCCCTACCCAGGTCCACGCCTCGACGCCTGCCGGTTTGTCGTCGAAAGGCCCGCCCAGGGCCCGGCCGTCCACGCCGATCCATGCCGAGTCGGACTCGCCCCGGCCGAGAAGCAGGCCCCATCGTTGCGGCACCCATCGGCGCACCCAGACTCGATAGGTACCGCCCGCCACCTCGACGGCGTATTCGAGGCCTCCGGTCTCGCTCCAGGCCGCATCGCTCCGGGTCAGCATGTTGTGGTCCTGCATATACCCGTCGCCCGCATAGCCTGGATACAGAGCCCTCGAGATCCAGGTCCCGTCCCTGAGATCCGTTGCTTGCTCGGCCTCCATCACACAGAGGCCCTCCCTCTCGCGGAACGCATACGGCTTCTCGTGAAGCCTGTTCTCGAACCAGACCACGGCAACGCTCTGCGGATCCAGGCGCGGGTCCCAGAAGAACCTGAACTCGATGTCGTCTTCCCACCACTCCTCGCAGTTGGCCACGATATCCAGATCCCCGTCCCGGTCCAGATCCGAGAACTGGACCTGGTCCCACTTCTCCCCGAAGATCGGAAGCAGCATCGTCCTGCCGGATCCCCACTTGATCACATGGGTCGTCCAATTGTCGGCCTGCGGCCGGATCCCCTCGCAGCGCATCCAGAAGGCGGCGGCCTTCGCGCCCGGCAGATCCCCATCCTCGTGCATGAGCATTCCGACCAGATCGAGCCTTCCGTCCCCGTCCAGGTCCGCCGCGCGGATCGGTCTGGCCGGCCACCGGGCGACCGGATCCTTGGGGATCACGATTCTCTCCCAGACTACCGGATCGATGCCCGTCTTCCGGAACCAGTAAACGTCCCGGGCCGTCTGCGTGATCAGATCGTCGAGCCCGTCTCCATCCAGGTCCGCTGCCGCGATCTGGGGCTTGCCCAGAAACTCGTCTCCCTCATAGATCACGTGCGCGGGCCAGGGGCGCCTCTGGGCCGGCGATGCCGCGCCCGGGTTTTCGTACCAGAGGACCTTCTCTTCCTCCTCCGGCGTATCGAAGTCCGCGTTCGCCAGGGCGATGTCGTCGTCTCCATCGATGTCGACATCCGCGAGGACGAGTCCGTGACCGCTGAACTGATCCGGATCGATGTCATGAACCTGCCATTGGGAGAGATCCCGGCGCTCGTCGGGACGGCCAGGTGCTTCGATCCAGATCACGCCCCCTTTCCTTCCGTTCCCGCCATGGATCCTGCCGCCCGCGACGATGTCCGTGGCGCCGTCGCCGTTGACGTCGCAGGGCACCACATAGATGAGATGCCCCCGGTCTATGGTGGCCGGAATCCGACCTCCGTCGGTCCAGGCGCCTTCCTCCGTGAGCCTGCCCGCCGGGGGGCCCCAGACGACCCGTACGCCGGGCTCGCTGCCTTCCCAGAAAGGCAGATTCGACCAGCCCTGGGCGGCCACCACATCGAGATTGCCGTCTCCGTCGAAATCTCCGAGGGCCGCGTTTTCCGGGTTCACGCCGCCTCCGTTCGCCAGCGGCTCAGGCTCCCATGCCACCACCGCCGGCCACGGCTCCTTGATCCTGCCGGCGCCGCCGGGATGAAGGGCAATCACGTATCTTTGGTCGAACTCGTAGTTCGTCACGTAATCCGTGAAGCCGTCCCGGTTCACGTCCCCGGCGCCCAGCGCATTCGCGCCCCGATATGTGACGGCGACGGGGTGCATGGGCCAGGCCGAATCGTTCAGGCCTGTCGGCCCCGTTGCCGCCGGCTCCCCTGCCCCCGAGCAGTTCCCCACCAACCCGAGTCCCAGACACCCGATGAGCAGCCGTATCCGAGCCATGCCCTGCATCCTCGACCCTTTCCTCCCTGCCGCTCCAAACGCCGTCGCGAATCTCTCCAAGGCCTTTTCCCCTGTTCCCGTTCCATCCTAGCACAGCATTCCTAAAAGTCGCACCGGCGGGTCCATCATTGACATACGTCAAAGAACTTATTCGCAAAAGACGTATCCTGAAGAGCGATGGATGCGCGGCACGAAACCGGGCTGCCCGTCCGCGGTGCGAGCGAAGCATCCACCCCGGACGCAGCATCTCAGAGAAACAGGCAGAGATGAGAACCGCCCCTTCGGAGAAGATCATGAAACTGGAAACCCTTTGCCTCCATGCAGGGCAGCAACCGGAACCCACGACCAGGAGCCGGGCGGTGCCGGTCTACCGAACAAGCTCGTATCTGTTCCACAACACGGCACACGCGGCCGATCTGTTCGCCCTCAAGGAGATGGGGAACATTTACACCCGGATCATGAACCCGACGCAGGACGTGCTCGAAAAACGGGTGGCGGCCCTGGAAGGGGGCGCTGCGGCGCTGGCGCTGGCATCGGGCACGAGCGCCATCTTCTACAGCATCATCAACCTCTGCCAGGCAGGCGACGAGATCGTGTCCGCCCGCAACCTTTACGGCGGCACCTACACCATGTTCGACAACATCCTGCCCCAGTTCGGGATCCAGGTGCGCTTTGTGGATTCCCGCGATCCGGAGAACTTCGCAAAGGCCGTCACACCGCGGACCAAGCTCCTGTTCTGCGAAACGATCGGAAACCCGGCGCTCGATGTTGCGGATCTCGAAAGCATCGGCCGGATCGCTCATGCCGAGGGTGTGCCGCTGGTCGTGGACTCCACCTTCACCACCCCCTATCTCCTCAGGCCCCTGGATCATGGCGCGGACATCGTGGTGCACTCCCTCACGAAATGGCTGGGCGGCCACGGGACAGGCATCGGGGGCATCGTCGTGGATTCCGGCAAGTTCGACTGGACCGGCGGCAGGTTCCCGCTCCTCTCGGAACCGGACCCGAGCTATCACGGCATCCGTTACGCCTTCGATCTGGGCGACCTGTGCCCGGTAGCCTACATCCTGCGGATGCGCCTCGTGCCCCTGCGAAACCTGGGGGCCTGTATTTCGCCCGACAATGCCTGGCTCTTCCTCCAGGGCATCGAGACGCTCCCCCTGCGCATGCAGCGGCACTCCGAGAACGCCCTCGCCGTTGCACGATATATCAAGGAGCACGAACGGGTCGAATGGGTCAGGTATCCCGGCCTGAAGGATGACCCTTCCCACGAGGTTGCGAGCAGGTATCTGAAGAAGGGGTTCGGCGCCATGGTCGTTTTCGGGATCAAGGGCGGCCGGACCGCCGGCAGCGGGTTCATCGACAATCTGAAGCTTTTCTCGCACCTGGCGAACGTGGGAGACGCCAAAAGCCTGGCCATTCATCCGGCCACGACCACGCATTCGCAGCTCCACGAGGAGCAGCAGCGCCAAGGGGGCATCACGCCGGAACTCATAAGGCTCTCGATCGGCCTCGAGCACATCGACGATATCCTGTCGGACGTGGATCAGGCCCTGGCTCGGTCGACTTGAGGCGAGGGCCGCATGCGGCGGATCGAAATCTGCGGCGCCGGCGGCAACCCTGACGAGAACGGATCGGAAACATGCACGTGGAAGCCGTATCGCTTGATCAGCAAGCTCGGGTAACGGAGACGAAGTTCTTTACCTTCGGCGGGAAGGGAGAAGAACCTCTTCGCCTTCAAAACGGGGAGCGGCTGGGACCCGTGACGCTCGCCTACCAGACCTACGGCAGGCTTGCGCCAGACCGCGACAATGCGATCCTGCTCTTTCACGCCCTGTCCGGGAGCCAGAACGCCGCGGGTTACAACCCGTCGGTACCGGGGGTGGGGGACCTCTGGAGAGAGGATTGCAGGGTCGGGTGGTGGGACGACTTCATCGGGCCGGGCAAGGCACTGGACACGGATCTCTTCTTCGTGGTGTGCGCCAACTACCTGGGCGGCTGTTACGGCTCGACCGGCCCCGGCTCCGTCGACCCGCGCACCGGAAGGCCTTACGGCAGCCGTTTTCCCGGGATATCGCTCTGTGACATCGTCGACTCCCAGATGCGCTTGGCGGACTTTCTCGGCATCGGGTGCTTTCACGCAGCGACCGGGGGCTCTCTCGGGGGCCTGCTCGCATTGACGGCGGCGACCCGCTATCCGCAAAGGGTCCGAACCGTCATTCCCATCGCCTGCGGGCACGAGGTGACCATCCTGCAGCGGATCCACAACTTCGAGCAGGTCTATGCCATCGAGGCGGACCCGCACTTTCAGGGCGGGGATTTCTATGGAGGGCCTCGCCCTGCCAAGGGGCTCGCCCTGGCGCGGATGATCGCGCACAAGACCTACGTCTCCCTGCAGGTCATGGAGGCCCGGGCCCGTGGCGAGACGGTCCGGAAGGAGGAGGATCTGAAACGTTACGAGATCAGCCACCCGGTGGAGTCTTACATGCTCCATCAGGGGCGGAAATTCGTCGACCGGTTCGACGCCAACACCTATCTGCGCATCATGCAGGCCTGGCAGAGGTTCGATCTCGTGGCGGACACGGGGGCCATGGACATTCAAGACGTGTTTTCGCGCTGCAGGGATCAGCGATTCCTGGTGTTCAGCATCGACTCGGACGTCTGCTCGTATCCCGAGGAACAGGCCGGTCTCGTTCGGGTCCTCAAGGATTGCGGCGTCCCGACACAACACATTACGGTCCATTCGGACAAGGGGCATGACTCCTTCCTGCTCGAGCCGGAACTTTTCGCCCCTTATCTCTCCTTCACCCTGAAGAGAGACCGGTAGGCAGCGCCGCGCCGGTCCACCGGAGCAGAGGAGCGAGAATCGTCATGGAACGGGAGAGGCTGAACTGCTGGGAATTCATCCGTTGCGGCAGGGAACCGGGCGGCGACAAGGTCGCCGAGATGGGCGTCTGCCCCGCTGCCGCCGACACTTCGTTCGATGGAATAAACGGCGGGGCCGCCGGCGGAAGAATCTGCTGGGCCGTGGCCGGCACATTCTGCGGCGGCCAGGTGCAGGGCACCTTCGCGGAAAAACGGAACTCCTGCATGGACTGCGATTTCTTCAAGAGGGTCCTCAAGGAAGAGGGCGCGGCGGATTCAGCATCGTCTACAAAGGGATCCACGCCACGCTGAGCATGCCGGTGGCCATCAAGATGATGCGGCACAACCTGGCCATGAACAGCGATTTTCTCGAAAGCTTCCGCCGCGAGGCCAAGACGATCGCCGCTCTCAATCACGAGAACATCCTGCGGATCTATGACATCGAGGAACGCTTCAGGACGGTCTTCATCATCATGGAGCTGCTGGAGGGAGAAAGCCTGCGCGGACTGCTGGGGCGCCTGAAGCGCCTGCCCGTCCCGCTGGCGCTGGACATTCTGCTCCAGATCTGCCTCGGTCTGGACTACGCCCACCGGCGCGGGGTCATCCACCGCGACCTGAACCCGGACAACATCTACCTGATTCCGGGCGACCGGGTGAAGATCCTCGATTTCGGGCTCGCCTGCCCCGTCGGAACCCAGGACATCAATCTGGCCGGCACGGCAGCCTACATCTCCCCGGAACAGATCGAGGGGGATCCGGTCGATGCGAGGACGGACATTTACGGGCTGGGCATCCTTGCCTACGAAATGGTCACCGGGGCAAAACCTTTCGAGGCGGAGCAGGTCCGTGATCTGCTTGATCTGCACCTGCGCAATAACATACCGGATCCTGCGGAACGGGTGGCCGGCCTGCCCGAGGAGCTTCGGCGCTTCATCCGGAAGGCCTCGCGTTCCGATCCCACCCGCAGGTATTCGAATGTGGAGGAAATCCTAGGGGAAATCCAGCCCCTGGCGAGGCGGATCGGCCTGGCCGGCAGGCACGCCCCCGCCGAGAAACAGAAGATGACAAACCTGTTTCTCATCTACCGGGAAAGGGACCGGCAGGCCCTCACGCGGCTGATGGAGGACTTCAGCGCCAAGGCGGCCGAACTCGGGGTCGTGCTGAAGGTTTCGGACCTGCACGACCTGTAGTCGGGCGTAAGGGGACTCACCGGTCGACGAAGACGTGCTCCTTTGCGATCCAAAGGCTGGAACGCTTCAGATCGGTGAACTTCCCCTCGTCCTCCACGAGCAACTCCATGGCCCTGGCCCCCTCCGGGGTGGTCGCCGCGCCTGCAAGCTCAAGCCGGTCGAACCAGAGCTCGGCATGGCCCATGAAGGGCTCCGCCATCCTGCCCCGGGGCTCCCGCACCGCCTCGTTCAGGGGCGTCGGAAGGCTGTGGACCTGCAGGTAGCGCTTGATGCGAGCGGCCGGCGCCAGGGAGCGGACGAGCGGGCCGTGATGCATGCGCCAGTAAAGCGCGGCCTGCTCCGGGGTGAGTTCCGGCCTGTGATGCCCGAAGAAGCAGAGCTTGATGATCGGTGTCTCCTGCCGGGCCACGATGTTCTCCGGCGTGGGATTGATCTGGGGGATCTCGGTCGCCCAGTACATGGACGACCCCGAAAGATCGATGAACCTCTTTTCGTCCTCGAGCAACTCCGCCGCCGCGGCCCGGCCTTCCGGGGAGCCCACCGCCTCGGCGGCCTCGCTCTCGTGGTTCCACCACAGCTCGGCCACCCCATCGAAAGGCTCCCGTGTGCCGCGGGGTGCCTGCAGCAGGGCGTTGATCGGATCGTCGAGCGTGTGGGTCTGCACGTACCGACGGACCCGAAGCGTCGTGGAATGCTTGGCTACGAGCGGGCCGTGAACGTTCCGCCAGTAGTCCTGAAACTCCTTCAGGG
This sequence comes from uncultured Thermodesulfobacteriota bacterium, assembly GCA_964384945.1. Lineage (GTDB taxonomy): Bacteria > Desulfobacterota > DSWW01 > DSWW01 > DSWW01 > S015-6. Next base: position 31,284 of record CAYLMK010000030.1, on the reverse strand, counting down.
ACAGGTTCGGCAGTTTCCGAAGGACGTAGACCAGCCGGATCATCGGGCACCTCCTTTTTCTGCAGCCTTGCGGTCTTCCATCTTCCGAGGGCCTCTTTCCTTCCCCAAAAGAGGCCGGTTCCGTCTTACTGCATGATTCCGGCCGCCCCTCACCCCTTCCGGAGGCCGTCCGGCAATTCGTTCACGTCCTCCGGTCGGCTGGGGAATTCCCGGGCCAGGATCTCGCCGCACCGCTCGATGGCCTCACAGAGACCCCGGCAGAGATCGTCCGCGCGAATGCCAGCCAGAACGATCCCGACCACCTCGTCCCACGTTCCGGGTTTCACGCGCGCGTTGATCCCGGAGTCCGCCAGCAACTGGACGCGACGCTCGAGCAGGGAGACCAGAATCAGGATGCCGGTCCGCTCCGCTGTGCGGCTCACGGACATCTCGCGGAAGGCGCGAAGAGCCCGTTCGAAGACCTCCTCCTCGGCAACCCTGCGGGAGAGGCAGACGCGCTTCAAGGGGCCGACGAAGCGGAAGGCAAGGAATCCGGCCACGAGGCCCACGATCTGAAGGCCGACAAGCCAGAGGTAGTCGCACACGGGCAGGAGCCAGACGCCTGCCAGGAGGGCGGCGAACTGCACGATCAGGGCCCCCATGAAATCCACGTGCAGGTAGGCATCCGATCGGTCCACGACCATGGGCACGATCTCCCCCGAGGTCCGGGACTCGGCGCGGGCGACCGCCTCTTCGACCTTGTTCTCGCTCTCCGGCGTGAATATGTCCTTGACCTTCATCGATCCATTCCAGATGATTCACCAGCCTCCTGAGGCCCCGCCCCCGCCAAAGCCTCCCCCCCCGCCGCTGAACCCGCCGAAACCGCCGCCGAAACCTCCCCTGCCGCCTGCCCGCCCGCCTCCCCACATGCCTCCCAGCAGGCCCCCCAGCAGGAAGAACCGGCCCGCGCGGGAGAAGAGGAGCAGGAAGAGGAGCAGAAGCAGCAGGAGGCCGCTCGCCTGGGCCCGGGCCTGCCGGGACGGCTCCGGTTTTTCCCCGGCCTGAGACGGGAATTCCCCCTGAACGCTCTGCAGGATGCCGACCAGGCCGGCCTGGATTCCGCCGGAGTAGTCTGCCTCTCGGAAGGCGGGAAATACGAGGTTCCGCAGGATCCGGCCCGCCTGGGCGTCGGTCAGGGCCCCTTCGAGCCCGTAGCCCACTTCGATCCTTGCCTTGCGGTCCTCGAGGGCCACCAGAAAGATCACGCCGTTGTCCCTGCCCTCCCGGCCGGGCTTCCACGATTCGGCGACCCGGATGCTGAAATCCTCCAGGCTGTCCCCTTCCAGGGAGGGCACGATCAGCAGGACCACCTGGTTGGTCGTCTCGGCCTCGAAACGCCTGAGCAGGGACTCCAACCGGGCCTTCTCCTGGGGGGTCAGCAGGTTTGCGTGATCGTTCACGTATCCCTCGGCCCGGGGAACCTCGAGGCAATAGGCATCCAGATGAACGCAGACGAAAAGAGCGGCGAGAAGGAGTCGGCCGGCGTTACGGGAAACAGAAGGCTTTGTCATTCTCTTGGAGACCCTTATCGAAAACAAGCCTATCGTTCATCGTGTTGCGAGAAACCCACATAGGCAGGGAACGGCGGGGGGCCGACCCCGGACCCCCGGGCCCCGGGTCCCTGCGGCGCAGGCCGCGTCAGAACTTCACCTCCGGGGGCCTGTCGATGGGCTGCCCCTCGGGCTGAAAGGCCTCGCGGGTCTCCAGGCGGAGGATGTATTTTGCGGTCAGATTCGTGGGGAAGTAACGAACCGCCTTGTTGTATGTCTTCACCGCTTCGATATACCTTCGGCGCGCCACGGCGATGCGGTTCTCCGTTCCCTCGAGCTGGACCTGGAGGTCGCGGAAATTCTGATCCGCCTTGAGATCCGGGTAACGCTCGACCACGACCATCAAGCGCTGCAGAGCGCCGGCCAACCCCGACTGGGCATTCTGAAAGCTCTGGAATGCCTGCGGGTCTTCGATGGTGGAGGCGTCTGCCCGCATCTGCCCGATCTTGGCGCGGGCCTCGACAACCGCCTCCAGGGTCTCTCGCTCGTGGCTCGCGTACCCCTTGACCGTGTTGACCAGGTTGGGAATCAGGTCGAACCGCCTCTGATACTGATTGAGCACCTCGGCCCAGGCGGATTTCACTTCCTCGTCCAGTCCCTGAAGCTTGTTGTAGCCGCATCCGGCCAGAGTCGCCAGGATGAGGACCCCCGCGAAAGACACCAGCATTCTTCGATACATTTGCCCTCCTCGGCTCGCTTGAAGGTCGAGCCAAGGCTAACAAATGGCCCCGGCCAAGTCAAAGAAATCCTGCGATGTTGACCGGAATCGGACGAATCCATATACTAACAGGCTTGTATCCAGTTCAATCGCCGCCGGCACGAAGGAAAGGGATATCATGGCCTCGAATTCGAAACAGACCCACAGCATTCGCAAAAGGAAGCTCTCCAAGATGGGCAGGGCCCGAAAGAGACGTCTGCGCCGTCTCGGTTCCACCCCCAGCCTGAGGAAGCTCCTGGACGGGGAGAGCACCTCCACCGCATCCTCCTAGAAGGGTCCGAGGAAGCCATGTACGAAGCATCCGATCTTCGCAAGGGCTTGAAGATCCAGATCGACGGTGAACCCTACATCATCACCGATTTCTCCTTCGTGAAGCCCGGTAAGGGCCAGGCCCTGTACAAGTGCAGGTTGAAGAACCTGATCACGGGCTCGCAGTTCGATCGCAACTACCGATCCGGCGACCGTTTCGAAGAGGCGGACCTGGAAGAGCAGACGATGGAGTTCCTCTACCACGAGGGCGACAAGTACTGCTTCATGAACACCTCCACGTACGAGCAGGTGGAAATGGACGAAGAGCAGGTGGGGGACGCCAAGAACTTCCTGATCAACAATCTGAAGGTGAGCGTCTCGTTCTTCCGTTCCAAGCCGATATCGATCGGTCTGCCCACCTTTGTCGATTTGAAGGTCGTCCGTGCGGACCCGGGCGTGAAGGGGGACACCGCCACGGGCGCGAGCAAGCCGGTCACCCTGGAGACCGGTTACGAGATCCAGGCCCCCTTGTTCATCGAAGAGGGGGAAACCCTCCGCCTGGACACGCGCACCGGCCAGTACGTCTCCCGGGTGAAATGAGGGAGCCGGTTCCACATTTCGCCTCTTCCCCCTATGACCGCCTGCCGGTATACTCCATGGAAGAGCTGACACGTCTCGCCTCCAAGCGCGCCAACCTGGCGCTCCGCGAAAAGGCCCTGCGGTCGATCAGGCGCTTCTTCCGGGAGCAGGGCTTTCTCGAGGTCACGACGCCGCTCGTAAGCCCCTCGCTCATCCCCGAGGAGCACATTCACGCCGTCGAGGCAGAGACGGGCTTTCTGCTCCCCTCCCCGGAAATCCACATGAAGCGCCTGCTCGCAGCAGGCTACGACAGGATCTTTCAGATCGGGCCCTGTTTCCGCGGGCGGGAGCGGGGGGAGCAGCACCTTCCCGAGTTCACCATGCTCGAATGGTACCGGACCGGCCGGGACTACATGGCCCTGGCCGATGACTGCGAGGGGTTGCTTCCCGCCGTCTGCCGGGCCGTTTGCGGCGACGAACGTATCGAGTATCTCGGTGAATCGATCGACCTGGCCCCGCCCTGGAACCGGCTGACCGTCCGGGAGGCGTTTCGGACGCATGCGGGCTGGGATCCCATCGCCGAACAAGACCCGCAGCGGTTCGAGCGGGACCTCGGGCTGAAGGTGATCCCGGCCCTGCGCGGGGAGAGACCCTGTTTTCTCGTCGACTTCCCGGCCTGCGAGGCCTCCCTGGCCCGGAGGAAGGCCGACGACCCGAGAGTCGCGGAACGGCTCGAGCTCTTTGCCGGCGGCCTGGAACTCGCCAACGGCTTCTCGGAACTCACCGACCCGCAGGAGCAGAGGCGAAGGTTCGAGGAGGCGAACGAGCGGAGGCGGGCACGCGGCGCGAAGGCCTATCCCCTTCCGGAGAAGTTCCTCGCCTTCCTGGGCCGCCTGCCGCCCAGCGCGGGGATCGCGCTGGGGATCGACCGGCTCGTCATGCTCCTCGCGGGGGCCTCGCGCATCGACGAGGTCGCCGCCCTCGTCCCGGAGGATCTCTGAAAGCCTTCCGGCTTGCAAAGATCTCTCGCGGCGCTTGCCATGCGGGCGACCCTTCGGATATCGTGGACGGTCTACCTTCTGACCTTTACGGGGGGATTGGCGATCGGGGCTCTGCCGGCGCACGGGGTGCGTAACCGCTGGTTCATTCTCTTGCTCCTCGCTGCGGGTTACATCCTCGTTTACTTTCACCGCCTCTGCCCGGCCGTGCTGGCCGTGGACATGATGAGGGACCTGGGCGCGGGAGGAACGCTTTTCGGCCTTCTCGGAGCCGCCTACTTCTACCCCTATGCGGTCATGCAGATCCCGGCGGGCCTGCTGTCCGACTCCTGGGGGCCGAGGAAGAGCATCTCGCTCTTCCTCGTGATCGCGTTCGCAGGATGTCTCCTGCTCGCCTCGGCCACCGGCCCGGCCTCGGCCATCGCGGGGCGCACCCTGGTGGGGCTCGGCGTTTCGGTGTTCTTCGTACCGGCCTTGAAATTGCTGGCCGAGTGGTTCCTCCCGCAAGAGTTCGCCTTGACGACCGGCCTTCTTCTGGCTGCCGGAGGCATCGGGATGCTCGTCGCCACGGAGCCTCTGGGCCTTCTGGACGCGTGGATCGGCTGGCGGTCTTCGTTCGCCGCGATCGGCATTCTCACCCTGGCGGTCTCCCTGCTCGTCTGGCTGCTCGTCCGGGACCGGCCTCCGAACGGCGAGAGGCCGCCGGCCGGGCCGCGCCCGGCCCCCCATGCCCCGCGCCCGACGCGGAATAGGATCCGGGGCGGCCGGCCGGCAACGATGCGCGACGTCCTCGCGCACGGGCCTTTCTGGCCCGCCGCCGCGTGGTTCTTCTGCATGGGCGGTATCGTATTCGCCTTCGGCGGGCTCTGGGCCGGCCCTTACCTGATGCACGTCTACGGGCTCGATCCCGCCCGGGCCGGCCGGGTCCTTTCCATGCTGGCAATCGGCATGATCCTGGGCGCTCCCTTTGCGAGCATCCTGTCGGACCGCGTTTTCTTCGCCCGCAAGCCGGTGATTGTCCTCGCCAGCATCCTCCTCGCCCTGCTCACCGGCCTGCTCGCCTTCCGCACGGACCGCATCCCCCTTGGCGCGATGTACGTTCTCTGCTTCTTCCTGAGCGTCTCCTCGAACGCCGTGGCCGGCATCGCCTTCACGATCGCCAAGGAGATGTTCCCTTCAGAGATCGCGGGAACCGCGATGGGACTGCTCAACCTGTTCCCCTTCGCCGGCGCCGCGGTCTTCCAGCCTCTTCTCGGGGCGATCCTGGAGAGAGGCGGAAGGGTCGAAGGGGCCTTTGCGATCGCCGGCTATGAACAGGCCTTCTTCTTGCTTTTCCTGTGCGGCGTCGGAGCCCTGGCCTCGAGCTTGCTTCTGCGGGAGACCCTCGCGTCAGCCTCGGCGGGGAGAGGATCCTGAACCGGGATCCGGCAGGGCAATCTGGGGCGAAAGCAATCCCTTCCGCCGTCTTCTCGGTTCTGCTACAGGCCTCCCAGGCTTCTGCGGAAGGCCTCCACGGACGCCGGGACATTCTCCGCCGCAAGGACGGCCGAGACGACGCCCACGCCGGCGGCGCCCTTGTCGAGACACAGATGCGCGTTCTCCGGCGTGATGCCGCCGATCGCCAACACGGGCACGCCCGCTTCTCTCGCGACGGCCGCGAGCGCATCCAGCCCCTGAGGCTTGCCGAACCTCGCCTTGGACGGCGTGGCGAACACCGGCCCGAAGAGCACGAAGTCGGCGCCGGCCGCGGCGGCCTCTTTCGCCCGTTCGAGGCGGTGGGCGCTCGCACCCACCAGGGCATCGGGGCAGATCCGCTTCACCAGGCGGACCGGAAGCCCGCCCTCCGGGCAGTGGACCCCGTCCGCGCCGACCCCGAGGGCGATGTCCGCCCGGTCATTGATGAAGAGCCTGGACCGGCTGCGCCTCGTCACCTCGCGCATGGTGACCGCTAGCTCGTGCAAGGCCTTCGCGGAGAGGTCCTTCTCCCGAAGCTGCACCGCGCGCACCCCTGCCGCGCAGGCCCGGTCCACGACCGTCTCCAGCGCCCCGGAGACGCACACGGCCCTGTCGGTCACGAGGTAGAGCCTGAAATCGATCATTCGTCTACGAGCCCGATCCGGCCTTCCAGGGGGCTCGAGGCGGTCGCGTAGAGCCTCCGGGGGATGCGCCCGGCTTGAAAGGCGAGCCGCCCCGCCTCGATGGCGAGCCGCATGGCCCGGGCCATCCGGACCGGGTGCTTGGCCTGGGCCACCGCCGTATTGAGCAGAACACCGTCCGCCCCGAGCTCCATCGCAACGGCCGCGTCCGAGGCGGTGCCGACCCCGGCGTCCACGATCATGGGTACGCCGATGAGATCGCGGATGATCATCAGGTTGTAAGGGTTACGGATGCCCATGCCGGAGCCGATCGGCGCGCCGAGCGGCATCACGGCCGCGCAGCCCATGTCGGCGAGCTTCCTGCACGTGATCGGATCGTCGTTCGAATAGGGCAGGACCACGAACCCTTCGTGAATGAGCTCCTCGGCCGCCTTCAGGAGCTCGGGAACGTCCGGGAACAGGGTCTCCTCATCCCCGATCACCTCGAGCTTGATCCAGTGCGTGCCCAGCGCCTCGCGGGCGAGATGCGCGGTGAGCACCGCCTCCTTGGCCGTGTAGCAGCCCGCCGTGTTCGGCAGGATCTGGTACTTTTTCCGATCGAGCAAGTTGATCGGGCTTTCCTCGTCCGGATCCTCGAGATTCACCCTCCGGATCGCCACGGTCACGAGTTCCGTGCCCGCAGCCTCGAGCGAATCGAGCAGGGTCTGCGGGTCCGGATACCGGGAGGTCCCCATGATCAGCCTGGAGTGGAACGTCCTGTCCGCGATCTTCCATGGATCCATCTCGATGACCCCTTGCCAGTTTGAGGGAAACCGCAGGATGGGCCGGTCGGAATCAGCCTCCCTGCACCGCCCGGATGATCTCCACCCTGTCGCCCGTCTCGAGGCATCTGGCTCCCCAGGAGCCCTTGCGAACCACCTCGCCGTTGACCGCCACGGCGTACCCGTCCCGGGCCGCCGTCTTGAGGATCTGCGCAAACAGCGCCTCGACCGTGATCCCGGGCTGTGCCTCGACCTGCTTTCCGTTGACGATCAGCTTCATTCGAACCCTCCGAAACGCAATGCGCCCCCGTCCCGTCTACCAAACGACCGAACGTGCCCCGGCCGGGAAGAAACGCGTCGGCGCAAAGGGGGCAAAGAACCCGGTCGGCTTGCCTTCCAGGATCAGGCCGCAGATCTCCAGGGCCGTGACGGGCGTCAGCAGGATTCCGTGGCGGTAGTGGCCGGTCGCGTAATAGAGGCGCTCGATCGTGGTCTTGCCCACGATCGGGTCGTGGTCCCGGCTGCCGGGCCGGAGCCCTGCGATGATCTCCCGGATCGGGAGATCATAAATGGAGGGGACGGCCCTCCAGCCTCGCTCGAGGAGCCGGTAGACAGCCCCGGCCGTGACCGTCGTGTCGAACCCCATGTCCTCCTCGGAGGCGCCGAGAACGATCCTGCCGTCCCCCTTCGGCGCGAAATAGGCGTCCGGGGCCCGAATGACGTGCAGGAACGAGTAGGTACGATCCGAACCCAACGTGATGATCTGGCCCTTGACGGGCCGCACGGGCGGGAGAAGCTCTTTGGGGATCCCTCCGATCTGCTTCGACCAGCACCCGGCGGCGATCACGACGCACGATGCACCGGTGTCCCCCTCCCCGGTCCGCACGCCGGTCACTCGCCCTCCCCGCAGAAGCACCTCCGAGACGGATCGATGCTCGTGCAGGGTGCCCCCGCATTTCCGAAAGGCCGCCTTCAGGGCACCCACCAGGGCACGGTTGTCCACCTGATGGTCATCCGGGATCCAGATCGCGGAACTCGCCCTGGGAGACACGAGCGGCTCGATCTCTCTGGCCTCGGTTCCGGAAAGCCATTTTACCGGCAGGCCCAGATGCTCCCTGAAATCGTAGAGCCGGCGCAGCCTCTCGGCATCGTCCCGGTCCAGCCCGATGAGGAGCGTCCCCCGGGTGTCCAGCCGGACCTCGACGCCGGCGTCCCCGCTCAGTTCGTCCAGGAACTCGGGGTACAGACGCAGGCTCTCGCCGCCCAGGGCGAGAAAGCCCTCGTCCTCGAAGCCGACCTCGGAAACGGGCGCAAGCATGCCCGCAGCGGCCCAGCTCGCCCCCCTGCCGGCGTCGTCCCGCTCGAAAATCTCCACGGCCGCACCCTGCCTGGCCAGGCGCCAGCCGATGGCGAGCCCGATGACCCCGCCTCCCACGATGCAAACGGGCTTGCGGACCCTGTCTGCCGGAATACGCCCCATCCCTGCTGCACTCCTCTTGCGAAACCCCTCGACGTTCTAGTTCGAACGCATGAAGCGACCTTCGACGCGTCTGGACTGCCCCTCACCCTTTCCCTCTCCCCGAGGGGGAGAGGGGTGTGCCGCCGCAGCCTTTTCCGCTCCCCTTTGAGGGGAGCGGATCAAGGGGAGGGGTTACAATTGTCCCGTGAGCGAATCCCGTTGCATTCATCGAATGATAGACTTGATGCAGTCCCTTCGCAACAGGGGCGCTCTCGGGCGGCCGCAAGGACGGCAGAGACGCAGAGGTCCCGCCCGTCGGGAAACATGCCGTCACATGCCCGGCGCCGTCCGGGAACAGGTCCGCTCGCTGCCGGCCCGCGGGCTCTCGTGAACCTCGATCGTCACATGGGCAAGGCCGAGGTCCGCCGGGATGCGTGCCTTGTACTCTTCGGGCGTTGCCGCTGCATGCGCTACGACAACCACGATCGCGGCGTAGACATCGGGGCCGACCGCCCAGAGATGCAGGTCCGAGACCCGGCTGTCGCCGTCCCTTTCGATACTCTCCCGGATCCGCTCTCGAATGCGCGCCGGACCCTGCCGGTCGAGCAGGACCCCGCTTGTAGCGCGGAGCAGGCCCATCGACCACCGGGCCACCAGGATGGCGCCCACGATGCCCATGGCCGGGTCCATCCAGACGAATCCGGCGTATTTCGCGGCGAGCAGCGCGAAAACCGCGAGCACCGAGGTCAGTGCATCCGCCATCACATGCAGGTAAGCCGCCTTGAGGTTGTGGTCGCCCTGGTGCGCCCGGTCTGCCTGAGGCTCAGCTGTGCCGCGATCCTGCTCCTCAACGCCGAGAATGAACACGCAAGCCCCGTTCACAAGGAGCCCGAGCACGGCCACGAGGATGGCCTGATTGAAAACGATCTCAACCGGGTGGGCAAACCGGACCAGGCTTTCCCAGGCCATCGAGAGGGAGAACAGGGCCAGCAGCAGAGCACCGCTGAACCCTCCGAGTGCATTGACCTTGCCCGTGCCGAAGCTGTAACGGGGGTCGCGCGCATGGCGCCTCGCGTGCGCATAGGCAAAGGCATTGATGCTGAGGGCCGCAGCGTGCGAGGCCATGTGCAGGCCGTCGGCCAGCAGGGCCATCGACCCGAAAAGAACGCCGGCCGCGACCTCGACGGCCGTCATGGCGGCCGTGATTCCGATCACGACAAGGGTGCGCACCTCGCCGGGGCGCCTGCGGTCCTGCCCGAAAATGTGGCTGTGCTGCCAGTTGCGGAGGTTTTCAGTATGCATACGTTACAGCCGGATCGAACAAATTGGCCTATACCGTCTTGGATGCAGACAAGGGGCCGCCGGGCTCGGAACCGTGGGGTGGCCGTCCTGAGCGCGGCACACTCACGAGAGAAAGAGCCGCTTCGTTGCGAAGTCGGGATGGCTGGTCAGGTTCACGCCCAGCCTCCGCAGGCCGGCCTCGTCGCCGGGGGTCGGCATGTGGGTCGTGTGGATCTCGCAGCCTTGAAGCTCTTTGAGCTTCTCCATGGCAAGCTGAGCGGTCGGGTTGGTCGTCGCGCTGATGGTGAGCGCGATGAGGGTCTCCTCCAGGTTCAGGCTCACCGTCTTGCGGTTCATGATGTTCTTCTTCAGGTTTGCGATCGACTCGATGACGTTGGGCGACAGGAGATGGATCTTGTCCGGGATCCCGGCCAGTTGCTTGATGGCGTTCAGAACGAGGCTCGATGCCGCGTGCATGAGGGCGGAGTTCTTTCCCGTGACGATGGTGCCGTCCCTGAGCTCCAGGGCAGCACCGCAGAAAACGTCTTCGTTTCCCTTGCCCGTTCTCTCCGCCTCCTCGGCCGCCTCCATGGCCGGCCCCACGACCCTACGGTACTCCGGGTCCAGGCTGAGCTCCTTCATGAGCAACTCGGCCTTCCGGCAGGTTTCCACGTCCGTAAAGCCCATGGCGTATTCGCACTTGTACCGGAAGAACCTTCGGATGATCTCCTGCTTGGCCGCTTCCCGTACGGCCTCGTCGTCCGTGATGCCGAAGCCCGCGCGGTTCACCCCCATGTCCGTGGGCGAGTGGTAGATCGTCGACCCCGTGATCTTCTCCATGATCCGCTTGAGCACCGGAAAGGCCTCCACGTCGCGATTGTAGTTGACCGCCGTCTTCCCGTAACGCTCCAGATGAAAAGGATCGATGAGATTGAAGTCCCGGATATCGGCGGTGGCCGCCTCGTAGGCCATGTTCACCGGGTGCTTGAGGGGCAAGTTCCAGATGGGAAAGGTTTCAAACTTGGCATAGCCGGCCCGAACGCCCCGCCTGTGCTCGTGGTAGAACTGGGACAGGCACGTCGCCAGCTTGCCGCTGCCCGGGCCCGGCCCGGTGACCACCACGAGCGGCTTGTCTGTCTCGATATACTCGTTGGCCCCATAACCCTGGTCGCTGACGATGAGATTCACATCCGTGGGGTACCCCTTGGTGAAGCTGTGGGTGTAAACCTTGATGTTCCGGCGTTCCAGCCGGTTGCGGAAGAGCCGGGCCCCGGGCTGGTTCTCGAATCGGGTGATCACCACGCCCACGACCCCGAGGCCCCACTCCCGAAGATCGTCGATCAGCTTGAGGGCGTCCGAATCATAGGTGATGCCGAAGTCCGCCCTCACCTTCTTCCGTTCGATATCCCCGGCGTAGATGCAGAGCAGGATGTCCGCCTTGTCCTGGAGCTGCTTGAGAAGCTTCATCTTCACGTTCGGGTCGAAGCCCGGCAGGACGCGGGAGGCGTGGTAGTCGAAGAGCAGCTTTCCGCCGAACTCCAAGTAGAGCTTGTTGTCGAACTGCTCGACCCGCTCCAGGATGGCCGAGGTCTGCTCCTGCAGGTACTGTTCGTTGTCGAATCCGACGCGCATGACCGCTTCTCCTTTTATTGTCGCAGAACCGTATAGGAAGAGCCCGCGGAGAGTCAACGGGGAGGCCGAAACCGCTACAGGGAAGGCAGACCTCTATCGGATGGAAGCCAAACGGCATGGCTCCAGCCCAGAACGCGGCGACCTTGATAACGGGAACGGCTTGTTGTATGGAAGGGTTCGTTACCCACATAGAATTCGCAGACGAAACGGGAAGAGGATGCAGGCGGGCGTATCGCTGGCCTTGAGTCTGGCCCTTCTGCTCTCCGGGGCACCGGAGGCCTTTCCTGTTCTCCGCGCGGATCCGCCCTTGTTCCCGCCCCCCCGTAAGGAATTCGCGGCAGTGCCCTCGGCGGCGGAGGGCCGCGGAGAGCCGGCGCCGCCGGCCGTTGAGCTCGTGCGCAGGACGAGGGACTCGGACGGCGATCGGATCCAAGACCGGCAGGATGCGTGCCCCGACACGCCGGCAGGGGCGGTGGTCGATCTCCGCGGATGCCCGGCGGACGAGGACCGGGACGGGGTCTTCGACGGGATCGATCAATGCGCGGCAACGGCCCGGCGGGCCACGGTGGATGCGGTAGGCTGCCCGAGGGACTCGGACGCGGACGGCGTCCTGGACGGCCTGGACAGGTGCGGAGACACGGATCCGGGTGCCCCGGTCAACCAGGAAGGCTGCCCGTACGACACGGACAGCGACGGCGTGCTCGACGGGATCGACCGGTGCGAGGGCACCCCCCTCGGGGCGGCGGTGGACGAGAGGGGATGCGGGATCGACACGGATGGAGACCGTGTGCCCGACGGCCTTGATGCATGCCCGCAAACCAATCCGGGGGCCGCGGCGGACGGATCCGGGTGCTCGCCGCTGCAGAGAGGAGAGATCACGCTGCCCACCATTGGCTTCGGGCCCGCAGCGACGACACTCGCCCCGGGTTCCTCGCCGGACCTCGACGAAGCTGCAAGGCTGCTCAAAGCGAACCCTGACCTTATCGTAGAGATCGGCGGCCACACGGACCGGGAGGGACCGGCAAGCCGCAATCGGGAGATCTCCCTTGAACGGGCCGAGGCGGTGAAGGCCTACCTCGTATCCCAGGGCGTGCCCGCTTCCCGGATGGTCACCAAGGGATACGGCGAGGTACACCCCATCGCCACCAACCGCCACGCCGAGGGCCGTGCCCGGAACCGAAGGATCGAGTTCAGGGTCCTACCCCTTGACCCTTCCATCCCGCCCTCTCCTTGACCGGTTGACCGGGGGGTGTGCATCTCCTAGGATGAGTCCTTCCGGGTTTCTCGAACATGAAGGCGCGGATGGGCTGACCGGACCGGATCGAAGCGGTGAGTACGGATTGCCTCCCACAGGTATTTTCAGGCTGCGAGAAGCCGATCCTGTTTCTCGCGCACCCGGCCGACGAACTGGCCTGCTCCGGGATCCTCCAGCGGCTCAAGAATCGGATCCGGGTGGTCTTCCTGACCAACGGCGACAAGCTCGCGCGATCCGAGGGCCTGGATCCGGGCCGGTACGCGGCCATCCGCAAGATCGAGGCCCTGGAGAGCCTTCGGACCGCGGACGTGGAGGCAGGGCAGGCCCGGTTCCTCGGCCATTCGGAAAACGAGATCTACCGCAACCTGGCCCGACTGAAGAAGGCCCCCCTTCGGCTTTCCGAGGAGGTCGCCTTCTTCGAGCCGGTCCGGAGGAACATTGCGGAGGCGGTCTACGAGTTCGGGCCGGATGCCGCCTTTGCCGTGGCCTTCCACGGGGGCCATCCGGAACACAGCCTGGCGCATTTCTTCGCCGCCCTCGCGCTGAGGAACTTCGCCAAAGACGTGGAGGCGGACATTCCCCTGTACCAGTTCCCTCTCTACGTGGCGATGACCCTTCTGCCACGGCCCATGCAGGCCAGAAGTCCCGGGCAGCCGTACCGGATCACTCTGGACGCCGGGGAACTCGACACCAAGAGGAGGATGGCCGACTGCTATCTCTCCCGGCGTACCGCCTTCAGGCGGTTCCGCCGAGTTGCCGGGGTCCTCAACCTGCCCCGGTTCATCGCCCGGCGGAAAGATCCGGCCGAGAGCTTCTTCGGCAGCGAGGAGTTCAGCCTCGTGCCGCAGAACTTCGATTACCGCAGCGCCCCCTACCGGCCCGCCTTCCTGGACCACCTGCTCGAGGACTTCGAGGGCACACCGATCACCTTCCAGCGCTGCATCCGGCCCATCGTGGTCGCCTTCGAAGAGGATTCGGCCAGACGAGACTGAGCGGGGGACGAGCCTTGGATTTCGAGATCAGCCCGAAGCAGAGGGTCATTCGCAGGACGGTGCGGGATTTCGCCACGAGCCGGATCGGCCCCATCGCTCAAGAGCTCGACCGGCAGGCGCGCTTCCCATGGGAGCTGATGGACGACATGAAGGCCATGAACCTGTTCGGCCTCCAGGCCTCGCCGGAATGGGGGGGGGCCGGGCTGGACACCGTGAGCTATGCCATCACGATCGAAGAACTGGCGCGGGTTTGCGCGGGGGTCGCCCTGGCCGTCACGGTTCACAACAGCGTCTCCCTGTACCCGATCGAGTCCTTTGGAACCGAGGAACAAAAGAGGCGCATCCTGCCCGCCATGTGCTCGGGCGACCGGTTGGGCGCGTTCTGCGTGACCGAGCCGAATGCCGGCTCGGACGCCTCGGCTACCGAGGCGACGGCCGTTCTCGAAGGGGACCGCTACATCCTAAACGGCAACAAGATCTGGGTGACCAACGGCGCGATCGCGGGCGTGGCCGTGGTGCTCGCCCGCACCGACCCGGAGGACAGGAGGCGGGGCCTGAGCACCCTCATCGTGGAGAGAGGCATGCGCGGCTTCTCGGTCGGCCCCCTGGAGGACCTCTGCGGCATGCGCGCGAACCCGGTCTCGTCCCTGATCATGACCGACTGCCCGGTCCCGAAGGAGAACCTGCTCGGGCGGCCCGGGGAGGGCATCCGGATCGCTCTGCAAACCCTCGACGTGGGCCGGATCGGCATCGCCTCGCAGGCCCTGGGCATCGCCCAGGCAAGCCTCGACGTGTCGATCGAGTACGCCCGGCAGAGGGTCCAGTTCAAGGTTCCCCTGACCCAGTTTCAGTCGATCCAGAACATGCTCGCGGACACGGCCACCGAGATCGAGGCGGCCCGGCTTCTCGTCTACCGGGGCGGCTGGCTTCGGGACAACGGGCGGCCCTTCTCCTCGGCCTCGGCCATGGCCAAGCTCTATGCGAGCGAGGCGGCCAGCCGCGCCGCCTCCCGCGGGGTGCAGATCCACGGCGGCTACGGCTATTCGAAAAGCTATCCGATCGAGCGTTACTGGCGGGATGCCCGCGTGACCGAGATCTACGAAGGCACCTCGGAGATCCAGCGCATGGTGATCGCGAGGAACCTGACGGAGAAGCCCGCGCCATGAAGCCGAAGTGGGTCGTCTGCGTCAAGCAGGTTCCCCGTGAGCCGGTCTTCAGGCGGACGGCCGGCGGTCTCCAGATCGACCGGGACCGGACCGAAGGGATCCTGAACCCCTATGACCGACGGGCCCTCGATCTTGCCGTAGACTTGAAGGGAACGCTCGGCGGACAGGTCACGGTCCTTTCCATGGGCCCCCCGCAGGCGGAGGAGGCGGTCCGCGAGGCCCTGGCCCTGGGCGTCGACAGGGCGGTTCTTCTGTCCGACCCGGCCTTCGCCGGAGCGGATACGCTCGCAACGGCGCACACGCTGGCCGCGGCCGTCCGCAAGATCGGAGAGGTTTCGCTGATCCTGTGCGGGGCAAAGACCCTGGACAGCGACACCGCCCAGGTGGGCCCGCAACTGGCCGAGATCCTCGATCTGCCCATGGCGGCGTACGTGTTCAAGGCATCCTGCAGGGAAGGAACCTTGCGCGTGGAAAGGAGGCTGGACGGGGTCCGCGAACGGCTGCTCCTTCCCCTGCCCGCCCTGATCACGGTGGCCGGACCGATGCGGACAGCGAGGCCTCTTCCCCTCGGATCCGTGGAAGGCGCCTTCGGCAAGCCGCAGGTCGTGGTCTGGGGAAGGCAGGACCTCGAGGTGGATCCCGCCCGGATCGGGTGGGAGGGTTCCGCCACGGTGGCGCACGAATATGCGTTCTGGATGCATCCGCGTTCCGGGGAGGTCCTCCAGACAGGCCCGGCAGAGGCCGCGGAGCGGATCCTCGAGGTCCTCGTGAAACGCAACGCACTGGGAGGCTGACAGCGCCTTGGCAACTTCGGCACAAGAGCAAACAGCGCGTCCCGCCCCTGCCGAGGGCCGTGCGGGCGTCTGGGTCTTCGGGGATGTCCGGACCGAGGCGTTGAAGAAGGCCACCGCCGGCCTGCTCAAGGTCGCATCGGGCCTGGCAAGAAAGCGGGGCACAACCCTCTCCCTCGTGCTTCTGGGAAGGCGCCTGGAGCCTCATCTGGACCTCTTCCGGGAAGGCCCGGCGGACCGGATCCTCTGCATGGACCATCCGCGCCTGGAGCACTACCTGCAGGAGACTTACACCGGGGCCCTTGCGCACCTCGTCCGTGCGGAGCGCCCGGAGATCTTTCTCTTCCTCTCGAACGACTGCGGCCGCGAGCTGGCGCCGAGGCTGGCCGCCCGGCTGGGCACGGGTCTCTGCGCGGACTGCATTCGACTGGGCATCGACCCCGAGACCGGGCTTCTCGTTCAGACGGTGGCGGCCTTCGGGGACCGGATCTACGGAAAGATCCTCACGCCGGACAAGAGGCCGCAGATGGCCACCGTCCGGCCGGACGTGATCCTGGATGACGGGGGGGAACCATCCGAAGAGAGGCGCGTAACGGCCGAGATTCGCAGAATCGCCTTCCCCGACAAGGAGATCAGGGAGCGGGTGAAGCGGGTCGGCTCGGAAAAGGATCCGGACATGGACCGTTCGCTCGAGCATGCGCGCGTCGTGGTCTGCGGGGGCCGGGGAATGGGCAGCGAGGGGCGGTTCCAGGGCCTCTGGGAGCTGGCGAGGCTCGTGGGCGGGGAGGTCGGTGCTACGAGACCGCCCGTCCATGCGCACTGGGTCGACGAAGAGCGGATGATCGGCCAGACGGGGCGGACCATCGCGCCCGACATCTTGCTCGCCTTCGGCATCTCGGGAGCAATCCAGTTCACGGCCGCCATCCGGCAGTCCCGCTACGTGGTTGGCATCAACCGGGATCCGAAGGCGTCGATCTTCTCGTGCGCCGATCTCGGGATCGTGGGAGACGTCAAGCAGATCCTGCCGGAACTCCTCCGCAGGCTTCGGAAGCTTCTGGTCGAGCAGTACGGCAAGTCGCCCGAGGAAGTCGATCCGGAGGGCGCGGGAAAGCGCGCCGGCGGCCTGGGCAAGAGACTCCGGGATCTCCGCGAGGAACGCGGCTACGAGATTGCAGAAGCGGCCGGCGCACTCGAAGTGACGTCCGAGGACGTGGAGGCGATCGAGAGCAACCGGGCCCAGGCCTCGGTCTCTCTTCTGCTCAGGTTCGCGCAGCTCTACCGGGTGGATCCGGCTCCGTTCCTGACCATGGCGGAAGGGGACCGGGCGGACCGGCGCCGCGTGGAGAGCTACACCAAGAGGACGCAGAACTATTCCTACCGGACCCTCACCCCCGGGGCGGAGCAGAAGCACCTGCGGGCATTCCGCATCACGATCGATCCGAGGCGGGATCACAAGATGATTGAATACAAGCACGAGGGAGAGGAGTTCGTCTACGTGCTCCGGGGCGAGGTGGAGATCAAGGTGGGAGAAGAGGTTCATGCCATGAAAAGGGGTGAGAGCCTTCATTTCGAGGCCTCGATCCCGCATCATCTGCGCAACCCGTCCCCGCAGAAGACCGACTTGATCGTGGTGCTGTACACGCCCTGACAGGCGAAAGGCGAGAGGGAAAACGCGAAGGGGCGAGGGGGGGCAGGGATCCGGTGACAGGGATCCGGCCGCACTTCGCCCAGGGCATCTTCGCAGGAAGGCGAGAAACATGATCGGCGAAGCGACCCCAACCGCGGATCTTGCGAGTGGGCAAAGAAGGGATCAGGGGCGCAGGGGTCAGGCCGTGAAAACCTCCTCCAAGAGACCAACGCATCGCCATTCCCGCGCACGCCGGAATCCCTCGGACCCCCGCCGGGCCAACGGATTGCCGATTCGCCTCCTTCCCCGCTGTCTCGCACGCATTCGACCCGGCTGTCGTGGATTCCTCACCTGCGTTCTGCTCTCCCTGGCCTTGTCCGCAGGCCCATACCGGCAGGCCCACACCGGCGAGGGCCTCGAATGCGGCCCGTTCCGTGAGGTGGGAAAATTCGATGCGCCTGAGATCACGGAATGCTCCGGCCTGGTCGTCAGCCGCAGGGAGGGCGGCCTGCTCTGGGTGCACAACGACTCCGGAGACAAGCCGAGGCTTTTCGCGGTCCGGGAGGACGGAAGCCTGCGCGGCATCTTCGATCTCGCCCGTGCCGATGCCGTGGACTGGGAAGACATGGCTGCGGGCCCCTGCGAGGAGCCGGGCGAATCCTGCCTGTACGTGGGTGACATCGGCGACAACAAGCGGCAGCGCCCGCAGATTCAGATCTACAGGGTCAGGGAGCCCTCCGTGCCCAGGAACGGGCCGCCGGTCCGGGCGACCCTTTCGGACGCGGAGAGGTTCGACTGCAGGTACCCGGACTCTCCCCATGACGCCGAGACCCTCTTCGTGGACCCGGGCTCCGGGATCCCGTACCTCGTCACCAAGGAGTCGGCAGGCAGAGACGCGGTTGTCTACCGGTTTCCGGGCAAGCCGGACTCGCGGAAGGCGGCCACGCTGCGCAGGGTCGCGACCTTGCCCTCCCGCTCCTCCCTGACCGGCGGGGATATGGCGCAGGATGGCACGCTCATCCTGCTTCGGGACTACTTCGCCGCGTACGGGTACCTCCGGCCGTCCGGGGACGGCCGGCTGGCCCGGGCCTTCCGCCTTCCGCCCTACCGGGTGCCTCTGGGCGTCGAGGCGCAGGGGGAGTCCCTGGGAATCTCCCCGTCCGGAGTCCGGATCTACACGGCCAGCGAGGGACCGGCGGCTTCGATCCGCAGGGCCGACTGCCTTCCCGCTCGGGGGCCGGGTGCCGCTCCAAGGGTATTGCCGGAGAGCGAAAACGGATCGGAGCAAGACGCGTGAAGATCTTCGGAATCGGGGACCTGCACCTCGGGCACGCCGTGGACAAGCCGATGGACATCTTCGGCCCCCAGTGGAGGAACCACGCGGAGCAGATTGCAGGCAACTGGAGGGAGCGCGTCGGCGATGCGGACCTGGTGCTCGTTCCCGGTGACGTGTCGTGGGCGATGCGCCTTGAGGAGGCGGAGGAAGATCTCCGGTGGCTCGACCGGCTGCCGGGAAGAAAGATACTTATCAAGGGGAACCACGACTACTGGTGGCCGAGCATCTCCAGGCTGCGGGACCGTATCCGCGGCACCTCCCTGTTCGCTCTTCAGTACGACCGAATCGACATCGGCCGCGTATCGGTCGGCGGCACCCGGCTTTGGACCATGCCGGACCTGGAGATGCTTTACGCAGACCCCCTCGAGATACCGGCCGCGCAGGGAGGGGGCGAAGGCGGGCGGGGCCCGGCCGGGATGCCGCACAACGAGAAGATCTTCCGCAGGGAACTCGGGAGGCTCAGGCTCTCGCTGGAATCGGGCAAGCGGCAGGAGGGCGCACTGCGGGTCGTGATGACCCATTTCCCGCCCACGGACGAAAAGGGCAGGGATACGGCCGTCACGAGGCTCCTTGAGACCCAAGAGACCGACCTTTGCGTGTTCGGCCATCTGCACAACCTGAACCTGCCGCGGGGAAAGACCTGGGATTTCGTGAAGAACGGGGTGCGCTACGTCCTCGTCTCGTGCGACTCCGTGGGCTTCGCGCCGTACTTTCTCACGGAGGTCACCGGCAGCGGGGAAAGGTAGACCCTGTACCGGCAGGAACGCAAATCACGCGCCAGATCATGGAACCGGCAGGCTTCCAAGGCCCGGGGATTGCCGCGGGCGCTCGCGCGCCCTGGCACAGACCGGCGGTCGGGGGAGTGGCCCGACCCCTGACCCCTTCCGCCTTTGCCCTTTCGCCTGTCATTCCTCCTCGACGCCCATCCATTCGAGTTCTTCCCGGACCTGCCTTGCCTCGGCGCTGTCCTTGTCCAGATGCTTGAGGGCCTTTTGAAAGTAGTAGACGGCCTTGAGGTAGCGGCCCGCACACTTGTCCGAAAGGGCCAACTCGTAATAGGACTTCCCTCTTTCCTGCAGACTTTCGTAAGCCTTGGCCAGGCTGGCATGGGCGATGCAGGAGCTAGGGTTCAGGATGGCCGCCCGCTGATAGTGGTGCAAGGCCTCCAGCCAGCCTTCGGTGGCCGACATCAGATCTCCGTAATAGACCTCAACGAGGTGGTTCTGAGGCTCCATCTCGCTGGCCAGCTCGAGCAGCTTCTTTGCCTCCATGAGATTCCCGGAGAGATGACAGGCGCGGGCAAGGTAGAGAGCGTGTTCGACCACGGAACGGTCCATGGCGAAGGCCTTCCGGAGATACTCCAGGGCGAGGGGCAGGTCGCCCCGCTTCAGGTAAAGATAGCCCAGCAGGAACTTCTCCCGGGCGCTGTCCGGGCGCTCATCCACACGGGCCTTCTGCCAGGCCGAGAGCGCGTCGAACCTCTCGGTTCTCAACCGGGCCGTAATGCGCGCCAGTTCGAACTTGGTCTCCAGCCCGGCCCTCGGCCGGGAGTCCCGAGGCAATCCCCGCACCCACCCTTCCACCTCGTAGATGCGCTCCGCGGGGAGGGGGTGGGTATAGAAGTAGGGGGGAATGTCGGCTGCGTTCAGACGCGCCAGGGCGTGGAACCGCTTGAAAACCGATAACATCCCCTCGGGATCGAATCCGGCCGCCTGAACCAGCTTGATGCCCTGCCGGTCCGCCTCCCGCTCGAACTCCCGGCTGTAATGGAGGGAGGCCGTCTGCTGCGCGGCCGAGGCCAGGGTCGCCCCTGCCGCGGCCCCCTGGCCGCCCCCCAGGGCCGCCGCCAGGATGGTCGCCGCCAGGGTGGCGACGTTCGCCACCTCCATCTTTTGCTGGCCCCGTATGAAGTGGTTCCCCTCGACGTGGGAGATCTCGTGCGCCATCACCCCCGCCAAGCCGTCAATGTTGTCCACCTGGGCCAGGAGGCCGGCAAAGAAGCAGATGTAGCCGCCGGGCACGGCAAATGCGTTCATCGTGGGATCCCGGATGACGAAGAAACGATACTCGTACGGGGTTCCCACAACATGCGCGGAGATTCGGTTTCCGATGTCCTTGACGAAATCGAGCACCTCCGGCTCGTCGATCCACCGGAAGTAGGTGGATGCTTCGATGGAGAACTGCCTGCCGACCTTCTCCTCGTAACTGATCCGCGCGCCCGGGCTCTGGGTCTTCATGTAAGTGCATCCGGGCATGGCCGGCACGCAGGCCAGCAGAAGGATCAGGGCCAGGATCCGCGGGGCGGTTTTCTCAGCCTTTGTCTTCGTGAAAGGGCCGATGGCTTTCATAATGATGTCATTATATCGCACGGTTCCCGGGATTCAACATCTCCGCCCGGACGTCTCTATGTTGGGTCGCTTCCGGGGACCCGGATTGTTGACAAATGCGACCGAAAACTATATACGGTCCTGAATCGTTCATGTCCGTATCATTCGCTGCCTTTATCACGCGAATGGCTTCAGAGAGCCCGTACGGCCGGTCGATCGGCATCGAACCCTTCAAAGGCTCGGTCCACCTCTCTCAGCCACCCGTGGCAGACGGACAGGTGTTCGGTCCTCTTTTTCGACAGCCCCGTCGAGGAGAAACGTACAAGGAGCAGTGCCATGGCGGATAGCAAACTCCAGCAACTCATCGATACCCTGAAAAAACAGGCCGTCGAGAGCGGAGAGGCCTCTTCCCGGGAGATCGTCGAAAAGGCGCAAAGAGAGGCCGGGGCCATCGTGGACCGGGCCAAGGAAGAGGCGCATGCGATCGTCCGCCGGGCGGAGGAAGAGGCCGCGAAGAAGCTCAAGCAGCTCGAGTCTTCCATGGAGATCGCGGGATCGCAGTTCGTGACGAGCCTGAAAAGGACCCTCGAGCAGAATCTGCTCGCCCTGCCCCTCCAGAAAAAGGTGACCGAGGCCCTGGGGGACACCGCGTATCTCAAGGAACTCATCCGCGAGGTGGTCCGGGAATATGCCCGGCACCCGGAGCGCAGCGACCTCGACGTGCTCGTTTCAAAGAAGCAGCAGGATAAACTCGTCGATTTCATGGTGGCAATGATCAAGGAAGAGGGCGAGGGCCCGAGCCAAAAGGGTCTGACCCTTCAGGCAGGGAACGTGAACTTCGGATTCATGATCAACCGGGCGGACGGCAATGTCACCCTGGACTTCACGGACGAAGCCTTCCTGGCCTTGTTCCTCAAGTTCCTCACGCCGCGATTCCGGGAATTCTTCAAAGACATCAAGCTGGGAGCAAGCGCTGGAAAATGAAGTACTATTTTCTGGTGACCTATCTTCCCGAGATTCAGCGGGATGACAAGAAGGTGAGGTTCCGTTTCGCGGACCTGCTGGCCGAGCGCGAGAACCTGGCGCCCGAGGACTGGCGGCAGATCGAGTTCGTGCTCCTGGCTCGTGATTTCCTCCTCCTGGAGAAGCTCCTGAGCGGCAAGGAAGCGAACGTGGAGCACACGCTTTACGATAAGGAGTTCTGGAAGGAACAGGTCCGGGCGGCGAAGGAGGCTCCCGTCTTTCTCGAGTCCTTCCTCCAGTCGGTTGCGGAAACGAAGTCCTTCGGCCCGGAAGAGGTCAACCGGCTCTGGCAGACCTACTACGACCATGTCATCCAGAACACCACCAACCCGTTTTTGAGAGAATACCTGGCCTTTGAAAAGCTCCTCCGAAACGTCCTGGCTGCGATCCGGGCCCGAAGGAAAGGACTCCCCCCCGCAGACCACCTCCTGGGCGAGGGAGAGGTGGTGGAGCAGTTGGGCCGGGCGAGTGCCGAGGATTTCGGCCTCGGTCAGGAGATCCCCTGGATCGAAAGGCTGGTGGAAGCCAGGGATCCTCTTCAGCTGGAAGACACCATCGAGCAGATTCTCTGGGACTACCTCGATGAGCGGACCGCGCAGGTCTACTTCGACTTCGAGGTCATCCTTGCCTATCTGCTGAAGCTTCAACTCCTCGAGAAGCGCCTGGCACTCAGCGAAGAGCGAGGCATGGAGATCGTACGTCATCTGGAGGGCGTTTGAAATGTCTGTCACCGGAAGGGTCGTTGCAGCCTACGGCAATATGATCACCGCCTCTTTCGAAACCGATGTGCAGCAGAACGAGGTGGCCTATGTGATCACCGGGGACCGGAGACTGAAGAGCGAGGTCATCCGGGTACGAAACACGGTGTGCGACATGCAGGTCTTCGAGGACACCCGGGACATCCGGGTGGGCGACGCGGTGGAGTTCACCGGAAATCTGCTCGTTGTCGAACTGGGCCCGGGGCTGCTGGAACAGATTTTCGACGGTCTCCAAAACCCCCTGCCGGAACTGGCCCAGAAGAGCGGGCTCTTCCTGAAGCGCGGCATCTATCTCGACAGCCTCGACCGGTCCAGAAAGTGGGAATTCACGCCTGCGGCCAAACCGGGAGACACGATCCGGGCGGGGGATGTGCTGGGCACGGTTCCGGAGGGGATCTTCACGCACAAGATCTTCGTACCCTTCGACTTCATCGGCAGCGCCCGGGTGAAAAAGGTGGCTCCGAAGGGGGCCTACACCGTTGCGCAGACCATCGCCGAGGTCGAGGATGAAAACGCAGAGAGCCGCAACCTGACGATGATTCAGCGGTGGCCGATCAAGGTCGCCCTCAGCAAGTACAAGGAAAGGCTGCTGCCCGTCGAGCCGCTCGTGACCGGTTGCCGCATCATCGACACGTTCTTTCCCGTGGCCAAGGGCGGGACGGCCTGTATCCCGGGCCCCTTCGGGTCGGGCAAGACGGTTCTGCAGCAGATCATCTCCCGGTATGCGAGCGTGGACATCATCATCGTGGCGGCCTGCGGAGAGCGGGCCGGGGAGGTGGTCGAGACCCTGCGCGAGTTTCCGCACCTGAAGGACCCCTACACGGGCAAGACCCTGATGGAGCGCACGATCATCATCTGCAACACCTCCTCCATGCCCGTGGCCGCCCGGGAGGCATCGATCTACACCGCCGTCACCCTGGGCGAATACTACCGCCAGATGGGGCTCAACGTCCTCCTGCTGGCCGACTCGACGTCCCGGTGGGCGCAGGCGCTCCGCGAGATGAGCGGCCGCCTGGAAGAGATCCCCGGGGAAGAGGCGTTCCCCGCCTATCTGCAGACCCGCATCGCCGAGTTTTACGAACGGGCCGGCTACGTCAGCCTCGGGGACGGGGCGCGGGGCTCGGTCAGCATCATCGGCACCGTCTCGCCGGCCGGCGGGAACTTCGAGGAGCCGGTCACCCAGGGCACGCTTGCCGTGGTGGGCGCCTTCCTGGGCCTGACCTGGGCCCGGTCGAACGCCCGGCGGTTCCCGGCGATCGACCCGCTGATCTCCTGGTCCAAGTACGTGGACCAGATGAAGCAGACCCTGGAAAAGATCGATCCGAACTGGGTGCCCATGGTCAAGGATGCCCGCAAGGCGATCTTTACCGGCGACGAGGTCAAGAAGAGGATGGACGTCGTCGGGGAGGAGGGAACCTCGCTGGCCGACTTCATCAAGTACCTGAAGGCGGAATTCATCGATGCGGTCTATCTCCAGCAGAACGCCTTTGACGAGGTGGACGCATACAACCCGATGGAGCGGCAGGTGTACGTGTTCAAGAAGGTGCACGAGCTGCTCAAGAAGGAGATCACCGCCGACGACAAGGACGACGCGCGTCAGATCTTCTTACGGCTCACCACTCTGTTCAAGAACTGGAACTCCTCCAAATGGGAAAGCGTGGAATTCAAGAACTACGAAGCACAGATCGACGAACTCTTAGGGAGTTGAAGCAGTGAGAGAGATCGTAACACGCATCACGGAGATCACGGGCTCTATCGCCTCCCTGCACGCCACGGGCGTCGGGCTCGGCGAGCTGGCGGAAATCCAGTCGCCCGGACGCAAAACGCTCGGCCAGGTCATCCGCGTCTCCGGGGACATGGTCACCCTGCAGGTCTTCGGCGGCACCAAGGGCCTGTCCACGAACGACCGCGTGCGCTTTCTCGGGCACCCGATGCAGGTCAAGTACGGCGAATCGATGCTCGGCCGCATCTTCAACGGAAGCGGCGTCCCCATCGACGGCGGGCCGGAACCGGTCGAAGAGGAAATCCCGATCGGCGGGCCTTCCTTCAATCCGGCCAACCGCATCATCGCCAAGCAGATGATCCGGACCAACATCCCCATGATCGACGTCTTCAACTCGCTGGTCGTCAGCCAAAAGCTTCCCATCTTCTCCATCCCCGGGGAGCCTTACAACCAGGTCCTGGCCCGCGTGGGCATGCAGGCCGAGGCGGACGTCATCCTTCTCGGAGGGATGGGGCTCAAGTTCGACGATTACACCTTCTTCAAGGAGACCTTCGAGGCGAGCGGCGTGATGAACCGCGTGATCATGTTCATCCACCAGGCCTCGGACCCGGTGGTCGAGTGCCTCCTCGTCCCGGACATGGCCCTGGCCGTGGCGGAGCGGTTCGCCGAGGCGGGCCGCCGCGTGCTCGTCCTCCTGACGGACATGACGAACTTCTCGGACGCCCTGAAAGAGATCTCCATCTCCATGGAACAGATCCCGTCCAACCGCGGCTACCCGGGCGACCTGTACTCCCAGCTTGCCGCCCGCTACGAGAAGGCCGTGGACATCGAGGGGCTGGGCGACATCACCATCCTGGCCGTCACGACCATGCCGGGCGATGACGTGACGCATCCGGTGCCGGACAACACGGGCTATATCACCGAGGGCCAGTTCTACCTGCACAACGGCGTGATCGACCCCTTCGGCTCGCTCAGCCGTCTCAAACAGAACGTGGTCTCCAAGGTCACCCGGGAAGACCACAACGACATCATGAACACCATGATCCGCCTTTACTCGGACTGCAGGGAGTCGCGAAACAAGATCGCCATGGGATTCAAGCTGTCCAAATGGGACGAGACCCTTCTGGCTTACGGCGAGGACTTCGAGAAGGAGCTGATGGATCTCGAAGTGAACATCCCGATCGAGGAGGCACTGGACCTTTGCTGGGACATCCTTGCGAGGCACTTCCAGCCGATCCAGACCGGCATGAAGACGCATCTTGTAGAGAAGTATTGGCCCAAGAAAGCCGCTTAGAGTCACTTCCATGGCAGTCGAGAAAGTCAAGTACAACAAGACGGCTCTGAAGGCCCAGCGCGACTCGCTGGCCAAGTACCAGAAGTTTCTCCCGATCCTTCAGCTCAAGAAGATGCAGCTGCAGATCGTGCTGCGCCAGTTGGAGCCGCAGATCGAGGCGAAAGAACGGGCGCTTTCCGAGGCGGCCGAGGCCGTCCGCCCCTGGTCCCGGCTTCTTTCCGACCCGATCGTCGATATCAACGATTTCGTGAAGATCCTCGATGTCCGGGTGGAGATGGACAACATTGCGGGGGTCGAGGTGCCCGAGTTCCGGGAAGTCCTCTTCGGCGAAATGCCTTACTCGCTTTTCGCCACCCCGAGCTGGCTCGACACGGCCATCGACTCCATGCGGAACCTCATCGCGATCCGCGAGGAGATCCGGGTCCTCCGCAAGAAGGAGGCCCTGATTCGTGAAGAGCTTCGCACAACCACACAACGCTGCAACCTCTTCGAGAAGAAGCTCATTCCGGAGTTGAGGGAAAACATCCGAAAGATCAAGATCTTCCTGGGCGACCAGGAGACCGCCGCCGTAGGACGCGCCAAGATCGCCAAGGCCAAGACGCAGGAACGGGAGGTGATCTAGCCGTGATCGTACCGATGAAGAAGATCACCTTCTTGGGGCTCGAGTCCGAAAAGGCTCGTTTCCTCGAAAGGCTCCAGGAGGTGGGCCTCACCCACGTCATGCTGCCCAAGGAGCCGATCGAGCCCGCCGAAATCGCCCGGAGGCTCCAGCGGATTGCGGAAACGCGGAAGTTCCTCGCCAAGAAGGGCGCTCCCGGAAGGCCGGAGGCGGCCCTCGATGCGGAGTCGATCTGCCGGAAGCGGGAAGAACTCGGCAGGGAAGAGGCCGACCTGCATACGGAGATCCTCGCCGCTCGGAAGCTCAGGGCATCGATCGAGCCTTGGGGGGATTTTTCGGTGCAGGATGTGGAAGCCCTGCGCGGCAAGGGCGTTCGGGTCCGGTTTTTCCGCGTGAGCCGAAGGGCGTTCGAGAGCCTCCCCCTGGACAATGTGTTTTACGAAGTGGTCAGCGAGCGGGGCGGGGAAGTCTGTTTCGCCACCTTCTCCTCCTCGTCCGAGACGGTGGACATCGGTCTTGTCGAGGAGAAGCTCCCGTCCAGAAGCCTCTCCGAGATCGACGGCGAGATCGAGGCCAAGCTCGCCAGGCTTCGAGCCATCGAAACCGAGTATGCAGTGCTGGCCGAACATCTGGCGATTCTGGAGAAAGAGGAGGCGAAGCTCACGGACCTCTACGAACACCAGCGCGCCCTGATGAACGCCCAGCCCGAACTGGACGCCCGCGTATTCGTCCTCCAATGCTGGTCGCCGATACCCGAGGAAGAGCTTGTCCGCAAGCTCGGCGACGGGCTCACGATCGCGCATTACAGCGAAGAACCGGAAGAGTTGGATCGCATGCCGGTCCTTCTCCGGAACCCTCCCGCCTTCGACTCCGGGGAGGACCTGGTGAAAGTATACAGTTACCCGAGCCACAAGGATTTCGACCCGAGCCCCTTCGTCCTGTATTGCTTCGCCGTGTTCTTCGGCATGATCGTGGGCGACCTGGGGTACGGTCTCGTGATGCTGTGCATGACCTTCTGGATCACGCGGAAGGTGAAGAGCCGCGCTCCCCTGGCGGTCCGGCTGTTTCGACTCATGTACCTTCTCAGCGTCTCCGTCATCTTTTTCGGCCTCATCTCCGCCAGCTTCTTCGGCATCGCGCTCGACCCGGAGAACCCGTGGGTCAAGCATGCCTGGCTCGACTACAGCACGACGGCAGGGCAGAACCATGTCATGGTGGTTTCGATCCTGATCGGCATGGTTCACATTTCGCTCTCCATGCTCATCAAGACTTACAACGCCAGGCTTTACGCCGGCGTGGGATGGGTGATTGCCATCTGGTCGGCCTACTTCCTGATCAACAGCAGGATGGCCCAGGGGGTGGATAATCCGCCGGCCATGTACGGGATGATCGCCGGTCTTGCCGTGGTCTTCCTTTTCTCCTCCAAGAGCCGTAACCCGTTGATTCGCTTCGCCGAGGGATTACAGGGGATTCTGGGCATCGTGCAGGTCTTCGGCGACGTGCTTTCTTACCTCCGGCTCTTCGCCCTGGGCGTCGCAACGGTTTATATCGCCCTGACCTTCAACCGGCTGGCAGGGTCGGTGATCGACAGCGTGCCCGTGATCGGCTTCGTCTTCGCAGGCGTGATCCTGTTGCTCGGCCACGTTCTCAACATCGGCCTGGCGATCATGGGCGGCGTCATCCACGGGCTGAGGCTCAACTTCTTGGAATGGTATCGCTGGTGTTTTGAGGGAGACGGCCTGCAGTACAAGCCGTTCCAGCGGATAAGCGAACAATAGCAACAGGAAAAGGACGGGAGGAAACTGATGGACGCTTCTTTGGGGTATGCGGGATGTGCGGCCGTTCTCGGCTTGCCTGCGATCGGCAGTTCGATCGGATGCTACGTGGCGGGGGCGGCCTCGCATGGGGCCATGGCAAAAGTGGACGAGGGGCACGGCAAGTTCATCGGCATGTCGGCTGCGCCCTCCTCACAGACGATTTACGGCATCGTGCTGATGTTCGTCCTGATCGGCAAGGTCCAGGCGGGCGCCGGCCTCGGACTGCTTGCAATCGGTCTGTTCTGCGGGCTGGCCATCATGACCTCAGCCATTCTCCAGGGCCGGGTTGCCGCCACCGGGATCCAGGCCTCTACGAAAAAACCCGAGGTTTTCGGCAAGTGTTTCGCCGCCGTGGGAATCGTCGAGAGCTTCGCGCTTTTCGCCATGGTCGGCGGCCTGATCATCGCGGGCGGCATCGGGGCCTGAGACAACACGAACCTCCCGTGCCGTTCACGGGACGATCCGCCACCTCTCCACACGGTCGGGCGCACAGGACTGCCGCACCTGCGAATCACCCCAAGGGCCGGAGGCCGCACCTCCGGCCCTTTGTTGTCTTCTCCCCCAAAGCCGACGCCCGGCAATCCGCTGTTCGTCACCTTCTGCTCTTCCCCTTTTGCCATACGAGCAGGCCGTGCGTTACTATGGGGTCCACCCCATCGCTACGCGGAGACACGTGTCAAGGGACACCAACTCTTCCGAGGTTAGGGGACACGAACTCTTACGATTCTCTCCCACTGCTTGATGCTCCCCCCAAGGGAGTAGGCCTTGAGGTTACTGTTTCAACGCCCTTCCCAGATCCCGTGGTCTGTAAGAGCGGCCCTTGATGTTGAACACGTGGCAGCGGTGCAAGAGGCGATCGAGCAGAGCTGTGGTCATTACCTCATTCCCGCGCCAGGCGGAAATCCATTGCGCAGCCAAGGTCCCTTCTCCCTCGAGGGAGAAGGTTAGGATGAGGGTGTCCCCATCGGCATCGACAACTCCCTCTCCCTTTTCGGGGGTGCGGGTGACCTTCACCCGGCGCAGCAGGGCCGGGACCACCTCTTTACGCGACCCCCCGCTCCGCGGCGATCCGGTTCAGCATATCCGTTATGTCCCTGGGGGGCGCCTCCATGCCGGGCTTCGGCTCCAGGATGATCGCCTCGACCGGGCAGACGGCCACACAGAGCCCGCACCCGATGCACCGGCCGTCGATCACCTCCGAGAAATTGTCGCCCTCCCGGATGGCGTCCATGGGGCACCGCTCGATGCAGTCCCCGCAGGCCGTGCATTCCTCCGGGTCGATCCTCGCCTCGTAATAGGAGCGGATCAGGTCCTGGGGACGGGGGGTCATCTTGGCGACCTTCAGGGCCGGGCAGCAGCACGAGCAGCAGCAGCAGATCCACTGCAGCTCCTCGGCATTGGTCGGCTGAAGGACGAGACCCGCCTCCTCCGCCTTGTCGAGAAGCCGAAGGCACTCGTCCACATCGATCTGGCGGCCCGCATGGTTGTCGATCGTGAACTGCGCCATATCGCCGAACGCAAGGCAGGTCTCCCTCGGCTTTTCACAGGGATGGCCCAGGAGGTCCTGCTCCTTCCGGCAGATACACTCCTGCACGCAGAGAACCCTCTGTTTCTTCACCAGTTCGCGGATCTGGTTGTAGGACTCGACCGTCCCCCCTTTTCCCACGGCGGACTCGACCGGAACCACGCGGAGCTGGTGGGTCTGAACGGAAGCCATGTTCATCCCCAGATAGGGGAGGTACTCCTCGAAGAGCTCGCAGAACTCCTTATCGAGGTGGTTCAGCTGAAACTCGTACACGCCGACGACGAACTGAAAGGCCTGGTAGAGGCGCTTGTCGCCGGACCGCATCCTGTAAATCAAACCCTTCTGCGCCATGGCTTCGAGCTTCTCCGCCAGCTCGGCTTCGTTCATGCCGACCCGTGCGGCGATCACCGGAACCTCCTCGGGCTCGTTCCTGAGCTTCATCGTAAGCTCCGCTTGCTCCGGCGTGTAGAGCTTCTTCAGGATCTTGATCTCCACGCCCGTCGGCGTCGTCGGGTATCCCACGGGCATCTTGTCCATGAACTCTCGGAGCCTTGTGTATACATCGCTCATCTTCTCACCTCTTTGCGGGTTGGCGGTCTGCGTCTGCATTCTTCTGCCTAAGATTACTAAGGATACCGGAAGACATGGCACGGATCAAAAGACCTCTCCGCAGTTCCCATAACATTCAGGTGAAAGCTAGAAACCAGGGGAACCTTCCTGTGCCGTTCCCGAAGAGGCCGTCATCCCCCCAATCAGCCATCGTCCCGATTCAGCCGGTAATCCAGCAGAGGAGGGGGGAATGGAAGCGGCAAACAACGGCGCCGCAACAATTACCGAGCCTCAAAGGCCTTCAATTGCCGCGATCCTCGCGAAAGCGGGGGGATCCCTTGGACTCGAGCGCTATGGGCCCATTCGTGAAGGATGCATTTGGCGTCGAGAACGGTGGAGATGGGGAGCACGGGAACTTGGCGCCCGGGGCGGGAACCCGGTATAATGCGATGGTGCCTGGGCAAGTGTGAGGAAGAAGAGGAAAAGAACCCGGGGTGTCTCAGAGAGGACGTCGAATGAAATGCTCGGTCTGCAGTACACTCAACAGAAGCGATGCGCGGTTCTGCAGCCAATGTGGGTCGAGCCTGGGCCTGAACGAGTGCCCGGGGTGCAAGACCAAGGTGGAGCCGGGTGCCCGGTTTTGCTCCACGTGCGGCACCGCACTTCTATGCCCGGCCGAAGAGGCCGGCAGGACTTGCCAGAGTTGCGGTTTCGTCAATCCAAAGGAGACCGTCTACTGCAAGCGCTGCAACCAGAAGATTCTCTGACAGAGGCCAGTCACCCGGGGGACAGTCTCGCGGAAAGCACGGACCCCCCTTTGCTTTAGCGGCCCACGCCTTCATTTCTTTGTCCTTCCAGTGCCTGCCGTTCCGGTTGACCGCTTCAAACCGCCTGTGATATAAGGATTAATTGTCGTTTTGCCGGCGTAGCTCAGCGGTAGAGCAGCTGATTCGTAATCAGCAGGTCGACGGTTCAATCCCGCCCGCCGGCTCCAGGATAATCAAGGGCTTACGGTCGAGGCCGTGGCCCTTTTTTTCTGGAAAAACCCCGGACTGTGCCCAAATTGTAAGCGTCCGGTAAACCCCATCTTGCTCTCCTACTGCCCGCCCCGAGAGAATGC
>CAYLMK010000029.1:0-58166 GCA_964384945.1 uncultured Thermodesulfobacteriota bacterium | reverse complement strand
AGAGAATACCTCTAAATTTCCTGTCTCATGCCCCGAATAGCGAAAGTGGGGCTAGGCGGCGTCCTTCTCGTCCGAGTAACGCGGCTGGTCGTCCCGCCAGTAGCAGGTCACGCCGCAGCGCAGGCAGCGCGCCGCCTCTTGGAGAGCCTCTTCCTCGGAGAGCGTGAGTTCCGACTCGTCAAAGCTCCGAACCCTCTCTTCAACAGGAAGCTCCGGCATGGGAGGCCGCCCCTTCTTTTCGATGCCCTCCACCTCCCTGAGCTCGCTCTCCGGGATCCGCTTCTTCTGGATGTCGGCCGGAACGTCGACCTTCTGGCCCGTCAGGTAGAGATGGATCGCACGGGCGGCCTTGCGCCCGCCGCCGATGGCATCCACCACGAGCGCGGGGCCGGTGAGAAAATCCCCGGCCGTGAAGAGGTAGGGGATGCTGCTCTGCCCCGTATCCTCGCCGGCTTCCATCGTACCCCAGCGGGTGTAGGTCAGCCTTTCGAGCCTCGGGCTCTTGTCCTTCTCGATGATGGCCTTTTCCGCCTGCTGACCGATGGCCGCGATGACGGTGTCGACGTCGAGCAGGGTCTCCGAGCCTTGGACCGGGACCGGCCGTCTTCTGCCCGAGGCATCCGGTTCGCCGAGCTCCATCCGGATGTACTCGAGCTGCCTTGCCCGGCCGTTCTCGTCACCGATGATCCGGCTGGGTGCGGCCAAAAAGTGGAACTTGACGCCCTCTTCCTCCGCGGCGACGATCTCCATCTCGTTGGCCGGCATCTCCTTGCGGCTGCGCCGGTAGAGCAGGGTGACCTCGGCACCGAGCCGTATGCTGGTGCGGGCGGCGTCGATCGCGGTGTTGCCGCCGCCTACCACAACCACCCTCCTGCCCACGTCCACACGGACACCGAGATCCCGCATACGAAGGAATTCGATCCCGCCCCAGACACCCTCCATGTCCTCCCCTTCGCAACGCATCTTCGAGCTCACCCATGCGCCGGCGGCAAGGAAGACCGCCTCGTAACCGGAGGCGAGCAGAAACTCCAGGTTGAAGTCCTCACCGAAACGAACATTCTTGCGAACCTCGACGCCAAGATCCAGGATCCCCTGGATCTCCCAGTCCAGAATCTTCTTCGGAAGCCGGTACTCCGGAATCCCGTACCGCAGCATGCCCCCCAGGTTGGGCATGGATTCGAAGAGGGTCACCTGATGGCCCAGTCGGCGGAGGAAATAGGCGCAGCTCAGGCCGGCAGGCCCGCTTCCGATCACGGCCACGCGCTTGCCCGTTTCCGGGGCCACGGTCACGTCGACCCTCCTTCCGGAGTTCATCTCCCAATCGGCCACGAAACGCTTGAGCATGTTGATGGCAACCGGATCGTCCTTTCCGCTCTCCCCGCGCCGGCACCAGTCCTCGCACGGATGAGGGCAGACCCTTCCGCAGACGAGGATCAGCGGGTTTCGCTCCTTGAGAACCCGGACCGCCTCCTCATAGTTGCCCCGGCGGATGGCATCGATGTAGGCCGGTATGTCGATCTGGGCCGGGCACCTCTGCCGGCAGGGAGCGAGACACTCGTCCACCGAGTTCAGATGGATCAGCCGTGTCGTATTCGAGATCAGGGAGATGATCCCCTTCGGGCATGTCTTCACGCAGGCACCGCAGCCCACGCATTTTTCCGGCTTGAAGATCGGCAGCCCGTGCTTGCCCATCTCGATCGCTCCGAATCGGCAGGCTCTCACGCAGCTTCCGAAGCCGAGACAGCCGATCCTGCAGCTCTTCTGCCCGCCGAAGAGAAGGTGGGCGGCCCGGCAGTCCGGCATCCCGCTGTAAAGGTAGCGATCCTCGGCCCGGTCACCGCCGGAACAGCTCTGCTTGGCAAGCTCGGGCTCCTTCAGGCCCACGGTCACCCCCATGACCGCCCCGACCTTGGCGGCCACGGCCGGCCCGCCGGCCACGCACACGTCGGCAGGGGCCTTGCCGGTCACGACCGCTTCCGCGGCAGCGCTGCATCCCGGAAACCCGCACCCTCCGCAGTTGGCCCCGGGCAGGGCCTGTTCCACCTCTGCGATCCGCGGATCCTCCTCCACATAAAAAAGCCGGGAGGCCACACCCAGGCCCACGGCTGCAACGAACCCCAGGCCGAACAGGCAGATGAATGCGATGGTCATTGTCGTACCCCTTCTATGCCAAACCCTTTCAGGTTGCCGTCAACGTTATCCCCTTTCTTCTACACCATCCCGGTAAAGCCCAGAAAGGCCAGAGCCATCAGGCCGGCGGTCACCAGTCCGATGGCGGTTCCCTGGTAGCTGCCCGGAATCCTTGCCGTCTCGAATTTTTCCCGGATGCCCGCAAAGAGCACCAGGGCAAGAGAGAAGCCCACTGCGGACGTCACGGAGAAGACAAGCATGTGGGCGAAGTCGTACTGCTTCTTGATGTTGAGCAGGGCAACGCCCAGCACGGCGCAGTTCGTCGTGATCAAGGGCAGGAAGATGCCCAGCGCGCGATAGAGCGGCGGGACGCTCTTTTTCAGGAACATCTCGATGAACTGAACCAGGGCGGCGATCACCAGGATGAACACGATGGTCTGCAGATACTCCAGGCCGAAAGGAACCAGAACCTTGTATTGGACCGCCCATGTGATGATCCCGGAGAGGGTCAGCACGAAGATCACGGCGCCGCTCATCCCGATGGCCGTGTCCATCTTCTTGGAGACGCCCAGGAACGGGCAGTTGCCCAGGTACTGCGCCAGCAGGATGTTGCTGATGAAGATCGCGCTTACGGTCAGGGTCAGGAATTCCATATTTCGTTTCCCTTCTTACGCCTTCTTTGATTCAACGTGCCCTCATCGGGTTCGGTAGGCCTCGAACACATTCATCAAGCCCAGGAGAACTCCAAGACACACGAAGGCGCCCGGGGCCTGCACCATGAAGCTGAAGGGCTCGAAGCTCGAGCCCATGACGGCCTTTCCGAAGAGGGTTCCGGCCCCGAAGATTTCCCGCAAGGAGCCCAGGAAGGTGAGGGCCAGGGTGTAGCCCACACCGATTCCGAGCCCGTCGGCCGCCGAGAGCAGGACCGTGTTCTTGCCCGCAAAGGCCTCGGCCCTTCCCAGGATGATGCAGTTGACCACGATGAGCGGGATGAAGATCCCCAGGGCCTCATACAGTGGGTAGGTGTAAGCCTGCATCACGAGTTCCGTGACCACGACGAAGGTGGCGATAACCACGATGTAGCAGGCGATCCTCACCTTGTTCGGGATCACGTTCCGAAGCATGGAGACGATGATGTTCGAAAACACGAGGACAAAGGTGGCGGCGATGCCCATCCCGAGGCCGGTGTCCGCCGCCTTGGTCACGGCCAGGGTCGGACACAGACCCAAGACCAGCCGAAACGGCGGGATCTCCTGCCAGAGTCCCTTCTTGAATTCCTGAACCAGCCTGCCTTCCATCGTAAACGCTCCCTGTTGGACGCTAAACGTTTGGCTATGTGGTATCCGTCATCAAGCGGCGGCGGGCCTTGGGCTCGATCAACCCCGATCGGAGGCTCTGGCCAGGATCGCTTCCTTGTTCTTCCGGTAGAAGTCCAAGGCCTCGTTCACTGCTTCACAGACGCCTCGGGAAGAGATCGTGGCACCCGAGACCGCATCCAGGCTGCCGCCGTCGGCCTTCACCTTGACCGGTCCGTCCAGCGCCAGGCCGGCAAATCCCTTGCGGAAGCCCTCCTCCCGGATACGGGCCCCCAGCCCGGGTGTCTCCTTGTGCGTCGTAATCCCGATGCCGAGGAGGCTGTCTTCCTTGACGTCGATTCCGACAATCACGCCGATCTGGCCCCCGTAACCGTCGCCCACTGCCTCGAAGGCCACGGCCCAGAGTTCACCCTCCTTGTAAGCGGGGAAGATATCCAGCACCGACTCGGCCCCCTTTTCCCCTTCGGCGGCCTTCCGCTTCAGCTCCTTTACATCGTCCAGGGGATCGTTTTCGCTTCCAGAAAGCACCTCACGGAGGGCCGGTCCCTTCACGTACTGAAGAAGCTGTTTCTTCCGCTGGTCTCTGGTCCCCTCGTTGACCCCTGCAAGAAGCAGCCCGCTGGCCCCCGTGATCACGGCCAGAACGACAATCATCCGAAGGAGTTCTCTCATCGCTCATTCCCTCCCTCTCGCCTTCGGTCGGATCTTGTCGAGCAACGGGCTGGTCAGGCTCATCAGAAGGATCCCGAACACAACCCCCGCATCGTAGTAGTGCCCATACACCTGGATGGCCATTGCCAGGAGCCCGGCTCCAACCCCGTAGATCCACATGGCGGTCGGCTGGCTGGGAGAGGCGGTCGTATCCGGGGCAAGGAAGAAGGCGCCCAGCATGACGTTTCCGGTGAAGAGCATGACGAGCGGGTTGACCGATGCGCCCGAGCCCTCCGGCAGCATGTTCGAGCCGAACAGCAGGCTTCCCAGGAGCACGCCCCCGAGAAACCCGAGGCTCACTTCCCATTTGATCACGCGAAGGGCTACCAGAACCAACCCCCCCAACAAGACGAGAAGGCCCGCCGATCCGACCGATCCGATGACATGGCCAAAACATACATCCTTCAGGGTCACCGCATCTGCGTAACCTCCCCGGATGGCAGCCAGGGGGGAAAGCCCGGACAGATTGGGCAACTGGGCCAGGGCCGCGTCCGCGTCCATGTGGATCCCCCAGGAGATCCGGACAATCACCCACCCGACGAGCGTGGCGTTCAGCGGATGGGAGCCGATCCCCCCGTATATCTGCTTGCCCACGATCATCGCCGAAAACGAGCCGACCACCACCAGCCACCAGGGCACCCCGGCGGGCAGGAGCAGGCCGAGCAACATCCCGGTCAGGGCCGCGCTCCCATCCCAGAGGCTCGACGGCCGGCCCATGATCTTCACCATCAGGGCCTCGGCCGCCATGCAGGAAGCGATGCAAAGCCCCAGGACCCCCAGGGCGCCCGTTCGGTAATGGATGACCCCGGCGGCGGCGGCCGGAAGCAGCGCAGCCATGCTCAGGTACGAATTGCGGGCGATGCCGGCCCCGGAATGCCAGAAAGGGGCGGCGGAAACGGTCAGCACATTTTCTTTCATACCGATTGCCTCTCCTGCTCTGCCTTCTTACGCTCCTGTTTCGCGAACTGGATGTACTGCAGCAGCGGTCTGCGGGCCGTACAGACGTAAGCGCACAGGCCGCACTCGATGCAGGAATCGAGATCGTAGGAGAGCGCCTCCTGGATTCTGCCGAACTCGCAGTTGCGCGTCATCATGTTCACCGGGATCTTCATCGGACAGACCTTCACGCACTGTCCGCAGCCGATACACGCGACGTCGTCGAAACGGAGGACCCTGTTTCCCTTCTGGAGAAAGAGGCCGTCCGTGCCCTTCGTGATCGGGCCCTCGGCGTCGAACTGCGCCAGCCCCTGCAACGGCCCACCGGTGTAGAGCCGGTCGGCGTCCTCGGCCGTGAGGCCCGCCTTCCCGAGCACCTGCGAGAAGGGTGTTCCCAGAGGCGCCCGCATCACCACCGCTGCGCCTCCCTCCGCTCCCACCGTCAACGCCTTCTCCAGGACCGGGCGCCCCTCCCGGACCGCCCGACAGGCGGCCATGGCGGTCTCCGCGTTGATCACGTAGATGTCCTTTCGCGGCCTCCCTTCGTTCAGCCTGTGTCGCCCGGTCGCCCTGGCCATCAGGATCTCGGGGTGTCCGGACGGGTAGCTCCGTCCGACCCGCAAGGTCTCCCCGGAGACCAGGTTGGCCTGATCCCCGGAAATGACGAAGACCAGACGCCCTGCCCCGACAGCCTTCTGGAAGAGCGTCGCCCCCTCGATCACCTTTTCCGGCGACTCCCTGAGAATATGTCGCTGGGTCTGCAGCAGGGGCTCTTCATCCGCACAAAGCACCATCAGGATCTCGGGGGGGGATTCTTCGATCGGCCGAAGGCTCGCATACTGGGCGTTCTTCCCGTTTCCCCCCAGGGGGCTCACGCCCGCTTCTCGAAGGCGGTCCTGAAGGGTCCGGGCGGACAGCTCGGCGGCATCCTGCTTGATGGGAGGAAAGGTCTCCACCTCTCCGCTTGTTTGCCCCTCGATTTCGAGGGTCACCACCGAGGCTCCCTGATAGCTCATCGACCGGAAGAGGCTCTTGACCTCCCCGGCCAGCGGGCTGTGAAGAAACGCGGTGTCGGCCGCATCCGACCTGCCGATGCATTGACCTCTCCGCACCTTGTCCCCCGCAGCCACACAGGCTTCCAGCGGAACGGAACCGGTCTGGAGCAGGGGAAGCAAGAGGCGGTCCGCATCGGAGAGTTCCTGAATCTCGGACAGCAGGGTCTTGTATATCAGCCGTTTCATTTTGTTGGATTCCTTTGTTTGGAGGGAAACAGGGATCGCCTGCCTACTTGTGACACCCCTTGCAGTTCTTCGGGTCCTTTCCCTTGGCCTCGTGGCAACTCATGCAGGACTGGTAGGTGTCGTCCTCGAGAAAATCCTCCCCTTTCTCGTGATAGGCATGCAGGATCGGAATCTCATTGCCCTCGTGGCAGTCCCTGCAATTCTCTTTCTCTTCTTCTTCCCCGTCGTAGTGATGGCAGACCGTGCAGTCTTGCTCCACCCGGACGCTGTGCGCCGCGTGATCGAATACAACGAGCCCGCCCTTGCTGTCGTATACGACGCGAACCGGTTTCTCCGGGGGTGCCTCCGCATCGCGGTAGTAAAGGGCGACGACGCCCACGATCAGGGATGCGACGAGAAGAAGAAGGGCTGCTTGGTTCAACCGGGTCTTTCCCATGGTTCCTTCCTTGACGGTTCGCGATGGTGGAAGTGGTCGGAGGCTCTCCGTGAAGTTCCTTCTCCCTCGATTCTCAATGCAACCCGGGCATCCCGGCGAAGGATCTTACGGCGCTGAACGACGGAGGTGGATGAGGGTACTCGGCCCTGCGGCACGCCGGCCCAGCCACTCGCGGCCACGGAATGAATGAACATTCATTCGGCTACTTTATAACAAAAATGCGGCGTTTCCGTCAAGGTGCTTCGGGGTTCCGGAGCGGCTCTCCGTCCAGGTAGACACACCCCGTTTCGTCCAGGGAATACCGGCCCCGGGCCAGCCGCTCGATGGTCTCCGGCAGGATCACCCAGTCCCCGGCCCGCTTGAGGCGTTCCTGGTGCTCGGCCGCGATTCGATTCCAGAGGGCCCGCTCGGCCGGCCATGCGGGACGGCCCGGCGCGACCCCCGGAGGAAGCTCAACCCGCACCGGAGCCGAGACCATCAGGATCTCTCCGCCGTCCACGTCCTTCCGAACGATGTGCGTCGTGGCCCTGAGAACGGGCTCCCCGGAAAGGATAGCATCCCGCACCGCAAAATCACCCGTATACTTGCGCCTCCCGCCTTCGAGGATGCGCAGGTCCGCAGGATGGACGTTGATGATCCGGCCGGCAAAGGCCTCGAGCAGGGGCTCGGTCACCACGCTCATGTACCCCGCCAGCGCGATCGCATCGACCGCGTGGGGGAGCAGTGCGTCCAGGACACGCCGGTCGAACTCGGGCCGGAGCGCGAGATCCCGTTTCGTCTCCCGCCCCCTTGCGCGGTAGAAGGCCAGGATGTCCTCCACCACCAGCGGGAGCCGGAAAGAATCGGCGATCCGGGCCGCGTTGCCGGACGGATTGTCCGTGAAGACGACCGCGACCTCGAAGGGGCAGCCCTGACTGCTCCTGCCGAGGTCGGCCTGCCTTTCGAGGATCTTCACGAGATTGGTTCCGGATCCCGACATGAACCCGGCAACGCGCATCGGCCGGCCCGGCCTTGGCCAGTAGAGAGGCTTGAGCATCCTCCGCGGCCTCCGTTTCAGCGGATCTTCCGACACCTCACTTTTCCGGAAACGGGGGAAAAACGCAAGGCGGGATCAATACACAATATATTGTGTAACTTTCTTCTTGACCACAATCCGTGACTTGACTATACTTCCTCCTCCAAGTTGGTTTTACCCCTTAGAAATCAACAGCCCGGCGACAAGAGCCGGCATTTCCTCGAAAGGAGGGGCTTCATGAGAATCCTTGCGGTCGCAAACCAAAAAGGAGGTTGCGGCAAGACTACGACCGCCATCAACCTGTCCTCTTCCCTGGCGATGAGGGGAAAGAGGGTGCTGCTCATCGATTTCGATCCCCAGGCGCACGCCACCATCGGGCTGAATGTGAGCCCGTCGGATCTGGAGAAAAGCATCTATCACGTGCTCAGCCCCGCCGAAGAGGGCACCCTCGGCATCGAAGACGTCGTTCAGTACGTAAAAGAGAATTTCGACCTCGCGCCCTCGAGCGTGATTCTCAGCGCGCTCGAGCAGGATCTTTCCGGCGTCCAGGGCCGGGAAAACAGCTTGCTCCAGGCCATCCGAGGCCTCCAGACCCCTTATGACTACGTACTGATCGACTGCCCTCCGAGCGTGGGCCTCCTGTGCATCAACGCCCTTCGAGCCTGCGACGAGGTCATCATCCCCATCGACATGAGCCTCTTCTCCTTGCGCGGGGTCGCAAAGCTCGTCGAGATTGTCCTGCTGATCAAGGAAAAGCTCGGGCATGCGATTCGACCCCGAGCCCTGATCACGATGTACGATCACAGGACCCGCTACAGCAAGGAGGTCCTCGACAGGGTCAAGGAGACCTTCGGCAGCAATGTCTTCGAGTCCGCGATCCGCTACAACATCCGTCTCCGCGAGACGGTGGATCACGGCCTGCCGATCGGAGATTACGACAAGCACGCCATCGGCTACAAAGATTACGAAAGCCTGGCGGAGGAGATCCTCCGCGCGCACGCAGAGAGCGAGCAGGCGGAGTGCGCCCACGATTCGGCCAGACAGATCCTTGAGACCACGGAAGAGTACATGAACGCGATCAAGGAAGCCCTCGAGGAGGATTTGAGCGTGGAGAGGAAGAGCGCGACCGAGGCGGACGCAAGTTACCAGCTCGCTCCTGTCGAGGCGGACTCGGAGGATGACCACATCTCGCATGGACCCGGCCGCTTCTCCGAGGAAGGCCAGTAAGCCGAAAACGGGCACATGCGGGGATGAATCGGCAAGGCCCCGGATCGCCTACGCGCTTTCCCGTTCCGAAAACAGGGCGGCGGGTAGGTTGAGCACCTGAGCGCTCACCCATTCTCCGGATTCCAGGGCTTCGACGCCCTCCGGGATCCTGATGAGGCAATCCGCCAGGGCGATCGACTCGAGGCGGCTCCCGGAAAGAACCGGGGTTGCGAAATACGTACCGTCCTCCGCTCGGTCCAGCCTCGCCCGCCGGAATTGCGTCCAGCGTATATCCCTGCCTCTGACGGGCTCGGTCAGCCTGGCGGACAGATAGGGAAAAGGCGGGTCACGCCGGCCGGCCAGGCGAAGAATGCCCGGCAGGGCCAGCTGGAGAAAGGCCATCTCGCTGCTGGGCGGCCCGCCCGGGAGACAGAACACGGGCCGGCCCTCCATCATCCCGAAGCCCACCGCCTTTCCCGGCCCCAGCCGAACCCGGTGAAAAATCTTCTTCCAGCCGAGTCCCTCCAGAACCCCGACCACAAGGTCGCGCTCACTGCCCCAGGCGCCTCCGATGGTCAGGAGGGCGTCCCGTCCCGCGAAGGCCCGCGGCAGTTCGTCCGTCAGAACGTCCTTGCGGTCCCGAAGAATCCTCGTTTCGGAAGGGATCCCGAAAACACGAAGCCAGGCGGAAAGCGTGACCAGGTTGCTCGCATAAAGCTGCCCGCGGGCAAGGGGCTGCCCCGGGGCGATCACCTCATCTCCGGTCGCAACGAGGGACACTCTGGGCAGCCTGTGAACCGGGACCCTATCCAGTCCGGCAGCGGCCAGTCTGCCCACGCTTCCCGGCGCGAGGCGCTCCCCGGGCCGCCCGATAACGGCACCCGCGGCGATATCCGTGCCCCGGGCCAGGACATTCAGGCCGGGGGTTGCCGGCTCCGAGAGCAGGATTCCCTCGGCGGCCTCGGAGCAGAACTCGGCGCCGACCACGGCATCGGCGTCCTCCGGCATGACCGCCCCGCTCGTGATCCTGGCACAGCCGCCGGCAGGGACCCTCGCATGGGCACCCTCTCCTGCAAAACGGCTCCCCAAGACCCGAAGCCCCACAGGCCTTTTCTTCGAGGCCCGCATCGTGTCCTCGGACCTCACAGCATACCCGTCTTTGAGGGAGACATCGGCGCCCGGGCTGTCCACCCTCGCCAGGACCTCGCGGGCAAGAACCCTGCCCGGTGCATCCGCAAGCGAGACCTGTTCCGCCTCAAGGGGCGCGATGTGGCGGCGAACGAGATCCCGCGCCCTTTCGAAACCGATGAATTCGGCGCCCCTGGTTCCTTCCCCACCCTGCGACCTCATGACGTCACGTCCCCGGCACCTGCGGATACCCGGTTATCTTCTGGATCGATTCGTAGAGCCCCTTGAGCCTTCCGTACATCTTTCGGTAAACACGTTGGTAGAGCTCTTCATAGATCCTCTGCACCTGCGGGTTCGGTTCGAAGAAACGCCCCACCCGTGTCATCTCCGCCACCGCCGTCCGGAAATCCGCGTGAAGCCCGAGACCGACCGCCGCATCGATGGCTGCCCCAAGGCCGGACGCCTCGTAGACGTGGGGCCGACCTGCCAGCAGTCCGAAGAT
Source organism: uncultured Thermodesulfobacteriota bacterium (assembly GCA_964384945.1). Taxonomy (GTDB): domain Bacteria; phylum Desulfobacterota; class DSWW01; order DSWW01; family DSWW01; genus S015-6. The sequence continues at coordinate 47,545 of CAYLMK010000029.1, read as the reverse complement.
ATCGGCCGTGGTCTGCATCGCTACATCGCTCTGCGAGCCCCCGCCCGCGACACGCAGTTCCTGGATCTTCACGCGGGTCCGCCGCTCGGTTCTCTCTTTTCCCTCCCGCAGCGCATAGGCGATCCCTTCCAGGATTGCACGGTAGATGTGGGCCCTCGTGTGGACATCCCCGAACCCGATGATCGCCCCTTTCGCCTCCGGACCCGGCACCTTCACGCCCGGAGACCAGTAGGGCTGCAGGATGAGCCCCATGGAGCCGGGAGGGATCTCGCTGACCAGCTCATCGAACAGCACCTCCGGCTCCACCCCTCGCGCTTCCGCAACCGCCTGCTCCCGATGGCCGAACTGCTGCTTGAACCACGACACCATCCAATAGCCCCGGAAGATCATGATCTCGAGGCTGTAGCTTCCCGGAATGGCTGCAGGATAAGGGGGGATCAGCGGCATCGGTTCCACATACCTGCGGTGTGTCGTGTTGATCGTTGCGGTGGTGCCGTAGCTCAGGCACGCGATCGAAGAGGCAACGCAACCGGCGCCGATCACCTCACAGGCCTTGTCCGCCGCCGCGGAAACAACAGGCAGTCCCGCCGGGATTCCCGTGGCTTCGGCAGCCTCCTTGGTAATCTCCCCCAGCGGGCTGCCGGGCGGAACCAACGCAGGCAGCTTCGACGGGTCCAGGGGAATCGCCTTCCACTTCCAGTCACGCGGCCCTGCCCAGCCGAGCCGCTTGAAGTCAAAGGGGATGAAACCCACCTGGCAGGCCACCGAATCAACGAACCGGCCTACCAGCCGGTGCGTGAGAAAGCCGGAAAGAAGCAGATACTTCGCCGTTCGTGCCCACACGTCGGGCTGGTGAACCCGAATCCAGTTGGCCTCGACCTCGGCCTGAAACCGGGCCACCATGCCTCGAAGGCCCAGGATCCTGAACGCGAGACCCCACATCCCCCCAATGGGCTCCAGCCCCGCCGTGCGGCGCTGATCCAGCCAGACGATGGCGGGCCGCAGCGGCTGCCCCTTGTCATCGAGGTTGATCACCGTGGCTCGCTGGGTGGTCAGGGCCACACCGGCCAGGGCTTCTTTGGATACGCTCCCCTCGGACCAAAGCCCCTGGCACGCCTCGCAGAGCGATCGCCAATACAGGAGGGGGTCCTGCTCGGCCCATCCCGGGTAGACCGAGAAATAGGGCTCGATGGGCACCCGGACCTTCCGGAGAAGATTTCCCCGCAGGTCGAAAATAAGGGCGCGAACGCTCTGGGTGCCGCAGTCAATGGCAAGCAAATGCTCTTTGTTTCTCATGACGGTCCCCGTCCGGTTCCCGGAAATGCAGATCAAATACCAGGGAACGCGGCGCTTTGGCAAACCGCCATGCCTGTTCTGCGGCGGAACAGGAAGGCAGTAGCTTGTTTGAGCATCCGCCCGGATCCGGGGCGGGGACGGTCGTGACGATGGAGCAAGACCGGAGGAGGGCGTCTCTGGTGCGAATCGGGGTTCGCCCCGGGAAAGCGGACGCCCCTGCCGGTCCGGGGCTCGGGTTCTTCCCTCTTCCTGGGGTTACTCCCCCCTCACGAAAGAGAAGAGGGCGAACAGGATGAGCAGGATGCCGCTGCCGAAGTAAAGCAGGAGGTACGGGCTCGAACTCTCGAGGTTGACGAAGAACAGGTCCTTGTGCCGAATGAACCCCCAGTAGAATGTGAACGCGAAGGCAAGGGAGAGCCCCAGTCTGAATCGGGACAGCAGGAAGCAGAGCACGACCACGGCCCCGCAGATCATCATTTCGTTCGTAGGGATTGCCAGTTCCGTCATCTTCGCGGCCCCTTTCCGAAGGTTGCTTGCGTCGAGCCTTTCGCCCTCCCCCCTGAGCAATGTCCGTGCCACTACCCGTCCTTTCCGCCACCGGATTCCTCAGTAGGATCAAAAAAGACTTCCGTGCGTCACCGTTCGGCCTGTTCGCCGGAAAGCGGCCCGGCGCACTTGACAAAAAGCGGCATCCCGCGACCGAACACAGCCCTTCGCCCCGTCCGGAAGACTCGGAATCCCCCTGCGCGGTTACGAATTTCGCCGGGCCGGTTTCGGTTCTCGCAGATCGTGCACCCTTCTCGCAATCCCCGGCGGGTTCTGAAACGCTCCCTCAGCGGATCTTTTCTATAATGGAATCCCCCCCCCCCTTTTTTTTCAACAAAGCCGGTTTGACAAGCCTTTCTCATACGATATGCTGAGAAGGCGCTTCATCCCACACTCATCCGGGGGCCCTGAGAGATGCGTCAAGAAGCCCTGCGAGAGGCCTTGCGTCAATCCGCTCTTTTCGAAGGGATCACGGAAAATGACATGGATGCTCTTCTCGAAATCGCCGTGAAGAGGCATCTGTCGAAGAAATCCGGCTTGTTCGCCGAGTCGGAACGGGCGGACGGCTTCTATCTCATCCTCAGGGGAAGCGTCAAGGTTTTCAAGATCTCGCCGGACGGCAAGGAACACATCCTCCATATCTTCGGCCCCGGCGAACCGGTGGGCGAAGTGCCGGTCTTCAGCGGCAAGGAGTTTCCCGCCTTTGCCGAGACGCTCAAGGAGAGCGACCTCCTCTACTTCCCCCGGTCCCGGTTCCTGGAACTGGCCGCCCGGAAGCCGCAAATCCTGCTGAACATGCTGGCCACCCTGTCGATGAGGCTCCGCAAGTTCACCCAGAAAATCGAACAACTCTCCCTGAAGGATGTGGCTTCGCGCCTGAGCGAAGCCCTGCTCGAGATGGCGGGGGAAGCCGCCGGGGCGGGCAAGGAAGCGGTGGCGCAAATAAGCATCACAAAGGCACAACTGGCCAGCCAGCTTGGTACAACGCCCGAGACCCTGTCCCGCACCTTTCAGAAAATGACCCGCCTGGGGCTGATCCGGGTGGAGAGCAGGCGCGTCGAGATCCTCGACAGCACGGGCCTCGAGCAACTGGCTCTCGGCAAGGGCCTCATGGATGCCGATCCCTGATGGAGCGACGATGAGGATATCCATCGTGATGCCGGTATTCAACGAGCGATCCACCCTTCCCGTGGTCCTGGAAAGGGTCGGCCGTGTACCCTACGACAAGGAGATCCTGGTCGTGGAGGACGGTTCCACCGACGGGACGCGCGAATACCTGCGAGGCGTGGCCGAACATCCGCCGGAGGGGGTCCGCGTCTTCTTCCACGAGCGGAACCGGGGCAAGGGAGCGGCCCTGCGCACGGGATTTCGCGAGGCGACGGGCGACATCGTGATCATCCAGGATGCGGATCTGGAGTACGACCCGCAGGATTATCCGGCACTGCTCGCACCGATCCTCGACGGGAAGGCGGACGTCGTCTACGGATCGAGATTCCTCGGCGGTCCGCACCGGGTGCTGTTCTTTTGGCACTATGTGGGGAACAAGATCCTCACGCTGATCTCGAACATGCTGACGAATCTCAACCTGTCGGACATGGAGACCTGCTACAAGGCGTTCCGATCCGAGGTCGTCAGGAACCTGACCTTCACCTCCGAGGGATTTGCCATCGAGGGGGAAATGACCGTGAAGATCGCAAGGGCGGGCTACAGGGTCTACGAGACGCCGATCTCCTACAGCGGTCGGGATTACTCGGAAGGCAAGAAGATCACCTGGAAGGACGCCTTTCCCACCCTCTGGGCCCTGATCCGGCATCGATTCTTCCCGGGGTAGCCGGCAGGCAGGGGCTTCGGGACCGGCCATCCGGCATTTGACGGAACGCCTCCCGATGAAATATTATTTTAATTGAACAAATTTTTGTGCCCGCTCCCTTCGTCGAACGGATCCGTTGCCCGGCGAACGCGCTTTGCGTGCCCCGCCGCGAGGATCGGCGGCGCCCTTTGAGAAGCCGAACCCGGCCTTACGGAAAAAGAAGAGAAACCATGAGCCGCTCGATAACCGTTGCCTCCGTCGTCCTGACCGGTTTCTTCTTCTGCGTGAGTCTGCCGGCAAACCCGCACATCCCGGGCCCCTGGAAGCAGGCCTTGGTATCCTACCTGGCCTGCCCGGTCGTGATCCTTCTCTTCCTTCGGATGAACCCTCTACGCAACGGCCTCGGGCTCGGGAACTGGCGTACGGGTCTCTGGCTTTCGTTCCTCGCTTCGCTGGCCGTTCTTTTCTCCTGCTTTTTCTTCGCTCGCGTGCCGGCCATGAAGCTCTACTATGCCGCTCCGAGATGGGGGTCGGGTAGCGCGGCGGCCATCCTGCTGGCGGAATCGAGCCGAATACGATCACTTATCGGCTGGGAGTTCCTGTTTCGGGGCTTTCTGCTGTTCCCGCTGGTTGATGTCTTCGGCCCCGCTGCGAACCTGATTCAGGCCGCCCTCTGTGCCGTCACCCACCTGCACAAGCCCCTGGTTGAGATGTACGGCTCCTTCCCGTTCGCCCTGCTCCTCGGCTACCTGGCCAGGAAGAGCGGCTCGGTCTGGTACGGCGTTTACGTTCATTGGCTGCTCGGTTTCTCCTTGGAGGCTTACATAGCGATCGGGAAAAAGGGCTGGATCCCGCTCCTCTGAAATCACCCGGTGAGGACAACCCTGAGGAGGAAGAAAACGTGAAACGGTTCTCATCCATCCGCCTTCTCGCCCTTTTGCTCGCCCTGGAAGGCGGCGCAGGGCAAGTTTTCGCCCAGGACTATGTACCGGATCAGGTCATCGTCAAGGGTGCGACCCCCGCTCAGCTGGCAACCCTCGGCGGAAGGGGCGTGCAGGCGGCCAGCCGCATCGGCCGCCGGGGCGTCCAGGTGATCACGCTGAAGCCGGGAATGTCGGTCAAGGCCGCGGCGGCGCTGCTCGAGAAGCTTCCCAGTGTAGAGTATGCCTGCCCGAACTACATAAGGAAGGCCGCCGAAACCATCCCCTCCGATCCCGGATACGGCTATCAGTGGGCCTGGCCGAAGATCGAGGCGCCCCTGGCCTGGGACACCACGACCGGCTCCGGAACCGTGACCGTGGGCGTCATCGACACCGGGGTCGATCTGGATCATCCGGACCTTCAGGCCAATCTGTGGAAAAACGCGGCGGAGGCCGCCGGCACGACAGGCCTGGACGACGACGGGAACGGCTACATCGACGACATCGACGGCTGGAACGCGATCTCGGAGAAGCCCAATCCGGACGACGATGATTTCTACACCCCGGGCCATGGGACCCATTCGGCGGGGGTCATCGGCGCGGTCGGCAACAATGCCACCGGCGTTGCGGGCATCAACTGGACCGTGAAGATCATGCCTTTGAAATTTCTCAACGCAGCGGGAAACGGCCTCGACTCGGACGCCATCGAGTGCATCGATTACGTCATCGCAACGAACGCCGTGGGCAGTTCCAACGTCAGGATCCTGTCCAACAGCTGGAGCGGCCCCGGGGACAGCCCTGCCCTGAGGGACGCCATCACGGAGGCCCAGAACGCGGGCATCGTCTTTGTGGCCGCAGCGGGCAACGAATCCTTCAACATCGACTCCCCCGGATGCGTGATCGCTCCGGGCGGGCTCAACGTGCTCAACATCGTCACCGTGGCCGCCTCCGACCCGAACGACAACCGCCCCAGCTTCTCCAACTACGGGAGAAGCCTGTGCGATCTGAGCGCGCCCGGGGTCAACATCTACAACACGGTCACCATCCAGGGGGGCAGCTACAAGTCCCTGGCCGGGACGAGCATGGCCACGCCCCACGTGGCGGGCGTCTTCGCCCTTCTTCTTGCCGTCGAGCCCTCTCTTGCGCCGGTTCCGGGAAACCTGCTCACGCTCATCCAGTTCATCGACCGCGTTCTCAACAACGTGGACCCCGTGGTTGGGGACCCGGTGAGCCAGGCCGTCACCAGCACCGGCGGCCGCCTGAACGCGAACCGTGCGGTCAAGAACTTGCCGAATCCCGCCTACGATACGGACTGGGACGGCGACTTCATACCGAACCACTGGGACAACTGCCCGTTTGTGTCGAACCCGAGCCAGGCGGACACGGACGGCGACGGGGTCGGGGACGACTGCGTGCCCCCGAACGTTCCCTGCCCCGGTTTCGGATGCATCGGGTCGGTGCCGCAATAGCGAGGGCCGGAGGCGAGGGCTTCGGCGGGCCGCCCTCGGGAGGGGTGGCAGAACCCGGCGGAAGGATTCGGGCGCTTTATCTCAATGTTTCCCTTCATATCCCTGGGCAGCAGGATCGTGCTGGATTCCTGGGAGGTGATGGTCGCCCTCGGGATCTTTGCAGCCGCTCTGGTCGCGATCCTGGCGCTGCGGGGCGAAACGGGCGGGACCAGGGCCTGCATGCTGGCGCTGGCCATGGCGGTGGGGGCGGTTCTGGGGGCCCATCTTTCCCACTGGCTGCTCCATCCGGGCCCGATCCGCTGGGATCCTGCCGGGCTGCTCCTCTTCTGGAGGGACGGGCACAGCCTGATCGGAGCGCCGATCTTCTGTGGCCTGCTGCTCCTGCTGATCTCCCGAATCGTTCCGTCCGTGCCCTTCTGGCCGACCGCGGACGCATTTTCCCTGGGGGCCCCCCTCGGGCTCTTTTTCGCTCGAATCGGCTGCTATCTCAAGGGGTGCTGCTGGGGAATACCGATCCGGGAAGGCCATCCGTTTTTCGGTCTCTCCGTCAAGCTCGTCAGAAACACCATGATCTCGCTCCACCCGGTCCAGCTCTACAGCGCCGCCGCGGCCCTGGCCGTCTTCTTCATCCTGCTCGCCGTTCGACCCAGACAGAAGACGCCCGGCATACTCACCGCTCTTCTCGTTCTTCTCTATGCACCGGCGAGGTTCTTCCTCGAGTTCTACCGGGGAGACACGAAAGCGGCGCCCTTCCTGGGCCCGCTGGCTGTCCATCAGGGCATCTGCCTGCTTCTGGTTCCGGCGGGGATCTTGCTCCTGTACCGGCGGGTGCGGGGTCCGGGCCGGACCAAGCGATAAGGGGCCGCGCATCAGGCGCGCTCGGAGAGCAGGTCGGCCGCGTAGCGGGCGATGGCGGGCGAGGCCGTCAGGCCCGGGGAGTCGATTCCGAGCAGGTGCAGAACGCGGGGATCGCCTTCGTCCCATTCGATCCGGAAGTCCCGGAACCCCTTCTCTCCGGGTGCGAGCAGCGACGGACGGATTCCGCAATGGGCGAGGTGGAGGTCTCGCTCCTCGAGGGCCGGGAAATAGCTCTTCACGGGGGCGAAAAATCGTTGGAAATCGACAGAGCGCCGGTTCAGGTTCCCCTCCTCGTCGAAAACCGGCATGGGCCCGTAATCCTCCTTGCTCTCCACCCGCCTCGCATCCGGTCCGATCAGGAGCGTTCCGTCCCAGAGCCGGGTGAGATGGATGCCCAGCCCCAGATCCCCGGGCGGGGGGTAGACCGCGCCGCGGACCTGCTCGGCCCTCTTGCCGCCCACCGAGAAATAGTCCCCGCGAATGGGATAGATACGGAAGCGGTTGCCCAGGAGGTTTCCCACCTCATCGGCGTGCAACCCGGCGGCGTTGACCACGAACCTGGCCAGAACGGTTCCGCGGGTTCCGGTCTCGACCCGGATGCCTCCCGCCGCGGGCTCCAGCCCCACCACCGCCGTATTCTTCAGGACCATGGCCCCCGCTTCGTACAGCAGGCCTTCGGCCACGCGAAACCACCGGGCCACGTCGAAGACCCCGGTCGACGGCACGAGCAGGGCTGCGGCGGCCTCGACGGCGGGCTCCCTCTTCCGGATTTCCGTCCTGTCGATGATCCGCAGGCCCTCCACCCCGTTCCGATCCCCCTGGCGCTTCAAGTTTTCCAGAAGCGGGATCTGCTCCTGCAAGAAGGCCAGGATCAGCTTTCCCGTGTTCAGGCAGGCAATCGAATGCCTTTCGCAAAACGCATAGAGATCCCGGTTCCCCGCGACGCAGAACCGAGCCTTCCGGGAGTCCTGCGGGTAGTAGATGCCCGCATGGATCACATAGCTGTTTCGCGTGCTGGTCCCGTCGCCAAGGTAGGGCCCCTTCTCGAGAAGAATGACATCGCGGAAGGGGCTCCGGGTGGCAAGTTCCAGGGCGATCGAGCATCCGATGATCCCGCCGCCCACGACGACGGCATCCACGACGGCATCCACGCCAATCGCCTCCTGACGGGCGCGCGAGCCCCGGGTCGGTTGTATTCCAAGGGTTTACCGAGAACGTGTTCCCATCGAAGGGCCATGGGGCAGCAGGGGACTGACGGACAGGAACCGCGAGGCAAACAGACAGGAAGGAAGAGGAGGCGCGCGAAACGCCCCCTCTTCCGGGATTTCGTACCCCGCCTCTTCTCAGATCTTGGCCTGCAGGAAGATCGAGATGATGAAGGTGTAAAGAACCAGGGACTCGATGAGGGCCAGACCGATGATCATCGGCACGAACATCTTGTCCGCCGCCCCCGGGTTCCGTGCGATGCCCTCCAGAGCCGCCGCAGCGGTTCTCCCCTGGCCGAGGCCGCCGCCGAAGGCCGCCAGGCCCAGGCCCAGACCCGCACCGATGGCAAGGCCGAACTTCATCAGGAAGTCTCCGCCCTTGCCTTCCCCGCCTTCTTGCGCCAGCGCCATTGCGGGCAAGGCCAGCGCCAGAAGTCCTGCCAGGGCTGCCGCTCGAATCCATGACTGCTTTCTGTTCATTCCTCTCGCTCCTTTCTTCTCCTTTGGGTTCCTCTGCGTAGCTGCACCGTTTGAACCGGTCGTGAATCTTTACCCTCCTCGGCGCTTGCGATTCCAGACCCGCATCAATGATCGTGGGATACGGCCAGGGCGATGTACACCGTACTCAGCGCCGCGAACACGAAGGCCTGGATCAAGGAAACGACGATGCCGAGGATCATGAAGATGACCGGGACCACGAGCGGAACGAGATCGGAGAAGATCCCGAGCACCATGTGGTCCCCGAACATGTTGCCGAACAGACGAATCGACAGGGACATCGGCCGGAACAGGTGGCTGAGCAGTTCGATGAGGAACATGAGAGGCGCCAGCCAGAGGATCGGCCCGGCGAACTGCTTCAGATAGCCGATTCCGTGTTCTTTGAACCCGTAGTAGTTGTAGACGAGGAAGACGGTCAAGGACATCGCCAGGTTGGTGTTCAGATTGTCCGTGGCCGGCACGAACCCGGGAACGATCGCGATGATGTTGCAGAAGAAGATGAAGATGAACAGCCCCCCGATGAGAGCGATGTACCTGTCGCCGTGCGGGCCGATGATCGCGCGAAGCTGGCCGTAGGTGGCCTGCACGACGAGCTCGAATACGTTTCGGGCCGAGAACGTCGTATCCGGGATGAGAGGGTCCCGGGCCCTACCAATGCTCGCGCGGATCCTCCAGGCGACCAGGACGATGATCAGCAGGGCGACGAGGGCGTGAAACACATGAATGGGGATCAGCCCTGCAACCGGTGTAGCTCCGTACCACGTGAACCCGTGTTCCATCGCTTCTCCGTTCCACTCGCTTGGCTCAAACGAATACCAGGCTATTCAAAAGGATCGACGCGAACAGGCAAAGCGTGCCGATAAAGAACGGAACCAGGGGGACCTTCATCACGAGAAGCGCAAAGGCCACCGCCCCGAGAAAGAGAAGAAACAGGAGCAAAACTCTCGCGAGAAGAGGCCCTTTGCCGCTCGATTGCTCCAGCCCCGCCCGCGCGAACCTCCACATGTAGTGGAAGTTCGCCAGGACCAGCGCCCCCCCAAGCAGGAGACCCGCACTCGCGGCGAAAGAACCGGTGAAGATCCCTGCCAGAAAGGTGCCCCCCAGCAAGATCAGGAGGCTGTCCCGCTCGATCTTGTTGAGCTTCCTCGCACCGGCCTCGAATTGCATCTTGTCCACGCGAACTCAGATTCTCTCCTTCAGGAGGGCCCAGATCTTCACAAAGGCGACAACCCCTCCGGCGAGCCCCACAAAAAGGAAAACGATCGTCAGCACCGGCGCCGTCTTGAAGAAACCGTCCAGCACGTAACCGAAGACGGTGCCGGCCAGCACGGAGAAGGCCATCTCCATGGCCAGGGCTCCCAGAACCGCGATCCGCCTGAGATCCGTTTTCCCGACCGGGATGGCCGCACCCTCTGAAAAAGCGCGTTGGTTCTTCGCCTCAGGGCCTCGGTCGAGGCCTCCTCGAAGAGCGCAGATTCTAAAGAACCCGCGCCAAAAAGTCAAGGAATCCGGCGGCCGAATCCGCCTTCCGGGCTCGGCTTCGGCCGACAAATGCGGATCGAAACAAGCGACTTGCGAGCCGCGTTGCGCGCAGATCAACGTGCCGCGCCCCTCGCCGGCGACTCACGCGCACGCCGCACGAAGGGCCTTCCGGGCCGCTCTCAGGGTCTTCTCGAACTCCTCCTCCCCGTGCGCCTCGGATACGAAGCACGTCTCGAACTGGCTCGGGGGCCAGTAGATCCCCTCCGCCAGCATGCGACGGTGGAAATCGGCGAAGCGGGCCAGGTCGCATCCTCGGGCCGAGGCGAAATCCTTCACCGGCTCCGATCCAAAGAAGAGGGTGAACATCGATCCGATCGACTGCACGATCAACCGCCCTCCGGCCTCCTCTCGGGCCACATCCTCCAGGGCCCGGACGAACCTGGCCGCCTTCGCGTTCAGGGAATCGTAGAAGCCGGGCCTTTCGATCTGCTCCAGGGTCGTCAGACCCGCCTGCATTGCCACCGGGTTCCCGGCCAGGGTGCCGGCCTGGTAGACCGGCCCATCGGGGGAAAGGATCCGCATGATCTCTTCCCGGCCGCCGAACGCCCCCACGGGCAGCCCCCCTCCCAGGATCTTCCCAAGACAGGTCAGGTCCGGCAGTACCCCGAACATCTCCTGGGCGCCGCCCATCCCCAGGCGGAAGCCGGTGATCACCTCATCGAAGATGAGGAGGCTTCCCGATCGCTCCGTCATCTCCCGCAAACCGGCCAGGAATCCCTCTTCCGGCGGCACCAGCCCCATATTGCCGGCCACGGGTTCCACCAGCACGGCGGCCACCTCGCCGCCATGGGCGTCCAAGGCCCGCTTCACGGCGCCCAGGTCGTTGTAAGGCAGAACCAGGGTGTCGGCCGTCACGGCCGGCGGAATCCCCGGGCTGTCCGGAAACCCGAAGGTGGCCGCCCCGGACCCGGCCTTTACGAGCAGGGCATCCACGTGCCCGTGGTAGCATCCCTCGAATTTGACGAGCTTGGTCCGGCCCGTGTAGCCCCTGGCCAGACGAACCGCGCTCATGGCCGCCTCGGTGCCCGAGTTGACGAATCGTACCTTCTCCATGGACGGGACCGCCCGGACAACCTTGCCGCCGAGCGCCGTCTCCAGCTGCGTCGGGATTCCGAAGCTTGTGCCCAGCTCGATTCGTTCCCGGAGCGCCCTGACCACCTCCGGGTGGGCGTGCCCCAGGATGAGAGGGCCCCAAGAACACACGTAGTCCACGTAACGGTTGCCGTCCACATCCTCGATCCAGGCACCCTTCCCCTTTTTTGCGAAGATGGGCTCTCCGCCCACGGCGCGAAAGGCGCGAACCGGGGAGTTCACGCCGCCGGCGAGGACCCCTCGAGCCGCCTCAAAGGCCTTGCCGGATATGGCCCTGTTCATATGCTTTAGCCTCCTTTACTAGAGCCCGCGCATCGGTTAAAGATAGTGATGTCTTCGAAGGCGAGCAGGGACGCTCCGCCGCCGTGGACATCCGGAAAGAGTAGCATGCCCCCTCGGATGGCGAGAATCCGCGAACAGTTCCGGGCCCTCTGGCGCTCCCACGCCTCTCCCCCGAGGCTCGCCTTCGCCCTGGCCCTGGGGGTTTTCGTGGGCTCGAGCCCCCTTTGGGGCCTGCACACCCTGCTGGCAGTCGCCCTGTCCTTGATGCTCGGGCTCAACAAGCCTGCCACGGTCTTCGGAACGTTCATTTCCAACCCGATCTCCGCGCCCTTTCTGCTTTTTTTCAGCCTGGAAACGGGAAGCTGGATCCTGTACGGACGCGGCGCCCCGCTCTCCCTTCAGGAGATTCGGGTGCGTCTCGGGAACCCGGACTGGCAGGAACTCTTGAAGGAGTACCTGCTTCCCTATTGCGCCGGGAGCGTTGCCGTCGCCCTCGCACTGGCCTTCATCACCTTCTGGCTGGGCCTCTGGCTGGCCCGGACCTACCGGACCCGCGCTCAGGAGGCGGTCGGACCGCCCGGGGGGAAGTAGTCCTGCAGGGCCCGAACCCGGGGTTCGTGCCGCAGAAGCGTCTGGATCGCGTTCACCGCGGCCGATGCGCCCGAGACCGTGGTAATAAGCGGAATCCCGTGCGCCACCGCGTTGGATCGGATCGCCACCTCGTCTTTCCTGGGGCTGCGACTGCTCGGGGTGTTGATGATCAGATTCACCCTCCCCTGTTTCACCAGGTCCACCACATTCGGGTGACCTTCCGATACCTTTCGGATCTTCTCCACGCCGATTCCGTTCGTCCGGAGCATCCGCGCCGTCCCGTCGGTCGCGTAGATGTGAAACCCAAGATCAAGGAGCGTCTTCACGATGAAGATCATGGGCCGTTTGTCCTTGTTCTTCAGGCTCACGAAGACATTGCCGCTCCGGGGGAGATTCTGGCCCGCCGCAAGCTGGGACTTCGCAAAGGCCATGCCGAAAACGGGATCGATCCCCATGACCTCTCCCGTGGACTTCATCTCCGGCCCCAGCATCGGGTCCACGCCCGGGAACCTGGCAAAGGGAAACACGCTCTCCTTGACGGATACGTGAACGGGCATGGGAAGGTCCCCCCATCCCAGGTCCCGCAAGGTCCTGCCTACCATTACCCTCGTGGCGATCTTGGCCAGCGACAACCCGGTCGCCTTACTCACGAACGGGACGGTTCGGCTCGCCCGCGGGTTGACCTCCAAGACATACACCAGATCGTTCTTGACCGCGAACTGCACATTCATCAGGCCGCGCACGCCCAACTCCAGGGCGAGGGCCCGGGTGTTCCGGCGTATGCTCTCAATCACCGGATCGCTCAAGGTGTACGGGGGAATGGCGCAGGCACTGTCTCCCGAGTGAACCCCGGCCTCCTCCACGTGCTCCATGATCCCGCCGATCAGCACGTCTGCGCCGTCGCTCACGGCATCCACGTCGATCTCGACGGCATCCTCGAGGTACTTATCGATGAGGATCGGATGGTCCCTGGAGGCCTCCACCGCCTTCTCCATGTAATCCTCGAGCTGTGCCTCCTCGTAACAGATCTCCATCGCCCTGCCCCCCAGTACGTAGGAGGGCCGAACCACCACCGGGTAGCCGACCTGGCGGGCGATCCGCCTGGCCTGCCGGACCGAGGTGGCCGTACCGTTCTCGGGCTGAACGAGCCCCAGCTTGTCGAGCAGGGCCTTGAAGCGCTCCCGATCCTCGGCACGGTCGATGCTGTCGGGAGAGGTCCCCAGGATGTTGACGCCGCATTCCTGGAGCGGAACGGCCAGGTTGAGCGGCGTCTGCCCCCCGAACTGGACGATCACGCCCTCGGGCTTCTCCCGTTCGACGATATGCAGCACATCTTCGAGCGTGAGGGGCTCAAAGTAGAGCCTGTCGGACGTGTCGTAGTCCGTGCTGACCGTTTCCGGATTGCTGTTGACCATGATGCTCTCGATGCCTTCTTCACGCAGGGCATAGGAGGCATGGACACAGCAGTAGTCGAACTCGATTCCCTGTCCGATCCGATTGGGCCCCCCACCCAGGATCATTACCTTCCTGCCGGCCGGATCCGTTCGCGCCTCTTCCTCTTGTTCGTAAGTGGAGTAGTAGTAGGGCGTATACGCCTCGAACTCCGCAGCGCAGGTGTCGACCAGCTTGTAGACTGGCAGGACGCCCCTTTCCGTCCGCCACTGCCTGACGTCCCCTTCCCGCGCTCCCGCCAGATACGCAAGCTGTCGGTCGGAAAACCCGAACCGCTTCGCCTCCCGCAGGGTCGCCTCGGGGAAGGGGCAGCCGGGCCCCTTCCTCTCCCTCCTTGCCCTGCGCACAGCCCTCTTGAGTTCCTGCTCCTTGGCCAGGATCTCCTGAATGTTCCACAAGAACCAGGGGTCGATTCCGCTCTTGCCGTGGATCGCATCGATCGGGATCCCGCAGAGAAGGGCATGGCGGATGGCAAAAATACGCTCCGGGTTCGGCCTTGCGAGCCGGTCCAGGATCTCTCTTTCCACCCCCCGGCGATCCTTCTTCCAACGCGACAGGAGCTCTCTTTCGGTGCGGCCTCCGTCGCAGCCGAGGCCGGTCCGGCCGATCTCCAGAGAGCGAAGCCCTTTTTGCAGCGCCTCCTTGAAGTTCCGGCCGATGCTCATCGTCTCGCCGACCGATTTCATGGTGATCCCAAGCGTGTCGTCCGCCCCCGGAAACTTTTCGAAGGTGAACCGGGGGATCTTCACCACACAGTAATCGATGGTGGGCTCGAAGGACGCGGGGGTCTCACGGGTGATGTCGTTCGGTATTTCGTCCAGGGCATACCCCACGGCGAGCTTGGCCGCCATCTTGGCGATCGGGAATCCGGTAGCCTTCGAGGCGAGGGCGGAGGAGCGGGATACCCGCGGGTTCATCTCGATCACCACCATCCGGCCCGTTTGCGGGTGGACGGCAAACTGGATGTTCGATCCCCCCGTCTCCACCCCGATTTCCCGTATGATGTCGATCGCCGCATCCCGCATGATCTGGTACTCTTTGTCCGTGAGAGTCTGTGCCGGGGCCACCGTGATGCTGTCTCCGGTGTGGACTCCCATGGGATCGAAATTCTCGATCGAACAGATGATGACCACGTTGTCCTTGAGGTCCCGCATCACCTCCAGCTCGAACTCCTTCCACCCGATGACCGACTCTTCGAGCAGGACGGTGCGGATCCGGCTCGACTCCAGCCCTCTCTTGACGACGGCTTCGAAACTCGGCCGGTCGTAGGCCGTCCCCCCTCCGGTTCCGCCCAGAGTGAAGCTCGGCCTGACGATCACCGGGAACCCGATTTCCTCTACCACGTCTCCGGCCTCTTCCAGGGAACGGGCGTAGCGGCTTTTCGGAACCTCCAGGCCGATCCTTTCCATGGAGGCCTTGAACAGATCCCTGTCTTCGGCCTTCCGGATCGCTTCCGGGCTGGCGCCGATCATCCGAACCCCGTGTTTCTCGAGCACCCCCCGGTCGGCGAGTTCGGAGGCGATGTTGAGGGCGGTCTGGCCCCCCATGGTCGGCAGCAACGCATCGGGCCGCTCCCTTTCGATGATTTGGGCCACGTACTCAGGAAGGATCGGCTCGATGTAGGTCCGGTCGGCGACAAGCGGGTCGGTCATGATCGTGGCCGGATTGCTGTTGATGAGAACGACCTCGTAGCCTTCCTCGCGGAGGGCCTTGCAGGCCTGGGTGCCGGAATAGTCGAATTCGCAGGCCTGGCCGATCACGATCGGCCCGGCCCCGATGATCAGAATCTTGCGGATGTCATCTCTTTTCGGCACAACCTGCTCCGGAACCGCCTGCTTCCATCAGGATCGAGAACCTCTCGAAAAGGTGCCGCATGCTGTCGTGGGGACCGGGCGAGGCCTCGGGGTGATACTGAACGGCAAATGCCGCTGCGCGGCCGAGCTCGAAGCCCTCGAGGGTCTGATCGTTCAGGTTGATGTGTGTGACGCGAACCTCCCGATCCTCCAGCGTGGACGCGTCCACGCAGAACCCATGGTTCTGAGCTGTGATATGCACCCTGCCCGTGGCCAGCTCCTTGACGGGGTGGTTGGCGCCCCGGTGGCCGAACTTCATCTTGAACGTCTTTCCCCCCAGGGCCAGGCCCAGGATCTGATGCCCCAGGCAGATACCGAAGATGGGGACTTTTCCGATCAACTCCCGAACGGTCTGGATCGCATAGGTTACGGCTGCGGGATCCCCGGGGCCGTTCGACAGGAAGACCCCCTCCGGGGCGCTGTCGAGAATCTCACGGGCCGTCGAGGTGGCGGGCACAACCGTAACCGAGCACCCCTGGGCCTGAAGAAGCCTGAGGATGTTGTGTTTGATACCGAAATCCATCGCAACCACTCGATAGGGCTCCCTTTTCGGCCGGCCTGGAATCGAGATCCGCCTCGACCAGGAGGGTCCCGGCAGTGCATCCGGCTCCCACGCAAAGGCGGCCTTGCACGAAACCCATTTCACCATGTCCTCGCCCTCCAGACCGGACCACTGCCTGGCCCTATCTACGAGGTCGTCCGGATTCCGGATGCTCGAAGAAACGGCGGCCCGCATCGCGCCCGCCGTCCGGATGTGCTTCGTCAGGGCCCGCGTGTCGATCCCTTCCACGCCGGGTATGTCCTGCTTCTTCAGATAATCCTCCAAGGGCATCTGGGAGCGCCAGTTGCTCGGATGTCTGCAAAGCTCGCGCACCACATATCCTTCGACGTAAGGGATCCGGGACTCGACATCCGCCTGATTGACCCCGTAATTGCCGATCAGGGGATAGGTCATCGTCACGATCTGCCCCTTGTAGGAAGGATCCGTCAGGATCTCCTGGTAGCCCGTCATGCTTGTGTTGAAGACCACCTCTCCGACGGCATCCCGGTGCGAACCGAAAGCCCACCCGTGAAAGACGCGCCCGTCCTCCAGGGCCAACATGGCCTTTCGCCTCTCCGTCTTCGCCATGGTTACCTCGCTTCCGAAGCCTTGCGGGGGGCGCGGGCAGCCTCTCGCGGGGTGTCGAATCTGCTCGGCAGCTTCTCTTCCCGCCATGCGTATGGTACGGGAACCGATGCCGGCCGGAAAGAATCCGGGCAGGGGATACGGAACGTCCCGGGCCCTTTCTATCGATCGTATACGTCCTCGTCGAAGACGCGAACCCAATTCTGCCGGAGCACGGTCCTGGCCTCCGGCACGCGGTCCACGGCAAGGATCAGGATGGCGTTCGGCCCGGACCGTCCCAGATAGCTGTAAAGCTGCTGCACGTTGATCTGCGCATCTTTGAGGGCCCCGAGCACTGCATGCAGCCCTCCGGGATGATCCGGCACCTCTGCGGCGAGCACCTCCTCCTCGAAGAAGGCAATGCCCCCGCTGGCCAGGGCGTTCGCGGCCAGCTCCGGATCATCGACCATCATCCGCACCACGGTGCTCTCTTCCGCGGCGGCCTGTACGCAGATGGCACGGATGTTCACCCCATCGAGCTTCAGCAGTTCGGTGACCTCATGCAGCGCTCCAGGCCGGTTTTCCATCCGGACGCAGATTTGCTTGGCTGGCATGGAATCGCTCCTATTCGAAATGGCGGTATCCCGCCCAAAAGGCCTGCTTGTTTCTCTCCAGGACTCTCGGATTCTTCTTCCGAAAGGTCTCCTCGACGATCTCGAGCACAGTCTCCGGCTTCACCATCCCCGATATCTTCAGGAAAGATCCCAGCATGACCATGTTGGCGGCACGGATATCGCCCATTTCCTCCGCCATCTCGCTCGCGGCGATCTCGTGCACCTGTATGTCCTTCCGAATCGACTTTTCGTGCACGAGGGAGGTGTTGACGAGGCAGTCCCCCCCCTTGCGCAAGATGCTCTGAAACTTGTGAAGCGAAGGGGCGTTCATGGCCACGAGATAATCGGGAGACGATGCGATGGGCGAGGCGATCTCCTCGTCTCCGACCGAAACGGTGCAATTGGCGGTCCCGCCCCTGACCTCGGCCCCGTACGTGGGCAGGTACGTAACGTATTTGTCTTCCCGCATGGCGGCATCGGCCAGGGTGACGCCCATCATGAGGATCCCCTGTCCCCCGAAGCCTGCTAAGATCGCCTTCCGGATCATGACGGCTCCGCCTGTCTCTGCTTGATGACCCCGAGCGGAAATTGCGGGATCATTCCGTTTTCGATCCACTGGCCGCAATCGACAGGGGAAAGCTTCCAGTTCGACGGGCACTGGGAAAGGATTTCGACCATGGAGAAGCCTTCGCCGTTCATCTGCGTCTCGAAGGCCTTCCGAAGCAGCTTCTTTGTTTTCTGGATATGCTTCGCCGTATGGACGCTGCCCCTGGCCAGGAAGGCGGCGCCGTCCAGGGAAGCAAGAAACTCGCACATCTTCATCGGCGGACCGTCCGTAGCGGTGTTTCTTCCGCCCGGGGTGGTCGTCGTCTTCTGCCCCGACATCGTCGTCGGGGCCATCTGGCCGCCCGTCATGCCATAGACGCCGTTGTTGACGAAAACGGTCGTGATGTTCTCGCCGCGATTGGCCGTATGGATCAACTCCGCCGTGCCGATCGCAGCCAGGTCGCCGTCTCCCTGATAACTGAAGATGATCCTGTCGGGCAGGCAGCGCTTCATGCCCGTCGCGACGGCCGTTCCTCTTCCGTGCGCCGCCTCCACCATGTCGATATCAAGGTAGTAGTAGGCAAGCACCGCGCAGCCGCAGGGGGGGATGCAGATGGTCCTGTCCCGGATGTCGAGTTCCTCGATTACCTCCGCCAGCACGCGATGAATGATGCTGTGGCCGCACCCGGGACAGTAATGGTTCGGTACGTCCTTGAGAAACTTCGGCCTTCCGATGACCTTCGTCATGCCCTTCATGGTTTATGCCTCGTGCTTCATCGCGTTGTAACGTCTGGCCAGGATACGGGAAAGTTCGATCGGAGTAATCACCACCCCTCCCGGTCTTCCGTAAAGCTCTATCTCGGCCTTCCCATGTAGCGCCAACCTGACGTCTTCGACCATCTGCCCCATGGACATCTCGAAGACCAGAAACTTGTGGGCGGTCAGGCCCAATCGCGCCAGGTCCCGGGAAGGAAAGGGCCAGAGGGTGATCGGGCGGAACAGGCCCACCTTGATCTGCTTCTCGCGCAGCCGCTTGACCGCCCCCTTGGCGATGCGGGCCGCGGTTCCATAAGCGACGACGACGAGATCCGCGTCCTCGGTCTGGTAAGCCTCAAAGCGAGTCTCCCTGCGTTCGATCCGCTGGTATTTCCTGTAGAGCTTCCAATTGTGAGCTTCCTCGACGTGCACGTCCAGGAGCAGGCTGCGAATGTACCGGCTCGGCCCCGTCCCGGCCCCTCGGATCGCCCATTGCTTCTCGGGCAGATCCTTTCGAAACTCCGGCAAGACGACGGGCTCCATCATCTGGCCCATCATCCCGTCCCCGATAAGAATCACCGGGGTTCGGTATTCATCGGCGAGATCGAAGGCCCGGTAGGTGAGATCCACGGCTTCCTGAAGGTAGGCCGGCGCCAGCACGATGCAGCGGTAGTCACCATGGCCGCCCCCGCGCGTCGCCTGAAAGTAATCCGACTGGGCCGGCGCAATGTTGCCGAGCCCCGGGCCGCCTCGAACGATGTTCACGATCACGGCGGGAAACTCGCATGCGGCCAGGTAAGAAATCCCCTCCTGCATCAGACTGATCCCCGGGCTGGAGGAAGAGGTCATCACGCGAGTTCCCGTGGCGGATGCACCGTAGAGCATGTTGATCCCGGCCAGCTCGCTTTCGCTTTGCAGGAAAACCGTCCCGGGAATTTCGGCCATCCTGCGGGCCATATACTCGGGAAGTTCGTTCTGCGGGGTGATGGGGTACCCGAAGTAGCATCGACAACCGGCCCGCAGTGCGGCTTCGCCGATCGCTTCGCTCCCACGGAGCAGCACCTTTTCATTTGATTTCACGATAAACCTCGATGATCGCTTCCGGGCAGACGATGGCACAGAGCCCGCATCCGGTGCAGTCGCCTCTCGCCTTGTCGAACTCTGCCGGAAAGTAACTCTTCTCGTTGATCTTCTTCGAGATTACGATGGACCCCTTCGGACAGGCCTCGATGCAAAGGCCGCAACTCTTGCACATGGATTTTCGTATTCGAATCGTTCCTTTCAACGAGCGTCCCCCTGCCTGCGCTCTTTCGCTCAAGGCGCAGCACGAGCGAAGTAAATCATCAAAATTCTCACGGTATCAACTTGGCTGGAAAAAGTAAATTACCGACAGATGAAACGAGCGCATTGCAAGCCCGCATTTCTTTTCTTGAAAAGGGAAATGGAATCTGCTAGGAAGTATGCCTGCGGTAGGTATCCTCAAGAGGACCCTGCGACCTTGCTTCTCTTGGGGTCTCTTCGTCTCGTCTGCGACCTTCACTGCCTACCCTTGTCCGGAGACAACCTCCGGACGGCTTGGTGAGCGGGTTTTCTCTTCATGCAAAACGGCACCCGCTTTTCGCTGTTGCAGAAGAGCATCGACTTCCGGAGAGATGCAAAATTCTCATGATTTCACTCGCACGATACTCTTTTAAGCCACTGAATTAATTCAGAATTTTATGTTTTCCACAATTGTTGATAAATCTGTGGACAACTGAGTGAGTAACAAGCGTTTTCCGTTGATATTATTTCACAATCCATTACAGAGTAAACTGAATTGGATTCCTTATAACGGACAATCCAAGCCAGAATCATCACCCCCCTTCGTCGATGGTACGGCCTGTCGGCACCCGTTGCGGCCGAGGACACCTGTATGATGAACACGAACCTTCGATTCACGTTCGAGAATTTCGTTGTGGGATCATCCAACCAGTTCGCCCATGCCGCTTCCCTGGCCGTGGCGAACCAGCCGGGAACTGCTTACAACCCTTTGTTTATCTACGGAGGAGTCGGCCTCGGCAAGACGCACCTTCTGCACGCCATCGGCGCCTTCATCGGCCAGAAGAATCCAAAACTGATCGTCGAGTATCTCAGCGCCGAGACCTTCGTCAACGATCTCATCAACGCCATCCAGTATGAAAAGATACCCGACTTTCAGAAGAAATACCGATCCATCGATGTCCTTCTCGTCGATGACGTGCAGTTCATGGCCGCTCAGGAGAGAACGCAGGAGGAGTTCTTCCATACGTTCAATGCGCTCTATGATTCGGAGAAACAGATTGTCGTGACTTCGGATAAGGTCCCGCAGGACATCCCCGAACTCGAAGAGAGGCTACGGTCTCGCTTCGAATGGGGACTGATCGCGGACATCCAGCCTCCGGACATGGAAACCCGCGCCGCAATCTTGAACAAGAAGGCGATGGTGGAGGAAATCGACCTCCCGAGCGATGTCTGCCATTTTCTGGCCCGCCACATCCAGTCGAACGTGAGGATCCTGGAGGGCAGTCTGACGCGCCTGAAGGCCTTCGCTGAGATTTCGGGGCAACCGATGTCGATCGATATGTGCAAGAATCTCTTCAAGGACATCCTCACCATGAAGAGAAATTTCATCTCCATCGAAGAGGTCATCCGCACGGTTGCGAAACGTTACGGCCTCAAGCCGACCGATTTGAAATCTCCGAAGAGGGCAAAACCCATCACACAGGCCAGACAGATCGCCATGTATCTCTGCAGAGAATTGACGAACGAATCGTTTCCTGAAATAGGCAGTCGATTCGGCGGAAGAGACCATGCTACGGTGATTCACGCTGTAAACAAGGTCACGGGCCAGCTTGAGGCGGACCCCGATATTCAGCGCGAGGTACAGGAGTTGCGAAGGTCCATGATGGCCTAGGCTGTTCGGAAACGGTTCGAAAGGGTGGCTCTTCTTGTTGAAAACCGGCTTGATATGGGCCTTTACCACCTTCTGGTGAGATTCGATACGAAAACTATTCACAAAGAATCAAGCAGTTAGCTCCGCTATCAACCAAGTTGAAAACAGAATAAGAGGAATATTTTAGAAGAATAGATTCCCTTTGCCTGCCTGAGAGGACTCTCCCATGGAAGTCAAGATCCAGAAAGCGCAACTCATTACACACCTGCAGCGGGCCCAGAATATCGTGGAGAGAAAGACCACTCTTCCCATTCTCTCCCATGTTCTGATGGAAACCGATCCGGCAGGATTGAGGCTCTCCTCGACCGATCTGGAAGTGGGTATCACAGAGACCTCGGACGCACAGATCATCAAGCCGGGCAGAACCACCATCCATGCGCGGAAGTTCTTTGAAATCATCCGGGAACTCCCGGAGGGAGAGGTCCAACTGAGGCAAAAGGAGGAGCATCTCGAGATACGGTCCGGTCGAAGCCGGTTTCGGCTTCGCTCCATGTCTCCGGAGGAGTTTCCAAGGATACCCTCCATCGATGCGACCGAATCGGTCAAGCTCGCGTCCGGCGTCCTGCAGGAGATGATCCAGAAGGTTTTCGTTTCCGTTTCGATGGACGAGACCCGGTACACGCTCACCGGAATCCTGACGCACATGTTCTTGGAAGACGGACAGACCATGCTGCGCATGGTCTCGACCGATGGGCACCGTCTGTCCTTCTGTGAAAGGAGCCTCCGGGATACGGGTCTTCTCTCCGGTTTCAAGAAGAAGGCGGAAGGGACGGAACGGGACGTGATCTTGCCCAAGAAAGGGGTACAGGAGATTCGGAGGCTCCTGGAGGAAGGGGCAGAAGAAGTGGAGTTCGGTCTGTCTATGGATAATGCATTCGTGAAAAGAGGCGGTGTCTCCATGATCATGCGGCTGGTTCAGGGAAAGTTCCCGGACTACATGGCTGTTTTTCCAAGTGAAATTCAGACGACCGTCCTTGCGTATGCCAGTAAGCTTGAGGAGGCCATGCGCCGTGTGTCCGTGCTTTCGATGGAAAAATCCAGAGGGGTTCGGTTCTCGGTGCAACCGAAAAAACTGACCCTTTTCTCGACGAGCCCCGAGATCGGAGAGGCCGAAGAGGAGGTCGACATCGATTACGAGGGAGAAAGCTTTGAGGTGGGTTTCAATGTGAGATACATCCTCGACTTTCTCCAGACAGTGGATAAAGAGAAAAAGGTGAGCATCCAGTTCGGCGCAGGATTCAAGCCGTGTCTCATGAGGCAGCAAGAGGATTCAAGATATAGTTATATAGTTATGCCTTTGCGCATCTGATTCCGGAGGTCGTTTCCCGGGAACCCCTGACTTCCCCCCGCGGGTCATCGTCGAAACAAACCAAAAAAGATAAACGTTGTTTGTTATTCAATTCTCAGGCGGGGCAGATGAAACCTGGGGGGGGGCAGCGGTCTGCCGACGGAGTTTTCCAAGCTGTGTTCATGAGATACACAAGATGTGGTATAGGATCGCAAGAGGCACATTTTATAGTGTGGTTTTTCTTTACAAGCGAATGGAAAGATGATAAAATAAATGCCCAAAAAGAAAGGCAAAATTGCGCGAGAAAAGGGCCCCTTCGTCAAACGGAGGAAAGGGCTCAGGTCGGGTAATGCATTGTTGAGAATTGAGCTTTTTGGGAACGGATTCTCAGGCGAGGTGGGACTGTGACAGAGCAAATGGATTCGAACTACGATGCCAGTACGATCCGGGTTCTCGGCGGTATCGAGGCCGTGCGCAAGCGACCGGCCATGTATATCGGATCGACCGGGCCGGAAGGCCTCCATCACCTTGTGTTCGAGGTTGTCGACAATAGCATCGACGAGGCATTGGCCGGGTTTTGCACGAAGATCAATGTAACCATTCACACGGACAACAGCGTCACCGTCGAGGACAACGGGCGGGGCATCCCGGTCGATCTGCACAAGACGGAAAACAAGCCGGCCCTCGAGGTCGTCATGACCACCCTGCATGCGGGGGGAAAGTTCGACAGAAAGTCGTATAAAGTCTCTGGCGGCCTGCACGGTGTGGGGATCTCGGTTGTCAACGCGCTGTCGGAACACCTTGAGGCGAGGGTCAGAAGGGAGCAGAAGGTCTACGAGCAGAGGTATGAGCGCGGCAAGGTAGCCTCCGAGCTTCGTGTGGTGGGGACGACGCAGAGGACGGGGACGAGGATTCGATTCCTCCCGGACAAGGAAATCTTCGAGGAGGTGGACTGGAACTTCGACATCCTGGCGCAACGATTGCGGGAGTTATCCTTCCTGAACGCCGGCGTGCAGATCACCCTGGAGGACGCAAGGACGGGGAAAAAGAGCGAGTATGCCTACAAAGGAGGGATTTCTTCGTTTATCGAGTTCCTGAACGACAGCAAGAAGCCCATTCATAAGAAGATTATTCACCTCCAGGGGACCCGGGAGGACGTCGAGATCGACATCGCGATTCAATACAACGATGGGTACACCGAGACAGTTTTCTCCTATGTGAACAACATCAATACCCGCGAGGGAGGAACGCATCTTTCCGGATTCCGCGCCGCCCTGACACGCACGATCAACGCGTATGCGGTTTCCAACAACCTGTTCAAGAAAAACGCCAAGACATCGCTCAGCGGCGAGGACGTCAGGGAGGGGCTTACCGCGGTTGTCAGCGTCAAGGTCAGAGACCCTCAGTTCGAGGGTCAGACAAAGGCCCGGCTGGGCAACAGCAACGTCAAGGGCATTGTCGAGAACTTCGTGAACGAGCGTCTGGCGATCTTCCTCGAGGAGAATCCATCCACCGGAAAGAAGATCGTGGAGAAGGTTCACGAGGCGGCAAGGGCCAGGGAAGCGGCAAGGAAGGCAAAGGAGCTAACCCGCAGAAAAAGTGCCTTGGAGGTCAGTTCTCTTCCGGGCAAGTTGGCCGACTGCCAGGAGAAGGATCCCCGGCTGAGTGAGATTTTCCTGGTCGAGGGCGACTCGGCCGGAGGGTCCGCGAAACAGGGAAGGGATCGGAAATACCAGGCCATCCTGCCGCTGAAGGGCAAGATCCTCAATGTCGAAAGGGCCCGAATGGACAAGATGTTGCAGAACCAGGAAATCGGGTACATGATCACGGCCCTCGGGAGCGGAATCGGAGAGGAGGATTTTCGGATCGAGAACCTGAGATACCACAAGATCATCATCATGACGGATGCCGATGTGGACGGCGCCCACATCCGGACGCTTCTGCTTACCTTCTTCTACCGCCACTATCGTCTGCTCGTGGACAGGGGCTATCTATACATCGCCCAGCCGCCTCTCTACCTTTTGAAAGATCCCAAGAAGAAGGACGCGAAGTACATCAAGGACGACCATGGGTTCATGGAATACCTGCTGGAAAGAGGGATGAAGGATACCAAGGTGCGCCTCCAGGACGGCAGGGAGATCGCCGGCGGGCAACTCAAAAGGCTGGTGGCCAAGATCATCCGCTTTGACGATCTGCTCTCGAGGCTCCGTCCCGGCAGGGTAGACAGGGAATTCCTCAGGGATCTGCTTCTGGGGACAAGGTTTTCGCACGGCCTGCTTCAGAACAGGGAGGAACTGGAGCGCACCGTCAGGGAGTTCTGGCAGGGGAGGCACCACGAAGGGTTTTCGCCTGGTCAGGAGGAATACTCGATTGAGGCGGATCCCGAAAACAATGCATTTCGCCTCCGGTATCTCTCGGTGAGGAACGGGACGCGGTTCGAGACGGTTCTTGACGCCGATCTCGTCGAGATGCCGGCCTTTCAGGAACTTATCAGAATTTCGAGGGAATTCGATGACATAGGAAGCCCTCCGTTTTGGCTGGACAGGGCAGAGGAGGAAACCCGGGTGAAGGGTCTTTATGAACTCAAGGAAGAGGTCCTTCGGCTGGGACGAAAGGGTCTGGGCATCCAGAGATATAAGGGTCTCGGAGAGATGAACCCGCAACAACTCTGGGAGACGACCATGAACCCCGAGACCCGAACTCTGCTCCAGGTGGGTATCGCGGACGCGGCCGAGGCGGAGCGGATCTTCAGCACGCTCATGGGGGATGACGTCGAGCCGAGGCGTCAGTTCATTTACGAGAACGCCCTGCAGGTCCAGAACCTGGATATATGATTTTGTTTTGATCAATCTTGCCCTCCGATCGAATGGGAGGTGGAACGCTTGGACGCACAGAAGCTCCCGGTCAACATCGAAGAAGAGATGAAGCGCAGCTATCTCGACTATTCGATGAGCGTGATCGTCGGCAGAGCGCTTCCCGACGCCCGCGACGGGCTGAAACCGGTTCATAGACGAGTTTTATACTCGATGTATGAGCAGAGGAACGTCTGGAATCGGCCTTACAAGAAGAGCGCGAGGATCGTGGGCGACGTGATCGGCAAGTACCATCCTCACGGCGACGCCTCCGTCTACGACACCATCGTCCGGCTGGCCCAGCACTTCTCGATGCGATACCCGCTGATCGACGGACAGGGGAATTTCGGCTCCGTGGACGGAGATCCCCCTGCGGCCATGCGGTATACGGAGATTCGCATGGAGCGGATCGCCGAGGAGATGCTCGAGGATATCGAGAAAGAAACGGTCGAGTTTCGGCCGAACTACGACGAGTCCCTTCAGGAGCCGCTGGTTTTACCGACCAAGATCCCTGCCCTGCTCCTGAACGGATCCTCCGGGATCGCCGTGGGAATGGCGACGAACATACCGCCCCACAACCTGGGCGAGCTGGTGGACGGGCTGATCGCGCTCATCGAGGATCCGGACCGGAGCGTCGAGGATCTCATGAAGTATATCCCGGGCCCCGACTTCCCGACCGCGGGGATTATCTACGGCAAGACGGGCATCGCGGAAGCCTACCGAACGGGCAAGGGAATCCTCTGTGTACGCGGCAGGTGCTTGATCGAGCGGCATCCCCGAACCGACAGGGAGAGCATCGTCATCACCGAACTTCCCTACATGGTCAACAAGGCGAAGCTCATCGAGAGGATCGCAGAGTTGGTCAGGGATCGCCGGATCGAGGGAATTCAGGATCTTCGGGACGAGTCGGACAAAGAAGGCGTCAGGGTCGTCATGGACCTGAAGAAGGATGCCGTCGCCGATGTCCTGGTCCGGCAGCTCTACAAGCTCACGCCCCTGGAAGTCTCCTTCGGCGTCA
This sequence comes from uncultured Thermodesulfobacteriota bacterium, assembly GCA_964384945.1. Taxonomy (GTDB): domain Bacteria; phylum Desulfobacterota; class DSWW01; order DSWW01; family DSWW01; genus S015-6. The sequence goes on along the minus strand of CAYLMK010000029.1, from coordinate 20,981 downwards.
TCAACCTCGCCCTGGTCAACCAGCAGCCCGCAGTTCTCAATCTGAAGGAGCTGCTGGAGGAGTTCCTCTCCTTCCGAAAGACGGTGATCACCCGCAGATGTATCTTTGACCTGAAAAGGGCCGAGGAAAGAGCCCATATCCTGGAGGGCCTCCGGATCGCCCTGGATCATCTCGACGAAGTGATCGCCCTGATTCGCTCCGCCTACAAGGCCGAGGATGCACGAAGCGCGCTCATGGAGAAGTTCGGGTTGAGCGACGTCCAGGCCCAGGCCATCCTGGACATGCGTCTCCAGCGGCTGACCGGGCTGGAGATCGAGAAGATCGTGGACGAGTACAACGCCTTGATCAAGGAGATCGCCCGGCTGCGGGAAGTGCTCGGCAACGAAAGACTGATCTACCAGATGATTCAGGGAGAGCTCGAGGAGATCAAGAGGCAGTACGGAGACCCGAGAAGGACGGAGATACGGGACGATGCCGAGCAGATCGAGCCGGAAGACCTCATCGTGGAAGAGGACATGGTGGTTACCATTTCCAACACGGGCTATATCAAGCGAAACCCGGTGTCCCTTTACCGGGCCCAGCACCGCGGCGGCAAGGGCAAGGTTGGGATGGCGACCAAGGAGGACGATTTCGTATCAAAGCTTTTCATTGCCTCCACGCACAGCTATCTGCTGATTTTTACCTCCCGGGGCAGGGTCTTCTGGATCAAGGTGCACGAGATCCCTCAGGCCGGAAGGGCTGCGAAGGGAAGGTCGATCGTCAACCTTCTGCAGCTCACCGACCAGGAAACCGTGAACACTTCGCTCGTGGTCAGGGAGTTTTCCGGCGACCGCCACCTGGTCATGGCAACCAGGAAAGGCATCATCAAGAAGACTGCTCTTTCGGCTTACAGCCACCCGCGTGCGGGCGGAATCATTGCGGTCCGCCTCGACGAGAAGGACGGTCTGGTCGGGGTCGAGATCACGGACGGGGACAAAGACATCGTGCTGGGGACGAAGAAGGGAAAACTCATTCGTTTTTCGGAGAAGGATGTTCGATCCTTGGGCAGGGTGAGCCGGGGTGTTCAGGGAATTCGCCTGGTGGGGGACGACGAGGTGGTCGGGATGGAGGTGGTGAGTCCCGGAGCAACCCTGTTGACCGTTACGGAGAACGGGTACGGCAAGAGGACCCGAACCGAGGAATACCGACGACAGTCCCGGGCCGGCCAGGGGATCATCACGATCAAGACCGATGAAAGGAACGGAGAAGTCGTGGGCATGAAGCAGGTTGCCGACGACGATCAGTTGATGATGGTCTCCAGTGACGGCAAGATCATCCGCATGAAGGCCTCGCAGATCCCGGTCATCGGCCGGAACACGAAAGGGGTCAGGCTGATCGTTCTCGGGGAGAGTGAAAAGCTTGTCAGCTTCGCAAAACTCGAAGAAAAGGATGAAGGCGAAGAATAGAGCGAGGCTTCTCCTATATGTCTCGATTCTCTTCGGATTCCTGTTGAACGGACCGGCAGGTTGCTTCGACTCTGAAAGCGATGAGGCATACAGGAAGGCAGAGGGTTTTTGGCAGAGGGAGATGTACGGGCTGGCCGCTCAGGAATATGAGCGGTTCGCATCCCAGGAGCCCGATCATCCGAAGGCAGCGCAAAGCCTCCACAAAGCCGCTTTCATTTGTGCCTATTATCTATCGGACTATCCCAGATCCATTCAGCTTTTTCATCGCCTGATCGCACTGTACCCGGCCAGCCCTTACCGCCTGCAAGCCCACCTGGGCCTCGCCGAGAACTACGCGACGAGACTGAGGCAGTACCCCCAGGCGATTGAACAGTATCAGTGGGTCATCGATCTCGAGGGAAAGGCGGGCAGGGATGTGTCGCCGTATCTGTACGAAATGGGGCGCTGCTACTCGATGATGGGCGATACGAAGCAGGCCGTCGAGGTGTATGAAAAGATCTTCAGGGAGGCGCGCGAGGGCGAGTTTGCCGACAACGCGGCCTATCAGATCGGCTTCATCCGCTACCTCGAAGGAGACTGGGACGAGGCGGTGAAGAGTTTTCGTCTGCTTCTCAAGAATTACCCGGAGAGCGAGTGGACCTTCGATGGCATGCTCCACCTGGTCCGCTCGCTGAGAAAGCTCAAGAGGGAAAGGGAAGCGGGGGAAATCCTGGAGAGAATCCGGAAACAGTTCTCCGACAGGGCCGCAGAGATCGAAACGGAGTGAGAGTTCCATGGGCTTCCGATGAAACGCAGAGATCTTTCCAAGGTACTCGACGACCTGGAGGCTGCGAAGTTCTTCTCTCCCTGCCTGACCGCCAAGGTCTGTATTCCGGCCCGAGCAGGAGAGTTCCGCGACTACCCGGAGGGGATCGCCGAGGAGATCCGGTCGACCCTTCGGGACAGGGGGGTCGGGCAGCTCTACTCTCACCAGGTGGAGGCCTTCGAGAGGGCGAGCGCCGGAGAAGACATCATCGTGGTCACGCCCACCGCATCCGGAAAGACCCTCTGTTACAATCTTCCGGTGCTGAACGCCATCCATGCGGATCCGAAGACCAGGGCCCTCTACCTGTTTCCCACCAAGGCTCTTGCCCAGGACCAGCTTGCCGAACTCGAGGACCTGGCCCGTGGGATGAAGGGCCGCGTAAGGGCCTACACATACGACGGGGATACGCCGGGCGACATACGAAGGGCGGTGCGCAAGAAGGCCCATGTGGTCATCACGAACCCGGACATGCTGCACGCCGGGATCCTCCCCCACCACACCAAGTGGAACGAATTCTTCAGAAACCTCTCGTTTGTTGTAATCGACGAGACGCACACGTACCGGGGCGTGTTCGGGAGCCACATGGTAAACGTGATGCGCCGCCTGCAGAGAATCTGCCGGCACTACGGATCCGAGCCGCAGTTTATCTGCTGCTCCGCCACGATCGCCAACCCCGAGGAGGTTGCGGCCGGGCTGGTTCAGGGCGAGGTCAAACGCATCGACCGGAACGGGGCCCCTCAGGGGGAGAAGAGGTTCTATTTCATCAACCCGCCGGTGGTGCAAAAGGATCTCGGCTTGCGGAAGTCGGCCCTTTCCATGGCACAGAGAATTTCCGGGGAGCTTCTCCGAAGCGGGATCTCCACGATCGTGTTCACCACAACCAGGCTCAATGTCGAGGTGCTCACGAAATACCTGAAGGATCTCTTCAAGAAATCCGGGACGGGCGACGAGAAAAGGATCCGCGGGTACCGCGGAGGCTATCTGCCCAACCTGCGACGGGAAATCGAAAAAGGGCTCAGGGAGGGCAAGATCAAGGGGGTTGTGAGCACGAACGCCCTGGAGCTCGGTGTGGACATCGGCAGCCTGGAGGCTTGCATCCTGACAGGGTACCCCGGCTCGATCGCGAGCACCTGGCAGCAGGCGGGAAGGGCGGGCAGGAGAACGGGCCTGTCCTGCGCCTTTCTCGTCTCCAGGAGCACGCCGTTGGACCAGTTCATCATTCGTCATCCGGACCATTTCTTTGGAAGATCCCCGGAGCACGCGAGGGTGAACCCGGAAAACCTGACGATCCTCCTGAGCCATATACAGTGCGCGGCCTTTGAGCTTCCCTTCCGCGGCGATGAGAAGTTCGGTGGGGCGGATCTCGGGGAGATCCTGGAGTTCCTGGCCGAGAAACGGGTCGTCAAGAGGCTCGGAGACAGCTGGTACTGGGCGCAGGACAGTTACCCTGCGGATCGGATCAGCCTTCGGAGCGTCGCGGCCGAGAACTTCGTGGTGCTGGACAGGTCCGAAGGCAACCGGGTCGTGGCCGAGGTGGATTTCGAAAGCGCACCCCTTACCGTCTATCCGGGTGCCATCTACATGGTGGAAAGCCGGCAGTATCAGGTCGAGGCCCTGGACCATGACAACCGGAAGGCCTATGTGTCCCCGGTGACGGCGGATTACTACACGGAGGCGGTTCTCTATACTCACTTGAAGATCCTGGATGTTTTCCTTTGCGATCCCGAGGAAGGGGGCAAGGCAGGAGCGGCCCGATTTCAGGAGGGAGAGGTTCACGTTGTGAACCACGTGGCAGGCTTCAAGAAGCTGAAGTTCTACACGCTGGAGAACCTCGGATACGGCGAGGTGTCCCTGCCTGACCAGGAGATGCATACGACGGCCTTCTGGATTACCGTGCCGCCGGAGGAGGGCCACGAGATCGGGCTTTCCGCCCAGGATCTTCTCGAGGCCCTGGCCGGGGCCGGCCATGCCATGCACCACATGGCCACGTTCCTTCTGATGTGCGAGACGAGAGACCTGGGAACGTGCATAGGAGACCCGTATCGGGAATGGTTCTTCCCCGCGGAAACGGATCGGATCCGGATGGATCGGGCTCCCGTCGGCGGGGGTGCGGGTGGCCTGGGTGAAGACGGGGAACTCGGCTTTCAGCCGACCCTGTTCCTCTACGATGCCTACCCGGGAGGCGTTGGCCTGAGTTCGACCCTCTATTCACGAAGAAACGAATTGCTCCGGGGGACGCTCTCGGCGATCGAACAATGTGCCTGTTCCAGGGGATGCCCCTCGTGCGTAGGGCCGCCCGGGGCGGTGGGGGAACAGGCGAAGCAGGACGCGGTGAGGCTTCTGAAGTGGATGATCTCAAGGAAAGGCTGAGGCGCGCGTACGGTGGAAGCCGGGGGATGGGACGGCGAACCGCCGACAGGCTCGAAGCGGATGCGGGCTCGAAAGCCATGTCCCTGCGGGAGCAGCTTCGAAGGATCGAAAGCATGGCTTCCCGGCGAAGGGAACCTGGGGCGGAATCCTCGAAGATGGGAAGGGGCCTCCGGCTCGACGAGGTGCTGGACGGAAGGGATGTGACCACCCCGCTCGGTGCCTGTTACGAGGTCAAGGCCGTTTACAGAGAAACCTATCGGCACGGGCGCCACTGCATCGGGGCCTTCCGAGACGTGGACGCGAAGGGGCTGAACCTGTTCTGCGCCGGGGTGGACGGAGTCGGCGGAAGGGCCGAGGATTTCCTCTTCCTGGACCTGGAGACAACCGGGCTGTCCCTGGGAACGGGAACGTACGGATTCCTGATCGGACTCGGATACTTCCGGGACTCGCAATTCCACATCCACCAGATCCTTTTGCGCGATTTCGGCGAGGAGGCCGCCTTCCTCTGCCATGCGCGGCGGCTCATGGAGCCCTTTCGACACCTCGTCACCTTCAACGGGAAGGCCTTCGACCTGCCCCTCTTGGAGACGCGGTTTGCAATGTGGTCTCAGGCCGACGGCCTGGCGGAAAAGGTTTCCTGCGACCTTCTGTACGCTTCCAGGAGGCTCTGGAGCGACCGCCTCGAGGACTGCAGGCTGGAGACGATCGAGAGGGAGCGGTTGCGGGTTGCCAGGCAGGGTCTGGACATCCCCGGCGAACAGATCCCGGCGGTGTATTTGAGGTACATTCATGAAGGCGATGCCCGGGGCATGGATCGAATCCTGTACCATAATGCCATGGATTTGCTTAGCATGACGTGCCTGGCCATCCAGATCGATCAGGCCCTGAAGGAGAAGAACCCTTTTCAATCCAATCTCTTTTCCGTGGGCAGATACTTCGAGAGAAAGGGCAGTCGGGCGACGGGTTCGGAATTCTTCGAGGCTGCCTCTTCCCAGGCCGCCTCTTCCCACGACAAGGACCGCGCCCTGTTTCGTCTGGCGGGCCTTCGAAGAAGGGAAGGTCGGCATGCGGAGGCGGTGCGGATCTGGCGGGAAATCATCGAGCGGGAGGGGTACGGGTTCGCAGCCTGTTGCGTGGAATTGGCCAAACACCTGGAACACCGAGCCGGCCAATACGAACAGGCGATCGGTCTGGTTCTGCGCGCCCTCGAGCGGGTAGGGCCTGAAGAGGCTCGCTTCAGGGCCGAGCTTGAAAAGCGGCTGCAGAGACTGAAAAGGAAGAGAGGAGCCGTGTGAGAAAGGAAGGACCCGATAACATTCTCTTCGTGTGCACAGGGAACCTGTGCAGGAGCCCGATGTCGGAGGGGATCCTGAAAGATCGGATCGAGAAGAAGGGCCTGAAGGGAATCCGCGTCGCCTCGGCGGGCACCTGGGCGTTGGAGGGGGAGCCGGCGGCGACGCACGCAGTTGAGGTGTGCCGGAAGAAAGGAATCGATATCTCCGGACATGTGGCCAGGAGGCTCGCGCCGGAGATGATCGAAGAGAGCGACCTGGTTTTGACCATGGAGATGGAACATTTTCAGTGTGTTCTCGATCTGGTCCCCTCGGCCCTTTCCAAGACGCGGATGTTGAGCCGTTACGGGTCCGTGGACGGGCGAAACGATCGCCCCATTCCGGACCCCTACGGCCTGCCCAGGAAGGCCTACGAGAGGTGTTTCGAGGAACTTGAGAGGCACGTGGACGCGTTGATGGAAGAGCTTCTCGGCAAAGAGAAAAGCAACAGGGAAAAGGCTAAGAAAGGAGAGGCTGTTAGCACGTAGCTGTTGGCATTTAGCTCCCGGTCTTGTCTCCCGAGGGTCCATTTGGGTCAACCCAAGGGGTAGGCGTGGCGGGCTAATGGCTAAGATCTAACGGCTGATAGCCGCGAACGTGACGATTCCTTTCGAGAAACAAGCGCTTCTGGACATCGACGTCGCCCTGGAGGAGTTTCTCCGATACGCACCCGCTCACCACGTGGAACCCACCCCGATCCGGATGGCTCAGGTTCGGACCTACGTGACGGAGCTTCTTCGTTGGAACGAGAAGATCAACCTTACCGCCGCACGGCACCCGAGGGAGCTTCTCCTGCATCACGTTCTGGACTCCCTGGTTCCGCTGGCGCACATGGATGACCTGGATGCACTCCTGGATGTCGGGTCCGGAGCAGGTCTCCCCGGGATTCCCATCAAGCTTTTCAGACCGGAACTCTTCGTCGTGCTCCTGGAAGCCCGCAGAAAGAAGGTCTCCTTCAACCAGCACGTTGTCGACACGCTCGGCCTGGAGGGGTTGGAGGTGGTCTGGGGAAGGCTGGGGGAAGGGGAAGTCGAGAGGAGATACGCCGGCCGGCCCTTTGACGGCATCGTCACCCGGGCCGCCCTGTCTCCCGGCCGGATCCTCGAGCTAGGAAGCCCCGTGCTGAGGCCCGGAGGAAAGGTCATCCTGATGGTGGGCATGATCGACAGTGCAGGCCGGCAGGCCCTGGAGGAAGAGGCACTGAGGCACGGGCGCACGTCGGTGCGGGTTGTCCCGTATCGACTGCCGGGCCTCGCGCGGACCAGAAACCTTGTCCTGATTTGCTAGACAAGGCATGTTTCACGTGAAACATGCCTCTCATCAGCGCCGAGCCCCTTGTCTTTCTCACCTGTTTGTGATAAGAAGCGTTCTTTCTTGTGAGCGCCTGCTGAAAGCCCCCTGAAGGTGCCAGCTTGTTCATGGGCAGGATTGTATCCGTAGCGAACCAGAAAGGCGGGGTCGGCAAGACCACTACGGCTCTCAACCTGGCCGCTACCCTGGCCGCTGCGGAGAAGAAGACGCTCCTCGTGGATCTGGATCCGCAGGGAAATACGACCAGCGGCCTCGGGGTCGACAAGAATGCACTTCCTGCGACCGTCTACGACGTGCTGATCGGGCAGAAGCGCATCCGGGAGGTCCTGCAGAAGACGGAACTGGTCCATCTTGATCTCGTTCCATCCAACACAAAGCTGTTCGGAGCCGAGGTGGAGCTCGTAAGCATAGACAACCGGGAAGGACTCCTTCGCGAAGCGCTTTCGGAGATCAAGGGGATCTACGAATACATCCTGGTGGACTGCCCCCCATCGCTCACCCTCCTGACCATCAATGCCCTTGCGGCGGCGGACTCGATCCTGATTCCGATCCAGTGCGAGTACTATGCAATGGAGGGTCTTGGACAGCTTCTGCATACCATCGAGCTTACGCGTAACAGGCTCAACCCGGGGCTCGAGATCGAGGGGATCCTGTTCACGATGTTCGACGGCAGGAACAACCTCGCTCACCAGGTAGCGGAGGAGGTGAGGAGGTATTTCCCGGACAAGGTCTTCCGGACGGTGATCCCCAGGAACGTCAAGCTGAGCGAAAGCCCAAGCCACGGAAAGCCGGTCATCCTCTACGATGTTGGTTGCAAGGGGGCAGAAAGCTACCTCGAACTCGCCAGAGAGATCCTGTATGCGTAAGAGAGGGGAATGAACAAGAAACCGGCGCTGGGAAAAGGACTCAATGCGCTCATCCCGACGGGCGGGTCGGAGCGAGGGGAGCCGGGAGGGGCGTTTCTTTGCCCGGTGGACCAGATTCGCTCGAATCCGGACCAGCCCCGGTCGCGTTTCGACGAGCAGGGCCTGGAATCCCTTTCCGAAACGATCCGGGAGAAGGGCGTTCTGCAGCCCTTGCTGGTCCGCAAGGTCGGAAGCCGGTACGAACTCATTGCCGGCGAGAGGCGCCTGAGGGCGGCCAAGAAGGCGGGCCTCACGGAGGTTCCGGTCCTGGTGCGGGAGGCCGAGGATTCGGACCGTCTCGAGCTTTCCATCCTGGAGAACGTCCAGAGAGAGGATCTGAACCCGATCGAGGAGGCCAGGGCCTACAGGCAGATGTTGGAGCGCCTGGAGCTCACGCAGGAGGAGGTGGCGAGGAGGGTGGGGAAGGATCGTTCCTCTGTCGCCAATTCCCTGCGGCTGCTACAACTTCCCCTGGAGATTCAGGAGGATCTCGCCACGGGGAAGCTCAGCTCGGGCCATGCCCGGGCCATCCTGGCCGCGGGCCGCGAGGTGGCGCAGCTCCGCCTGTGGGCCCTGATCAAGGAAAAGGGCCTCTCGGTTCGGGAGGCGGAAAGGCATGTTCAGGGCCTCAAGGAGGGAAGGGGCGCCGGGAAGAAGGCCGTATCCCGTCTTGATCCGGACATGCAAGCACTGCAGGAGGAACTCTCTCGGCATTTCAGCGCCCCCGTGATCATTCGACAGGGCAGACGGGGGGGCAAGATACAGATCCGGTACTCCTCGACAGAGGAGCTGAATCGGTTGTACTCGCTGATGATTCCCTAGAGCAGAGAAACCGCAAGGTTTGGGAGCAGACAATGGAACAGATCATGCCGAACATTACGGTCCTCGTCCAGGCCGGCATCTTCCTGGTCGCCCTTTACGTGATCAAGGCCTTTATCCTGAACCCTGTTTCGCAGGTCCTCCGGGGGCGGACCGAGCGCATTGAGGGCTCGGAACAGGAGGCGCAGAGATTCGAGGCCGAGAGCGCTCGACTCGACGCGAGCTATCGGGCGAGGATCGCAGAGGCCAGGATGCAGGCCCAGCAGGAGAGGGCGAGGCGTCGCGAGGAGGCGCGGGGCCTGGAGAGGGAGATCATGGGAAAGGGTCGCCAGGAGGCCCAGGCGATCCTGGAGCGCATTCGGGCGGAGATCCGGCAGGAGAGCACGGAGGCCAGGGGCCGGCTGCGGGCAGAGGCGGCCGGATTATCCCGTTTATTGACGGAAAAGTTATTGGGGAGATCGATTTCGTGAGAGCGAAGAATGTCTGCAAGAGAACGGTTGGTTCTGAGGCTTGCTTCTTGAGGAAATCGGCTGCCGTCATCCTGGCCTTGACCGTCTTCGCCCTGGCCGGCCCGGCCGCCCTTGCCGGCGACGGTGGGGGGGAGGAGGGTCACGGGGATGCGCACCATGAGGCTCATTTCGGAAAGGAAATGGTTTTTCAGATCGTGAACTTCGTCCTCCTGGTCTGCCTCCTGCTCTACGTATACCGGAGAAACGCCTCCGGAGGATTCGAGAAGCGGAGCCTTGAGATCCAGACGGCGATGGAAGAGGCGGCAGAGGCAAAGAAGGCCGCGGAGGACAAGTACCTGGAGTACCAGACGCGTGTCGCCCAGCTCGACCAGGAGATCGGAAGGATCCAAGAGCTGTCCAGAGGGGATGCCGAAAAGGAGCGCCTTTCCATCGTCGAAGAGGCGAAGAAGCAATCCGAGAAGATCGTACAGCAGGCAGAGCTGACGGCCAGGCACGAGGTGGAGCTGGCAAAGCAGCAGTTGAGAAAGGAGGCGGCTGACCTGGCCGCGAACATGGCCTCCGATGCAATCAGGAAGGCGACCACACGGGATGATCAGCGGAACTGGGTAAAGGCCTACATCGACAAGATCGGAGAGGTCCAGTGAAAGAGGAAGTGATCGGAAGGCGGTACGCCAAGGCGCTGATAGAGATCGGTCAGGAAAAGGGCACCTGGAAGGAGATCGGCAAGGAAATCGGGGACTTTGTCGGCCTCTTGGATCAGAATGAGGCCCTTCGGAGGGTACTCTGCGATCCGATTCACGATCGGAAGAAGCGAAAGGCCATCCTCAAGGATGTCGCGGCGAAGATGGGCCTGGGGACGGTCTGCTCGAATTTTCTCCAGTTGCTCGTGGACAAGGAGCGGGTGCGCTACTTGCCCGCCATCCACGCGGCCTATCTGCGTCTTGAAGACTCGCTCGCGGGACGGTTGCGGGCAAGACTGGTGACCGCACAGCCGCTCGAAGGGGAAGAGGTTGCGGCAATTCGAAAGGCCCTGGAGCGGAAGTTCCGGAAAGAGATAATCCTTGACTCGTCGGTGGATCCGGAGATCCTTGGGGGCGTCATTTGCAAGGTGGATGGAATGGTGATTGACGGCTCTGTGAGGACCCAGCTCGAGACCCTAAAAGAAACCATGAAAGGGGAATAGCCGTGGCAGTCGGAATCCGTGCAGAAGAAATCAGCCAGATCATCAAGCAGCAGATCGCAGACTACGAGAAGACGGTCGAGTACAGCGAGACAGGGGTTGTTCTTTCCGTCGGGGACGGGATTGCCCGCATTCACGGTCTCGAAAAGGCCATGGCGGGGGAGTTGATCGAATTCCCTGGGAATCTGTACGGCATGGTTCTGAACCTCGAGGAAGACAATGTGGGCGCCGCCGTCCTTGGAGAGGTGGTCCACATCAAGGAAGGGGACACGGTCAAGAGGACCGGAAGGATCGTGGAGGTTCCGGTCGGAGACGCGGTCATCGGCAGGGTGCTCGATCCGCTCGGGCAGCCTCTGGACGGCAAGGGGCCCGTGGCGATGAAAGAGACCCGGCGAATCGAGGTCAAGGCGCCCGGGATCGTTGTCAGGCAGCCGGTCAAGGAGCCGGTTCAGACCGGCATCAAGGCCATCGATTCCATGATCCCGATCGGTCGGGGACAGCGCGAGCTGATCATCGGCGACCGTCAGACCGGCAAGACCGCCATAGCCATCGATACCATTATCAATCAGAAAAGCACCCACGAGACGGACCAGCCGGTTTTTTGTTTCTACGTGGCCATCGGGCAGAAGCAGTCGACGGTGGCGCAAGTGGTGGACAAGCTCGATAGCTTCGGCGCGATGGACTACACGTGCGTGATCAGCGCGACCGCATCGGATCCGGCCACCCTTCAGTTTATTGCTCCGTACTCAGGCTGTACGATGGGCGAGTTCCTGCGGGACAACGGCAAGCACGCCCTCCTGATCTACGACGATCTCTCCAAGCACGCGGTCGCCTACCGGCAGCTTTCGCTCCTGCTCCGTAGGCCCCCGGGACGGGAGGCCTTCCCGGGCGACGTTTTCTACCTCCACTCCCGGCTGCTCGAGCGGGCCGCGAAAATGAGCGACGCGCGGGGCGGGGGCTCTCTGACGGCCCTGCCGATCATCGAGACCCAGGCCGGCGACGTGTCGGCCTACATCCCGACGAACGTGATTTCCATCACGGACGGACAGATCTATCTCGAGACCGACCTTTTCTATTCCGGTGTTAGACCAGCCATAAGTGTCGGACTCTCCGTCTCGCGGGTCGGCGGCAACGCCCAGATCAAGGCGATGAAGCAGGTGGCCGGGTCGCTCCGCCTCGACCTCGCCCAGTTCCGCGAGATGGAGGCCTTTGCGCAGTTCGGAAGCGATCTCGACAAGGCGACCCAGGCCCAGCTCGAAAGGGGAAGGCGGCTCGTGGAGGCCCTCAAGCAGCCGCAGTACAAGCCCATCTCCGTGGAGAAGCAGATCCTGCTCATCTTTGCCGGAACCCATGGGTTCCTGGACGGCTACCCCCAGTCGGCGGTCGCGAAGTACGAGGGCGAGCTCTATCAGTTCGTCGAGGCGCGCCATCCCGAGGTCCTTGCCGAGATCAAGGAGAAGAAGAAGATCTCGGACGCATTCGCAGACCAGCTGACCGGTGTTCTGGAGGAATTCAAGGGGACCTTCACCGTGGAGTGACTCCTTTTTCCTCATCTTCCTGGCGCCGAAAAACGGCTGGTTTTCTCTCGAGGGGTACGGAATGGCGACATTACGGGATATACGAAGACGCATTCAGAGCGTAAAGAAGACCGCGCAGATCACCAAGGCCATGCAGATGGTCGCGGCGGCCAGGCTCCGAAGAATGCAGGAGGCCCTGGAAAGCACCCGCCCCTATGCGGAGAAGATGGATCAGGTCGTGGGCCAGCTCGCCGGAAAGATGGGGTCGGGAACGCATCCCCTTCTGGAGGAGAGGCCCGGGCCCCGAAAAATGGAGCTGGTCGTCGTGAGCTCCGACAGGGGGCTCTGCGGCGGGCTCAACACCAACCTGTTTCGAAAGACAAGGGATTTCCTCGCGGAGAACAAAGGAGTCTACGAGTCGATCTCCCTCTACCTCATCGGCCAGAAGGCGAGGGATTTCTACAAGCGCAGGGATGTGACCGTCCGGCAGACCCGGACCCATCTGTTTCCCGGAAGGCCGCAGTTCGATGTGACGAGGCGGGTGGCCAAAGACCTGGTGGGGTCCTTCCTTTCCGGAGAGGCGGACGAGGTGGGGGTCATGTTCACCCAGTTCCAATCCGTCATGACCCAGAGGGCCGTCTTCCTGCCCCTCCTGCCCCTCAAACAGAGGGAGGCAGCGGGGGCGGCGCAGAGGCCGGAGGCCGGCGACGCCATTTACGAGCCTTCCCGGGAGGCGCTGCTCGAGAGGCTCCTGCCGCGGTACGTGGAGGTCCGGCTTTTCTGGATTATGCTCGAGGCGCAGACCAGCGAGTTCGCCGCAAGGATGACGGCCATGGATAGCGCGACGAGCAATGCCAAGGAGATGATCGAGAGACTGACGCTCAGCTTCAACAGGGCCCGGCAGGCGGCGATCACCAAGGAACTGATGGATATCGTGAACGGTGCGGAGGCACTGCGCTGAATCGTCGGAAGACCGATACGATAGAAGAGCAGAAACAATCGATAGAGGAAGCGAAATTACTCGAGAAGGAGTCCGTCCATGGAAGTGGGAAAGGTCACGCAAGTCATCAGCGCGGTGGTGGACGTGGAGTTCGAATCCGGGAATCTGCCCTCCATCCACAATGCGCTCACACTGACGAATCCGTCCATCAGCGACAGGGAGGGCAACCTCGTCCTCGAGGTGGCGCAGCACCTGGGGGAGAATACGGTTCGCTGTGTCGCCATGGACTCGACCGAGGGGCTGGTCCGGGGGATGCCTGTGAAGGATACCGGAAACGTGATCACCATGCCGGTCGGCAAAGAGGTCCTCGGGAGGATTCTCAATGTGGTCGGCGATCCGGTGGACGAGATGGGGCCCGTCGTCACGCAGAAGCGTTACCCGATCCACCGTGAGAAGCCGGCCTTCACCGAGCAGGACACCCGCGTCCAGGCGCTCGAGACGGGCGTGAAGGTGATCGATCTTCTCGAGCCGTACGCCAGGGGCGGGAAGATCGGGCTCTTCGGCGGCGCCGGCGTGGGCAAGACGGTCATCATCATGGAGATGATCCACAACATCGCCATGCATCACGGGGGCTATTCGGTCTTCGGCGGCGTGGGAGAGAGAACCCGCGAGGGGAACGACCTCTGGCTCGAGATGAAGGAGTCCGGGGTGCTGGAAAAGACCGCCCTCGTTTACGGGCAGATGAACGAGCCGCCCGGCGCGCGAGCCCGGGTGGGGCTCTCGGCCCTCACCGTTGCGGAGTATTTCCGTGACGACGAGGGGCAGGACGTGCTGCTCTTCATCGACAACATCTTCCGCTTCACCCAGGCCAACTCCGAGGTTTCCGCCCTGCTCGGCCGCATGCCCTCTGCCGTGGGGTACCAGCCGACCCTGTCCACGGACCTGGGCGAGCTTCAGGAGCGGATCACGTCGACCAAGAAGGGGTCGATCACCTCGGTGCAGGCCATCTACGTCCCCGCCGATGACCTGACCGACCCGGCTCCGGCCACCACCTTCGCCCACCTGGACGCCACCACCGTGCTCTCACGGCAGATCGCCGAACTGGGGATCTATCCGGCCGTGGACCCGCTGGATTCGACCTCCCGGATTCTCGACCCCGACGTCCTGGGCATGGAACACTATCTCGTCGCCCGCGAGGTGCAGCGGATCCTGCAGAGGTACAAGGACCTTCAGGACATCATCGCCATCCTCGGTATGGACGAGCTTTCCGAGGACGACAAGATGCTCGTGGCCCGCGCGAGGAAGATCCAGCGCTTCTTGAGCCAGCCCTTCTTCGTGGCCGAGGCCTTCACCGGCACGCAGGGAAAGTACGTGAAGATGGAGGATACGGTCAAGGGATTCAAGGAGATCGTGGAAGGCAAGCACGACGACCTGCCGGAGCAGGCCTTCTACATGGTGGGCACGATCGAAGAGGTGCAGCAGAAGGCCGAGAGGCTCATGGCGTAGCGGATCAATGGAAAAGCCGTGAGCCATTGTCCGTCAGCTGTTGGCCTTCAGCTCTTAGCTCCGGACCAGGCCCCAACGGAAACCATCGGGGCGGGGGAAGGAGGGCTGCTAGCTAACGCCTGACAGCCAGGCTTTCCGTATACCTTAAAACGCAGAAGTTGGCTTCGACGAAGCCTGACACGGAGAGGCAAGAAATGGCCGATACATTTGTTCTGGACCTCGTAACCCCGGAGCGGAAGCTCTTCAGCGGACCCGTTCGGGAGCTGGTCGCCCCCGGCGTGCTCGGGGAGTTCGGTGTCCTGCCGGGCCACGCAGACATGCTGGCCGAACTCACTGCCGGCCGCCTCATCTATCGAAACGAGAGCGGCGAGAAGCTCATGGCAGCGGCCGGAGGCTTTGCCGAGGTCACAGGCGACAGGGTGACAGTGCTTCTTGACGATGCGGTCTATGCGGATGAACTTGACATGGCGGCCGTCGGCAAGGAGCTGGAGGAACTCGAGTCGCGTGCGCTGCAGCCCGAGGACGAGGGCTATGCCGATTGGCAGCAGCAGCTACGGTGGAAGAGGGCATGCAGCGAAGTGGGGGGCCAG
Source organism: uncultured Thermodesulfobacteriota bacterium (assembly GCA_964384945.1). Lineage (GTDB taxonomy): Bacteria > Desulfobacterota > DSWW01 > DSWW01 > DSWW01 > S015-6. The sequence continues at coordinate 5,792 of CAYLMK010000029.1, read as the reverse complement.
CGCTAGGAGGTTGCGAATGTCTTGGAACGGAAGACCTCTTGTTCAATTCCGGATTGTACCACCAGGAATGGCGACCCCCCTCTCGGAGAAGCCTGCAACCGTGTGAACGAAGATGCTTGAGGAACGCACTTCGCTTCCTATTGCGATGGGCTGTTCTTGAAAGTCCTTGCCCGCAGCGCACAATGCATCTTGTCTGTTGAATTCCAGCGCCTCTCGGAGAGTCACTCGAAGGCTTTCCATGAGTTCCTCCTCTTTCAATGTCTGGCGGGTTGCGGAGTTCTGAACCACTCTGGTCGGCAAACAGGCATCCGGAATCCGTTCCCGCCGCGGCGGCACTTGCATGTCCGGTCTCCCCGCTCTACGATGGGCCGATCGTTGGGCAAGGGGAGGAGGCCTTGTTACGTGAGTTATGGCGCAGGCACGGAGAGGCGATCCTGAGGATTGCCTCCGTACTCATGGGAATCGCCGCGATCGTCTGGGGGTCCTTCTTCAACTCCGGCCGTGCACGGGGGTCGAGTTCTGCTTCGTCGAAAGGCCGGTCTACACCGCCTTTCTGAGCAAGGTTCTCAGCGTCGCCGAAAGGATCGAGTCCGGGACCGCGAGGGGACAGGTCGGGTCCATGACCATGGGATCCCAGGTGAGAATCAGCGAGTTTGACAGTTGAGAAGACAGGAAAGTTGGTTTTTCCATGGGTTAGAGAGAACAGGGTCGGATTTCTCGTACTACAAGGCAGCTGCTTCCAGGTGTTGAGCTTCGGAAAAGGCAGCTGAAGCTGCTCGAAGACCTCCTTGTGCTTGTCCTGCAAGGCAGCCAGATACTTGGTGGTTCCCCCCGGCGTTTCCAGGGTTCCTGCCTTCAGAGTCTGTAATCGCTGAATGGCCGGCTCCACAGAAAGCTCGCTCTTGGATAGGCGAGACCGCATGGCCCGTTGCATCTGCAAGGCCATGACGCAGATAAACACATGAGCCCGGATCCGCTGCTCAGTCCAGTGATACATGGGCCGGACGGCGGGTGTCAAGATAGTTGTCGCAAGAACTGAAATGAATTTCGTTCCGCAGTCGATCCGGAGATCGCCGTAAGAGATGCGGACCATTGGTCGTTGAAAGACAATTTTGGCCTGAAATCTTCTCCGGGAGCCATTTGGGCAGCGGATGCCGGAAAACAGGCTCACGAGGATTGCCTACAATGGCCGATCTTGACCCTGCCCATACCATAGGTATCCCCTGATTTCCCTTCTTCGGATGATCCGGTCGTTTCAACCCCGGTGCCGGTCTTCCCGCTCTTTCACGCAGCCAACTTCTGTTCGATTCCCTGGACCCTGTCTTGCGGGTTCAACCAGACCGCACCCACCGGTTCCCAATAACGTATCGAACCCGACCATCGTTCCGGATGCCGCCTGCGAGCCTTTTCATACACACACCGCCGTCTCTCCAGGATCTCCGGCTCCCTGCCAAAGTGCCGATCGTCCGGCGTCACGAACCGTATCGCACGGTGAAGATGCTCCGCGTTGTACCACCTGACGAACCATCGAACCCATTGCCGTGCTTCCACGATCGTCTCAAAGGGCCTGCGAGGATAATCCGGCCTGTACTTCAGGGTCCGAAACAGCGCCTCGGAATAGGGATTGTCGTCGCTGACCCCGGGCTGGCTGAAAGACGAAACGATCCCGAGCCATTGCAACGTGGCCACCTGACGGTCCTTCAATCGGCACGACCTGAGATTGAAGGAAAAGGAACAGGTCTGGACCTTGAACAAGGAACTCCAAAAAAAGATGAATTCTGAGACTTGACCCCCGTTAGCCCCTGAACATCGCTCCCCGCCTGTTCCTGCCTGCATCCTGCATAGGCGAGGGCCCAGAGGAGGAGGAAAGGGAATGCGGCCCGCGGCACCCCCCCCTTTTCTTGCTGTGGTCTCCCCTGCATATGCTTCGCATCGAGTCCCCCTTCCGCCGGAAACGATCGGACAAGCGCCCGAAGCGGGCAGGATACCCCATTTCCGCCTGCCCGGCCAGACCCCGGCCCGGGCAAACCCGACCGAGGAGGGCGTCGCGATAGGTAAAGGGGGACGTTGTCCAACTCGTGAACTTTTTGGCCGGTCGGAACTCGATGCCTTCATCGAACGCAGGCAACTGAAGAAAAAAGCCACCACCGGATAGGGTAGGGCTGTACGCAAAAAAGCGTAAAACGAAAGCCCCGATCCTTATGTGCGGTCATTGCTCTCGGCGTTATCTCTGCTACGCATCCCTGACGGCATCTGCCACGTCGTCTCCGGGGGTTTGGAGCGTCGGAGATCGTCCGAAACGATCTCGATCGCCACTCATGGACACAGTTGCTGGATCGCGTGGCAACAAAAAGGGGATGGCGGATCTGCGGATGGGCCTTCATGGGCAACCACAACCACATATTCCTGAGGGTTCTACAATCGGCACGACCTGAGGCTAAAGGTACGAGTCTGGTCCACGGAGCAGGTACTCAAGAAAGAGTTGAATTCTGAGACCTGACCCCGGTCACCCCGTCGGCCAAAACCTTATCAGTATCGTGCGGGAAGGCTGACCGGCCTTAGCGGCGCACAGAGTTGCGAACAAGACCCTATTCGCCCACTGAGCCGCGTCAAGTCCGGATGAGGCGTTGTCATAGGCTAAAAAGGCCAAGTATCCCACCGACCGCAAATACCAGTCCTATGCAGAGATAGAATGTGCGATACACGACTTCGGGGAATTTGATGCCAACCATTCTGTGGAGTTCCTTCACGGTGAAATGTGCATAACGCTTGTGGAACAGAACTAGCCACAGCCCGCTAATTGTCAACGCGACTGCTATTATTGATTTCGTCATATGGAACGCCCCGATTCCCCTGTGCTTTCTCCTACAATCATCGATGTGAGCATTACCAATTGAAAAGCTTTTTCACCTGGTAGACTGTGATGGATCCTCCAGGAGTCGTAAAACCATACTCGGAGAAACGATCGTCTCCGTTAGAGAACCCTGTGCCCCATTGCCCTCCAACCCAAAATCCACCTTGCATGGATGCTTGCAAACCCTCACAAGGATCGTCGGCTGAATAGGTGAGGGAGCCTCCCGGGGTCATGAACCCTCCTCCTAGGTAGCCATATAAGCCGTCATTGCCAATTTGAAGACCCACAGTGATCCCGACACCGCTTCCTATGTTCATATTTGCATCAATATACCAAAGTCCCTTCGGGTCGACCCGATTCACCGGATCATTGAGGCAGTATCCGTAGAGATCCGTATCCCCGCCTCCGAACCCGATGGGATCTTTTGCGGTCCAGCGGCCGACATCCGGATCATAGTCCCGGTAACCGAACCGCACCAACCCCGTGTCCCGGTCGTGCAACCCGCCCGCAAAACCGAAAGCCACTTCGAATGTCGGATTGGTATCCCCGATCACGTTTCCGAAGGAATCGTAGTTGATCCTCTTTGCCACATTCCCGGAAGCGTCAGCTACCAGCCTCAACGAGCCCACTTGGTCATAGGAGAGGTAGTACGTGGTCCCGCTTCGCGTCATCGCCACCGGCATCCGACCGTCGGCGTACTCGAACCGCATGACGAGCGCATCGTTTCCGTCGTAGACGGCCAGGAGCCGGGTCAAGCCCTGCCATAGGTACTTCTCGACGATCACGCCGTCCACCTTCTTGGCAATTCTTCTTCCCAGGGGATCATGGATGTACTCGATGACGGTGCCTTCCGGAAGATCGACCTCGAGAAGCTCTCCTCGGGAAGAATATACGTATTCCGTGGTCTCCAGCCCCTGGATCTTGTCCGTCAAGAACCCGTCCACATCGTACAGATAGCTGGTGCCCCCTGCGGTGAGCAGATGATTCCCATCGTCGTAGTCAAAGGTCCTTGCCGGGATGCCCCTTAAGGCGTTCATCTCGTAGCTGCGGGTCCCGTCCGGCCAGTACTGATACTGTTCCACGAGGATGCTGTCCCTGGTCACGGTGCGAAGCCTTCCTGCCGGGTCATAGGTGTATTCGTAGTCCTCGCCGGTTCCGGAAATCGTCTCTGTCTGGGTCAGAATCCGGCCCGTAAGGTCCCGGGAGCCTACTTCCCAAGAAGCAAGGCCTGTGCCATTTACGGTGAAGGCCTCGCCATCCGGCTCTCCGTAGCCGTTGAAGGACCGGGCAAGGCTCAGTGTCCCTCCGGTGACGACCTCGGGCAGCCCATTGCCCGCATTCCGGGAGATGGAGAAGGGCCCGGAGGATGTGAGCAGGCCGTCATCATCGTACCCATAGGCCGTGAGGCTTCCGGCATAGTTGAAGCCGTCCACGAGGAAGTCGTTGTCGTAGGTGTACGAGAGAATTTGGGCGAGCGTTCCGGCAAGGATCTCCGAGGTCACCAGCGGGCCGTCATAGCCGTAGGTCACGCTCTCCGTGCCCTTGGCAACGCCGCCCACCTTGGTGTCGCAAAGGTACGTGTAGTTGACATTCCCCTCCGGGGTCTGGATCTGGGCGAGGCGAATGTTGTCGTAGACGTAATGGATCGCCCTTGTGGAAGGGAACGTGATCTCCGTGAGCCGCCGGTCCTTGTCGTACGTAAAGACGTACGAGCCGCTCATCGGCGTGGTGTAGGATTCGTTGAGGTTCACCTCACTGTACCCGAACGTGTGATCGATTCCCCCGGGGGTGGTGAGCACGGTCATGTTCCCGTTGTCGTCGTATTCGAACTCGATGAGAGGGGTTGCCGGTGGGTCGATTCCCGTGACGCGTCCCACTTCATCGTACCTGTAGGTCGTCGTCTCCTCCTCCGGGTCCGTCACGGATGCGAGGAAGCCCTGGGCATTGTACGTGAGGGTGGTCTGGCGGGCATTTGTGGTAACGGAGGTCACCCTTCCCCGGCCGTCGTACCCGTAGCCCGTGGTGTGCAGGCCCGGGATCTGCACGCTCGAGGTCAGGAGCGTGGCCGGGTTGTAGGCCTCGGTCACGGTCCTGACCTCCGGAGACGTGGTTACCCGCTGCCCCTGAAGGGTACTATCCACCGAGGTCGTGGCCTTGCCATTGACCGTTACCGTCTCTGTGATCAGGTCCGGGACGTCGTCCTGGTTCGTATCCTCATAGGTCCTCTGCCTCAGGGTGACCCGCTCCAGCGGGGCTGGGGTCGTTTCGTGCATCTCGGTCACATATTTGTAGCCATATTCGGAGTCGGTGGCATACTCGAAACCGAGATCCATCCCGCAGGGAAGCGTCTTGTTCACGGCAAGTCCGTCAGCGGACCTGCTGAACAGCGTCTGCGCCCCTGTGGGGCTGCTGATCACGGAGGTGTGCTGGCCTGAAGCGTCCAGGTGATCCAGATAGGAGGTTGTGTTCCCCTCGCCCGTGCTCAGTTCATAGACGACGGTCCCCTCTTCACCCGCCTCCTTCGAGAATTGCCACTGCCCCTCTTCCTCGTCCGTCGCTTCTATCAACCTCCCGGTTTCGTCGTACTCGTGGCCGAACACGTTTCCTTTCGGGTCGGTTTCCCTGGTCAGGAGCCCCGCGGGGTCGTACTGATACGCGAACGGAGCGCCACCCGGGAGCGTTACCTGGATCAGGTAACCGTTGGCATCCGACGTCAAGCCTGTCTGGAGGCCGTTCGGAGAGACGATTCCTGTGGGCGTTCCGTCGAGATCTCTTTGGATGATCGTTGCGGCTCCGAACCGGTCCGTGACGGAAACGAGCCGATCCGCACCGTCATAGCCGAAGGTGAACAGGGTCGTCCCGGTGGCCTGATCCACGGTTCTTTCATGCCGGCCCGTGGAGGAGAAGAGATGGAGGAGGCCGTTATCCTCGGCAAAGG
>CAYLMK010000028.1:0-60117 GCA_964384945.1 uncultured Thermodesulfobacteriota bacterium | reverse complement strand
TCCCGTGAGATGAGAAGATAGGGAATTCAGCCGGTTAGCTGACCCCTTACTCATCCCCTCTTCGGCACCAGATAGAGAGAAGGCCCGTGACCGGACCCGGTTGCGGGCCTTGCTTGTTTCCGTGCACCGGCCTACCGCAGAAGGGGCGCCACCTCCTCGAGCAGCCGTCTGCGCCCGAGGGTTGCCGAGCACCGGAGGACCTGGATCCCGGAGCCCGCGAGGTGGCTCTGGGTCAGGCTGGCCGTTCCCGCCCCCGGTCCGAAGTCCAGGACATGCGTGATGCAGCCGGGCTCGAGGACCGGCCGTATCTGGTCCCACCAGATGCCGGGACGCGTCAGGTACCCCCGCATCGCGTCTGTCAGCACGTTTTCGGATGTGCTCAGATCCATGCCCCCATCGGTGCTCCACACAGGCATCTTCATGTCTTCTTTCCGGAACCGAAGTCCGATCCGTTGGGCATCCAGCGGAGAGGACCGAAAGGCGTAAGAGAGAAGGGGGGAGTGCGCCGGTATGGTGGAAGGGATGTATCGCCAGGCGGTCTCCCCGGCCCGGGGGCGAAGGAATTCCCGGAAGCGGAGCAGGGCCTCGGGCATGCCGGAGACGACCCACCAGTCCGGCCGCATCCCGTAAGCCTTGTGGACGGCCTCGCGATCGGAAAAGGAGGCGATCACCTCGTCGAGCCGGCCGCTCGCAAGGCGTTCGATGCTCGCCATGCAGCTCGGGCTGCCCTCGGCGGAGTAAAGAAGCCCGGCGGCGAGTGTCGGCCGCACCCCCTGCCTGAGCATGGATTGCTGGCAGCGGATTCCCTGCCAGAAGAACATGGCCTGCACCTGAAGGGCCAGCCGACACAGCTCGTCGATGGGTAGGCCCATGGAAACGAGAACGGCCGCCACCACGCCCGTGGAAAAACCGGTCGCGCTGTGCGTGTGTCGGATCAGTCTCTCCGGTTCGATGCCTTCGTGAAGGATCGAGATGAAATTGGCGATCTGGCACAGATAGATCAGGGGATGAGAAAGAGGCGAGGACAGAAGGTAGCCGGCGTCCGGGGTTTCCCCCGGATGATCGATCCAGCGGTCCACATCGAGGCCCTGGGCGAAGAAGGCGGTCTGGGTGTCGTCATAGCGCGAGGCTTGCCTCTTGATCTGAGCGACGGCCTCCTGAATGAACGGCCTGACGGCCGGGCAGGTTGTATAGCGGTGCCGCAGCTCGTCCATGTAGATCACGCCCTGCCCCGCAAACTGTACAAAGATGCGGGGGCTCTCCCTGGATGCTGACCCCATCGGTCACTCCTCGCTTGCTCCCTCCGGTTCTTGCCAAGGTCAGCATTCTTAACACAGGACGGCGCAGGAAGGAAAGATTTCGCGTCGAGACGTGCATACAGCGAGGGTTCCGACTGCGGGATCGCGACTGGAAGCGGCCATGGCACGACGGCCGACCCCTCCGCAAATGGCCGCCGTGGAAACCGGCCACCCGTACCTCCCCTTCGGCCTCTGCGATCCTGCTCGGGCTGTCCGCCGGAGAACGACCGGTTTCTCGACTTCCGTTGCGCACCGGGGTCGCCCGTCATCCTGAGAGTCGGACAAGTCCGGTCGGCGGCCGGCAATCTGGACTCCGGGATGGTGAGGGAGAGATTTCGTGAGGAGGCCGGTTTGCAACGGGGGGGCAACACGAGGGAACTGAACAACACGGTAGAGTATCCAATCTTCTCACACCCGAGAGGAAAGATCCCGGGCGAAACATTCGAGACGGTACACGCAAAAGGCGGTGTCGGGAGCAGAGAGATGTCAAAAACCGAGTATGTCCTCAGATCGAGGGATGTGGCTCATATGCTTGACTGCAGCCCTGATGAAGTGATCGAGCTTGCCCAAAGCAAGCGCCTCAAGGCAACCAAGCAGGGTCGGTTTTGGAGGTATCGCGCAACGGACGTTCTGGCCTACAAGAGAAGGCTTGAGACGGAAGACGACGGTTGAAGGGCAAGGGGCCCCGATGCGGTCGGGGCTCGTTGTGTCTCAGGGCGGCTCTGCGGTGCTCCCTGCGGGCGGGCCGGATTCCGCGGCGAAAGGGCTCTTGGCGAAATAATCTTCCAGATCATAGACACGGATGGGCAGCAACGCATCCGCATGCTCTTGGATTCTCCGGTAGAACTCCATGGACATGCTGAAGTTGTGATTCACCTCGAAGATATTCTGAAGATAACCTACCGGCGGGTTCGGGCAGACGAACACCGGATCAACCGTCTCCTTGATTGTGGTCATCACCTCCCGGCTTCGATTGAGTCTTTCCCTCTTCGGCCCTTCCGGCACCAGATAGGTGAAGCGATCCAGGGCGATTTCGACGAAATCCATCAGGACGTAGCGGTAGCCTTCCTGATAGTGTCGATGGAGCTCTTCCCGGCTTTCCGGCCAGGTCGGCAGGACATGCCGGGAGCCGGCGTAGGCGGCGCTTGCCACCGGGTAGGAGGAAATGTGGCGTACCCCCTTGTTGGAACGCATGTATTCCATCGCGCCGCTGTAACCCGGGGGGGCCTGAACGGCCTTTCCGGAGTACCAGAGACCTTCTGCGATCAGGAGGAGGACCCATACTACGCCGAGAGGTCTGGGTGTTCGCGTTCCCCGAGCCGCCAGAACGTCCCAAAGGAGACGGGCGGTGAAAAGCGCACCCACGCAGACGGCGAAACTTCCGTACCTTGCCCTGGGCTGAACGACACTGAAGAGGAAGAGGGGAAAGAGGAACAGGGCGGCCAGGAACAGGTCGACCCAGGAGCGCTTCCAGAGGGCATACCCGCAGGCTGCGAAAAGGGTGAGCGTGAGAAAGGGACCGCTCATCTTCCAGAAAAGGTAGGGAAAGGTGAGGAAGTTGGCCAATTCGCTCACTTTCTGTGTTGAGGCGAGGCAGTATCCTCCCACAAAGAGGATGGAGGTGAGCACCTGCTGGAAATAGGTCATGAAGGGGGGCACGATCGAGAGCATCTTGCATGCCAGGAAGCCCAGGTAGTAAGGCAGCTCCGCAAGGAGGAGCAGAAAGAGCATCGGGAGAGCCAGAGCCAATGCGCGGGCCATCCAAGGGTTCTTTCCGGCACCCCGACGCGAGATTGCAAGCTGGGCCTCAAACAGCCAGAAGACCAGGAGCGGGACCAAGGTGCGGTACACGATCAGGAAACTCATCCCGAGGGCGAGACTCGCCAGACAGCCCCAAAGGAGGGCCCGGCCGTGCGCGGCCCTGCGGCTGTAAACGTAGAACAGGGTCGCCAGCAGGAGGAAGAAGTTGAGTTCGATTTCCAGGAGCGCGGAGCGGGAATAGACCACGTCGAAGCCCGACAGGGCCAGGAGCGCCGAGGCCAGCAGGCCTGTGCGCGTATCGTAGAGCGTCCGGCCCAGAAAAAAGGCCAGCAGGACGGTCAAGAGGCCGAAGACGGCTGAAACGTAGTTGCCCACATTGTAGCCTTCTTTTCCCAGAGCCATCCCGAGGACCAGGAGGTAATTGTGACCGACCCGGGCACGCCAGGGCGATTTTCCCAGCGTATTCTCCTCGATGAACCGAAGCTGCTCCTCGCGCTTCCACAGGTCCTCGCCGGTCCTTCTCTGCTCGAGGAAAAGCCTGAAGCTGTCATAGAGAGCTGCAAGGCCCGTATAGATGAACTGTGATTCGAGGTAGTAGTCGCATTCGTCCGCGACGAAGGGGCCGGCTTCCTGGAGCCGGTAGAAGCGTGGGACGGCTGCGACGGCCAGGATCAGAAGCAGCAGGGAGACGGTGAGGAAGGCAGACTTGCGTTGGCCGGAAGCACTCATGCTGCGGATTATCGTGCGCCCCCCTGCCGATGTCAAACGCCCGCTTCGGATCGGAGAGTGCATCCGCGGGGATTGCTTTTTTAAAGAATAGGTCCGGCTCCTGACGATTCCTTATTTGGGGCCTTCATGGTAGGATACAAGTCATCGGGACAGACCCCCGCGTTCCTCAAGACTCAGAGCGAGGTGAGATGAGAAGCCTTCCGATCGCCGTTTTCGTCTCTGTCTTTCTCCTGTGCGGGTGGGGCGTTGTCGTCGGAAACGGTCAGGTGCCTGAAACGGTGGACGAAACCCCCATCCGGGTTGCCATGGACCTGATGGACCTGGATATCCCCGTGGAGGGAAGCGGCAACGAGATGGAGTTGCCGCCGATTCAAGGGGTGGAGAGGCCGCTGGAGGAAAGCGTTCCCCCCGAAGCTCCTCGGCAACCCGCGGAGGGTGAACGAAGCCGGAGCGGAGTGGTGGAAACAACAAGGCCGACGGAATCTGCCGCGCCGGGGTTGGTTCCGTTTCTGCTCGAGGAGCCGGAGGCTCGGACCGGGGCGGCCCGGCCGGGAGGGGTCACGACCGCGGAGCCGGCCGCCGACGACGGACGCGAGGAACTGCCGGTTGAGTTGAAAACCCTTCCGCCGCCTCCCTCTTACACCGATAGCCTCCGGCCGTATCCCGACGCCGGTGAAGGTGGTTCGCCGCAAGTCCCGGAGATTCCCTTGCTGAAAGGGCAGGACGGGGGAGAGCGCCGGCCGGAACCGAACCTGGAGGACTCTTCCCTGACCATGAAGCCTCTGCCGGATCTGCCCGGTCCTTCGGAGGCGCGCAGCCCCGCTGCCGGCGCTTCTCAACCCTCCCGCCGACCCGAGGATACCCTGCAAGTCCGTGAAGACATTGATGCCCCTCTCATCGATATCTTCGAACGCTATTACAAAAGCAGGTAGGAAGCCCCCGTGCCCCTCGTCCGCCGGTCAAGCCGTGAGCCAAGGCCGAGGCGAGTCCGGTGCGGTTGACAACGGAACGAAGTCCTGAATAATGGAAGGCCAAGTCAGGGCGCAGGCGAGGATGCAAGCTTTTCGATCGTTTCCAGGAGGGCATCCAGGTCAAAGGGCTTCTTGATGAGCCTGTAGTGGGGGTGATTGTCGAGTTCCGCGTTGAGTCTCTTCTCCGTGTCCGCCTCATCGATCCATGCACTGAGATAGATGACCTTGATGGAAGGATTCCGCTCCCGGATCCTGGACACCACGGAGAGGCCGTTCTCGACGGGCATCATGATGTCCGAGATCACCGCTTCCGGCTGGAATTCCTCGAAGGCCCGAAGGGCGCTTCCCCCATCCTCGGCAAGTCGGACTTCGTAGTCGTGACCCTCCAGAAAGCTCTTGAGAAGCACGCGAATGGCGTATTCGTCGTCGATTACGAGGATCCGCTTGATAGGGCGTTCGGTGGGCATGCGATCGTAATCTTGTGATGGACCGGGTCGCGAGAATCAGGAAAGGCGTGTGTTCCTACATCGGCAACCCATGAATATAGAAGACAGCAAGGAAAGTCAATGGGTTCGAAAGGATCGAAGAAAGGATACGCTTGGCTGAGGTCCTGGCTGGAAGAGCAGGTTGACGAACAGGGCCGGCTTGGAGAGGAATCCGCCGATCACCTTCTCGCTCAGACGGATCCCGAGTCACTGATTCGATGGCTGCCCCGCCTGTTCGGGGAGTGCCGTGAGGAGAGCCGAAGGGGGATCCTTCGAGGGCTGGTTCCCCGGATCGGGACTCGCGCGGTCCCGTTCCTGAAGGAGGTGCTGGCGGCTCCGACAAGCCGGCTTGCCGAAAGGCGGCTCGCTCTGGAGCAGCTCGAGAGGCTGGGAGAGGAGCAGGAGCCGGCCTCGGCCCAGGAGCTCCGGAATGCAGAGCAGTTCGTCGCCTGCCTGCCCGAATCCCTTCGAAATGCCGAAAGCCCGGAGAAGGTTTCCGAAGACACGCTCCGCCTGTTCCAGGGCCTTTCCCCTGCGCTGCAGGGCGCCGTTCTCCGGGAAATCCTGCGTCGGCCCGGGCAGAATACTTTTCAATTCATCGAACGTGCGCTCGAAAAACGGGACGACCTGTGGGAGGAGATCCTGGAGGTTCTCGAGGAAGTGCCCCATGAGGAAGCAGGTCGGCTGCTGCAGGTCGGGCACGGCCTGGCGAACAAGGCGCTTCGCAAGAAGATCCGGAGGGTGCACCACAAGAGAAGTGCCAGGGGGTTGCCGGTCAATCCCCTCGAGAGGCAGGAGGCGGGTGGCGCCGTCTGGAGGCCGCCTGTGCCTCCAAGGCCTCAGGGTCTGCTCTCCCTTCCGGACGCGGGAGGCGGCCGCATGGCCTGGGTGATCCGGCCAAGGGCGCCGAAGGGAATGGTTGTGTTCGGGGGATGGGTGGATGATCAGAAAGGGCTCATGCAATTCCTGCTGATGGACCCATCCAGAAAAGAACTCGACAAGTACAGGGACTACCTGCTCACGAACCCGGAGTTCCTGGTTGTCGAATGCGATGCAGGATTCTGTGCCTCGATCCTTGAGGAGGCCGCTCATCGGGGGACGCCGGTTGATCCCGAGGAGGCCGAAGCATTCAAGGCTGCCCGGCCCCTGCTCAAAGAAATGGTTCCCCCGGAAAGGCCCATGGCCCCGATCTATGCGGTGGTTCCCGAAGAGCGGGACGGATCGGGGGTGGGCGATCCCCTCGGGGAGTCGGCAACCCTGTTGAACGAGGGGCTTCTCGCCGGCTGGGCCATCGAGGCGGAGAGGATGCGGCCCCACCTGGGCAGACTGGAGGAGATCTCCGAGAGTCGTATCATCGTTCACCCCATGCAGAAGAGGGAGCGAGTGGATGCGCTCCTTCGGGACATCGCGCAGGCGATCCTCTCGGAGCCCTTCTACCGGACTTGCTGGCGAAGAAGGCTCGAGGATGCGGCCTGGGTCTTCTACAAGAGGGGCCTCGAAGGGCCGTCAAGAAGGCTTGTCAGGATCTGCCGGTACCTGGAGGACCCGCAGAACAGCGCTGCCCGGATTTCGTTCTTCGTCGAACTGGTCCGGCGGGGCATGGAAGGCCAGTGGAAGGAGAAGCAGGCGGAAGAGAGAAATCGACCGTCTCTCATCATCAAGCCCGCCTGACGCACCCGAGGGAAGGAATCGCCGTTCGAAGCCTACGCATCTTGTCCGGACGTCTTTCCCTCGCCGGGTTTTTCACCGGCCGGTGCCCCAGCCGCCGCGGTTTCGCCGGAGGGGGCGCTCTTCGCCTGCTTCGCCGCCCTTGCCGCCCTCTGTGCAAGCTTGCGCTTCGTGCGTTTGAGCCTCTTGCGGAATCGCCGTATGCCTTCCGGCGGCAGAGGGCGCTCTCCGCCTTCCCCCGCCTTTCGGATGCGTTCCTTGAGTCGGTTGACCCGTGCTTCCAAATCTGCCTGTGTGACCATCGGAGGCTTCCCCTGCGTTGTCCAGGTTTTGAAACATCTAGGTGCCTTGGCTGTCGTTTCCGTTGCCGGTGGGGCCTGCTTCGGCGAAGAGAATCTTCTCCCGCAAGAGGGGAGGAATGAAAATGTCCTCCAGATCGAACTTCCGGAGCTCCCGTGCGAGAATGCCGATCTTTTCCTTGAGCGGTCTCTTCCTGTCGATATAGATGCTCGGTTCCCCCTTCACCTTGCAGCTGCCGTCTTCCACCCTGAACTCGAAGGCCTTCATCTCCTCATAGTGCACCTGGACGGAGAGCCTTTCCGCAACCTCCTCCAGGGCTTTCATGATCTGCTCGTCTGCGAGTCGGTCCTGTTGTCCGACCGATTGCCGCTTCATGTCCGTCCCCTCGAAAAACGTTTCAACTACCATTCCGGAAGGGCCGGAAAAAGTCAATAGGCGCAGGGGGAAGCGGTGATCGCCTTGATTTTCCGCGACCGACGGAGGAGAATCAAAAAGGAGTGGCGCCGGAGGAAGGATGAAGAAGGCGGCGAAGATCGCGCGAAAGGGCGCGGATCGGGACATGGCGGAGATCGAGAGCCTCTATGGACGCATGTTCGTCGGCGAGAGAGGCGGTGCCGGCGGACGCTGGGATATCCATCCCGATATCAAGTCGCGACTTCACAAGAAGATCCTCATGGAAATCGAGGCGCTCAGGGAGGCGCAGAGACAGAGCACGTTCGGCTCGCGGGACTACTGGGAGATCGATCGGAGGCTTCGTGCGCGCGTGCTGAAGGAGATCCAGATTATCATTGATGCCTACGTGGTCGCGGAGCAGCGGGACCGGCTGCAGGAGTGGCAATCGATGTACGGCGATCTCGAGCATTACAAGCGTGAGTTCTACTATTTCCGCATGGACCAGGATTACGAAGAGCGTGAGAAGATACTGTCGGATTACAAGATCATCGAGGAGTAGCCGAGAAGCCTGCCGAGGGCTGAGAGCACCTGCTGCGGGGAGACGGGCTGCAAGAGGATTTCCACCGCCGGCCCCCGGGGACCCCATCGACCCGGGTCGGTCGGGCCGAAGAGAGCGACCACCGGTGTGCCCAGGGCTGCGGCCAGGTGGGTGATTCCCGAGTCGTTTCCCACATAGATCGACGCATGGGATAGCAGCCGGGACGTCTTCAGGATGGACAGTCCCTCTCTGACCGACAGGTCGGGTCCGTTCGTCGCGTGCCAGAACGGGCGCTGACCCTCCTCGGCCGGGCCCAGCAGGACTGCGGAGGGAATCCTCCAGCGTTGAAAGGCCTTACGGGATACCTCCAGGAAGGCCTCCTTCGGCCAGTTCTTTTTCTCCGAACCGCTTCCCGGATGCATGCACAGAAGCGGGGTCGATCCGCCCGCGGCCTGCCCCTTCCCGTCGGCCGCCCGCGGGGCCGGAGGGAAGGCGAAGCCTTCCGGCGAAGGTCCTCGCCCGACGGGGGGCGCCCCGCCGAGTTCCAGCCCCTCCAATGTGGCAAGGTAGTATTCGGATACGTGCCCTTCGAAGGCGTGCACCCGGTGATAGGGGCGCACGAGGACCTTTCCGGGGCAGAACCTCTGCAGCGCCTCCTCCCACTTGCCTTCCCTGTCTCCGAACCAGGAAATGATCAGATGAAAGCCCCCGAGAAAACGGCTGAGCGCATGATCCTCCGGCAGAAGATGCGTGAATCCTGCATGGATGGGGATGTCCTCCAGGGAGCGCGCCTCATCGACCAGCGGGAACACCTGGGTCAATGGCAGCCAGAGCGGATTGCCGACCAGGAGGATCTTGCTGCGTGGGAAGCCCGCCCGGACGCGGCGCAAGGCCGGCAGGGACGCGACAAAGTCCCCTATGCCGCCTGTCAGGAAGATGCAGATTCGATGTTCGGTTCCCATACGCAGAGGAATTATAGCCTGGATCCTTGCTTGTATGCATCCCGTTGGGTACATTGGGATGCTGCGGAGGGAAGCCCTCCGGGGGCACGGTTCACGGGGAAGAACGGAATGGAACGGGTTGTTTTTCGGAATTCTCTTCGCCAGAGGCTCTTCGGGATTCTTCATCGCGGTTCCTCGGGGCCCCGCCTGGGGTCGACGATCGTTCTGGCGCACGGCATGATGTCGTCGAAAGAGGGAACGAAGCAGAAGGCCTTTGCCGCGGCCTTCGCCGAAAGAGGGCTGTCCGCTCTGCGGTTCGATTTTTCCTTCTGCGGCGAGTCGGAAGGACGATTCGAGGAGATTACCTTCGCCCAGGAGGTGGACGACCTGCGCAGCGCGGTCGCCTGGGTTCGGGAGAGGGGGGCCGGCCCCCTGGGATTGCTCGGATCGAGCATGGGCGGCGCCGTGGCCATCCTGTATGCGAGCGAGGACCCTTCGGTCGACGCGCTGGTCACCCTGGCCGCGGTCGGGAACCCCGCCCGTATCGCGGACCGAATGGAGGATCTGAAGCGGAAGGCGCAGGAGTGGAAGGATGCGGGATATCAACTCGGCGCAGAAGGCGAGCCCGGCAGGAGATTCTTCGAGGACGCCCGAGCCCAGGACGTTCTGGCTGCGGCCGGCCGGCTTTCGGCTCCCCTTCTGGTCCTGCACGGCGCTGCGGACGAGGTGGTGCCCGTCGAGGATGCCTATGCGATCCATGCAAGCGCGCGAGGCCCGAAGGCCTTGAGGGTCCTGCCGGGGGTGGATCATCGGTTCACCGCGCCCCAGGCCCTGACAAACGCGCTGGCGGCGGCCGCGGAGTGGTTCGAGAAGTATCTGCATTCCTGACCCGAAAGACGAAAACAGGCGGTTCGTGTGCCATGCCACAGAGCATTTCTCCCTACAAGGGGATCAGCCTCATCAATGACCCGATCCACGGGTACATGCAGTACACCACCCACGTGGACGACCACCCGGATGAGATCACCGAAAGGGATATTCTCGACCACCCGTGGGTGCAGCGACTCCGCAGGATCCATCAGGTGCAGAGCGCGCTCTGGGTGTATCCTTCCGCCGAGCACAGCCGGTTTCAGCATTCCCTGGGCGCCATGTTCCTCGCGGGCCGGTTCGCCCGTCAGCTGTATCCCACGCTGAAGAAATGTTATCCGGCCGTTCCCTCCGAGCCCTATGTGGAAGAACTGCTTCGCCTGACGGGCCTGCTGCATGACCTGGGCCACGGCCCCTTCAGCCATTTCTTCGACACCCATTTCCTGCACGACTACGGTCTCACACACGAAGACATCAGCCAGGCGATCGTACAGCAAAGGCTGGCGCACCTGATCCGCCGCATCCGTCGCAGCCCGGCGGGCGAATTCAGGCAAGGCGAAGTGCTCGACCCGAGCTACGTGGCCTTTCTCGTCAAGCGGCCTGCAGAACCCCAGAAGGAACAGGTTCCCCCCTGGCTGCTTGCCCTGAGCCCCGTATTCTCGGGCATCTACACGGCGGACAACATGGACTATGTCCTTCGGGATTCGTACATGGCGGGCGTATCGACCGACCTGGTGGATGTGGACCGTCTGATCTATTACACCTTCTTCTCCCCCAAGGGGATGACCCTGCACCATTCCGGCGTGGCCGCCCTTGTGAGGTTCCTGAACGCCCGGCTTTATCTGTACATGAACTTGTACTTTCACCGGACCACGCGGGCCATCGACCTGCATCTCCGGGAGATCTTCCGGCCGACCATGGAGCGTCTCTGTCCCTGCAACCCGACGAAGGACCTGGACGCTTACGAGCGCCTGACGGACTGGTTCCTGCTCGAAGAGGTCAACCGCTGGGCCTCAGAGGGAAAGGACGCGGAAGAGAGGAGGCTTGGAAAAAAATGGCAGCGCATTCTACAACGAAAGCCGCGATGGAAGAGGGCGTATGAGTATACCTTCTCCCTCGCCCACTACGATGATCCGAAGGTTTTCGGGATGGTCCAGGATCCGCAGCTACTCGAGGAAAGGCTGCGATCGAATCTGCCGAGGCACCTGAAGGGAATCCATTTCCGTGTGGACCTGGCCCACCTTGATCCGCGGCCCATCAACCCCCTGCACATGGGGGACGCTCAGATTTACATTTACAACGAATCCAGCAACCGGATCGAAACGGAGATCCTGAAGGAACTCTTCCGGTTCATCCCGGTCCGGGTGATCCAGTGCAGGATCTTTGCCCTGAGCCACGAGTACGATCGACAGATCGCCTCGGCCTTCCACAAGATCTTCCGGTTCGTTCCCGCGGATGCGCTGACCACCAACATCTGAAAGAAGCCTGAGTGCAAAGGAGCACGCCATGAAGATCAACGAGAAGCTATTCGCTTACCCGTGGCGGGATTACCGGGCGAACAACGGAAATACGTATGCCGTTCGTGCCGACGAGTCGGTCTGTCTGATCGATCCCGGACATGAGGCCTTCCTGCCGCAACTCTTCCGCTCCATGAGGGCGGACGGCCTCGGACCGGAGGGCGTGAAAACCGTCCTTCTCACGCACGGGCACCCGGACCACATGGAGGGGGGCCTGACCCTGAGAAAACAAGGCGCTCTCGTCGGGATCCATGCCGAGGAAGAGGCCTACATCCGGGAGATGGGACCCTATCTTGCCCGGATGCTGGGCATGCGAATGCCGGAAGTGAAGTTCGACTTCTTCCTGCAGGAGGGGGAATTGCGGGTCGGAGGGGAGCTTTTTCAGGTCCTTCACACCCCCGGACATTCGCCGGGGTCCGTCTGTTTTTTCTGGGCGGAGCCCAGGATCCTCTTCAGCGGAGACCTCGTCTTTCCCCAGGGGGTCGGGAGGACCGACTTCCCCGGCGGAGACGGCAATCTGCTCAAACAGAGCATTCGGCGATGCAGGGCCTTGGGAGCTGCGATGCTGATGCCGGGCCATGGAGAGCCGATCTGCGATGAGGACGCGGTCGAGAAGAATTTTGCGTTGATCGAGAGGATGTACTTCGACTACATCTGAGGATCGCCGAGAGCCTTCCTCACCATCGCGCGAAAGGCCTGGACGCGTTGTTCCTCTTGCTCCTTCCAGGAAGGGTCCTCCTCATCCGGGCGAGGCAGGAGCGCGGGACCGGCGAGGCCCCGTTCGGCCAGAATCTCCCGGCAGCGTTCGACCGCCTGTTCCCGGGCCTTCCGCCTCTCGTCTCGGAACCTTGCTTCGAGGGGGGCAATCGCCTTCTCCCAGGCCAGACGTTCGTTCTCCCCCAGGAGGGTCCTCACGGCCGCGAGGATTCGCTGATTGTCCTCGAAGGGGCTCAGGCTGTCCATCAACAACCCAAGACAGAGCCTCTTGCCCTCCTCTGCGGTCTCCGCCGGCAAACGATCCAGCTCATCTGCCAGGTTGGTTGCGTCCCGTTCCCCCCGCAGGTAGCGCAGAAGCGGGGCCTGGATCCTCTGGGCAAGCTGCTGCCTTTCGAACGCCGCCTTTTCCTCGGGGTCCAGGGACAGGTGCTTTGTCTTCTCCATGATCAGGTCGATGGTGCTCTTCACCCTGGCCATGCATCGGGCTCCCGCGACGTGGAGATTCGAGTGTACCATGGGGAGAGGGGACTGACAAACCCGCAGGTTGCGTGAAGGGAGTTTCGGATGAAAATCACGGTCCTGGGCTCCGGCACGGCCATTCCGGACCGGGAAAGAGGGTCGCCCGGCATTGCCGTCCGCTGCTCGGACACCCTGCTCTTCCTGGATCCGGGCGCCGGATCGCTCTACCGGGCAGCCCGGCTCGGGATCCAGGTCCGCCGGGTGGACGGTGTCCTGCTCAGCCACCTTCACCCCGACCACACGGGAGACCTGGTTCCCCTGCTGTTTGCCTTTCGCAACCCGGAGTGGCCGAGACAGGAGCCCCTTTCCATCTTCGGCCCGGCGGGCCTGCTTGAATTCATGCGAAGCCTTGAGGCCGCCTATGGGTCTTGGATCGAGGCGGAAGGATATCAACGCAAGGTGAAGGTTCTTCAGCCCGGTTCGTCCTCGATAGGGGGTGTTCGACTGAGCACCTGTCCCGTTCGGCACGGCCCGTCGGCCATCGCCTTCGAAATCCGGGAGCCGAACGGAAAACGGCTCGTCTATTCGGGAGACACGGAGTACTGCGAGGAGCTCTCCGCCTTCGCGAGGGATGCGGACCTACTCGTGCTCGAGTGCTCCTTTCCGGAGGGAGAGGAACGGGCCGGGCATCTGACGCCCGGCCAGGCCGGCAGAATGGCCGGCGAGGCGCGTTGCCGTCGGCTCCTGCTGACGCATTTCTACCCCGCCTGCAGGGGCCGTGACCTGTTGACGCCGTGCCGTCGCCACTATGATGGCCCGATCACGCTGGCCGAAGACGGCCTTGTGATCGAACTCTAGCGGAGGGGGAGGCTTGACTTTTCAGTAGACGAGCTTCTTGAGGGGATACTCGAAAATCCCTTCGGCGCCCTTGCGCTTCAATTCCGGAATGAGTTCCCTCGCCTCCTTCTCGCCGAGAATGACCTCCACGCTGCACCAGCCCTCGTCGCTGAGGGGGGCGACCGTGGGCGTATGGAGGGCCGGAAGAACGGACAGGACCCTCTCCATGGCCTTCCTGGGAACATTCATCTTCAAGCCGACCTTGTGTTCCGCCTCAATGGCCGCCTTGAGAAGAAGGGCCAGGTTCTGGATCTTCTTTCGTTTTCCGGGCACCTTCCAGGAGTCTCGGTTGGCGATCAGGACGGTCGTGGATTCCAGGACGGTTTCGACGATCCTCAGGTTGTGGGCCTTGATCGTGGTGCCCGTCTCGGTCAGTTCCACGATCGCGTCCGCGAGGGTGGGGGGTTTGACCTCGGTGGCCCCCCAGGAGAACTCCACGGTCGCCTTGACGCCCCGTTTCTGCAGGTAGCGCCTCGTGTACTGTACCAATTCCGTGGCGACACGCTTGCCCTGCAAGTCCTCCACCGATCGTATCCGCGAGTTCGCAGGCACGGCCAGAACCCAGCGGACAGGCCGGAACCCGGCCTTGGCGTACAGCAGGGAGGCGACTTCCTTGACGCTGGCCCCATGTTCGAGCACCCAGTCCTTTCCGGTGAGGCCCACATCCAGAACGCCGTCCTGCACATACCGGGACATCTCCTGCGCCCGGATGAGGAGACAGGAGATCTCCGGGTCATCCACATCCGGGAAATAGGATCGATCACCGACGGAAAGGGTAAAACCGGCCTTCTTGAAAAGCTGAAACGTGGCCTCCTGGAGGCTCCCTTTCGGGAGGCCGAGCCGTATCTTCATGTCGGGGGCTGCCTTCTAACTGCTTTCGAGGTTAAGGGGCAGAGACTGTTTCGGGCGGACCCACACCAGGACGTAGGCCGCAAAAAAAACCATGAATATGCTCACAACCTGCGATTCGGACAAAAGCGCCGGCCCCACGCGGAGGAAGCCTCGCGGGTCTTCGCGGAGGACCTCGATCAGGGTGCGGGTGACCCCGTAGACAACCAGGGCGATCGCCAGCAGCTCGCCGTGGAACCTCTTCTTCTTTCGGTACAGCCACAGAAGCAGGAAGATCAGGAAGCCGTTGATCGCCGAGATCACCTGCGTAGGGTAAAGCGGAGTGTTCTTCACCCCAAGCCCGAGCGGGTTGTCGAATGTAATACCGAACGCAAAATCCGGCCCGCATGCCCTCCCGAAGCAACAGCCCGCCAGCGTGCAGCCGATTCTGCCGAACATCAAACCGAGCATGACGGAGGGAATGAGCAGGTCTGCAAGCTCCCAGTAGTTGAGCCTTTGCGCGCGACAGAAAAAAAAGCCCGCCAGAAGCGCCCCGATGAATCCTCCGTAAAACACAAGCCCGCCCTCCCACAACTTCAGGACCCTCAGGGGGTCCCGCAGGTATTGGGGGTAGAAGACCACGCAGTGGAAGAGGCGGGACCCGAGAATCGAACTGACCAGTATCCAGAACGAAAGGTTCAGTACCTTTTCCGGGTCTACGCCGGTTCGGAGGGCCTCGCGGGCTGCGAGGCTGATCCCGACGATGAAGGCGATTGCGAGCATCACGCCGTACGAGTGGACGCTGAATCCGAAAAACTGGACCAAAATCGGGTGCATCCGGATGATTTCCCTCCCAGGAAGGCCGGCAGGCCGCTCCGTTGCCTCTCGAACGGATCTCCTCTCGCCGGGGTGGGCCCGTCAAAGCCTAGAAAGATTCTAGAGGTTCGAGGGGATTTGTCAAGGGAATCGGACCGGTTGCAGGGCATCGTCCGACCGGTAATGCGGGCTTCGGGAGTTGGCTTTTTCCCGTTCTCCTGGGCTATACTGCCTCCCCAAGACCGCCTTGGCACATGGTTTGAATAACAAACCCGGTCGGGCCTGGTGGAATCGTGCCCGGGGCGGGAAATCGATGCTTCCTGAGAAGAAGGGTGAGAAATCGATGAAGTCGTACGGTGAAATGGTGCTCTTCGTGACGGCCCTGGTTACGTTTTTGTTTTCGGGAACGCTGCCGGCGGAGATCTACAGATGGCAGGACACCCAAGGGAACACATACTTCACCGACGATTTGACGAAGGTGCCTGCCTCCCAGCGGAAAGGCG
Source organism: uncultured Thermodesulfobacteriota bacterium (assembly GCA_964384945.1). Taxonomy (GTDB): domain Bacteria; phylum Desulfobacterota; class DSWW01; order DSWW01; family DSWW01; genus S015-6. The sequence goes on along the minus strand of CAYLMK010000028.1, from coordinate 44,429 downwards.
CGGAGGTCGAAATTCTGCCCGTCAAGCCGGTATCCGCCACGCCGGCTGCGGAGCCTGTTCCGGAGACAGAAGAGGAGCCGCCGGTCGACGCGTACGCCGAATGTCAGAAGGGGGCGCAGAAAGAGAGGGAGCGGTGGACCTCTCAACTCGAACAGAATCAGGACAGACTCGTGGAACTCAACCGGCTGATCCACAGGAGCACGACATCGAGGGCGAACAACGAGTTGCAGCGGGAGCGCGTGGCCGTCAAGGATCAGATTGCCAAGGCGGAAGAGGCATTGCGCGATACCGTACCGGCCCTGGAAGAAGAATGCGAGGCGCTGCTCTACTGGCGGACCGAGGAGTAAGGCCGGGTATGGGACCGGGGAAGGCTCTGTCGAAGCCGAGGGTGTTGCGTGAAGGGGACTGTGTGGGGCTGGTGGCGCCTTCGAGCCCCTTTCGCAGGGATGCGGTTCAGCAGGGCATCCGTTTCCTAGAGGAACAGGGGTTTGCGGTCCGGCACCGGGCCGATCTGTTCGCGAGACGGAGCGGGTTCCTGGCCGGAGGGGACCAGGAACGTGCGGATGAGTTGCGGGAGATGTTCGAGGATCCCGACGTCCGCGCTGTCTTTGTCGTCCGCGGGGGTTACGGCGCGCAGCGGATCCTGGAGCGGCTGGACCCTGCCTTGTTTCAGCGCCACCCGAAGGTCTTCCTGGGTTACAGTGATGCGACCTGCCTGCTCACCTTCCTGGTGCAGAGGGTCGGTCTTGTCTGCTTTCATGGTCCTGTCGTGAGCGAGATGGGCGCGCTTTCCGATCTGACCCGCACGTGCCTTCTGCGGCTCCTGACAGGGTGCGAGCCCCTGGGACCGATCCCGGCGGACGGCATCCGATGGATCCGTAAGGGCCTTGCCCGTGCCCCGATCGTGGGGGGGAATCTGTCATTGGTTTGCTCGACTTTGGGCACTCCATGGGAGTTGGACACCAGGGGAAGGATCCTCCTGCTGGAAGACCGGGGGGAGAAGCCGTACCGGGTGGACCGAATGCTCCTTCAGCTCAGGCAGGCGGGGAAGCTCGCTTCGATTGCCGGCCTTCTCTTGGGTGGATTCCAGGTTGGACAGTCCGGTGAAGACGATTTGCCGGAACAGGAACCCATGGAGGAAGTTCTCAGGCAGAACACGAAGGACCTGACCGTACCGGTCGCCTGCGGCCTCCCGGTGGGACACGGGCGGCACAACCTCCCCGTGCCGCTCGGGGTATCGGCCGAAATGGACGGTCGGAAGGGCCGGGTTTCCATCCTCGAGCCTGCGGTGAATCCCTGCGAATGACCGGCGGAGGCCTGACAAGAGTCGACCGACTGCTCCGGGAGAAGGTCGAAGAGGCTCGGGAGGTACCTGGGGCGGTGCTTCTTGTGCGGGGTCCCGAGGGGCTGATTTTCTTCGAGGCCTACGGGCTGCGCCAGAGGATTCCCGAGGCGCTCCCCATGACCCGCGAAACCGTCTTTGACCTTGCCTCCCTCACGAAGCCGGTGTCCACGTCCCTGCTTACCATGGTCTTGAGCCGCCGGGGCTGCCTGGACGTGGATCATGATCTTGAGAGGTGGTTTCGGCCCTTGAGGGATCCGGCGAAAAGCCGCATCACGCTCAGGCAACTTCTCTCGAACCGGTCCGGCCTGCCGGCCTGGAGGCCGTTCTATCAGGAGATTCCCCGGGACAGGCATCCGGTCTCCACGGATTGGATCGCGCAGAGGGTCCTTGAGGAACCCCTGGAGGCCTCGCCGGGCACGGCCGAGATCTACTCGGACCTGGGCTTCCTGCTGGCCGGCGCGATCCTGGAGCGGGCCACCGGGCGTCCCCTGGACCGTCTCTTTCAGGAGGAGATTGCGCAACCCCTCGGGCTGGGGCGGATCGGCTACAGAAGGTTGGGGCCGCACCCCGGTGAGACGGCGCAGAAGAACGAGGCGATTGCGGCCACCGAGTCTTGCGCCTGGAGAGGCCGGGTTCTTGTAGGAGAGGTACACGATGAGAATTGCCATCTGCTGGGCGGAGTGAGCGGCCACGCAGGCCTGTTTTCCTCGGCTGCCGATCTGGATCGAATCGTCTTTGAGATTCTCGAGGGGCTTCGGGGTCGCTCCCGGCTCTTTGCCCGGGATTCGCTCCGGAGCTTTTTCCGGCGGCAGAAGGCCCCGCCGAGGGGAACCTGGGCGCTCGGATGGGACACGCCGTCTGAAAAGGATTCCGCCTCGGGGCATCTCTATTCGAAGAACAGCTTCGGGCACAATGGGTTTACAGGAACCTCCCTGTGGATGGATCTTGATCGATGCATCGCCGTCGTCTTTCTGACGAACAGAGTGCATCCAAGCAGGGAGAATGCGGCGATTCGGAAGCTCCGGCCTCAAGTCCACGATTGCGTGTTCGAAGAAATCCTCGGGTAGAATCGACGTGCCCGCCTCGATTACGGCGGCTCAGGGAAAGGAGAATATGGGAAGAGGAAGCGAAGGAAACAAGGAGGGCCTTCTGCCGAACAGGACCCCGGAACACGTCTACATGATCGCAGTGTGCGGAACCGGCATGGGTGCCCTTGCGCTGCTGTTCCGGGAAGCGGGGGTGCGGGTGAGCGGTTCGGATGTCCAGGCGTATCCTCCCATGGGAGATATGCTCCGGAAGGCCGGAGTTGAGCTTTCCCTCGGCTACCGAGCCGAAAACGTGCCGGAAACCGCCGATTTCGTGGTGGTCGGAAATGCCGTGTCCAGAGACAATCCGGAAGTTGCCGAGATAAAGGCCCGGGGCCTTGCCTATGGATCGTTTCCCGAGAGCCTCGCCCATTTCTTCCTGGCTCGGAGGTTCCCGATCGTGGTGACCGGAACCCACGGAAAGACGACATCGACGGCCCTGATCGCGTGGCTCCTCGCATGCTCAGGGGCGGAACCGGGCTTCCTGGTGGGTGGGGAACCGAAGAATTTCGGATCGAGCAGCCGATTGGGGAAGGGAAAGTTCTTCGTCGTCGAGGGAGATGAGTACGATTCGGCCTTCTTCGACAAGGGACCGAAGTTTCTTCACTACCGTCCTCGCGCCGCACTGTTCACATCCATCGAGTTCGACCATGCGGACATCTACCCGGATCTTGCCTCGATCCGGGAACAGTTTCTCCGGTTCGTGAAGCTCCTGCCGCCGGACGGGGTCCTGCTGGTCTGCAACGAGTACCCGAACGCGGTCGAGATCGCCCGACGGGCCTCATGCAGGGTGGAGACATACGGGTACGGGGAGGGTGCGGACTGGGTGGGCGAACTGGAAGAGCCGCTCGGGTCCTTCGGTACGCTCGCGGTTTCCTTCAGGGGCCGGAACGTAGGGACCTTTCCTCTTCCCTTTTCGGGCCGCCACAACGGTCTGAACGCGCTCGGCTGCCTGGGCGTCCTTGCACGTCTGGGGTTTGATCCCCCCGGATTGCGGCCCTGTCTGGAGAGGTTCGAGGGGGTCCGAAGGAGGCAGGAGATCGCGGGGGAGGTGAATGGGGTGCTGCTGATGGATGATTTCGCGCATCATCCCACTGCGGTCAGAGAAACCCTTTGGGGCATTCGCAGGCGGTACCCGGGCCGGCGGATCGTAACGGTCTTCGAGCCGAGGACGAATACAAGCCGGCGGAAGGTCTTCCAGGGAGGCTTTGCAGAGGCCTTTGCCCTCGCGGATGTAGCCATGTGCGCTCCCCTTTATCGGCCGGAGACCGTTCCCCCCCAGGACCGTTTCGACCCCTCCGCCTGGGTAGAGGAGATTCGAAGGCATGGAGGATGCGCCTTTTGCTTCGACGAATCCGCGGATCTGGAAAGGGCCCTGCTCCAGATTTGCAAGTCAGGGGACGTGGTGCTCTTCATGTCAAGCGGGAGTTTTGCTACCCTTCTCGAAAGCCTTAAGGCCAAGCTGCGGCCGACCGTGTGAGGAAAGGGCCGGAGGGGCGAGTCCAGGGGCAAGGAGATGACGCGCGCAAAGGAGAGTCCGGAACGGATGATGAAATCAAGAGAAGAGGAAACCGAGGAAGAAAGGCGCATCCGCCGACTGCAGCGGATCGTCGATTTTGCCTGTAGCGTTCTCAGCCAGCAGGCGATGTCCCTCGAGGAGGCGCAGGGTCTCATCGAGGGCGTCAAAAAGATGGCGCTCAACCTGTTTCCTGACAAGGAGGAGACGTTCGAACTGATTTACGGCTCCAGGTTCCGAAGAATCCTGCTCGAACGATTCCCGATCTGTTGAGCCCCGGTACTCCGTGAAACCGATTGGGGAAAGCGGGAAAGGGCTTCCGGGGTTCAGCCGTCGGTGCCCGTGCGGAGCCCTTGAACCGGGGCTTCGATCTCGAAATCGCCGCTGTCCTCGTGCGTTGCACCGGTCCGAAGAGACTGCAACTCTTCCGGGAAGAGCAGGTCCGTGCTAAAGGTCTTCTCTTTCTTGAGTTGATCGTAGCACTTCTGGTAACGCTCCAAACGGTTCTGGTGGAATTCGACCATCTTCCTTGCGCCCTCGATGAATTCCAACAGCACCTCCCGCTCTGCTCGCGTCCGGGAGAAGTCCCGCTCTGCGAACAGGAGATCCAGAAAACGCATCTCTCTCTTTATGTCGTTTGGAATCAGCTTGAGCTCCTTCTTCAGTTGCCTGAGGCTGACCCCCACGTTGTTCTTGCCGTTGCCACCGTGCGTTTTCGGCCTTGCCATGATCGTTCTCCACTAAAGGCCAGTTGGCTTCCTGCGTACGCGACGTGTCCCGAAGGATCTTCCGTTCTGGTCTCGATTCTAGCGTGAGCAATTCGTATGCCACCCTAGTGTTTGTGTAACATATTGAATTTGTAAATAATTCATAAAACTCCGAACCCCGTTTTGTCAGTTTAGATGACACCCAGGGGAGAACCGTTCCTGGTACCGGAAAAAAACTCCACACGAGGATTTGCTCGACCCGTAGGACGGAAAAAGGATCTGCGGGCCGGGCTCACAGGTCCAAGAGCGGGTCCGGGCGGCGGAAAGCATGCGTTGGTAGTGCGCTTGGCGCCGACAAGGGGAAGGAGTTGGGGGGGGCCAGGGGGCCGGAGCCTTACTTCTTGACGGCCTTGCGGATCATGAGCAGGGAGTCGCGAGCGCCGGGCAGACCCCCTTTGATCATGAGCAGGTGTTCCCGATCCCTTACCTGTACGATCTCCACGTTTTGAAGGGTTACCCGCTCTCCGCCCGATCTGCCTGCCATCTTTCGGCCCTTGACCGTGTGCTGCGGGTTACGGCAGCCGATCGAGCCCCCGTGCCGGAAGTACTCGTGAACGCCGTGGCTTGCCTTGGAACCCCGGAAGTTGTGACGCTTCATCACCCCTGTGAACCCTTTTCCCTTGGACGTTCCGGTTACGTCCACGAAATCGCCCGCCTTGAACTGGCTCACGTCGACTTCCTGTCCGAGCGAGAAGCCCTGCATCGTTTCAGCAGGCACACGGAACTCCCGGAGGATCTTCAAGGGCTTCACGTTGGCCTTCTTGAGGTGACCTTTCCTCGGCAGGTTGAGCTTTCGCTCCGGGATCTCGTCGTAGCCGAGTTGGATGGCCGTGTATTGATCCCTCTCCGGCGTCTTGATGCCGGTTACGTAACATGGACCGGCCTGAACGACGGTCACAGGGGTACAGGAGCCGTCCTTGTCGAAGATCTGCGTCATTCCTATCTTCTTGCCGAGAATTCCGACAGGCATTGCGAATATCCTTCTCGTTGTGATATGGCCAAATCGCTCAAACTCATTTATCTTATGGTTTTGCGGGAAAAAGTCAATTCCAGCCGGAAACCCATGGGTCCGTTTCGACGGGATACAAGGTGGATAACCGAAAAGACCATTTCTGGCGAAAGGCGAAGCAGGAGGGCTATCGTTCTCGCGCCTCCTACAAGCTCTCGGAGATTCAGAGGCGGCACAGGATATTCCGAAAAGGCGACAGGGTCGTAGATCTGGGTTGTGCGCCCGGCGGGTGGTTGCAGATGATTGCAGCCGACGTCGGCCCGGAGGGGCGGATGGTGGGTGTGGACCTCCGGAAGACCGCACCGCTCGCTTCCCGCAACGTGGTGCTGATTCAGGGAGATATCACGAGGCAGGAGGTTGTAGTCCGCATTCGCCAGGCCTTGGGAGGCGAGGCGGATGTGGTGACCTCGGACCTATCTCCCAACTTCACGGGAATCGGGTTTCAGGATCATCGCCGGAGTTGCGAACTGGTGAGAAAGGCCCTCGCCGCGGCACGCCGGCTCCTGCGGCCGGGCGGCACCTTCCTGGCGAAGGCCTTCCACGGGGAGGAACTCGAGTCGGTCGTCGCCGAACTGAAGGCCGATTTCCGGCAGGTCAAGAGGATCGTCCCAGCCGCCTCGCGAAAGGCCTCCTCCGAGATCTATCTTCTTGCCAAGGGGTTCCGGCGATACCACGACCGACAAGGCTACGATTCCCCCTGTTTGAATTGAAGCCGTTTAGCCTATTATAATAGATGTGTCCCGCTTCCTGGTGTAGAAAGAAAGAATCTCTCAGGCAATCCCGAGTTGTTGTCGAAAAACGAAAGACAGAAGGAGAGTCATCGTGCTTGATGTTCCCCGAGTCCTGAAACGCCCGCCTGTGAGGATCCTTTTGCTTGCGGGCCTCTTGCTGGGTCTGCCTTCCGGGGGCTGGACCGAAGGCACTGCCGGAATGGACGCCTCCCTCTCCCAAGCCTTTCGAATGCTCCGAGAGCCGGACCGTCTCCTGAATACGGTCCCCGGAGTCACGTTCAGGGGGAGCACACCTTACGTAAACGCTTTCATCGAGATGGATCCCGTCCCCGCCGCTTTGGCGGACCATGGCGTAGAAGTCGTCTCCAAGGCAGGGACCATCTATCTCGCCCGTCTTCCCGTGGCGAGCCTGGAAGCGGTGGCCGCACTGCCCGGGGTTGTGCGGATGGAGGGGGATGCCCGGGTCGAATCGTTCCTGGACCTGAGTGTTCCCGAGATTGGTGCGGACCGCGTCTGGAACGAGCGCAAGTATGGGAATCTGCAGGGCGAGGGGGTGATCCTCGGAATGGTGGATACGGGCATCTCTCTTTCGCACAGGGACTTCGATGAGCCGGGCGGCTCGGGCGCAAGCCGCGTCGAGTGGGTATGGGATCAGGGAAACGGCGCCGGCCCTGCTCCGAGCGAAACGTGCCGGGATTACACGCAGGATCCCGCGCCGACCGTGCCGTGCGGGGGAACCGAATGCAGTCCCGTCAGCCAGGACTGTCCGATAGCGGATGAAGCCGGCCACGGGACGCTGGTGATGGGGGTCATGGCGGGCAACGGCCAGGCCGGATGCCCGTCCAACTCCGGTCTTCCTTGCATAGGCGTCGCCCGCAAGGGGCGAATGATTGTGGTGAAGACCGATCAGGAGCTTGCCTCCGAGGTCATCCAGGGCGTGGACTACATCTTTCAAAAAGCCGAAAGCATGGGCATGCCCGCCGTGGTGAACCTGAGCCTGGGCTGGTACACAGGTCCCCGGGACGGCAGCTCCCTTCTGGAGAGAAACCTCTCGAACCTTGTGCAGGGCGAGGGCAGGATCCTCGTGGCTTCCGCCGGGAACACGAACCTGGAGATGGCCCATGCCAGGATCGTGAGCAACGGAGGGAGGAGGACCCTCTTCCTGGATTGCGCACCCGCTGCGTCCGATGTGGCGAAGGTATACGGCTGGTACGACGCACCGGCTTCCGGCTCGATCCAGGTCAGGGTTCTCTATTTCCAGGAGGATCAGCCGACGCCGTGGGTCGGATACGGCGATCCTGTCGAGATATTGAATTCAAGTTACGGCAGAATCACGATTGAGCACAACGAGGCGTTCGGGAATGCGAGGGGGTTCGCGCTCACCTTCGATTCCGGCTCGAACCGTCTGCGGAGCGGGCAGTGGCACATCGAGGCGCGAAACCAGGTGGGGGGCGTCCTCGGCGCTACGGTGGATCTGTGGGTGGACCGGACCTACAAGGTGGGTTCCTCCAGTTCCTCCCCGTGTCCCGTGCCTGCGAGATTCATCAAGGCCCACCAGGAGCAGGAATCCACAATCTCGCCCCCGTGCACCGCGGACAATGTGGTGTGCGTGGGGTCTTACAATACCCGGTGTGTTGTGGTGGGCGGAGTCAATTTCTGCACCGGCTGTTCGATCGACTACGAAGCCCTCCGTCCCCCCATAGAAAATTGCGTGCAGGATCTCCCGGAATCGGCGGGCGATCTTTCCTCCTTCAGCAGCCTCGGGCCCAGGCGGGACGGGGGAACAAGGCCCTGGCTCGCAGCGCCCGGCAACGCAATCCTGATGCCGGACGAACGTGGTGCCGACACTTACTCTTACGGAGGAGGCACCAGCTTTGCTTCGCCCCACGTGGCGGGGACCGTGGCACTCATGCTGGACGCGGATCCGACTCTGACCGTGGCGCGGGTGCTGGAGGCCCTCAGGTTCTCTGCGCGAACGCCCCCCGGGGTTCAGGTCTGGGACAAAGGCTGGGGCTGGGGAAAGCTCGATGCCTTCGCTGCAGTGGAGCGTGTGGCCTCGGAGGTGCCGCCCCCCCCTCCGCCCACTCCGCAAGGACTCGGAGATGGGGATGATATTTGCTTCATTGCCACGGCGGTCTACGGCGGTATTGATGTTCCGCAGGTGAAACGGCTGAGGCAGGTTCGAGACCGGTTTCTTCTGAAGACGTCGTGGGGCAGACAGTGGGTTCGGTCCTATTACCGATGGAGCCCTCCGGTTGCGCAGTGGCTTAAGGTCCATCCCGCGGCGTCAAGGGCCGTTAGGCTCTCCCTGCTGCCCGCCGTGGGCCTGGCCGAGATGGCTACCCGAAGGAATCCCGTGGAAGGGACGATGCTGTTCCTTGTCGGCCTTTCCCTAGTCACAGCCGTGTGTTGTTCCGTCATCCGACGGCGTGCCCGCTAACCCTCCAAGGAGCAGATCGTGAAGGCGAATCGCACAGCAAGGTTTTTGTTTGCCTCGATCTTTCTGTTGTTTGCAGGTGACCTTCTGGCGCAACCCGTTTACGAAAGCCGGTTTGAGCCGGAGGCTCTCCCTTCTCCACCTCGTTTCTCGGTTTCAGGGAAGTTCTCGTACCACACGTTCTGGAAGCAGGGTCTGTTTGAGAACGGCGAGGACTACGGCAGACCTGGCTTGGGGGTCAGCAACCTGGCCGGGGTGGGCGGGGAGATCGAGGCGGATTACCACTGGAGGCCCTTTATGGTCTTCAGCGCCACCCTCGGCGGGTATCAGGGCAAGACGGACCAGTACAAGATCGAGATTCTCACGGGCTATCTCTTGGCCACGGCGAAGCTCCAGAAGATGACCCGTCTGGCTGACTACTACCTGGGAGCGGGTCTGGGCGGCTATTTCAGCCGAATGGAGGCCGACGATACGTCCAGTGCGCTGAAGCCCGGCATTCACGGCCTGGTCGGCATCCGTTTTCATGTGACGCCCAAGTGGTCGATCCTTCTGGAAGACAGGCTGGCCTTCACCCTGAGAGCCGAGGAGGGTTTCGGCGACGTGGATCTTGGCGGCAATTTCGTCATGCTGGGAGGCTCTCGGCACTTCTGATCCCTTCCCTGCCTTGTTGCATCTCCATGGCATCCGAGACACCCAAGAAGATGGATAGCGGGAAAGAGGACTTCCGGGTAACGATTCTGCCCGGTGACGGCATCGGGCCGGAGGTCGTGGAGGCCGGCGTGCGCATCCTCGAAGAGGTGGCGCGCCGGTTTTCAATGAAGCTCCGTCTGGAGTGGGACGACATCGGCTGGGCCGCGGTGAAACGCTACGGGGTGCCTCTGGCCGAGGAAACGCTCGATCGGGCCAGGAGAAGCCACGCAGTCCTGCTGGGCGCGGTGGGCGGGTCGGAAGAGGAAAACAGGGACTTCGCGATTCGTCCCGAAGCAGGCCTCCTCGCGCTGAGAAAGGGGATGGATCTCTATGCCAACCTGAGACCCGTTCGTATTCTGCCTCCCCTCGTAGATGTGTCGCCCCTCAAGTCGGAGATCGTGCGGAACACCGATCTGATCGTCGTCCGTGAGCTGGTCGGCGGGATCTACTTTGGAGAACCCCGAGGAAGGGAAACGACCGCGGAGGGCGAGCAGCGGGCCTGGAACACGATGGTATACTCGGAATCCCAGATCGATCGGGTGGCACGAATGGCCTTCTCTCTGGCCCGGGAGAGGAGAAAGAAGGTTGTCTCCGTGGACAAGGCGAACGTGCTCGATGTGAGCCTGCTCTGGAGGGAGGTGGTCACCCGAGTCCATGGGGAATTCCCCGAGGTGGAGCTGGTGCATCAGTACGTGGACAATTGCGCCATGCAGCTGGTCCGCGCTCCGGAGCAGTTTGATGTGATCGTGACCGGAAACCTTTTCGGCGATATCCTCTCGGACGAGGCGGCCGTCCTTGCCGGATCGATCGGCATGCTCCCCTCGGCGAGTCTGGGGACCCGCGGGTCTTTGTACGAACCGGTCCACGGAAGCGCCCCGGACATCGCGGGCCGCGACCGGGCGAACCCCCTTGCCACCATCCTGAGCGTGGCCCTAATGTTCCGTTACGCCTTCGGCCGTAAGGAGGCCGCGGAAATGATTGAAAAGGCCGTCCTCAGGACCTTGGAGCGCGGGATCCGAACGTCGGACCTTGTCGGTGCTGGCGGGGGCCGTTCTGTGGGCACGCGGGCCGCGGGCAATCACGTGCTCGAAGAGCTCGACCGGGTGCGCATGGATAGCTGGTGATGCGGACGATCCGCCTTGATCTGGAGTACGACGGGACCGGCTATCACGGCTGGCAGGTTCAACCGAACGCTCCCACGATACAGCAAAGCCTGGAAGGGGCCCTTCATACGATCCTCGGAGAGAGGGTGAGGGTCGTGGGCGCGGGCAGGACGGATGCGGGTGTGCACGCCCTTGGGCAGGTCGGGCATTTCCGAACCGAGAGCAAGCGCGACGTCGAGGCGCTCCTGCGGGGGGTGAACAGCCTGCTTCCCGACGACATCGTCGTGAAGGCGGTCGCCGAGAGTTCCTCGGACTTCCATGCAAGAAGGAGCGCATTGCTCAAGCGATACGAATACTGGATCCTCAACGATCCCGGCCGTTCCGCCTTTCATCACCGGTTCGTGTGGCACGTCAGGGTCAAGCTCGATCTGGATCGAATGCGAAGGGCGGCTGAGTGCCTGATCGGCCAACATGATTTTGCCTCCTTTCAGGCTTCCGGAGGCGAACCGGGCCGGAATACGGTCCGCCGGCTTGGTCTCCTGGAGGTCCGTTCGTTCGGGAACGGGGTGATTCGAATCGCGGCCGAGGCCGACGGCTTCTTACGGGGCATGGTCCGAATCCTGACAGGCACCCTGGTTGATGTGGGCAGGGGAAAGATCCCGGAGCAGGCCGTCCCGCGTATCCTCGAAGCGAAAGACCGGACGGCCGCGGGAGAGAGCGCCCCCGGAAAAGGCCTCTTCCTGATGCGGGTCCTGTACCCCGAACCGTTTGCAGCCCCTTTCCGGGAATCCGAGGGGCCCGGCGAGCAGGCCCCGCCCCCCGGCTTGTCTCCCTTGTTTGACAAATCAGTGGGAAGGCACTAAACTGAAATGATTTTGGTGAACCTGCATTCCAACCCGCCAACCGTAGTGTGTGTGGATCGAAATGAAGACCTATTTTGCGAAGAAGGAAGAGCCCATCGAGAAGAGGTGGGTACTGATCGATGCAGACGGGAAGATTCTCGGCAGGATGGCGACCCGGATCGCCGACATCCTGCGGGGAAAGAACAAGCCCGTTTACACGCCCCATGTCGACACCGGGGACTTCGTGGTGGTCGTCAACGCGGAAAAGGTGAAACTCACGGGAAAGAAGTGGGATGAAAAGGTTTATTATCACCACTCCGGCTACCTCGGAGGGATCAAGGCTCAGACCGCCAAAGAAGTCCTCGCGAAGAAGCCGGAGGAACTGATCCGGCATGCCGTCAAAGGGATGCTGCCCAAGAACCGGCTCGGAAGAAGAATGATCGGCAAACTGAAGGTCTATCGCGGTTCTGAGCACCCCCACGAGGCGCAGTTTCCGATGCCCCCTTCCGGGAGGAGGTCGGGAGAATCGTCGGCTTCCAGATGAGAAAGATGAGAGGAGAAGGGACCTAGCATGGAGAGTGCAGGAAAAGAGATTCGATATCCGATTCATTCCGTTGGGAAACGCAAGCACTCCGTAGCCCGCGTCTGGATGAAACCCGGAAATGGAAACATCCTGGTGAATCGGAAACAGCTGGACGAGTACTTCGGACGAGAGACGTTGAAGATGATCATTCGACAGCCGTTGGAGCTTACGGAGACGACCGGACGGTTTGACTTTCTCGTCAACGTCAGGGGAGGCGGCATTTCGGGTCAGGCGGGTGCGATCAAACACGGGATTTCCAAGGCACTCCAGACGGTGGATCCGGCCCTTCGACCCAGACTGAAAAAAGCGGGACTTCTCACGCGGGATTCGCGCGTCAAGGAGCGAAAGAAGTACGGACTGAGGGGAGCGCGGGCCCGGTATCAGTACTCCAAGAGGTAGTCTGCCCTTCCGCAAGAAGACCGGGGAAGGCGCCTCTGCGAACCCACAAAAGGCCTCCTGCAGGCCTTTTCCCCCAACCTCGCCCGGGTTTCCACCCTCCGGGAATCCTTTTCGCGCTGCTGCTTCCGACCCGGGAGTGCCGAATCCCTTCCGCACCAGCCGGGGCAAGCGTGGAATGCTCGGGTCGATTCTCGGCCTCGGGGCCGTCGGCTGCCGGCCATCCCTGGAAATGCTGCCCGGATGCCGCTCGTTTTGCGTGGATTCCATTCGTACCGGCTGCACCATCCTGTTTCCGGTTTGGCGAGACCCGCGGGCGTGAAAATTGACGCTCCCGGGAGGCTGTGGTACAAGACCGGAAGGTTTCCGTTTGTTTCTGTTGTGGATTCCCCCTGTCATGATACGTTCGATTCAAATTGGAGACTGGGCCTTCGGGCAGGAGGCGGATTTCCTGCTGATCGCGGGGCCCTGCGCCATCGAGAGCGAGACGCATGCCATGCGGGTGGCAGGCTCCCTGAAGGCCTATGCGGAGAAGGCGGGAATTCCCCTTGTATTCAAGGCTTCCTACGACAAGGCGAACCGCACTTCGGTCGCCTCCTTTCGTGGGCCGGGTCTTGAAGAGGGGCTCAGGATCTTGTCTCGAGTCAAACGGGAAATCGGTGTCAAGGTTCTCTCCGACGTGCACGCCGTCCAGGAGGTCAAGGCGGTTCAGGAAGTCCTGGACGTGATTCAAACGCCTGCCTATCTGTGCCGTCAGACCGATCTGCTGACCGCCGTGGGCAGGACGGGCAAGGCCGTGAATCTGAAGAAGGGGCAGTTTCTCGCCCCGTGGGACATGGAGCATGTTGTGCGGAAGGTGCGCTCCACAGGCAACGAGAATATCTTGATTACGGAGCGGGGCTCTTCCTTCGGATACAACCAACTGGTGACGGACATGCGGGCCCTCAAAATCATGCGGCGGTTCGGGTACCCGGTCGTGTTCGATGCCTCTCATACGGTACAATTGCCCGGAGGGAAAGGGGACTCCTCGGACGGACAGCGTGAATTCATCCTGCCCCTGGCCAGAGCGGCGGTGGCCGTCGGCGTGGACGGCGTTTTTCTCGAGGTGCACGACCGACCGGAAGAGGCGCGATGTGACGGCCCCAACTCCTTGCCGCTGGATCAGGTCCCAATTTTTCTCGATCAGATCCTGCGAATCCAGGAAATGGTGAGAGGATGGGAAAGATCCCGGCTTGCTGAGTGACGGTCCATGCGGAAGCGGCGAGGCGTCCGGGAAGGGCTGCGGAAACTCCGGAAGAAGATACGGGACGATTTCCTTTATCTGCTCGCGCTGACGGGTACACGGCTCTTCAGACGCCTCCCCCTGTCGCTGGGAATACGGATAGGGGGCGTTCTGGGGATCGCCGCCTATTTCCTGCTGCCGAAGGAGAGGGCCAGGGCCCGGGAACATCTGGATATCGCCTTCTCATCCGAATTGAGTCTGCGGCAACGCAAGAGCATCGCGCTTCGATGCTTCGGGAATCTTGGAAGGAGTGCGGTCGAGCTGCTGAATTTCTCTCGGCTAAAGGATGAGTTGGATCGATGGGTCACCCTGGAGGGACGGGAATTCCTGGATCAGGCCCTTGAAAAAGGGCGGGGCGTCATCTGGATCACCGGGCATGTGGGGAACTGGGAACTGATGGCCTGCTATATGGCAGCCCAGGGTTACGCATTCCGCGTGGTCGCCCGGGAGATCTACGAAGAACGCCTGAATCGGCTTCTGATGGGTTTCCGGAGGGAGGCCTCCGTCAAGGTGATCCTGCGGGATTCCCCGGCCGCAGGGCGGCAGATGCTCAAGGCACTCAAGGCCGGCGAGGTCATCGGCATGTTGATCGACCAGGATACGAGGGTAAGGGGGGTCATGGCCGATTTCTTCGGCCGCAAGGCGAACACGCCCGCAGGGGCGGCCATTCTGGCCCGGCGGCGCGATATCCCCGTGCTGGCAGGATTCATCCACCGTGTCGCGGATCGACACCATCGGATTGTGATCCACCCGCCCATCGAGACGCGAAAGACGGACGACGAGGCGGGTGATATCGTCGCCAACACGGAGAGGTTCAACAGCGTACTCGAGCAGGCCATTCGGGAAGACCCTGCAGGGTGGGTATGGATGCACAGAAGGTGGATGCGGAATGCGGCCTATGAGCCTGCCGGCAGAAGAGGGAGTGTGCAGGTCTAAACTTTCCAATTCCTTTACACCTTTTGCCAATCGTTGCTATACTCGGGCAGGAAGGTTCAAGGTCCGCCTTGAAGGCATTGAAAAGGATCTTTCTGGCTTCCCTCGTCGCGGGCTTCGCGGGGTTGTTCCTTCTGCTCAATTCCGGGCGGGGTCCGACGGGAGAAAAGGACGAAGGGCGAGGGCTCGAAACGGAGGGAGACATCCTCGTCGATGGCCTTCGCTTTTCGGAGTGGGAGGAGGACCGGCGAGTCTGGACCCTGGATGCGGAGCGCAGTCGCTATGATTACGAGGCGCAGCGGGCGACGCTTGAACAGGTGGTGGTGACCTTTTGCCCCCCGGAGGGTGCGAAGATGGTTCTCTCGGCGAACCTGATCGACTACGACCTAGGTGCTCGACGGGTGCGGGCCAGAGGGGCGGTTCAGGGGAAAAGCGATCAAGGATACGGTTTTTCCACGGAAAGCCTCCTTTATGATACGGATGCGAGGGCGGTCAGCACGTCCGATCAAGTTACCTTTGAAAAAGACCGACTTACCATACAGGGAACGGGCATGGAGGGCTCCTTGGCGGATCACAGATTCCGCTTGTTGAAAGCGGTTCGGGCCGTCTTCGTTCCACAGGGAATTCTCCGTTGAAGAGTCGGAAGCCTTGGAACCGGACGCCCTTCGGATGCCGCGTGCGGCCGCCTGCCCCGGGGAGGCTGGGAGAGAGAAGGATGGCCGAGGCCCTTTTGCTCTTGGTCTTGGCGTTCGGGTCGGTCCCGCTCCTCGGCGCCGAGATCGACGAACTCGTCCCACGCGGTGAGGACTCGTTGGGGAACGGGCTTGGGGAGAGCGACTGGAACCGGGACGCACCCGTGGACATACGTTCCGATGAGATGGCGGTTGATTTCGAGAAGCGTCAGATAGTCTTCAAGGGTCAGGTGAAGGTGGTGCAAGCCGATTTTTCGCTGTCGGCCGGCGAGGTGACGGCCGTCTTCGGAGAGTCTGCAGACGATATCAAGAAGATCATCGCCTCCGATGAAGTCAGGATCCGGAAGGCGGACAAGATGGCCTGGGGAGGGGAAGCGGTGTACGACCGGGAAGGGGCAACGATCCTACTCACAGGGTCTCCCGTC
The DNA here is from genome assembly GCA_964384945.1 of uncultured Thermodesulfobacteriota bacterium. GTDB lineage: Bacteria > Desulfobacterota > DSWW01 > DSWW01 > DSWW01 > S015-6. The sequence continues at coordinate 28,593 of CAYLMK010000028.1, read as the reverse complement.
CTGAAGCAGGGCCGGAACTTCATCAAGGGAAGGGAGATCCACTTCCGTCTCGACCAGGACCGGATGGAGGTCAAGGGGAGCGTGGAGGCGGAGTTTCTGCTGCCAGGCCAGCAGGAGGGGTTCGATGCTGGGGATGGGGATGCGCCCGAGGCGTTCCCAGAGCCGTCCCGCGGGGAGTGATGGACATGCGTGAAGGCGGGGAAGGCGGACACCGCCTCGCGGCGGAGTCGCTGACCAAGGCGTACCGGAAACGGAAGGTCGTGGATGGGGTGAGCGTCGAGGTCGGGGCGGGGGAGGTCGTGGGGCTCTTGGGACCGAACGGGGCAGGGAAGACAACCACGTTCAATATGATTGTCGGCATTACGAGGCCGGACCGGGGGCGCATCACGCTGGATGGCGAGGAGATTACGGAACTGCCCATGTACAAGAGGGCGAGGAAAGGGATCAGCTATCTTCCCCAGGAGACATCGGTGTTCCGGAAATTGAGCGTCGAGGAAAACATCGACATCGTCCTGGAGGCCCTTTCGATAAACGGGGAGGAGAGAAAGAGGATCCGCAAGGCCTATCTATCGGAACTGGGGATCGATCATCTGGCCAAGAGCAAGGCTGCACAACTCTCCGGGGGAGAGCGCCGGCGGCTGGAAATATGCAGGGCGCGGGTCATGAATCCTTCCTTCATGCTGCTGGACGAGCCCTTCGCAGGGATCGACCCGATTGCCGTGGGCGATATTCAGGCGATCATCGCGGGTCTGAGGGCGGAAGGGATCGGGGTTCTCGTTACAGACCACAACGTGCGTGAGACGCTCGGCATATGTGACAAGGCGTACATTCTGGATAAGGGGGTCGTTCTCGAGGTGGGAGACAAGCAGTCGATCGCATCAAGCAAGAAGGCTCGGGAGATCTACCTGGGAGAGCAGTTTTCCCTTTAGGGATTCTGCCGAAGAGGTTTTCGCAGCGAAGGGGTGAGATGGCTTTTGAACTGAAACAGAGCATGAAGCTCGTTCAGCAACTCGTGATGACACCTCAGCTGCAGCAGGCCATCAAGCTGCTTCAGCTCTCCCGTCTGGAATTGGTCAACCTGACGACCCAAGAACTGCAGGAGAATCCTCTCCTTGAAGAGTCCTCCGTGGTGGATATGGAAAAATCTCTCCTGGAGGTGGATGCAGGCGAGCGCCAGGTGGAGCGGGGGCCCGAAGAGGTCAAAGGGGGACTGGAGGGGGTCAAGGATATCAACTGGGATGAATACATGCAGAACTACGAGTACTATCCCAGACCGATCTCTCCGAAGGAAGAACCCGGCAGGGGGTTGGAGGCCACCCTGACCAAGAAGACGTCCCTGGTCGACCACCTTGTCTGGCAGCTCCGGTTGAGCCGCCTGTCGGAGACGGAACTCGAGGCCGCGGATATGATCGTGGGCAACCTGAACGACGACGGGTACCTGGATTGTTCGATCGAGGAGATCGCCCAGGCCTGCGGTATGGAGGTTCCCTTCCTGGAATCCGTCCTGACGCAAGTCCAGGAACTCGACCCGCCCGGGGTGGCGGCCAGAAACCTGCAGGAGTGCCTCGTCCTGCAGGCAAGGCGGCTCGGCGTGGGGAACACGATCGTGGAAGCGATCCTGCGGGATCATATCCGGGAGCTCGAGAAGAGACGCTACGATATCATCGCGAAGAAACTGGGAGAGACGTTAGAGAACGTGCACGCCGCCGTGCAGATCATCACGAACTTCGACCCGAAGCCGGGCAGGGTCTATACGGGTGAAGAACCGCTTTATATCATTCCGGATGTCTACGTTTACAAAGTGGACGATGAGTATGTGGTGGTTCTAAACGAAGACGGGCTTCCCAAGCTTCGCATCAACGGGTATTACCGCAATATCTTGTCGAGACGAGAGATGGCGGGAAACGACACGCGAGAATACATTCAAGATAAACTGCGGTCCGCGGCTTGGCTGATCAAGAGCATCCACCAGCGGCAGCGCACCATCTACAAAGTGGCATGCAGTATCGTCAATTTTCAGAAGGAGTTTCTGGATAAGGGGATTTCATGTCTCAAGCCCCTCGTCTTGCGCGATGTGGCCGAAGACATCGACATGCACGAATCCACGATCAGTCGGGTGACCACGAACAAATACATGCACACGCCCCAAGGCATCCTGGAGATGAAGTACTTCTTCAAGAGCAGCATCACGCAACGTGCAGGAGAAAAGATCTCCTCGGAGACGATTAAGGAGAAAATTCGTCAGATTATAGCCCAGGAAGACCCGAAAAGGCCGGTCAGCGATCAGGAAGTCGTCAGCATCCTGCGGGCCTCGGACGTTGACATCGCACGGAGAACCGTAGCGAAGTACCGCGAGAGCCTGGGCATCCTGCCCTCCATGAAACGGAAGAAAATGTTCTAGGGCCTTGGGCGGGTGCGGCCTCGGAGGTGCCGTTCGACCTGCGAACGGTCCGGGTGGGGCGATGCAACCGGATGAGGAATCCAACCGGGAGGACGGGGGAAAAGGGGCGAGGACCCCGTGCCGGTTGGGGGTGCGGGTGCCGGCGCGGCGGATCGGCAGGCATGCGGTGGGGGCGGAGGGGTCTTGGTGCGAAAGGGATGGTGATCGGTGATGAAAGTGTCGGATTTCCTGGACCCGAGAGCCGTGGTCCATGACTTGAAGGCGGTCACCAAGAAAGGGGTTCTGGAGGAGATGTGCAGCACGCTCGTCTCTGTCCATCCCATGTTGGATCGGGACAAGATGGTTGGCATACTCCTCGATCGGGAAAGACTCGGCAGCACCGGAGTGGGAGAGGGTGTGGCGATTCCGCACGGGAAGATGTCGGACCTGGAGGGGCTCATCGCATGCTTCGGGAGGAGCTCTCGCGGCGTTCCCTTCGAGGCGGTGGATGACCGGCCCGTATTTCTCTTCTTTCTTCTTTTTGCGCCAGAGAATTCGGCAGGCGTTCATTTGAAGGCCCTCGCCAAGATTTCCCGACTTCTCAAGAGACCCTCGGTGCGCGAAAAGCTCATGCGCGCACCCGGCAAGGAGGAGGTGTACACGATTCTCACGCAGGAGGAGGCGGAGGGGCTCCAGGCGGTAAGTCGGTGAATTCTTCACGTTCGAACGGCGGACCGATGCGACTGTTGATCATCACGGGGTTGTCGGGCTCGGGGAAGACGTCCGTGCTGCATGCCTTGGAGGATCTGGGATACTATTGCGTGGACAACCTGCCGGTGAAGATGCTGCCCGGACTCGTCGATTACGTCGCCGCCGCGGGGTATGCCGCAGATGGGTTGGCGGTGGGCATTGACATGCGCGAGAGGCGTTTCTTGCAGGAGCATGCCGGTGTGTTCCGGGCCATCCGCGAGGAAGGAATCAAGCCGGAGGTTTTCTTTCTCGAGACGGCTACGCAGGTTCTGATCCGGCGCTATGAAGAGACGCGCCGACGCCACCCTCTCTGCGAGAACCGGACGCTTCTGGAAGGGATCGAATGGGAGAAGAAACAGTTGTCCGGACTTCGGCAGTCGGCCGACAGGGTGATTGATACTTCTGCATTCAATATTCATCAGCTTCGCAATTATATCCAGGTATTGGGCGCGCCCTCCGAGGGGAAGAGACATCGCCTGCAGGTCGAGATCGTCTCTTTCAGTTATGCAAAGGGGTTGCCTTTTCAGGCCGATCTGGTCATGGATGTTCGGTTTCTGCCGAACCCCCACTATGATTCCGCGCTGAAGGACCGGGACGGCCGAGACGCGGAGGTGCAGGAATACACGCGAAGAAACGGCCGAGCCGCCGAGATCCTGGAGTCGTTCATCCGGCTCATCGAGGATATGGTTGCCCTTTACGAGAAAGAGGATCGGGCTTACTTCGTTCTTGCGGTGGGATGCACCGGAGGAAGGCATCGATCCGTGGCCGTGGTGTGTGCGTTGGAAGAGCGCCTGCGCCTGCGAGGCCTTGCGCCGAAGATTTTTCATCGAGATATCCTGGCGGAGTGAGATCCGTCCTGGGGTGATCCGCCGGTGCGCCCGAGCAGCCTGTTGTTGAAGAAGTGCTGCCGGGCAGACAACAAGAAGGTGGCGAGATGGTTGGGCTTCTTCTCGTTTCTCACGGAAGGGTGGCGGAGTCGTTTCTCGAGGTCGCCATTGAGATCCTTGGGCCCGCTCAAGCGGTGCAAGTCGTTTCCCTGGCCGAGCCGATCAACGAAGAGCGGGTCATGGAGGCCATCCGAAGGGCGAGGAGAGAAATTGACAGTGGGGATGGACTGCTCATCCTCACGGACATGTTTGGCGGCACCCCGGCGAATCTTTGTTTCTCCCTCTTGGAGGACCCCAAGGTCGAGGTGCTCACGGGAATGAACCTGCCCATGATCCTGCAAATCCTTTCCGCCCGACAGGATGCAAGCCTGGCCGACTTGGCGCGTATCGCCTTGCGTTGCGGCCGGGAGAACATCTACCTGGCTCGAGAGATTCTCGAGCAGCAGGGCCGGTCGTCGGATGCGAGCGGAACGGGTTGACCAGCGATCAGATCTCGCCCGCAAGAAGTCGTTATGGCCGTGAAGGAATTCACCATCAGGAACCGATTGGGGATCCATGCGCGTCCGGCGGCAAAGTTCGCTCAGGCGGCGAACGGTTTCGTGAGCGCGGTTCGCGTCATGAAAGACGGCCTTGAGGTGAACGGAAAGTCGATCATGGGTATCATGATGCTGGCCGCTGCTCAGGGAAACGTCATCCGGGTCGAGGCGGAGGGGCCGGACGAGATGGAGGCGTTGCGGACCCTGGGGGAACTGATCGAAAGCAAATTCAACGAGGAATAGATGGCGGCGGGGCGAAAAGAGAGAAGGATTTACGGTATCGGCGCCTCCCCCGGCGTTGCGGAAGGGAAGGCCTACGTGTTGGACCGGAAGGAGACCCGGTTCAGCAAGCGTTACATCCCCGCAACCCAGGTGAAGAGGGAGGTCAAGCGTGTCCAGACGGCAATCGAGAAGTCCAAGGCGGATCTCTTGAGAATCAAGGAGGCATTGGGTCATGAGGAGATCAATGAGCACGTCTACATATTCAATTCACACCTGATGATCCTGGAAGACCCGATGCTCCTCGACGCCGTCAAGGCGATGATCTATTCCGAGAGAAAGAACGCGGAATGGGCTCTCTTCACCGCCTTCGACAACTACAAGAAGATGTTCGATACCATTGATAATGATTACCTGCGGGAGCGAAAATCCGACTTCGACTATCTCAACAACTGGATTCTGAAACACCTTTCCGGGAGCGAGGAGGACTCCCTGCAGGATATCGACGAGAACGTGGTTCTGGTGACGCATTACCTCTCGCCTGCGGACACGGCGCGGATGAATCGGGAAAAGATCGTCGGGTTCGTCAACGATATCGGAGGAAGCACCTCGCACACTGCGATCCTGGCCAGGGCCTTGAAGATCCCGGCCGTCGTGGGCGCGGAAAGGGCTTCGCAACTGGTTTCGAGGGGTGATCGGATCATCCTGGACGGCCGGGAAGGTCTTGTCATCGTCAATCCGGCGCGGGCGACCGTCACACATTACAGGGAGCGAAGGCAGCAGTACGATCAACTGGAAAAGGCCCTGCTGAAGGAAAGGGACCTCGCCGCCGAGACCCTGGACGGAAGACGGATTGCCCTGACGGCGAATGTGGAAATGGTCGAGGAGGTCCTTGCGGTGCGTGAATACGGGGCCGAAGGAATCGGGCTGTATCGAACCGAGTTCCTCTGCCTGGGCCAAGGCAGAATCCCCAGCGAGGCAGAGCACTTCGAGGTCTACAAGAGTGTTCTGAAGAAAATGGCTCCGCTTCCGGTGACCATACGCACCTTCGATTTCGGCTCCGACAAATCCCCCAACATCAATCACATTCAGAAGGAAATGAATCCGGCCCTCGGCTTGCGGTCGATCCGATACTGCCTGCGTGAAACGGATATGTTCAAGGACCAGCTTCGAGCCATCCTTCGCGCGAGTCACTACGGGAAAGTCCGAATCCTCTTTCCGATGATTTCCGGGCTGGACGAATTGTCTCGGGCCAGGGCACTGTTCGAGGAAGCGAAGCAGGAAGTGGCGCAGAAGAACGAGCCCTTCGATCCGGCGCTGGAGATCGGGATCATGGTGGAGGTGCCTTCCGCAGCCCTGATCGCGGACGTGCTGGCGAAAGAGGTGGATTTCTTCAGTATCGGAACGAACGATCTGATCCAGTACTGCCTTGCCATCGATCGTGTGAACAAGGAGGTGGCCTACCTCTATGATCCCCTCCACCCGTCCATCCTTCGGCTCCTGAAGGAGGTCGTGGAGGCTGGGCACCGGCACGGGATCCACGTGGGCATGTGTGGAGAGATGGCTGCGGACCTTCGGTACATCTACCTTCTGGTCGGATTTGGATTTGATGACCTGAGCATGGTAGGATCCATGATTCCGTGGATCAAAAAGGTCGTCCGCTCTACGAGCTTCCAAGAGACCCGGCAGTTGGTCGAGATGCTGCTGCAAGGCAAGGACGGTGAAGAGAACGAGAAGACCCTCTCTTCCTGGATTCGAGAGAGATCCCCGGACATCACGGAGAGGGTGCTGCATGATTACTGAGCCGGCCTCCGGAGGTTCCCCATCCCACCGGGACCGTGGAGACCCGGCCCGGCTGAGGGGACTTCCGTGGATTCCCCGATATTCGAATACGGGCGCCTGCGAGCGGAAAACGGAAAGGAGAATGGAAGATGCCGTTGACGGACTTCATGTTCACATCAGAATCGGTTACCGAAGGGCATCCTGACAAGATTGCGGACCAGATCTCGGATGCGATCCTGGATGATCTGATCGGGCAGGACAAAAGGTCACGAGTTGCCTGTGAGACCCTCGTTACCACAGGCGTATGCTTGGTCGCGGGGGAGATCACGACCGAGGGATACTGTGACATTCCGGCGGTCGTTCGAGAAACGGTCAAGGCGATCGGTTACAACGACTCTTCCATGGGGTTCGACTGGGAGACCTGTGCCGTGCTCACCTCCATCGACCGGCAGTCCCCGGATATCTCGATGGGTGTCACGGAGGGGCAAGGCCTGCACACCGAACAAGGAGCCGGGGATCAAGGCCTGATGTTCGGTTACGCCTGCGACGATACCCCCGAACTTATGCCGATGCCCATCATTTACGCCCACAAGATTACCCGAGGGCTGGCAGACGCGAGAAGGGACGGACGGCTCCCCTTTCTGCGGCCGGACGGGAAGAGCCAGGTTACTATTCAATACGTGGATGCTGCCCCGAAGAGGATCCACACGGTCGTGGTTTCCGCGCAACATTCGCCGGATGTAACCCACAAGACGATCGAGGAAGGCGTGATCGAGGAGGTCGTCAAGAAGGTGCTGCCGAAGAGGCTCTTGAAGGAGGAGGTGATCTACCACATCAACCCAACCGGCCGGTTCGTGTTCGGGGGTCCGCATGCGGATTGCGGCCTGACGGGCAGGAAGATCATTGTGGACACCTACGGCGGACAGGGAAGCCACGGCGGCGGCGCCTTTTCCGGAAAGGACCCGTCGAAGGTGGACCGAAGCGCATCTTACATGGCCCGATACATCGCGAAGAACATTGTGGCGGCGGGACTAGCAAAGCGATGTGAGGTGCAGATCGCCTATGCCATCGGGGTGGCCGAACCCGTCTCCGTGCTTGTGAATCCGTTTCGGACCGGCAAGATCCCGACGCCGCAGTTTGTCGAGGTTGTCCGAAGGCACTTTCCTCTGAAGCCGAGAGGAATCATCGAACACCTGGACCTCCTGCGGCCGATTTACAAGAAAACGGCTGCCTACGGGCATTTCGGCCGGGAGGAGCCGGAGTTCACGTGGGAACGGACGGACAAGGTGGAAGAATTGAGACAGTACCTGCCCTGAGGACAGGATGTGGACCGAGCAGGACGCGCCGGCGGAAGAGCAAGGGGGTTCGAGGGAAGATGGAATACGACGTTCAGGATATGGGATTGGCCGACAAAGGAAAGCTTCGCATCGAATGGGCCAACCAGACGATGCCGGTTCTCAACCTGATCAAGAAGGAATTCATCGAGAAGAAGCCTCTCCAAGGGGTCCGGGTGGCGGCTTGCCTGCATGTGACGACCGAGACGGCGAGTCTGATGCAGGTCTTGAAGTGCGGCGGCGCCGAGGTAGCCGTCTGTGCCTCCAACCCCCTCAGCACGCAGGATGACGTGTCTGCCGCATTGGTAAGGCATTTCGATATCCCCGTCTTCGCCAAGAAGGGGGAAGACGAAGAGACCTATTACAGGCACATCCGTGCGGTCTTGGACAGGGGGCCGCAAATCACGATGGACGACGGTGCGGATCTCGTTTCGGTCATCCACAAGGAGAAGACCGGCCTCATCGACGGGATTGTCGGGGGTACGGAAGAGACGACCACCGGCGTGATTCGGTTGCGGAGCATGGCAGACAGGGGGGTGCTGCGGTACCCGATCATTGCCGTCAACGACGCCGAAACGAAGCATCTCTTCGATAATCGCTACGGGACCGGTCAGAGTACACTGGACGGCATTCTGCGGGCCACCAATCGGCTGATCGCAGGTTCAACCTTCGTTGTATGCGGGTACGGCTGGTGCGGACGAGGGGTGGCGATGCGTGCGAGGGGAATGGGAGCCAACGTGATCGTGACGGAGGTGAGCCCGCTTCGGGCCCTTGAGGCCGCCATGGACGGCTACCGTGTGGTGCCCATGGAGCGGGCTGCGCAGGAGGGGGATTTCTTCTGTACCGTGACCGGCGATATCCGCGTGATCCGGAAGGAACATTTCCTATGCATGAAGGATGGCGCCGTCGTGTGCAACGCAGGGCATTTCAACGTAGAGGTGGATCTGGAAGGTCTCAGGGGCGTGAGCAAGGCGAAGCGAGGGATCCGGGATTTTGTAGATGAGTATCTCTTGGAGAACGGTCGACGGCTCTATGTTCTGGGCGAGGGACGGCTCATCAACCTTGCCTCGGCGGAAGGGCACCCGTCGAGCGTGATGGACATGAGTTTTGCGAATCAGGCGCTTTGTGCGGCCCATCTGACCGCCCACGGAAAGGGGCTTGCCAAACAGGTGTACGGCGTGCCTCGCGCAATCGACGAAAGGATCGCACAACTCAAGCTCGACTCGATGGGTATCCGGATCGACAGCCTCACGGATGAGCAGAAGACCTACCTTTCCTCTTGGGAACAGGGAACCTGACGCGGCAGAACGGTGAGCGTTCAGAAACGAAAAGCCCCTTGCTGCCGGCCGGTCCGCCGGGCGACCTATGCCCTGGCCGCATCTCTGCATCCCGGTGGGCCCTGCGATCGGGATGCGAACGCCTCCACGCAAGCCCCGGAGTGACCAAGAGGAGAAATACCGGAGAGGCGGGTTCTGGCAGGGGGAGGGATCCGGCATTTCGGCCCCGAGGGGCCAGGGTGATTCCGGCGGTAGAACCCCTTGTTTCCCAGCCGAAGCGTCTCTGTTTCATGAATGTCAACACAGCGGAAGAGTTGTTGCGAGCGGAGCGGTGGATCCCTGGCTTGGAGGCGAACGAGGATGGCGGCTGCGAATAACCGGGGCTCGGAGGGTCGGGAAGCCGTCGGCGTGATTGGGGGAAGCGGCCTCTACGAGATGGAGGGGCTCGAGGATGTTGCCTCGGTACGAGTGGAGACTCCGTTCGGGAGTCCATCGGATGAGCTGATTACGGGCAGTCTGGAAGGGGTTCCGATGGTTTTTCTGCCTCGCCACGGCCGAGGCCACCGCATCCCCCCTTCTTTCCTGAACGCCCGTGCGAACATCTATGCCATGAAGAAGCTGGGGGTTTCCCGAATCGTTTCGGTCAGTGCCGTGGGGAGCATGCGGGAAGAGATCCGGCCCGGGGACATCGTGGTCGTGGATCAGTTTTTCGATCGGACCCACGGACGGCCGGGCAGTTTTTTCGGGGAAGGACTGGTCGTGCATGTCCTGTTCGCAGACCCCGTTTGCCCGGTGTTGAGTTCCTGCTTGTTCAAGGCGGGTTCCGATGCGGGCGTGAAGATGCACGAAGGGGGAACCTATCTGGTGATCCAGGGGCCGCAGTTTTCCACCCGGGCCGAATCCAAGGTCTACCGGCAGTGGGGTGTGGACGTGATCGGAATGACCAACCTTCCCGAAGCCAGACTGGCCCGGGAGGCGGAAATCTGCTATGCCACGCTCGCCTTGGCAACGGACTACGATTGCTGGCACGAGACGGAGGAAGACGTGTCCGTTGGTGCGGTTCTCGCCGTCCTTCAGCGCAACGTTTCAACGGCGCAGAGGATTCTGCGTGCCGCCGTCGGGCGGCTTCCGGAAAAGAGGGATTGCCTTTGTGCCCGAGCCTTGGAGCATGCGATCATTACCGATCCGCGGCAAATCCCGGCGGCGGTGAAGAGGGATCTGCACCTGCTGATCGGGAAGTATGTGCCCGCGGAAGGAGAGACGGAGAAGGCGGAATTTGCTCCGAAAGACGAAAGGGAAAAGGCGAAACGGCAAAGGAGAGCGAAGCAAGACTGAAGGCGGGAAGGTCGCGTGTCGGATGGTGCGGCAAACCCGTTTCGTTCTTCTCTTCCATCGGAACGGAGTCGTCGGGAGGGGATGAGGTGAGCTTACTCGTTGTGGGATCTGTTGCCCTGGATTCCGTCCGTACTCCCTTCGGGCAGATCCAGGAGGGGCTTGGCGGTTCTGCGACCTACTTCTCGATTGCTGCGGGGTGTTTCACGAAGGTCAGGCTGGTTGCGGTCGTAGGCGAGGATTTCCCCGACAGGCACTTGGCGTTGCTGAAATCTCGGGGCGTGGATTTGAGGGGTCTGCACCGGGGCCGGGGAAAGACGTTTCGATGGAAGGGTTGTTACGACGAGGACCTGAACGAAGCCCGGACGATCAAGACCGACCTGAACGTATTCGAGGCCTTCCGGCCGCAACTGCCGACCGCTTACAAGAACACAGGCTTCGTTTTCCTGGCCAACATCGATCCGGATTTGCAGCGGAGCGTTCTCGATCAGGTGTCGAACCCCTATCTGGTGGCCTGCGATACGATGAATTATTGGATCTCTTCGAAGCCCAGGGCCCTTCGCAGGACCCTAGCCCGCGTGGACATACTCTTCGTGAACGAAGCGGAGGCGCGGCAACTGAGCGGGCGAAGCAACCTCGTTAAGGCGGCGCGGGTTCTCCTGTCGATGGGTCCCTCGGCCGTGGTCGTCAAGAGAGGGGAGTATGGAGCGCTGCTGTTCCGCCGGGACGGTTTTTTCTGGGCACCCGCCTTCCCCCTCGAAAACGTCCGGGATCCCACCGGAGCCGGGGATTCCTTTGCCGGAGGGTTCATGGGGTACTTGAGCCTCCGGCGGGGACACAGCGAGGCGAGGCTCCGAAAAGCCCTGATTTACGGCAGCATCATGGCTTCCTTCAACGTGGAGGCATTCAGTCTCGATCGATTGCGAAGGGTCAGACGTGAGGATGTCGTGAAGAGGCTGCTCGCCTTTCGGGGGCTCGTTCGTTTCTGAGCGGAACGCGCCGGGTCTGCCGCCCTGCCGAGTCGTGTAAGAGGTGCCCGTGGAGAGTCTGGGGAGATACCTCCGGGAGAATCGAGAGGCAAGAGGAATCAGCCTCGAGGAAATCGAGAGGGTCTCGAATATCGGCCCGCTCTACCTGCACGCCCTGGAGGAAGGGCACTTCCATTTGCTGCCCGCGCCTGCCTTCACGATCGGTTTCTTGAAACAATATGCCCGGTATGTCGGCCTCGATCCGGAGGAGGTCGTGCTGCGCTACCGGACGGCTGTCCAGAAGGCAGGCGGACGTCTGCGCGAGTCCTCCATGGAAAAGGCGGGCAAGGGGGGGAGGAGGTCGATCCGGATCCTGGGACCGAGCCTGCTGGTTCTCGGGGTGCTGTGGCTGTTGCTGTATCCCGGCTCGGAGATGACCGAGGAGCGAGTCCGTACGATCCGCGTCCCTCGTTCCTCTCCGAAAGAGATGAGGAAGGAGGAATTGAAGAAGGAATTGGGCCTCTTCGAGCAGACTCCGATCGGCGACGCCTTCCGGCAGCCGGAGGAGAAGGAAGGCCTCGAGAGTCCTCGCGCCGAGGACGGGGGAGAAGAGCAAGCGTTCCCCAAGACCGGATCGGTCGAGGTGATCCTGCAGGCACTGAAAGAGACAAGGGTGCAGGTCCGCCTGGATGACGGGCCTTCCTCGGAAGAAGTTCTCGAGCCGGGCGGCCGGCGGTTTCTCCGGGCCAAAAAGAAGGTGAAGCTGCAGATCGAGAACGCGGGGGGTATGCGGATTTTCTATAATGGAAAGGTGTACGAAAACCTGGGGAACAAGGGGGATGTGGTGCACATTGACTTCCCCCCTGCAGGGGACGGATGAGGAGGGCTTGCCCTCGACCGCCAAAGGAGGCCTCTGCGGGAGTTTCGGGAGTGGCCGGCATGCCGAGCTATCAAGGCCCCGCCTTTGTGCTGCGGAAGTGGGATCTGGGCGAGTCCGACCAGCTGGTCAGCTTTCTTTCTGCCAGCCGGGGGAAGATGAGGGGGATAGCGAAAGGGGCGAAGCGAAGCAAGAAGAGGTTCGGAGGTCTTCTGTCTCCCTTCCTGCTCGTTCATCTGGAGTGCTTTGAAAGCCCGAACCGTGATTTGGTGAGGATTGAAGGTTGTGCTCTCATTCATTACTATGCTTCCGTCTACGCAAACCTCGAGAAGTTGCTGGTCGGCTGTTGCGCCCTGGAGCTCATCGAAAGGGTGCTGCCGGAGCGGGGCATGCAGGAAGACTGGTTTTTGCTTTTGCGGGCTTTTCTTGACTGCCTGGACCGGGAGGAAGGGCCGGGTCCCCTGCTGTCGGTTTTCTTCGTAAAGGGGCTGCAGTTGCTGGGTCTCCAGCCTCAGTTCGGGAAATGCATCCACTGCAGGCGCCCTCTGGTGCGCTCGGGGGTTTTCGGATTCTCCGTGCCCCAGGGGGGCGTTGTCTGCGGCGGCTGCGTCGGAAGGGGAACGGCCACGCACCGGGCGGCCGCGGAAACCTTGTTGCTCATGGACAGATGGTTGGTGCTGCCGATGAAGGAGGCAGTCTCCACCGCAGGCGCGGCGGATCGAAGGGCCCGCGAGGCAGCGAGGCTTCTCGAGGCCTTCCTGACCTATCATGCAGGGCGGGAGCTTCGGTCCCTGCGTGTGATGCGGGAGGTGCTGTCGAAGCGGCAGCAGGCGGGCTGAAGGAGGTTTTTCGAGGCTTGAGGTGGTCGGCCGGGCCACCTCCTTCCTGCAGGCATTCGGACGGGGCGCGAGAGGGCCGGATAGCGAAACCTTGCCCCCACAAGTATCCATTCGGAAGGCGGGATCGAAACATATGCTCGTACAGGATGTCATGCTCGAGTTAAGCCGGTTTTGGACGCAGCGGGGCTGTGTGCTCCAGCAGCCTTACGATTTGGAGGTTGGGGCGGGGACGTTTCACCCGGCGACCTTTCTGGGTGTCCTGGGGCCGAATCCCTGGAACGTGGCCTACATCCAGCCTTCCCGAAGGCCTGCGGACGGCCGCTACGGGCAGAACCCGAACCGCCTGCATCGTCACCATCAATTCCAGGTGATCATGAAGCCGTCTCCGGATAACATTCAGGAGATCTATCTCCAGAGCCTGGCTCACCTGGGAATCCGGATGGAGCAACACGATATCCGTTTCGTTGAGGATGACTGGGAGTCCCCCACCTTGGGCGCCTGGGGACTCGGCTGGGAGGTCTGGTTGGACGGAATGGAAGTCACCCAGTTTACCTATTTTCAGCAGACGGGAGGCTTTGATCTGAAGCCGATCTCGGTAGAGCTCACGTATGGGATTGAACGGATTGCCATGTACCTCCAGAACGTGGACAATGTCTACTCGCTTCGGTGGAACGATACCGTCACTTACGGAGACATCCAGTACCGCGGCGAGGAGGAGCACTCCCACTACAATTTCGAGGATGCGGATATCCCGATGCTGTTGAAACTCTTCGAGATGTACGAGCAGGAATCGAAGCGGATCATCGAGAAGAACCGTGTGATTCCCTCTTACGAACTGTGCCTCAAATGCAGTCACATCTTCAACCTGCTCGACGCGAGGGGCGCAATCGGCGTCAACGAAAGGACCCACTATATCCATCGGGTTCGAGACCTTGCGCAGGCCTGCGCGAGAAGCTACCTGGGGGTCGATGCCCCGGCATCGGAATCCTTATCGAATTCCTGAGGAGAGGAGCGGTTCGGTGGCAGAGGATTTTTTGCTGGAGATCGGGACCGAGGAGATTCCCGCCGCGTTTCTCCCGAAGGCGATCGAGGACCTGCGGGTCAGAGCGCAGGAGTTGTTTGGGGCGAACCGCTTGCACTACGAGACCGTGAAAACCATGGCCACGCCCCGCAGGCTTGTTCTCCTCGTTTCCGGATTGGAGGAGAGACAAAGTGATTCCGTGCAGGAGGTTTCCGGGCCGCCCCGGTCTGTCGCGTTTGACAGCGCAGGGGCCCCCACGCAAGTGCTGGAGAAGTTCTGCTTGCGTTACGGGGTGACGCCCGAGGAGGTCTCGATCATCCGGAGGCCGAAGGGAGAGTATGTATTCCTTCAGAAGGTGGAGCCGGGACAAAGGACGGTCGAAGTCCTTGCCGGGATCCTTCCCGGTTGGATCATGGCTCTTCCCTTTCCCAAGGCGATGCGATGGGGAACACAGGACATCCGCTTCGCCCGCCCCATTCGGTGGATCGCAGCGTTGTACGGCAAGGAGACGGTTCCGTTTCGGTTGGGTGAGCTGCTGAGCGGCGACACGACCCGTGGCCACCGTTTTCTCGGAGATCCGGACCCGGTGCGCATCGAGCCCTTGTCGGAATACCGCGGGATTCTGGAGAGGAACAAGGTTCTGGTATGCCCGGAAGAAAGACGGGTACGGATTCTGGAGCAGGCAAGGATTCTGGCGGCTGAGGTGGGGGGGCAGATCCTGGAGGAAGAGGAGCTGACCCAAACGCTGGTGTTCATCACGGAGTATCCCGTTGCGATCCGGGGCAGATTTGACGAACGATTTCTTTCCTTGCCTCAGGAAGTGCTGATTGCCCCGATGAAGGGCCATCAGAAATACTTTGCCGTGAGGCGGTCGAACGGAGAAGGGCTGCTCCCTTACTTCGTCGCCATTGCCAACATGGAAGCGGCGGACATGTCACCCGTGCGGCGAGGAAACGAGAAGGTTCTTGCGGCCCGTCTCGCCGACGCGAAGTTTTTCTTTGAAGAAGACACGAAAAAACCGCTCGACCGGTGCGTGGAAGCGCTGCGGCACGTTATCTATCACAAGAAGCTGGGAACCTCTTTCGACAAGGTGATGAGAATCGAGGCCCTTGCCGCTTGGTTGGGCGAGCGGGTGTGTCCGGAAAAGGTGCCGGTGCTCCGGCGGGCCGCTCGGCTGTGCAAGGCGGATCTGGTCACCCAAATGGTCGGAGAATTCCCCGAGTTGCAGGGAACCATGGGGGGGATTTACGCCGCCGCATCGGGTGAACCGGCGGAAGTTGCGCAGGCGATTCGTGAGCATTACATGCCTGTTTCGGCCGAGGGGCAATTGCCGAAAAGCCTGGAGGGGGCCTTGCTCAGCGTGGCGGACAAGGCGGATACCCTGGTGGGATTCTTTGGGTTCGGGTCCCCTGTGAGCGGAGCTTCGGATCCCTTCGGGTTGCGGAGAAGGGCCATTGGAATCCTCCGCATACTGCTGGACAAGGACCTGGGGGTGTCTCTCCCGGAGCTGGTTGAGAATGCCCTGGCCGTCCTCCGTGGGTTGTTGAAGAAGGCCCCGGAGACCGTCAAAGGGGAAGTGCTGGATTTCTTGCGGCTGCGGTATCAGCAACTCCTCCTCGGAAGGGGCTTCCCGCACGACACCATCGAGGCCGTACTGTCCCCCTCTTTCGAAAATGTGCCCGATTTGTTCCGTCGCGTGGAGATCCTCCACAGGATGCGTTCCGAGCCCGATTTCGAAAAGCTCATCCTGGGATGCAAGCGGGCTGTCAATATCCTTGAGCAGGCGAAGAAGGAGTTCGGATACGTTGGGCCGTCCAAACCCCTGCGCGGGGAAGACCTGAAGGAAGAGGCGGAGAGATCGCTCCTGGCTGCCGTGGACGGCGTGGCGAGGGAGTCGGCGGGCTTGGGCGCGGCAAATTACGAGCGGTTGCTCCAGGGGCTCGTGAGCCTCAAAGAGCCGATCGACCGCCTGTTCGACGACGTAATGATTCTGGTCGAAGACGAGCGGACGCGGGAGAATCGGTTGAATCTGCTCAGTAGAATTGCCCAGTCCTTTCAATGGTTTGCTGATTTTTCAAAGATTTCTTTTTAGAGGAGGGTCGGTATGTCTTCAGCAAGCAAGCACGTGTACTTTTTCGGGGCGGGAAAAGCGGACGGTCGGGCCGAATGGAAGGACTTGTTGGGGGGAAAAGGGGCGAACCTCGCCGAGATGACGAACTTGGGGATCCCCGTGCCGCCCGGGTTCACGATCACCACCGAGGTTTGCACCGCCTATTATGAAAACAAGCGGAAATACCCTGCGGGCCTCGATGCGGAGGTCGACAAGGCGATGGCGCGGGTCGAGAAGATCATGGGACTTCGCTTCGGGGATCCGAAGAATCCTCTTCTGGTGTCCGTTCGCTCAGGGGCCAGGAAGTCCATGCCCGGGATGATGGAGACGGTGCTGAACATCGGACTGACGAGCAAGACGATCCCCGGGCTCATCGCCAAGACGAGGAACCCGAGGTTTGTCTACGATGCCTACAGAAGACTGATCATGATGTACTCGGACGTTGTAATGGAAAAGGCGGCCGGGATAGAGCCCCCGGAGGGGAAGGGAATTCGGCATCTGTTGGAAGAAGAGATGGACCGGATGAAGAAAGCGAGAGGCGTGAAGGACGATGTGGATCTTGATGCCGATGATCTGAAGGAACTCTCCGAGATATTCAAGCAAAAAGTGAAGGCCCGGCTCGGCAAGCACTTCCCGGATGATGAAACCGATCAGCTTTGGGGTGGGATCGGCGCGGTTTTTGAATCGTGGAATGGAAAGCGGGCCGTCGCCTACCGCCGGATCGAGGGCATTCCGAATGACTGGGGAACGGCCGTGAACGTTCAGGCCATGGTATTCGGGAATACCGGCGAGGATTCCGCGACGGGTGTTGCGTTCACGCGCAACCCTGCAACCGGGGAAAAACTGTTTTACGGCGAGTGGCTGCCGAATGCACAAGGGGAGGACGTGGTCGCGGGCATCCGAACACCGAGGCCCTTGAACAAGAAGGGCAAGACCGGAGAGAGCCGCCATCTCCGTTCCCTTGAGGAGGCGATGCCCAAGATCTACCGCCAACTCGACGGGATTCGCCTGAGGCTGGAAAAGCATTACAGGGACATGCAGGACATCGAATTCACGATCCAGGACGGGCGCCTGTGGATGCTTCAGACCCGCACGGGAAAACGAACCGGAACGGCCACGATCCGAATGGCGGTTGAGATGGCCCAGGAGCGTCTCATCGATCAAAGGGAAGCGCTCCTGCGCGTTACACCCGAGCATCTCGATGAACTGCTCCATCCCATGATCGATCCGGGCGAAGAGAAAAAGGCGATGCTGCTGGCCAAGGGGCTCCCCGCGGGGCCGGGCGGAGGGTCCGGGCAGATCGTACTCACGGCGGATCGAGCCGAGCAATGGGCCAAGTCGGGCAAGCGGGTGATTCTGGTCCGGAGCGAGACATCCCCGGAGGACGTTCACGGCATGCACGCTGCCGAAGCGATCCTGACGGCCAAAGGGGGCATGACCAGCCATGCCGCACTTGTTGCGAGGGGCTGGGGCAAGTGTTGTGTGGTAGGATGCGGGGCGTTGGCGATCCACGAGAAGACCGGCCAAGTCGAGTTCGACGGGACAATCCTGAAAGAAGGCGACTGGATCACCTTGAACGGGACCAAGGGCCATGTATACAAAGGCTCCCTGCCCCTCTTGCCCGCAGACCCGGAGAAGAACAAGTACTACCGGGAGCTCATGAGATGGGCCGACAAGGAGCGGACCTTGGCGGTACGAACGAATGCGGACCGACCGGAGGACGCGGCCGCTGCAAGGCGATTCGGTGCGCAGGGCATCGGTCTCTGCAGGACCGAGCACATGTTCTTCGATCCCGAGCGTATTCTGGCCATGCGGGAGATGATCGTCGCGGAAACGGAACAGGAGAGGCGAAAGGCGGTCATGAAACTCCTCCCTTACCAGCGGAAGGATTTCCTGGGGATCATGGCCGCCATGGAAGGGCTTCCCGTGACGATCCGGCTCCTCGATCCTCCCCTGCACGAGTTCGTGCACCTGGACAAGAAGCAGATCAAGGAGTTGTCAGAGGAACTCGGAGTTTCGGAGAAATCCCTGTCGGCTCGCATCGACCAACTGCATGAACTCAACCCCATGCTCGGGCACCGCGGGTGCCGGTTGGGCATCAGCTACCCTGAAATCTCCGAGATGCAGGCTAGGGCGATTTGCGAGGCGGCTGCAGCCCTGACCAAGAAGAGGAAGAAGGTCTATCCGGAAATCATGATTCCCCTCGTAGGGACGGCGGAAGAATTCGTGAACCAGAAGAAAATCGTGGAGAGCGTGGCCAAGCAAGTGCAGAAGGAAACCGGCACGAGGTTCCCCTACTTAATCGGGACGATGATTGAGATTCCAAGGGCCTGCCTGGTGGCGGATCGGATCGCCAGAGAGGCCGAGTTTTTCTCGTTCGGAACGAACGACCTGACCCAGACTACCTTTGGGTTTTCCAGGGACGATATCGGCTCATTCCTGCCGGGCTATCTGGAGAAGGGAATCCTTCCGGAGGACCCGTTCCAGTCTCTGGACGTAGAGGGCGTTGGGAGCCTTGTCGAAACGGGGGTCCGAAAGGGGCGAACCAGCCGGCCGAAGCTGAAGGTGGGCGTTTGCGGGGAGCACGGAGGAGACCCCAAGTCGATCGCGTTTTTTCATCGAGCGGGGCTGGACTACGTGAGTTGCTCTCCGTTTCGTGTCCCCATCGCAAGGCTCTCGGCGGCCCAGGCGGCCATTGGGCAGTCGGGGAGGAATAAGAAGTAAGATATTGACATCATTATCTTTCTGTTTTTCTCGGCTACTCTCTTGCTGGTGCCAGGGGGGCGTAATGCTCCCCTTCTTTTTTCCTGCCGGTTTGCCTGCGAGCGCTTGGACGAGGGGCTCGAGAACCCTACCATGGGCACTACATTTAGTGGTTGATGTGTGGGTTACACCTTGGATTGTATTTTTCGCTTTACAATATCGCCTAAACAGTCTATATTTCCGTGGAAATCCTCGCGCAAGGGGTGATTTGCATGCAGCTGAAATCCCTGAAACTCCACGGTTTCAAATCCTTCTGCAAAGAGACAGAGATCCAGTTTCCCGAGGGTACTTCAGCGATTGTGGGTCCGAATGGCTGCGGAAAAAGCAACGTGGTCGATGCCCTCCGTTGGGTGCTCGGTGAGCAGAGCCCCAAGAGACTTCGCGGCAAGAGCATGGAAGAAATCCTTTTCAATGGAAGCGAGCATTTTGCCCCGGCCGGCGCAGCCCGCGTTTCTCTCCTACTTAAGCAGAAAGAAAGGGGATTTCCGCATCCTTACTCGGATTTCGAAGAGCTCTGCGTAGAGCGTATTTTCTACCGAGGCGGTGAGAGCGAGTATCGCATAAACAGGATGCCCGTTCGTCTCAAAGATGTCGTCGATCTGTTCACCGACACGGGCACCGGGACCCGAGCCTATTCCATCATCGAGCAGGGATACATCGGGGAGATTATCAGCGCAGGCCCGGAACGTAGAAGGCTTTTCATCGAAGAGGCGGCCGGCGTCGTCAAGTACAAGAGGAGGAAGGCCTCAGCCTTACGAAAGATGGAAGCCACTGCGGAAAACCTGCGCCATATCGAGGCGATTCTCTTCGAGATCAAGAGACAGATGAATGCCTTGAATCGACAGGCACAGAAGGCTCGGCGTTATCAGAGACTGAAGGAGGAGATTCGCCGCCTGGACTGCACCTTGGCATTTCGGCAGTATCGCGGCCTTCTCGAGGAGGAACGGTCCAAGCTGGGGGCCAAAGAGGAGTTGGAGCAGAGGACGGCGGCGCTTCTCGCTGAACTCCGGAGGGAAGAGGCCGACATTGAGGAAATCAGGGCGGATCTCATCCACGAGAACCGTGAGATGGAGGAGAAGAGGGCAAGACTGCACGAACTGGTTCAGGAACTGAATCAATTAGAGAATAAACGGATTTATGGAAGACAAACTTACAAGGATTTGCAGGGTAAGCGGCAGGAAGACGAAAGGCAGATCGCGGAAACGCGTGTGCGGCTTGAGGAGGCGGCCCGGGAGGAAAGAGAACGGACGATACGGATCCAAGAACTTGCCCGGCGAGGCAAATGGACCGAAGAAATGGTCGCCGAGGAGAGGGAGCGATATCAGGGATTCCTGGGCCAGGAAAGGCTCCTGCAGGCAAGGATGGATTCGGTCAAGGACGGGCTCTTTTCCTGCATGACCAAGAAGGCCGGCCTCAACAACCGAGAACTCGCGATACGCGAGAGGAGAAAAGACCTCGAGGCCCGGCAGATGCGAGGAGAGCTCGAATTGCGGGGGATCCAAGAGGAGGACGAGTTGCTTTCCTCGAGGCAGCGGGACCTCGAAGAAATGCTCCGGGAATGGAAAAGGAACAGGGGTCTCTCGTTGTTGGAACGAGTCGCTCTCGAGGTCCACCAAAAACAGCTCAAGGGGCAGTTCGATGCGCTGGCGGCGGCCATGGATCGGCTCCAGGAGGAGCGGGGCCGGAAGCGGTCGCGACTGACCTCCCTGCTGGAACTGCAGGAGAACTATGAGGGATTCCAGGAGGGGGTTCGGGCTGTCATGCGCAAGCGGAAAGAGGAGGAGAGGCTGGGAAAAGGAATCCGGGGCATGGTGGCCGAGGTGCTGGAGACGGAGCCGGAATTCGAGACAGCCGTGGAGTCCGTTCTGGGGGACAAGCTTCAATACATTATCGTGGAGGAGCAGGAATACGGATTGCAGGCGATTGAATTCCTGAAGAGCCAGACCCTGGGCAGGGGGAGCTTTATTCCGCTGCAGTTGAGAGGTGGTCCGGAGAGAGACGTCTACGGCGGCACCGTCTCCGGCACTCCGTTGCTCGATGTCGTGAAGGTCAAGGAAGGATACAGATCAATCGCCGAGCACCTTCTCGGGGACGTCGTATTGGTGCCGGACCTGGCTTCCGGTTTGGATCTTTGGAGGAACAATGGGCACCACAAACGAATTGTCTCCAAGGAAGGGGACCTGATTGACCCTGAGGGCGTGGTCACCGGGGGCAGGACCAACGGCGGGGGGGGGACGGTTCTTCGGGCCAAGAGGGAAATCAAGGAATTGGAAAAGGAGGTCGGACAGCTCGATGAATCGTACCTGCGCATGAAAACGGAGACAGATACCCTCCTCCGGAAAATCCGTTTCAACGAGTCGGATCGGGAAAGGGTGAACCAGGAGGTGTACCGGCTCGACATGGAGATTCTGAGGGGGGAAAAGGACGCTCAGCAGATCGAGGAGCAACGCAAGAGGAACCTCCAGCGTAGGGGGGTCTTGGAGGCCGAAGCGTCGCACCTGAACACCGAACTGGAGGGCCTGAGGGCAGAAGAGGAACGGCTCCGCGAAGAGGAGGGGGAGTTGGCGGAGCTGCAAGCTTCGGGAGAAGCGTCCCTGTCTGAGCTCGCTCGTCAGATCCGGGAGCGAACCGCCGAAAGGGAGTTGGCACAGGACGATCTCAACCGATTGGAAATCGAGCTCACTGTGATTCGGGAGAAGGGGACGGGTCTGCTTGCGCACAAACGGCAAATCGACCAGAGGATCCAAACCATACGAACCTACCTGCTCGAAAAGGAGCGTGATTCCGAGGAGGCCTCGCGAAAGATGGCGAGCCTTCAAAAGGATTTGGAGGAGGATGAACAACGGATTGCCGGCCTCGAGCGGTCTCGAGCCCGGGCCGAGGAGACTCTCGCCCGCATCAACGAGGAATTGATGGAAAGAAGCTCCCGCCTGGTAAGCAAAGAAGAGGTTGTCAAGGGGCTGAAGATGAGACTGGAGGAGAACCGCCACGGGGAGGACGCCCTCCAAATGGGACTCGTTGAGTTGGGCTTGAAGAAGAAGAACCTCGAGGACCGATTGTGGCAACGCCACAGGGTCGACTTGGCCGCCGAACCGGAGCTGGAACTTTCGGAAGAGGGGGATGGTGAGATTGAGCAAAAACTGGAGAAGCTTTACGCCTCCATCGAAAGTATCGGGGAAGTGAACCCGACGGCCATCGAGGAGTTCGAGAGTCTGCAGCAGAGGCACCAGTTTTATCAGCAGCAGTTCGATGACCTGAGGAATTCTCTGGATGCGTTGAAAAAGCTTATTCAGAGGATCAACCGAATCACCAAGGCGAGGTTCATGGAGGCCTTTGAAAAGATCAACGAGGGATTCCAGAAGGTCTTTCCCCGGCTCTTCCGGGGAGGCAAGGCGATGCTTCAGTTGGACAATCCGGACGACCCGCTGGAGACCGGGATCGAAATGGTTGCCCAACCGCCGGGCAAGAGGCTCCAGAATATCAATTTGCTTTCCGGCGGGGAGAAATCCCTGGCCGCCCTTGCGCTCGTGATGGCGATCTTTCAGTACAAACCCAGCCCCTTCTGCGTTCTGGACGAGGTGGATGCCGCCCTGGACGATGCCAACGTAGCGCGGTTTACGGAAATACTGAAGGGGATTTCAGCGGCATCCCAATTCATCCTGATCACCCACAACAAGGAGACGATGGGGATTGCGAATCACCTCTATGGGGTCACGATGGAATCCCCCGGTGTTTCGCAGATCGTGTCCGTCAAGGTGCAGTAGCGCGCGCTGAAAGGGGGCTCGGGCGGCGGCCTGTGCCGGAGTCGGCCGAGCCGATGGGCGAACGAGACATCGCCCCGTGCAGGCGGGGGCGATGAAAAAGGGCGTGTTCGTTTCTCCGAGGCTGATGCGCCTCGTGTGCTGCCGGCAAAGCGTAACGGGCCCGGCAAGGCATGGATATTTCGCTGTCTGCCGTTCCACCTGAGGGGGTTTCTGGACCTCAAATGGATCCATTTCTCCTGTCCCTCAAGCTGAAAGGCGAGAAACTCCTCGGCTCCATCGATCCGGAGCGTCTCGTGTCCGAGCCCTGGATCTGGGGGCTCCTGTTATTCTGCGTGTTCCTGATTCTATCGATACCGGTCCGGCTGCTGCTAAGAAGGCGGCGGATTCGGAGGGAACATCCGCAAGATGCAGTGCGGGCGGAGGACCAGGACGGAGAGAGCGGAGAAGCGTTTTCCGGGGAATCCTCGGCGGACCTCCAGGCAGAGACATCCCGGACACCGCATCACGCTCCCGCGGAGCTTCGCCGCTCCCCGATCTCTGGCCCCGGAGAAGGTGAAGAGAGGCTTCTGGATCGATTGAGGGGCCGGCTCGCAAGAACGCACGATCAGTTGATCGGACGTCTCGACCAGATCTTCCTGAAGGGAGGGGCAAGGGAACGGCAGGTGGTCGAGGACCTGGAGGAGGTCCTCCTCACGGCGGACCTGGGGGTCAAGACGAGCTACGAATTGCTCGGGGCCGTGCAGAGAGAATTCGATGGAAAACCGATGGGTCCCGTCGAACTGAAGGCCGCACTTCGGTGCAAGATTGCCGCCATGCTGGATGTCTATGCTCCTCCCTTCGCGCTGATGCAGTCCAAGCCCTACGTCATCATGGTGGTCGGGGTGAACGGCGTTGGCAAAACGACGTCGATCGGCAAGCTGGCCTTTCATTTCAAGTGTCAGGGCCGGAGTGTTATGTTGGTGGCGGCGGATACGTTCCGGGCCGCGGCGATCGAGCAACTGGAAGTCTGGTCGGATCGTGTGGGGACGGACTTCGTGAAACACAAACCGGAGTCCGATCCCTCCGCGGTCGTGTACGATGCGATGCAGGCGGCGAAAGCAAGAGGTGCGGACCTCGTGATTGTCGATACGGCGGGCAGGCTTCACACAAAGGTAAACCTGATGGAAGAACTCAAGAAGGTCAAGCGCATCATCTCCCGTGAGGTCGAGGGAGCGCCCCAGGAGGTCCTGCTGGTCGTGGATGCCACAACAGGACAGAATGCCATCAACCAGGCAAGGACGTTTCATGCGTCCCTCGGAGTTACGGGAATCATACTCACGAAGCTCGACGGTACTGCGAAGGGAGGCGTGGTCGTAGGCATCGCGAACGAGCTTCAGCTTCCGGTTCGTTTCATTGGAATCGGGGAGCAGGTGGAAGATCTCCGGTTGTTCGATGCGGAGCTGTTCCTGGAGGCGATTTTTGGTGAGCCGCAACAGGGCTGGGTGCACTGAACTGGCGATGCAGTCCAGGGGTGAACCCGGATTGACTTTGCGGAAGGGAATTCCTAGGATGATATAGGATTTGCTGCGCAGGCACAGCAAGGAAACGAAATTATGGCTTTGAAAAATATGGAGCGTCTTGAGGAGCGCATCACGACCCTCACCGCGAAGTTCGCAGAACTGAAGAGAAGTTACCAGGAGGCTCTGAACGAATTGTCGGTTCGGGACCGGCGAATCGATGCGCTGAATCACCAGCTCAGGGAGTTCCAGAAAACAAGGGGTCAGATTCACGCGAGAATCGAGAATATTCTGAAACGGCTGGAAGATATGAAGAACCGTTCGGAATCCTGACGATTCCGCCATGTTCGGAATGGCCTTGGGGGGATCCGCTCTGCAAAAAGAGGCATCCCATAAGAAAGTATACGACGTCCATGTGCTGGGCGAGGTTGTTCGACTCAAGCATGATGACCCGGACTATGTGCGGCGGCTCGAGGCATTCGTCAAAGAGAAACTCAAGACGATCCAGGCGCAACCGGGCGTTACGAGCCTTCAGGCGGCTGTGCGGTTGCTTCTCCTGCTGGCCGACGATTACTTCAGCGCCCTGAAGGAGAAGGAGTCCATCCAGGAAGACGTAGAGAACAAAGCGAAGGAGATGATTGATTTTCTCGAAAGAAAAGCCGATCTTTTTCAGGATGGCTGATCGAACCGTATCAAGGAGGTAAGGAAGAAAGCGGACAGATGACAGCGAGGGCATTTGGATCTGTAAAGGGTCTTGCTTGTTTGATCTTTGCCTGTTGTGTCTTACAGTGGCGTCGGCAGGTGGCAAAACTGCTGTGGGCCGCAGGAGTGCCTTTGGAGTCGTGGTTGGGGGAAATAGAGAACGGATTGCATGGTTCAAGAATGAATAAGTCGGTTCGGGTTCCCAGGACATCTTTCGCTCGGCTGAAGCCGAAGGAAGGAGTCAGGGGTGACCCGATCTCTGCCCTGGATTCAAGTCGAGCCGTTCTCCTCCTCGGGACGGTCGTCCCCCCACAGGACGAGACCCCGGGATGTGTGGCGGCCGAACCTGATTTCCCCTCGATAGGGTAGCCTGGGGCAACAGCAAGGACCCTTTCTCAGCACCCCGCTCCCGTTCATCCTTCCGCGGAAAACCCTCATTTCGCAAAGGGGAGGTGATCATCTTGTTCACTTCAGCACTTTGGATCATTTTGCTGCTCGGCTTGGCCGGGTTCGCAGGCTTTTACGGGGGCAATTGGTATCGAAAAAAGATGCATGATTCCAAGATTTCCTCTGCGGAGGATCTCGCCGCCAGAATCCTGGAAAACGCAAAAAAAGAGGCGGAAACGATCAAGAAAGAGGCGAAGATTCTCGCCAAAGACGATATTCTGAAAGCACAGGCGGAGTTCGAGCGCGAGTCCAAAGAAAGGCGAAGCGAACTGCAGAAGATGGAAAAGAGGCTTCTGCACAAAGAGGAAAACCTAGAGAAGAAGATGGATCTTCTCGACAAGAAGGAAATCGAGCTCACGGGGAGAGAGAAAGGAACGATTCGGAAAGAGAAGGCTTTGGAGGAGAAGCACACGCAACTCCGCAAGCTTCAGGAGGAGGCGCAGTTGCGTCTCGAGAGAATGGCGGGAATCAGTAAGGAAGATGCCAAGAAGCAATTGATGGATTCCCTGATCGAAGAGGTCAAACATGAATCTGCCAAACAGATCAAACAGATAGAGGACGCTACGCGCGAGATCGCGGACAAGAAAGCGAAGCTGATCCTCTCGCTGGCGATTCAGCGCTACAGCGGGGATTACGTTGCCGAGAAAACGGTGTCCATCGTAAACCTTCCGAACGACGAGATGAAGGGCAGAATCATCGGACGGGAGGGGAGGAACATTCGAGCCCTGGAGGCGGTTACGGGTGTCGATCTGATCATTGACGACACCCCAGAGGCTGTCATTCTATCTGCGCACAACCCCATCCGGAGGGAGGTTGCCAAGGTGAGCCTGGAAAGGCTCATCTCCGACGGTAGAATTCATCCCGGAAGGATCGAGGAAATCGTCAAGAAGGTCGAGGAGGAAATGGAGGAGAATATCCGGGAGATCGGCGAGCAGGCGACCTTTGACGTCGGCGTACACGGCATCCATCCGGAGATCATCAAGCTTCTGGGCCGGCTCCGGTACCGGACGAGCTTTGGACAGAATGTACTGCAGCATTCCATCGAGTGCGGGTTCCTATGCGGCATCATGGCGGCCGAATTGTCCCTTGACGTGAAAGAGGCGAAGCGAGCCGGGCTGCTGCACGACATCGGCAAGGCGGTGGACCACGAGGTTGAGGGGTCTCACGCGATCATCGGTGGCGACTTGGCAAAGAAGTATGGAGAAAGCGAGAGTATTGTGAATGCCATTGCAGCCCATCATGAAGAGGTGAGGCCCGAGTCGGTGCTTCCCTTGCTCGTTCAGGCTTCGGATGCCCTGTCGGGGGCCCGTCCGGGAGCGCGCAAGGAGATGCTCGAGACGTACGTGAAGCGGCTTGAAGATCTGGAGAGAATTGCGGGATCCTTCGCCGGTATTGAGAAGTCCTATGCGATTCAGGCAGGAAGAGAGATTCGAATTATTGTGGAAAGCAACAAGGTTACGGACGAGGAGTCCGTGGTGCTTTCCAGGGATATTGCGAAGAAGATCGAGACGGAACTGAGCTATCCGGGTCAGATCAAGGTGACGGTCATTCGGGAGACGCGGGCCGTCGAATATGCTCGATAGAACGTATCCATGAAGATTCTTCTCATCGGAGACATATTCGGCAAAGGCGGGCGAAAGGTCCTTCGGCATCTCTTGCCTCGAATCGTGGACCGCGAGGCGGTCGATCTGACGATCGCCAACGTTGAGAATGCATCAGGAGGCCTCGGCATATCCCGGGATACCGCCCTGGAAATCAAGGAATGCGGCGTTCAGGTGATGACATCGGGGAACCACGTCTGGAAGAGGCCGGGAGCGGCGGAACTCCTGGAGGAAGAGGCCTTTCTGTTGCGACCGGCGAACTACCCTCCGAACACGCCGGGAAGAGGCGGCGTTATTTGGGAAAGCAATCTTGGAACGCGAGTGGGGATTCTCAACCTGATGGGCCGTGTTTTTATGGAGCCGTTGGACTGTCCTTTCCGGGCAGGGGATGCTTGGGTAAGCCGTTTTATCCAGGATGGGACGCGTTTGATTATTCTGGATTTCCATGCAGAGGCCACTTCAGAAAAGCTGGCTTTGGCCTGGTACCTGGACGGCAGGGTTTCAGCCGTCCTGGGAACCCACACCCATGTGCAGACAGCCGATGAGCGGATTCTGCCCCAGGGTACCGGGTATATCACGGATGTCGGCATGACGGGGGGGCAGGATTCCGTAATCGGGGTCAAGCCAAGGGGGGCGATCGATAGCTTCCTCACCGGTGTACATCAGAAGCTCGAGCCCTCGCTCAGGAATCTGGCGATCCATGGGGTTCTGCTGGATATCTGTGGGGAATCGGGACGATGTATAAGTATCCGAAGGGTGAGCGAATATCTTGAGCCCGCCTCCTGAACTTAGGAAGGGTCGCGTGAGTCCAATCAGCCAGCCCAGGGTGGGCCCGGCTACATACATCACTTTCGATCCAACCGGGTGCGCCCGTCGGGGAAATGGAGAGGCGGCCCTATTTTTTTTCTTGCTTTCCCTGGATAAGGGGTTGACAAGAACGTGCGATTTCACTATAGTAGTCGATTGCAGGTTGATAAAGGTTACGCAAAGAAGGTTCTTTGAAAACTGAATAGTAGTTGGCAAGCCTAAGAGCCAATGCGGAGATAAGCCTGAACAAGGCTTATTTTACCATCAATTAAAGAGTTTGATCCTGGCTCAGAACGAACGCTTGCGGCGTGCCTAACACATGCAAGTCGAACGAGAAAGTCTTGCTTGCAAGGCGAGTAAAGTGGCGCACGGGTGAGTAACGCGTGGGTAATCTTCCTTCGGGACAGGGATAACTCTCCGAAAGGAGTGCTAATACCTGATACGATGCAGGCTTCACAAGGAGTTTGCATGAAAGGTGACCTCTTCCTTGAAAGTTGCCGCTCGAAGATGAGCCCGCGTCCCATTAGCTTGTTGGTGGGGTAATGGCCTACCAAGGCGAAGATGGGTAGCTGGTCTGAGAGGATGATCAGCCACACTGGAACTGAGACACGGTCCAGACTCCTACGGGAGGCAGCAGTGGGGAATATTGCGCAATGGGGGAAACCCTGACGCAGCAACGCCGCGTGAGTGATGAAGGCCTT
>CAYLMK010000027.1:0-61730 GCA_964384945.1 uncultured Thermodesulfobacteriota bacterium | reverse complement strand
CTGAAGAGCCACTCCATCTGCCGGACCCATGCCTGGAAGAGCTGCTCGAAGTCGGTAAACTTCCTCGGGTCCCCGGTCTTGGGCCCCATCTGCATGCCCACCACGCGGTCGTAGCCGTTGCTCAGGGCGTACTCCACGATCTTTGCGCAGTTCGCCGTTGCCGAGGCCATGCGGAACGGCTGGGCACCGTGCTTCGTGGGGGGACAGGGGGACATGCAGGCCTGATGCACCCAGAGCCTCGCCTCCTCCAGGGGGTGCCCGTACCAGTGGCTGGTGTTCTGAACCAGGATCGGGTCGTTTCGCATGGAGGGATACCCCAGGCCCTGGCGGATGCACTCGAAGCACTCCCGCATCACCTCGTCCTTGACCTTGGGGTGCCAGCGGAAGCCGAAGGTGGGATTGGAGACCCGTACGAGCCTTGCGGCCTGCAGCAAGGCGATCGTCATGCCGTTGCAGGCGTCCGAGCCGTCCGGTTTCACCCCCCCGATGGTCCAGACCCAGGTGCCGGTAATGCCCTGGAGACCTTCCCGTGCGAATCGCGGCAGGAACAACCCGACCTCGTAAGCCCGAATCAGAAACTCGCCCACCAGGTCCAGGGCCTCTTCCCGGGTGAGCCTCTTGTCGATGTTCACGTCCTTTTCGTAATAGGGGCCGTGGTAGTAGTCGGGCCGGGCCGGCCACGCGCCCTCATGGGCCTCGAATCGGGCGATGACCTGAAGGAAGTGGTCGAGCTGGAGCGACTCCTGAAGGTTCCGCGGAGTCTTGGCGGGAACGCGATCACAGGTCTCTGCAATACGAAGCAGTTCCTCCCTGCGTTTCGGGTCGCTCTCGAAATTCTCCGCCACGATGCGGGCGAGCCGGGCATACCGTCCCGCAAACCGGATCGCCGCTTCCAGGACGAGCTTCATGGCGTCCCAGTTCTGGATCTTCTTGTACAAGGGGAGCAGGTCGGGTCCGGGCTTGCTGATGGTCTTCTCCTCCGCCTCCTCGATCCGGGCATCGATTTCGCCGATGATGTCCTCGAAGCCCCTCTTGCCGGTCATAACGTACTCGTAGTCTTTGTTCGAGTACCCGACTGCGGAACTGGGCGTCCCCCAGCCGATCGCACCGCTCATGAACTTGACCGCATCCTCCGGGTCGAGAAGCTTGGCCAGTTTGTCGATCGCCGCCTCGCCGGCCCACTGCTGCGCGAGTTCCGCCGCTTTTTGCAGTGTTTCTTCCTCCGGTTCGGCGTGAACGCCCGGCTCGTTGTACACTTCCTGGTTCAGCATGCTCGCGCCGTCGATCCTCCAGGCGATCGTGTGGGGCCCGCTCCCGACGTATCCTACGATCTGCGCGTGATCCGTGATGAAGATCGTGATGTTGTCGAGCACGTGGGCCAGAGCCTTGGCCTTCCGCAGCATCCGCTGTTCGTGCCTGGCCTCGTCGCTGAAGAACATCTCCGTGAAAAGCGTGGGCATCTCCATGTCTACCTTGATGCCCGGGTTGTAGTTACCGCCAATACACCCCTTCTTCCAGACCCCCTTCCGTAAATAGTCGAGCCTCTTCGAACGCTTCTTCTCAGCTGCCCACCACCATTCCTGCTTCTTTTCGAGTTCTTCCACACCCTGGCTGATCGACGTTGCCTCCGCCATTTCCGAGCCTCCTTCCGGTCGTGTGATTGCTCCGGGGAAATCCGCCGCAAGCCCCGACCTTCTCCGGTCCGCCTACTTCCTGCCTTGGAACGAGGGACACTGCGTTGCCTCCTGTTCTGCCTCCACCGGCTTGGCCTTGTAATAGGCCTGCCGGGGGTCAATGACCCGCTGGACGCAGTCACCCCTGTCGGAATCTTCCTCCAAGGCGAAGAAACACTTACACTCCCTGCAAATGGCCATTTGTCTCACCTCCGTCCATATGATCTTTTTTTTCCTTGTCTTGCCGAGGAGCCAGCCATCCTGCTGATCGCCATCCTGCAGATGCCCCGAGGCAAGCGTAGCGCAAGAATGGTGCCAACACAGGCAATAGACGTGCAAATTATTGATTCTATTGATAGATTCAGATTTCGGCAGGATTTGAAAGAGAGGCAGACGGCCAGATGTATGTCAATAGTGACGCAGATACTCTCTCGTAATCTCCTTAAGGAATTGCTTTTGCAATGTATTTTTACTTGGGTCGGAAATGCCTCAAGGCAAAGAAATGGGTCGGGAGTGCAAACCCTTGCTGGTGGGCACAGGTCAGGAGATATCGAACCGCTTCATCTTCCGAAGGAACGTCCTCCTCGAAACCCCGAGGGCCTTTGCCGCCCTGCTCCGATTTCCCAGGTTCGAGTCGAGCGCCTTCCTCAGCGCAGCCTTCTCGGCATCGTCCACGATGCCTCGAAGAAGGATGTTTCGGTCCGGCTCGCAATTGTTCGGACCGCTCTGGGAAACCTCTCGGCGCGACGCCTTCGAGGCCGGGAAATCGAGCCTTCTCGTGGCGATGTAGCGCTGGATCACGTTCTGCAGCTCCCTCACGTTGCCCGGCCAATCGTAGCGGATCAATGCCTCGATGACATCGCCGGGGACGCGCGGCATCTTTCCATCCGCGGAATAGAGCCTGAGAAAATGCTCGAGCAGAAGGGGAATATCCTCTCCTCGCTCACGCAGGGGCGGCACGCGGATAGGGATCACGTGAATCCTGTAGAAGAAATCCTCCCGCATCGCCCCCCGCCTGAGCTGCTCCGGCAGATCCCGGTTCGTTGCGGCGATGACACGAAAATCAGAGGACCTGCTCACGCTCCCGCCCACAGGCGCATAACCGCCGCCTTCTAGGGCCCTGAGCAGCTTCGCCTGCAGGCTCAGACTCAGTTCCCCTACCTCGTCCAAAAACAGTGTCCCCCCGTCCGCCTGGTCCAGGTACCCCGGCTTGTCCGCCTGCGCGCCTGAGAAGGCGCCCTTCTTGTAACCGAAGAACTCGCTCTCGAGCAGATTTTCCGGAATGGCCGCGCAGTTGACCGGAACAAAAGCCCCTGGTCCGCGGTTGCTCATATCGTGGATGGCCCTTGCGACCAGCTCCTTGCCCGTTCCCGAATCTCCGTAAATGATCACATTGGC
The DNA here is from genome assembly GCA_964384945.1 of uncultured Thermodesulfobacteriota bacterium. GTDB lineage: Bacteria > Desulfobacterota > DSWW01 > DSWW01 > DSWW01 > S015-6. The sequence continues at coordinate 58,659 of CAYLMK010000027.1, read as the reverse complement.
GCTCGTGGCCGCGGCGTTCACGATGAGCTCGTAGACCTCCTGCATGGCCGGGCTCTTCCCGATGAGGCTGCCGAGGCGGTATCGGTCCCTGATGGAGGAACGCAGGTTGATGTTCTCACGGCGCAGATGTTCCGCCTCTTCCAGCATGCACACCTCTTTTCGCTTTGCCTCCGTAATGTCCCTGACCGTCATGAATACGGTCGGCAGTCCCTTCAACTGGATCAGGCTCGCCCTGGCCTCGATCCAGATCTCCTGCAGGTCCTTTCTTGTCCAACGAGCCTGAAAAAACCTCTCCCGGGAGGCCCCTGTCTCGAAGGCCGCGACCATGTCGCGCATCCCGTCTTGAAATCCTTGCGAGACCCGCCCCATCACGTCCGTCCCCAGCAGTTGATCCGCGTTTTCATAACCGAACATCGACGAGAAGGCATCGTTCACGAAGACGATCTTCCAGGCCTGGAAAAGCAGGACGCCGATGGTCATGCGTTCGGCAAGCATGCGATAGAATTCCTCGCTCTCGCGCAATGCCTCCTCGGCGCGCTTGCGCGCAGTCAGGTCCATGCCGATCCCCAGGAGATAGGAGGTGTCCTGGATCCTCGCGCTCACACCGGTGAAGAAATGCGGGACCCTCGTCCCGTCCTTTGCCACCAACTCGGCCTCCTCGAATGCCGATCCCCTGGAGAATGCCAGCTCGACCGCGTCCCGGATCCGCTCCAATCCCTCTCCGGTGAACACCTCGTATATGGTTTTCTTCCCGAGATCTCCCGGGGTGTACCCTGTCACCCTCTCCAGGTTCTCGTTCCAATTCTGAAATACGAGGCTGCGATCCGTTAGGTAGAAAACGCCCGGCAGGCTTCGGATGAGCATTTCGAAAAAGCCGCTCCTGCGCTCAAGCTCCTTGAGGGATCCTCGGAGGGCTAGGACCTCCTGCCTCAAATCGATCAACTCGCTCTCGAGTTCGTGTCTCCCGGACATACAGTCTCTCCGTGCCTCCCTTGCCGCGCCCCCAAGACCGCACATGCGGGCGCGCCCGGGTCCCTGAATGGGGGTATGTTGCGGCCGGCAGCCGGCCTGGCGTCGTTCTCGCCCGGCGGCGACGGAAAGATTCTAGCATGGGCCCGAAAACGCCCCAAACAGACATGAAACTGTTTCCTCAGCTTAAACTTAGGCTCAATAAAAAAGAATCAACTTTACCTATATATCGTAATATATCACTTTTATTATACTATTTGCCATTTTCCAAGAAACACCTTTACCCACGCCCAAGGCCCGGCCGGTATTTTTCGCAAACATGACCTGGAATAAATACCCCCTTAACACCAAGGAGCAAGAATGGGCCCCATTCGGAGACCACCTCAATGCGAGGGCATACGGTCCCGCATCCCGCGCCCCCACCCCGAAAAGCTCAGGGAACCGGATGCCCTACTTCTTTCCCTGATCTCGCGCAAGGGCGAGCTTCCTTCCTTGACAGCCTTCTCTTGCCTCCCATAGACTCCCCGTGGATCGTTCAACCCGCAAAGGAGGCCTGTGATGATCGTGGACGTCCACTATCACATGATCCCCATCATGCCGGAGGAGATGATCGAAACCCTGTTGGAGGATCCGATCCGCGTCGCCAGGATCATGGGAAAGGACGTGAACCCGGCTGCCCTCTTCGAGAAGGCCAAGGCCCTGTGGGGCGATCCGGAGGGGGAGAAACTCATCGAGTCGATGGACCAGGCCGGCATCGACTTCACGGTCGTCTGCGCCGTCGATAATGCGGCGAGCGATGTATTCACCCCGGAACTTGTGGAGTGGCAGAACCGCACCGTGGCCGAGGTCGCACGGAAACACCCGAAACGGGTCGTGGCCCTTGCCGGTGTGGACCCCAGGCGCGGGAACGCGCTCGATCTGCTGCGGCAGGCCTTCGAAGAATTCGGCATGCGGGGGCTCAAGTACCATGCGGATTACGGCTACGACCCTTCGGGAGTTGAATCGTACAAGCTCCTCGAGATCCTGCAAGAAAACCGCGGCATCCTCCTGACGCACACGGGACCCCTGGTGCCCCCTTCCCGGCCGAAGTACTCGGAGCCCATGCTCCTCGCAGACATCGGGGTCGATTTCCCGGACGTGAAGGTGATCGCCGCGCACATGGGACAGGCGAACTGGCGGCCCTGGGCCGTGTTGGCCGCTCACCAGCCCAATCTTTACGGCGACATCGCCATGTGGGACGCATTCGCCTTCGGCCGCTACGAGCTTTTCTGCAGGGAATTGCGTGACCTCATCGACTATGCCGGGGTCGGCAAGGTGCTCTTCGGCTCGGACAACCCGATCCTCCAGGTCGTGCGCAGCACCCGGGACTGGATCGACCTGATCAAGGGCCTCCCGACGAACGCGCCCCCGGGCATCCGATTCACCGAAGAGGAGGTCGCGGCCATTCTCGGAGGAAACGCCGCGGCCCTGCTGGGCCTCCCCCAAGCCTCGGGGTGACTCCTTCCCATGCAGCGCGCAGCCCGTCCCTCGAGATCTTCCGGTCCCGATGCGTCGCGGCCCGAGTTCCTGTCGAGAAAGCAGCCCGGCCATGGACAATCGGTATTATGAAGAGCTTGGGCCGGCCTGGTGGGACCCCGCCGGTCCCATGGGGCTGCTGCTGCGGATGAATCGGTTCAGGTACCGGTACTTCCGCGCCATCCTCGGGGAAGACATCCAGCGGATGAGAATCCTGGACGCGGGCTGCGGGGGAGGCTTTCTGGCCGAGGCCCTTGCCGAGGATGGGGCGGATGTTTACGGCCTCGATCTGTCTTGCGCTTCGGTTCGAACAGCACGGGAACACGCCGCGGCGAAGGGAATCCGCATTCATGTCCTGAGCGGACGCGCGGAATCCCTCCCCTTCGCATCCGGCGTGTTCGATGTGCTCCTTCTTGCGGATGTACTCGAACACCTCGATGACTTTCGCGCCGCCGTCGCGGAGTCTTCCCGCGTTCTCAAGCCCGGCGGCTTACTCCTGTACGAGACAGCCAACCGCACCCTGCTCAGCCTCGTGGGCGCCATCTGGCTCATGGAGCGCATTCTCAAGAAGATTCCTGCCGGAAGCCACGAATGGAGGTCGTTCATCCGGCCGCCCGAACTCGCCGGGGCCCTGGAGTCCTGCGGCCTTCAGAATCGGGAACTGAAAGGGATCGCCCTGAAGGGGGGCGTTCCGGGATTTCTTCGGAGGGCTGCAACGGGCCGCGACCCCTGGATCTTTGAGATCGGAAGCGATACCCGGGTGAGTTATCTCGGTTATGCGATCAAGCCGGCCCGAGGGGCATGAGCGGATCCGAACTCGTCGAAAGCCTCCCGACTTTGCGTGTAGGGACGCTCGTCAGAGGGACCCGGCGGGCCCAAGCGAGCCCCGACAGCCCGTAGAAAAAGCGGCTGCTAAGGCAGTACCGGCTCCGTCCACCCGTGGGGGTCCGGGCGCTCGCCGTACTGGATTCCGGTGATCTCGTCATAGAGCCGACGGGAGAGATCTCCCACGGCCCCCTGACGGACGGTGTGGTCCTTTCCCTTGTAGCCGATCTGGCCGACCGGGGAGATCACGGCTGCAGTGCCCGATGCGAAGATCTCCGTCAGAGCCCCGGATCCGATACCCTCGATCACTTCCTCGATGGATATGGGTCGTTCTTCGACAGGCACTCCCCAGTCTTTGGCGAGCTGGAGCACGGTCCTGCGGGTCACTCCGGGCAGGATGCTGCCGGCCAGCGGCGGCGTGACAAGGACGCCCTTGACCACAAAGAAGATATTGCTTGTCCCGACTTCCTCCACGTAGGAGCGGCTGCAGGCATCGAGCCAAAGCACCTGCGTATACCCCTGCTCGTACGCCTCCTCTGCGGCCATGAGGCTCGCGGCGTAGTTGCCGGGAGTCTTGACTTCACCGATGCCGCCGCGGACGGCCCGCACGTAACGATCCGTGACGAGGATGCGGGTCGGGTTGAACCCCACCGCGTAATAGGCCCCGACCGGTCCGGTCAGGACAAAAAACGCGTACTCCTTGGAGACCTTCACGCCAAGGGCCGCCTCGGTCGCCAGCATGACGGGGCGAATATAGAGCGAGGCCCCCCTCTTGCTCGGGACCCATTCCCTGTCGACCCGGATGAGTTCCTTGATGGCTTCCAGAACGAACGCAACGTCCACGGCAGGCATGCAGAGTCTCTGCGCCGAGCGGTTCATCCTCTCCAGATACTCTCTCGGGCGGAACAGCCGGATGGTCCCTTCCTTGCCGCGAAACGCCTTCATACCGTCGAAAACCTGCTGGCCGTAATGCAGGCCCAGGGCTGCGGGGTCGACGGAAAGAGCCCCGTAAGGCTCGATGCGGGGGTTGTGCCAGCCCTCTCCCTTTCTGTAATCCAGAAGCAGCATGTGGTCGGAAAGATAGATTCCGAAACCGAGCTGGTCCTCGCTCGGGGGCCTGGGTCTCCCTTGGCCTCTTTTTGCTACCGTGATTCTGATCCCAAGACTCGGTTTCTCATCGTTCGAGGTCGGCATGGCGGCTTCCATCCTCGATAGGGACAACGTTTCGCCTTCCTGGGCTTGCTCTTGGCGCTTCCTCCATACGATCCCATGTTATGTAGCCCTTACGAGGGCCTAAGTCAAGGCGCGCCGGGCGGACGGTTGACAGGCAAAAGCGACAGGACCTATTCTACCCGCCGAAGAACGAGGGCTCGCTGACTTTTCGAGGGGTTGGCGACCGAAAGGAGGCAGGTGCAAATGGGGTCGCAGAGGGTGCTGGTCACGGGTGCTCGCGGTTTCATCGGCGGCTTTGTATGCAGGCGGTTGCTGGCCGAAGGCCATGCGGTAGTGGCCATGGCCACCACGGAGGCAAACACCCAGTACCTGCGCGACATGGGGATGGAGGTCCGGGTCGGGGACCTCACGCGGCCGGAAACGCTCAGGGGTATCTGTAGGAACGTCGATACGGTGATCCATCTGGCCGCCAGGGTGGGTTACGCGGGCACCCGGAAGCAATTCTACGACCAGATTCTGGAGGCGACGAGGCATCTCCTCGACGAGTCGGTCGATAGGGTCACCCGCTTTGTCTACGTCAGTTCCTTCTGTGCATCCGGCGCGGGCGGCGTAACACGGCATATGCGCGGCCACAGGGAAGATGATCCGGAGCGGAAGACCGGGATCTTCTACGGAGACGCCAAGTACGAAGCCGAGAAACTCGTCTATCACTATCATCGGGAGAAGGGCCTCGTTTCGACGGTGGTCAGACCCTCGAACGTCATCGGCCCGGGGAGCGTCTGGGCGGACGGAATCGGCTTCATCATGAAGGCCCGACCGGTGTTCCCGCTCATCGATGATGGAAGACACAGTGCCAGCCTCGTTTACATCGACAACCTCGTGGACGGGATCCTCCTGGCAGCCACGCGGGAGTCTGCCGTGGGCAGGACCTTTCACTTCCGCGATGACTACGCCGTAACGTGGAAGACCTATTTCCTGGACCTTGCCGAGGCGGTGGGCGTCAAGCCCCGCTTCTTGCGCATACCCTTTCCGGCCGCCTGGGCGGTTGCGACGGCCTTCGACAAGGTCCTTCGTCCTCTCGGGATCGAAACGGAAATCAACCGCCAGGTGATCGGCCTGACCGGACGGGATCACGACGTGGACACGACACGGGCAAGACAGGATCTCGGCTGGCGCACCCGTGTGCCTTATGAGGAGGCCATCCAGTCCATTCGCGAACACCTCAGGCCCCTGTTCATGAAGTCAGGAAATACCTGATTCGCGGGTGTCGGCAGCCTATGGGGATTCCGCGGCAGCGGAGCAAGGCCAGATTGTCTTTCGCCCTTCCTTTCTCTCCAATTCCTGTTCCCAATTACTATTCGTCTTGTAAGCCCGTTGATAAAGGGCTGTTGGATTTGGATACTGTTCAAAAAGTTCCAGATGCAAGGCAGGCAAAGCTTGCCCCCGCGAACGCGGGGGTCCCAAGGACTGAAACGTGCTCCCTCTACGTTGAATGACGAGGGATGAAGGCAGAGATGGGGCTTTTTCAACACCTTCCTAAAGCTTGTGGCGCCGAAAGAGTTCTTTTCGCACCGGGCAGGTGCAGTAGGCGCCCTTGCCGAAATAACGCAGGTGGCGGCAGGAAGGAAGGGGCTTGGCCGTCACGAAGAGCAGGTCTGCAACCGGCTTTTCCACCTGGCAGAGCGGGAAGGTCTCCTGTTCCTTGAGGCAGCCCAGGTCCCGGTCGCAATCCCCGGGAGCCTTCGCCGCTTTCTCTTCCCTCTCCGCCGGCTGCATGACCTCCCCCCTCGCGAGGCATCCTCTACTACCGGTTTGATCGGCAATACGGGAGAAAACTTGATCTTCTTTCCCCTTGACCCCACCCCCGGCAGCCAGGCTTCCCAGTCCCTTTCCGCCCTTGAAGGCATCGAGGAGGCCCTCCATTATCGAGACAAGCAGGGGAAAAGCCGATGGGCAGGCCCATGTCGGATCTTCGCTCTCCTCAGACCCCCAGGCGCATCCTCTGCACTTCTTCGACGGTCTCCCGGAGCACGCCCACGCATTCGTCGATCTGGGCTTCCGTGATGATGAAGGGCGGCGCGATCATGATGTGGTCCCCGCGCCCCTGCTCGTCCTCCCAGTAGCCCGGGTAGAAGAAGACGCCCTTCAGGAGGCAGGTGGTAATGATGTCCATCTTGAGCCGTTTCTCTCTTGGGAAGGGCTCCTTCGTACCTTTGTCCTTCACAAACTCGACGGACCGAAGCAGCCCCAGGCCCCGGACGTCCCCGACCGTCGGCAGTTCCTCGAGTTCGGCAAGCTTCTTTCCCAGGTAGTCCCCGATTCGGGCGGCTCGGGCGATCAGTCCCTCTTCCTCGAGGATCCGCTGGACCTCGTTCGCCACCGCGCAGGACAGCGGGTGGGCGGAAAAGGTGTAAAGATGCTGAAACTCGGCTCCTTTCCTCTTGAAAAGGTCCGTGAGTTCCCCCCGCACCGCCATGCCCGCCAGGGGCGCGTATGCGCTGCTCGCGCCCTTTGCAAAGGTAGCGATGTCCGGAATCACGCCGAAGTGATCCATGCCCATGTTCGTTCCGGTCCTTCCGAACCCGGTCACCACCTCGTCGAAGATCAGCAGCACGTCGTACTTGTCGCAGGTCTTCCGGATGATGGGGAAGTATTCCGGAGGGGGCACCAGCCCGCCGCCGGCCGAGGCCACGACCGGCTCCGCGATGAACGCTGCCACCGTCTCCGGCCCCTCCTCAAGGATCTTCTTCTCCAGGTCGAGCGCGCAGTCGATGTCACAGCCAGGGTACGCCTTGCCGAAGGGGCAGCGGTAGCAGTAGTGGGGGGCTGCGCGCGGGTTCTTCCAGAGCATGGGCAGGAAGTCCCTCTGGCGCATCTTCACGTCCCCGATCGAGAGCGTGAGCAGGGTCATTCCGTGATAGCTCAGGTTCCGGGAGATCACCTTGTACCTGGCCTCACGGCCTGCCAGCACGTGATACTGGCGCGCGAACTTCACGGCCGCCTCGTTGGCCTCGGATCCGCCGGAACAGTAGTACACCTCGTTCAGTTCGGCAGGCAGCCGCTTCCTGATCCGTTTGGTCAGCTCGATGCGGGCCTCGGACGCAAAGACCGGCAGGATGTAGGAGACCCGCTCGAGCCCTCTTTTGGCCGCCTCGGCCACCTCCTTGCGGCCGTGTCCGATCGTTACGGCCATGGGGCCTCCCGAGGCGTCGATGAACCTCGCCCCGGACGAATCGTACAGGTACACCCCCTCCGTCCGGGTGATCAGGATCGGAGGGATGCCCGGAAGAGGCAAAAACATATTCTCCTGCACTTCCTGCATGTCCACTGTCGGGTCCTCCTTCCTATCCATCGCACATGCCGTCGATTTCACCCAGCACCTTGTGGATCACCTCGAAGCCGAATTCCATCTCCTCGTCCCGGATCGTCAAGGGCGGGGCGACCCGAATCGCATTCGGGACGTTGGAGCCGACCATCACGCCGTTGAGCACGCACCTCTCGGCGATCATCACCTCCGGGTACCGGGAGATATCCCCGGCAAAGGTTGCGAACCGATCCTCTTCGATGAAGGGCTTCTTCGTCTCTCTGTTCCGGACCACCTCGAACCCACCCAGGAGCCCCACGCTCTGCACCAGGCCCACGCACTTGTGTTCGTTTTGCAGCCACTGGAGTTTTTCCGCGAGAACGATTCCCTTTTCGGCCGCCACCTGCGGGATGTTCTCCTCCAGCATGAACTCGACTGCGGCGGCGACGCTCGCAGCCACAATCGGGTGGCCGGCGTGGGTGCTGCCGGTCCAATAGCGGTAGCGGTCCATCTCGTCGGCGATTCTCCGGGAGACGATGACGGCCCCTCCGGGGAGGGCACAGCCGTTCATTCCCTTTCCGATGGTCATGATGTCCGGCGTGACGCCCTCGTAAAGCTGATAGGCGAACCATTTCCCGCAGCGACCGAACCCGCAGACCACTTCGTCGTCGATCCAGAGGATGCCGAGCCGGCGGGTCATTTCGCGGAGTTGCGGGATGTACTCGGGCGGCGGGTGGATGCAGGAGCCCCCGTAGAAGATCTCGGTCACGAAGGCGGCGATCGTCTCCGGGCCGAGGGTGCGTACGAGGTTTTCCGAGGCCAGAATGCAGGCCAGCCTTCCGTCCGGCTGCTTGCAGGACGGATAGGAGTGTCCCAGGGAGCACCGGTAGCAGTAAGGCGCGGGCACGATATGGAAGCCCGTTCCCGGGAAATTCGGCACGTCGCGGATCTCGCCGGAATCGGGAGATGCGAAGGAAGAGCGATAGAACCTGTTCCGGGAGGCCCCCGCAGCGCCGCTGGTGGATCCGTGGTAGGCATATTCCCGCGTAATGATGTTCGGCCGGCCCGTGACCTGCTTGGCAATCGCAAAGGCGTGCTCGTTCGCCTCGCTTCCCGTGTTCACGAACCGCATGCGGCCTGCCCAACCGTCGGCGCCGAGAATGTCCTCCATGATGAGCTTCGCCGCCCTGCTGCGATACTCGGTACAGAAGAGCTCCTGGACGAATCCGATCTTGTCCGCCGCCTCCTTGATGGCGGCCGTGACGCGCGGGTGCCTGTATCCAAGGTTCGCGCCGATAATCTGGCTCACGAAGTCCAGGACCTTGTGCCCTCCCACAAGGTGCACGTAGTTCCCTTCGGTGCGGCTCACCGGCAGAAACCGGTACTCCTTGGCCGCCTGCTTCACGTGCAGGTAGTACGTTTCGTCCCATTCACGGACCTGTTCCCAGTTGACCTCTTCCTCGCCCATCTCCCGGATTCCTCCTTGCTTTCAGGGGTGCGTCCCTCCAACGACCGGAGCCGTCTCGACCCGCCTCACATTGCTTCCTGGAGTCGAGGCACCAAGCATAGAAGCAGAAGCAAAGGGCTGTCAACGAGCAGGTCGACGGTTCGATCCCGCCCGCCGGCTCCAGGGGCAACTCTGCAGGACAGCAGAATTGGACGCCTCGCAAGGCGCGCACGAGGGACGAGGGCCATGGATGGCTCGAGTCAATTGAAGGGGTTACGGAGACTTCGTGGCCCTCTTCTATTACAGGCAGATTCGAGGCCCCTGCCGGAAGGCTTTCTTAGGGTCTTCTCCTTGGTATAGGCTGGCCTGAGACCCTTCAGCATGGGATAGCGCTTGGTGCTGAGGGTCTTTAGTTCCGCGTTCTCGGCCTCCGCCGTAGCTGCCAAGATCGCATCCGCAAGGCCTACGCCGTGTGACTTGCCGTAATCGCGCTCGTAAAGCCCGCCTTTCTTCGCAATCTCTCCACTTACCGGGACAACCCGAAAGATGGATACGAGCTCTTCCAAAGCGGCTTCTTCTCCGGCCCCCCGAATCCCAGCGTACAGTTCGGCAACGACGATGGATGACAGAATGATTCGAGTCGAACGGGCTGTGACAAACGCCACCGCTTCACGTTGGCCGCGGAGGAAATCAACAAGAACAACCGTATCGAGTAAAAGGCTTGACTCCGCCATGATCAGTTCCTGTCCCATTCAGCTCGCACTGCCTCAGAATCCGGAAGATCCTTATGGGCTCGGTTGATCCAGAAGGTTTACGAAGTCGATCCCTTGGCGCGTCCCGGATGTGGCGCGGGCATGAAGGTGATTTCCTTCATCACCGACCCGGAGGTGATCCGAAGGATTCTCGAGCACCTGGGCCTGTGGCTGGCCAACGCCCGGCCCGTGCCCAGGGCCCATTCCCCGCCACCCGCTTCCCGGGGCCGGCCCCATCCCTCCTCCTGCCAATTGCCCCCGGCCTACGAGGACGATTTCAGCTATTCTCTTCCTGCCGTGAAGAAAGTTCCTATCCGCGAACGAGCGGGCGGTGCAGGTAGCGAAGGATCAGCATGCCCCCATAGGCTTCGACGGGCAGTGGGTGGATGCCTTCTTGTTCCATGCCCACCTTCCAGAGGCAGACGGTCACCCCATGCTCCTCTGCCAGCCGTTTCGTGTTTTCCGGCGCCTCCGAGGAACCGTCACAGCACACAACCGGCAGACCCCTGGAGGCCAGGGACGCGCCGTTGTGGCCTTATCCGCACGCCAGGTCCAGGACCGGCCCCGGCAAAGGCGGATCAAGAAAGTTGGGGAGGTGCTCACGCAGGCACGCCGCCGGATTCAAGGTGGATCGAGTGGCGGGGCTCACGACTTTGGCGGCCTTCAGGCGCTCGCGTATGTCTTGGCGATGTAGCGCATCATCTGCCCGATCACCATCGCCATCACATCCCTCGGCAGGAAGTATTCCGGCGCCCTCTTCATGATGAGGTCGGTGAGTTCCTCCGTGCTCTTGTCGGCATCCCCGGTCCGCCGGAACGACTCCTCCATGAGCCTGCGGGTCTCTTTGGCGGCCTCGATCGACCGCGGCATGAACCGCTTCGCGTCTTCTCCGGTAAAGGCGCCGTAATGCTCCGCGAGATGAATCTCCACGTCGTACCCCAGGAAACGTTCGAGGGTCTCCTGATACTTGGTGAAATTCGAGTTGCCCGCCGCAAACACGTCCTCGCCGAAGGGGATCCCGCCCGCATCCGAGGCGAAGAGGGCCTTTTGCAAAGGCATGTAGGCAGCAATCGAGTCGGAAGAGTGCCCCTGGGCATCGATGATTTCCAGTTCGATGCCTCCCCATTGGACCCGGTCCCCTCCATCGACGGTTTCCCTTACCTCGACAGCGTCAAAGGAAAGGCCGAGTTCCTTTGCTTTCTCCTCCATGCCGGCCTGTGACACCGCCGCCTTGCTCAGGAAGGATATGCTCTCCACTACCTTGGGATTTCCCAGCATCTCCTTCCCTCTCTTCGAGGCGACCACCGTGAGTTGCGGCCATCTCTTGGCGAAGAACGGGGCGGTACCGCAGTGGTCGAAGTGGGTGTGGAGAATGAGAAGCCTCGTGATCCTGGATTCCTCGATGCCGAACGACGCGAGTTGCGCGAGCACCTCCGGCACGATCGTGATCATCCCGCCCCCAACGATCGTGTACTCCGATCCCTTCAGCAGATAGACGTTCGACTCTTCTTTTCCCAGCAGAAGGATCCGGTCCGTGATCCAGCCAGGTCGTGCGATCCGCATGAATCCGTCCTCCCTTCCTCTGCGACCAACCCGCAGCCTTCCCGATCATTGCCGGGCATCCCTGCACGGGGCTGCCCGTTGCCTTCCTCAATCGACAACGTTGTATCCGTGGGTCTTGAACATGATCCTGAGAGTGTCCCTGGAGGTGTGCTTCGGCCTCCACCCGAGAAGCTCCTTGGCGCGGGTCGTATCGACCACCCAGGGGTAGGTGGTAAAGTCCACGATACCGGCCGGTGCCTCGATCGCCTTCAGATTCAGTCGCCACATCATCCAGAGGACGGCATAATAAAGTCGGCGCGGCACCTTCACGGCCCGCTTCCCAAGCATCGCGCCCACCTCCGAGGCCCGGACCACGCCGTCTCCTGCGACATTGAAGGCCCCCGGGACCTTCTTTTCGATCAGGAGCGAGAAGAGTTCGGCCACATCCTCCTCGTGCACGAACTGCAGGTTCGGGTCATGGCCGCCAACAAGAGGCACGAACGGCTGCTTGGCGAAATACCGGGAGAGGTAGTTCTGCGTATTCGGCCCGTACACCACGCAGGGACGGACGATGTTGAAAACCACCTCCGGATGCCTCTTCATGAACGCGGCGCAGTGCTGTTCGTTGAGCCCCTTGTGGTGGGCATAGGCAAATACCGGCGGAAACACACGGATCGGGTCGTCCTCTCGGAGGGGTTCGGGGTTGTCCGGCCAGGCCCCGTATGCGGTCCCGCTCGAGGCCACGATGACGTGGCCGATCTTCAGCTCCTCGCAGATCCTGAGAATGTTCAGCGTTCCGTTCACGTTGACATCATACATCTTCTTCTCGTCGTGGATGGGATCCACGATGAATGCGAGGTGGACCAGGGTCTCCACCTCCTGGCCCCTGAAGAAATCGATCAGGCCGCGATCCCGAATGTCTCTTTTCAGGAACTGGAGCTTCCCCGAGGACACCTTGGGCTCTACAATGTCCGTTCCCAAGATCCGGCCGCACGCCTCCTTCGAATCCAGGTGCGCGATCAGGCGCTGCCCGATGTAACCGCCCGCACCGGTGATTGCAACGTTGCCCATGGCGGATCCTCCTTTTCCGGGCCCTCGATGCTATCGATGCAGGGGAATCCAGAATAACTTGCCCCTCGCACCTACTTTCATCCGGCACATGTCGAATACGACCTTGATCGCGCCCCCGACCTTCTTCCCGGCGACCGGGGAGGCCTTCGGCACTCCGGGCGGAGCACCCATCGAGATAGCGGTGCCGGCCTGCACGCAGAACGCGGCAGCCGAGCCGATCCCAGGCACGCTAGCCAACCATGGACTTGACGGAGGCAGCGATGCTCTCCGCGTCCAGGCCGGTCAGCTTCAGGATGTCGGGATAAGGGGCCACCTCCATGACGAACTTGTCCCGGAGCCCCAGCCGCAGCAGGCGACCCTTGCCCCGTTCCGCCAGGATCTCGGCAACCGCCCCGCCGAGACCGCCGTTGACGAAGTGCTCCTCCACGGTCACCATCCGGCCGATCTCCTCGGCCGCCTTTTCGATCGCTTCCCGGTCGATCGGCTTGATCGAGTGCATGTTCAGCACCCGTGCGGAGACACCCTGCTGCTTGAGCAGATCGTGGGCCCGGAGGGCCTCGGTCACGCTGGCCCCGGTGGCCAGGATGGCCGCGTCCGAGCCTTCCCGCAGTACGGGTGCCTTCCCGATGACGAAGGGCTCCTCGTATCCATCGATCGGCTGGATGTAGCCGAACCGGATGTACACCGGCCCGTCCACCTCGGCGGCGGCCATGACGGCACGGGTTCCCTCGCCCGGGTCCGCGGGGCACAAGACGGTCATGCCCGGGATCAGCCGAAGCAGGGCGAGGTCCTCCACCGCGTGATGGGTGGCCCCCCAGTGGCCGGCCTCGAGGCCGGAGCAGGGGGCGATGATCTTGATCCCGTTCCGGTTGTAGCTGCAGTCGTCCCGTATCTGCTCGAAGCTGCGCATGCTCACGAAGGGGGCCATGGCCACCACGAACGGTAGCTTCCCGGCATGGGCAAGCCCCGCGGCCACGCCGATCAGGTTGGCCTCGCTGATCCCCACGTCGAAGAAACGGTCCGGAAACTTCTCCGAAAACGGGCTCATGGGCCCCATATCCTGAGAGACCACGACCACGTTGGGGTTCTTTTCGGCCATGTCTGCCAGTACGCTTCCCTGCGAAAAGGCCCAGACGAAACCTAGCATGCCCCCTCCTCCAGCCCCTTCAGGGCTGCCTGGATCTCATGGTCTTCGAGAGAAGTGAAATGGGCCCTGGCCGTTCCTTCTACGCCGGGCACCCCCTTGCCTTTGACCGTGTTGGAGATGATCACGGTCGGTCCCTTCTTGGCCGGGAATTCGCCCAGGGCCCCGAGGATCGACCCCATTTCGTGCCCGTCGATCACGTGGGTGTTCCACCCGAAGCTACGCCACTTGTCCTCCACCGGATCGATGGGAAGAATCTCTCTCACGGCCCCGCTTGCCTGAAAGCCGTTGCAGTCCACGATCGCCAGCAGGTTCTCCAGGCCAAACCGCGGTGCGCAGAGGGCGGCCTCCCACACGGAGCCCTCCTGGATCTCCCCGTCTCCCATCAGCACGACAGTCCTGGCCGTGCTTCCATTGAGCCTTTCGGCCAAAGCGACCCCGATCCCCACCGAAAGGCCATGGCCCAGGGAACCGGTGGCAAACTCGACCAGCGGCGCCTTCAGGCTCGGGTGCCCCGCCAAACGAGTTCCGGTCTGGGCGAGCTTCGTGAACTCGACCGGATCCACCTTGCCCAGTTCGGCCAGGCAGGCATGCAGGGCGTGCACCGTGTGCCCCTTGCTCAGGATGAAATGGTCCCTGGGCCGTTCTTTGCCCTCCAGCTCCAGGAAGTGAAAGAAGAGGGCCGACAAGAGCTCCGCGATGGACATCGAGCCCCCGAGGTGAATGAGTTGCCCCTTCGAGGCCATGGTCAACAAGTGGCGGCGCAAGTGCAGAGCCCGCCTTTCCAGTGTCTGAACGAGATTCGAATCCGGCATCCGCTTCCTCCTGTTCCGTCGGGTCATGCCTTCCCGGCCAGTCGCCTGCCGTGAGTCTCAAACATCCGCTTCATCGCCCCCTTCCCGTCTGCACGAGGGTATACTACAAGGACGGCCGAAACTGCACAAGCCTCCGTCCCCCCTGGAACGGCGAACGATGTCCGGCTCCCCCTGCGCTTCCACGGGATGAAACATGTCGAAAAAGAGCGTCAAGGTCCGAACATACGAAGTAACTGTTTTTTACTCGATATATAGTACTGCGCCTACTTCCCTTCCCTCTTCCTTTGCCCAATATTTTTGATTGCTTATTGCGTACTTGAAGAGACAAACAATGTACCGGAAACCATACCGTTTTTCTTTCTTTTTTCATTGACTTGCATGGATTTCTCCTCTATACTTCCACAAACGAGAAAATCTGTTTTATTAAATAATATTTATTTAGACCCAACTCCCGGCCGCCCGATACCGGGTGGCTCACCCGGAGGATGATCTGCACGGCCTTACCTCAGGGAGGTAACTATGACGTGGCGCAGCAAGGGTGCTCTCGGTCGTCCCTGTCTTCGCGGATATCTCTGTGCCCTCCTGGTCCTCGCCTTCATGCCGGGATGGGCCCTCGCCCAGTCCAACCCGCCTGTGGCGAGTCCCGTCATCGGCGATATGGACAGTGATTGCGACGTCGATCGTCTTGATCTGAACATCGTGGTCGCCGCAAGGAACAAGCCCGCCTACGGCCCGGACGATCCCCGCGACCTCGACCACGACGGGAAGATCACGGTGCTGGACGCGAGAAGGCTCGTGCTTCTCTGCACGCTGCCGAGGTGCGAGATCCTCGCGTCGAGTTGCGAGCCCGCCAACCAACTTCCCACGGCGGACGCGGGCCCGGACCAGACATGGAACCTCGCGCCGGGACAGACGGAAATCGATGTCACACTGAACGGCGTAGGTTCGATCGACCCGGACGGCACGATCGTCGCCTACACATGGAGCGGGAACCCGGACCCTGCCGATGTAGCAGGCCCGGCGGTCACCCTTCCTGCCGGCGTCTTCACCTTCACCCTGGTGGTTACGGACGACGACGGCGCGCAGAGCGCCCCGAGCAGTTGCACCATTACCGTGGCAGCCGCCCCCGTCAATCAGCCGCCGGTTGCCCGGGCAGGGTCGGACCAGACCCACACCCTTGCCTTCGGGCAGTCGGAGAAACTCGTCACCCTGGACGGATACGGGTCGACCGATCCGGACGGACAGATCGCGGAATACACATGGACAGGCACCCCAAAGCCAGCGGACAGCCCCCAACCGGCGCTCACCCTGTCTGCCGGAACCTATGTCTTCACCCTGGTTGTCACCGACGACGCCGGCGAGCAGAGTGCCCCGGACAGCATGGCGGTCGAGATCCTGCCGCCCTCTGCGGGCCATCCTCCGCAGCTGAGTCTCTCCCAGACGGAATACACGGTGAATGAGGGGGAAGTTCTTTCATTCCATGTGTCGGCAACGGACCCGGACGGAGAAAAGGTTTCCCTGTCCGCGTCACCAAGGATTCCGAACGCCGCCTTTGCATCCACATCCGGGGTCCAGGCAGACAGCGTTTTCTCGTTCGAGCCCGATTACACCCAGCAGGGCATGTACGCCGTCGCCTTCACGGCCCGTGACCCACTCGGCCTGATCGAAACGCGCAACGTCCAGATCAAGGTGGACAACGTGAACCGCGCCCCCACCCTCACCGTCCCCTCCGGTGTGACCGTCGAGGAAGGCCAGGCCGCCACGATCCAGATCCTGGCGACGGACCCGGACGGGGATACGCTCACGCTCACCGCAGACCCCATCCCGGAAAACGCGCTTTTCCTTCCGTCCACGGGCGCTTTCGTTTTCACTCCGGACTTTGATCAGGCCGGCGCATACGGGATCCTCTGCACCGCCACCGATGCGGAGAGCCAGGTCTCCGAGACCCTGGAAATCGTCGTGAACGACGTGGACATCAGTGACCCCGAGACGAACCGCAAGCTCGAGCTCTTCGTCAACCCGACCGATTCACCGACCTTTCTGACGACAACGAGGGTCACCGGGTCCGTCAATGCAGAGGGCCCGCCCGAGCCTGCCCGGATGGAATCCGCCCTGATCACGGGTATGAACCCGGCCTCCGGGCGCCAGGGGCAAACCCTGGAAGTCCTCCTCTCCGGCCAATCGCAGGGGCAGTTTGAAACCCACTTTCGGGCCGGGGTCAGCAACGTCGACTTCGGAAAAGGCGTAACGGTCAACTCCCTGTCCGTGGAAAGCCCCACCCTGGCCAGGGCGAGCATTTCGATCGACCCGCTTGCAGATTACGGACCGCGGGTCGTGACGTTAACAACGGAAAACGAGACGGCGGTCTCCATGGTCGGCTTCAACGTCACGCCCGGAAGAACCCAGGTTGCCGGGGTCCTGGTCGACCCGGACACAGGGCTGCCGATCGCCGGCGCGACCGTAGCCATTCAGGGTACCTCGATCCAGGCCGTCACAAACCCGGACGGGTCCTTCACCCTGATGGACGCGCCTGCCGGCACGCTTATCCTCACGGTCAATGCACCGGACCACCGCCTGATCGTGCGCAGAGTGGACGCGAAGACAGGGGAACAGATCCATCTCGGCACGCTGGAAAGCGCACCGACCGTATACGACCCGAGCGCCCTGCCTTCGGCCAGCGTCATGAGCGTCATCGGGCGAGGCGTCCCCCGGATGCAGTTCACGGGTGACGACGAGGAGGCGAGACAGCTCATACAGGACGCGATCCAGGTGGTCGGGGGGACGCGCTTCGGTTTGCTCGACGCATACGGAAGCCAGATGAACCCGAATGTCGACGGCAACGGCATGGCCAGCCTGAAGGCCGAGGCCGTGGACGCGATGATCGAGTACTGGCAAATCGGAGAGACCACCCGGCTCGGGGCCATGCTTCTCGGCTTTATCGCTCTTTTCGAATGGCAGGGGGCCGCGCCGAGCCCTTACGAGTTGCTGGCGGCCCTTCAGGATCTCACGAACCAGGCCTGGAACGACCCCTACCTGGAGGACAATCTTCTTCCCGTCATCCTGTTCAACCGCGCTCCGTCCCTTTCTCCGAACCCGCCGCAGCTTTCTCTCAGCATGCCATTGAACCCGTTACAGTCCTACCTGCTCTCCGCAACACTGCTCGGCTACATGAATCATTTGCTGTTCCTCCGGGATTTCCCTGACGGCGACTTGGGCGAGACCCAGACGGCCCGGGACAGCGGCCCGCAAGTCCCTGTGCAGCTCGCCGCGAACCTTCTCGACTGGATGCAGCCGGGGGCCGTCGTATCCGATTCGGGCCCGGCCATCCGGCTCGCACAGGCAGATCCCAACCTTCCCCCCGTCGCCGTGGCCGGCGTGCCCGAAGGCCACAGCACAAACGTGGAACTCACCGGAAAGGGACCCGTACAGGTAACCCTGGACGGTTCCCGTTCCTACGATCGGGAACCGGACGGCGCCATCGTCGCCTACCGCTGGGTGCGGACCTCGAGCGACGACCCGGACCCGATGGACACCGCCCAGCCCCGCCTGCTTCTGTCAGGCGGCAGGTACCACACCTTCCGCCTGATCGTCCAGGACAACGACGGAGCGTGGAGCGCTTACGACCAGGTGACCTTCGAACTGGGCGGACAGTGCGGATTCATCCACGCCGGCAACCCGGCCTTCATTTCCTGGTGCGACGTATTCCAGTCGGTCGGAGAGGACAAGATCACGGGCGCCATAACGGATATCGAGGAGACCTCCGAGGCCGTCTACAACTTCTTCAAGCCGGAAATCGTGGACACCGCCGGAGAGAAGCGCCTGATGGCGGAGCGCTGGATCGCTTACACAAAGGACCTGGGCATCGAAACCGACTTCATCGAGAAGCAGAAACACCGCTCCAAGTTCCTGACGGTTTACAAGGAGCTCAGAAAAGAGGCGGAGACCTTCGAACTCGTCCAGCAGTGGTCGGAGGGGATCGCGGACATTTACAAGGACTTCATGAGCGCCATCGTGGGCCAGATGGTGGATGCCCTTTTCAAAGACCTGTTCTTGAAGAAGCTGGCCGCCGGAACGATCGAGGCGTCCAGGCCCGAGCCCCCCATCATCGAGCGCGCCGAGGTGATACACAGCGAGGAAGGGTTGCCCGAAGCGGTGAAGATCTCGTTTCACCCATGCCTCGACGAAATCGACGGGGCCCTTCACGGCAATTCGGCGCGTTACTACTACCTGGTCTACCGGCAGAATCCGCGCGCAGGCGGCCTCACCCTCCTGGCGATGCTTCCTTCGTACAAATACCATGAAACCCTGGCGACCAGGCCGGACGACTACGCACGGCAGATGCTCGGCGAGTTCCTGAAGAATGACGCAAATCTGCTTCTCAGCTTCGTGGACTCCAACCCTCCGCTCGGAACGAATGCCTACAAGCTGGTCACGCGCGTCATCCGAGGCCCGGTGCCCCCCAAGACCTACATCGAGCCGGAGAAAAAGATGGGCCTGGAGATCCTCGTAGGCCGGGCCGGCCCCGCGGCATCCGCCCTCGTGGACATGATGTTTGAGGCAAGCGACACCCTGCAGGACATTATCGTCGGCACGCGGTACCAGATCAGCGAGTTTTCTCAACCGCAGATGGTGTACGTGGGCGAGCTCACACAGAACCTGTACCCGAGGATCGACATCGCGGTGGCGGACAGGACCGGCGACGTCTACATCAGCATCCCGGACACGGGCAAGATCCTGCGCTGGACGATCGGAGGCATCGAGCACTTCACGGATTCCGGGTTCAAAACGCCCTTCCAGGCCGGCCTCGCCGTGGACCCCTGGGGCAACGTGTTCACCGACAACAAGGCATCGGATTTGAGTTTCGGGGGAAAGATCTTCCGGTTCACCTCGGAGAATGCGGAGCGCCAGCTCATTGGCTCGGTGAACTACTACAGTGCCCTGCTCCAGTACGCTCGAAGCGCCGACGTGAAGGCGATCGCGTACGGATTCGATCGGGTCGACAAGAGGCCTTATCTCTACATCGCCGACAGCGCGGACCGGCGTATCTCGAAGCTCGATCTGCGAAACGGCGCCATCCTCGAACAGTACTTGTACGAGCGGAACGTGAGCCACAATTACGCCGTGTCCAACCTGTTCCTCTTTCAGGGAAACACCCATCTTCATTACAACTACTTCTCCGACCGCATTTACATTACGCAGGCAAACGAACTGCTCGTTGCCTACCCCGACGGATCCGTCGAGAGCCCGTTCTACATGGCGGACAACCCCTTCGAGTCCTCCTGGCTCACCGGCATCGACGGGGACTTCAGCGGCGACCTCTACGTGGCCGACATGTTCGGCGGTCGGGTCGTCAAGGTCCCCTACTGGTACATGGCATTCGGGGGGTACGGCAAGGACCCGGACTATCTCGACCGGCACGTGGTGGTGGAAGGACTGGACAACCCCCTGGACATCAAGCTTTCCGGGGACGCGGCGGAACTCCTCATCATCGACTCCCGAGGGTTGAAGCGGGTCCGGCTGGGCCTGTCCGGCCGCATTTGGGATGGGCCGATGAACCTGCCCCTGGCCGGCGCCACGATCCTGGTGAACGGACAGGCCGTGGGGAACACCGACGGACAGGGGTACTTCCGCCTCACCAATATCGATGCCACCGGCAGCGTACGCTTTGTCGTCCAGGCCTCGGATGGCCGGGTACAGGATCTCTCCCGGTACCCAGACCTTCGATTCCCCTACCCCGGCGAGGGGCATCTCGTGCTCCCGAACGACATCGTCTTCGACGTACTGCCGGAGCCGGACCCGCTCGACGTCTCCCCCAGCCCGGACGACATCACGATCGACGACCTGGAACTCCCCCAGGAGACCGAAATTGTGGTCGACTATGATAGCCTGGGCCGCACGGTGGAGCGGAATTTCATCCTTCCCGGTCCTCGGATCGATGTGAGCGACCCGATTCGGGCGGCCGTCGGTCTGCCTGGGCTTCCCACGCCGCCTGCCGCAGCACGCGTTGCGGACGATCTGGAACCCGGGGATCTCCCTGTCATCCCCGGCCCCAAGGCAAGCCCGGCCGCAGGCCCCCTCGGAAAGGCCTACCGGATCCAGACACGGCTGCTGAGCCCTGCCGAAGGCCTCAAGGTGCCGAGGGTCGACGCCGGCCCTCCGCGCACCAAGATCCGCGGTGTCGTGCTCGGGCCCGAGGACCTGCCCGAGGCAGCCCCGTCGGAGGTGACCCTCGAATTCAGCGGCCGCTCCCAGAGGGTGGCGGTGACCGACGGGGTGTTCGAACTTGATGGGGCGGAACTGAGCGAGGGCCTCAACCAGCTTGCCGTGCGGGCCGAACCCTCGGAGGTGGTCCGGTCCGATGCGGTGATCATCCCCGGAGGACGTTCTTACCGGATCGGAGCCGGCCCTTACGGCACGACCACCACGGCAGCCCCCGAGCCACCCACCCTGCGGGCCTCCGATCACGACCTGCGTTCCACAGACCCCGACGGCGATCTCTCCCCTCGCAAAACGCCGGACGAGGGCATCGGCTTCACCGGGTTCGTGCTTGCGCAGACGAGCGCGGAGGACAGGCCGCGCCCCGTGCAGGAGGCACGGGTATCCGTCTACGACATGCGTTCCGGTCCGGAATTGGGGGGCCGTCTCGTGGGCAGGGCGCTGACCGATGATGTTGGGTTCTACCAGATGATCGTCCCCAGGGCCGCGCTGGCCGAGGACCCTGAAGGAGCGTTGCCGGATCCGGCGGATCCTGGGAGCATGGCCCCGAGGTCGTTGCGGGTTGTGGTCGACCATGTGCGGAGTGAATAGGAGCCATACGATGAAGATATCGATCCTTGCCCAGCGGTTGGCCCACATCGTTCTATCCCTCATGGTGACCGCCATCCTCCTCCTGCCGACGGGATCAAGGGCAGCGATCCAGGTGGAGGTTTCGGGTCCCGGCGGAAAGGTGGCCCTCTCCCCCCCCCTCCCGGACGAGGGCGGCACCTTCGATGTGAACCTGCCGCTCAATCAGAACGCGGTGAACACGCTGACGGTCACGGCCACGGACGAGCACGGCAACACCGCCTCGCAGGAGCTTGCGGTCACGCAGATCTCCCTGGACAAGATCGTCGTGTCCAGGATCACCTCCGAACGGCTCTCGGTCGAGCAGGTCCAGCAACTCGTCAACGAGGGAGTGATCGACCTGGACGACCCGGAGAACTACAACGTCTCCACCTTTGACATCGTGCTCACCATCGCCAACGAACCGATCCCCGTGAAGGTGCCGATCGTGATGCCCAAGGGCGAGGAAGAAACGGGATGGGAAACCTACAAGATGCCCAGGGACGGAGCAGGGGGCGGATCCAACCGCCGTCCCCCGCCGCGGCCCGTCGAGATCGTCGTGTTCGAGGAGACCGTGTCCGGTCCCGGCGGTGAATACGTATCGGTTCCCGGTGTGCTCGTGATCGAGGGCCGCATCAAGAGCCTGAAGGAGTTCTTCTCCGTACGGCTTCTTCTCATGAACACCTCCGGCATCTTCACCTTGAGCGATGTGGCGGCCAACATCGAATTCCCCGACGGCGGCCTGACCAGCATCCTGCCGGCAGACGGCGTGATCTCCTTCGGCGAGATCCTGCCCGGCGACGGGGACCAGCCCGGCCAGAAGGAAAAGGAATTCGTCATCCGCGGCGACGAGATCGGCGTGCGCGACGTGATCGTGAACTTCGGCGGTCTGCTCACCGGCCCGGGCATCCTCGTCGACGAACCGATCCCCTTCAACGGAAGCGCCGCCACGGATGTGGAGGTCAAGGGACCGCCCACCTTCGAGGTCCAGGTGACCCATCCCGAATCGGTCATTGCCAACCAGCCTTACCAGCTCGAGGTCCGGATCACGAACACGGACGACATCCCGGCCATGTACGCGAGCCTGGAGCTGGATTTCGGGGCGGACGGGCGCCTCGTCACCTGCGGGCTCGCCGCGGACGGAAGCCCGGTCTGCACCGACCTCGAGGAGGCGGATGTCCGCAGCCTCGGCCACATTCTCCCCAACCAGACCGTGACCGAGATCTTCACGGTCAGGCCGCTCAAGACCGGCCGGATCAGCTCCTGCATGGGGGCATCGGACCAGAACATCACCCTTCAGGTATTCGTGGGGACGATCGGCTGCATGGTCGGGCATTTCCCGCCCGACCGGGTCCCGTCGGACGGCGCCCCGGCCGTCTCCGTCCTGCCCTCCCCCAACGCCACCGGCATTCACACCGACTCGCCGGTGGTGGCGTTTTTCAGTGAAGAGATGAGGACGGAGACGATCACGACCGGAGAGAACGGCTCCTTCAACGTATTCGACAGCGCCCGAAACCGGGTGCCCGGCCAGCTTCGTTTCGAGACGCTGAACGCGAAGACCGTTGCGATCTGGCAGGTAAACGACGGCCTCACCAACCGGCTGGTGCCCAATGCCGCCTACACCGTCATGGTCACGACCGATGCCTCGGACCTCGATGGGATGCCGCTCGCCGCACCGTGGACGAGCACCTTTTCCACCACGGCAACCGGGATCGACGACATCACCCCGCCCACGCTCACCTTGTCGGTCCGCCCGCCCGTGAACCCGAACTTCGTGCTCCCCGGCCAGATCATCGAGGTCCATGCCTACGCCTCCGATCAGGGCACCGGGATCAGCCGCGTAGAGGCCCGAATCAAGGACCTGGATGAGCCGGAAGCTGTCTTCCAACTCATCGATCAAAAGACCGTCTTCCAGGGAGACCGGCCGCCCTTCATCTTCTCCATCGACTCGGCCGGCCTCGCCCCCGGGCACGCATACCAGTTCCGGGGCACGGCCTACGACGGAAACGGCAATCTCCGGGATGCCACCCTGTCCCTGCTCATCGCGGCGTCGGCCGCCCCGCCCACCCTCCTTTTGCCGGAAGACCCCGCGGACCCGATTCTCCACGGGGTCTCGATCGACGTGACTCCCGTGGCGCTCACGGGCGGCGTGCGTGAGGTGCGCTTCTATCTCGACGGCGCAACCGCACCCTTCAAGACCGTGAATCTCGCCCCGTACCAGACCAGCCTGAGGACCCTCGGCTTGGCCCTCGGGGCCCACACGGTTCGGGCCGTGGCCGAAGACGGTCTGGGCCAGACCGGCGAAGACAGCCTCCGGTTCGAACTGGTCGAGAACCTGAACATGCCGACCGTGGGCTTTTCCGGGGCAGTCAGCGGAACAGAATACGTCGAGGGCAGCTCGATCCTGGTCCGAGGCACCGCCGAAGACCCGGTGGGCGTCCAGTCGATGCGTTACTACCTGGATTCGCCCGGCGGCGAGCCTCTTTACACAGGCATGGCCCCGATCCTGCTCGATACCACTGGGCTCAGCCTCGGCACACACACGATCTACCTGCAGGCCACGAACAACCTGGGCATCTCGAACCTCCTGACCGACCCGGCCTCGATGCTCACCTTCTCGATCGTCGAGCCGCCGCCGGGCCCGCCGCCCCCCAAGCCCACGATCACGCAGGTGTCCCATCCGGACGCCAACGGGATCGTCACGGTGCAGGGCACTTCGGCCCCGGGGACACGGGTCGACATCACGAACACGAACACCGGCGTCACGGTGAGCGTGAACGTTTCGCCCGGAGGCTCGTTCAGCGCGGAGATCGACGCACACGTGGGCGACGTGCTGACCATCCTCGCCTACGACTTCAGTCAGTCCGGCAGCCCGAGCGAGCCGGTCCAGTGGACCGCGACCGCGCCGCCCGTGCTCCTGTCGATCGACGTGTCGCCTTCGGCCATGAACTTCACCGCGGCGAACCAGTCTCAGAACATCCTGGTCACGGGCCATTACGACGACGGAACGGCATCGAGCATCACGCAGGCGGCCTCCTTCTCGAGCAGCAACCCGGCCGTGGCCTCGGTGAGTCAATCGGGAACCGTCGTGGCCCTCTCTTACGGAACCGCCACGGTCACGGTCACCGTGGGCAACTGTCAGCGGCAGGTGACGGTCGCCTCGAACATCGTCAACCTCACCCACATCACCGTGAGCCCCGCGTCCCTGCACCTGGCCGCGCTGGGCCAGACCGGCTCTCTCACGGTCACCGGCCATTACAGCAACGGCTCCAGCCAGACCCTTTCCACGGGCGTGTCCTACGCGACCGGCAACGCGCAGGTGGCGACCGTCAACTCCGCAGGCGTCATCACGGCCGTCGGGGACGGCTCGACCGAGATCAGCGTATCCCGTTCCGGGGTTCCGCCCGTTGCGGTGACGGTGACGGTGGATACGGGACTCGACCCGGCTCCAACCGTTACGATCCTGAGTCCGGCGGACGGCTCGGCCGTGGAGCGAAGCGATCTCGTCACGGTAACCGTCCGGGCACGAGACACGCTAGGCGGCGTGACCCGGATTTCCCTGAATGTCGCCGGCGAGACCGGGACCTCGCAACTCATCCAGGTCTCTCCCGCATCGCTCGACACCACGAAGACCTTCTCCTTCGCCGTCTCCGAAGGGGCCGAGGTGGGCGGCACGATCCGGATCAGCGTGCAGGCCGAGGACACGAGCGGCCACTCGTCCGAAGCGGCTTCGGTGACGCTCAACGTGGTGGACGAAACGCCCCCTGCCGTCACGATCGCCCAGCCGGGGCAGCAGACGCCCTTCAACTTCGGCGATACGGTGGAGATCCATGTGGAGGCGGTAGACACAGTCGGCCTGTCCCAGATCCGGTTCGAAACCACCGGCGCCTTGCACGAATCGGGCATTCACATCGTGGACCCGATTTCCCAGGCGGCGGACGCGCACTTCTCCTTTGAGGTGCCCTACGGCGCAGGGTCGCCGGACGTGAGGATCCATGCCTATGCGGTGGACCTTTACGGCAACGAGGGGGCCGCGATCCCCGTCGACATCCTTCTCACGGACGCGGACATTACGCCTCCGCAAACGACGGCGACCTCGGTGGCCGACCCGGGCAGCGGGGCCTCCGCCCTCGTCACCTACGAGGTTCTCGACGGTCTTTCCGACCTCGATCACGTTCAGCTCTATTTCCGGCGGAACGGGATCGGGACCTTCAACCGGTACACGGGCCCGCTCGGGGACGAAAGAGGAGAGTATGTGCCCGCTGCCGGGTCGACCGGCACGCTCGTCTTCGACTCGACCCGCATGGGAGGGGACGGCACCTACGAGCTCTACACGGTCGGCGTGGACAAGGCGGGCAACCGCGAACCGCCGCCGGACGACGGGGCGGGCGGCCTGCAGCCCGATCAGACCGCGATCTTCCAGGCGGGAACCGTCTGGACCGTGATTCACGCAAACACCCTGATCGGTGAAGGCGACGCCGCGTACGACGACCGGAACCTTCGCATCGACGCTGCTACGGTCACGGTCGATGGGGCTCACAGCTTCCGCAACGTGGAACTCCTGAACGGGGCCGTACTGACCCATTCCGAGACAACGACTACAACAGCGTTCAGCCTGGAAGTCTCTGCCTGGACCCTGACCGTGGACCCGACCAGTATCATCGACGTTACCGGCCGCGGGTACCTGGGCGGGAATCGGTCCGGCCTCGGAGAGACGGCGCATACCGTCGGCTTCCAGGCCGGCTCCCAGGCCGGCAACGGCGGAAGCCACGGCGGCATCGGCGGCCACTACAGCGGCTCCGGGGCGAACGCGCCCAACCCGCCTTACGGAAACCTGACCCACCCGGCCGATCTGGGCAGCGGCGGCGGCGCATGGAACGGGCCTGGCGGCGACGGTGGAGGGCGTGTGTTCCTGGGCGCGATCAACGTGATCGCGGAAGGCTCAATCCTTGCCAACGGCGGAGAGAGCGCCGGGTCCGCAGCCGGTGACGGCTCGGGCGGCTCGGTGAACATCACGACACGCACCCTCTCCGGAACCGGTTCGGTCCGCGCGGACGGCGGCGGCCTCGGAAGCGGCACGGGCGGCGGCGGCGGCCGAATTGCGGTCAGGTACCTCGATCTGTCCACCTACGAACTCGCCGGTCTGTCGGCCCGCGGGGGTGACGGGCAGTACGGCGACGGCGCGGACGGAACGATCTTCCTGCTCCCGGAGGGCATGGTCAACGGAAACCTCGTGATCAACGGCGTCGGTCCGGGATCCCCCTATACCGACCTGATCCTGCCTCCGGGGCAGACATTCGATTCGGTCACGCTCCAGAACGGGGCAAGGGTCATCGCACAGGACCCGATCCGGATCACGGGCACCCTGACGCTGACAGGCCAATCGGTGCTTACCCACCCGGATGCCGATGAGGCAGGTCTCTGGATCGAGGCGTCGACCGTCATCGTCGAGGCCGGCAGTTCGATCGACGTTACGGGCCGCGGCTACAAGGGAGGGGATCTCTCCGGTCACGGACAGACGGGCAGCACACTCGGGTATATTCCGGGCGCGCAGTCGGGCAATGGAGGCTCTTACGGCGGCCGCGGCGCCCATTACAACGGATCCGGCGGGAATCAGTCGAACCTCGTCTACGGTGATCCGAAGCGGCCTTGCCTCCTGGGAAGCGGGGGCGGCGCTTACAGCGGGTACGGCGGTGCGGGAGGAGGCTACGTCCGGATCATCGCCTCGGACGAAGTCCTCGTGGACGGCGCCATCCGCGCCAACGGCGGGGAGAGCCACGGCTCGGCAGCCGGCGACGGCTCGGGCGGCTCCATCTGGATCGCCACGTCCCGGCTCGCCGGAGAGGGTACCATCGCGGCGAACGGCGGCGGCAGCGGAAACGGAACCGGCGGAGGAGGAGGGCGTGTGGCCCTCCACGTGGACTACGTGGACTCGAATTCCGATCTGAACGGACTCAGGAACGTTACGGCACTTCGGGGTAGGGGGTATTACGACGATCGTCGCGGCAGTGCGGGCACGGTTTACATGAAGTACTCGACGCAGGGATACGGCGACCTCATCATCGACGACAACATCGTGGGCGGAGGAGGCCTGCCGAACGGAACGTCGCCCACCGGCACGCCTTTGCCGCTGATCGGGCTCGGCGAATCGACCGCCGTCACCGAGGACACCCTCACCGTGGACGGCACCGTGCCGCTTCCGCCGGGCGGTCTCAAGGGCCTTCGGATCAACCCGGACGTGAACCGGGAGGACACCTTCGAGATCCTGTCCAACACCGGGAACACGATCACGGTCGTGACGCCGAACGAGAATGGCGTGAACTTCGCCGACGCCGCGGCGGCCGAAAACACATACGCAGCCTCCTGGGTCTTTGACAACATCGTGTTCCGGCGCGGCGGGCACCTGGAGGTGGGCGACCTTCTGCACGTGATGGATACGCTCGACCTCAAGGAATTCGGGTTGCTCACCCATCCCGAGACCACACAGGCATACGAGGCGCAACTCGATCTCGTCGTCGGCACCCTGCTCATCGACGGCACCAGCCGCATCGACGTAACGGGCCGGGGCTACCTCGGCGGCGACCGATCCGGCCTCGGACAGACGGCCCACGCCCTGGACTTCCAGGCCGGAGCACAGTCCGGAAACGGGGGCAGCTACGGTGGCCTGGGCGGACACTACAGCGGTTCGGGGGCAAACGCGGCGAATGGACTGTACGGCAACCTGACCGAACCGGTCGATTTGGGAAGCGGGGGCGGAGCCTACAGCGGCTACGGTGGGGATGGCGGCGGCCGGATATTCGTCACGGCCACGGATATCGTGGTGGAGGGCGCCATCATCGCCAACGGTGGCGAAAGCGCGGGCTCGGCGGCCGGAGACGGTTCCGGAGGCACGGTCAACATCCGCACCGCCACCCTCTCCGGGAGCGGGATCCTCTCGGCCAACGGCGGCGGCCTCGGAAACGGAACCGGAGGCGGAGGCGGCAGGATTGCGATCCGCTACCGGGATGCGGGCTCACTCACCCTGCCGCAGAGTCGTATCAGCGCCATGGGCGGCGACGGGTATTACGGCGACGGCGGGCACGGAACGGTGTTTCTCATGCACACCGGCCTTGCTTACGGAACCCTCGTGATCGATGCGGCAAGCCAGGCCCAGCCCCCGGATACCACATCCATACCGGGGGGCCTGACCTTTGACAACATCGAGATTCGAAACGGTGCGCACGTCGTTGCCGATTCGGGTCTCACCGTACTGGATACCCTGCGTGTCATGAATGGCTCGGTTCTGACTCACAGCCAGGCCAACGAATCCGGGCTGTACATAGAGGCGGCAAGCATTGTGGTCGAGGAAGGGGGCTCCATCGATGTAACGGGAAGGGGCTATCCGGGTGGTGACTGGTCCGGCCACGGCCAGACCGGGAGCACCCTCGGCAACCTTCCTGGCGCCCAGTCAGGCAACGGCGGCGCGTACGGCGGTCGTGGCGCCCATTACAACGGGTCCGGCGGGAATCAGTCGAACCTCGTCTACGGGGATCCGAAGCGGCCCAGCCTCCTGGGAAGCGGCGGAGGAGCCTATTCCGGGTATGGCGGTGGCGGTGGCGGACTCATCCGGATCGTCGCATCGCAGGAGGTGATCGTGGACGGCACCATACGTGCCAACGGAGGGGAAAGCGCGGGCTCGGCCGCCGGCGACGGCTCGGGCGGCTCCATCTGGATCACCGCGTCGCGGCTCGCCGGAGACGGCGGCATCCGGGCCAATGGGGGCGGCAACGGGAACGGAACGGGCGGAGGAGGCGGCCGGATCGCCCTGTATCTCGATTCTCTGGATGCGATCTCCGACCTCAACGGCCTCGGGAACGTGAGCGCCTTCCGCGGCAGGGGTCAGTACGACGATGTTCGCGGCAGCGCCGGAACGGTATACGTGAAGTTCTCGACGCAGGAAGACGGCGATCTCGTCATCGACGACAATATCGTGGACGCGGGCGGCGCGCCCAACGGGACCTCATTGACCGGGACACCCTTGCCGCTCATCGGATTCGGGACCGCCGACGCCGTTACAGCGGACACACTCACCCTGGACGGCATCGTTTCCCTGCCGCCGAACGGTCTGGCAGGCCTCAGGATCAACCCGAGCGTGGACCAGGACGAGACCTTTGCGATCCTCTCGAACACGCAGGACACGATCACCGTGGTTACCCCCAACGAGAACGGCGTGGCATTTTCGGACGTGGCCCGGGCAAGCGACACCTATGCAGGCTCCTGGACCTTTGACAACATCGTGTTCCGGCGGGGCGGCCACCTCGAGGTGGGCGATCTTCTGGACGTGGCCGACACGGTGGACCTCAAGGAATTCGGGCTGCTCACTCATCCGGAAACCACCACGGTCTACGAAGCCCGGCTCGACCTGGAGGTCGGAACCCTGTTGATTGATGCGGGCGGCCGTATCGATGTGACGGGCCGTGGCTATCTGGGCGGCGACCGTTCGGGCCTGGGACAGACGGCCCACACCCTGGGCCTCCAGCCGGGAGCCCTGTCCGGAAACGGCGGCAGCTACGGGGGCCTGGGCGGACACTACAGCGGCTCGGGGGGCAACCAGCCCAACCCGGTTTACGGCAGCGAGACCGATCCCCGGGATCTCGGCAGCGGAGGGGGCGCCTACAGCGGCTACGGTGGAGACGGCGGAGGCAGGGTATTCATAACGGCGAGCGATATCATAGTGAATGGCGCCATCATCGCCAACGGAGGAGAAAGCGCGGGCTCGGCGGCCGGAGACGGATCGGGCGGGACGGTGAACATCCTGACCGGCAACCTGGCCGGGAGCGGTTCGATCACCGCCAACGGCGGGGGGCTGAACAGCGGCACCGGCGGGGGCGGCGGCAGGGTGTGGATCGACTGGAGCGGGACCCTGACCCTGCCGGGCTCGAACATCCGGGCCTCCGGCGGGCAGGGTCAATACGGCAACGGGGCGAACGGCACGGTCCGCATCGAGTGAAGGGAGTTCTCGGGAAGGGGGTCACCGGACGCCCCTGAGGATTCCCTCGTCGATGCGCCTTGCCTTTCGAAAGGGGGATACCGGCGTATCCCAAGGCACTCGCCCGAAACCGGCACAGGGAACGGGCGAGAGAACTATTGATAGAATTTACATTCCTAGTTCTCTTTAAGCATCTGTAATAGTGAATTATTTAACCTACTATTGCAGCACGATACAGGCCATTTCCGTATACTCTGCTTTCACTCTGTTTCGGCTCCTATAGGCCGCCTTTTCCTGGTTCAGGTAGGGACGTTCGCACGGCGGGGCCGCCATCGGAGTCCGGCATGCCCGCCCTCAGAGACAGGGCGCTTGCCGGCCCATGTGCAGGTCAAAGGCCTCGTCGGCTTTTCCCCCGCTTCTTGTGCGGAAAGGATTGGGGGGGAGAGCGAATCGGTTTCCATCCAGCCCCTCCATCGCCTCTTCGTTGCTGAAATCCCCCTTTTCATGTAGTTTTCTTGACTTGATCGATTTCTTGAACTTGATCGGAGAGCCATGACCGGAACCTATCTCGACAGAGTCGCCTCCGCGTGCGGCCTCCGGCCTACCCAGGTCAAGGCGGTCGCCGACCTGATCGAGGGCGGCGCCACGATCCCGTTCATCGCGCGCTACCGAAAAGAGGCCACCGGGGGCCTGGACGAGGTCGTGATCGCAACCATTCGAGACCGGCTCGCCCGGCTCCGGGAACTGGACGACCGCCGGAAGGTCATCCTGAAGTCCCTGGAGGAACAGGGCGTCCTGACCGACGAACTCCGGGCAAAGGTGGACGCCGCAGAGACCCTGAGCGCCCTCGAGGACATCTACCTCCCCTATCGGCCCAAGCGAAGGACCCGCGCCACGATCGCCCGGGAGAAGGGGCTCGAGCCCCTCGCGGAGAAGATCTTCCCGCAGGATTCGCTCCAAGACGAGAAGGCCCTCCACGATGCCGCCAGGGCGTTTGTGAACGAGGAAAAAGGCGTGGGATCCCCGGAGGAGGCCCTCGCCGGCGCCCGGGACATCCTTGCCGAGTGGATGAACGAAGATGCGGAGGCCAGGAAGCGGCTCCGCGCACTCTTTGAGGCCAAGGCCCTCCTTCGCTCCCGGGTCGTCCCCGACAAGGAGAAGGAAGGCCAGAAATTCAGTGACTACTTCGACTGGGAGGAGCCGGTCGCCCAGGCGCCGTCCCACAGGGTCCTCGCCATGCGCCGGGGCGAGAAGGAGAAGGTGCTCAGCCTCTCGTTCCAGCCGCCCGAAGACGAGGCCGTTTCCCTCCTGGAGCACCTTTTCGTGAAGGCCGGCAACGCCAGCGCCGAACAGGTCCGGCTGGCCGTCCGCGACGGCTACCGGCGCCTGCTGTGCCCCTCCATGGAGACGGAGCTCCGGCTCGCCGCCAAGAGGCGCGCCGATGAGGAGGCAATCCGGGTCTTTACCGAGAATCTCCGACAGCTTCTCCTGGAGCCCCCCCTCGGTCGCAAGAACGTGCTGGCCGTTGACCCGGGGTTCCGAACGGGCTGCAAGGTTGTCTGTCTGGATCCGCAGGGGAAGTTGCTGCATCACGACCTCGTCTCTCCGCACACGGGAGACCGGGCCCGGGCTGAGGCCGCCCGCAAAGTCCGTGAACTCTGTGTCCGATTCGAGATCCAGGCGGTGGCCGTGGGAAACGGGACGGCCGGCAGGGAGACCGAGGCCTTCCTGCGCGAACTCGGGATCGAGGGATCGCCTCCGATCCTCATGGTCAATGAAAGCGGCGCATCCGTGTATTCCGCCTCCGAGGCCGCCCGCGAGGAATTCCCGGACCAGGACGTGACCGTGCGGGGTGCGGTTTCCATCGGCCGGCGGCTTCAGGATCCCCTGGCCGAACTTGTGAAGATCGACCCGAAGTCCATCGGGGTCGGCCAATATCAGCACGACGTGGACCAGAAGGCGCTCCGGAGGGGCCTGGACGATGTCGTATCCAGTTGTGTGAATGCGGTGGGCGTCGATGTCAATACGGCGAGCAAACAGCTCCTCACGTACGTCTCGGGCCTCGGCCCCCAGTTGGCGCAGAACATCCTCGACCACCGCAATGCCCACGGCCCCTTCGGCAGCCGCGAGGCCCTGAAGAAGGTGCCGCGCCTCGGCCCCAAGGCGTTTGAGCAGAGCGCCGGTTTTCTCAGAATCCTCGGCGGCGAGGACCCCTTGGATGCGAGCGCCGTGCACCCCGAGAGCTATCCTGTGGTGGCACAAATGGCCCGTGATTTGGGCTGCTCCCCGGAAGAGCTGATCGCAAGGCCGGAGAGGCTGGAGAGCATTGTGCCCGAGCGCTACGTATCCGAGAAGGCGGGTCTGCCGACGATCCGCGACATCCTCGCAGAGCTTGCCAAGCCGGGACGGGATCCCCGGGAATCCTTTGAAATCCTCCGGTTCACGGACGGGATCAATACGCTCGAGGATCTGAAGCCCGGAATGCGCCTGCCGGGAAAGGTGACAAACGTCACCCGCTTCGGGGCCTTCGTGGACATCGGGGTGCACCAGGACGGCCTCGTGCACGCCAGCCAGCTCGCCGATCGGTTCGTCCGGGATCCGGCCGAGGTGGTGAGGGTCGGC
Source organism: uncultured Thermodesulfobacteriota bacterium (assembly GCA_964384945.1). GTDB lineage: Bacteria > Desulfobacterota > DSWW01 > DSWW01 > DSWW01 > S015-6. Next base: position 25,690 of record CAYLMK010000027.1, on the reverse strand, counting down.
CAGGCGGTGAGCGTGACCGTGCTCGAGGTCGACCTGGAGCGCAGACGCATCGCCCTGTCCATGCGCGAACACCCCGAAAGGGAAGCTGCCGGCCAAGCCCCGGGCAACAGGGAAGTGCGGAAGAAGGAGGGTCCCCGCGATCCCGCGCGCGGACAACACCGCGGGCCTCCCGCGAAGAGATCGCAGAAGCCCGATCCGAACAACCCCTTCGTGCGGGCCTTCAAGAAGGCCCGTTGGCCTCACGAATGACGCAAGGATCCCCCGGAAAAGGCGCCGGCCGCAGAAGCCTCTTCTCCGTCGTGCCTCGGCTCTTCGAATGGGCCGGGCTGCATTTCTCCGATGGCATCCTGCGCTACCGCACCCTCGTCCTTTGCGTCCTTTGCTTCCTCCTGGCCGCCTGCGCCGTTCTCGTCTTTCGTCTGCGGGCAGATTTCTCCTTTGAAACGATCATGCTCACGGACGACGAAGAGGCCGCCTTCTTCGACGAATTCAAGGAGCGCTTCGAAGAGTCGGGGCGCGATGTCATCCTCCTGATCCAGGGCGAGGCCCTTCTGACCCCCGAGGGGGCCTCGCTGGTCCGCGAGCTGACCTTTGCCCTGGAACAAGTGGACGGCGTGGAAAAGACCCTTTCGGTCTTCAACGCCCCTCTCGTGCAGGGTACGGATGATGGATTGCGGATCGAATCGCTGGACGACCGGATCGCGGACGGCCGCCTTGAGATCGCGCGGCTTCGGGAGACGGCCCTGGAGAACCGCATCCTGAAGCGCTCCCTGATCTCGGACGATGGAAGAACCCTGGCGATCCTCGCCAGGCTGGCCCGCCACATCCAGACAGAGAAGCAAAAAGGGCCTGTGGTCAAAGCGATAAAATCCACCGCGCGATCGATCGTGCGGGATCGATTCCCTCTGTACTTCACCGGATTCCCGGTCATCCAGGAAGAATACACGACGCAAGGTCTCGGGGAGGCCTGGAGATTCTTCATCCTGAGCGCCGTCCTGCTGTGCCTGTTCCTCTTTCTCGTCTTCCGCAGCGCATTGGGCCTGTACATTCCCCAGATCACGGTGTGCGCAAGCGTTCTTCTGCTTCTCGGTCTCATGTCTCTGTGCGGCCAGGAGATCAACCTTATCAACAACGTCATTCCCAGCCTTCTGCTGGTTTACGGGATCGCGGATTCCATCCACCTGATCCATCGCTACTATGAAGAGCTCGGCAGGGGATTGCCGAGACGAGAGGCTCTTGTCGTGGTGGTGCGGCGGATGGGGGTCGCCTGCTTCATGACGAGCTTCACCACGGCGGTGGGCTTCTTCTCCCTCATCACGGCCGCCATCCGGATCATCCGGAACTTCGGATTCTTCGCCGGAATCGGCATCCTCTTCGCCTATCTCACAACCATTCTCCTGATTCCCATCCTGTTGTCCTTCCACCCCTCGCCCGCCCGGCACATTCGGAAAGCGATCGGACAGGAGTCGATCGTAGCTCTTCTCCGCTGGGTGGCCGGCCTCAACGAGCGGCATCCCAAACTCCTGATCGCCATGGGCCTCCTGCTCTTCGCCGGATCGGCGGTCCTGTGCACCCGCGTTCAGATCGAGTCCTATATCCTGGAGGAGCTGGCAGAAGACAACCCGATCGTCCGGGCCAACCGCATTTTGGATGGGCAGATGGCCGGGATCTTCCCGTACCAGGTCGAGATCGCCTCCGGCACGGAGGGCGGCGCCTTTGAGCCGGAGTTTCTCAGGCGCGTCGATCGGCTGGAATCCTTCCTGGGCTCCCAACCCTGGATCCGCAAGACCTTCTCGATCTCGGCGCTTCTCAAGGAGATGCACCAGGCCATGAACGGTGGAGATCCCGCATTCTACCGCATCCCGGAGACACGGGAACTCGTGGCCCAGTACCTGCTCCTCTATGGAATGTCCGGCGATCCGGAGGACCTGGACGCGCTGGTCACCCCGGACGGAAGATACCTGCACCTGGCCTGCCAGGGCGTGGACATGGGCACACGAAGCTTCTTCGAGTTGAAACGTCTCACCGAGGAGAAGGCCGCCGCCCTGTTCGAGCCTCCGGCGACGTGTCACGTCACCGGCCGAAGCCTGCTTGCCAACCGGGCCCTGGACAACATCATTCGCGACATGCTGGTGAGCATCCTGTCCGCATTCGTGATCATCTTCGTCGCCGTGACCCTTCTGTACCGTTCGCTCCTGGCCGGGCTGATCGCCATGATCCCGAACGTCATTCCGCTCGTCGTCGCCCTCGGGTGCATGGGCCTCTTCGGGATCACACTGCGGGTGTCCACGGTGATCACGTTCGCCATCTGCCTCGGCATGGCCGTGGACGACACGATCCACTACCTTGCCCGCTTTCGCGAAGAACTCGATCGAAGGGGCGACTATGTCGCCTCCATGTACGGCTCCCTGGAGACCGCGGGCCGGGCGATCGTCCTGACCACCTCGATGCTGATCGCCGGTTTCCTCGTATTCCTTTCCTCCGATTTCAAGGCCACGCGTGATTTCGGCCTGCTGAGCAGCATCGCCCTCACCTCCTCCCTGCTCGGCTCCCTCCTCTTTCTGCCCGCGGCCTTGAACACGCTCAAGCCCTGGCGGGTCCGAAACGGGAACAACGTGGATTGAGAGTTCCCGCGTCAGTTCCCCGTGGATGCCCCTCTCGCAACGGCGAGCAGCCCGCCCCTGCGGTCGGGCGGCCCCGGCGCCGTCCATCCTGCATCGCGCCCGGCGGGGGTGCGGGGGAACCGCGGGGTCGAAAGGGGAAGGGTGACAGCCGCGAGCGGGGAGGAGCGCGGACTTATTCTCCACGGAATACCGGCGCCCTTTTTCCCTTCCGCGCCATCAGGGCTTCGCCGAAGTCGTGGGTCAGAACCCCCTGGTTCAGGCCTTCGTTCTCCGCATCCAGCGCCTTGGCGACGGCATCGATGTAGGGCCTGTGGAACGCCCTCTTGGTCAGTCTCACAGCCAGGCCGGGCCCCTCCGGGGGGATGAGCCTCATCGCCGCCTCGCGCGCATGGGGCAGCAGCCGCTCGTGGGGCACTACGTCGTTGACCCACCCCCACGCCAGCGCCTCCTGTGCGGTCACGCGCTTGCGGAAATAGACGATCTCCTTGGCCCGCTGAAAGCCCATCAGCCGGGGCAGGAAATAGGAAAGCGCGAATTCCGGCACGATCCCGAGCCCCACGAAGGGCAGCTCGATCCAGGCATGCTCCGACAGGTAGATCAGATCGGCTCCGGCCAACGGCATGGTGAACCCCGCGCCGATGGCAAGGCCGTTGATCGCGGCAATCACGGGCTTGTCGAAGGAGAACATCTTCAGGCAGAGCCTTTTCTGGGCGATATCGGTCAGGTCGATTTCCTTCCGCAGGGCCTCCGGAATGTCCTGGAGGATCTTCATGTTGAAGTAGCCCCCGCTGCTGAAAGCCTCGTTCGTCGGGTCCATGGAATCCGGGTCTTTTGCCCCGGTCAGGATCACGGCCCTTGCCGACGCATCCTTCTCCATCCGATCGAAAGCGTAAAAGAGTTCCAAGAACGTGACGAAGCTCAGGGCGTTTTTTCTCTTCGGGGTGTTCAGCGTGACCGTGACGATGCCGGTCGAATCGTCCTTCTCGTACAGGATGTCGTTGAAGTCTTCCACCTTCATCGGAAAAGCCCTCGCTGTGCAGGTTTCCGGAAGCCGTGCAAAAAGGTTGTTGGCGCAGCGGAGTATAGGGAGCCCGGGAATCCGGAGTCAAGCCGTTGCCCGTCTCCGCGCACTCCAACGCCGCATTCCCCTGGGAGGCCCGACGGAAGGCAGCGGGATTGCAAAACCCCGGATTTTCGGTATGATGGCTTCGTTTCTCGTCACACAAGCCTTCTTTGGAGGGAAGAATCCGTGTCCCGTCGCATCGAGGCAATGGAAAAATTCTTCAGCCCCCGTTCGGTGGCCTTTGTCGGCGCGTCGAACAACAAGCAGAAGTGGGGCGGCATCGTGTTCCGAAACCTCCGGAGGGGCGGGTACGCGGGCGCCATCTATCCGGTGAACCCCGGAGAGACCGAGGTTCAGGGGCTCAAGGCCTACCCGAGCGTATCCTCGGTCCCCGGGGACGTGGATCTCGCCATCTTCACGATCCCGGCCAAGTCGGTTCCGCAGGCAATTTCCGAGAGCGTGCGCAAGGGGGTGAAGGCCGGGCTCGTCATCTCGGCGGGATTCGCCGAACTCGGTGAGGAAGGCCGCGCCGTACAGGCGGAGATGGTGCAAAGGGCCAGGGCCGGAGGCATGGCCTTGATCGGGCCCAACGGCCAGGGAATCGCGGTCCCACGGGCAAATCTCTATCCCTGGATGCCGGCGTTCATGCCGGAACCCGGCCCCATCGGGATCGCCTGCCAGAGCGGGAGCGTCTCAACGGTGCTGGCCCAGAGGCTTGCCGAGTTCGGCTTCGGCTGCTCCAAGGTCGTCTCTGCGGGCAACTGCTCGGACATCGGCTGGCCCGACTACCTCGAGTATTTCCGGCAGGACAAGGACACGAAGGTCATCCTCCTTCACATCGAGGGCATCGAGGACGGGCAGGCCTTCTTCCAGGCAGCCAGGAGGGCCTCCTTGGCGAAGCCGGTCGTGGTCGTCAAGGCCGGGAGAACCGAGGCGGGCATGTCGGCCGCAGCCACCCACACCGGTTCGCTCGCAGGTTCGGATCGGATCTTTTCCAGCGTCTGCAGGCAGTCCGGCATCATCCGGATGGAAAAGATGGAGGAAGCGGTCATCATGGCGGCGGCCCTTGTCTCCTCTCCCCTTCCGGCAGGCCGCAGGGTCGCGATCATCACCGGCGGCGGCGGCTACGGGGTGATTGCCGCGGACGCGGCTTCGGACGCCGGCCTCGACGTCGTTCGCCTTTCCGAAGAGACGATCGCGAAACTGCGTGAGCGACTGCCCTCCTGGTGGGCGCCCAACAACCCGGTCGACCTTGTGGCCGGGCTCGGATACGCCGACGTCGTCGATCTGATCCCGATCCTGATGGAGAGCGGGGAGGTGGACGGCGTGCTGTCCCTCGGCATGGGATGGATCTACTCGATGCTGGATCCCTTGGACCCCGACAGGACCGCTGCCAGGACCGACAGCAAGGTCATCCGAATGCTGGTGGACAGGGACGTGGAACAGGGAAAGCGGATGGCCGAGTACGGCCGGAAATGGGGCAAGCCGCTTCTGGTCACCTCGAACGTGGCCCGCCTGGCGGTTCGAAGGGGCTACGGCGGCCTGCTCGAGATTATCCGCAAGGGATTCGTCATATACCCGACCATCGAGGAGGCGGTCCGGGCCTTCGCAGCCATGGCCGACAGGCACGAGTTCTTGAAGCGGAGCGCGTCGGGTGCCGTCGACGGATGCCCGCCGGCCGGCAACGAAAGGTTCACCTGACGGTCAGGGCACAGTCCCGCCAGGAGGCCTGCTCGAGGATCGGGGCATAACCGTCCTCATGGAGATGCTCGCGGCATTGACTCCTGTACCGCCTCTCCTCCTGCTCATCCGTGCCCCCGAGCAGGATGGTCGCATCCGAGAATCGCAGGCGGTTCGGATCCAGCGCAACGATCACCAGGTCGTCCGTCGCGGTCTCCTGCACATCGATGGCCTCCACAAGCCTGTCCGGGACTTCCTCCACCGGATAGCGGGCTGCAAAATCGGCAAGGCAGTCGTTCCGGTCGTTACGGTTGCCTGAACCTAGGTCTGCGACACCGTCCGTGGCGAGCAGAAAGATCGCCTCCGAAGGGATATCGATCTCCTCGACCTGGAAGAAACGCTTCGATTTGCCGACCATCCAAAAATTGGTCCTCGTCATGCTCCGGGAGGCGCGCGTCTTACGGTCCACCTCGTAGAGCAGGCTGTCTCCGGTGTGAAACAGGATACCCCTGCTGCCCGCGCCGGTCCTGCCTAAGAGAATCCCTGTAAAGGTGCAACTTTCGGTGTAGGGGATCGTCTGGAGGACCTGTTCGGCCGCTTCCACCACGGCGCGGGAAAATCGCTCGAACGCCTCCGGGGCAAGGGGGCTCGTGCCCGGGGCCGGCGAAGGCAATCCCTCCAGGGCCCAGACGAGCTTTCTCAAAAAACGCCTGGATGCCGTCGGGAACCGGTTCGAGCTGTCCGAAACGGCAAACAAGCCCTTGCGCAATTCCATCAGGACGCAGTCGCCCATGCCGGTGCGGTCCCGCGAGCTGATCGTTCCGGGCCGGATCCGCGCTCCGGCGATCCCGCTCCACCGGATGGAGCGGGTCCTCGGATTGAACATCACGGCCGGTTCGTCGGCTTCCGCAGCTCTACCGCTCATGCCTTCCTTCGCGTACGATTTCGAAGTGTTCGATATCCCGGATGTTTCCTTCCATCGCCTCCGGCCTTTTGAAGACGGCCTTCACCTTCATCCCCACCTTGATCTTTTCCACGTCCGTCTCGTCGATGATGTGCGAGAAGATCGAGTCCGAGCCCTGAATCTTGATATACCCGTACGTGTACGGAATGGGCCGCTGTCTTCCTGTCTCCGGGTCGAGAAAAGGATAGTTGACGATCGAAAAGGCCATGATCGTACCCTCGTTCGGCAGCGGAACCAGATCCTCCAGTTCCCGGAAACAGGGGCCGCAAAGCCTCCGCGGAGGCATGTAGACCTTCCGACACGAAGGGCATCGAATCCCGATGAATCTCTGGTGTCTTCTGATTTCCTCAAAGAACCGGCTTCCGTACTTCCCGACCGACCACTCGTAGGGCATGGGGCTCGCGAACGAGACGGTCAAGAGCCTGCTGTAATCCCTCCCTGTCGTCATCCTCGCATCTCCTGCTGCTTCTGTCTGCCGCAACGATTCCTTCGCTCGGGGACGTTCCGGCTGCCCGACCTCCGGTCCCCGGCCCCTGCTGCCTGCTCCTTGTTCACGGCCGATCCGCACTCAGGATCACGACATCCGACCAGAAGCACCCTCCAAAGCCTGTCGCAAGAGCGGTCTTCACGTCCGGCACCTGGCGCGCACCCCCCTTCCCCATGATTTGGAGCGCGGCCTCGGCGACCCTGAGAAGCGCGGTGGCGCCGATGCAATTCGTGCTGATGACCCCGCCCGACGGGTTGACCGGTATCTTGCCGCCCATGTCGGTGTGTCCGTCGGATACGAATCGCGGTCCCTCTCCCGGGCCGCAGAAGCCCAGGTCTTCGATCCACTTCAGGCCCGCATAGGAGTAAGGCAGATACAGTTCGGCAACGTCGAACTGTTCGGCGGGTTCGGTGATACCGGCGCGCGCATAGGCCTCCCGGGAGGCCTTTTGCAGAGACTCGATCCCTGCATTGTAGTCGGCGTCTCCGAACCAGGTATAGGTGTGACGGACCGCGCACGACTTGATCCATGCGGGGCGGCGGCAGATCTTCTGGGCCACACCGTCCGCCGCAAAGACCGCCGCGCAGGCCCCGTCCGTCCTCGGGCACACATCGAGCAGCTTGATCGGATAGGCGAGCATGGGCGATTCCATGACGTCCTGCAGCGTGATCGGCTTCCGCAGATGGGCGTGGGGATTGTTCATTGCGTGGCTGCGGTCCCGCACGGCAACCCGTGCCGCGTCCTCCTGGGTGGCCCCGTACTTCTCCATGTAGGCGCTCGCCTCGGTGGCGAGGCTCGGGATCGCGCCCGAGTACGAAAACCGGTCCCAGACCGGGTCGCTGCACGTGACAATGGCGGCCGTGGTGTCGCTCTCCGAGTTCTTTTCCCATCCGATGGCCAGGACCCGGTCGAACAACCCGGAGGCTACGTGATAGTACGCGGCGATCGCTACGGAACTGCCCGTCGTTCCCCCCGTGGTCACCTTCAGGATCGGCTTCATCCACGCCCCGGACCCCTCGACGCTCCAGGTGTCCACGTAATTGATCGATTCGAAATGGTCCATGTTGCCGATGACGATGGCGTCCATGTCACGAATGGTGAGCTCACAGTCTTCCAGGGCGCGCGTCACCGCCTCGTAGATCAACTCCCTGCCGTTCACGTCCGGCCTGTGGCTTCGATGGTCTGTCTGCCCGGTTCCGACGATTGCAGCTTTTCTCGGCATGCCCGCGCCCCCGCTCATTTGTCTCCGCTCAGGATCCACACGCAGTGACTCTGGCCGCAAGGCCCGTTGATGCCATGCGCGAGCGCCCGCCTCGCCCCCGGCACTTGCCGGCCGCCGGCCTCCCCCCGGAGCTGGAGCGTGGCCTCGATCAACCGGGCGAGCCCCGCAACGAGCACCGCATGGGCCGACAGGACGCCGCCGGAAGGGTTCACCGGCAGGGTTCCGCCCATCGGGGTGATCCCCTTATCGATCATCCCTCCCCCCTCGCCCGGCTCGCAGAATCCCATGCCTTCCAGCCACAATGGTTCCATGTAGCTGAAGGCGTCGTAGAGTTCCACCACGTCGATCTCCCGCAGGGGGTCGAGGATCCCAGCCATCCGGTAGGCCCGGGCCGCGGCGTCACGCAAGGCCTTTGGGTCCGCCAGATCCCGGTCCCCGAGGAAGTAGTCCTCGGCGCAGTGCGCCACCCCCCGGATCCAGACCGGCCGGGTGCGCGCCTTGCCCGCCATCTCCTCGTCGGCGATGATGACGGCGGCCGCGCCGTCGCTCACCGGCGAACAGTCCAGCCGCTTGATCGGGTCCGCGATCTTCGGCGAGGCCATCACATCCTCCACCGTCAGATCCATCGGAAGCTGCGCGAACGGGTTCTGCTTTGCGTTTCGATGGTTCTTGACCGACACCTGCGCAAAGGCCTCCTCTCGGATCCCGTACCGGTTCATGTAGGCGTTGGCTTGCAGGGCGGCGGCGCTGACCCCCTCGAGCCCGAGAAGGCGCTGATAGATCGGGTCGAACATCCCGTTCGTTACGTAACGGATGTCTCCTTCGCTCCCCTTGGAATGCGCTACGACGAGGGTCGTTCGAAATCCTCCCAGCACGCGCATGGCTCCGTAGAAGGCGCCGAAGGTCCCGTCTCCCTCCACCGTGGAGATGTTCTTGTCCCGGGCCCCTGCCGCCTCGCCCACCGCCATGGAGGAGATCGTTCTTCCGTCCAGGAAGTCGTTCGAGACGGTGATGACGTTGTCGATGTCCTCGAGGCGATACCCCGCATCCTCCATCGCCTGTTTCGTCACCTCGTAAACCAGGTCGTGGTAGATCGCGTCCTTCTTCCTCTTTTCGTAAGGAGTCTGGGCGACCCCCACGATGGCGATGTTCTCCATCCCCGCCTCCGGACTCATTCGCTCACGATTCTGAAGGAGTCGATATCCAGGATGTGGCCGGTGCGCTCCTGCCTGAACACCGCCCTGACCCTCGCGCCGCTCCTCAATTTGTCGAGATCGTCCTTGACCAGGTGAACCAGGCCCACATCCGCGCCGTCGAGTCGGATGATCGCGTAGGCAAAGGGCGCCTTTGCGGGGTGGAGCGGGTATGCGAAATGCACGATCGTGTAGGCGCTCACCACCCCTTCCTTGCCTACCTCCACCTACTCATCCAGATCCGCGAAGCACCTCCCGCAGTTCTTCCGGGGGGGCACATAGACCCTGTTGCAGCGGGCACACCGGTTGCCCAGGATTCTCCCCTCATCCCGCAGGGCGAGCAGGAACCGGCTTCCCGTCTCGCCGACCCACCAGGTGTATGGAACGCTGATCTTTCCCTTCAGCGTACGAGTCTCCACCTCCTGCAGCCATTCCGCCATGATACGGGCTCCTGCAAATCGGTTTGTCGCACCTTCCGCTTCATCTTCCTTTGTAGTCTGGATTCCGCTTGCTCAGAAAGGCATCGACCCCCTCGTTTTTGTCCTCCGTCCCGCAGAGCATACCGAAATACTGCGCCTCGATGTTCAGGCCCTCGCGCAGCGAGACGGCAATGCCCTCGTTCACGGCCTTCTTCGCAAGCTTCAGGGCGACGGGGGCCTTTCCGGCCAGCTTCTCGGCAAGCCTTCTCGCCTCGCCGATCAGATCCGCCCCAGGCACGACCCTGTCCACGAGCCCGATTCGAAAGGCCTCGTCAGCAGGAATCATCTCGCCGCTCAGTACCATCAGCTTGGCATAGCCCTTCGGCACGATCCGGGCGATCCGCTGCGTCCCGCCGGCACCGGGAAGGATGCCGAGGTTGATCTCCGGCAGGCCGATTCGGGCCTTCTCGGAGGCGACGCGGATGTCGCAGGCCATCATCAGTTCACAGCCGCCGCCGAGCGCAAAGCCGTTCACGGCCGCGATCACAGGCTGGGGGCAGAACTCCACCTTGTTCAAGGATTCCTGGCACAGCCGGGAGTATGCCTCGCCGTCGAGGCGCCCTTTCTCCCCCAACTCGGTAATGTCCGCACCGGCCACGAAGGCCTTCTCGCCGGCCCCGGTCACAATCACCGCCTTGACGTCTTCCCGGAGACCGATCTCCTCGAAGATCTCGCCGATGCGGATCCACAGGGCCCGGTTGAGGGCGTTCACCGGCGGGTGGTCCACCGTTACGGTCGCCACGCCTCCATCCACGACGCACGTGAGGCTGCCTTCCCTCATCTTTGCACTCCCCCTGTCGGTCATTCCTTGCGTTCCGCCAGAATCAAGTCGGCGCACTGCATGGCGCTCAGCGCCGCTCCGTTCGTGGCAAGCCCCCGACCCTGGTAGGTGTCTCCCGCAAAGTACAGGTTCGACACACCCGGCGCCTTCAGGCCGTGCTTGAACCTTCCCACCAATCCAGGCTTCCGCGCCAGTCCGTCGCAACCGGCCACGTAGTAAGGAATTCTCCACTCCACCCACTCTTCGATGCCCGGGAACATCTCCAGCAGATCCTGCCAGAGGAGGTCCAGGATCCTGCGCCGCGAAAATTTGTCCGCCACTTCGCGGTACTCGGTTACGCAGTCGGTGTGGAGCACCTGCTTTCCCGGCGGGGCAATGTCCGGGTCGAAGTTGGAGGCCGGAAAGGCCTGGAAGGGCAGGCCGGCGTGACGCGTCCTCAAGGCGCTCAAGAAACACAGTTCCCCGACCACGGGACGCTTCAGGCCGAGGATGTAACCCACAAGCCCTGTGACTTCGTGCTGAATATCCAGGATGCGCTTCCTCCACCACACCGGGAGAACCGAGTCGGGAGAGTGGAAATCGAGCACCCACGGCAACTGGTAGATCGGGAGGGCGAGCACGACGGTACGGGCCTCAACCTGCTCACAATCGGGAATGGCATATTCCTGCGGATACGGATGTGCCCCCTTCTCGACAGCCACGCCCACCGCCCTCCGCCCGTCGAGGAGTACGCGATCCACCCTGCTTCCGAGCCGTATCGTCCCTCCTCCTTCCCGGATCACCTGCGCCAGAGGCTCGGTAATACCGGCCATTCCGCCTATCGGGTAGGAGGAGGAAAGAAGCTGGCGCACCTTCCGCAGGTTGTCCCTCGCAATATAGAGCACCTCGCCGGCCGCCATGTCGCCGGCGTGGGGGATCGTGGTCATGATCATCCCGAAATCGGTCAGAAGTTCACAAACCGGCTTTCTCCCCACGTTCTCAACCAACCATTCCTCCAGGGAACGATCGTCCCACGACTCGATCTCCGCGTCGGCGAGCCCGGCGATTCCCGCGCCGACAACAACTGCGTCGAATGACTCTGCCCTGTCAGCCAATGTCCTTCCTCCTCGCGTGACCGGTGAACGTTCCCGAGGTTCGGCAAGCCGCCCTCCAACTCCTGCAGGCAGGTGCACCCGAAGAAAAATGCACGGTCAAAAAGCGGGTCTTGAGGTTACCACACGACACGCATCGAGTCAAAAAATGCCTTGTTTTCGGGCCTCTGTGTGGACTTTCCCGCGATGGACGGCTATACTGCTTCCGCTTTTTTGGAGGCGGCGGGAAGGACGGGATGCAGGAAACGGTTCACCGAATGGAGGAAGTCTTCATGAAGATAGAACGAATCTTCGTGGTCGGTTCCGGTCTCATGGGGAGCGGCATCACCCAGGTCAGCGCCCAGGCAGGCTACAAGGTTACGATGCACGACGTGAAGCAGGAATTCTGCGACAAGGGAATGGCGGCCATCAGGGCCTCTCTGGGGAAATTCCTCCAGAAGGAGAAGATCTCCCGCGATCACCACGACGCGGCGCTCACGAACATCTCCACAACCGTCCGCCTCGAGGATGCGGCCGATGCCGACCTCGTGGTGGAGGCCGTGTTCGAGAAGCTCGCCGTGAAGAGGGAGGTGTTCGGTACACTCGACAAGGTCTGTCGCCCGGAGACGATCCTCGCCACCAACACCTCCGCCATCCCCATCTCCAACATCGCGGCGGCGACCAAGCGGGTCGACAAGGTGGTTGGAACCCATTTCTTCAGCCCCGTCCCCCTGATGAAGCTCTGTGAGATCATCACAGGGATCCAGACGAGCCAGGAGACCATCGCGGCAGCGAAAACATGGGCCGAGTCGGTGGGCAAGACAACGGTTGTGGTCAAGAAGGACCATGCCGGGTTCATCGCGAACAGGGTTGCCCTGCCCATGTGCCTCGAGGCCATCCGGATGCTCGAGGCCGGGGTCGCCGACCCCGAAGACATCGACAATGCCATGCGCTTCGGCTTCAACCACCCGATGGGGCCCCTTGAACTCGCTGATTTCACCGGCATCGATGTCCTCATGCATGCCTCCCTGGCAATTTTCAACGATACGCAGGATCCGAAATACTTCCCCCCTCCCCTGATGCAGAGGATGGTCGAATCCGGTCTTTGCGGACAAAAGACGAAGAAGGGGTTCTACAACTACGCCTCGGGGAAGAAGGAAGGCTATTGGGGGAAGTAACGATCCGACGGATTACCGCGCTTGAATGAGGATGGGCGCCGAGGGCGGGGTCTTGTCATCCCCGACCGGATCGCCCTCGCCTCCGTCCAGCGTGACCGTCACCTTGTTGGACAGCGGGCTCTCGTTGCCGGCGCGATCCACGGCGGTCACCGCGTAGGTATAGTTCACCCCGTTGTCCACCGCGGTATCGAGATATTCCGGGATCCGGATCGGTTCCGCATTCACCCGGTTTCGATACGGCCCGGCCGCCGTCCGCGACCTGTAAAGATTGTAGCCCGCAAGGTCCGCCTCCGCGCTCGCATTCCAGAACAGAAAGGAGTTTCCGTCCCCTGCGCTGCCGGCAAGCCCGCCGGGAGCCCGGGGCGGGGCTTCGTCGGAACCGGTCGCGGAGAAGACGAAGACCGTCACGGAGTGTCGGGGGAACCGATAGGAAAACGGATTCGTGCTCGCTTGGAGGACTCGCTCCACGGTCTGCACGCAGTCCCCTGCCGGGCAATCCTCCGGTTCGTTGCTTGCCGAGGGCGAGGCCCCGGCGATGGTCAGTACCTTGACCGCGCCCTTCCTGGGAAAGTCTTCCAGGGCAACAGGCGCCTCCAAGTCTTCCTCCGGATGAAGGTTGATGACAAAGAGGGAAAGCCTTTCTCCGTCCTCCTTGATCGTAGCCAGGGCCTGCAGATAGGAGATATCGAAATCCTGGCCGGCATATCCGATCGTGATCCCGGTCTGCGGCCCCACAGGGAAGCTCGGTGTTCCAAGAACCTCGACGCCCACCCGTCGCTCGAAGGCGGTCCACCGATACGCCTTGAGGAGGTGAAAGACGGGCCTGCGACGGGGATCGAGCCTTCCCAGTTCCCCGGCCTCCTCGTCTGCGGCCACGCCCTCCAGCACGCCGAGCCCGGCCCGGTCGTGAAAAAGCAGCCAGTAGTTGGCCAGAGGTACGCCGTTGCGCAGGAGAAAGTGGTAGAGGCATCCGGTATGAAGCATCTCCCGAAGGTAACAGGCCTTGGAGGAATAGGGTGGGCTCTTGTCCTCCTCATAGGCCGTGTTCGCCTCCGTGTAGTAGACCGGCTTTCCGCCGGCATAGGGCTCGCCGATTTGATAGACCCTCTCCGACACCGCCCAGCCGCCGAAGAGCGCACGGTACCAGGCAAGACTTTTCTTCAGATCGATGGAACGCGGCGCCGGATCCCCTGGCCGGTACATCAGGACCTCCTGAACAACGCTCAGCCGGGCGCCGCTCCGCAGCGTTTCCGCCAGCAGCCGGACCACATGGGTGCCTGCGTCCAGCCGGACGGTTCCTGTCCGGAGCAGCCCGTAGGCCGGCCCGGGCCAGCGGCCCGCCTGCCGCCCGTCCACATCGAAAGAAAGCACAGGGCACTGAAGCTGCACGCAATCGCCTTCCACGGCCAGGTCGAACCGGTAGTCGCCCGACTGCTGCAACGACACGTCCACCTCCACCGAGGCACCCTCGCGGATCAGATTGATGCTGTTGCCTCCGGGCGTGTGCATGTGTTGGGTCCAGAAGTCAAAGGAGTCACCGACCCGATCGAGCATCAGGCTCCGGTAATCCAGCCAGGCCTGTTGTCCGTAAACCGCGTCAAGGCCGCTCCCCGAACTGATCGCCCCGACCTCGATCGTCGGGTCGATGGCCTTCATGGCCGCCGAATAGGCCTTGACCCGGTCCGCGTAATGCTCGAAGCCGGGGAAGGTCTCTTCGTTGCCCAGCTCCCAGTACTTTACGCGGTAAGGTTCCTTGTGGCCGTTGGCCGCACGCACGGCCGCCCAGTCCGTGCCCCCTCCCGGGTTGGAGCCGTCGTTGGGCGCGTTGCAGTACTCGACCCAGTCGGCCGCATCCTGAATGGAGCCGGCACGCTTGCCTCCGGTGGAAACATTGACCACGAGAATCCCTTCGGCCCCCAACTCCTCGCAGTACTGGAGAAACTCGTCCGTACCGAAGGTCTGCGGGATGCCCGTGCCCCCGTAATTCGGATCCCGCTGGCTGATCGGGCCGATCCCTGCCTTCCAGTAGAAGTTATTGGCCGTCAACCCGCCCGGGTATCTCAGGACGGTCGGCCCCATTTCCGCGATATAGGGCAGGTAGTAGTTCCACTTGGCCTTGGCCTCCTCATAGTCCCGTTCGTCGGACACCCAGCGATTGAAGCCCATCACATCCCCGCCCAGGATCACGCTGTTGCCGAACACCCCCGGACTCACGGGGCCCAAATCCTCCGTCGTCCGCACCCGGATCTCCGCCCCCAGGACTTCTCCCGCCCCAGCCAGACTGAACAGACCCGCCGCCAGGACCGTGCGCGCAATCATCGATAAGCGAACTTTCCTCACAGGCTGCACCCCTCTTGCAGGGACCTTTGTCGAAGGCACCGTCCCGAAAAGACTCTGCAGGCACCCCTTTTCGGGCGGCCCGCATGGTTTCCTGTTCCTTTGCCCGTCCGCCGCGGCTGACGGCGCACGGTGAAACGTCCGTCCCACCTATTGTTTCGACGCAATGGGCATGGATCTTGAGTCATGCAGGCTGGAAACCGTAATTCCGAGGAAAAGGGTTCAGGGGCTGTGGCTGTGTGTTCTGAGCGATCCTCAGCCGCATTTGGGATCGTCCTGATCGAACAGACCGTCGCAGTTGTTGTCCAGTCCGTCAAAGCAGGTCCGGTCGCCTCTCGGCCCTTCCCCACCCCCCGGGGTCTCCAGGCCGTCGTAGTCGTCGCAGTCCCAGGATTCGCCTCCCGGGCAGGTTGCGTCGGCCGGTTCTCCGTATCCGTCGCCGTCGCAATCCACGCATGCGGCCGACCTCTCCACCAAGACCTCGTCGACGGTGGTCCTGCTTCCGTAGCTGCCCAAGGCGACCCACCCCCGGGAAATCGGATCCGGGTCGAGGATGCCGATGACTTGGGAACCATCTATGCTGCAGACGATGGAGCCACAATGAAGAACCATCTCAAGGAGACTCTCCTGGGTGAGATCCTTTTCGAAGGGGGACTCCGCAAGCAGGCGGGGAGACTCGCCCGTTCTCTTCTTGAACAGGCGAGCATAACTGCCCTTTGAATCCCGCCACAGTTCAAACCGGTAGTAGGCGTTGTTGATCCCCCTGAAACGGCCGAAAACAGCCATCCCTGCCTTCTCCGAGGAGGCAGC
This sequence comes from uncultured Thermodesulfobacteriota bacterium, assembly GCA_964384945.1. Lineage (GTDB taxonomy): Bacteria > Desulfobacterota > DSWW01 > DSWW01 > DSWW01 > S015-6. The sequence continues at coordinate 9,802 of CAYLMK010000027.1, read as the reverse complement.
GTTTCTCAGGAGGGCCGAAACCGCCACATTGTCCCACTGACAGTTGCCTGCGCGGGATGCATGCCAGGCCGGGTCGGCCTCTTCCTGAACGTAGGTCCCTCCCTTCGAGGCCCACCGGCCTGATTCCACGGTCCACTGGGCATGGCCCGCAGAAAAATCATCAAAGAAGTCGAGTTCGATTCCGGCGCCCGACTTTTTGTAAAGGATGCCCAGGTGATCCGGCCGCACCGGCACGTACAGGTCTCCGGCAAGCCCTTCGAGGCTGTCCCTCACCTGAACGGCCTTGTTCGGACCGCTGCTCCATCCCATCAGGAAGATCTCGCCGAAGGCCGGAGCCCCGCGGTCATGCAGCCGCTGGTGGAATTCGCGCGCTATATCCGCAGGGGCATTGCCTTCCATCTTGAAACCGGGGGCAAGGGGATGGAAGGTCGGAACGCCGTGGGAAAGATAGTTGCTCATCCCATAGGTCGTCCCCGGGCTGTAGGCGTAGTCGGGGAAGATGGCATGGGCTGAGGATCCAAGCCGCTCTCCGTATTCCCCCGCAATCCGCTTCTTCTCGGAGTAGGGCGCGTTGTTGAAATGGATTGCCAGGGTCGTGATCTTGTTGGAGGCCATGGCGGACTTGGTCAGATTCAAGAAATTCTTTCGTGCCTTCTCAGGAAGCTCCTGGGGGAAGACGTATCCCAGGCCTGACATGGCGGACACCAGCGCGTCCCCGGGCTGGATGGGCCGCGAAGACTCGTCGCCCCGCAGAAACCAGTCCAGGATCGCCGGGATGAGTTCCCGCTGGAGCAGACCGATCGACCACCCGTAAGCAACCTGACCGCGCGAGGCCTGTTCCCAGGGCCCGCGGTACGAATTGTCCTGCCAAAGGACCTCCCCCTCCGAGTGGTAGGTCGCGTAATACACCCGGTCGATGTCGAACTCCGGCGCCGCCGCTGGCGGAATCGTATCCAAGGAAACCGGGGAACAACCGCTGTGGAAACTGAGGCCTGCCAGGTCGCCCTCGACGACCGCGTACTTGCCGTATCGGCTCCAGAGCGCAATGCCCCCATGCTCGCCCATCCCGCGGGTAATCCCGGGCCAGCCGAGCATCGGAATGTTCTCCGGAGTTTCACTCAGGATCTTTTCGGCAAAACTCTGCTCCGCCTTCACGTTGATTCCGGGTTCCCATGGCAGGGCATAGCCGTTCACCCAGAGCGGAAATATCTTGTGGGCTACGCAGTAGTCCCTCGGGCCCGCGGGCCGAAAGGACGTGTCCATCCAGGCCAGGATGTCATGGCGCATCTCACTCCAGTACATCTCGTACGCCCAGTCATAGGCCTCCCCGTTGTGGGCAAACCGCTCCTGTCTCAAGTCCCGGACCACCTTGAGCCCCGGATTGTGTTGTTGGATCCTGGACACATAGCTTGGGTGACACGCGACCAGGCCCTCACAGGCCGCCACGACACAGGCGACGTTATAGGTTGCCGCGATCCCGGGATCGATGACAACGAGCCCGTTCGCCCGGGCGCCGTACCGGGCAAAGAGCTCGTAAGGATTCGAAAGCCATTCATAGGCCTCAATGTCGCCCCGCTGTTTCAGCCAGTCCAGCCAGGGATCATCGGGCGAGGAGGCCAGGTAGATTGCCGGTTGAGAGCGGTTCACAAGTCCGGCAAGGGTCATGAACGAAATGGTTTCCTGATTCTGGTCGAGCAGATACAGGAAGCGGCTCAAATCGACCACATGGATTCTGTCGGCAGGAGGTGGCGACTTGGGGAAGACCTGATTTTTTTGCTCTGTACCCGAGATCGGCTCCACGGAAGTATCCGGTTCTGCGGGCGTCCCCGATCCGGGAGTGGAATCTGGATCCCGAGCCGCCCCGCCCGAACCGCAGGATCCGCTCAGGGCCGCGGTGACGATCAAAAGAAGAGCAAAACTCCATCTCGTTTTCTTCATGGATCCCTTTCCGCACGAACCTGAAACTCCATTTGGAGGGCGCCCGGCCGGTCAGCGAATCATCTCCTCTCAATGACAGCCGTCTCTTCTCACCGGGAGCGCCCTAATCTGCACTCCTCGTGCCACGAGCCTTGTATGGCGTTTTAATTCAGACCCTGACAGGGGAGGAATTGTTCCAAAGTGACGGCCAGGGGCACCGAAGGCGAAAAAAATCAATGAATACAAGAGGAAAGCACGATCTCATACCAGATCAGGGCGCAACCGTGGTCTTGCCGAGGCGTGGGCGGTTGCCTGGAGGCGGAATCACCCGCGCCCTGCATGGAACAGAATTGTGACGGCCGGTTACAAGACAGTACAAAATCGTAACTGATCCCGGAACGATTTCAAACCTACCTGGAAAAGCTCGGTTTCCGGCTTGACAGGCCGCCCGGGAATGGCCTAGGATCCGCACACGCCTTCGTTATGGATAAAACGAGTTTTGTCCGCCTCTGGCAGGCGGTATCCGCCCTGGCCGGTCATGCATGACAGGCTGTCGTCGCCGTCAGTACTGAAAATCAATTCTTTTTCGGAGGGCGCCCGCGGATGATCCGGCGTATTCATGTGCTCGTCCTCGCGTCTTTGCTTCTCGGCTGTTCCGAATTCCCCTACATCGAGGTGCTGGTCCCTCCTATCGGATCGCAGGGTGACGTGATCGATATTCGGGATCCCGGCCGTGCAAGCCTCGGCTGGGCAGGGGTTGTCCATTTCGGCCAGGCCGTTGCGCCTCAAGTGCTTCTCTGGACGCCGGAAGATGTCTACTTCCAGGTTCCGCCGGGCACAAGTGGCACCGCCAGCGTGATGGTCTCGGTCGAGGGGCTCACGAGCAACTTCCGCAATTTCACGATCCTTGAGGATACCCTTCTGCGACGCATCCTGTTCTTCGGGGACTCGGTCATTTACTGGGGCATCACGCCGCTCGCCCAGACGCTGATCCGCGAGGACCCCTACCTGAACGCACTCGATTTTGTCGTCCTGAATCAAGGCAGAGGAGGCGAGAGACTGACCGGTGCGGGCACCCTGGCCCGCTGGACGAATGCAATCGATTACAGCGGCCCTGAACTCGCATTCCTGCTGGAAGGCACCATCGACGTGACCGACACCTCCCGCGTTTCCTTGGCACAAATGGAGGAGGCCCTGATCCGCCTCGTCGAGGAGGCCCGGATCAGGGGGCTGGATCCCGTTCTTTGCACCCTCCTGCCCCGCCCGGGATCCTGCGGAGACATGGAAAGCCCGACGGTTTTCGAGTACAACGACCGGCTGAGAGCTTATGCCGACGGGGCCGACCTTTCCGTCGCGGATCTCCACGAGGCCTTCCTTGCCACGCCCGACTGGGAGACGGTCTATTTCGATGCGGAAGAGGACTGCATTCATCCGAATGCTGCAGGCAGGCAGCGAACGGCCGAAGTCATGACCGAGCGAATACGGGAAGCATATCTTCAAACCCTTTAGGCGTGGCCACGGGCCGGACCGGGAATCCCTCCTGCGCCTGCTTCGCGCCCCCCGCAGCGGATTGCCATGACAGCGACTCGGAGCGCAACGCGCATGAGACCGAAACCAGATCCGGGGCCCCGCTCTTCAGTGCCGCAATCGACAGCAACCGCGACCGTACGTTGGATACCCTCGAGTTCGGGGGCACCAGGCAAACCGTTTGTGCCGTCGCGGAACGCGGTCATCAAGCGCGGAGGCTGCATGAAAGGCAAATCCCGGGTGTTTCTTCTCGCTCTTCTTGCTTGCTCCTTCTGGCTTCCGGCAGCCTGTCAGGACCTCTGCCAGCCATGCCTGACCGTCAGCCCGCTGCCGAACGACAACTGCGGGCCGGGACTGGTCTGCATCAACGATCGATGCGCCCGGCCGGAAGGAAACCTGCCGGGCGAGTGTTGTTGGGACGATTCGAACCCGGTCTGCAGAGCCGACGATTTCTGCGCCAACGGCAGGCAATGCCAACGGCCGGAGGGCAATTGGGAGGGGGAGGCCTGCAGTGAGGACGGCGCTGCCTGCCGGGAGGGCCTCTATTGCCACTACCAGAGATGCCGGACCTATCCCATCTTTCCGCCGCCCAAGGAGTTCTCCCGGCAGAGCACCCCCCCCTTCTCTTTCGGCCAAGGCACCGTGATCGTCCTGCCTCCACATCCATCGAGCACGGACCAGCGGGCCGGCCGCCTCATCCAGGACCAGATCGCGGAGTCCCATGGATTGCATGTTTCCATGCGCCCTTACGCCCCGGGAGACCCGCCCGAGAACTCGATCGTCCTGGGCTCGCCGGCCGGCAATCCGGCGATCGCCACGCTGCTGCAAGGCCTGAGCCTCCCAATCCCGCAGCAGGGCCCGTCCCCCGCCGAGAACTTCGTGCTCAAGGTGGTCTCCACCCACATCCTTGCCGCCGGGCAGGGCGACCGCGGCGTCCTTCACGCCGCGCAGGGGTTGAAGCAGTACATCCGGAGCCTTCCGTCCACGCAGCCGGCCCCTTCGCTGCCCGCGATGACCCTCCGGGACTACCCGGATACGGAGATGCGGGCGTTCCTCATCCTGCTGGCCAACTATCCTTTTGACCCGGAGCGGACAGACGGCTTCAAATACATGAATCTCCCCTTCTCCATCGAAACGGCCCGCGCCTACCTCCATTTTCTCAGCGAGTTCCGCTTCAACACCGTTATCCTGCAAATGGGAGATATCGTGGCCTGGCGTCATCTTCCGCAACCCGAAGACACGGCCATTTCGGTCGAGGAGTTTCTCGGGCTGGTGCGTGAAGCAAACGAATACGGGCTCGAGACCATCCCTCTGCTGAACGCATCCTCAGCCCACTATGGCTGGATCGGGACCGCGGAGGAGCCTGCCGCCTTTACCGAGGAATACGTCCTGAGCCACAACACGGAGCACCTTGCGATCTTTCTCGCCCTCGTTGAGGAAATCGCCCATGCCTACGAGGGCATACAGCCGCTCCGCTTCTTCCATGCCGGTCTGGATGAAGACTGGTCGCTGGGGCCGCGGCCGGTGAATCTCCATCTCGAGTGGCTCGACGCCATTTACGCGGAGACAACCTCGCATGCGGCCAAGATGATGATCTGGCACGACAACTGGACCGGCACGCAACACTTCCTCGACCATGGGCGGAACTACCCGCAGATGCGGGTGCTGGTCTGGGATTACCAGACACCGATTCAGACGGCCTCGAAGACGACCGTTGGAGATGTATTGGGCCGCGGGCTGGAGGCGGACTTCTGCTTTTGGGGCAACGGCGTGCCCTCCGATTTTCAGTGGTGGTTTTCTGTCCAGAATCCCCTTCGGAGAGGTTTCGTAGGCGTGCACTGGGTCCACGGAACCGTGTGCAAGCAACCGACGAGCCCCGTTTTCCATAAAGTGGTCGACACGTACATGCGCAAACACGCCCAGCAGTTCTGGAACGCCCAGCACCTCGAGTAGTTTCCGTCTCGGAATTGCCCCGGTCGCCACGAGACAACCCTCTCCGGTATACTTGTTTCTTGGGAACGCCGTGATCAAGGCGGGCACGGAATCATGCAACGGAGAACGAGACCCCTGTTCCAGCGCCATGCCAGAGGGTGCTACCTTCTCTTTCTGCTGGCCACGACCCTGCTGCTCGACTTCGCCGGTACAGGCATCTACCATCTCTTCAAGTACGGCACCCTGCAGAAGTTCGCTGACCGCCGGGCGCTGGGCGAACGATCGCCCCTGTTCCACCACACGCTCAAGCCCATGGCGGAATACCGGTATCAGCGATGGGGGGATTTCCGGCACTCGGTGTTTACCAACTCGCTGGGCTTCCGGGACAGGGCCGTTGTCGAACTCCCGCTGACCTCGGACCGCTACCGGGTCCTCTTCCTGGGCGATTCGTTCACCTACGGCGTGGGCCTCCCGTACGAGAAAACCTTCGCCTGTCTCGTGGAACAGGGACTCGCCGACAAACGAGTGGAGATCCTCAACGGAGCCGTCGTCTCCTATTCGCCGGCCATCTACTGGAAAAAGACCGAGGCGCTTCTCGCCCGGGCGGGCCTGCGGTTCGACCATCTGGTTCTGTTCCTCGACATTTCGGACGTTCACGACGAGGCCGTCTCTTACGATATCGTGGAGGACCGGGTGGTCTGGATCGGGGGTTCCACACCCGCCCTGCGGGAGTTCCTTTTCGAATACACCACGATCCTGAGAAATCTCTGGGAGATTGCTGCGTCAATCTACAGGCGGGCCGCCCGCGATCCGGACGTGCAACGAACCGAGGAGGACAGAAGCCTGGCGGCCAACGAGTACCGGAGCCTGTGGACGGTGGACGCAAGGGCCCTGGAGGACTACGGAACGGTCGGGCTTCGGAAGGCCCGGCGGCACATGGACCGCCTGCACGATCTTCTCCAGGATTACCGGATCGGCATGACCCTGGTCGTCTATCCCTGGCCCACGCAGATCCTTCGCAAGGACCTCCAATCGCTTCAGGTCACCTACTGGCGCGAATGGGCCGCGGAGCGTTCCGTCGGTTTCCTCGATCTTTTCCCGGCCTTTCTCCAGGCCGGCCGGGATCCGAAGGAGGTAATTCGCCGATACTTCCTTCCCGGGGACCTTCACTGGAACGAGCAAGGGCACCGGCTCGTGGCCGAGACGTTCCTGAGAATGTGGACGCCTCCCGCAGGGTCTACAATCGCAGGCCCTTCGACCCGTCGTCTCCCTCTGGAGGAGCCTACTGCGAGCGCCGCACCATAGAGAGGCGCTCGGCGGGACAGCGGCTCGCGCAGATACCGCGATCGACCGCCCTTCGGCTCCTCCGGGAAAATACCGGCGCGGCCTTCACGTAGGGGATCGCCGAGGGCTCGGTCCGTTTCGATGGAGACCTCGCCTTCGAGAGTTTGTCGATGGCCAGATGCAAGGGAGCGGCACCCGGTCCGGCGCCAAACCGAGGCCCTGCCTGTCGCCAGGAGTCAATAGGCGGCCAGCACCCGGTCCGCCACGAACATGCGGTGTTTTTCGGAGCAGTCCCCAAGGATCTCCAGCAGTTTCGCATCCCGGAAGATCCTCTCCGCACGGCTTCCGCTGAGGTACCCCTGCTCGCCGGTGATCTGCAGCGCCCATTGCGCGGCCCTGACGGCGGCCTCCGAAGCGAACACCTTGGCGCACGAGGCGAGGACGGGCGCCTCCGGATCCTTCTCCTCCATCCTCCACAGGCCGCGGTAGAGAAGCATGCGGGCCGTATCGTTGAGCACGAACATCTCGGCAAGCTTGAAGGAGATCTCCTGGTGGCGGGCCAGGGGCTTGTCTCCGGCCCGATGATCGCGGGCATGCACGCCCGCCGTCACCAGGGCGGCGTTCACCATGCCGGCGGCCACCGCCCCGAACAGAAGATGAACACGACCCCGAAATACCGCCACCGGTTCGTCTCCTCCCTCCGGGGCCAATCGCACCGCAGGGCACTCTTTCAGAATGAGCTCTGCCGTCGGAACGCCGCGACACCCAAGCTTGGCCTGCGAGGGAGAAAGCTCTGTGCCGGGCCCGCCCAACGCAACGAGGAACAGACCCGTGCCGCCCTCAACCGAGGCCGTCACGACGCATGCCGAAGCCACGGGGGCATTGAGCACCATCGCCTTCTTTCCCGTGACTCCAAAACCGCTCCCGGAAAGCGAGGCCGCAGTTTTCAAGGCCCACGCGTCCAGATCGGCTCCGGGCTCCAGGTCCGCGAAGGCGCCGATCGTTTCGCCCGAAAGAAGACCCTCGAGAAAGGCGTCGCGCTCCGCGCTCCCTCCCCACTCCCGGAGGGAACGCGCACAGGCCCCTGCGCTGGAGAGCACGCTGAGCGCAGTCGCGGGACAGGCCTCTCCAAGTTCCTGATGGAGCATCACGTCGCTCAGGAGATCCCCTCCGGCGCCTCCCGCCTTCCCGGGCGCGCCCAATCCCAACAGCCCGCCCCGACCGAGAGCCCTGAGCCTCTCCCGGATCATTTCGCGGGACCTCCCCGCCTCCGCGGCGTCCAGGTCCCCTGCACCAGGGGCGATTTCCCTGCTGCAGAAGTCCCGAATCCTCTGCTGAAGATCCGACTGTTCCTGCGTGAAATTGAACTCCATGGTCCGGCTCCTTACGGGAGTTGCTGCATCATCATGCGGGCGATGATGGTCTTTTGAATCTCCGAGGTGCCCCCGCCGATCATTCCCAATTTCGAATCCCGGAAGAACCTCTCCACCGGATACTCGTGCATCAGCCCGTAGCCTCCGTGCAACTGCACCGCATCGTTGGCCACCCGCATCCCCCAGTCCGAGATGAAGAGCTTCGTGATCGAGGCCTCCAGATGGTTCAGGTCCGCTCCCTGGTCCTTCTTCCACGCGATCCGGTAGACCAGCATCCGGGCCGCCTCGAGATAGATCTTCATGTCCGCCAGCATGTGCTTGATGGCCGGGAAGGAAGCGATGGGCCTCCCGAACTGCCGCCGCTCCTTTGCGTACCGAACGCACTGCTCGAGAACGAATTCCGTGGCGCCCACCGACGGGGCCAGAAGCGCGCTCCGATCCCACTCGACGGTGCCCAGCGCCATCATGAACCCGGCCCCCTCCTCACCCAGGCGGTTCTCCACAGGAACCTCGCATTCGTCGAAGACCAGTTCCCCCGTCGTCGATGAACGGACGCTCATCTTGTTCAGTTCCTTGCCGACGGAATACCCCGGATAGCCCTTCTCGACGATGAAGCCGGTTACCCCCTGGTGCTTGCGGTTCTTGTCCACGGTGGCGTAGACCACGAGCACGTCCGCGATGGGCCCGTTGGTGATGAACATCTTGGTGCCGTTCAGGACGTACTTGTCCCCTTTCCGGACCGCAGTGGTCTCCAGACCCGCCGCGTCCGAACCTGCGTTGGGCTCGGTCAGGCCCATGGCTCCCACCCATTCCCCGGAAGCCAGCTTCGGCACGTACTTGTTCCGTTGTTCCCGGTTTCCCCACTTGAAGAGCGTGTCCATGCACAGAAATGTGTGGGCGCCCCACGCCAGAGTGAACCCGCCGTCCACGCCGGCGCGGCCCGCGGCCTCGTGGGCCAGGCAGGTGGTCAGCACGTCCGCACCGCCTCCTCCGAACTCCTCGGGCAGGTGAAGGCCGATGAAGCCCTGTTCCCCGAGCTTCTTCCAGGCCTCCCAACAGAACCGGTGCTTGTCGTCCGACTCCTCTGCGTACGGGGCGATTTCCTTGCGAAAAAACTTGAGCGCCTGCTCGTAGAACATCTTCTGTTCGTCTGAGAGATGAAACTCCATCGGTTCGTTTCTCCCTTCCCGCTTTCTCAATCCCTGCTAGAAGGCAAACCCTTCGTCCGGTATCTCCATGATGGAGAGATCCTCGCTCTTGATCGCCTTGACGACAGCATCCACCTCCGGAAGGACGTTGCGGGCGAAATACCTCGCCCCGGCGATCTTACCCTTGTAAAAGGCCTCCTCTCTGCCTCCGTTCCCGAGGGCTTCCAGCCTTTCCGCCGCAACCCCGGCTTCCCAGAGAAGGAACCACCCGGACAGGGCCTTTCCCATCATGGTCATGAACGGATAGGCATGGGCCACCGGCACCAGGAACTTGCCCTGCTTCCCGCAGGCGGCAAAGAACATGCCGATGTCGGCCAGGGCATTGACCGCCCCCTGCACCCCGTCGGCGATATTCTGCAGCCCCTCCTTCCCTTTGTATTTGCCCACGGTGGCATTCATCTCACCGAGAAGATTCATGAAGTAGGCCCCCTTCTTCATGCCGAGCTTTCGGCCCACCAAATCAAGGGCCTGGATCCCGTTGGTCCCTTCATACAGCGAGGCGATCTTCTCGTCACGCATGAACTGCTCGACAGGATACTCCGCACAGTAGCCGTAGCCGCC
>CAYLMK010000026.1:0-72734 GCA_964384945.1 uncultured Thermodesulfobacteriota bacterium | reverse complement strand
CTTTCCACAGGGGAGCCTCCCTTTCAATTTCAACTAAATTCAGGATATCACCAAATGGCAATGTAATCTGGCAAAAGACCTATGCCACAAGTGGTCATGATATGGCATATGACTTGGCCGTTGACTCAGAAGACAATATTGTGCAAGTCGGCCAATCCCCATACTACGGACTCCATGCCATCAAATACAATCCCAATGGCGATCTCTTGTGGTCAACCGCTTATTATACCGGCCAGTTTGGAGCCGCACAGGGCGTGGCAATAGATTCTAGTAATAATGTCTACGTCACGGGCAGTTACCACAGATCCGGTACTGATCTTTGCGGCAACTCGAATATTTTGAACGTAAGAACAATGAAGCTAAGTCCCACGGGAAACATCTTATGGATTAAGGACTACGATAGCGGGTGCCTGGACTATGGAGCCCAGGCAAGAGTTGACCAGAATGGTAATGTTCTCGTTCTTGGTGCGATCAGTTCAAGGAGTTCAGTTCTGATCTACGATTCGGACGGAAATGTCATTAAGGACTTCTTGGGCATTGATAACGACCGTTATGCAAGGTATGCGATAGCGATAGATAGTTCGGGCAGTTTCTATGTTTCTGGATACACTGATCCTCAGAATCGAGAGTGGTTGATCGCAAAATATGGTGCAGGTACGGATAGTGATGGAGATGGAATGCCAGATCATGCTGATTCGTGTCCTCGCGATCCAAATAACGACGGAGATCAAGACAGTTACTGCGCTGATTCCGACAACTGCCCAGCAGTGTCCAACCCTGCCCAATCTGATTTCGACAACGACGGAGTTGGGGACGCCTGCGATAACTGCACAGAGATAGCCAATCCCGGGCAGGAAGAGGGGGACGGCGATGACATCGGAAGCGCCTGCGACAACTGTCCGTTGGTTTCTAATCCCGATCAGGCGGACTCCGATGGGGACGGAGTCGGTAATCTGTGTGACATTTGTTTCGGATCACACAACGTCGACCGAGATTCTGACGGCATGTGTGATGCCTCCGACAATTGTCCAGACGACCCGAACCCGACCCAGGAGGATTTCGAAGGCGACGCTATCGGAGATGTATGCGACAATTGCCCCGGAGTCGAGAACCCCGGTCAGGCTAACCCGGATGAAGATCGATACGGCGACGCATGCGACAACTGTCCGAATGTGATAAACGATGATCAGGCTGACAATGATGCCGACACCCAGGGAGACGCGTGCGACGCGGACGACGATAACGATGGCGTACGTGACTCCGAGGACAACTGCGGCCTCGTTGAGAACCCTGACCAGGCCGACTGGGACGGAGACGGGTTAGGGGACGTATGTGATGATGACGACGATGGCGACACCGTACCGGACAGCCAGGACGACTGTGTTGGGACGGCTGAGGGAGCGCTTGTGGATGAAAACGGGTGCAGCGGCGAGCAACTCGTCGACCTGTCGTGCCCATGCAATTCGGGCTGGAGGAACCATGGAGAGTATGTGAGTTGTGTGGCCCACGCCGCTGAGGATCAGTTGCAGGCTGGGCTGATCACGATCCAGGAAAAGGGAGCTATAGTCTCTGCCCGTGCGAAAAGCGGATGCGGAAAGAAAAAGTAACCAGGGTTCGATGTACGCCTGCGCTAAGTCAGGCGGAGCAAACTGGGGAAGTCGAGCAAGTTCAGTTGGTAACCAGAAGGGGCCATATCCGTCGGGTGTGGCCCCTTTCATTTGGGCCTGGGATAGCTCGCCTCATCCCAACATGCAGGAGGTTCGGCAATTCGACCAACGTAGGTGCGGTATAGTATGCAACTACGATCCAAGCTCAGAAGCGCTTCCTCTGACGATTACAGATGGAGATGTTGAAGGAAAGTCAGCCTCAGATATTTCAGGTGTTACGCACACCGATGACCTTGGGGCCCGGGATCTCCGGTTGTCGAATACAGCATGGAGACATTAAAGAAAAGTCGCTCCCTGGAATTTCAGATTTACACACGCAGCATGGAGAGAAGCCACGACACCTTCCAGGCCGATGATCGCCCTCAGGATCTCAGCCAGCACCGACACGAATGAAGTGATATTCCAGCCAGTTCCACTCCTGGCAGAAGGGCTTCTTGCAGTAGGCGGGATACACCCAAGCGAACCCTTGCGCGGATGATCTCCTGGTTGACACACGAAGCCCCCGTCCCGCAGCCGTTCGGTAAGCGTCCGGTACCGTCCCTCTTCGAGAAGCGCAAGCTTTAATCCCACGTCGAGATCCACGGTCCCAACATGCGCCGAGGTGCCTTCAGGCAGGGCAGCCTGGTCGATGAGCAACGACGGGACGAGCCCCCCGACTACCACGACCTCATCCATGAGATCGCCAAGCTTGGTGGCGACGTATCTGCTCCAGGAGCGCGGGCGACGGGTCGGCGGCAAGTTACAGCGTGGTGATGCAAAAAGCTGCGAAGCGGGTGAGAGCCCAGGCGGCTGCGAGCCCCGTTGCGGCGTGGCCGATCCCTTGCTCGGCGAGCGCGGCGCTGACAAACTTGAGGAGCGCGTCTCCCGAACGGGCGGCAACATGCCCCTGGTAGACAGTATGTTTCGAGAAATCGTAGGGCTCACGCCAGGCATCGAGCAGAAGCGCAGGGTCTCTGACGCGGACAGCCCTGTATTGGTGACGTACGAGGTATTCCTCCCTCTCCCTGCGGGACACGAGTCGGCTTATCTTGGGAATGGCGGAGAGAGAGGGATTCGAACCCCCGGTGCCGCAAATGGGCACAGCTGATTTCGAGTCAGCCGCCTTCGACCTCTCGGCCATCTCTCCGCACGGCGTGTCCGGCGCGAATCTGTGTTCGTCCTATTTACATGTACAAGAATACGGCCGCATGTGCAAGGGGAGCCTTGCGCCCGGCGGGGGCCTGAGGGATGCCCGCCCCGGCCTGAAAACTGCCGTCGTGGCAGGCTCTGCGCGGGCAGGGCGGCCTCGGATTCCCGGCCCTGGGGCAGCACAAGGGGGGGCGCCGGCCCCCGGCCCCGGCGGTCAGGCCCTTCGCTTCTGGAAAAAGGCCTGGACCTTCCGGCCGCATTCCTCTGCCAGCACTCCCTCGACAACCTCGATCCGGTGGTTGTGCCGCGGGTCGTCGAGCGCCCGGAAAAGCGAGCGGACCGCCCCGGTCTTGGGGTCGCGGGCGCCGAACACGAGGGTCCGGATCCGGGCGTGCAGGCATGCGCCCGCGCACATGAGGCAGGGCTCCAGCGTGACGAAGAGCTCCGCGCCGGGAAGGCGGTAGTTGCCCGCAGCGCGAGCGGCCTCGCGGAGCGCCACGATCTCCGCATGGGCGGTGGGGTCCCCGCTGCCGAGCGGCTGATTGTAGCCTCTTCCGAGGATCTCCCCGTCCCGGACAACGACGGCCCCAACGGGCACCTCGCCGAGTTCCTCGGCCCGGCAGGCCAGCGCCAGGGCCTCCCGCATGTATTGCTCGAGACCGAAATAATCTTCGTCGGGCTCTCTGGTCATGGAAGTTCCCGCAGGGTCCTCTCGGTCCTCTATAGCACACAGACGAACGGGGTGGCCAACGACGATTGTGCTTCCCCGGCAAAGACAACGGGACGGCCCGCGACAATGATACTACCCCGATACTGCCCCCGGTAAGGGCAATCAGGCTTCCCCACTGCCGGGCGATGCCTTGATTTCACTCGTTCCTTTGCGTTATGGAACAGGTGCGGAAGCCATGGAATGTGGGCGTCGCCAACCGGGGCCGGGTCTTCCGCCCCGAAATGGAGGATGGAGGTCCCAGAGGCCTCACACGCTTGCACGGGAGCCGGCGGGATGGATATCGGGTATGTGATCCTATTGCTTCTGGTTCTGGTCCACGCCTGCGCCGCCGCCGTCCTGTACCTGCGGGCGCGGAACGCACCCTCCGGGCGGGGGGAGGCTCAGGGCGTGCTCGCCTACGAGGCTCAGGGCGTGCTCCCCGACGAGGCGCAGGATGAGCCCCCCGAGGAGGCCGAAGCGGACGAACTCCCGCGTCCCGGCAACGGCGGGGAGGAAGAAAGCCCGGCAGAAGGCCCCGGCGGCTAGAGGAGCGTCCTCACCCGGTCGGCGCACTTTCGCATGTCCAGGAGCAGCATGCCCGGCTTGCCGAACCGGCTCGAGAGCGCCGTGAGAAAGGCCTCCTTGGTCACTTCCATCACGACGATATATCCCAGGTCCGCCTGCAGGAAGAACTGGCGGGGTTTTCCCTTGCCGAGTTCCTCGGCGCTCCGCTCCGCAAGGCCCTGAAAGGCTGCCGACAGCGCGGCGACCCGCTCTTCGTCCAGATTCTCCGTCAGGACGGAGGCAATGATGAACCCCTCCTGGCTCACCAGGGCGGCCGCCTCGATGTCGGAGGAAGCGGCCTTGATCTGTTCCAGCGCCTGCTGGATCTCTTGGCTTCGCATGGGATTTCTCCTTGGTCGTGAAGGCCTCAAAATTCTAACCAAAGAAATGTGATTCCATTTTGCAGAATATCTTCGCCCCTGTCAAACCCGTTCCGCCCCGCGGATCGGGGGAAAACGGCTAACCCCTCTTTATAATTGACAATTCCATTGATGTGTGCTAACCATGCATGGTTTGCGCGGTGTGAGGTGGAGTGGGCGGGATTTCCGCATAGACAAGCAAGGAACACTTCATGAAAAAGACCCTGTTGCTCACGCCCGGCCCGACGCCCGTTCCGGAAGACGTCCTGGCGGCCATGGCGCGGCCGATCATCCATCATCGGCACGAACCGTTTCGGGCGGTTCTCGGAGAGGTGAAGGAGGACTTGAAGCTCCTCTTTCAGACGCGCAATGACGTATTGATCCTCACCGCCACCGGCACGGGCGCCATGGAAGGCTCCGTGGTCAATCTTCTCTCCCGCGGCGACAAGGCCGTCGTCGTGCAGGCGGGCAAGTTCGGCGAAAGATGGACCGAGATCTGCCGGGCTTACGGCGTAGAGGCCCTGCCGATCGATGTGGAGTGGGGCAAGGCCGTGGATCCGGCCCTGGTCCGGGCGGCCCTCGACCGGACGCCCGAGGCCAAGGCGGTCTTCCTGCAGGCCTCGGAGACTTCCACCGGCGTGCGGCATCCTGTCCGCGAGATTGCCGAGATCGTCGCCTCCCGGGAAGGCACGGTCATCGTGGTGGATGCGATCACGGCTCTCGGCGTCTTCGACCTGCAGACGGACGCGTGGAAGCTCGACGTGGTGGTGGCCGGCTCCCAGAAGGCCCTGATGCTTCCCCCCGGACTTGCCTTCGCCTCTCTGAGCGAGAAGGCCTGGAGGCTCGCAAAGGGGTCGGATCTTCCGAAGTACTACTTCGATTTCGCCAAGGAGAGGAAGAACCTGGCCAAGAACCAGACCGCCTACACCTCCTCCGTGTCTCTGATCATGGGGCTCAAGGCATCCCTGGAGCGCATCAAGCGGGAAGGGCTGCAAAACGTTTTCGCCAGGACCGAAAGGCTCGCCCGGGCCACCCGGGCCGGCGTGAAGGCCATGGGGCTCGATCTCCTGGCCCCCGAGTCGCCGAGCGCGGCCTGCACCGCCGTCAAGGTTCCGGAAGGGATCGAAGGCGAGAAGATCCCCTCCCTGATCCGGGAGAAATACGGCGTGGCCGTCGCGGGAGGGCAGGACCGGCTGAAGGGCAAGATCGTCCGCATCTCCCACATGGGCTACGTAAGCGGCTACGACATTCTGAGCGGGCTGGCGGCGCTGGAGTTCGTGCTCCGCGATCTGGGATATCCCGTGCAGACGGGCGCCTCGGTCAAGGCGGCCATGGACATCCTGGCATCCTAGCCCCTGACAAAGGAAGCGGCATGAGCACCTATCGCGTACTGGTCACCGACAATCTCTCCGCAAAGGGGGTCGAGATCCTCCAGAAAACCCCCGGGATCGAGACGGTCGTGGATCACGAGATCTCGGCGGAACGACTCGCGGCGACCCTGAAGGACTTCGACGCCCTGGTCATACGGAGCCGCACCCGGCTGACGGCCGAGCTGATCGAAAAGGCGGACCGTCTGAAGGTGGTCGGACGGGCCGGGACCGGCCTGGACAACATCGATATCGAAGCGGCGACCAAGCGCGGAATCGCCGTGATGAACACGCCCGGAGGAAATACGGTCACCACCGCCGAGCATGCCCTGTCGCTGCTGCTCTCCCTGACGCGCAACGTCCCCCAGGCGTCCGCCTCCATGAAGGCGGGCAAGTGGGAGAAGAAGAAGTTTCAGGGCCGGGAACTCTTCCGGAAGACCCTGGGCGTTCTCGGTCTGGGCCAGATCGGAAGCGTGGTTGCAGACCGGGCCAAGGGCCTCAAGATGAACGTCATTGCCTTCGACCCCTTTCTCACGGCCGAGATCGCGAACAAGAAAGGGGTGGAGGCGGTCACCTTCGACGAGCTGCTCGCCCGCTCCGATTACATCACGGTGCACGTGCCCCTGAACAAGAGCACGCACCACCTTCTCGATGCGGCGGCCTTCTCCAAGATGAAGAACGGCGTCATGCTGGTCCATTGCGCCCGGGGGGGAATCGTGGACGAGAAGGCCCTGTTCGACGCCCTGAAGAGCGGCAGGGTCGCGGGTGCGGCCCTGGACGTGTTCGAGACCGAGCCGCCCGGCGACAACCCCCTGCTGGCCCTCGACAACGTGATCTGCACCCCCCACCTCGGGGCCTCCACGGCAGAGGCGCAGGAGAACGTGGCCGTGGCGGTTGCCGAGCAGATCGCCGACTACCTGACCCGGGGGCTGATCCGAAACGCGGTGAACGTTCCGTCCGTGAGCAAGGAAAGCCTGGCCATGCTCCGGCCCTACCTCCGGCTCTGCGAGAAGTTGGGAAGCCTCTATGCCCAGATGTCCCCCGGCGCGGTCGAGGAGGTCCGGGCGGAGTATTCCGGCGACCTGGCCGATTACGAAATCCGGCCCCTGACCGTGGCCCTCCTGAAAGGCCTTCTCGAGCCGATGCGCGCAGAGGAGACGGTCAACTACGTCAATGCGCCCCTCATTGCGGAAGCGATGGGAATCCATGTCACCGAAGGGGCCACCAAGAGGGACGTGAACTTCACGAACAAGGTGAGCATCTATCTCCGTTCGGGCTCGAGGGAGGAGTGCCTGGTCGGCGCCGTGTTCGGGAAGGACGGCCCTCCCCGTCTGGTGCGATGGAACCAGTATTTCGGGGAGGCGATCCTGGAGGGCAACATGATCGTCATGGAGAACCTGGACAAACCGGGCATCATCGGCGCGATCGGGGTCCTCCTGGGGGAGAACCGGATCAACATCGCACGCTTCCATCTCGGCCGGGACCAGGCGGGGGGCAAGGCGGTTGCATTCATCAACGTGGACAACCCGGTCCCCAAGGAGGTTCTGGAGAAGGCCTCGCGGCTTCCGAACATCCTTTCCGTCAAACAGATCACCTTCGGGTGAGCGCTCGCGTCCGGCCCTCTCTGTAAGGCCCGCTCGAAGAGGACCCGAAACCCTGTGCGCAAGCCTTTGTGACAGGGGAGGTCTGCGCGATCTGAAGGGGAGAATCGAATGAACAGTGTCGTCGTAGTCGGTGCCCAGTGGGGAGACGAGGGCAAGGGGAAGGTGGTGGACTATCTTGCGGAGCAGGCAGACACCATCGTCCGTTACGCGGGAGGCAACAATGCCGGCCACACGATCGTGGCCGGAGGCGAGAAGACGATCCTGCACCTGATCCCCTCCGGCGTGCTCCACCGGGGGAAGATAGGCGTGCTGGGCAACGGAATGGTCGTAGACCCTTGCGTGCTCCTCCAGGAGATGGAGCGCCTCGCCAAGAAGGGGATCAAGCTCACGCCGAAGAATTTCTTCATCAGCGAGAGGGCGCACCTCATCATGCCCTACCACCGCAGAATCGATCTCGCCCGCGAGGGGGCAAAGACCCGGAAGGGCAGGATCGGGACCACGGGAAGGGGCATTGGCCCGGCTTACGAGGACAAGGCGAACCGGGCCGGCATCCGGTTCGTCGATCTCATGAACAGGGATCTCTTCGAAGAGAGGCTTCGGGCCGCGCTCCGGGAGAAGAACGCTTACTTGAAGTGCGTCCTCAAGCAGCCCGGGTTCTCGTTTTCCTCCTTGCGCGAGGAATACCTCGGCTATGCGCGGATCCTGAAACGGCACGTGGCCGACGTCTCCCGGCTCCTGGACGACATGTTGCTTAAGGGCAAGAGGATCCTCTTTGAGGGAGCCCAGGGAACACTGCTCGACATCGACCACGGCACCTATCCGTTTGTCACGTCCTCGAATGCCGGCGTCGGAGGGGTGCTCGCGGGCTGCGGCGTGGCCCCCTATTTCCTGCAGGAGATCCTGGGGGTGATCAAGGCCTACACGACCCGCGTGGGCGGAGGTCCCTTTCCGACGGAACTCAACGACAAGGTGGGCGAGCACCTGCGCAGGGAGGGAGAAGAGTACGGCGCCACAACGGGGCGGCCCCGGCGATGCGGATGGTTCGATGCCGTGGCGGGCCGCTACGGCGCGCGGGTGAACGGTTTCACGGGGCTCGCCCTGACCAAGCTCGACACCCTGACCGGGGTGGACCCGATCCGGATCTGCACGGCCTACCGGGCGGGACGAAGCCGGATCACGGAGTTCCCGTCCGATATCCGGCTGCTCGAGCAGGCCAGGCCGGTGTACGAGGAGATGCCCGGCTGGAGAGAGGATATCCGGGGCGCCCGCAGCCTCGCGGATCTTCCCCGGAACACGGTTCGGTACGTCAGAAGGCTCGAAGAGATCGTCGGCGTTCCCTTCTTTCTCGTGTCCGTGGGGCCGCAGCGGCAGCAGAGCATCGTGCTGGAAAACCCCTTTGAGGCCCTCTAGTCCTTGCAAATCAAGGCCCAAGCTATTAAAATAAAATGCTTTGGTGGAAGAGGGCCGTTAACTCAGTGGTAGAGTATCTGCCTTTTAAGCAGAGAGCCGCCGGTTCAAGTCCGGCACGGCCCACCAGCCGGCAGGGAACCCAGAGGGGCCGACAAGACTCAAATATTCATATCGTCGCCGTTGCCGACGTCCCCATCGTCTAGCCCGGCCAAGGACACCGCCCTTTCACGGCGGCAACAGGGGTTCGAATCCCCTTGGGGACGCCAACTTCAATCACAGTCGGGCGGCTAAGCCGGGATGCATGGTTTAGCCGCCTTTTCTTTCTGCCTGGCTCGGCTTCCCTTCCGTCCTTGTTCTTCCTATATAATGAAGGAATATCTTGTGTTACCATATGGGTCTATTGTGCATGAACTCGAAAAGGAAGAGGCCATGAAAGAAGCCATGATTGTCTGCGATCCGGAGATTCTGAATGGAAAACCGGTCGTCCAAGGCACCAGGGTTTCCGTTGCACTGATCTTGCAGTGTATCGCCTCTGGCATGACAAGGCAGGAAATCCTCCGAGGTTATCCGACATTATCCGAAGAGGGACTGGAGGCGGCCCTGGATTTCGCTGCGAGGCAGTTTCAAGGCGAGGAAATCCGGACTTACGGGAACAAGGTCTGATGCGAATCCTTGCCGATGAGAATGTCCACACGGACATCGTTCGCGGGCTTCGCCAAGCCGCGCATGAGGTGCTCTTCGTTCCCGAGGTGGGCCTTGCGGGACAGAAGGACATCGCCATTCTGGAATACGCGGAGAAGCGTGGCCTGCTCCTCCTTTCGGGCGACAAGGACTTTGGCGGTCTGGTGGAATTCGGTCGTCTATGGGGTCGGGGCAGGATAGTCCTGCTTCGATTCCGTCTTCTCCACCCAAGGCAGATTGTGGAGAATGTTGTGGAAGTACTCGATCGAGAAGAAGAGATCCTAAGCAAAGAAGAACCGCTGGTTATCGTGCTTTCAGAATCCGGATATCGCGTTCATAGACCGTCAACGCACAGAGAATGATTCTGCCTGAGGTTGCGACATCCCCCTGTTCATGTGTGTTTAACCGCCTTTTCTTTCTCCCCCTGCAGCCAGAACCGTGATGCCTGTTCCGGCGAAGGCGCGCCTTACAGCAGCCTCGGCTGCGAGGCCTTTTCCCGCATCTTTTCCACTTTCTTCCGAAGACGGGTCATTTCCGCCGTCCTTCCGAGATCGGACCAGATTTTCATCGCCTTCCCGAACTCGTTCATCCTCTCATAGGTCCTTGCCACATTCGGGGCGTCCTTCCCCCGCTCGTAGCATCGAACGGCGTCCTCGTAGAGTTTCGCCTCCCGGTATTCTTTGCCGGCCGAGGCGAACCTTCCCTGCCTCTCGTAGATTTGCGCCGCCCGGCCGAAGTCCCCATGCATCTTGCAGAGCCTGACGGCCTCCTCGATCCTCTTCCGGTCCACCAGGTAGTCGACGGTCTTTCGGAAATGCACCCTGCTCTCCGAGAAAAGCCAGTAGTTCCAGGATGTCAGGGGAAGATCGCGAAGCAGGAACTCGTATCCGGCCTTGTCGTAAAGAAGGCAGCAGCATATCCGGAGGTTCCTGTCGTCGTGCCGTTCCGCCTCCGCCCGGACGGAATCGAAGAAGGCACGTATCTTTTCCGAGATTTCTGCCCGGTGGTATCTCTGCGCCGCCGCCGCGCGGAAAATCGTGTTGTAGCTCCTCGCCCGGAGCGCGAGATCGAGAAGGGAGGCGGGAAGGATGTCCTCGAATTCATGGTGGTGCTGGAATTGAGACAGGTAGCCGTCGAGCAGAATGCGGGTCTCTTCGTCTCCATGCCGGTTCATACGCGAGGCGAACGCCCGGGCGAGGAAGCCCAGGTTCGTATGCGCGTTGCGGTCGTATCGCATATGGAACGCCGAATACTCCAACGTCAGTTGCTTGAGAAAATCCAGCGACAGATCGACGTCCGGCCTCTCCTGCAGGTATCGTTCCGCGTACTCCCCGAAACGGTTCTCCGTGAAGTAGCGGAGCGCTTCCTCGTCGCGGCCGAGCTTCAGGTAGACCTTGAGGATCCCGTCCGGATACTGGATCGCGCAAAACCTGGCCAGGGCCATCTCGTGCGAGCCTGACCGAAACAGGGCCTCGCCCTCCTGGAACAACATGTCCGCGCGCTTCTTGTCGTAGTCGCGGTAGTACGGGCGGCGGCCGCCGACCCCCTTTCCGTACACATGGGATCGCAGAAGCCGGGTCACCGCCTCCCACTTGTCCGGCCGATCCCCCTTCTCCATCTGCGCCGCGGCCTCGTAGAACTTTCCTTTCTTCTCGAGGCATTCGGCCAGACGGTGGAAATCCCCAAGGGCTTTGAATTCCTCCATCGCTCTGTCCACAGCTCCCTTCCGGAGATAGAAGGGGGCGGATTGCTCGTACATGCCCAGCGCCGAGTACCGAAGGGCCGCCTTCAGGGTCATCTGGCGGGCGGCGTGCCGGGCCGCCTCGCCGAGGAGCCGGTCCCGGTTTTCCGCGGAGGCCTCGGAGAATCTCCGGAAATGCTCGATCGCCTTTTCCGCGTCGCGGGCCCGCTCGTAGAGCAGGGCGGCCGAGTGGTAATCCTTGAGTGCGAGATGGCACTGAAGGAGTTCGTCCCTGCGCTTGAGCTTCTTGTAGAGAAGGGCCGCGTTCCCGTAATCGCCGGCGCGGAAGTAGAGATCGGCTGCCTGCGCGTGCTTCTTCGCCTTCTTGAAGCAGGCGGCGGCGTCCGCGTAACGTTTTGCCTTTTCCATGGCGGAGGCGGCCTTTGCGTACTGCTTGCGCGAAAGGTAGTAGCGGCCGATCGCTTCGTGCTCGTTCCCCTTTTCCCAGTTCTCCAGGGCCTTCTCTTCCTGCCCGCGCAGCAGCCACTCCCGGGCGGCCTCGCCGAAGCGTCCCTGGGCCTCGTACATTCGTATCCTGCACAGGCCCGAGCGTTCGGCCTCGCCCGCCTTCGCCCACAGGTCCATGGCCCGTTCGTACTGGCGGGCCTTCTCGTAGTTCTCGGCGGCGCGGGCCGGCCGGTGATGCCTCTCGAAGAGACGGGCGGCCTCGGCGTGGCGGCCCCTGGCTTCCAGAACGAAGGCCTCGGCCACCTCCTTCTTCTGCAGGTTCCCCCCGTTCTTGTAACACTCCATGGCGGCCGGATAGTATTCGCGCTCGAAAAAGTAGTCTCCCTGTTTTTCCCACTCCTCGGGGGACGAAGCCCGTTGCCAGACCTCCGAGAGGGCGTCCCTTTCGGCGGTGCGGTACAGCCGGTCGGCCAGTTCCTTGATATCCCAGACGCGGCTGGGCGCCTCGCCGTCATAGATCACCAGGGTGTTGCGGGCGCGCGTGACGGCCACGTAGAGCAGGTTCAGCTCATGCTTGAGATGAGGATGGAGGCTTCGGTCGAGGGCCTCCCCGCCCTGGATCCTTCTCCACAGCTCGGAGGACCTGCTCCCGGTGCCGATCTTCCAGAGAAACACGGTGTCGAACTCGAGCCCCTTGGCGTCGTTGATGGTGAAGACCAGCTCCGTGTCGAGCGCCTTCTTCAGTCTGTCCTGCTCGGCGCGGTTCCGGACGAGAACGATGCGGCCCGCGGCCGTCAGGCGGATCCCGCGGATCACCTCCTGCTCGCTCATGCCGTGAAGGAGAAAGGGCGGTCTGCCGCTGAACTTCCATTCCTCCCGCATCTCCGTGTCGGAGAGGCCGATGAGGCTCTGCTTGAGATCGAGCAGGGCGTTGGAGAGTCTCACGATGCTGCCGACGCATCGGAAATTCAGATTGAGCTTGCACAGGTCCGGCACCGGTATCCCCCGGTCGTAGAACTTGTTCTTGACCTCTTCCCACCGGAACCCGCTGGGATTGATGATCTGCTTGGGGTCGCCGGTCAGAACGACGCCCTGTCCGGTGCGGCTCAGCCGCAGGATGAGGGAGATTTGGATGTCGGAGAAGTCCTGGACCTCGTCGCAGACGACGAGATCGTAGGCGTACCGCTCTTCCGCGTCGCGCATCAGGTGCAGGGCCTCCCTGCACAGATCGATCTCGTCCCGGAGCCCCTCGGCCTCGATCCTCTCCTGGTAGTATTCCGCGATGGAGTAGATTTCCCTGCGGTCATAGAGGAAGTTGGGAGCGCGCTTCTTGCCGATGGCCATGTATTCTTCCAGGCTGAGAAGCGGATCCGACAGGCGGGCGCCCCGTTTCTCGACGATTCGAAGGACTTCCTGGAGCACCGCCAGGGTCCGGCCCCTCGAGGCCGGGTTGCCGGCGGCCAGCTCGAGGAGGAATGCCTCGTAGGAGGCGTACCCCTCCCTGCCGACGACCAGCTTCTCGATCTTCTGGATGATCTGCAGATTCCTGAGGCCCAGCAGGTACTCCTTGAGTTCCTGCACGGCGTTCCGGGGGAGCGTGCCTGCCCCGTAGCCCGCAACGAGCTTCTTGCAGCGGTTCAGAGAGACCGGGGACTTGGCGCCCTTGACGATCGATCGGATCTCTTCCCAGACGAGGACCGGATCGTACTGCCGGTGCAGCCTGTGATTGCGGAAGATCTGCGTGAATTCGCGGAGCCCGACCTCCGCTTCCCTCTCGTATCTTCTGCCGTGCGACCGCAGGATATCGGCCAGGAGGTCTCGGAAAACGAAGAAATCCGGCCTCCTTGCCTGCGTCTCGCCCGCGTCCGCGTGCTTCGCCAGGCTGTCGTAGATTTGCTCCGAGAACCGTTTGAGGTAGGGGCTGTAGGTGAGAAAGATGCGACGCTTGTCGAGAAACTCCTTTCGCAGCAGGTAGTAGACCGCGATGGTGGTCTTGCCGCTCCCGGCCGTGCCGGCCAGGAGAACGGGCGGATCCCGGCGCAGAACCTTTTCCTGCTCGGAGGTGAGGAAGAGGAAGAGGTCGATGCTGTCCGCCTCGGAGGACAGGAGGATTCTTCGCCACTGCTCGTCGTTCAGGACGAGCCATTTCTGCGGGCCGCAGTCCTCGGAGGACTTCGCCTCGATGTCCTCCATGGTGAAGTAGGCCGCGGGAAGATCGTCCACGCTGATCTCCGGGTAATCCTCCCGGGCTTCGGGCTCGAACTCCAGAAACGGGGCGTTCGCCGGGAAGGCCTTTCGAGCCGCGGCCGTGACGTCGTCGTGTCCGTAAACCCCCCAGATGTAGACGGCGGTTCCGCGTCTGTGTCTTCCCAGCGTGAAAAGGATCCTGTCGCTCCTGGAGAGCCTTGCCTCGAAGATGACCTTGTCGGAGACCCCCTTGAGCTTTTTCACCCGGACGCCCGTGTCCCAAATGCCGTTCTCGAGGAATTCGAGCTTTTCGCGGAGCCGCCGCTTCTCCGGGCCGGGCCGCGACAGCAAGTGGCCCTTGACGGCCGAATTGATGAGGAGGACATACTTTCCTGGGTCCACAGGGCTGTTCCCCGGCTTTTGGTTTCGAGAGTTCGAGCTGTTCGAATCCCGAGGGGGATTGGATGATCCGAAGCTGTCCGAGAAGAATGCCCGGATCGAGATGCGGGGTCAATCCCGCAGGACGATGGCGTGGGCTTCACGGACAAAGGAGGCCGTGCACCCTTGCCAGTCGAAGGGCTCCGGCATCGCGAGGGGCGGTTCCCGCTCGGTATCCTTTCGGCTGCCTCTTCCGCCGCCCTTACTTCCGGAGCTGCGGCAGGATGGACTCGTAGTAGTCGAGAGACTCCGGGTTGCCCAGGGCGTCCCGGTTCATGACGGGCCTGCCGTTCACGATGTTCGTGACTGCGCTCTCCACCTTCTTCATATTCAACGTGTAAGGGATGTCCGGTACTTCCAGGATGAGTGCAGGGACGTGCCGCGGAGAGGCCCGGCCGCGGAGCGTCTTCTTGATCCTGGCCTGCAGTTCCTCGGTCAGCTTGTGACCGGGAGCCATCTTCACGAAAAGAATCACCCTCTGGTCGCCCTCGAAGTTCTGGCCGATGACCAGGCTGTCCGCGATCTCCTCGAAGGGATCCAGGATGTTGTAGATCTCGGCCGTGCCGATGCGCACGCCGGAGGGCTTCAGGACCGCGTCCGAACGTCCGTAGAACGTGATGCCCCCCGTATCGCTGTGGATCACGATGTAATCCCCGTGGCGCCACACATTCGGGTACACATCGAAATACGCATCGTGGTATTTCTTGCCGTCCGGGTCGTTCCAGAAGTACAGAGGCATCGAGGGGGCGGGGGCCTCGCAGACGAGTTCGGCCTGCTGGTCGTAGACGGGCTTGCCCGCCTCGTCGTAGGCCTTCACCTTCATGCCCAGGGCAGGCCCCTGCAGCTCGCCGGCGTAGACCGGGCTGATCGGGTTGCCGGCGGCAAAGCAGCCGTTGATGTCCGTGCCCCCGGAGATCGAGTTGAAGTGCAGGTCCTGTTTGATCTCCTTGTAGACATATTCAAATCCTTCGGCGGACAGGGGGGATCCGGTCTGCGAGATGGCCCGCAAGGCGCCGAGGTCGTGATCCTTGCCGGGCCGGAGCCCCTGGGACTTCACGAAGTTGATGTAGCTCGCGCTCGTGCCGAAGACCGTGACCTTCTCCTCCTCAAGCATCCTCCAGACGTTGCCCTCGTCCGGGTGGTTGGGGTTGCCGTCGTAGAGGACTACGGTCGCCCCGACGCCGAGCGAACTCAAGAGCCAGTTCCACATCATCCAGCTGCACGTGGTGATATAGAGGATCCTGTCGTCCCGCTTCAGGTCCGTGTGAAGGAGCAGTTCTTTGAGGTGGTTGATCAGCACCCCGCCCGCGCCCTGCACCATGCATTTCGGCTTGCCCGTGGTTCCGGAGGAGAACATGATGTATACCGGATGATCAAACGGGAGTTGTTCGAACGCGAGGGCGGGAGCTTCCCCCTTGGCCAGGAAATCGTCGAACCCGACCGCATTCGGGATGGCGCTCATGTCCGGTGTCTCGTCCGTGTAGGAGGCCACCACCACCTTCTTGAGCGAAGGGATCCCTTTGGCGATTTCCGCTGCGTTTACGAGGGAGTTGAAGGTCTTGCCTTTGTAGTAGTACCCGTTGACCGTGTAGAGCACCTTGGGCTCGATCTGGCCCAGGCGGTCGAGCGCCGCCTGGGCGCCGATGTCCGTCGCACAAGAGGACCAGGTGGCGCCCACGCTCGTCGACGCAAGCATGGCCACGGCCGTCTCGATCAGGTTCGGCATGTATCCGGCAACGCGGTCTCCGGGCCGGATGCCTAGGTCCCGCAGGGACTTGGCCAGCCGGGCCACCTTTTCGTAGAGCGCCGCGTAGGATATGCGGGCCCTCTTCCTGTCCTCGCCGCGGAAGATAAAGGCCGGGTGGTCGTCGCGGTACCTGAGAAGGTTCTCGGCGAAGTTCAATTTCGCCCCCGGGAACCAACGTGTTCCGGGAAAGCGGGTCAAATCCCCGACAACCTTCTCGTAGCCCTTGGATGCCCGGATCCCCGCAAACTCCCATACGCGCGCCCAGAAATCCGGGATCGAATCGACCGACCACCGGTAGAGGTCGTGGTAGGTCTTGCAATTCTTTCCATGCTTCTCGTTGACCTCGTGGATGAACCGGGTGATGTTGGCATTCCGGACCCATGCCTCCGAGGGGGTCCAAAGCGGCTTCTTCATCGGCTTCTCCTTGGCCTTCCAGGATTGGCGGTTCAGGTTCGGCTCAAACCCGCGAGCGAGCGGTCATTCGTCCTCGGGGCCGTCCAGACGATCGCGGGGCGGCGATCGAAAACCGAATTCTCCTTTCAACACAACTCGGCCCGATAAGTCAAGGTTGCCGGGCATGCGGAAGACCTGCTGGAAGGGGATGAGGCAGGGCATGGAAGACGAAAAAGCCACCCTCGCTCGGGGTGGCTTCTCGACAAAACTCTCTTCTTGCGCTCGGAATTCGGATTCGCGCGGTTCCGGTCGCCCGTTACCCGCCGATCGTGGCTCCGCCGCCCGTCTTCCACTCGGCTACGCAGTTCTTGAGTTCTTCCGGGGTGGCCTTGTCCTTCTTCTTGAGCGCGCTCTGCGGGCAGATGTACTCTTCGCCATCCGGGCCCTTGATAAGTATGTAGCTCTCTTTTCTTCCTTTGAACGTCTCTACCTTTGCCATTTTCCTTCCTCCTGTCTAGGATTAAACACCCAGCTCTCTTAGAACTGTTTTGATGCTCCGAGCATCAATTGCTAATATCGATGCCTGCTCGTTGCGAAAGGATACAACAATCCGAGGGGAAACGAAAGGAACCGTGACCGTGCCGTTCAAGACCGTTGAGGGCAGGGATGTCGGGGATGTGCGGCTCTTCACGATGTCCACCTGCGCGTGGTGCGACAAGATGAAGGAGCTGCTCTCCGAAAACGGCGTAAAATATCATTATATTGATCTGGATCTCGTGGATGAGGAGGAACGGGAGGAAACGACCGGATTCCTGGACTCGATCTACCCGAAATGGGGCTTTCCCTGCCTTCTGTTTGACGAGAAGGTCCTCATCCTGGGGTATCGCGAGGCCGACATCCGGGAAACCCTCGGCCTTGCTGCCGCCGAGCCCGGGAAGCAGGAGAAGGCCGAGGAGGCACCCATTCCCGAACCGATCCGGAAAGTCATGGACAGGCTCCAGAGGTTCAGCCGGAAGAAGGGCGCCTCCCTGAACCCGGACACGGCCATCACGAAGAAGCTCGTCGAAGGCCTCCTCGAGAATCAGAAACGTTACGGATACTGGGCCTGCCCCTGCAGGCTTGCCTCGGGGAACCGGCAGGAAGACAGGGACATCATCTGCCCGTGCGACTATTGGGAGCAGGACGTGGCGGAATTCGGGGCCTGTTACTGCGGCCTGTACGTTTCCGAGAAGGTCGTCACGGGCGAAATGAAGATCAAAACGGTTCCGGAGAGGCGGAAAAAGAAGACCGAGCAGCCCGCATCCTAAAGGAGAAAGAGGAGACCTCATGGCCCGCTACAATGGAGTCAACCATCTGGCAATGGCCACCGGCGACATGGACAAGACGATCCGCTTCTGGCGGGACTTGCTCGGCATGCGGCTCGTGGCCGGGCTCGGTCGCCCCGGGTACCGGCACTATTTCTTCGAGATCTCGGCGAACGACCTGATCGCCTTTTTCGAATGGCCGGAGGTCCAGCCCATCGAGGAGAAGGATCACGGCCGCCCGGTGAAGGGGCCGTTCGCCTTTGACCACGTTTCCATCGGCGTGGAGGGCGAGGACGACCTGTGGGAGATCAAGGACCGGCTGGCCGCGGCCGGGCTCTGGGTCTCGGAGGTGATCGATCACGGATTCATCCACTCGATCTATTCGTTTGATCCGAACGGGATCCCGATCGAGTTCAGCCACAACGTGCCGGGCGTGGACATTCGCAGGAATCCCCAGATGGCGGACAAGGCCCCCAGCGAGGTCACGCGGGAGGGCCCGGAGCCTCAACCCGGCCGGTGGCCGCCGGTCCCCGCGCCGACCCCGAAGACTTCCAGGCAGATCTACCCCGGTGCGGGCAGCGAGTTCTTCCACGGCAGGAAGTGACAGGCATCAGAAGGTGGGTCGGGAACCGGACCCGGGCCCGGGGCGGGCCTACTCCTCGTCCTCGTCTCCCTCCTCCTCTTCCTCATCGCCGAGATCGTCGAGGTCGTCCTCCTCGTCGTCCAGATCGCCGCTCTTGACCTTCGCCTCTTCCTCTTCCTCCTGGTCGGCGTCCAGCGTCACGTTCAGGTCCGGGGACTCGAGGATCTGGGAAAACTCATCCTCCGGGCTCACTGCTTCCTGCATCCGGACGTTCTCCTCCATTTCGGACAGGGGAACCTGTTCGACCAGCCCGGCCGCGATCTCCCGAAGGGCAATGACCGTGTTCTTGTCCCCCTTCTTCTGCATGAGCGGCTTGGAGCCCATCTGAAGCTGGCGGGCGCGACGCACGGCCGCGTGGACGAGGGAGAAGGGGCTGTCCACGTGGTTGAGACAATCTTCCACGGATATGCGTGCCATGTTACCTCCTTCATGGCGTCTCTTGCGTGAGGTGCCGCAGGGGCGTCAAGCTTCGAACCAATCAAGTATAGACAATCCCGGCTAGAAAATAAAGTCCAATTGTGGTTTTATAGGGGGCAAGGAAAGCGACCCCGGCAAGGAAAGGCAAGAATGGATAATCGGCGGATCTTGAACGTGGCGGTTCTCCTGGGAGGAATGTCGGCGGAGCACGAGGTTTCCTGGCAGTCTGCCAGGAACATCCTTCAGGCCATGGACCCGGAGAGGTACCGGCCCGTGCCGATCCTGATCGACAAGGAGGGAAACTGGCATTTGCTCGAGGCCCGGGAGGTCTTCTCCGACGATCTCCTGCGTGCGCCCGCCCCGAAGCCGCTGGCCCCGGACCGCAGGATTCTTCTGGATCGCGACGAACAGGCCCTGTTTCTCGTGCGAAGGGGGGACGGAGGCCGGCTGAGCCGCCTGGACGTTGTCTTTCCGGTCCTTCACGGTCCTTACGGAGAGGACGGCACCCTGCAGGGCCTGTGCAAGATGTACCGGGTTCCCTTTGTCGGCGCAGGGGTGCTCTCCTCGTCGGTCTGTATGGACAAGGAAGTGATGAAGCGGCTTCTGATGCAGCAGAACATCCCTGTCCCAAGGTACCTGGTTTATCATTACAGACCGAACGCCGAACCGGACCTCGACCGGGCGCGCAGAATCCTGGGGTTTCCTGTTTTCGTCAAGCCGGCCAACCTGGGCAGCTCGGTGGGGGTGACCAAGGCGGGGTCCCTCGAGGAGCTGGGCAAGGCCCTGGCGCACGCCTGGCAGTTCGACGACAAGGCCCTGGCGGAGGAGTATGTCCAGGGAAGGGAGATCGAATGTTCCGTTCTGGGCGGCGAGGACCCGATTGCCTCCATCCCCGGCGAGGTGATCCCCACGCACGATTTTTACTCCTACGAGGCCAAGTACCGGGACCCGGACGGCGCGGCCCTGAAGATCCCGGCCGACCTCGGAGAGGCGGTGACCCGGCAGGTGCGGGAGCTGGCCGTACGAAGCTTCGTGGCCCTGCTCGGCGAGGGGATGGCCAGGGTCGACTTCTTTGTCCGCCCTGACGGAGCCGTTCTGGTCAATGAGCTGAACACGATCCCCGGGTTCACGAACATCAGCATGTATCCGAAGCTCTGGGAGGCAAGCGGGATTCCCTGCCGCGAACTCGTTCACAGGCTGATCCGGCTCGGCATCGAGCGATTTCACAGGGAAGCGGCGAAGAGCCGTGACTGGGATGCCCCTCCCCCGCAAGGGTCTCGAAAGGCGACATGAATACGACTCCCCCGACGAACGACGGCGCGAAGAAGCGGCGCAAGCGCCGCCCCCCCCGCCGCCGCCGGACAACGCAGAAGCCGATCCCGGGCGGGCCGAGCAGGCCGGACCCGAGGTTCGAGGCGATCCTCGCCCAGATCGGCGTTCCGGAGGATCAACCCTTCCGGCCGGACCCGTTCCAGATCGAGGCGGTCGAGAGGCTCGAGACGAGCGACGTCCTGGTTTCCGCTCCCACGGGGTCCGGGAAGACATGGATCGCCGAGCAGGCGATCCGGCGATGCCTGGATTCGGGCGGCCATGCCTGGTACGCCTGTCCGCTCAAGGCCCTTTCGAACGCAAAGCTCGAGGAATTCGGCAAGGCGTTCGGCCCGGACCGTGTAGGCATCGTTACCGGCGACCGGAAGGAGAATGCCCAGGCGCCGCTCATCGTGGGCACCACGGAGATCCTGCGAAACCAACTCTACGACTGCATGTGGCAGAAGACGGCCCTGCCCTACGAGTTGGTCGTTCTCGACGAGGCCCATTACCTCGGGGAGCAGGAGCGCGGGGTCGTCTGGGAAGAGACCCTGATCTACCTGCCCCCCTCGACCCGCCTGCTCCTGCTGTCCGCCACGATTCGAAACACGAGAGAAATCGCCCTCTGGCTCTCCTCGATACGCGACGTGGAATGCGCGGTGGTCTCCTCGGAGGAGCGGCCCGTCCCCCTGTATCCCCTCTTCCTGTATCCGGACGGCCAGGTCGGCCTGCTCAGCGGGAGGAAGGGCCTCATGCGCGACGTGGAGCGTTGCGTGGAGGCCCTGGCGCGGCGAAAAGGCAGGCGGCCGCAGCCGTGGGGCTACGATCAGATCATCGAGCATCTGCGTCGCCGCAACCTGCTGCCCGCGATCTTCTTCCTCAAGTCGAGGGCCGAATGCGACCGGGCCGTACTGCAGGTGGGCCCGAAAAGCGTGACCGCCGAAGAGCAGGCCTCGTTCCGGAAGGCCCTGGAGGAATGCCTCGAGAAGTATCCCTTTCTGGAGAAGCATCGGGCCATGCCCTACATGGAACAGGGACGCGTGGCCTCTCATCATGCGGGCCATCTTCCCCACTGGAAGGTGCTTGTCGAGCAGATGATGGTCAAGGGGCATCTGGACGCGATCTTCGCCACCTCCACCGTTGCGGGCGGCGTCGACTTCCCGGCGCGCACCGTGGTGCTCTTCCAGAGCGACCGCTTCGACGGAAAGGAGTTCCAGGAC
The DNA here is from genome assembly GCA_964384945.1 of uncultured Thermodesulfobacteriota bacterium. Taxonomy (GTDB): domain Bacteria; phylum Desulfobacterota; class DSWW01; order DSWW01; family DSWW01; genus S015-6. Next base: position 51,439 of record CAYLMK010000026.1, on the reverse strand, counting down.
CTCTCGGCAACCGATCTTCAGCAGATGATCGGCAGGGCGGGCAGGCGGGGAAAAGACCGGGTCGGGTTTGCCCTGGTCATCCCCGGGCCTTACCAGAACCCCAAGCTGATCCACCAGAGGCTCCGCTCCCCGCCGGACGTCATCGAGAGCCAGCTTCGGATCAATTTTCCGATGGTGCTCAACCTGCTGCAGTCACACACCCCCGAGGATATCCGGGTGCTGATCGACCGGTCCCTGGCCGCCTTCCTGCAGGCCCGGAGGCTGGAGGCCCGCCGGAAGCGGGGGGGGCGCGCCAAGGCCAGCAGGCTCGACGTGTGCGAGGCCCTCTGGCAGGACTTCCTGCGGCACAAGGCCTTTCTTCAGGAGACGGGCTTCGTGGACCTCGAGGACACGCTCACCTGGGAGGGGCAGTGGGCGGCCCAACTTCGGCTGGATCACCCCCTGCTCGTGGCCGAGGCGATACGTAAAGGCTCGTTCGAGGAGGCCCCGCCCGAGATCCTTGCCGCGATGATCGCCCCCTTCGTCACGGACAGCGACCGCAACGAGGAACTGGACCGCGCTCTGACGGTTCAGTCGAAGGAACTCACCCGGCGGATGGAGGGGATGCGCCGGGACCTGAAAGACCTCTCGAGGCTCATGAAGCGCAGCGGGTTCGAGATCTCGGAGATTCCCACCTGGCCCGGGCTCGCCGCCTTTCTCTGGGCCAAGGGCGTCAGTTGGGAGGCCCTGCTTCGCGCCGTGCCGCTCGAAGAGGGCGCCATGGCCATGATGATCACCCGGACGGCGGACCACTTGAATCAGATCGTCGGGCTGCGCCGGTCCCATCCCGGGCTGGCCGCGGTGGCGGCCGAAGCGATTGCGCTCATCTTCCGCGAGCCGGTGTGGATCTGACCCGCGTTCCGTCTTCTTTCATGAACTCGCGGATGTAGCCCCGACTGCGTGGCCGCGAACGGAGGTGTTGGCCAGCCGGATGGCCCGGATGGCCCTCCGCATCGACGGGAAGACCGGCACGCCCCCTTCCAGGAACTTGGCCCGCAGCTGGCGCAGGAGCCTCTCCGGCCCCAGGTCGTCCGGGTCGCAGGCCCGTGAATACAGGACCATGACCAGGGGCTTTCCGCATTCCCTGCGGATCCTGATCAGGATGTCGGCGAAAAGGTGCAGGCCCTCCTCGCCCACCAGGCCAAGGGCGAAATTCACGGCCAGGTCGAAGATGAGCAGATCCGTGGTGGGATTGGACGCGGCCTCCCGCATGGCGGCTTCGAACATGGGCAGAGGGATCAAGGGGGTGCCGATGTCCAGGGGGTTCGAGACGACCGCTCCGGCCCTTCCCAGGATTCTTTTCAGAGCCTGTTCGGTTTCCTTGTTCAGGGCAGGGATGTCCAGGCCGGCCAGGCCGGCAAGATCGGCCGCGTTGGTACCCAATCCGCCTCCGCCTCCCGAAACGAGGATACGCCCGCCCGGCCCCGTGCCGAGGTGGCGCAAGGCCACAAGCACGTCGCAGACTTCGTCGATTCCCGAGGCCTGGATTACGCCGGCTTGGCGAAAGGCGGCCTCCCATATCTCGGCAGACCCGGCAAGCGAGCCGGTGTGCGACATCACCGCCTGCCGGGAGGCCGCGGCCTTGCCGACCTTCCACATGATCACCGGCTTCCGGGAAGCCGCTTCCTTCAGCGCCTCCAGGAACGCCCTGCCGTCCCTTACCCCCTCCAGGTAGGCGCCGATGACGCCGGTCCGGGGATCCCGGCCGAAATAGCGCAGCAGGTCGGTCTCGTCGATGTCGACTCCGTTTCCGTAACTTACGACAGCGCTGAACCGGATGCCCAGGCTCTTGCCCAATCGTGCGATATGGGATGCGAGGCCGCCGCTTTGCGCGAGGAAGGCAACATCGCCCGGCGAGGTTGAAAAATCAGGGCCCGGCAGCAAGGTCAGACGGTTTCGGGGGTTGTAGATCCCGAAACAATTGGGCCCGATAATCCGGAATCCGCCCTGCCGGGCCAGGCGGAGCGCCTCCCTCTCCAGGGCCTCTCCTTCCTCGCCCGCCTCCCGGAATCCGGAAGAGACCATGACGACGCCCTTCACGCCCACCTCACCGCAGTGCCGCAGCACCTCCAGGGATCGATCGGCGGGGATCACGATGTAAACCAGCTCGGGCGGCTCGGGAAGGGAAAGGAGGTCGCGGTAAGCCCTGCGGCCCAGAACCTCCGCCTCGTTCGGGTTCACCAGGTAGATCGTCCCGGTGAACCCCATGTTGAGCTGTGAGGCGGTCAGCAGGCTGCCGATTTTCAAGGGGCTGTTCGATGCACCGACGATGGCGATCGATCGGGCGTTCAGGATGTCGTCGATTTGCGCAAAGTCAAAGCCCATTGCTCATCAACCTGTCTTCTTTCTGAAAGTTTGCATCGGACGCCCTGTGCAATGGGTGCCGTGCGGAAAAGGATCTCCGGCTCTTCGGTCCCATCGGTCCTGGATTCCGCCGTCACTCGGGCCGCACCGGAGGGGTCGATCCGTGGCGATACGCAAGTCTAGGGGCCTGTCCCGCCCCCGTCAAGGTTCCCAAAGCCCTTGTGTGAGCCCAGGATGAGGGGGGGGGTCTTTTTTTGACATGCCGTTCGAAGCTGAGGTATTGTGCAACCTGCAAGCCCCCATACCCTTTTGCGACGCAGCTTTGCAGCGGCAGATGTCCCCCCAAGGAACTCACTTGACAGCCACAGGAGGGAATCAAATGGCGAACAAGCAATATGACGTTGTCGTGGTCGGATCCGGCGTGGGCGGTTGCGGCGTGGCCGCCCTGCTGGCAAAGGACCACGGCAAGAAGGTGGTCGTCCTGGAGAAGGCCCCCCATATAGGCGGGCGTGTCGCCTCGTATGTGGGGAAAGGAGACAAGGTGGCGATCGACGGTCAGGAACTGGACGCGAGGGGTTTCAGGAAGTCCCTGGCAGACACCCGCTGCTGGGTGTCTTATTGCGAGCCGGACCTGAACACCATGTTCGCGAAAGGCCTCCTGGACGGGTGGACCTTCGAGAACGGGGGACACGGCCTTTTCTGGGGAAACAAGTCCAGGGCCCATCTCCTGCTCGAGCATCTCGGCGAGCCGGAGGACATGCCCGTGAACAGGGGATTGGCCTATGTGGATGCCGCCAGGGATTTCAAGATGTACCAGGTAGGGCATCCCTATCCATGGCAGAGCGAAGAAGGCTACAAGGCGACGATGTCCGCGTTGAAGCAGATGGGCAAGCTTTCCATGGAGGAATGCGGCGCCGCCATGGAAATCGACGTTCAGACGTGGCTCGAAAAGAGAGGTTTCACGCAAAACGAGGAAGCCTACACCTACCTCAAAGTGGTCATGGCCTGCCAGAATGCAATGGCCGAGCCGAGGATGGCGCCCGCGGGGGACTTCCTGGGATACATGGCCATGGCGAGGGACATCGGAATGAACCTCCACTCGGGCTCGGTTGCGACCATGCACGAGCCCGGCTGTATCGCGATCCCGCTGGCCATGGAAAGGGCGCTCAACAAGGCCGGAGGCGAGGTCCTTCGATCCACCCCGGTGGAGGAAATCATCGTCGAAGACGGCAAGGCGCGGGGGGTCATCATTCGAAACAAGGAAGGCCGGTTCGAGACCCTGGAAGCGGAGAACGTCGTCTGCAACATCCAGCCCAAGCACATTTTCCATGTGCTTCACCCCCGTCATTTCCCTGCCGAGTGGGTCGACCTGCTTCAAACCAGGTTCTGGTCGGCAGGGCTCCTGACCGCGCTCATCGGGATCAAGAACAACGTGTGGGAGCCGTTCGGGATCGACGAGAGAAGCTTCATCTGGATGCCGGGCATCATCAAGGAGGGGTACATAGGCGCTGTCGACATGGTGATGTGGAGCATGTGCGCGTGCGCCAAGAGGGGCCCGGAAGGGAAGAGGGATTTCCTTTTCTCCACCGCCCTGACGGACAAGGAAATGCGGGACTCGAAGAAGGTCATGCGGGTGATCGATTTCTGCATGGACTGGTTCCGAAGGACCTTCAAGGGCTGGAAAGAGAACGTGGAGTTCGTTCTCTGGACCCCCTCGGACGAGGCTTACGGCAACTGGCGCCCCGTGGGGGAAAAGCGTCCCGACGTGAAGAGCCCGTTTGTGGAGAACCTGTATTTCGTGGGAGATCAGTACGGCGAACGGCTCTGGGGCGGCGGTGTGGACGGCGCTTCCCTCTCGGCGATCCTGTGTGTGGATGCCCTCATGGGGACCGATCTGGAAAGCGAGATCTATCCGCACTACCACCGGGGGATCCCGAAGTCGGCGGCCCGGGGGTAGGCCCTCCGGTCCCGAACCGTTTGCAGGGTGCGCAAAGGAGTCCAATCAAAGCAAGGAGGGGGGTCGATGGACAGCTCGTATCTTTCCTTGGATGGAAAAGTAGCTCTCGTTACGGGTGGAAGCCGGGGAATCGGCAGGGCAATCGCCCTGACCTTTGCGGATGCGGGGGCGGATGTGGCGATTGCCAGCAGGAAACTCCCGGATCTCGAAGCGGTGGGCGAGGAGATCAGGGCGAAGGGCGTCAAGGCCCTGTGCGTCTCCGCCCATGCGAAGAAAACCGAAGACCTCGAAAACCTGGTACAGAAGACGATGGGCGAATTCGGCCGCATCGACATCCTGGTCAACAATGCAGCCACCAACCCGGCGATGGGCGCGGTGGTGGATACGGACGAGCAGGTCTTCGATCACATCCTGACCACCAACCTCAAGGGCTACTTCATGCTGAGCAAACTGGTCGGCAAGATCATGCGCGACCGGAAATCCGGGAACATCATCAATATATCCTCCGCCGGGGGGGTGAGTCCGGCGGAGGGCCTGGGCCCGTACTGCATCAGCAAGGCGGGCATCAATATGTTGACCAAACAGATGGCCCTCGAACTGGGCCCCTACAACGTGCGCGTCAACGCGATTGCTCCCCGCATCGTGAAGACCGATTTCAGCAAGGCGCTCTGGACGAATGAGAAGCTCATGGCGAATGAGTTCAAAATGACGCCTCTCAAGGTTGTGGCGAGTCCCGAAGAGATCGCCCGAACCGCGCTCTACCTTGCCTCGAGTGCGGCCAGCTACATGACGGGGCACATTCTGGTGATCAACGGCGGCGCCTTCTTTTGATCAGCCCGGGAAGCCCTTCTCCCTTGCCGCAAGGCGGGTCGTGGTCGTTGTTCCTTCCTCCCGCGCCCGGTGGAACGGGGTGGATGCAGTGAAGAAACTGGAAACGGCATTCACACGAATGATCGGCGTGGACTACCCGATCATCGGCGCGCCCATGTTTCTCATTTCCTATGAGGAGCTGGCAGTGGCCGTGGCGCGGGCAGGGGGATTGGGTGCGATTCCCCTTCCCAACTTCCGCACCGTCGAGGATCTGCGGCGCACCCTCCGGAAGATCCGGGAACAGACGGACAAACCCATCGGCGTGAACATCCATGTCTCCGGCAAGTTCGAATGGAGGGAACAGCTCGCCCTGTGCCTCGATCTGGGCGTCAATTTCTTCATCACCTCCCTCGGGGACCCGCGGCTGATCCTCGAGGACGTGCACGCCAACGGGGGCAAGGTGTTTGCCGACGTGATTTCGGTGGAGCAGGGTCTGCGAGCCCGGGATCGTGGGGTGGACGGGTTGATCGCCGTCGCATCGGGGGCGGGCGGGCATTCGGGGACCACGCCGACGATGGTCCTCGTGCCCTACCTGATCGCGAAGGTCGGTCTGCCGGTGGTCGCGGCAGGGGGCATCAGCACGGGGGCGCAAATGGCGGCCGCCATGGCCCTGGGAGCCTGTGCGGTCGTCGTGGGAACCCGCCTGATCGCCTCCACGGAATCCAGAGCCAGTGCCGCGTACAAGGAGGCGGTGGTGGCGGCCGGTCCGAGCGACATCGTCTGTACCGACCGGATCACGGGAAACCCGGCCACGTGGCTTGCCGAGAGCATCAAAAATTTCGAAACCATGCCGGACCTGCGGTCCAGGAAATGGCGCGATTTCTGGAGCGCCGGGCTGAGCGTGGCACAGGCCGAGGAGATCAAGCCCGCCGGCGAGATCATCGGGCAGATGGTCTCCGAGTATGTGGAGGTATGCAGGAGGCTGGGACAGAGCGTCCGGGATGCGTGAGCCGGACGGGTTCGCGAGGACGAAGCGACGACCACCGACGGATCAGGGAGGAGGACAAGGATACCATGGATTTTCATTTCACGGAAGAACAGGAGATGCTCAGGGATACGGTTCGCAGATGGGTCGAGACGGAAGTCCCCCGGGAACGGGCCCGGGAGATCGACGAGCGAGACGAGTATCCCCACGAACTGGTGGGAAAGCTCTGCGACCTCGGGTTCATGAGCATCAACGTGCCGGAGGCTTACGGGGGCCAGGGGGGCAGTGTCATCGATGTGATGATCCTCGATGAAGAGCTGTCCAGAAGGATTCCGGTTCTGGCGTGGGCCGCCGGCAATATTACGCTCTATGGCACGAGCATCATTGCGAAGAACGGCAGCGAGGATCAGAAGAAGGAATACCTTCCTCGCCTCGCCAAGGGGGAGCTGAAGTTCGCCTACGCCCTGACGGAACCGAACGCCGGCTCCGATGCGGCGAGCATTCGAACCAAGGCGGTTTTCGACGGGGAGCGGTACGTGATCAATGGAAGCAAGATGTTCATCTCGGGGGCCGGGGTCGCGGACGTGGTCGTGACAAATGCGCGGACCGCCGAGTCGAAATTCAAGGGCATCACCGACTTTCTGGTGGAGACCCGGTCCCAGGGGTTCAGCGCCACACCGATCAAGGACCTCGGATACAGAGGGTCGAACACGTGCCAGGTGTCGTATGAGGACGTGAAGGTCCCTCCCGGGAATATCCTGGGCGGCCCGGACTGTCTCAACCACGGCTGGAAACAGATGATGAGGTTGTTGAACGAGGAGCGCCTTCTTCTCTCGGCATGCGCATTGGGGATCGGCCAGGGTGCCTTCGAATACAGCCTGCAGTACGCAAAGGAGCGGGAGCAGTTCGGACAACCGATCGGTCGGTTTCAGGCCATCCAGCACAAGCTGGTCGACATGGCCACGGAACTGGAAGCGGCAAGGCTGCTGGCCTACTACGCGGCATGGAAAGAGACGCTGGGGATGGAGTGTGTGAAGGAGACCTCCATGTCCAAGTCCTATTGCTCGGAAGTGGCGAAGCGAGTCGCCCTGGAGGGCGTGCAGATTCTGGGCGGATACGGTTACACCATGGAATATGATGCGCAGCGGTACCTGCGAGACGTCCTTGTGCTTTCCATCGGCGGAGGGACCACCCAGATCCAGAAGAACATCATCGCAAAACAACTGGGGCTGTAGGTTTCGGGAAACCCGCAACAGAGGGAGGGAATCATGGGCAGGCTGAAGGGAAAGGTCGCGATCGTGGGGATCGGCGAGGTGCCGACCGGAAGGTTTCCCGACAAGCCCGCGATCTACCATGCTGTGGAATCCGCAAAACAGGCGATACGGGACGCGGGCATCGACAAGGACGAAATCGACTTCGTCATGCCCACGGCCGCCATGTTCAGCTTCTCCTATGTCGGGGAATTGACAACCGCCCGGTTGGCGGAGGAACTGGGACTGAGAAACTGCAAGAAGAACTGCCTGATCTTTTCCGGAGGGTCCAGCAGCAGCACCGGCCTGCAGATGGCCGCGGGCATGATTGCCTCCGGCATCGCGAAGAACGTGCTCTTTGTCCACTCGGAGAAGCTGGGCACCGGGCTCTCGGCGCAGGGGGGAATCGACCTGTTTGCCGTTTCCGGGATTTCCCCTGAATGGGAGGTCCCCTACGGCCAGCACTACTCCACCGTGGCCTCCCTTTCCATGACCCGCTACAAGTATGAGACAGGCTGCACGGACGAGCATCTTGCCGCGGTGTGTGTTTCCAACCGGAAATGGGCGGAGCGGAACCCGAACGCCTTCTTTCGCAAGCCCCTGACCGTCGAGGAGGTCCTGGCCTCCAAGATGCTCTCCACGCCGCTGAGGGCGAAGATGTCGAACATGCTCTTCGACGGGGGATCCGCCTTCGTCGTCACCTCCGCGGAACGGGCGCAGGACCTGCCGAACAAACCGGTGTATCTCCTCGGGGAGGGGGGCATTGTCACCCACCATGTCTTCTCCCAGGAGCCGGACATCTCCCGGTACGGATGGGCGCAGGCGGGCAGGGAGGCCTTCGAGCAGGCCGGCATCACGCCGCAGGAGATCGATGTGGCCGAAATCTATGATTCCTACCCCATCTTTCAAATCATCGGCTTTGAAGAGATCGGCCTCTGCAAGCGGGGGGAAGCCGGGGAGATGTTTCTGCGGGGGGACACCTGGCCCGGAGGTAAGATCCCCTGCACCACCAACGGAGGCATGCTGTCCCAGGGGCATACGGGCGCCGGAGGCGGTGTGGCGCTCATGGTGGAGGCGGCCCGGCAGCTCATGGGGAAGGCTGGGGAACGGCAGGTGGAGGGTGCGAAGTTCGCCGTAAAGACAGGAACGGGCGGCACCTACATGGACGCCCAGGTCACCGTCTTCGGAACCGAGATTCCGTAAACAGGAGGAAAGACCATGGAAACTCCGGGAAAACCTTCTCCGCAGGTCAATCCCTGGGCCAAACCGTTCTGGGACGCGGCCAAGGAAGGAAAACTGGTACTCCAGAAATGCAGGGCCTGTGAGAAGCACATTTTTTACCCTCGCATCGCCTGTCCCCACTGCTTCTCCGACGACGTCGAGTGGGTGGAAGCGTCCGGAAAGGGAACCCTCTACAGCTTCACGGTGGTGGAAAACAACGCCCCGTCCGCCTTCATGAAGGACATTCCCTTCGTGGTGGCGCTCATTCGACTGGAGGAGGGGGTGCAGATGTTGAGCAACGTGGTGGACTGCGATTTCAGCGAATTGAGATGCGACATGCCCGTGGAGGTCCTGTTCGAAAAACTCAACGAGGAGTTCACCCTTCCGAAATTCAGGCCGGTGCGGAAGTAAGCCGCAGGGACCGCCAACCCCATTCGATTCGAGGTGACGGTATGGAGCACAGCAAGTACGGTGACGATTTCAATGTCGGGGACATCTACACAACCGCTTCCATCACGGTGACCGAGACCCATGTCGTCAACTGGGCCTGTTTGACCATGGACTTCTATCCTCTCCACATGGACAAGGAGTATGCCGCGAAGACCCAGTTTGGGGAGCGAATCGCCCACGGGCCGCTGATCTTCGGCATGGCCGTCGGTCTCGTCGGCATGGCCGGGTTCGCCGGCGATTCGGCCGTTGCATGGCTTGGGGTGGACAACATGAGAATGACCGCACCGGTCAAGATCGGGGACACGATCACGGTTGTCGTGGAAGTCATGGAAAAGCAGAAGACCAAGAAACCGGACAAGGGCATCCAGGTCTGGCGCTACACGGTGAAGAACCAGCGGGGCGAGGCGGTGATGGTCTTCGACTACAAACTGATGTTTCACATGAGAGTCTGAAGGCTTCCCGGATTTCGATGGATCGCTCTCGGAGGTGGAACATGGTACCGGTTTCACGGGAGCAGATTCACGAATTCACCGGCAAGGGATGGTGGGGAAACGAGACCCTTGTGGATCTTCTCTTTCGGAATGCCGCAGCCACGCCGGACGCAACGGCCGTTGCCGATCCTTACAACAGGCCGGCTCTGATCGGAGGGGAGGCGAAGAGGCTGACCTACGGCGAGTTCGTACGGTGCGTCGACAGGCTGGCGATCCATCTGGAAAGGCTCGGGATCAAAAGGGATGACGTCCTCCTGGTACAGTTGCCGAATGTGGTGGAGGCCCTGGTGAGCTATTTCGCCATCGCAAGGATGGGCGGCATTTCGAGCCCCCTGCCGATGGCGGCCCGGGACCGGGAACTGAAGCACGCCATACGGATGACGGATGCGGCGGGCATCATCACCGTCAAGGAATTCGGCGGATACGATCATTGGAAACTGGTCAACGGCCTCCGGGAGAAGAATCCGGGCTTCCGGCATGTGATCCTGGCCGGAGACAAGCTTGACGAAGACGCCTCCGGTCTCGAACAGATGCTCTCCGATGAGGTGGAATCGGGATGCGACCTTGACGAGCTGAGCGGAAAGCAGTCCGGTCCGAACGAGATCTTCACGATTTGCTGGACTTCAGGGACCGAAGCGGACCCGAAAGGGGTCCCAAGAACGCACAACCATTGGATCTCCATCGCCAGGATCGTCGTGGAGGGCGTGCTCATCAAGAGGGGGCACAACATCCACGGCACCTTCCCCGTCATCAACATGGCCGGTATCGGGGGTTTGATGGTTCCCTGGGTGCTGGCAGGCGGCAAATTCGTTCTGCATCACCCATTCGATGCCGAGGTTTTCATGGGGCAGATTATGAAGGAGGATCTGTACTACACCCTCATGCCGCCTGCCCTTCTCGACACCCTTGCCAAATCGGATCGGGCCCTGGCCTTCGCCAAGACCTCGATCAAGGCGATTGCCTCGGGCTCGGTGCCGCTGTCTCCCTGGATGGTGAAGTACTATCAGGAGAAGCTCGGGATCAGCATTGTGAACTTCTTCGCCTCCAACGAGGGCATCGCGCTGTTCAGCGTCCCCCGCCTGTTTCCGAAGCCGGAGGACCGGGCGACCTACTTTCCGAGGTTCGGCGGGGAGGGGGTGAGCCTGAACATCCCGGACGAGGTGATCGGCGGGTTGCGCAGTTGCCTGGTGAACACGGAGACAGGCGAGGAGATCCGGGAGGCAGGGGTTGCGGGGGAGCTGTGCTTCAAGGGGCCCACCATCTTCGGCGGGTACTGGCGGAGGGATGATCTGACGGCCAGGGCCTTCAATGAGAAGGGATACTATCTTTCCGGAGACCTGTTTTCCATAGAGGGTGAGAAGAGGGACAAGTACCTGTTTCATGGAAGATGCAAGGACCTCATTATCCGGGGCGGATACAACATCAGCCCGGAGGAGGTGGAGAATATCGTTTCCGGGCATCCGAAGATCCGGGAGGTGGCTGCCGTCGGCTATCCGGACGAAAGGCTGGGGGAGCGGACCTGCGTCTTCGTGGTTCTGCAACCGGACGCGACCCTGACCTTGGAGGAGATCGTGACGTTCCTGGATGAACAGGGCGTTGCAAGGTACAAATACCCGGAGCGTCTCGAGGTGGTGGACGCCCTTCCCAGGAATGCAGTGAACAAGGTTCTGCGAAGGAAACTCAGAGAACTCCTGCAGGAAAAGCGAAGGCAGGAGGAGGTCGAGCCGTGACGCCGGCCGGACCCTCGACATCGCGTCGAAAGCTCTGACCCGTCAACCCCCCTCTTCGTTCTCCAGGACCCGGGAGAGCAGATCCCAGAAACGCTTCACGGACGGGATGTGCACGCGCTCATCCGGGCTGTGGGCCCCCAGGACCGTGGGCCCGAACGAGATCATGTCCATCCCCGGGAACCGGGCGCCGATGATGCCGCACTCCAGGCCGGCATGGATCGCCGTGACCTTGGGCTCCTTTCCGAACACGGACGGGTAGACCGCCCGGGCCCGGCCGAGCAGGGGCGACCCTGGGTTGGGCTTCCATCCCGGGTAGCCGGTGTCGTGCCGGACGCGCGCCCCGGCCAGCCTTCCCGCCGCCGCCACCGTTTCCAGCGCGGCCTTGAGTTCCGATGCCACGGAGCTTCGCTGGCTCGTGGAGATTACGATCTCCTTTTCCAGCGTCTGGATCACGGCCAGGTTGGTCGAGGTCTGTACCAGGCCGGCAATGTCGGCGCTCATGCGCAGAACGCCGTGCGGCATGCACAGGAGCAGGTCCAGGAGACGGCTTTCGAATTCTTTACGAAAGACCCTTGCGGGCGCCGCGACGCCCCGGGTCTCGACCCGCAGGCTGAGCCCTGGATCCTGAGCCTTGTACTCCTCCCGGGCGATCCGTTCGAACTCGCGGGCCGCCTCCTCGAGCTGCGGTACGCTCTCCGGGGAGACAAAGACCAGAGCATCGCACTCCCGGGGAATTGCATTCCGCTTGCTTCCGCCGTCCAGGCAGGCGATTCGCAGTCCCGGCTCCGGGCGCGCTTCCGCCAGGAACCTGGCCAGCAGCTTGATCGCGTTCCCCCTTCCCCGGTCGATCTCCAGGCCGGAGTGCCCGCCCTGGAGCCCTCCCAAGCGGATGGAGGCGGCCTTCGCGCCGCCCGGCGCCGGCTCCGTCTCGAGGGGAAGGGAGAGCACCGTGTCCCGGCCGCCCGCGCACCCGATGTAGAGGGTCTCCTCGTCCTCGGAATCCAGGTTGAGCAGGATCCTCCCTTCGAGCAGGTCCGGCGCGAGGCCGTTCGCGCCGGTCAGGCCCGTCTCTTCATCCACCGTGAACAGAAGCTCGAGCGGCCCGTGCGCAATCCCCCTGTCGTCGAGCACCGCCAGTTGTACCGCCACACCGATGCCGTTGTCCGCGCCGAGCGTGGTGCCCTCCGCGCCGATCCAGTCTCCGTCCCGCCTCCACCGGATCGGATCCCTCGAGAAATCGTGCGCCGTCTCCTTGTTCTTCTCGCAGACCATGTCCAGGTGCGACTGCAGGACGACCACGGGCCTGTTCTCCATCCCGGGCGCCGCCTTCTTGCGGACCACAATGTTTCCGGCCCGGTCCGTCACGTGGGCGCACCCGTTGCGGGCGGCCACCTCGAGAACGTACTGGCGCGCCCTTGCCTCGTTCCCGGAGCAGCGCGGGATTCGGCTCAGCGCGAGGAAATGCTCCCAGACGGGTCGGGGCTCCAGCCCTTCGAGCATCTTGCCGTTGTTTCCATGGTTCATAGGCGTCTGCCCTTCCGTGCGGTCTGGTGAAAGCAGAAACAGGAGGACGAAGAGAACAAGCGAGATCCGCCCGACGAACACGAAATTCTCCTTTCCGTGCAAATGACAGTCAAGGCATTCCCTCTGCCTCTTGAAGGAGCTTGGCCCCCTCCATTCCCCGCCTGTCCCGTGTACAGGCCTGACCTTCTCCCTCGAACGGGGTAGAAGGAACGCGACTGTACACAAGAGATCCCTGCTTACGCAGGGATGACGGCAGCCGTGCGAACCCGCTCTCAAGCGGCCGTATTCCCCGCGCACGCGGGGATCTCTTGGTTTACGCGGCCGCTGTACTCAAGGGATCCCGGCTCGCGGCCGCACCGGCGGCCTTGGCCGGGATGACAGAAAATGACACAGCCTCTTTCGAGGGCAGGACGCCTCGGCATGCCTTCTCGGCTTTTCCGGGGGCGCCGCACGCGGCGGATCCGCAACCGTTCGCGATGCACTCACCCTGCCGTCCCGCCCTCCAGCCGGGTCGCCCCGGACCAGTGCACGTTCGGCGCGCCCTCCTCCTCGGCCGCCGCCTTGAGGGCCTCCATTTCCTGCCGCCGCATGAGTTCCGCGTCCCGGAGGGGAAAGTCCATGCCCAGCCGTTCGTACTGGGAAATGCACAGATTGTTGAAGGCGAGCAGGTCGTAGCGCTCCACGCAGGGCATCTCCCGCGCCACGAAGCGCGCCACGGCCCGGACATTCCCGGCCGTATCCGTGTATCCGGGGATGATCGGGGTGCGTACCCACATCGGCACACCCGCCTTGCCCAGCCTGCGCGCGTTCTCCAGGATCGGCTCGAGCTTCACCCCGGTCATCTTCTCGTGGGCCTCCGGGTTCATCTGCTTCAGATCGAGCAGGAGCAGATCCAGGTGGGGAAGGACCTTCTCGTACAGGCTCCACGCGGCGATGCCGCTCGTGTCCATGGCGGTGTGCAGGTCTTCGCCCTTGCAGCGCTCCAGGAAGTCGGCCACGAACCCGGGCTGGGCCATGGGCTCCCCGCCTCCCAGGGTCACGCCCCCTCCGCTCGTGCGGTAGAAGGCCTCGTCCTTCTTCACCTCCGCCACGAGATCCTCCAGGTTCCACTCCTTGCCGACCACCTCGAGGGCCGCGGCCGGGCACGCCTCCTCGCAGAGGCCGCAGGCCGTGCAGCGGTTCCGGTCGATCCTGAGACCCTGGGGCGTCAACTCCAGGGCCTCTTCCGGGCAGGCCTTCAGGCAGTCCCGGGCCCCGATGCACCGGGCTTCGTACCAGAGAAGCTGGGGCCGGCGGGAGATGCCCTCCGGGTTGTGGCACCACAGGCACGACAGGGGGCATCCCTTCAGGAAGACGGTGGTGCGGATGCCCGGGCCGTCCTCGGTCGAGAATCGCTGCACGTTGAAAACGATCGCCCTTGGATCGCCTGAGCCGGATTTCCTCATCTGCCCCTCCCCGGAGGTGAATCTTACCCAATATAACGCATCGGAAGGGGACGGATAAAGGGCGCCTTCTCGACAAGAAGGCGTTCGGTGCTTAGTATGGTTCCCGGAAGCGCTCATTGCCCCCTTTTCCGGAAGACTCGAACGACCGATGAATATCCCCGTCATACTCGAATGGAGGAACCTGTTCGACATCCTGGTCATCAGCTTCATTCTGCACCGCCTCTTCCTGCTCATGCGCGGCACGGTCGCCTTCCAGGTCCTGGTGGGTCTGGTCTTCCTCTGGCTTTTTCAGGAGGCGGCGAACGCCGCGGGCCTGGTCCTGACCAGCTGGTTCTTCCGAGGGATCGGAGCGGTCGCCGTCCTGGTGATCGTCGTGGTCTTTCGCAACGAGCTGCGGACGATCATGGTCCAGACGAACCCGATCCGGTTCCTGCTCGGACGCTCCCGCCAGACGGGCGAGGTGGGGTACCACCTCGTCGCGCAGGCCGCGTTCCGCCTGGCCGACCGCCGGGTCGGCGCGCTCATCGTGATGCAGAACCAGGACGAGCTGCGGGGCAACATCCAAGGCGGTCTTCCCCTGGACGCGAATCTGCTGCCCGAGATTCTGGAGAGCATCTTCTCCAAGGAGAGCCCGGTTCACGACGGCGCCGCAGTCATACGGGCGAATCGAATCGATCAGGTCGGGACCTACCTGCCCTTGAGCCAGGATGAGACGCTCCCCTTGCACTTCGGAACGAGACACCGGGCGGCCGTCGGTTTGAGCGAGATCTGCGATGCGGTCGTGGTCGTGGTGTCCGAGGAGCGGGGCGAGGTCTCCCTCGTTCACCGGCGGGATGTGGAGCGCATGCACAACCCGGATCAACTGGAGAAGCGGCTGGGGTTCTTGCTCACCACAAGGGACGTCACGGAGGCAAGGGCCCGGAGGGGTGGCCGTGCCTGGCTGACGGAGATCGGGGGTCTGCTCCTGACCTTCGGCCTGGTTTCCGCGTTCTGGGGCCTCTATGCGGGCCGGGAGTTTTCCCTGATCACGGTCAAGGCCCCTGTCTATTACCGGGACATTCCGGCGGAGCTGCAACTCCAGAAGGCCTCCGCGGAAGAGGTGGAGGTGCAGGTGAGCGGCAGGCGCGGACTGGTCAGTTCGCTCAATCCCCAGCAGGTGCGGGCCTTCCTCAGCCTGGACCGGATCGGCGCGGGAGAGCACGAGCTCGTGCTCAAGCCCGAGAACATCGTGCTGCCCCCGGGGCTCGACGTGGAGCGGATCATGCCTTCCTCGATCACGTTGGAGCTGGAGCGGATACTCGACAAGACGGTGCGGGTCAAGGTCGATCTGGCAGGGTCCCCGCCCGACGGCTTCGAGGTGGAATCCGTGAGCGTGAGGCCGGACGTGGTCAGGGTTCGCGGGCCCGCCACGGTCCTGGGGGACGTCACGGGCGTGCAGACACGGCCCATCGAGCTTCAGAAACTGCGGTCGCGGCAGGGGGACGCGATTCAGGACGCGCCGCTCATGCTTGCCTCTCCCTCGATTCTGCTGCCGGACCTGGAGAAGCGCCAGGTGCAGGTAACGATCCGGCTCCGCCGCCTACCGGAGGCGAAGCCGGAAGAAGCTGTGGGAAAAAAGGCGGAAGAGAAGCCGGCCCGAACCCACACCGTTCAGAAAGGGGACACCCTTTTCGAGATCGGGAAGCGCTACGGCGTCTCCATGGAAGCGCTGCGGAGGCTGAACGGCATCGGGCGTGGCGGGCACATCGAGGTCGGCCAGGAACTCAAGCTCCCCTAGCACCCGTTCGCGTGGATACGGCAACCTATCCTGTTCTCGTGAAGAAGGCGTGGCGACCGACGGCTCGCAAATCTCGAATGTCGCGAGCGAGCCGCGCAGACAGGGTTCCCGGGCGGCGCGAGGCCCGAGCGCGCGGCGATCCCCCGGCAACCGGGGGGGGGTGCCACGGACCCCCGGTCCTGGCAACGTCCGCAGTTCTATAGCCCTCGCCACGCGAAATACGTTTGTAAAATTGCGAACCAGGTTGCTTAGCACTTGCAGTCGGCAGGGCACTTGTCCGTGTCCTTCTTCTCCTCCGTGCCGCCGAAGGTCTTGATCTTCTCGGCAAGCTCGCGCAGCCGCCTGTCGGCCAGCCCGTTGACCGTGCCCTCCGGGAAGCTGCCGTCCGCGGCCCTTTCGCCCGCCTCGACGCCGGTCAGGATCCTGATCCCTTCGTCCACGGTTCGCACGGACCAGACATGGAAAGTGCCGTTCCGAACGGCCTCCACCACTTCCTCCTTGAGCATGAGGTTGCGCACGTTGCTCTCCGGGATGATCACGCCCTGCTCCCCGGTCAGCCCCCGTGCCTTGCACACCTCGAAGAAGCCCTCGATCTTCTCGTTCGCGCCGCCGATGGCCTGGATCTCTCCCCGCTGGTTGATGGATCCGGTGACTGCGATGCCCTGCTTGACGGGCAGCCCGGAGAGGCTCGAGAGGATCGCGTAAAGCTCCGCCGAGGAGGCGGAATCTCCGTCCACGCCGGAATAGCTCTGCTCGAAGACAAGCCGCGCGGACAGCGTCAGGGGCTTGTCCTGGGCAAACCGGTGCAGGAGGAAGCCGGAGAGTATCATCACGCCCTTGGTGTGGATCGGGCCCCCCAGCCTGGCCTCCCGCTCGATGTCGACCAGCCCGGACTGGCCCAGCCCGATGCTGGCGCTGATGCGGTTGGGCCTGCCGAAGCGGATGTCCCCCAGGTCGTAAACGGCCAGCCCGTTGACCTGACCCGCCTTTTCACCCTCCAAGTCGATCAGCACCGTCCCGCGGATGATCATCTCCCGGATCCGTTCCTCCAGGAGGCTCGACCGGTACACCTTCTCTTCGATCGCCTTGCGCACATGACCCTGGCTGACGCAGGCGGCGCCCTCCTCCGAGGCGTAATGGCCCGCCTCCCGGAGGATGTCGGAGATCTCGCCGAACCGCGTGGAGAGCTTGTCCTGGTCTTCGGCCAGGCGCGATCCGTACTCCACGATCTTCGCAAGCGCCGAGGCATCGAGGTGCTTGAGCCCCTCCTCCGTGCAGACCCTGGAGACGAAAGAGCCGTAGTCCCTCACGCTCTGCTCCGTGCGATCCATGACCGTATCGAAATCCGCCTTGACCTTGAAGAGTTCGGCGAAGTCCTCGTCCCTGGAATAAAGGTAGTAGTACAGGAGGGGCGTGCCGATCAGGATGACCTTGGTGTCCAGGGGGATCGGCTCGGGCCTCAGACCCTTCGTGGTGAGGAAGCCCAGCCGCTCTCCGGGTTCCTCCACCGAGATCTCCCTGTTCCGCAGGGCCCGTTTCAGGCTCTCCCAGGAGAACAGATTGACAAGGAGATCCTCGGCCGGGATTACCAGGTAGCCGCCGTTGGCCTGATGAAGCGATCCCTCGGCGATCATGGTGAAGTCGGTGACCAGGGTTCCGAACTGGGGCTCCTTGTCGATGCGCCCGAAGAGCCGGTTGTAAGTCGGATTCATCTCGATCACCACCGGCTTTCCTGAGAGCGACCCGTTGTCGACCAGGACGTTGACCTCGTACTTCCGGAAGGACTCCTCCCTGCCGCCTCGCTGGGGGAGGAGCATCGCCTGCTGGGCCTCGGGGTCGGCCCGGAAATCGGAGAGATTCTCCAGGATGTCCCTCTGCACCTCCTTGAGGTGCGCGACGACGGCGGGCAGGTCGCCGTAGGTTTCCATCAGTTCCTCGATCAGCGGCCCGATCGAGAAGAGGCCCACTTGCCGGTCGAGTTCCCGGAGCTTCCTCTCTGCGGCCTTCTCCAGGGCCTTGGCCTGCCGCAGGGTGGCCTTGATCTCGTCCTGCAGCCGTTCCCGCCGGGCCGAGATCTCTTTCAGGGCCTCGGGGTCCAGGCCCTGGAGTTCCTGCTCGCCCAGGGGGCGGCCGTTCCTCACCGGGATGGTCAGGAGGCCGATCGGGGTCGACTGAATCACGAACCCCTCCTCCTGTGCCCTTGCGTTGATGCGCGTGAACAGGGCCTCCCGTTCCTGGCCGATGGCCTTCAGGCCCTCTTCCCTCTTGGCTGCGTACTCGTCGCTCTCAAAGGCCCGCCGGATCTCCCGCTGCCCGTCCTCCACCAGCGCCTTCATGTCGCGTTGGAACTGCCTGGCCTTTCCCGCGGGGAGGCTGAGCGCCTTCGGGCGGGTGGGGTCGCGGAAGTTGTTCACGTAACAAAGGTCGTTCGGCACCGCCTTGTCCCTGGCCTCTTCCTGGAGGAACCGCTTCACCGCCGTCGTCTTGCCGGTGCCCGGGATGCCGGAAACGTACACGTTGAAGCCCAGGTCCCTCATGCCGATCCCGAACCGCAGAGACCGGACGGCCCGCTCCTGTCCGATGATGGCCTCCAGGGGTTCCATCTCCCGGCTGGAAAGGCACGCCGTGCCGGTGATGTCGCAGGCCCTTCGAATCTCCTCGGCGGTCAGTCGGCTTGCCATGTTCCCTCCTGCCTGGGGAGGCCGTTCGCGCAGCCGTGGCGGGTACGCCTCGTTCCTGCTCCGGCCCCCCGCCTTCGCGGGGTACGCTCCGCCTGCCTTGCATCCGTTGTCTATCACACGCCGGCGGCTTGATGTCAACACAGACGGAGGGGCCGATGAGCGCCGGGATGATATGAGAAATTGTTTTATAATTACTTGCGATGGCGTAGAAATGCAAGCAGGATAGGTTGATTTCCGGTCCCATCACCTCTCTCGAAATCAAAGCATATCCCCGATCCGTTCTCCTTTCTATAATGGTGGAACGCCATGGCAGCTTTGGAATAACTGCACCTTAATCGGAATACAACCATTGTTTTTCTTGACAAGAAGCGGTTGCATGTCCTAATATTTTATTGAATCAATCGATTTTTCATTATGGAGGCAGACATGCGCAGAATTCGATTCTCTTCGGCCCTCATGATCTCCATCGTTTTCCTAACCTCCGTGCCCGCGCCCCCCAGGGTCGCGGACGCGGAGGTCCTGTTCGATTCAAGGGTGGTGCTGTTCGCGCAGAACGCTCCCTACTCGGTTGCCGTGTCGGATCTTAACGGGGATGCGGTCCCGGATCTGGTCGCAACCAATTTCAACAGTGACAGCGTTTCCGTGTTTCTGGGCACCGGGAGCGAGACGTTCCAGGCCGAGGCCCGTTATGCGGTCGGCGACGGGCCCTGGTCGGTGGCCGTGGGCAGGCTGGATGCAGACGCCGCTCCGGACCTGGTGGTGGCCAACTACAACAGCGACAATGTTTCCGTGCTTCTTGGCAACGGGGACGGGACGTTCCGGGCCGACCTGCCGAACCCGGCCGGAGACGGACCCCGGTCGGTGGCCCTGGGGAGACTGGATGGGGACGCAGACCTGGACCTGGCCGTGGCGAACTACAACAGCGACAACATCTCGGTGCTTCTTGGCAACGGAGACGGCACCTTTCAGACCGCCGTCCCTTATGCGGCCGGCGACGGGCCTCCGTCCGTTGCCGCAGGCGATCTGGACGCCGACACCGACCTGGACCTGGTGACGGCGAACTACAACAGCGACAACATCTCGGTGCTTCTTGGCAACGGGGACGGGACGTTCCAGGCCGCGGTCGCCTATCCGGCCGGAAACGGGTCTCATTCTGTTGCCGTCGGCCTTTTGGATGAGGACACCGATCTCGACCTCGCCGTGGCCAACCTGCTCGCAGACAACGTCTCGGTGCTTCTTGGCAACGGGGACGGGACGTTTCAGGCCGCGGCCACCTATCCGGCCGGAGACGGGCCCCGCTCGGTGTGCCTCGGACTTCTGGACGGAGACATCGACCCGGACCTGGCCGTGGCCAATCTCAATTCGGACAACGTTTCCGTGCTTCTTGGCAACGGGGACGGGACGTTCCGGGCCGCGGTCCACTACCCGGCCGGAGACGGGGCGGCGTCGGTCGCAATCGAGGACCTCGACGGCGATGCGGCCAGGGACCTCGCCGTCGCGGATTCGAACGCGGGGGTGGTCTCTCTGCTCTTCGGCAACGGAGACGGCACGTTCCCGTCCGCAGTCCATCATAAGGCCGGCAACGGGCCGCAGTCCCTGGCTCTCGGTGCGCTGGACACGGACACCGTGCCGGACGCGGCCGTGGCGAACACCCTCGAGGACACCGTCTCTGTGCTGCAGGGGAACGGGGACGGGACGTTTCGGCCGGCGGTCCATTACCCGGCCGGGGACGCACCCTGGTCCGTGGCGCTGGGCGATCTGAACGGAGACGCGGACCTGGACCTGGCGACAGCCAACTACAACAGCGACAATGTTTCCGTGCTGCTTGGCAACGGGGACGGGACGTTGCAAACCGCCGCCCACTATGCGGCCGGTGACGGCCCCCGCGCGGCTGCA
Source organism: uncultured Thermodesulfobacteriota bacterium (assembly GCA_964384945.1). Taxonomy (GTDB): domain Bacteria; phylum Desulfobacterota; class DSWW01; order DSWW01; family DSWW01; genus S015-6. Next base: position 30,879 of record CAYLMK010000026.1, on the reverse strand, counting down.
GTCGACAGGCTGAACGGAGATACCTATCCGGATCTGGTCACGGCCAATTACAACAGCGACGATATCTCCGTACTGCTGGGTAACCCGAATGGGACCTTCCAGGCCGCCGTCAGCTACGCAGCCGGCAACGGGGCCCAGTCCGTGGCCCTGGGGCTTCTGAATGGAGACGCGAATGTGGATGTGGCTGTGGCCAACTACAACGGCGACAACATCTCCGTGCTTCTTGGCAACGGGGATGGGACCTTTCAACCCGCGGTCCACTACCCGGCCGGCGACGGTTGCTGGTCGGTCCGGATCGGTGACCTCGACGGAGACGGTGTCCCGGATCTTGTCGCGACGAATTCGATCGCGGACAGCGTCTCCGTTCTTCTGGGCAACGGAGACGGGACGTTTCAGGCGGCCCTGAGCTATGGGGCCGGGAATCAGCCGTACGGGATCGCGATTGGAAAGATCGACCGGGACGGCAATGCGGACCTCGTGGCGGCGAGCTACAGCCAGGATGTGGTCTCGGTCCTGCTCGGCAACGGGGACGGAACCTTCCGGCCCGCCGTGAGCTACGCCGTGGGGGATGCACCCTTCGGGCTGGCCCTCGGAGACGTGGACCTGGACTCCGATCCGGACCTGCTCGCGGCCACTTACAGCAGCGACGATGTGACGGTCCTGCGCAGCCGGACGGCAGGAATCTGCATCGACAACGATGCGGACGGTTACGGGAGTCCCGCGAGCCCCGCGTGCACGTTCCCCCAGTTGGACTGCGATGACGGCGACCCGGCGGTCCACCCCGGTGCGCCGGAGATGGAGTGCACCGGCACGGACGAGGACTGCAGCGGAGGCGACTACTGCCCAAGCTCCTGTGCGGGGTCTGCGGAGGCCTCGACCCGGGGGCCGTCCCCGGTGCAGGGAAACTCCGATCTCGCCGTGACCATGGCCGGTTTGTTTGCGCTGGCAGCGCTCGTGGGGGTCCGGATTCGACGTCGGCGGTGGTGAGGGGCCGTCCTGCGCCCGGCGGCCTCGCCGAAAACCATTTCCTGTCGGGGGGCGTGCCTTTCGCAACGCCGCACGCAAGTTCCGCAAAGGCCTTGCGCGCCGGAGAAGGATGCGAGAGCCGGCTGTCTCCCGATCAGAAGGCCACCGACGGGCCAATTACGGCTTGGCGTAGAACGTGACGTTGGGCTCGGAGGCCTGGGCGTAAGCCTCGGTCAGGTATTCGCCGTACCTTTCGTCCCCCTCCACGAAGGCCTTGAACAGCGAAACCGTAAACAGGTTCGTGATCCGGTGCGCCTCGCCGATATCGAGCTGCGGCGGATGGCACGGCAGACTGAACTCGTTGCCCAGCAAGCCGTCGATGACCGACTGCGGAATCCCCCGGTCCCGCATGGCCTGGATGAGATCGCAGGAGTTCGAGAAGGAGAAGTGCACCGCCCCGGCGAGATCCGCCCGGAATACCGGCCCGTCCATGAGATCGAAGGGCCGGACATTCTCGGTTGCGATGGGCGTGGTCGTGTCCTGCGTGCCCCCCAGGATGAGCGTGGGTACGTCGATGGCCGCGAGTTCGCCGTCGCCGAACCAGGAGGAGGCCGGCGCGAGGGGCGCGATCGCGTCCACCCGCGGGTCGGGCGGCAACGGCACGAATCCCTCGGGCAGCTCGGAGGCCACCTCCGGGGGCGGGTCGGCCCCGAAGCCGGCAGCCATGGCGAAGCTCGTGAATCCGCCGAAGGAGTGGCCGCACACGCCGATCCGGTCCGCGTCGATGCTCCGGTAGAAGAAGTCGTCCGGATCCCCGTCCTTCTCCAGCATGCGGGTGATCAGGAACGAGACGTCCAGGGGCCGCTCCACCATCATGTCGGTCAGCGGAGCGAAGGTGCCCCCGAGCTCGTCGAGGAGCGTATTGCCCACGTGATCCGGGGCAACGACCACGAATCCGTGGCTGGCCAGTGTCTCGGTCAGGAAGAAGGACTGGTAGCGAAGGCCGCCGGAGCCGTGCGAGAAGACGATGAGGGGAAAACCCCCGGCGTGCGAGACGGGCGGCCCTTCCAGGGCGAGATCGGACGGCGCCGTGAAGACGAGCTCGATGACCCAGATTCCCGGGATGATCGTCACCTGGACGGCCACCCGATAGAGGCTCGGCGTCCCTCCGGCGGCATCCTCCGGGTCCACGGGGTACCAGACATCCACGGGGAGTTCCCTTCCCCCGCGGTCCGCATCGGCGACCGTGAAGGTGCTTCGGCCCACGGCAAAAGGACCCGCTTCATCCGGCTCGTAGAGCGGCTCGTTCTCCGGGGAAGGGCCGAAGCCTTCTTCCGTATCGCTCCCGCAGGCGGTCATGGCCAGGGCGATGAACGAGGCCGTGAAGATAAGGCGGAATCGTTCGTGCAGGTTCATCGGCAGCCTCCTTTCGAGCCGCTAGCATAATCCATCTCACGCTTCCCGTCGAGTTCCGTCATCCGGGCCCGTGTGCCGAGAGCGTGAGGGTCCGGATCGGCAGGCTCCTCATACACTTCCGGGGTGGTCGTGGGGCCTGACCCCTGCTCCTTCTTGTTGTTGAGCAGGCAGCCCGTCTCGGGATATCATGAGGACGGACCTTCCGGCGCGAAAGGCAATGCGATGGGCAAACTCGGTTCCTTCCTCAGGGGCATTCTCAACGCGATCCTGGGCTTTCAGTATCTCCTGCCGGTCACCGCTGTCGTCCTGCTCCTGATCCTGGGCGCGGCCCTGTACAACGTGTCCCTGGAAAGCGGCTACATGCACGAGCAGCTCCGCGAGGACTTCAACCAGCAGCAGCTCATCCTGGCCCGTCAGGCGGCCCTTCGTATCGACGAGGACCTGTCGGATATCTTTGCCGAAGTGCGCCGACTGAACGAGACCCTGACCGGGGCGCCGCCGGCGGCGGCCCTCCACAGGTACCTGCGAACCACCCTGGACTACACCCACGGCAAGGGCCTGAAGGAGATCGGGCGGCTGTCGGCCAAAGGGGAGATCCTGGAATCGGTCCGCACCACCGAACTCCCGCTTCTGGACCGTCAGGGGATTCAGGCCGGCTGCCCTGGGGGGCAGGGTGCGGCCCTCTCCCTGGGACCGCTCCAGGTCAGAACCGATTCCAATGGAAATTCGGTGGTGGTGGGTGTGGTCTGCTCGCCCCTGCAGGGGAAGCGCCTCGAAGGGCAGATCCTCTTCGGCGTCCTGGATGTTACGAATCTGCTGCGCGCGGCCGTCGAGGGCATCCGCTCCGGCAAGACCGGCTATGCCTGGGTGATCAATGAGCAGGGCCTCTTTCTCTACCACCCGGATCTCGACTTTATCGGCAAGAATGCCTTCACCGCCCGCGCCGAGCGAAAGCCGTACATCCGCTTCAAGGAGATCAACAGGATCATGAAGGAACAGATGCTCACGGGAGAGGAGGGGACCGGTCAATACGTGAGCGGGTGGCATCGCGGGGTCGAGGGCGAGATCGCAAAGCTGATCGCCTACTCGCCCGCGAAGAGCCCGACGCTGCCGGCCGGAAGCCTCTGGTCCGTGGCCGTCTCCGCGCCCACGAGCGAGGTCGCCGCGGCCGTGGACAAAGTGCACAGGCGGCAGATCGTGACCGAGATCGCCATCCTCGCCGTGATGTTCGGGTTCGCCATGCTGGTCGTGGTCTACCAGAGGCGCACCACGAGTTCCCTCAAACGGCAGGTGAGCGTGCAGGAGGAGTTCATCTCCTCGATCGTGCAGAACTCGATCGACGCGATCATCTTCATCGACAACGACAACCGGGTGAAGATGTGGAACAAGGGAGCGGAAATGATCTTCGGCTACACGGCGGAAGAGATGCTCGGAAGCCGGTTCCGGCGGCTGGTCCCGCCGGACATGGACGCCGACGAGGAACTGGGCCGCATCGAGCGGGAGGTCCGTGAAAAGGGCTATCTGCGGAACTACCAGGTGCAGCGGATCACCAAGTCCGGCAAGCGCATCACCGTGAACATTTCCCGCACCATGCTCTACAACAAGGAAGGCGAGCCGTTGGGCAGCACGGCCATCATCAAGGACGTGAGCGAAAAGGTGGAGATGGACAAGCACATCTACAACACGGAGAAGCTTGCCTCCATCGGGATTCTCGCCGCCGGGGTGGCGCACGAGATCAACAATCCCCTCGCGGTCATCCTCGGGTTCACGGACCTGCTCAAGGACAAGTTCAAGGACGGCTCCTCCGAAAGGGAAGACCTCGCGCTGATCGAGGCCAACGCAAACCACGCGAAGAAGATCGTGGAGAATCTCCTCGGGTTCGCACGGGTTTCCGAGGGCCTTCAGGACCATGTCGACATCAACCGGGCAATGGAGACCGTGATCGGCATCGTCCGGAACACGCTCATGACCAAGAAGGTGAATATCGTTTCCTCGATCGAGGCGGAGCTGCCGCCCGTGGTCGGGGACGCCCGCGAGTTCCAGCAGGTCGTGTTCAATCTCATCAACAACGCGGTGGCCGCCATGGAGGAGAAAGGGGGGACTCTCACCCTGAAGGGCTGGGCCGAGAATTCCAGGGTGTTCGTCCAGGTCCGGGATACCGGCACGGGGATTCCGGACCGGATCAAGGGGCAGATCTTCGATCCCTTTTTCACCACGAAGAAGGTCGGCCAGGGGACCGGCCTGGGCCTTTCCCTCTGTTACGGCATCGTTCAGAAGTACGGAGGCGCCATCGAATTCGTGAGTTCCTCGCAGGAGGACCACCCGGAGGCGCCGAGCGGGACCACGTTTACGGTTTCCATGCCCCTTTACGAGTCATGAACCGCACGCAGCCTCTTGGGGAGGATGAGGTGAAGAAGAACAGACTCTTTTACGTTTTTCTGCTGCTCCTGCTGACCTCCGTACCCTGGATGGCAGGGTGCGGCGGCGACGACGCACCCGTAAACGGGGGCGGCACTCCGGCGCGGCCCGAGCCCCCTTACGACTGGACCGACCCGGGACTGGCGAGCCGCCTCCAGGAGGCTCTTGAAGGGTGGGCCCGCGACTTCGGCCTCTACGGCGCCTCCGCGGTCGTCACGACCCCCGGCTGGCTCGACTGGTCGGGCGCCACCGGCGTGCGGGACAGGGAAACCCTGGAGCCCTTTGACGTTGACGAACCGGCCCGTATCGCCAGCGCAACCAAGACCCACACGTCGGCGGTCGTCTTGCAGCTCGTGGACGAGGGCCTTCTCGGACTCGATACGACCCTGGCCGAGTTCGTGCCCGACTACCCGAACGCTGAGGACATCACCGTGCGGCACCTTCTTCAGCACCGGAGCGGGATCCCGGACATCCAGATCGTGGACGGCTTCTTCATCCTGACGGTGCTCCTGAATCCGGAGAAGTGGTTTTCGCCGATGGAAATCCTCCGGTGGACCTATCTGCCGATCCCGATCTTGAGCATCCACACGGGCGAGTTCATCCCCCGCGAGCCGGTCGGCGAGCCCGGGGAGAAATACCACTACTCGCAGCCGGGATACATCGCCGTCGGTTTGATCATCGAGACGCTGACGGGCAAGGCCCTGGAAGACGTATACCGGGAGCGGCTCTTCGAGCCGCTCGGGATGACCGGATCCTACCTGCCCTGCAAGGGGGCTCCTCTCGATCCCTGGGGCTACACGAACCTGTTCGGCCTGCTGGAGGAGAAGATCCCGAGCACGGACCTGGCAAGCTCCCCGAACGGCCTGAACAGCGTAGGCTGGTCGGCGGGGGCCATCATCTCCTGCCCCCGCAACTTGGTGAGGTTCCTGTCGGCGTTCCTGGAGGGACGGGTCTGTTCCGAGGCCGGGCTCGCCCAGGCGACGGAATACCTGGCGGTCGACCCGGAAGACCCCCTGGGGGAAGAGTACGGGCTCGGGCTGTCCAGGCAGCACTGGGACGGCTTCACGACCGTGGGGCACAACGGCGGGCTTCCGGGCAGCGGGTCGGTGATGCAGTACATTCCGGAACTCGACGTCTACGTCGGCGCGGTCACGAACACGGACAGCGACCGGGTCGAGGCCCCGGAGCTGGTCGAGCGGGTCCATGCCGCACTGCTCAACCAGGGCCCGTAGCGCCGGAGATCACGCGGCGCAGGATTTCGCCGACTTCCTCGATCTTGTAAGGCTTGCGGATCACGCCGCGGAAGCCGTGGGCTTCGAAATCGGCCATCACGGGATCATCCGAATAGCCGCTGGAGACGAGTACCTTTGCATCCGGGTCGATCGAGAGCAGCCCTTCCAGGGCCTCCTTTCCTCCCTTTCCGCCGCGGATCGTCAGGTCCACGATGACCGCATGGAAGGGCAGGCCCCGTGCGCCGGCCTCCCGGAAGCGCCGGATCCCTTCCTCTCCGTCCTCGGCCAGGGTCACCTCGTACCCGAATCGCCTGATCATCTCGCCTGCGGACTTGCGGATCATCTCCTCGTCGTCGATCAGCAGGACTCTCCCCTCGCCTCGCAACGGGCGGGCACCCTGGGGCTCCCTTGCCCGAACGGTTCCCCCGGAAGCAGGCAGGAAGACCTCGACCGTGGTTCCCTTGTCCACCTCGGACCGCACGCGGATATGCCCTTCGTGGTTCTTCACGATCGTGAAGCACGTGGTCAGGCCCAGGCCGCTTCCTTTCTGCTTGGTGGTGAAAAAGGGATCGAAGACCCTGTCCAGATGCTTGCTCGAAATGCCGATCCCCTGATCGGCCACGGCCACCTTCACGTATCGGCCTTGTTTCAGAGGGATCTGGTCCGTCGGGCCGACCAGGACGCTCTCGGCCGAGACCCGGATCTCCCCGCCCTCGGGCATTGCCTGGTCCGCGTTGATCACCAGATTCTGGATCACCTGCTGGATCTGCCCCTCGTCCGCCGAGATGTCCCAGAGGCGCTCCGGAACGAAGCACACGCTTCGCGCCCTGGAGCCGCGCAGGGAGAACTCGACCGTGTCGAGGAGCAGCCTCCGGATGGACAGGGTCTTCTTGACCGGCTTCCCTCCCCTGGCAAAGGCGAGCAATTGCTGGGTCAGGCTTGTCGCCCGGTGCGTGGCCCTTTCCGCTTCGCTCAGCATGTCTGCGATCTCGCCTTCGAGCTTCCCGTACATCAGGGCCATCGCGAGGTTGGCCGAGATGGCGGTCAAGAGGTTGTTGAAGTCATGCGCGATGCCCCCGGCCAGCACGCCGAGGGATTCCAGCTTCTGCGTCCTCAGCAGTTCCTGCTCGAGCAGCACCCGGTCCGTCATGTCCACAAGCGATACCAGGACCTTCGAGAACGTCTTCTCGAAGCCCGGCAGCACGCACCATCGGTAGAGGAAATGCTTCTTTCTTCCCGCGAGCGTGGTCGAGCTGACCTGTCTCTGGAAAGAGGTCCTGCCTTCGGCCACCGCCAGGATGCCGGGCGAAAAAGGGGGGGAGGTGTCCTTGGGGAGCAGCCGGCCCAGGTTTTTGAGGACCTCCTCCTTGCTGCCCCCTTCGGTAAGCTCCAGGCTCGCCCGGTTCATCTCGACGAGCCTCACCCGCCGCTCGCACCGGGCGGCTTCTTCGGGGTGCGTCTCGAAATAGGCCTTGAAGTCGGTGACGCCGCGGTTCCGAAGCTGGTCACAGGTTTCTTTCAAGCCGGAGCAGTCTATCTCCCACAGGGCGACCGGCGCTTCATCGAAAAAGGTGCGATACCGCTCCTCGCTCTTCTTCAGGGCCTCGGCCACGCGCGATTGCTCGGTGATGTCTGTGGCGATGATTCCGAGGCCTTCCCCGGCCTTGAAGACCGATACCGAGATCCTCACGTCTCCCGCCTGGGGCGGAGGAACGAGTACCTCGGTGTGAAAGGGGATCCCGGTCCGGAGGACCTCCAGGTATTTCGCGTGCCGGTCGCTGCCCTGGAAGCCCGGGATGAGCTCCGGGAAGCTCCTTCCGATGAGATCCTCTTTCTTCACTCCGAAAAAGCCGGAGAACAGGTCCAGCACGACTTCGTTGCCCGCCACGATGTTCAGGTCCGCGTCCAGCAGCAGGAATCTCTGGACCGGCGCGTTCACGAAGAAGTCCCTGAACTTGCCTTCGCGGCTCCGCAGCTCCGCCAGCTCGCGGATGAGTTCCTGCTTGGTCTCGTTTGCGTCCCTCATGCGGCCACCTTCCTGTAAAGCTTGAGCAGCGCTTCAGGCAGGGACAGGATGTCGCGGATGACCATGTACCGCGATTCCGGGCACATCTTCCGGAGGTAGTCCTCGCCCCGGCGGTCCACGGTGATGCAGTAGGTGTGCGTTCCGTCCTTCTCGAGTTCGGCCAGGGCCTGCGCCGTGTCCCGGACCCCGTATTCGTGGCTGGTCCGGTCGTATCCGTAGTCCAGATCCTGGGGGAACCCGTCGCTCAACAGGAACAGGAGCTTCCGGCGGGCATCCTGCCTGGCGAGCTTGGCCCGGCAATGGCGCAGGGCCGCGCCCATCCGCGTACTGCCCTTCGGCTCGATGGCGCCGATGCCGTCCCGGATCCGGCTGGAATGCCGCTGCGAGCACTCCTTGATCGTGTAGAAGTCGACCTGGTTTCGCCCGGATCCGGAGAATCCGTAGATGCCGTACCGGTCCCCCAGGGCACCCAGGGCCTCCGCGAGCAGGATGAGTGCTTCCTTCTCCACGTCGATGATCCGCTTCCGTTCGTTCCGGCCGTCGTCCGCGATCCCGCCCGCCGCGAGGCTCGTCCTCATGCCGGCGAGCACCCCCCCGAGGTCGTCCCGGCCGGCCGGTGTGCGGCCGCCGCTGCGGTCCCGGAGCGCCTCGCCGTCCTCGGCCTCCTCCCCCGCCGTCGCCGAGACCGGCTCGCCCGTGCTCGAACTCATGTCGACCAGAAAGACCGTGCAAACGTCCCGCTCCACCTTCCTGCGCTGCTGGTAGAGCCGGTTCGTCCCCGGAAGCCCGCTCCGCCGGTCGACCAGGTGCTCGACCGTCCGGTCCAGGTCGATCTCCTCCCCGTCCAGGAGGGCCTTCTCCTTCCTGTATTCCTCGGGACGGATCTTTTCGAACTGCCTGCGCACCGAGGGGATGAGCGGTCCGCAGGAGGCCCGGGCCCGGGCCGCAAAGCCCCGGCCGTCCGGGCTGACCTCCCGCTCAAGCAGCCGGCACCAGCCGGCCCGGTAATCCTGGATCGTGTAATCCCACTCATCGTAGTAATAGATCGTCGCATCCTGCTCCCGCGCGTTCCGCCTGTGCTCCCGCCGGAGCAGGGAGAGCATCTGTCCCTTGAGGGCCGCGCCTTCTTCCTGCTTCTTCTTGAACGGGGGCATCACGGGAAAGGCCTGCGAGGGGTTCTGGTAGAAAAGGCCGGGGCCCTGCAGGGCCTCGTCCCGGACGCTCTCCACGGTGATCTCCAGGCCCATTTCGAGCAGACGCTTGAGTTCGTCAAGCGACAGGATCCGCCTGCCTGCATCCGGGTCGCGCGACGAGGCGCTTTCCAGGTGCTCGGCCATCTGAAGCCCCTTCTGCACCTGGCCGAGGTCCGTTTCCCCTCGATAGTCGAGCGGAGCGTCCGGGCTTCCAGGCGGATCGATCACGCCTGCCTCCCCCTCGATCTCGGCCGCGGGGGCCTCCGGAAAGAGGATATGGGCGAACAAGTCGCTCGAGAGATACTCCCGGCCCGGCCCGTTCTCCGCGCCGGGGGCCGCCGGCCACGAGTCCGCAAGGCGGGCGCCCACCCTGAGCACGCCCTGGAAGAACCAGTAAAGCTCGGTCGCGGCCACGGCCGCGTCCTCGACCGAGGCGCCGGGCGCAAAGGCCGGTGCGAGACGGTCCGCCATGAGGTGCCAGAGATGGAGGAGCGCGGGCGGCACCGCGACCGGCCGCCTGCCGGGCGCAAGCGAGATCCGATCGAGCATCTCCAGGAGCGCAGCCCCCAGGGTGAGGCCGCCCAGGCCGGGGCGCTTCGCCAGGATGGCCTCGACGAACGGGTCCATGTCCGCCTCCAGGCCGGGATAGCGGCGCCGCAGGTGCGCATCCACGCGGCCGTCCTCGACCGCGACGAAGATTCGCTGAGCAAGCCCGGGCCGCGGGAAGAGATGGAAGAAGACCTGGAGGTCCGAGAGGAAATCATCCTGCCCGTCCCGCCTTTGAAGTTCGGGCCTCCATCTTCCCAGGGCGGGATGCCCGGCCAGCCGCGCCAGAAAGGAGACCAGCCCGAAGCCGAAGGTGCCGGCCTCGTGATAGCCGGCCTGGTGCGCGGCGAGGATCCGATAGAAAAGGCGGTTCTCGTGGTGCGAGGCAAAGGCCTGCACGGCGGGCGGCAGAAAGATGCCGTGAGCGTCCGAATGGGGAAGGCTCCAGGGCCGCCCGCCCGCGAACCCGGCGACGGCCTCCCCGGCGCTCTGTACCTCGAGCCTGTGTCCGCAGATCCCGTGCACGTAGAGGCGGAGCGACTCCCGGATCTCCTCCAGGCGGACCGCTTCGTCCTGCCTCCTGACGCCTTCCCGGGCCCTGCGCGAATGGAGGTCGAAGTAGGCCCGGCCGGCCGAGGGGTTTTCCTTGAGCAGCCGGAGGCCCTCGTCCACCCACGGGCCGAGTTTCCTGCCGCCGAGCGCGTGGTTTACGTAAAGCAGGTGGGAGAGGAACCCGTAGGAGGCGCTCACCGAGGCCCGTGAGATCCGGACGGCGTGCTCGATGCCCTCCCGGGCCGTCCGGTCCGGAAGGACCCGCGCCAGGTCCGGCAGCCATTCGAGCAGACCCTGGGCCTGGACCGGCGCACTCACGGCGATCGAACGGACGAGTTCCATGCCCGGGTCATGGAGCCCGGCGGGCATACGCCTGAGGAAATCCTCCAGCCTGGCCCGAATCCGTTCGGTCCTCCGGTCCGGCCTGCCCCTGGGGGGCGCTCCCCGGTCCAGGAGCTGAACAAGAGCTTCCATCAACCCATCCTCTGCGTTCACGCCTCTGCTTCGTCATTCCGAGGGAGCCTGCGGATCCCAGCCCTCACGCGCTCCGGTTTGCCGTCATGCCCGCGAAGGCGGGCATCCAGTCCCGGCGCCAGGCGGTTGCGACCGTTCTGGATGCCGACTTCTGGATCCCGGCCCTCACGCGCTCCGCACTTGGGCCGGGATGAAAGAGGATGGCACACCCTCTCCTGCGCGGGAATCAAGGAACGGCCCGCCTCTGGGTTCCCTCCTGCGCCGGAATGACGGCTGCTGCCTAGGCAAACACCGAGTCGATCAGGTCCTCGATCGCGCGGTTCATGTCCGGGTCATCGGTCACCGAGGCGGAAAGCGTGATCCTGCAGGCCATCCTCGGGGCGATCCCGCTCAGGATCAGCCGCCCCGCATAGATGAGCAGCCGGGTGCTCACGCCCTCCTCGAGCCCCTGCTGCTTCAGGTGAAACGTCTTCTCGCCGAGCAGGGCGAGCTGCAGGGCCTGCTCGGGCGCGATCCCGCACTCATGGGAAATGATCCTCGCGTTCATCTCGGCAGGGGGGTACCCGAACTCGAGCGTCACGAACCGCTGCCGGGTGCTCTGTTTCAGGTCCTTCGCCACGCTCTGGTAGCCGGGGTTGTAGGAGATCACGAGCAGGAAGTCCGGGTGAGCCTCCAGGATCTGCCCCTTCTTGTCCAGGGGCAGGAACCTGCGGTGGTCGGTCAGGGGGTGGATCAGGACGAGCGTGTCCTTGCGCGCCTCGACGACCTCGTCCAGGTAGCAGATCGCCCCGGTCCGGACCGCCTTGGTGAGCGGGCCGTCCGCCCAGACCGTGCTCGCGCCGTCGATCAGGTACCTTCCCACCAGGTCGGTGGCGGTCAGGTCCTCGTGGCACGCCACCGTGATGAGCTTCAGATGGTCCAGGTTTCGGGCCACGGCGCCCTCCCTGGGCGCGCCCCCGCCCGTACCCAACCCGCCCTTGAGCCGATAGGTCATGTACTCGACGAAACGGGTTTTTCCGCAACCGGTCGGCCCCTTGAGCAGCACGGGGAGCCGGTTGCGGTAGGCCGCCTCGAAGATCTCGACTTCACTGCCGAGAGGGAGATAGAAGGGCTCCTGCGCGTCCGCGTCCGGCGCGTATTCCTTGACCGAGAGTTTCTTTGAGGGGTCTGGGTTCGCAGCGCTCATCACCGCCTCCCGCATATAATAAAATACATTACTTTACAAACATGATAAACCCCCGGCAATTCCGGCGGCCATCAGAAGGCGGATTCCGCGGCACGCAGCCTTCACCCCCGGGCGGCTGTGGGTCGATGCGATCGAGGAAGACCCGGATAACAAACAGCTTATCGCAGCCGAGATGGAGGGCATAGATTCTTTCATCGAGCAAACCGTTCGATCCTGCTTGACTCGCCCGAGAATCCTGCCTTATAAAGGTATGATTGGTTGGCGGGTTTCGCAGAGTCCGAAGTTCCTCCCAAAACCCACGGGAACCGATTGTGAAGACAGCCCGGCTCGGCCGTTCGCTCCTGATTCTTGCGCTCCCTTCGGCCTGCCTCATCCTGCCGTTCCTGGCGGCCCCCCGGCAGGTCTCCGCCCAAGAAACCCTCCTTCTGGTCTGGGAGGCAAACCGCGAGCACGACCTGCGGGGCTACCGGATCTACGAGTCCGACGACGCCGGGTATCTTGGCGCCCGCCTGGGTGAGCTGCTCGTGGAGGACATCCACGATGGGCTGAAGTTTCAGGGCATCGCGACCTTCGAGGTCCGAGACGTACCGCCGGGCTACCATTGCTGGGCCGTGACCGCATTTGACGAGCAGGGCAACGAGAGCGGTCCCAGCAATCCGGCATGCATCCGGATCGATGAGCCGCCGCTGCAACTTCCCTCGATCCACATGCCCGATCTGCACGAGGACGGCTTCTACGGGAGCTACGCCGGGGCGGACCCGGCCTACGAAGAAGGGATCGCCTACACCTTTGACGGCAGTCCCGGGGAGTTCCTCCTTCTCTGCCGCCTCTGGCAAGTCGATACCCCCACCGAGGTCGAGATCCTCCTGAACGGAAGGAGCCTGGGATTCGCGGACGTCACGGGCGGGCAGGGGTCCGTCTCGCCCGTGCAGGTATTCCTGCTTCCGGCCGACTACCTGGACGACACCGGACGGAACACACTCAGCTTCGTATGGAACCCGGACGGCTCCGAAGACGACTGGGGCGTGTGGTCCGTGGAGGTCCTGGAACTCATCGACCTGCCCGCCTCGGGCTTCTACGGGAACCTCAAGAACGTGCCCGGCGGGGACAGGAGCCGGCCCAGGGCCGTGGCCTTCCGGTTCGACGGCAGGCAGGCGGGCGCGGCGGTTGTCGACTACGATGTCTACGACATGGACTTCGAGGGTGAATTGCAGATCTATGTCAACGGCCAGTGGTTCGGGGGCGTGCCCGCCGGGGGGAACAACCGCACCCTGAGCCCGACGCCCCTGGTCCTGCCGGACGACCTGCTCCTCGCCCAGGGAACGAACACGATCGTCTTCAAGCACGCCCTCAACCCCCCGCGTTCCTTCATCTGGGGCGTCGGCGATGTGCGGGTCCGCTAGCCGAGTAAACGGGGACAGCCACCGATTTACAGCGGTCGGGGACAGCCACGCAAAGGGGCTTGTGACGCACTCCGCTGACCGGACGCAGGCGGTTCACGACTGGCTCTCGGCCTCGGGCTGGGTCGAGGGCCCCTTCGATCTCGCCTTCCTTGCCGCGGGCGAATACAACGAGAACTACCTTCTCACCGATTCCGGCCCCGGCGGGCGCCGCTCCGTGATCCGGCTCAACCACGGTAGCCAGCTCGGCCGCCGCGACCAGATCGCCTACGAATTCGCCGTGCTCGAGGCGGTCGCGCCGTCCGGCGTCACGCCGCGCCCCTGCCGCTGGTCCATGGACACCGGGGACTTGGGCGACGGCATCCTGCAGATGGAGTATCTGCCAGGCGGGCACCTCGACTACGGGCGGGACAGCCACCGGGCCGCGGCCGTGTTCGCCGCGATCCACCGGCTTCCCGCGGACCCGAGGCTCGAGGTGCAGCCCCGGCCGATACGCGACATCGCCGACGAGAGCCTCCGGCTGCTCACCCGCTACCCGGACCACCCGCTCACTGAGCAGTACAAGCGTCTTCGCGACTACCACGCGGAGATCCTGGACCTGGCGGCCGCGAGCGACCGCCTCTTTGCCGGCGAGCCCCTGTCCATCGTCAACACCGAGGTCAATTCCGGCAACTTTCTGGTGACCGAAGACCGGACCTGGCTCGTGGACTGGGAGAAGGCGGTCGTATCCTACCGGTACCAGGATCTGGGCCACTTCCTGGCGCCCACGACGACCCTGTGGAAGACCGATCACCTCTTCTCCGAGGAAGAGAAGATCGCCTTCCTGGAGGCCTACCGAAGCCGGGCGGCCCTTTCCCTCCCGGTCGAAGAGCTTCGCGCCAAGACCCGCCTGCTCGAGCGAACGATCCTGCTCCGGGGATTGAGCTGGTGCTACATGGCCTACCACGAGTACACGCAGGCGGGGCGGGCCCTGGCCCACCCGGAGACCGAGGCCACGATCCGGCGATACATGGACCGCCTGGACTGGTTCTTGGGGCTTCTGCGATGAAGGTGATCCTCGACTGCGACAACACCTTCGGGATCCCGGACCATGACGTGGACGACGGCCTGGCGCTCTTCTACCTGCTGGGCCGCGAAGGCGTGGACCTGCTCGGGGTCACGTGCACCTTCGGGAATGCGGACGCGGAGACGGTCTTCCGGAACACGGAGCGGTTCCTCCGGGAGATCGGCCGGCCCGAGCTGCCGCTAGTACGAGGCGGCACCCGGGAGAAGCCCGTGAGCCCGGCGGCCCGCTTCCTCGCGGAAACGGTCTCGGCCCGCCCCGGCGAGGTCACGGTGCTCGCCACCGGCGCGCTGACCAACCTTTACGGGGCCGGCCTCTGCGGGCCGTCGTTCTTCCGCGATGTCGCCCGGGTCGTCGTCATGGGAGGCCTGACCTCCCCCCTTGTCTTGGGCGGCCGGCAAATGGAGGAACTCAACTTCTCCTGCGACCCCCGGGCGGCCCACGCCGTGCTTTTCTCGCCGGCGCGGACCACGGTGATCACCGGCAACCTGTGCCTCCAGGCCCTGTTCGGGGATGCCGAGTTCCGCTGCCTCGAGGAAGGCCGGGACCACCCCGTCTTCGCCTATCTCCTCCGGGCGCTCCGCCCCTGGCGGCGGACCATGGAACAGGTTTTCGGCGTGGCGGGTTTCTACAACTGGGATACGGCGGCGGCCGTCTACGCAACCGACCCCGCCCTGTTCCTCGACCGGGCCTGCCGACTCGCATCGACCCCGGCCGACCTCGAGACCGGCCTCCTGCGCGAGGCGGACAGCGGTCCGCCGGACGGCCCCACGGTCAACATCCCCTGGGCGATCCGGGACGCGGGCGCCTTCCACCGGCACGTCCTGGCCGCCTGGCAGCGCCTCCGGCTCCCCTGACACCCTGGGCCGGGGGATTGACAGGGCCTCCTATTGGGTGCTTCGCTTCGCTCGCAGTCTACGGAAGCACAGGATGTTGCGAGGAGCCGGAGGCGACGCGGCCCCCCTCCCCCGGCGGGGGAGAAGGTTGGGATGAGGGGGATGTCACACCCTCACCCAAATCCTGAGCGAGAAGGAATGCCGGGGAGCGCGAGAGATCCCCGCTCCCCGCCTACGCGGGGACAGGCTTCGCGGGGCATGCTGCTTATCAGCGGATGCGCGCGTTGGCCGTGATGCGCGAGAGGGGGCAGCGCAGCCTGCGGGCTCTCGCTTGCTCCCGTTTCTTGCCGTCGCTCGTTTGTGGTAAGCTTGGGGCATGAAGAAGGAGGCCGAAAACCTGCCGATCGACGCAGACCGGATTGCCCAGGCGCTGGCACCGGTTTTCGGGAAGTACGGCATCGAGTCGGCCGTGCTCTTCGGATCCTTTGCTCGCGGGCGCCAAGGCCCGCGGAGCGATCTGGATCTCATCCTGATCCAGCGCACGGAGAAACCCTATTTCGAGCGCTTCGACGGCATCCTGAGAGACCTTTACAGCACGATACGGGGCAGGGACATCGACTTGTTTATCTACACCCCGGACGAACTCGACCGAATTTCGCACAGAAGGTTCATTCGGCAGGCTCTCGAAGAGGGAAAGGTGATCTATGAGTGTCGACAAGGACCTCTATGAGGCGACGAGGTGGCTCGAGACGGCCATCGAAGACCTCGAGGCCGCGCAAGTCCTGCTCGAGAGGGAGAAATTCTCGCATGCCTGCTTTCTCGCCCAGCAATGCGGGGAGAAGTCCCTGAAGGCGCTCTGGTACTCCCTGGTCCACTGAGCCCGGGGGGTTGCTTCGTCGCCTGGGGCTCCTCGCAATCTCCGCCTCTGGGCGGGACATCGCGAGGGCGCGACAATGCCCGCGGCAGAGTCATGGAGACTGCGAGCGAAGCGTGGCAACCCCCTGCGCAGGGGTGTCCCTTGGACTCCAGTTGCTCTCATCCCGGTGCAGGCGGGGATCTCCGTGTAGCGTGACGTCGCTTCTTCCCCGCTTGCTAAAGTCTCCCCCCGGAATATGTCGAAGAAACCTGTATGAGCGAAAGCCCCCGAATCCGCAGGATTCTCGCGCCTCTGCTCGTCCTTCTGGGTGCCCTCCCGGTGGGCGGCTGCGGCGAGCAGGCGCCCTGGCTCGCGCCCGTGAACCCCGAGTTCGTTGCGTACCTCCGGGACATGGGCGGCCGCCCGGAGGAGCCGGTCGTCCGCGCGGTAAGCGAAGACGGCCGGGCCCTGGGCTACATCCCTTCGCCCATCCCGCCCGAACGGCGCGGCCTCCGGCCCCTGCAGGCGGCCGGCTCGCCAAGCGACCCGAGCTACGACATGCGCGACCCGAACGGAGACGGCGACCCGGCCGACAGCCTTCTGCCCGCCGTGCGGAACCAGGGGACCTGCGGCTCCTGCTGGGCCTTCGCGACCTACGGATCCCTGGAGAGCCACATCCAACAGAGCCTGGCCGAGGCCCAGGACTTCTCCGAGGACAACCTCAAGCACCTGCACGGCTTCGACGCCGGCCCCTGCGACGGAGGGAACCTCGACTTCGGCGCGGCCTACATGGCCCGCTACGACGGCCCGATCAGCGAGGCCGACGACCCGTACAGCCAGGCCCCGGATTCGGCCTACTGCACGGGCTGCTCCCCGGTGCGCTATGCGGACAACGTGGCCTTTCTTCCCACCCGGGCGTCCACGTCGGACAATGCCTACATCAAGCAGGCCGTTCTCGATTACGGCGGCCTCTACACGACCGTCTACTGGACCGACGGCTCCTACAACTCCACGGAGAAAACCTACTATTACGGCAGTTCCGGGAGCAATCACGCCGTCGTGATCGTGGGCTGGGACGACGACAAGTACGTGCCCAACGCGCCGGCCGGCCAGAGATACGGCGCCTTCATCGTGCGGAACAGCTGGGGCGCCTCCTGGGGCGAAGGCGGGTACTTCTACGTTTCCTACTACGACCGGAGCATCGCCTTCTCCAGCCTGGGCCGCTTCGACGAGAGGGCGGAGTCGGCCTTCTCCTTCGACCGGGTCCACTCTTACGACGAACTGGGTTACACGAGCGCGCTGGGCTTCGGGAGTACGGTCGCGTGGGGCGCCAACTGGTTCGCGCCGGCCCAAGACGAAGACCTGACCGCCGTGGGCTTCTACGCGACCGACTCGCCCACGGCCTACGAGATCTACGTCTACGACGATTTCTCCGGGGGCGCCTTCTCGGACCTGCGCGCGGCCAAGAGCGGCGCCGTCCCGCACCCGGGCCGGTACACGGTCGTGCTGGACGACCCGGTCCCGGTCCTCCAGGGGGACGGGTTCGGGGTGGTCATAAAATTTACGACCGACGACTACGGTTATCCGATCCCCCTGGAAGCGCCCTTCACCGGCTACTCGTCCGCGGCCACGGCCAACCCCGGGGAGAGCTACGTCTCGGGCAACGGTTCCTCCTGGACCGACGCGACGTCCGTGGGCGGGTGCTCGGAGTGCAACGTCTGCATCAAGGCCTTTGCGAGCGACCCCGAGATCCCGCCCATCCCGCTGCCGGCCTCCGAGGCCTACGGCCGGATCTCGGGCGGCGACCAGACGCACGTGGAGGAGGTCGACTACGGCTTCGAGGGCGCGCCCGGCGACGTGGTCATCGCCTACGAGGTGTGGGACGCGGACTTCGCGACCGAGGTGGAGATCCTGGTCAACGGCGCCCACGCCGGCTATGCGGCCGTCACGCCCGACAATACGTGGAGCGAGACCCGCTACGTCGTCCTCCCGGATGCCGCAGTCCTGGACGGCGCGGCCAACGTGCTCGCCTTCGACAACACGTACAACCCCCCAAAAACCTACTGGTGGGGCGTGCGGAACGTCTCGGTCTTCGAGGGATGCTTCGACTGCTTGCCCCTGCCCGAAGCCGGGGCCTACGGGCGGATCTCGGGCGGCGACCAGACCCACGTCAACGAGGTAAACTACCGATTCGAGGGAACGCCCGGCGACGTGACGATTCGATACCAGGCCTGGGACATGGACTTCGCGAACGAGGTGGAGGTCCTGGTGAACGATGCGAGCGTGGGCCATGCGGCCGTCACGCCCAACAATACGTGGAGCGAGGCCCTCTACGTCGTCCTCCCGGATGCCCTGGTCTTCGACGACTCGGAGAACGTGCTCACCTTCGACAACACGTACAACCCTCCCAAGACCTACTGGTGGGGCGTGCGGAACGTCTCGGTCTTCGAGGAGTGCCCGGACTGCATCCCGCTTCCGGCCGCCGGGGCCTACGGCCGGATCTCGGGCGGCGATCAGGCCCACGTGAACGAGGTCCATTACAGCTTTGTGGGCGCGCCCGGGGATGTGGCGATCTTCTACCAGGCCTGGGACGTGGATTTCGCGACCGAGGTGGAGATCCTCGTCAACGGAGAGCCGACCGGCTATGCGCCGGTCACGCCCAACGAAACCTGGAGCGGGACGCTCTCCGTCGTCCTCCCGGACGCCGCGGTCTTCGACGGGATCACGAACGTGCTCACCTTCGACAACACGTACAACCCTCCCAAGACCTACTGGTGGGGCGTGCGCAACGTGACGTACTGACCGAAGGGCGCCTCGCCGCTCCTCAATCTTCAAGGTGTGTTTCGATCACAGCGCCGGGTCGATCTTTTCGGGGTGCTCGCGTATCCACTTCCGGAAGGAACCGTCTTCACTTCACCAGGGGGTTGCGCACCGGAAGCCCGGGGAACCGGCTGAAGTCGCGGTCCGCAGTCCAGAGTTCCTTGACCCCGTGATGCCTGCACAGGGCCGCGATCCTGGCATCGTGCACTTGGGGGCCGGCGACCCGGCCGGCGGCAAGCAGGCCCCGCAGGGGAGCCCAGTTGCCCTCCGACTCGGCGAGAAGCACGAGGCTCGGCGACTCCATCCAGGCGTCCACCTGGTCCAGCGCCAGAGGCAGGGGCGTGGGAGGGCCGTAGATGCGGGGGTGGGTGGCGATGGCGAGGAATTCGTAAATGCAGGGCCAGGGGATGGCCCACGGCGAACGGCCTTCGGCCAGCCCGGTCACGGCCCTGTATGCCGGCTCGTGCCAGGAAGAGTCCTCGCGGTGCGCGTAGACGAGAATGTTGGTGTCGACGGCGATCACCCGCCCCGCTCCTCGTAGATGAGGCTCCGGATCCTTTCCCAGGATTCCTCGTCCGCATGCGGAAGCAGGCCGTTCCCCTTGAAGGAGGCCTTTCGCAGCTTGAACCCTTCACGCCGGCCCCGCTCCTTGAGCACCTTGCGCAGCCCTTCCTCGATGAGCCTGCGCAGCGTGGTCTTCTCCTTCTGCGCAACGGCCCTGGCCTTTTCGAGGAGGCTCTCGGATATCTCTACGGTCGTCTTCATATGGATAACCATATCAGACAATATGGGCAAATGCAACCCTCGTCCCGGGCGGCCCTCCGTATCGGTTGATACAACCAATACGCGGCCTCGACAGAACCCACTTGCCTGAATGCCTCCATTAAACTAGTATCGGGATAGCGGCATGCGGTTTTCGCGGGCGCCGCCGTGGGGTCCTCCAAAGGGAGGGGGAGAATGTCCGGACTTCCTGTGAAGCAGCACTTCCATGTCCTGCTGGAGAGGCTGCTGGCAGTCTGCCGGACCCGCTACGCCGACCGCCTCGTATCCCTGGTCGTCTTCGGCTCCGCGGGAAGGGGGGTGCCGGTCCCGGGGTCGGATCTCGATCTGCTCCTCGTTGCAGATCCCCTGCCTGCCGGCCGTCTGGCCCGGGTGGCCGAGTTCCGGGACGTGGAGCGGGACCTGGAGCCGCTCCTTGAGGAGATGCGCTCGGCCGGACTGTCGACGGAGGTGTCGCCCTTGTTCAAGACGCCGGCCGAGGTGGACCGGGGAAGCCCCCTGATGCTTGACATGGTAGAGGACGCCCTCATCCTCCACGACCGACAGGGCTTCATGAAGCGAAGGCTCACGCGGCTGGAAGAGCGCCTGAAGGTCCTGGGCGCCCGCCGGATCTGGCGGGGCAACGCCTGGTTCTGGGATCTGAAGCCGGACTACAGGCCCGGAGAGGTCTTCGAGCTGTGACGAACGGGACCCTCGCCCAGAGCTACCTCGTAAAGGCCACCAAGCGTCTCAAGATCCTGGTCGTTCTCCTGGAGGAGGCCGCCTACTCCGATGTGGTGCGCGAGGCACAGGAGATTGTCGAATTGGCCTTGAAAGGGATGCTTCGGCAGGCAGGAATCGAGCCTCCCAAATGGCACGATGTGGGCCCGGTTCTGAGGGAATACAGCGACAGATTTTCAGAGCCGGTCCGTCCGGAGATCGACAGTCTGGCGGAGATATCGGCCTGGCTGAGGAAAGAAAGGGAGTTTTCCCTTTACGGAGACATAGATTTCATCCCCACCGAGCAGTATTCCGTAAACGACGTGCAACGGGCCATCGACGACGCCCGGTTTGTGGTGTCCATCGCTCAAACCGTCATCCAGGGTCCGGGCTGCTGACCCGAGTGCGCCGCTTCTACGAACACCCGGGATCCGCCGAAAACCGAAGCCCTGTTTGTGGGGCGTTCGTAAAGCCACCCTCCCGCCGTGCTATGCCCCATCCCACCCTTCACGGAAGGGTTGCCGATTATTCAACAATTTGTTTGACAAAGCTCGATAAATGGCTTTAAATAATGCTGTTTTTCATAAAACGGTACATCCTTCCCCACCTTTTGTCACAAAGGCAGACAAGCCATGATCAACATCTTCAAGAACAAAAACATCCTGATTACCGGGGCTGTCGGCACGATCGGCAGGGAACTCGCCCGCCAGCTCCTCGAGTTCGGCCCCACAGAGCTTCGCCTCCTGGACAACAACGAATCTGAGGTCTTTTTCCTGCACGAGGAGTACGTCTCCACCGAGAACGTCCACGTATACGTCGGAAGCATCCGCGACCGCGACAAGCTGGAGAGCCTGTGCCGCGGCGTGAACATCGTCTTCCATGTCGCGGCCTTCAAGCATGTCTACCTATCCGAGTACAACCCCTTCGACGCGGTCATGACCAACGTGATCGGCACTCAGAACGTGCTCAAGGCGGCCACGGCCAGCGGCGCCGAGCGCGTGCTCTTCACGAGCAGCGACAAGGCCGTGAACCCCACCAACGTCATGGGCTCGACCAAGCTCCTCGCCGAGCGACTGGTGACCGCCTACAACGTGGGCAGCGGCCGCGACAAGACCGTCTACGCAAGCTCCCGGTTCGGCAACGTGATCGGTTCCCGCGGCTCGGTCGTGCCGCTCTTCCACAGGCAGATCCGCAAGGGCGGGCCGGTGACCGTCACCGACCCCCGGATGACACGGTTCGTCATGACCATCCCGGAGGCGGCCCGCCTGGTCATCGAGGCCTGCACCCTGGCCAAGGGGGGCGAGGTCTTCATCTCCAAGATGCCCGTGATCCGGATCGTGGACCTGGCCGCGGTCATGATCGAGACCCTGGCCCCGCGGTTCGGCCACAAGCCGGAAGACATCCGGATCGAGTACATCGGGGTCAAGGCCGGCGAGAAGATGTACGAGGAACTGCTCAACTCCGAGGAGATCGTCCGCACCAAAGAGCTTCAGAACCACTTCGTCACCCTGCCCGCCTTCCGCTTCATGTTCGAGGCCATCGACTACTATTATCCGGGCGAGGTCTCGGAGACGGTCAAGAAGCCGTACGTAAGTGCCGATGAGAACGCAATGAGCAAGGAGGAACTCAGGGCCTACCTGATCGGGAACAAGGTGTTCGAGAGCCTGGAGTCCTGACGCAGTTCGCCCGGCATCCGGCAAAGGCAAAAGGCCGTCATTCCTGCGCAGGCAGGAATCCAGACACGGCGAAAAACTGCATACTTCATTCCCGCGAAAGCGGGAATCCAGACACGGCGAAAAACAGCATTCCGGATTAATCCCGGAATGACAAGGGCAGCGCACAGGGACTGATGATGCACCCCAGTAGCGAATCGATTGTCGGGCCAAAGAAAGTCCTCATCCTGGGCGGCGACGGCTACCTGGGCTGGCCCACCGCCATGCACCTCGCCCGCCTGGGCTACCGGGTGGCGGCCGTGGACAACTACTTCCGGCGCTGGGCCTGCCACGAACTCAATGTCGAGCCCCTGCTCGAAGTGCCCAACATGCAGATCCGTTCGCAGCTCTTCCGCGAGCGCACCGGGCTGGCCGTCCCCGTGGCCGTGGGCGACATCACCAACTTCGACTTCCTCCGCAAGGTCTTCGAGGGCCGCATCTTCAACGACCCCTCCTGGGGCGAAGGCCCGCCGGACGCGGTTGTGCACTACGCCGAGCAGCCCTCGGCCCCCTACTCCATGATCGACCGGGAAAAGGCCGTCTTCACGATCACGAACAACCTCGTCGGCACGGCCAACCTGATCCACGCGGTCAAGGAATTCAACCCGGACTGCCACATCGTCAAGCTCGGCACCATGGGCGTCTACGGCACCCCGAACGTGGACATCGAGGAGGGCTACCTCGAGGTCGAGCACAAGGGCCGCCGGCACACCTTCCTCTACCCTAAGTGCCCGGGCTCGCTCTACCACCTGACCAAGGCCCAGGACGGTGACCTCCTCTACTTCTACGTGCGCATGTGGGACCTGCGCGTCACCGACCTGAACCAGGGCCCGGTCTACGGCATCGAGACCGCCCAGGCCGCGGGCTCCGCCGCCGGGTCCGAATCCGACGACCGCCTGCTCACGATCTTCAACTACGACGACGTCTTCGGCACCGTGCTCAACCGCTTCCTCGTGCAGGCCGCGGCAGGCTTCCCGCTCACCGTCTACGGCCGCGGCGGCCAGACCCGGGGCTACCTGGACATCCGCGACACCCTGGCCTGCGTGGAACTCTCGATCCGCAACCCGGCCGACCGGGGCAGCTACCGGGTCTTCAACCAGTTCGTGGAGACCTTCACGGTCAACGAACTCGCGGACAAGGTCGTCCGCGCCGGCCGCGCCCACGGCATCCGGGTGGAGGTGAAGAACATCCCCAACCCCCGCCGCGAGGCCGAGGAGCACTACTACAACCCGGCCCACACGGGCCTCCTCTCCCTGGGCCTCGAGCCCCACTACCTGTCCGACGAGGCCGCGGCCGGCATGCTCGCGTTCGTTCTCAAGTATAAGGACCGGATCCGGCGGGACTACATCCTGCCCAAGGTGACCTGGACATGACGAGCTACATCTTCAACCCCCTGCAGCGAAGATCGATCGCCCTGTGCCTGGGCGACATCGCCCTGATCCTCGCCTCCTTTCTCGTCTCCATGGCCATCCGGGTCGTTCTCTACGAGGGGGGTCATCTCCAGGAGATCGCGGACCGTTTCAACTACATGTACGCCGTGCTCGTGGCCGTGCACCTTCTCTACTTCTACATCTTCGGCATGTACGACAGCTCCGCGGGCGACAGCCGCGTGAAGATCCTCCTCTCCGCCTCGGTCGCCGTGCTCGCCTCGCTGCTGACCATCGCGATCCTCTTCTACCTGCTCAATGTGAAGAACGTGGGCCGGGTGATCTTCTTCCTCCACTTCGGGATCCTCCTCGCCCTGATCCTCGCCTGGAGGACGGCCTTCTCCTGGGTTGCCGCCAAGACCAAACGGAAGATCCTGATCGTGGGCGACGAGAGCACGCACAGGTACATCACGAGGGGCTACCTGGACTCGCTCCAAAAGGAATTCGGGGAGATCGCCTACCTGAACGGCAACGGCAACGGCCGGGCCGGCCTGCTCGCCGCTATCGACACGCATCTCAACGGCTGCGACCCGGGCCGCTTCAGCGTCCTCTTCACCCGGTACAACGAGCTGCCCCCTGACATCGCGGACGCCCTGGTCGACCTTCAGATCAAGGGCGTCGAGGTCAACGGCTTGACCCAGTACTCCAAGAAGTACCTCGGCAAGATCCCGGTCGACGACACGGACCTGTCCACCCTCATGCACCTCTCCAAGACGGTTTCCAACACCACGCACAGGGTGAAGCGGATCATGGACGTCCTCTTCTCCCTCGCCGCCCTCACCATCCTCTCCCCGGTGCTCCTGCTCGCGGCCGTGGCGATCAAGCTGGATTCGAGAGGGCCCGTCCTCTACGTGCAGAAGCGAATGGGCCAGCACGGCAGGGAGTACAACTGCCTCAAGTTCCGGACCATGGTCGAGGACGCGGAGAAGGCCGGGCCCCAGTGGGCCAGGAAGGGGGATGCCCGCGTAACCCGGGTCGGCAGGATCCTGAGAAGCACGCGGCTGGACGAGTTGCCTCAGTTCGTCAACGTACTGCGCGGAGAGATGAGCGTCGTCGGCCCGAGACCCATCCGGAAGCACTTCGAGGATCAGTACGTCAACGACGTTCAGTATTACAAGCTCAGGCACCTGGTGAAACCGGGCATCACAGGCTGGGCCCAGGTGAACCAGACGGACCCGCGAACGGAGTGGGGTGTAAAGGAACGGCTGGAATACGACCTGTTCTATATTCTTAACATGTCGGCATTGCTGGACGCCCTAATTCAAATAAAGACTCTGCGGACCCTCATCAGCAAGATCGGTAAAGAGGCTGCGGTATAAGTCCAGAAATGAAACACTCCTTAATGCCTGCGCGAAGGCTGCACTGTGGCTAGCTGCGACTCCGTTGCCGGTGATGTGCAGAAGGTGGCAAAGGGAGCTGGCCTTGCCCTGCTGGGGAATGCTGTCGGTAAAGGGCTTTTCTTCGTATCCCAGGTTATGGCAGCGAGAATCCTCGGTGTCGAAGCATTCGGCCTGTTCTCGCTGGGATTGGCAACTATCAAAGTGACGGAAATCCTGTCTCGCCTTGGCCTTCATGCTGGCGGGATGAGATTCATTGCAATTTACAAAAACACAGAAAAGGCTAAAGTAAAAGGGTTCTTCATCTCCGCCACAATCATAACAATACTCACTGGGATCACTCTAGGAATCGTTATTTATGCCTTTTCATCTGAACTCGCGGGTCGAATATTTCATCGATCTGACTTGCGCGACACCTTGAGGTTGTTTGCCCTTAGTACCCCTTTCGTGGCTGGTATGACGGTTGTAACCTCCCTGATGCAGGGTTCGCAGAACCTAAAGTATACAGTGCTCACAAGGGATTTTCTGCAGCCGATCGGTTTCACCCTCTGTCTCTGCATCTCAACCGTTTTCGAGGAGCCTCTGAGAGTTGTTTTGTATGGATTTCTTGGCTCCCATGCCTTCGCCTTTCTGATAGGTTTGTTTCTTTCCACGAAGCTGTTCCCAGAATTACGGGACGGCAGCGTGAGGGCAAGGTATGAAGTCGGGGCACTCTTGAGATATTCGGCCCCTCTTCTTTTCCTCGGGTTCGTTCAGTGCCTGCTTGGGTGGAATGACACACTCATGCTTGGTGCACTTGGTTCAGTTGAACAAGTCGCTATATATCGGGCTGCTTCACAGATTCCACTTGCTATGACAGTATTCCTTTTGGCATCGAATTCCATATATGCGCCGGTCGCCGCAGAACTATATGCAAGGAGGGAGTTAGCAAGACTGAATAGGGTCTTCAAGACGACAACCAGATGGATTACCTATGCAAGTGTGCCGACATTTGTCTACATTCTCATGACATCCGATCCGATCATGTGCTTATTTGGGAAGGAGTATGGCCGATCTGGTGTCCCGGTTCTTGTTACCCTATCGCTAGGCCAATTGATCAATTGCATAACAGGGGGCGTTGGTTATACACTGACTATGTCAGGCAAACAGAATGTGCAATTGGCAAATACAATCGTGATGTTGGCGATCAGCGCGGGTCTGAACATAGTGCTAATACCAAAGCTTGGGCCCCTGGGGGCCGCGGTATCACAGGCAATTGCTCTTGGTATGGTTAATTTGATTTCGTTGTATGAAGTTTATGATCTACATAGACTATTTCCTTACGAGTGGAGACTCGTGTTACTTGGTATCCCTGTCGCAGTCTCAGTCCTGACCCTGATTCTCGCAAATCGTCTCGAACTCGGTGAAACAATCCAAGCTGGAGTTAATCTCGGGTGTGTGGTTCTTCCTTTTTCAATCCATATAGTTCTCACTGCCAATGATGAAGATAAGTTTTTACTTCGTCTCTTCATGAGGAGTATTCTTGCCCGGGGCCGGAAAGGGGCTGACTAGGTCGTCGGGGGTTACGCTCGCCGCGTAAGGCGTCGACTCAGTCGGGCTGATATCGAATGATTAGCAGGTATGTACTAGCGCGGGTTGTAAAGTCATGGACGAGACTTACATAGGCGGTGGAGTTACTCTTCTGCTAATATTAATGTCGGTGTGGGTTACATTCTCAAGAAGGAATAGGAGAGAGGTTGGTAGTATAGGATATGTCCTCGGATTATTTTTTCTTTTTAGGGGAGTACTTTGCATAGTTAACTTCCTGTATGAAATACTGCCCCTCCAGATGGATGCCATGGTCTACGATGAATATGGAAAGATGATAGCCGATCTTATCAAACAGGAGGGCGTAAGGGGAGTTCTCGACCTAGACGCATTGAGTTACGCTGTAGAGCCTGGGTACACAGTAATTCTGGGTGTTTTCTATTGGCTCTTTGGGAGCAGTGCTTTGGTTGGGTACATCCTGAATACGTTCGTATTTACGCTAACAAGTTATAATGTTTATAGGATTGGCGCAATTCTATTTAGCAGCAGGGCTGGCTCAGTGGGCGCGATTGTGTATAACGTTCTTCCGTACTCCGCGCTGGATAGTACTTACCTGCACCGTGATCCGCTTGTCAATTACTTCTTGTCCGAGTTCTTTGTGAGTCTGCTTGTGGTTCTGGGCGGAAAAGGGGCCCCTGCACATTATGCAAGGTTGGGTTTCGCAACATTGTATGGCGGAGTGCTCAGAAGAGAAAACTTGGTAATAGAATCGGTGATTCTCTGCGGAGTTGCTCTCAGCAAGTTGCAGAGCCAGAAGGATATTCTGAAACCTATCAGGTTGACGCTTGCGCTCATTGTTCTCGTGTGCAGCCTCTATGCGGGGTTCGGGAATAGCGATAAATGGCTCCTCCGGTCGTACGGTCAGCTGTCAAAGGTCGAAGCTATGCAGGAAAGGATCGAATCGCTGGATCCTGAGTCGAGTTACCTGGTAGGGCAAACGTATAATTCTTTTTCTGACCTAGTCAAGTATGCCCCTTTGCGTGCTTTATATTTCCTATTCTCTCCGTTTCCGTGGCAGTTTTTCAAGGCATCTCAATACGTTGCGTTCGGCGAGACGCTAATTGTTGGCTTTGCGCTACTATTTATTCCCAAAGCGCTGTATGGGATATTGCGAAAGCACAAGGAGTACTTCGTTGCTCTTCTCATTTTTCTTGTCGGAGGCATCCTCGGGGCGGGCGTAATACAGTCAAACTCAGCCGGAGCGCAACGACATAGGACGCAATTCTCGTTTCTTATAGTGGCGATTGGAGTGGCATATGTTGCCCAGGGGCGGGGAACGACTGAAAGGGTGTACGAAATGAAAAGTTATGGGCGAGTGCAAAGGGTCACGGGAACGGGAGGAGTGGATCGGCGATGTGGCACACGCAGGAGGTTCGTGCGGGTAAGGCCGGACGCGAGGAGGAGGATTTCCATATGATTGTATTGGCCAAAGCCATGTTTATCCTGTTTGCGTTTCTGCTGTTCTATACGTGGATGGGATACTTCGCATTGATGTGGCTTGCATTCCACATGAGGAGACGCTTTTGGAAAAAGGGGTGCTTCGCAACTGCGGAAGAAGAGAAAGGTCGACCCTCGGTATCTGTCGTGATAGCTGCTAGGAATGAGGAAATGACTATTCGAAGAAGAATTGAGAATATACTGCGGCAGAGCTATGCGGCGGAGAAGGTCGAAGTTATTGTGGCGTCCGACGGGTCAACAGATCGAACGGTGTCTGAGGCGGAAAGCTTTGCTGACGACCGCGTCAGAATTTTGGCCTTCCCGACGAACCGTGGGCGCGCAACTGTCCACAATGAATCAGTACGTGTGGCTAGCGGCGATATTGTGGTTTTCACGGATGCAGAAACTACCTTCGAGACGTCTTTTCTCGAAAATATTGTCACCCCTTTCAGAAATAGGGAGGTGGGCGCTGTTGTGGGAAGACTGGTCTACGAAAACACAGATGAATCAGGCGTAACGCGAAGCGCGGAAAAGTATTGGGGGTTCGAGACAAGGCTGCGATTATACGAATCGAGTTTAGGCGTGCTAGCATTTGGCAGCGGCGCTTGTTGCGCTTTTAGAAGAGATTTGTATACGCCGATTGGAGAGGCTGAGGACATCGACACCGCCGGTACGTTAGACATTGCCAGATCAGGGCGAAAAGTGATTTTCTCTCCAGAGGCCATAGCATATGATACGATTGCTGTCGATGTTCGGAAGACGATGAGGAATCGGATTCGGCATACGAGTAAAGCATTCCTTATGATACGCTCTAGATTGTTGTCAAAGGGAATACTGTCAAGGCCTTTCTTGCTTTTGGCTATTCTCTCTCACAAGACATGCAGGCATATGAGCCCAGTGTTCCTGCTAGGATCCTTACTCGCGAATATTGTCGCCGCAGGAAGCGGGTTAGGCTTCAAGTGTTCGCTTGTTGCGCAGGTGGCTTTCTATTGTACAGGGATCGCTGGTGTGCTTCTAAACAGGAGAAAGAATACACCAATGCTAACCACATATTGCGGGAATTTCCTCCTCTTTAACCTCAGCCAGATTCGCGCCCTTGGCGCAGTGCTGGGGCGTAGAGTCTCGGCCACGTATTAGCAGGTCGTTATATTTTGGTGGCTCTGGAAAGTGCGAGCCCAGATGGCAAGAGGAGGCAGTTCCCAGAGGCGGCAAGGAGCTATAAGGCGAGTTGTGAAAAAGGTTTTCTTTCGAGGGCATTGCAGGAAGGATGTTCAAGGGAAAGGGGCTGGAGGCTGCAAGAGCATTCAGGCGGCTGTGTAGTGAGGGGCCAGAGGGAGAGAAATGTTTGGTACCGTACGGTTTCTTCTTGCTCTTTGCGTAGTTTGCAATCATTTACTTAGAATCCCGCATATTGGCCAGTTTGCCGTTTTCGGTTTTTTTCCTCTCAGCGGTTATCTCATGACAACAATAATGCATAGGACATACGGATATAGCGTAGGTGGCGTGTTGCGCTTTTGGGCAAACCGAAGCCTGAGGTTGTTCCCTTCTTACTGGCTTTCGATTAGCCTATCGATCAGCCTAATACTTCTTGTGGGCGCGGAGTTTGCGACGCATTATAACAGGCACCTTTTCATGCCAATCGATTCTATCTCGTGGGTGAGGAATATTCTTATGATGTTCCTTGCACCAAATCCCGCAGAAGTGGCACCTAGGCTTTCGCCACCGACGTGGGCATTGACTGTTGAGTTGGTCTACTACCTCGCGATTTCGCTCGGTGTGGCTCGGAGCCTCAGAATCACCTTGGTTTGGTGGTCTGTATCCCTGGCTTACCACATCATGACTTTCCTCAGGGGTGATGGCTACGACTCCAGGTTTTTTACTATTTGGGCCGCATCATTGCCCTTCTCTTCTGGAGCGATGATATTCTTCCTAAAGGACGTAATGAGCAGATTCGTGGACAAGGTGGCAGCGTGGGGTCATTTGTATCTAGGGGCATATTTCCTCAGCATAGCATGTTTTGTCATAGGGACATACTACCTTAACGTTGTCGAACCGTCCGAGGATGCATTCAGCATCATGTTGAACATCGAATTGTATTTATCATTCGTACTCATCTGGCTTCTCCTATTCTCGTATGCGAAAAGGGGATGCGGTATACCTCGGATCGGCGCAAAATTGGATGTTGTCTTAGGTCAATACTCATATCCGATGTATCTATTCCACCTGCAGGCAGGAATAATTTCGAGCTTCCTTCTTTTCGGGCACCCCGTAAGGGGGCACGACCTGGATGGCGTGGGGTGCTTCTGGGGTTCGAGCCTAATACTCCTTGTTTTGTGCGTTGTCGCTGTTGAGTTCATAGAGAAGAAGGTAGAACTGGTGAGGAGACGTGTAAAAGGGGGAGTTGATCGTGGTAGGTTGGTGGAGACAACGACCCCTAACATAGAGGGTGCATCGGCGAGGTAGTCTGGGGAATGACTTTGGGAATCGAGATGGAGCAGCGGACGGCGGGATGGCGATTTGCAGTGCAGATGGGGTCTTTTGATAGTGCTGGATGGACGGGGTAGGCGAACTGTGAGAATCATATCCTGGATGGAGAGAGTTACGGGTGATAGGGTGGAATGGATATCGCGTCATCAGCGGTTGCTTGGAAGCTGTAGTTGACATCTTCGCGGTTTTGGCTTTGGTTGGTTTCCTTGCCGAGAGGAGCGTGGTGAGACATAAGGGCGGAGTGATCAGTTCTGGCGCGATGGTCGTAGGTGATACGGTTGCTGCGGATCGGAATGTGGCCAGTTTGACTCACGCGGAATAGCGTTTGAACTACAGAAGGGTTGGCGGCCTAAGTGAGAATTAGGCGGCTCAGCGGTGATATCCTGAATTTAGTTGAAATTGAAAGGGAGGCTCCCCTGTGGAAAGATC
>CAYLMK010000025.1:0-76871 GCA_964384945.1 uncultured Thermodesulfobacteriota bacterium | reverse complement strand
ACGAGAAGGTCGATGTGGCAGCCTGTGTCGGTGCCACTTGGATCGGCGGGGGAGTCGCCGGCACTGTCGAGCTTCTGGCGCGGAGCCTTCGCACCGGAGGGATCATCCTCATCGGCGAGCCTTACTGGCGGCAGGTACCGCCGACGGAAGATGTTGTCAAAGGGTGCCTTGCCAACTCGATCTCCGACTTTCTGCTGCTTCCGGAACTTCTCGCGTCTTTCGGCCACCTTGGCTACGACGTCGTTGAAATGGTTTTGGCTGACCAAGACAGCTGGGACAGATACGAGGCCGCCAAATGGCTCACCATGCGCCGATGGCTTGAAACCAATCCCGACGACGAGTTAGCCAAAGAGGTTCGAGCCCAACTGACCTCGGAACCCGTGCGCTACGCCACTTACACGCGTGAATACCTGGGCTGGGGTGTGTTCGTGCTGATGCCGCGCGGAGATCCGTAGAACGCAGCACCAAAGCAGACGACTGCCAGGATGTGCCCAACAACCGCGTCAACTCGGACTGGCAATTCCACTGCGGGCCATTGCCAGCAGGTTATGCGAAGCGTTGGGCGACAGGGAGTCCCAAATGGCCACCGAGTTACTCTATCAGGAATCAGCAGCGCTGATCGCCGTCGCGCTGCTCGCGGTTATGCTGCTCGGGGCGGAGCTCGGGTACAGGCTCGGTCGCAGGGGGCGCCAAACACACAATGAGCTGACGCGAACGCAGATCATAAGCATACAATCCGCCACCCTGGGGCTGCTTGCCCTCCTCCTTGGATTCACATTCGCCATGGCGCTGTCCCGATTCGAGTACCGGAAGCAGATGGTAGTTCAGGAATCCAATGCGATCGGCACCGCCGCCCTCCGTTCTCAGTTCCTGCCAGCATCTCTTGATGCCGAGGTCATCACGCTGTTTCGCCGTTATGTTGAGATTCGGTTGGAGTCTGTTCTTCGTACCGGGCAGGGTTCTAAAGAACGAGAGCAACTGGACCTCGAAGTCCGGCAGATCCAGCTTCGGTTGTGGAGCATTGCGAACGAAGCCGCAGAGGCAGATCCGCGATCGATGCCATTGGGCTTGTTCACTCATGCAATGAACGAGGTCATCGACATCAAGACGAAGCGGGATATCGCCGTGGCCAATCATGTCCCGGAGAGCGTGTTGCTATTCCTGTTGGCTTTCGCAGTGCTGGCGGCTGTTGTCCTGGGCTACGGGAACGGCTTGGCAGGCGGTCGCATCATGAGCCTGACAGCGGCCTACTGTGTCATCGTCCTCTTGGTCATTGTGCTCATCATTGACCTTGATCATCCGCAGCAGGGACTCGCTCGAACGAGTCAGCAAAGCATGATCCAATTGCAGGAAATCCTGGATGCCAGGCGCCGATGACCTGGCGTTCCCTGGTTGGGCGATGGATTGGGTTCACTGCCATGGGTGGAAGTCGGCGCAGGAGAACCTCGCTCCTGAGGGCGGCACAGGCGGGGATTCTCTCGCCCTCCGAAGGCCCCCGGGAACCGCCAGACCAGACCTAACATCCTGATTTATAACTACATTTCTGGAAGTGAACCTTGTGAGAAAGGGAGGGAAAGGCGGCCCGGGCTGCGTGCCGGGCCGATCTGCCCGCAGCGGCCTGCCGAGCCCGGCCGGCCCCGGTCGGACCCCCGGATCCGCAAGGCCCGGAACCGCCCTTCCCTCCTCTCTGATCGCGGGTGACCGTCCGCTCCAAGCTTGACACCCGCCGCCGTGGCTGTTTACCCTTCTGCTGCCGAGAAAGGCCACAGCCGCCACAAAAACCGGAGAGGAGGTCGGCATGAAACGACAGATCAGGAAAGTGGGTGTTCTGGGTTCCGGAGTCATGGGGATGGGCATCGCCGCGCACCTGGCCGGGGCCGGCCTGGAGGTGGTGATGCTCGACATCGTGCCCCCCAATCTCTCGGAGGAGGATGAAAAGAAGGGGATCACCAAGGACAATCCAAACTTCCGCAACCGTTTCGCCGCGGGCGCTCTGGCCAGGGCGCTGCGGGAAAACCCCCAGTCCGGGCCTTTCCTTCACAGCGACGACGCGGAACTCATCTTCGCGGGCAACTTCGAGGACCACGCGCACCGGCTCAAGGAGTGCGACTGGATCATCGAGGTCGTGGTCGAGGACCTGAAGATCAAGCGCAGCGTAATGAAGATGGTGGAGAAGAACTGGAACAAGAAGGCGGTCGTTTCCACCAATACCTCCGGCATACCGCTTCGGGAAATCGCGGAGAAGATGAAGCCGGAATTCAAGAAGGTGTTTCTCGGCACCCACTTTTTCAACCCGGTCCGGTTCATGCACCTGCTTGAAATCATCCCCTTCAAGGAGACGGACAGGAAGCTGATCGAGTTCATGGCCGATTTCTGCGAGACGCGGCTGGGCAAGGGCGTGGTCTACGGCAAGGACACCCCCAACTTCGTGGCCAACCGCATCGGCGTGGCCGGCATGATCGGCACCATGAACCTGATGATGGAACAGGGCATGAAGATCGACGAGACCGACCAGATCTTCGGGGTACCCCTCGGTCGGCCCAAGTCCGCCCTGTTCCGGACCGCGGACATGGTGGGACTCGATACGCTCGTTCACATTGCGCACAACACCACCTCCTACGTCAAGCCCGACGAGGCCCGGAAGTACTTCACTCTTCCTAAGTGGGTGGAGGGCATGGTCGAGAAGAAATACCTCGGGAACAAGACCGGGAGCGGTTTTTACAAGAGGCTGGACAAGAGGGCCTTCAAGATCATCGACCCCGAGACCCTGCAGTACGTGGACCCGTCCGGAGAGAAGTTCCAGTCCCTTGCATTGTCGGGCTTCATCCCCGATGTGGGGGAACGGATCAAGTCCGTGGTGGGCGGCCAGGGCCGGGAGGCCGCGTTCGCCAAGAAGGCCGTTTACGACCAGCTCCTTTACGCCGCGGAGCGCATCCCGGAGATCGCGGACCGCGTGGTCGAAGTGGACAATGCGATGAAGTGGGGCTTCAACTTCGAGTTGGGTCCGTTCGAGGCCTGGGACGCGATCGGCCTCAAGGAAAGCGTGGCCGACATGGAGGGCATGGGCTTCAAGGTCCCGAAGAAGATCAAGGACATGCTCGCCGCCAAGGCCAGAAGCTTCTACAAAGACAAGAAGGGCAAGAAACTCTATTACGACTTCAGGAAAAAAGACTATGTCGAAGTCGAGGAAAGCGAGCTGGCCGTCAACCTGGCAGACCTGAAGAAGGATCCGAAACGGCTCGTCGATTCGCGCAAGACCGCTTCCATCGTCGACCTGGGCGACGGTGTCTACTGCGTGGAATTCCACAGCGTGATGAACGCCCTGGACCAGGACATGTGGGAGATGATGCGCAAGGCCGTGGATTTGGCCCAGGAGAAGGGCGTGGGCGTGGTCATCGGCAACCAGGCGCCGGGGATGCCGGGGGCCTTCTCGGCCGGGGCCAACATCGGGGTGATCCTGGAGGGGGCGCGGAGCAAGCAGTGGGAGATGATCCGGGAAGCGGTCAAGTATTTCCAGGAGACGAATACGTACATGACCTACTCGTCGGTCCCGGTGGTGGCCGCCCCGTACGGAATGACCCTGGGCGGGGGGGCCGAGGTGGCCATGAGCTGCAACAAGATCGTCTGCCACCATGACCTCTTTATGGGCTTGGTCGAGGTCGGCGTGGGCGTCATCCCGGGCGGCGGAGGGTGCATGCTGATGCTGCGCCACTATCAGAACTTCCTGCCCAAGAATGCCACGATCAACGATCTTCAGCCCTTTGCGACCCCCATCCTACGGATGATCGGGACGGCCACCGTCTCCAACTCGGCGGCGCACGCCCGCGACCTCGGGTTCCTCCGCCCCTTTGACAGGATCGCCTTCAACAAGCGGCACCTGATCGGGCTGGCCAAGAAAGAGGTCCTTGCCATGGCCGAGCTGGGGTTCATCCCGCCCAGGCGCCAGAAGTACCAGGTCATGGGCGATCAGCTTCGGGGCATTGCCAATGTCTTTGTCCAGGACATGGTCCTGGGCGGCTATGCCACCGAGTATGACGCGTTCATCCTGAGAAAGCTCGCCCACATCCTGGGCGGCGGCTTCGTGGCCGAGAACTCCTGGGTGCCCGAGGACTACCTGCTCGAACTGGAGCGGGAGGTGTTCGTGGAACTCTGCGCCCAGGAAAAGACACAGGCACGGCTCGAGCACATGCTCAAGACCGGCAAGGCCCTGCGGAACTAACGAACGAACCCGGATGAGGAGGGTATGAGATGCGCGATGCAGTGATCGTAGCTTCAGTGAGGACCCCCGGCGGTCGGGCCAGAAGAGGCGGTCTCGCCGACACCCGGGCCGACGTGCTCGCCCGGACGGCGGTCAGGGGCTGTCTGGCCAAGGTCCCGCAAGTCCGGCCGGAAATGATCGACGATGTGATCTTCGGCTGCTCGTTTCCGGAGGCCGAGCAGGGCCTCAACCTGGGCCGCGTCATCGCCAGGCACGCAGGCCTCCCGGACGAGGTTCCGGGCTTTGTGGTGAATCGGTTCTGTTCTTCCGGGCTGCAGGCCATCGCCCTGGCGGCCCAGAACATCCTGTGCGGATGGAACGACATCGTCCTGGCGGGCGGCATCGAGTCGATGAGCCGGGTGCCGATGGGCGGCTTCATCAACCGGCCCGATCCCGATTGGACCGACGAATACCCGGACGTCTACATGTCCATGGGCAGCACCGCGGAGAACGTTGCCAAACGTTACAACGTCAGCCGCCAGATGCAGGACGAGTTCGGCGTGCGCTCCAACGCCCTTGCAGCCGAGGCGCAGGACAAGGGGTACTTCAACGCGGAACTGGTGCCGGTCACCGAGGCGGTCCGGTATGCGATCAAGGACGGCAAGCGGGTCAAGGAGCACTATACCTTCGCAGCGGACGACGGCGTGCGGCGGGGAACGACGATCGAGGGGCTCGCCAAGTTGCGGCCGGCATTCTGGAGGGACGGCACTGTGACCGCCGGCAACTCGTCCCAGATGACCGACGGCGCGGCGGCCTCGCTGCTCATGAGCCGGGAGAAGGCCGATGCGCTGGGGATCAAGCCGATCGCCCGGTTTGTCAACTTCCAGGTCGCCGGCTGCCGGCCCGACGAGATGGGGGTGGGCCCGCGCTATGCGATCCCCAAGCTCCTCAAGAAGGTGGGGCTCGAGAGCCGGGACATCGACTACTTCGAGATCAACGAGGCCTTCGCCTCCCAGGCGATCTACTGCGTCCGGGAACTGGGCCTGACGGACCGGCTGGAAAAAGGCGACATCAATTGCTGCGGAGGCGCCATTGCCCTGGGACACCCCCTGGGCTGCACCGGGGCGAAGCTCACCGCCACGCTGATCCACCAGATGCGGCGCCGCGGCAACAAGCGGGGGGTCGTCTCGATGTGCATCGGCGGTGGGATGGGCGCCGCTGCGCTGATCGAGACGGAGGCGTAGAGGCGTCGATGCCGAACCCCGGGGGTGGGCCTGTACGGCAGGCCGCCCCGGGCCTTCCCCGGGCCGCCCTCAGCGCGCGGAAAGATCAGACGGTAGTCGGAAGAGGTCCGGACGCTCCCGGATGCGGGCACTCAGAGCCACTTCTTCCTCTTGAACTGGATGAGCATGGCGACGCCGATCGCCAGCATGGCGAGCCAGATCACGGGATACCCATAGCGCCACTTCAACTCCGGCATGAACTCGAAGTTCATGCCGTAAACCCCCGCAAGGAAGGTGAGGGGAATGAAGATGGTCGAAATGATGGTCAGGACTTTCATGACCTCGCTCATCCGGTTGCTGACGCTGGTGAGATAGATGTCGAGCATGCCGGAGAGCATGTCCCGCTGGGCCTCCACCGTGTCGATCACCTGGATGGTGTGGTCGTAGACGTCCCGCAGATAGATGCCGGTGCCCTGTCGGATCAGCGGGGATTCGCTCCTCTGCAGCAGGCTGATCACCTCCCGGAGCGGCCAGATGGCCCTGCGCAGAGAGATCATCTCCCTTTTCATCCGGTGGAGGGTATGCGCGGCCTCGCGCGTGGGCTTGTTCACCAGGGCCTCCTCCAGGTCCTCGACCTTTTCGCCGAGGGTCTCCAGGGCCACGAAGTAATTGTCCACGATGGCGTCTATTAATACGTAGGCAAGATAGTCGGCCTGCATCTTTCTCACGCGGCCCTTGCCCGTGCGAATTCGGTCACGGATGGTGTTGAAGACGCCGCCTTCCCTCTCCTGGAAGGAAAGAACGAAATCCCGGCCCAGAACGATGCTCACCTGCTCCTTGAGGATCGCGTTCGTCATCTCGTCGAACGAGAGCATCTTGACGATGATGAACAGGTATGCGCCGTAATCCTCGGTCTTTGGCCGGGCGTCCGTGTTGAGGATGTCTTCCAGCACGAGGGGGTGAATGGCGAATCGCTCCCCGAGGGCCCTGAGGACCTCGATCTCGTGAAGGCCGTCGATGTTGACCCACCGGACCGTGGGCTCCTCCGGCAGCGGGAGCGCCTCTCCCACACTCTGGATCCTTCGCTCCTGAAAGCGCTCCTCGTCGAAATCCATGAGGGTGATCTTCGTGGACTCGACCTTCTGCTCGCCGATGTGGACGAGAGTCCCTGGCGGAAGCCCCGCCTTCCGGGATCGCTTCTTGTGCCTCTTTCGCATGGAATGCCCCCGCTTTCGCCTTGGCCGAATGGGGGGATTCTACCGCTTTCCCTCTTCAGTTTCCAAACGGGTTTCCGAGCCCAAGGGCTTCAGCAGCAGCAAAAGGACGGGCAGCAAAATCACATCCGCAAGCATGGCGCTGACGACCGAAAAGCTGATCAGAACCCCCAGATTCTGGGTGGGCTGGAAATTGGACAAGAGGAAGATGCAGAAACCCGCAGTCAGAATTATGCTTGTAACCAGGATCGGCTTGCCCACCGAGGCAAGCGTGTTGGTAACGGCTTTTGCGTAGTTTCTTTCGTGTTTGAACTCCCTCCTGAATCGAACGAGGAAATGAATGGTGTCGTCTACCGCAATTCCCAGCGCGATTGCTGCCGCCGGCGCGGTGGCGATGTTCAGGGGAATATCCATCAAGCCCATGGTGCCAAGGGTCAGGACGATGGGAATGACATTGGGCACGATGCTGATCACGGCAAACTTGGCGGATCGGAACAGCAGGATCATCAACAGGAAGATCGTGATGGAGGCAATGAGAAGGCTTTGCTGTAGACCATGGAGGATCGGAGCCATCAGGTTGGCGAACATGACGGTTGTTCCGGTGGCGTAGCTGTCGGTTCTCCCGGCGAGATAGGGGTCCGCCTTCAGGTAGGCGCGGATGACCCTGTTCAAGGCGCTGATTCGGTAGAGGTCGCGGTAGCGGTACCGGATTCCGACCGAGGTTTTTGAGTATTCTTCATCAAAGAAGCGCGAGAGCAGTCCCGCCTCGTCGGAGAGGGATGCCATGAGGAGGAGTTCTGCAATCTGCTTGGTATCCTCCGGAATACGATTCTGAACCGGGTCATTCTGGTGAAAGCGGTAGTTCATGTACTTGAGGAGGTCACTGGCCGAGATGACCTTGTCCACACCGTCCTGTCTTCGGAGGTACTCGCTGAATCGATCGATCGCCTGTAAAAGCTCCGGATTCTTGAGCCCGTCCTCACGCCGGCTGTCGATGACCGCATAGAGGGGGGTGACCCCCCCGAATTCCTTCTCGATATAGAGAATGTCGTAATAGGCCTTGAATTCATCCCCAAAGAACCTTCCCAGGTCCGTTTCAAGGTGTATCTTGGTCGAGCCGTAAAGCCCCAGCCCGAGGGCAAGCGTGAATAGGGCGAGGACGGCGGTTTTTCTCTCGGCGGTGAGGTGGTTGATCCTGGCCAGGAATCGAAGAAGGGTCTCCGAAGAGGGTTTTCCCAGGCTCAGCGACCTGGTGTTTCCGACCGAAAACCCGATGGGAAGCAATGTGATGGCAAGGAGGTAGCAGAAACCGATACCGACAGCGCTGTACACCCCGAAGTGCTGGATCGGCGCGATGCGGCAGAGTGCGACGGAAAAGAAACCAATCATCGTCGTAAGGGTTGTGAGAAGGCAGGGAGGAATCATCATCCGTATGGTTTCCTTCAGGGCTTCCGATTTCGTCCTGCAATGGTAACGGCAATCCTGATAATGACTGAGAATGTGGACGCAGTCGGAGGTGCCGATGGTGAAGAGGATTGTGGGGATCAACACGGACAGGAAATTGAGCTGTGAGGCCATCAACTGCATGAAGCCGATCGTCCATAACACGGCCACGCCGACGGCGATGAAGGGCAGGAGAACGCACAGGTAGCTCCGAAAGACGAGGTACATGGAAGCAACGAGGAGAAGCATGCCGAAGGGCCAGAGCGTGCTGAAATCCCTCCTCATGCACTCGAACAGTTCGTTCCTGCCATAAGGGGCTCCGGTCAGATAGTATCCCGTTTCACCGCTGCTTTCGGCGAAGAGGCCTTCAATGCATTCTATGGTCTCCTTCCGCTCAGCATTGGTGAGGCCGGATCGCAAGGTGATGTCAAAGAGCGCGGATCTCGCGTCGCGCGAAACCAGCAGGTCCCTGTAGATCGGATTCTCATCCAACCGAACACGCAAGGCCTGCCTGTCGTCCTCGGTCTCGGGTGGTTTCCCGAGAACGGAAACGATCTCGATGCTGCCGTTGTTTGCCTCTACGTCCTCAGCATTGGCGAGGGAGACGACTCGGTCAACTCCGGGAAGGGATTGCACCTGCTGGGTTATCGTTCGGATGGATTCAATGTTCTGCCTGGTAAGTACATTGTCCGCCGAATAGGCGGCTACCAGGATCTCATCATAGCCGAATACATCGAAGAAGGCCTTCAACCGGGGGTATTCCGGCTCATTTTGGAAGATGAGGTCTTCGGGGTTCTGGTTGAGCTGTATTCGAAGTGTGAAGGCGCCCAGGAACAAGGTGATGATCCCCACCGCTGCGAGGATCCAGTACCGCCGGGTGAGGATGAAGCGGGCGAGCATTTCCACCATGGGGAACCTCCTCTTGTGGGTCCTCGTTATATAGGTGCCCGGTTCGACCTGCCCCCGATTCCCGCAGAGAAACAAATGACATAGGAGATGGAATCAAATTGTGTGCCAGAATGTGGAAGGCAGTTTGCAGAAGGATTCTGTGGGTAATTGTCGCTGAGGCACGGCCGGAACCCGGGGCAGGGGTGTTCTTTGGCCTGCGAAGGCCGTCCTGCAGGCCCGCCGCAGCGTCCGCCAACGGGGATGGAACGGGATGAGGAGGGTTGAGAACTGTGGACTACGGGATACACAGGGCTGTGAAGCGGTTTCCCCGGGGAAACGGCCTTCCGGCGGCGCTGCGCCGGAAGGCGGAACCGGCCTCTTCTCCTCCTGAAATAGTTCTTGCGAGAACTTCCTGATAGGATTTATAAAGAAGGGGATTCCGCGTCTGCACCGCCCCCGGCGAGTCGCCGATGATCAACCGGGACCTGAATCAGGATTTCCAGATCGCCTTGGTGGACTACCTCTTCAAGGCCAAGATCATGTTGGGATTGGCCTGCCTCTTCCTCTTGCTCTTCTTTTATTATTTTCAGTTCATCGGTGTCGAGAACCGGCCCATCCTCTTGACCTTCGCCGTCGAACTCGCCGTCTGGTCCATCTATTTTCCGCTCCGGGCCAGGAGGCCCGACTGGATCCTGCCTTACAATTCCGCGAGCCTCTGGATCGATGTCATCGCCGCCACCATCGCGCTGCACTACTTCGGCGGGATCTATTCGATGATCTGGGCGGTGGCTTACCTCTTTCTCGTGGTCTGCTCGGGCATGTTCCTCTCCCGGAGGGGTCGGCCCCTGTTCGCCGCTTACGTGATCCTTGCATACAGCCTTTTGTGTCATTTCGAGCATCATGGGGTGATCCCGCGCCACAACATCTTCCGGATCTCATTGGGTACGGGGATGGACATCTTTTTCTGGTCCAGCACCACCGTGCTCATCTCCGCCACGGCCTTCCTGTCGAACAAGCTGGGAGAGGTACTCAGCCGCCTGGAGAAGTTTGCCAATCTGGGCAGGCTTTCCACGGAGCTTGCCCACGAAATCCGCACGCCCCTCCAGGTGATCGAGGGATTGCTTTCCCGGGCCGAGGCCGCCGAAGACACGAAGCGGGAGATACGGGCTCAGATCGAGAGAATCGTGCGGTTCGTCAAAGAGATTCTGGCCCTGGGGCGGGAGGAGCGGGTTCGGGTCTCCACGCTCCGAATCCAGGACATCGTGGACCATTCGGTCAACCTGATCCTCAAGGCCATGCCGGCCCGGCCCGGAATCCGGGTGGAGCGGGAACTCAGCCCGGAGGATCTCTGGGTGGAAGGGGACGCGGACCAGCTCGTCAAGGCCTTCTCGAACCTCGTCCGCAACGGAATCGATTCCATGGACGGCCAGGGAAGGCTTTCGGTCGCGGTCTTCCGATACGGTTTCGAGTGGCTCCAGGTCGACATCCGGGATACCGGGGTCGGCATCGAACGGACCGAACTGGACCGAATTTTCGAACCCTTTTACACCACCAAGACCGGCAGGAGAGGGGTCGGCCTCGGCCTGGCCATCGCGAAGAAGTTCATTGAGGCAAACAACGGGCGCATCGAAGTGGACAGCCGCCCGGGCGAAGGAAGCGTTTTCACGGTGCGGCTGCCCTTGTCCGGCCCTCCGCAGGCGGCCTGAGCCCTTTGAAAAAGGCGGTTTCTCCGGGAGGATCCGGGAAAAGCCGCCCCTGCGGAACGTCAGGAAAGGGGGCGTCCCTCTTGGAGAATTTCTTTTTCCGGCTCTTGACAAGACTCGACCCAGGCTGGTAGCGTATTTTGTTGGAAGGTCCGTGCAATTTCTGATCTGGAAGACGAGGGTCCGCCGCTCAGGATTTGTGCTTGTCCGGGCGGCTTTTTTGTGGCACGGGAAGCATAGCGCTACGAGGCAAACGCTTCCCGCAGACAGGAGGTTTTTGAGGAATGGAAAAGGAAAAGGGCGTGGTCAAGTGGTTTGATGAACGAAAGGGGTACGGATTCATCTCCCGCGACTCGGGAGGCGGCGATATCTTCGTCCATCATTCCGCCATCATGGGTGAAGGGTTCAAGACGCTCAACGAAGGCGACCGCGTTGAGTATGTCGTCACCCAGGGAAGGAAGGGGCCGGCTGCCGGCGAAGTCAAGAAGATCTGAGCTCTCTGTCCCGTCCTTCATTTTCTTTTTCATATTTTTCTTCTTTCTCTTGTCGCTTCGTAACCGAACAGGTGCCGCGATTCTTCCCGGGGGTTTGTCCGCCTGGAGGGCGTCTCCCTGAGACACGGCGGATCGACCCTGGAAAAAGGGGGACAGATTGGCTCGCGATGATCTGGCGAAGACGGAGGGGGTTATCACCGACGTGAAGGCCGGCGGTCACTTCACCGTCAAGCTCGATTCCGGCCAGGAGATCTCCGCCAAGCTTTCGGGCCGTATGCGGAAGTTCCACATCCGCGTGATCCTGGGCGACCGGGTGACGGTCGGGGTCTCCCCCTACGATCTGAGCCACGGCCTGATCATTCACCGGGAGAAGCTCTCCTCCCGGCCCCCGGACGGGCGCCTCCCGCAGAGTTGACCCTGCCCATGCCCTGCAAAGACCGCTGAACAACCGCGGGTGTTCAATCTCCTCTCGTTCCAGGCAACCAGGCGGAATGACAAACAAGGTCAAGTGCCCATGTCCGACGCCTGACTTGTGGGGGAAGTGGTCGGGCCGGCTGCCTTGCCTTCGCCTCGCCTCGCAGCTTTCGATCTTTACGGGTACGGCCCGCCTCAGGCGTGGTTTCTCAGCTTGAGTTCCACGGGGTGAGGTTCCAGGTACACCTGCCCTTTCAGATAAGGGGCGTCGTGCTTTCGTACATAGTGATTGATCAGAGTGACAGGAACGATCAGGGGCAGGGTGCCCCGGTGGTATTGGCCGATGACCTCCAGCAGTTCCTGCTTCTCGTCCCCGGAGAGGTCCTTCTTGAAGTGCCCCAGCAGATGATGCAGGACGTTGGTCTGCTTTTTCACGGTTGCCTGGAGCCGGAGCGCCTCCATCAGCATGCCCGCATAACGGGCAAAGAGTTCCTTGGGAGGAACCCCCCTGGCCTTGGCGACGAGCCGTCCCATGTCGGTGTAATGCTTCGGGCTGTGTGACAGAATGAGGAGCTTGTGCCGGGTGTGGAAGTCTACCAGCCCCCCCACCGTCGCGCCCGCCGCCAGCATTTCGCGCCATCGCTTGAACACGAAGATCCGCTCGATGAAGTTCTCCCGGAGGCCGGGGTCGTGAAGCCGGCCGTCTTCCTCGACCGGCAGCAGAGGGAGCCGCTCCATCAGGACCGAGGCGAACAGGCCCACGCCCTCTTTCTTCTTGCTTCCCGCTTCTCCGGCATGAACGTACACCCTCTCCATACCGGTGATCGGAGAGCGAGCCATGAGGACGAACCCGCACAGGTCTTCACCCTCGAGTTCCTCGGCCTTCCGGTGCGCCCAGTTCAGCACCTTTTCGGTGAAATCCTCGCCGGATTTCCTGTTCTTGAGCCGGGGGGCTCGAACGTCCCCCTCAAGGCGGAGATCCTCCCAGACTTCCTCGAGCCCGCAATCCTCCTCCGGGTAGACCGGGACGTAGTCCACGAACCGGCCGAGCGTGTCTTTGAGGAACCGGTCTCCCTTGTACTTGCCCCGGTTCAAGACCGAGTCGCCCAGAAGGGCCCCGTTGATGCCCAGGCGGACCTTTTCCATGTTCGCCCCTTGTATGCTCTGTCAGACCAGCAGGGAGGCGAGTCCGATCAGCGGCAGGAGCAGAATTCGGACTGCTGCCCTGAGCCATGGCTCCGATTGCACGACGTCGGCGAGCGGGGGACTCATTTCATAGTAGAAGGCGACGAACGAGCGACCCGGGCCGTTTGTGAGGAGGTAGCGGTCGCGGAACGAGCGCAGGGTGTCGATCCTGCCGTCCGTGTCCGTTCCGAACGCGGCCGTGGCGATGAAGCACCTTCTTTCGTCACAAGGGTCCGGGATCCCGTCCCCGTCGCTGTCTTCCAGCGCCCTTTCGTCAAGCCCAGGGCAGCCGAGGCACTCGGTGTGAAGCTCTTCCCCCCGGCGAATCATGGGCGTGTAGATGGCCGCCCGCAGGATGTCGGTGAGGTCCCAGATCTCGGCCGGCCCTACGATGGCCGCATAGTCCCCGCCGACTCCGTGAGGATTCCAGTAGTAGAGATACCAGGTGCCCGGCGTGGAAACCGTTTCGTCGAAGACCGGGCCGTCGAAGTACCACTTGTCGCCGAAGGGCTCGAAGAAGGCGGGCCGGGGCGTCCAGGGTTCCAGGTTCGGCACGACCCGTGCCCCGTATCCCGGGGGCAAGTCAAAGGGCAGGGAGATCTCCGGCAAGGGCAGCCCGGGGCCGACCACGGCAAACCAGGGCAGAAGCGCTTCGTAGCCCTGGCAGACCGGGACGATGGCCTGCGCAAAGAGCCGGACCGGTTCGTTGACCTGGAAGGCGAATACATCGATGTCCTCCCCGGTCTCGAGCCAGGAATAGAAGGCCCTGGACTTCTCCAGGGGCTCCTCGATCAGGAAGGGGGATTCAGGGGAATAGTCTTGCTCCTCGAGGTGGGGGACGTGAGCGGCCGCGGGCTGCGCGGCCAGAAGAAGGCCTGCGATCAGCGCGCGGGCGCAGGATTTCGCCCGGCCGAACCGGCCCAACAGGGTAATTATCTCAGATCGAAACATGATCTTCTCGCAGGCTCACACATGGTTCCGAAGCTGCAGTTCCACCGGGTGTGGGTTCAGGTAATGCTGCACCTTCAGATAGGGCGGATCGTATTTTCTAACATAGTGTTTGATCAAGGTGATCGGGACGACCAGAGGCACGTACTCCTTGCGGTACCGCTCGATGATCTCCAGAAGTTCCTGTTTCTCGTCGCTCGAGAGCTCTTTCTTGAAATAGCCCATCATGTGCGTCAGGACGCTCGTGTGCTTTTTCACGGTCGCCGTGAGGGCGAGGGAATTGACGAAGAGCCCCTGATAGGC
Organism: uncultured Thermodesulfobacteriota bacterium; assembly: GCA_964384945.1. Classification (GTDB taxonomy): domain Bacteria; phylum Desulfobacterota; class DSWW01; order DSWW01; family DSWW01; genus S015-6. Next base: position 62,858 of record CAYLMK010000025.1, on the reverse strand, counting down.
ATCGTAAAGCTCCGCCGGGGGCATCTCCGCCCCCCGGGCCACGAGCCGGCCCATGGCCTGGTGATCCTTCGGGCTGTGAGAGAGGATCTGGAGTTTGTGCCGCGTGTGGAAGTCGACGAGCCGGCCCAGGGATTTTCTGTTCTCCAGAAGACCGCGCAGGCGCTGAAAGGCGAAGACCCGTTCGATGAAGTTCTCACGAACGCGGGGGTCGTGGAGGTGGTCTTCCTGCTCGACCGGCACGAGCGGGAAATGCTTCATGAAGGCCGCGGCGAAGATGCCCACGCCCCTGTTGGACGGATACCCCTTTCGATCGTAGAGCTTGACGCCCTGCATGCCGCTGCTCGGGGATCCGCTCTTGAAGATGAACCCGCAAAGTCCCTCCCGTGCGAGTTCGACGATCCGCCGGCTCGCCCAGGTTGTCATACGCTCCGTGAAATCCTGCCCTGTCCGGGTCGTGACGAGCCGGGGAGAGTCCGCATCGCCCACCAGCCTCAGGGACTCCCGCGGGATCGGGAACCCGCACTCCACCTCGGGGCAGACCGGCACGAACTCGGCATACTCGCCGAGGGTGTTCGCCAGGTACCGGTCCAGCTTGTGGCCGCCGTCGTAGCGGACCTTGTTCCCCAGCAGGCAACTGCTGATGCCTAACCTCACCTTGTTTTCCACCCGCCTCGAATCCTCCCCCATCCTTCCGTTCGTTGCATGGCGGCTTCAGGCGCATTTGGATACGTGATCCATCCCTTTGGGCCTTCGCCTTTTCCGTTTCGACGTTAGGAAAGATGCGGGGCCGGCGGAAAAGTTTCCTAGGAGAGGCCCTTCCGGACGCTGTCGGCCCGCAGCCGGATCCGCTTCTTCCTCTCTTCGGGGATCCGCCCGAGATTGCGCAACTGCAGCCCCATCCGGGGGATCCTTTCCAGCAGGGCCTTGTGCCGGATCAGGAAGTCCCAGTACAGAGTCGTAAACGGGCACCCCCGGTCCCCTGCCGGCTCGCCCGGGTCGTACCGACATCCGCCGCAGTAGTTGCTCATGCGCTGAATGTACTTGCCGGTGGCGACATAGGGCTTGGAGGCCAGGATGCCGCCGTCGGCGAACTGGGACATGCAGAGCGTGTTGGGCAGCTCGACCCACTCGACCGCGTCCACGTACACGGCGAGGTACCATTCGTGAACCTCCCGGGGGGTCACGCCCAGCATCAGGGCGAACAGGCCGGTCACCATCAGCCGCTGGATGTGATGGGCGTACCCGAAGGCAAGGGTCTGCCCGATGACCTGGCGAAGGCAGTTCATGTCGGTCTCGCCGGTCCAGTAGAAGCCGGGAAGGGGGGCGGATGCCCTGAGCTCGTTCTTTTCCGCGAGACCCGGCATGTGGAGCCAGTAGACCCCGCGTACGTACTCGCGCCACCCGAGGATCTGGCGGACAAATCCCTCCACGGACCCGATCGGCGCCGTTCGCTCCGCATGGGCCTTTTCGGCCCGGGCCAGCACCTGGCGGGGGCTCAGGAGCTTCAGGTTCAGGGAGGACGAGAGCCGGGAATGGTAGCCGAAGGGCACTCCGGACCACATGGCGTCCTGGTAGGGCCCGAACCCGGCCAGCCGGTTTTCGATGAAATCATCGAGCGCCCGTTCCGCCTGGGCCTGTGTGACCGGCCAGTCGAATCGGTCCAGGCTCCCAGGGTGCCCGGCGAACCGGCTCGATACGAGCCGGAGCACCCCCTGGGTGAGCGCATCCGGCGGGAAGGTAAGAGGTTCCGGGATCCTGCCGGGACCCGAGGGGCCGAAGCTCCGCCGGTTCCCTTTGTCGTAATTCCACCGGCCACCGGCCGGCTTGCCGGCCTTCATCAGGATGCCGGTGCTCTTTCGCATGTCCCGGTAAAAGAACTCCATGCGAAGCCGTCTCCGGCCGGCCGCATGTTCCGCAAAGGCCCGCCGGCTCGTGAGGAAATGGCGGTCCGGCCGCACCTCGATCTCCGTCCCTGCCTGCCCGGCCACGCGCCGGATCGCCTCGGCTATGCGGTACTCCCCCGGGTTGACCAGGACCAGGCGTTCGGGCTTCGCTGCGGCCATGCAGGCTCCCAGTTCCGCCGAAAGGGACCCCCGGTTGCCGGGATCGTCCAGGGTGCGGTATTGAACCGTGAACCCCTTCCTGCGCAAGGCGTCCCGGAAGTGGCGCATCGCGCTCAGGAACAGGGCGATGCGGGCCTTGTGCGACCAGACGTGGGTGGCCTCCTCCCCGACCTCGGCCATCCAGACAACGTCCCGCGAAGGGTCGAAGCCGTCAAAAGCCGCCGAGTCCGGGTTGAGCTGGTCGCCGAGGACCACCACGAGGTTTCTCACCGAGCGCATGTCCTTCTTCTTCATGGCCCCTCCTCTCGCATGGAGCATACACGATCGCGGCAGGCCGGGTATAGATTGACGAAATCCCCGGGTTTGCCGGGAACATCTAATGAGGATACATTGTTTTCTGGAAGGAAACTCCGAATGGACACCCCGACCCAGGCCCTGCTCGGCGCCGTGGTTGGCCAGGCTTGCATCTCCCGGAGGCCCGGGTTCGCGTCTATCCCACCCTTTTCCAGGCGTACCTCCGCCGGGTGGTGGTGCGCACGGGCGACGAGGTCCGCGTCGGGGCCATCACCATGTGGGACCCCGGCCCGGTTGCCTGGCACAGGTTCACGATCCCGGAGCACCCGATGATCGAGAGGCTCGCCGATACCAAGGCCGGTCGGATCTTCCAGTGGTTCGCCTCAGGCGAACTCGCCCCGCGCCTGATCGATGTGAAGGACGAGTTCATCGTGGAATTCGACGACCTCCGCTACGGTCTCCCGGAGAGGCCCGAACAGGGGCTCTGGGGGATCCGGGGCCGTTTCGACCGGGAAGGGAATCGGGTGGGCGACGTGGTCCGCTTCCGGCGGGAGGTATCCGTGCGCAGGGAGGCCTTTGCCTCCCTCTGGAACGCAATCTTCAGCCGGGCGCCTCGAATCGAGATCACCGGGGAGTCGGACCGACCGGCCGACGGCCCGGGGGAAGAGCCGGTTCTTCAAGGAGGCTGACGAGATGCGCGGTCGTGAAACGAAGCAACCCTCTTCGGAAGGAACGGATCCCGGGGCCGCCGGACCGGCACAGGCCCGCGAGTCGATTCGCGCAAGCTTACGGAGGCTCTGGCCCTACCTGAGGAGGCATACCGGGGCGTACCTGGTCGGCGCCCTGCTGCTCGTCGCGACCAACCTGCTCATGGTCTGGATCCCCAAGATCCTCAGCGGCATGGTCGAGGCTCTCGAGGCGGACCCGATCGAGACGTCCCGGCTCCTGCGGCTGCTCCTTGTCGTCCTCGGCGCGGCCCTCGCAGGCGGGCTGACCCGCGTGGCGAACCGTCTTCTCATCTTTAATACGGGCCGCAAGATCGAATACGAGCTGCGCAAGTCCCTGTTCGAGCACATGCAGCGCATGCAGTCCCGTGTCTTCGCCCGCCGTCCCGTGGGGGACCTGGTGAGCCGGGCCACGAACGATCTGAGTTCGGTCCGCATGCTGTTCGGCTTCGGGCTTCTGCACCTGATGAACACGCCGATTCTGTTCCTGATGGCGACCGTGGTCATGGCGAGCATCAATCCGCGCCTGACCCCGGCCGTGCTGGCCATCTTCCCCATCGTCATCCTCAGCGTGCGCGGCTATTCGAGGCGCATGTTCGACCTGACCCAGCAGACGCAGGCCACCTTGGGAGACATCAGCGCCGTGGCCCAGGAGAATTTCAGCGCGATCCAGGTCGTGAAGTCCTACGCACTCGAGGATCACGAGACGGAAAAGATGAGGCGGCTGAGCCGCCGGTACCTGGCCAAGAACGTGAAGCTGGCCCTGATTCGAAGCGTCCTTTTCAATTTCATGACCGCAGTGATCGGGCTGAGCGAGCTCGTCCTCCTGGGGTACGGGGGTTGGGAGATCGTCAACGGCCGGCTGACGAAGGGCGAACTGGTCGCTTTCAACGTGTACCTGGGCATGATGGTCTGGCCGACCATGGCCTTCGGTTTCCTCCTGAGCGTCTGGCAGAGGGGAATGGGGGCCATGACCCGGATCGAGGAGATCCTGGCCGAGCCGGCCGAGCCGGAGGGCCTGATCCAGGTGAGGGGAAGGCCCTGGGAGGCCGGCGGCTTCTGGAAGCAGGGGATCGATATCCGGGGCCTGAGCTGGGGCTATCCCCGCGATGCGCAGGAGGCGGACGGCAGGGAGATGCCGGACGTGCTCCGGGACGTCACGATGCGCATCGAGGGGGGCCGGTTTACGGCCCTGGTGGGCCCGACCGGCTGCGGCAAAACCACCCTTGCGAGGTTGGTCTTGCGCCTGGACAACCCCCCGCCGGGCACGGTCAGCATCGGTGGGGTGGACCTGACGGCCATCCCGCTCGCCGAGCTTCGGAACCGCATCGGCCTGGCGACCCAGGAATCCTTCCTCTTCTCGCTCAGCCTGGAGGAGAACATACGGTTCGGAAGGCCCGACGCGACCCTCGACCGAGTCCGGGAGGCCGCAGCGGAGGCGGAACTCGCCAGGGACCTGGACGAGTTTCCCAGGGGCTACGAAACCCCGGTCGGCGAGCGCGGGATCACGCTCTCCGGCGGCCAGAGGCAGCGGGCCGCCCTCGCGAGGCTGCTCGTCTACGATCCGCAGGTCCTGATCCTCGACGACTCGCTGTCCGCGGTGGACCTGAAGACCGAGGAGAGGATCCTGGCCCGGCTGCGCGAGCGGCTCGCCGGCAGGACGGTGCTTCTGGTCACGCACCGGATCGCCACGGCCGGCGAGGCGGATTACGTCTACGTGATGGACCGCGGGTCGATCGTCGAGCAGGGGACCCACGAAGAACTCCTGGAGGCCGGAGGCCTTTACGCGCGGCTGGACGAGATCCAGCGGATGCGGGACGATCTGGAGGCTGCCTGATGAGGGGGAACGGCGCGGACAGGCCGATCGAGGAACACCGGCCCGCAGACCGGCGGCTGATCGCGATGGTGGCGCGCTTTGCGCGCCCCCACTGGCGCCTGATCCTGGGCGCGGTTGCCCTGCTGCCGCTCATCACGGCGGCCCAGCAGGTGCAGCCGTACCTCTTCAAGCTGGCCATCGACGGCCCGATCGACCGCCAGCTCGGGCTCGGGCTCCCCATCGCCCGGAAGACGGTCCTGGATCTCGCGTACCTGGCCGGGGCCTATCTCGGGACGATCGTGTTCGCTTTTCTCTTCGAGTACGTTCTCACCTACCTGATGGAGTCCGTAGGGCAGCGGGTGGTCTACGACATGCGCATGACCATGTTCCGCCACCTGCAGGGGCTCGACCTCGCCTTCTACGAGCGCAACCCGGTGGGGCGCCTGATGACGCGGGTGACGAACGATCTGGAGGGGATCAGCGAGTTCTTCTCCGCCGGGCTGGTGAGCCTGATCGCCGACCTATTCAAGCTGGTCGGGATCCTGGTCGTCATGTTCCTGCTCTCGGTGAAGCTCACCCTCTGGACCTTTGCCGTGGCCCCGCCGCTTCTGCTCCTTGCGGGCTACTTCCGGGTGCAGCTCCGCCGGGTCTTCCTCGACATTCGAAAGCGCATCGCCCGGATCAACACCTACCTGGCCGAAAGCCTGAGCGGCGTGGAGACGGTCAAGCTCTTCAACCGTGCGAGGCGGAACGATCAGGAGTTCGACGCGCTCAACCGGGACTACATGAAGTCCAACCTCCGGTCGATCTTCTTCGATTCGAGCCTGTACGCCGTCATCGAGATGATCAGCACGGTGGCCATTGCGGTCTTCGTCTATGCGAGCGCGATGAGCATCGAGAAGGGGGCGATCACCCTGGGCACGGTCGTGGCCTTCATCGAGTACATCAAGCGCTTCTTCATCCCGATCCGGGACATCGGCATGAAGTACTCGATCATCCAGAGCGCCTTTGCGAGCGCGGACCGCATCGATCAGCTCCTCTCGGAGAAGGGCTCGATCGTGGAGACGCCGGAGGCGATCGTTCCCCGCAGGCTTCGGGGCGAGATCGAGTTCTGCGACGTCACCTTCGGGTACAAGCCGGACGAGCCGGTGCTGAAGAACGTCTCGTTCCGCCTCAAGCCCGGGGAGACCCTGGCCGTGGTAGGGGCCACGGGCGCGGGGAAGAGCACGCTCCTGAAGCTCATCAACCGGTTCTACGACGTCTGGGAGGGCAGCATCCTGATCGATGGGGTGGACATCCGGGCTTACGAGGTCAGGAGCCTGCGGCGCCGGATCGGCCAGGTCCTGCAGGACGTGGTGCTCTTCTCAGGGGACATCGAGGAGAACATCCGGCTGGACCGTGAGCTGCCCCCGGAGCGCATCGAGGAGGTGTGCCGCCAGGCCCAGCTCCACCGGGTGGTCGAGAGGCTGCCGCGGGGAACCCGGACCCGGATCCGGGAGCGGGGCGCGAACATCAGCCACGGCGAGAGGCAGCTGGTGGCCTTTGCCCGGGTGCTGGCCAAGGATCCGGAGATCTTCCTCTTCGACGAGGCCACCAGCAACATCGACTCGCAGACCGAGGCGCTCATTCAGGAGGCCCTGGAAGCGGTGCTCAAGAACCGCACGAGCCTGATCATCGCCCACCGGCTTTCCACGGTGACCATCGCGGACCGCATTCTGGTCATGCACAAGGGCCGGATCGCCGAGTCCGGAACCCACGAGAGCCTCCTGGCCGAAGAGGGGCTCTACGCGCGCCTCTACCGGCTGCAGTTCAAGGATGCGGCCGCCAGATTGAGCGCCTGAATCCGGTCCGGCGCCGTGAAACGCCGCCTGTCTTCGAGTTGACCCACGATTCCGCTACCTGCTATTTTCGAGCCGTCTGAAAGCAGCTTTCTAAAGCTTCACCGCGTTTCGGCCGAGCAGGAGCCAGGGGAGGACCGGCCATGCTGGAACAGATCGATCTTGACAAGAAGCTTTTGAAAAAAGATTTCAAAACCGAATTCCCCAAGGTGCGCGACCGACTCTATCAGCTGCAGAACGATTTATGGGAGGCGCAAATCCCGGTTTTGATCGTGTTCGAGGGGTGGGACGCGGCCGGCAAGGGCACGGCCATCGAGAAGCTGGTGGGCCGTCTTGACCCACGGGGCTTCAAGGTCCACCGGATTCAGGAGCCCACCCCGGAGGAGAGCTATCGGCCTTTTTTGTGGCGTTTCTGGACCAAGACGCCGGAGCGGGGCCGCATCGCGGTGTTCGACCGCAGTTGGTACGGGCGGGTGATGGTGGAGCGGGTGGAGAAGCTCGTGAGGAAGTCTCAGCTCGATCAGTCCTTCGAGGACATCCGCAACTTCGAGCGTCATCTTGCCGACGACGAGGCGGTGATCGTCAAGTTCTGGCTCCATATCTCGAAGAAGGAGCAGAAAAAACGTTTCAAGGCGATGGAGAAGAACAAGTACCTGGCCTGGAAGGTGGAGAAGGAGGATTGGAAACACCACCGCCAGTACGAAGAGTACTTGGGGGTGGTGGAGGAGACCCTGGCCAAGACTTCGACGAGCTATGCCCCCTGGACGGTGGTGGAGGCCACGGACGAGAATTGGGCCCACATGAAGATCTTCAAGACCCTCTTGGAGGCGGGCCTTCAAGGCCTGGACCGAAAGAAGCGGCGGGAGGCGGGCCGGAAGGTGAAGACCGAGCTTGAGACCCACGCCATCACCCGCCGCGTTCCTCCCACCCTGCTGGACAAGGTGGACTTGACCCTGAAGCTGCCGAAGAAGAGGTACCTCAACGATCTGGAGAAGTTCGCAATCCGGTTTCGAAACCTGGAGTTCGAGCTTTACAAGCACAGAGTCCCCATGGTCGTGGTTTTCGAAGGGTGGGACGCCAGCGGGAAAGGCGGGAACATCAAACGGCTGACCTCCCACCTCGACCCTCGGGGCTACGAGGTCGTCCCCATCGCCTCGCCCAGTGCGGTGGAGAAGGCCCACCACTTCCTGTGGCGGTTCTGGAACCAGATTCCCAAGGCCGGCCATATCTCGATCTTCGACCGCAGCTGGTACGGCCGGGTGATGGTGGAGCGGGTGGAGGGCTTCTGCACAGAGGAGGAGTGGCGCCGGGCCTACCAGGAGATCCGGGAGTTCGAGGCCCACCTGGCCAACTACGGCACGGTGATCGTCAAGTTCTGGATCCACATCTCGAAGCAGGAGCAACTCAGGAGGTTCAAGGAGCGGCAGAAGGACAAGCTCAAGCAGTTCAAGATCACGGAAGAAGATTGGCGCAACCGAAAGAAGTGGGCGTTGTACGAGGAAGCCGTGCTCGACATGCTCGAGAACACGAGCACCCCGTTCGCACCCTGGACCGTCATCGAGGGGGAGGACAAGTACTGGGCGCGGGTCAAGGCCCTGCGGACGGCTTGCGATGCGGTGGAGCGGCGCCTGGTTGGATCGTCCAAGTCCTGAGTCCGCCCGGACGGCGGCGCCGGGATGCGTTAGCAGGGACGCCGGGGCCTGCCATCCTTCCTGCCGGACCGGAGACGAGGAGTCGTCATGTCATCGCAGCCGATAGAGGCCGGGGGAAGGCAATCTGAGGAAGGCTCGGTCGGAGCCGCGCCCCTCACGGATCTGGGCGATCCTTCGCTTTATCTCAATCGGGAGCTGAGCTGGCTCAACTTCAACTGGCGGGTCCTGGCCCAGGCCCTGGACGAGAAGATCCCGCTGCTGGAGCGAGTCAAGTTCCTGGCCATTTATGCCAACAACCTCGATGAGTTCTTCATGATCCGCGTCTCCGGACTCCGCCGGCAGGAGAAAACCGGGATCGAAAACCTCACCGTCGACGGCATGACGCCCTCCGAACAACTCCAGGCGATCCGCAGCACCCTGCTCGGGCACCTCAAGATCAAGAGCGAACTGTGGAACCGGCGGCTCAACCCTTTGCTTTCCAGGGCCGGGATCAGGGTCGTGTCCCATCACACCCTGGGGGTCTCCCAGCGCAAGCTGTTGCGCCGTTACTTCGAGGAGCAGGTGTTCCCCGTCCTCACCCCCCTGGCCTTCGACCCCGCCCACCCCTGGCCTCATATCTCGAACCTGAGCCTCAACCTGGCGGTGGTGATCAAGGACCCGCGTCAGACCGAGCGTTTCGCCCGCCTTAAGGTTCCGGACATTTTCCCCCGCTTCCTGCCGGCGCCGGAGGAGGGCGAGAACGACCTGGGAGAGTACCTCGGACGGGGGCCGGCCCGCCGGAGTGATTTCGTGCGGCTCGAAGAGGTGGTGGCGGCCAATCTGGACCTGCTCTTCCCGGGGGTGGATGTCTTGGCGGGGTATCCTTTCCGGATCACCCGCGACGCCGACATCGAGATCGAGGAAGACGAGGCGGGGGACCTTCTGGCTACGATCGAGGAAGGCATCGAGTTGCGCTACTTCGGCAACGCGGTGCGCCTCGAAATCAACGACACGATGCCCGAGCGGATCAAGAATATCCTGATCAGCAACCTCAACCTCACCCCCGACCTGGTCTACTCCGAGGACTCGATGCTGGGTATGGCAGACCTGATGCAACTCACCCGGATCGAACGGCCGGACCTCAAATACCCTTCCTTCAGTCCGGTCCTGCCCGGCCGCTTCGCCGGCCGGGAAAGCATCTTCAGTGTCATCGCCCGCGGCGACGTCCTGACCTATCATCCCTACGACAGCTTCTCGCCGGTGGTGGATTTCATACGCCAGGCCGCCGCGGATCCCGATGTGATGGCCATCAAGCAGACCTTGTACCGGGTGGGGCCCAACTCGCCGGTCGTGGACGCCCTGCTGCAGGCCCGGCAGGAGGGCAAGCAGGTCGCGGTGGTGGTGGAGCTGAAGGCCCGCTTCGACGAGGAGCACAACATCGCCTGGGCCCGGGCGCTGGAGGACGAGGGGGTCCATGTCATCTACGGCGTGGTGGGACTCAAAACTCACGCCAAGCTTTGCCTGGTGGTGAGAAGGGAAGGCGGCCGGGTGGTCCGCTACGTGCATATGAGCACCGGCAATTACAACCCCGTCACTGCCCGCCTTTACACCGACATCGGACTTTTTTCCGCCTCGCCGGACCTGTGCGCAGACGCCTCGGACCTCTTCAACTCCCTCACAGGGTACGCCCACCAACAACAGTATCGGAAAATCCTCACCGCCCCGGGAAAACTGTGCGACGAGATCGTCAGCCGCATCCATCGCGAGGTCCAATCCCACCGCGAAAACGGCGGGGGGCGGCTGAACTTCAAGATGAACGCCCTGGTGGACCAGAAAATCATCCGAAGCCTTTACCAGGCCTCCCAGGCGGGGGTCAAGGTGGACCTCCAGGTCCGGGGCATCTGCTGCCTCAGGCCCCGGGTCCCGGGACTGAGCGACAATATCCGCGTGACCTCCATCGTCGGGAGGTTCCTCGAGCACTCCCGGATCTTCCACTTTCGAAACGGGGGAGCGGACGAAATCTTCGTCGGAAGCGCCGACCTCATGCCCCGCAACCTCTACCGCCGCGTCGAGGTCCTGTTCCCCATCGAAGACCCGTCTCTCAAGAAGCTCCTCCTCGGCCAGATCCTGCGGCCCCACCTGGCCGACAACCAAACGTCCTGGGAGCTGCTGGCCGACGGGTCGTACCGCCGGATCGAACCCGCGGCCGGAGAAGATCCGATGGACTCCCAACAGTGGCTTCTCGAACACTGGGGACAGGAGGGCGAGTAGTGGCCGACAAGGCAGGGCCCGGCCCCAGCTTCATCCTGCTCGGCGCCGACTCCATGCTGACCTCCCTGCGGGCCGTGGCCGATGAGATCGAGGGCGTCAAGAGGGGCGAAGACATCGAGTGCGTCCATCGCATGAGGGTGGCCTCGCGCCGTCTCCGAGCCCGGCTCCGGGTGTTCAGGCCCCTGCTCCCTGCCCACCGGGCCGCGAAGTGGGCCAAAGAGGTCCGGCGGCTGACCCGGGCCCTGGGCGAGGCCCGGGACACGGACGTCCAGCTCGAGTTTCTGGCCACCTTCAAGGCCGGAATCGACAATCGCCGCGAACGGGATGGGATCACCCGGCTCGAACTGCGACTCTCCCAGCACCGCCGACAAGGGCAGACCAAGGTGCTCGAGGCCCTCCAGAGAATGAGCGCCAAGTCCGTGCTCGACGAAATGGGCCGGGTCCTCTCCGAGAAACGGATCGCCGCCCAAATGGAGCCGAGAGCGGATCGGCCCTCGGCCGACTCCCTCGGGCGGGCCCGCGCCGCCGTGGCCGCCCGGATCATCGAGTTTCTCAGTTTCGGGGTCTTCCTTCCCGACCGCGAGCGGGTCCGGGAGTTGCACCAAATGCGCATCGCCGCCAAGCGTTTGCGCTACACGATGGAGATCTTTGAGCCCTGGTTCCCCGAAAGCCTGCCCAGGGGGATCCGGCAGATCAAGGCCGTTCAAGAGGTCCTCGGCGACATCCACGACGCCGACGTCTGGACCGCCTTCCTGCCCGGTTTCCTCGAACGGGAACGCTCCCGCGCAACCGAGTTCTACGGAAAGCCCCGCGGGGTTTCCAGGCTCCGGCCCGGCCTGGACCTCCTCGCCCGGGACCGAGCCGACTTCCGGGAGCGGCGGTGGGCCGAGTTCCTCCAGGGTTGGGAAAAGCTGAAGAATTCGCGCCGCTGGCGCGCCCTGATGAAGGAGATGTTCTCCGGGGCCGGGGTCCCGGCTGCCGAGGGCCATCCTCCGATGAACGAGGCGCCTCAAGGGGATGAGCCGCTTCCATTGCCGGAGATTCCCGAGGAGGAGAAGTGAAGGTCGCCCTGATTTCGGACATTCACGCCAACTTGCCGGCACTCGAGGCCGTGCTCAGGCACGCCGTCGGGCAGGGGACCGAAGAAATCTGGAACGCCGGTGACTTTGTGGGCTACGGACCCTTCCCGGACGAGGTCGTCCAACGACTGAAGCACGAACGGTCACGGAGCATCATCGGCAACTACGATCAAAAGGTCCTCCAGGTAACCAAGAAACTCGAGGAATGGAAGAAGTCGAAGCCGGCCGATAAATGGAGGGCCTTCGCCTGGGCTCACCAGAACCTGAGCAAGGAAAGCCGCGACTACCTTCGGTCTCTGCCACAGGAGTTGCGCTTCACCGCCCGGGGAAGGAAGATTCTCGTCGTCCATGCTTCCCCCCTGTCGACCAAGGAGCACCTGGGGCCCGACACCCCGTCCTCGCGGCTGAAGGTCTTGGCCAAGGCCGCCAGAGCGGAAATCATCGTCTGCGGCCACTCCCATGTCCCCTTCGTCCTCGAACGCGACGGCGTTTACTTCATCAATCCGGGAAGTGTCGGCCGGCCCGACGACGGGGACCCCCGAACCTCCTACGCCCTGCTCAAGTTCAATTCCCGCTCGATCCAGGTGACACACCACCGGCTGGTCTACGATTTGGACCGGGCGGTGGAGACGATCCGCCGCCTCGGGCTGCCCGAGTCCTTCGCCCGCATGCTGATTCGAGGCCGGGCCTGGGACGATGTGGAAGAAGGCTCCGCCGCTGAGGAGCAAGCGGCGTCGGTTCAAGCCGATCAGGACGCCTGTCGCAAGGCCGCCCTCACCCTGGGCCGGTCCCTTCAGTTCGAGGAGTCCCATGCCAAGCAAGTCACCAAGCTGGCTCTCGTCATCTTCGACCTCTTGGCGTCCCTGCACGAGTTGGGGCCCCGGGAGAGATTGTGGCTCGAGGTCGGGGCCCTGCTCCATGACGTGGGGGTCAAGGAGGGGACCGGCGGACACCACAAGGCGTCTTTCCGCATCATCCGCGACGCGGACTTGCGACCCCTTGACGGGGAGGGCAAGCTCGTCGCCTCCCTTGTCGCCCGCTATCACCGCAAGGCCCTGCCCGGGAGCAAGGACGAAACCTTTGCCTCCCTCTCGGCCGAGAACCAGCGCCGGGTCAGGCTGCTGGCCGGAATCGTACGCGTGGCAGACGGACTCGACCGGTCACAACGCGGCCTGGTCCGGTCCGTCTCCTGCGAGGTGTCGCCCGAGGCCGTCGTCATCAAATGCGCCGTCTCCGACGACGCCCGGGCCGAGTGCGAAGCCGCCGACAGAAAGGGCGACCTCCTCCGGGAGGCCATCTCCAGGAGCCTGGTGATAGAATGCTCGCGCCTCTGAACAAGCCGCCGCCCCTTGCCGCCTTCATCGACCTCGGGACCAACTCCGCCCGGATGATCATGGTCCGGATCAACCCCAACCACTCCTACACCGTCATTTCCCGGCAAAAGGAGATGATCAGGCTCGGACAAGGAGAATTCAAGCGCCACCGGCTGCGCAAGGACGCCATGGACCGCGCTGTCCTGGTCCTGGCCAACTTCGCCCGCATGGCCAGGATGAACCAGGCCGACCCCATCGTGGTCGTGGCGACCTCGGCCACCCGCGAGGCAAAGAACCAGGACGAATTCATCCAACGCCTGGCCGAGGAGGCCGGCCTCGAGGTCCGGGTGATCTCGGGGAAAGAGGAGGCCCGCCTCATCTATCTCGGACTGGCCAGCGGGATCGAGTTGGGGAGCGAGAAGGCCCTGTTCATCGATATCGGGGGAGGCTCCACGGAGATCATCGTGGGAGACCGCCGCCAGCACTATGTTTTGGAAAGCGTCAAAGTCGGCGCGATCCGCCTCACCGCCGAACATTTGGACGGCGAGGAGGGGAGGGTGAGCCCGGCCCGCTTCGCCGGTCTCAAGCGGGAGGTGAAAAACGCCGCGGTCCGCGCCATTCAGCGGGCCAGGCGCCTGGGCTTCGGGCCCGCTTACGGAAGCTCCGGCACCATCCAGAACCTTGCCGAGATCAGCCACGCCAACTTCGGGGCCAGGGCCCGAGGATCGGAAAAAATCCTCTCCCTCGAGGCCCTGGCCCGGACTTCGAAACTGCTGTGCTCCCTCGCCCTGGAACAGCGGAAGAAGGTGAAGGGCATCAACCCCAGCCGGGCCGACATCATCGTTGCGGGGGCCGCCATCCTCGAGACCCTGCTCGAGGAGACCGGCGCGCGCTGCATCGAGGTCACCGATCTCGGCCTCAAGGAGGGCCTCCTCGTCGACTATTTGGCCGGCTCCGAGATCGGAGGCCTCCTGACCGAACTCTCCGTCCGGGAGCGGAGCGTCCTCCAGCTCGGGCGGAACTGCGGTTTTGACGAGGACCACCACCGCCACGTGAGGGACCTCGCCCTCAAACTCTACGACAGCGCCGGCCGGATCGGGCTCCACGACCTCGGCCTCCACCCGAGGGAGCTGCTTTCCCATGCCGCCATGCTTCACGACGTGGGGGCCTTCCTCTCCTACAATAACCACCACGGCCACGCTTATTACATCATCAAGAACGCGGACCTGCTGGGGTTCAGCCGGGAGGAGCTCGAGATCATTGCCGCCACCGCCTTTTTCCACCGCAGGACCATGGCCACCCGAAGATACTCGGAGTTCGCGAGTCTGTCCCGCCGGGGCCAGGAGGTGGTGAGGGTTCTTTCCATCGTCTTGCGCATCGCCGAGAGCCTGGACCGAAGCCACGCCGGGCTCGTCCGCGACGCCGCCTTCGAGCGGGGGAAAAAGAAGACCATTGTCCTCAGGCTGACCACGGAGAAGGAATGTGATCTGGAGGCGTGGGGGGCGAAGAAACACGAGAAGGCCTTCGAGAAGACCTTCAAGCTGACCCTGGTCCAGGCCTGCGACGTGAACCCTGCTGTAAAACCAAAGAGCCGGCTCAAATCCTAGTGAATCAAATACTCCCCCCAGCGTTCAGAGCCGACTCTTCTATTTCACGGCACAAGGGCGTCCGTTCTTCTTTGTCATCACCTCTTCATCTGTCCTCCCCCGGCTCTCAAGAAAAGCGCGAAACATACCGATCTCCCATGAGAAATTCCTTACGGAGGACCCCCTTCTTTCGTTCAGGGTCCCGGCAGCGGGGGAACGCCTTTGGGGCCATATCTTTACTACCTGAACCCGATCGCGGTGTGCAGCTTTCTGACCGTGTCGGTCCTGCTGCTCTTTCTTTCCTGGGGCCTTTCCCTGAATCCGAGGTCCAGGACCAACCAGTCGTTCGTCGTGATGTGCCTGGCCGTGATCGTCTGGAACCTGGGAATCGGATTCATGCTTTGCAGCCGGGATCCCGGGCTGGCGGAGAAATGGTATCGCTTCTCCTACCTCGGCGTGGTGTTCATATCCCCTTCGGTCTGCCTCTTCACCTCTGCGGTCACCCAACGGCTTGCGCAAAACCGGCGTAGAATCCTGGCGGGGTTCGCCTTGGGCTTCCTGTTCGGGCTGGAAGGCCTTGTGGGGAAGGCCTCGATCGCGGGGATCCGGGAGTATTCGTGGGGCTTCTATCCCCGGTACGGTCCTTTCAGCCTGGTCTTCCTCTTCTTTTTCTTCCTGCTCATGGCCGCGAGTTTCACCAGCCTGTATCGCGGACGGAAGACGGTCGAGTCCGCTGTCGAGAGACGTCAGATCCGGTTCCTGATGTTCGCCTTCTCGATCGCCTACCTCGGGGCCTGGGACTACCTGCCCTGCTTCGGCATCCCCGTGCCGCCGCTCGGCTTCGTTGCGATCATCGTGTACGCCAGCCTCATCTTCTGGTCCGTCCACCGGTATCAACTCCTCAACCCCTCGCCCGAATCCCTGGCCAGGCAGGTGCTCTCCACGATCGCGGACTCGATCATCGTCCTGGACGCCGACGGGCTCATCCGCATGGTGAACCCCAAGGCAGAGGAGCTTCTCGGGTTCTCGGGCAAGGAATTGTTCCGGAGGTCCATCGCCACCCTCGTGGATCCTCGGAGCACAGAGGCTGCCCACTCACTTGCGCGAAACCTCAAGGATGGCCGAAGCACCATAGAATCCCGCATCGTCTTCCTGAGGAATCGCAGCGGGGAACCGGTCCCGGCCGCCTGCAACCTTTCCGCCATCCGGGACTGGAAGGGGCAGGTGCAGGGGGTCGTCCTTGCCTGCCGGGACATACAGGAGAGCATTCGTTCCCAGGAGATCATCCAGGAACAGCAGGGGAAAATACGGGACATCGAGAACCAGTACAGTGTACTTTTCAATCGCAGCCTGTTTGCTGTTTACGAATATGATTTCGAAGGGAACATTCTGGGTGCGAACCAGGCCTGCCTGGACTTGCTGGGATACGCAAGGGAAGACCTCCCGTCCCTGCATTACAGTGCAGTGGTGGTCGAGGAGCAGTTGCAGCAGGCCGCGGAGGCTGTCAGGAAGATCCTCCAGGACGGCAGAAGTCCGCACCCGACCACCTACAAGTTGAAGAGGAAGGACGGCAGCTTTATCTGGGTGGAATCCGAGGGGTGCCTGCTCTATCGGGCAGGCAAGCCGTACGCGATTCAGGGGATCCTGCGCGATGTCACGGAACGCGTGCGGGCCGAGGAGGAACTGAAGCGGCACCATGAGCATCTGAGGGAGATCGTCGAAGAGCGCACGGAGGAATTGATCCGCACGAACCGGAAGCTGCAAAGGGAAATTGCCGAGCGTATCCAGGCAGAGCGGAGACTCAGAGAGCTGAACGCGGAACTCGACCGGCGGGTCAGGGAAAGAACCTCGGATCTCGAGAAGGCGAACGAGGAACTCAAGGCGCTGGACAGCATGAAGGATTCCTTCCTCTCTTCGGTGTCGCACGAACTGCGGACGCCTCTCACCTCGATCCGGTCCTTTTCCGAGATCCTGCTCAGGTACGATCAGGAGGATCCGGCCACGCAGAAGGAGTTCCTGCGAATCATCAACTCGGAGAGCGAGCGGCTCACGCGACTGATCAACGACGTTCTCGACCTGTCGAGGATCGAAGCGGGCGAGATGGTCTGGAACGATAAGCTCATCTCGGTGGGCGAGGTCATTCTCGATTCCCTGCCTGCGCAGAAGAAGTTTCTCGAGGCCAAGTCCCTGCGGCTGCTTCTCGATCTGCCGCCGAGTCTTCCGTTTGTCCTTGCGGACCGTGACAGGCTGCAGCAGGTGATTACGAACCTTCTGGCAAACGCGGTCAAGTTCTCCGGGGAAGGAGGAGAGATCCGAATCCGTGCCGAGGCATTCGAAGGCAGGCGTTCCCAGGAATCCGCCGAATGGATCAAGGTGAGCGTCTCCGACCAGGGCATCGGCATCGATGAGAAGGACTTCGAAGTGGTCTTCGAGAAGTTCAGGCAAGTCTACCAGGACACGATGAAGGACAAGCCCAAGGGCACCGGGCTGGGCCTGCCCATCTGCCGCGACATCGTTCTCCACTACGGGGGAAACATCTGGGTGGAGAGCGAGAAAGGAAAAGGAAGCACCTTCTTCTTCACCCTGCCTGTGGCACCGGTGGACGAGGAGTCCGCCGGAGGAACCTCCGGAGGGGGTTGTTCATGGCCCAGAATTCCAGTTTGGTCAGCCGCATGATGGGCCTCCCTTTCCATGTCAAGCCTGCTACCAAGCATGAGCAATCACTCGCTATCCGGCTACCTGTGTTCGGGAAGCGCCTCCCATGGCCCCGAGAAAAGGAAGGAAGACGGGGGGAAAGCCTCCATCCCGGGTCAGGGCAGGAAACCAGGAGCAGGGGAAAGGGGTCTCGGGCGCGTCGGACTAGGCGGCCAACTTGAAACGCTTCAGGCTGTCCGACAGATGGTTCGCCTTCTCTGCCAGGTCTCTGACGCGCTTGTCTTCTTCGGTTGTGAGATTCTGTCCGAGCTGCCGCCTGTACTCGGCGAGCGACGCATGGAGTTGTTCCTGAGCACGCTGCAGGCCCTCCAGATTCCGTCGGAGGCTTTCGAGCACCTCGTTGATCAGCTCGGCCTCCTGGTGGAGGAAGTCGCCTTTTCGAATACGGATCGGAGGCGAGATCTCTCCTCGCTTCAAGGCCTCCAATACGACCTTGAAGCGGTAGAGGGGGCCGGCGACCTTGTGGGAGGCCCGGACCGAGTGCAGGAAGATCAGTATCATGGCCAGGATCACGGCAGGCCAGAAGTACGTGTGCAGATAGAGAATCTGCTTGTTCACCTGTGCGGCTCTCGCCGACGGGCCGCCCGTGTCTGTCCACTCCGCCATCATGGGAACGAAGAACACCACTCCGATGACCGCCACAAAAAGAAGAACGTACAAGAATGAGTTGCGCAGAAGAGCGATCTGCAGCTCTCGGTTGACGATGTATTTTCGCCTCCTGAAGAATCTCATCCTCAGCCTCCCGGGGTTCTGCCCTTTTTGAGGTTCCGGCGCTCCCTGCTCCGGCTTCTCTTGTCACATCGACCAGGACGTCCGGAGACTTGAGTCCGCTTTCGAGGTGACGTTATTGTCCCAGCCGGCGAACCAGCCGCAGGTACAAAGAATCCGCGATGCAGGCAGGCAGCGCGCATCGCCTTGCAAAGTGCTCGGGATTGTTGTTGAATAAGATATTTTCGTTGTTGATACGGTCCCGCAAGCCGCCCCCCGCGCCACCCCTTGTTCATGCAATCGGGGCCCGTCCATGAAAGGGGTCAAGCTTCATTGGCAGATACTGATCGCCATGCTCCTGGCCGTGGGCGTGGGGGTCGCTCTCGGCCGGGAAGCCAAGGTTTTCGAACCCCTGGGCGACCTCTTTCTCAAGGCCCTGAGCATGATCATCGTGCCCCTGGTCGTCACCTCGATCGCGAGCGGCGTGGCGAACATCGGCAGCTCGGAGGGCATCGGCCGACTCGGGCTCAAGACCTTCCTGTATTATGTCATGACCAGCCTCTTGGCCATCCTTGCCGGGTTGGCACTGGTGAACCTGATACGGCCGGGCGCGGGTGCGGCCCTGGCACCGAACGCGCCGGTCGAGGACCTCGTCCTCGCCATGGAGGAGCACTACGGCGAATCGACGTGGGATACGATTCTGGGCGTCGTGATGCGCATGGTCCCCTCCAACCCTGTCCGGGCCATGGCGGACGGGGAGATGATTCAGATCATCCTGTTCTGCATTCTCTTCGGCTATTTCATCACAAGGGTTCCCGAGCCGCACCGATCCCGAATGACGGGCCTGTTCGAGGCAGGCTTCCAGGTCATGATGAAACTGACTCACTTCATCATTCTCTTTGCCCCGATCGGGGTATTCGGACTCGTCGCCGGCATGGTGGGTGCTTCGGGCTTGGGGGTCTTCCGGGACCTGGGTCTGTACGCGGTCACGGTCGTGGCCGGCCTCCTCTTCCATGCCTGTGTGACGCTTCCCGGCCTGCTGGTCCTCCTGGGAAGGGGGGTCAGTCCGGTGAAACATCTCAGGGCCATGGCCTCCGTGCTGCTCACGGCCTTTTCCACGAGTTCTTCTTCCGCGACGCTTCCGCTCACGATGAAGGCCGTGGAGGAGAATGCCGGGGTGCCCAACAGGATCTCGAGTTTCGTCCTTCCTCTCGGCGCGACGGTCAACATGGACGGGACCGCCTTGTACGAGTGTGTGGCGGCCCTGTTCATTGCGCAGGCTTACGGCATCGAACTGGGGCCCGGCAAGCAGGTCATCGTCGTGTTCACGGCGCTCCTGGCGTCGATCGGTGCGGCGGGGATTCCGATGGCGGGCCTGGTTATGATGGTTGTCGTGCTCAAGGCTGTCGGGCTGCCTCTGGAGGGCGTGGGCCTGGTCCTCGCGGTGGACAGGATTCTGGACATGTGCCGCACGACGGTCAACGTGTGGAGCGACTCGGTCGGGGCCGTGGTGATTGCGAGGACCGAAGGAGAAACCCTCAAGGTGTGAGTCGATGCTCATGAAAGAACAGAGGTTCGTTCTCCGATCGACGTTGCTGGTTATCCTCCTCCCGCTGGCATGCTGTCACGCCCAGCCCGGCCCGGAGCAGGGAGCAAGGCCTTCCGAGTCGGCCGCCGAGGTGGCGACGCTCATCGAAGCCCTGCATTCCATCGATCCGGGGGAACGGAGAAACGCGGCCCTGGCGCTCGGAAGGATGGGGGAGCGGGCCGCCCCCGCCATCCCCGCCCTGATCCGGTCTCTGGGCGATCGGGCACGGCTGACCGTTCACGGCCCCGAAGGCAAGGACTCCCCGGCGTCGGTGGCGGAGGCTGCGATGATGGCACTGGCCAACCTGGGCCCGCCCGCGGTCGAGCCGCTCGTCGATGCGCTCAAGAACGACAATCCTGGGGTCAGGATGACGGCTGCGGAGGCCCTGGGAAGGATCGAAGATGCCAGGGGCGTGGAAGGCCTGATCGAGCTTCTGGAGAGCGACCCGGATCCCCTGGTGCAGGCCGTTGCGGTGGATGCGCTGCGGAACAAAAGAGAGGCGCGCGTGCTTGAAGCCCTCCTGGTGGCCGAGAGAAGCGGGAGCTGGGTGGTCAAGAGCCTGGCCAGGAGCGCGGTCCAGGACATGAGCGACCTGCCCGGGAAGGAAGACCCTTCAGGCGCCGGCAGGGAGGCCGGGCCGCTTGCCGATCCGCCCACGGTCGCCCAGGAGGGTCTCCTGGAGGAGCCCGAGCCGGCCCTCTCCATACCGAAGGCCTCCGATGGGGAGCGGACCGGGGAGGGCCTGACTCCGTCGGCCGTCGAGACCGCTCCCCGGCCGGCGGCGGTTGCCCCGGATTCCGCCGCGGAAAAGACCCACATCGTCGAGAAGGACGAAAACCTCTACCGGATCGGGCTCAAGTACGGGGTGCCGTGGCAGACCCTGATGCAGCTCAACGGCCTGACCGACCCGGCAGAGCTGGCAGCGGGCCGGCAGCTCAGGATCCCGGCGGCCCCCGAACCGGCAGGGCCGGCGGCAGCGGGGTCCGAGGAACGGAGCATCGGCGGAGCCCTGGCGGGCAGCGGGCCGCTGAGAGAAGAGCAAACCTGCATCGTGCAGCCGGGGGACAACCTGTACCGGATCGGGCGCAGGTTCGGAGTGCCCTGGCAGACCTTGTTGAAGCACAACAACCTCCGCGACCCGGGCGCCCTTTTCGTCGGCCAGAAACTCAGGATTCCGGCCCCGGCGGCCGGCGCCGTCGCAGGAACGCCCACCCTGCACGGGGAGACGACCTACACGGTGCAGGACGGGGACATCCTTTACGACATCGGGCTTCTGTATGGGATGGACTGGAGGGAAATCGCTGAACGGAACGGCCTTTCCGAGCCGTATGATATCTTCGTCGGCCAGATCCTCAAGATACCGACGCGAGGCGAACCGCCCTCGCCGTAGCGTCCGATTCCCGGTCCGGGCTCGATTCCTGCCGCATTGCGCGGGTCGTCCGCTACCGGGAATCGTTGGATGCCTTCCTTGCCTCGGCCCGTTCGGGGTGCAGGGGCAGGGGATGCGTGCCGGGACGGCGCGCGGCGACGCACTCCGTGACGGTCAGGGTGGGCCTGTGGAAGCTCAGCGACGCTGCCCACCCCGAGGGCCCGTTCCTGTTCTTGAGCACGGTGAGTTTGAGGTCCACCCGGGGATCGGCGGAAGGCGTTTGCCCTTCCCCGGCCTTCCTGTCCGGTGCGCTGCAGATAGCGATTACGAGGCCGGCATCCTGCGCGAGGTTTCCCCATTCCATCGAGGGGTCAAGGCGCAACGATTCGACGTTCGCAGCGTCCGCGTGCAGTTGCGCCCCCAGGATCACGGGGAAACGAAGGGACTCGGCCGCCTCCCGCAGCTGTCCGGATAGCCTTTGGAGTTCCATCCCCCTGGCGGGGTAGACCCGTCTTGTCTTCAGCTTCTCGACGGAATCCACAAGTACGGCCCCGACCTCGTGCTTTTCGGACAGGGTGACGAGGGCGTCTTTCAGGTCCTCGACGACGCAAGGCTCGTCCAGAATCCAGAGCCTGCCTTGTTCCGTGAGCGCTTGGAATTCCTGTTTGGCCTTTTCGATCCCGGGTGTACCCGTGTGCCCGCCCCGAATGTACCTCTCCATCTGTTCGAGGTTTCGGGCTTCCTCTACGGTTGTCCCGCCAAGGATGTTGATCAGCTTCAGGGCGACCCACCTCCTGGCCTCTTCCAGAGAAAGGAAGAAAAACGATTTCTCCGGGTTGCCTGAAACCAGATTGAGGAGGAGATTCATCAGGAAGGCCGTCCTTCCCTGGCCGGGCCGGGCGGCCACGATCGTCAAGGTCCCCGAAGGAATCCTCAAGGTTTTGTCCAGACGTTCGTACCCTGTTTTGAGGCCCTCGGGGGCCTGAAGCACATCTTCCTGAAGCCTTGCCAGGGTGTAGGGTTCCAGGATCCGGGAGCCCTCTGTCGCCCGAAGCTCCTCGAGCTTCTCCTCCAGTCGGGGCCCCAACTCGTCCAGCCTGCCTTCCTCCAGGAGCCTGCCCATCTCCTGGTGAAGATCCCGGTACCCGACCTCCTGCCTCCTTCGGGCCTGCCGCTCCCGGTGCTCCTTGAGCGCCTCGCAAAACAGGCCGTCCTGGTTGGCCAGGTCCTTCCTCAGAGCGTCGAAAAGGAAGGCCCTCTCGGAGGCGTCCGCGACGGCCTCCGCCAGCCCGAAGCCCTCGTTCTTGGCGCGTGTCCACTGTTCCAGATCGGAGAGGTCGTACCTGCTCTTGGCTCGATTCCACCTCCATACGGAGCCGTAGACCCGAGTCGCCAGAAGCCTCCGGAAGCCTTCTATGCCTCTCTCTTTCACGAACTGGTCGGGGTCCCTGCAGGGAGCCAGAGATTCGGGTGCCACGACAAAGGCCTGAATACCCGTACCGCGGAGTAGGTCGAGGGCTTTCTCCGTCTTTCTTGCGCCGGCGATTTCTCCTCTTTCGTCCGGAGGGTCGTTGTCGAAGCAGAGGGTGACCATCTCCACGCCTCGGGCCTTGAGCCCCTCGACGTGGGCCCTGGAGACCGGGCCGATTCCCACCGCCGCCACGCCCCTTATGCCCTGGGTCGGGAGATACATGGCCTCCGGGTACCCCTCCACCAGAAGGAGGCTCTTCTCGCCCCGGCAGGCATGGAGGTTGAAAAGGTCCCCGGGATCGCCCCCGTTCGTCGAGTCCCATCTGACGGCATCGTGCTTCTTGCCGTCATGGGTTGTGACACGGATCCCATTCGGACTTGTGGCCCTCTTGATGAAGCCCGTGATCGCCCCCCTCCTGTCACGGGATGGAAAGGCCAGTCGAAAATTGTCCTCAAAGGCTCCCTGGAGCTTGAGTCCCTTTATCTGTTCCGTCGCCTGCGGCTGCACCCTGCGGAGATGATCCCTGATCCTCAGGTCGGGAGGAAAATACATCCAGTCTGTCTGCTTCAGCTTGTCCGGGGCATACCCCCGCTCGTAGACCAGGTATTCGAGCGCGTTCTTGCCCTCGTCCTCGAAGAGAAGCTTCTTGCCGTGCTCAAAGACCAGATCATACAGGCTCGCCCTCTGGTAATAGGCCTTGCGATCCGGTTTCGGGCCCTGTTCCTCCTCCCTCCTCAGCCGGCTCAGGAGATCGGGCCGGAACCTCTCGGCCAGCCATCGGAGGGCCTCCCTGTGCTCCAGGCCGAGGACGAGTTCAACCAGGTCGACGAAATCTCCGGCTATCCCGCACTGGAAGCAGTGGAAGTAACCCTCCGCCGCGCATACGGTGAAGCCGGCGCCTCCCCCCGGGGGGGCGTGACGCGCCGGGCAGGCCCCTTGCAGACGCCTGCCGTTTTTTACAAGGCTCAGGTCGAGGTGCTTCAGAACCTCCTCGACGGATACCGCATCCTTGATGAGTTCTCTTGTCTCGCTCATGCTTACGGCTCAGCTCCTTCTCTGCGCACCGATGTCCGTCGGAGGTCTTCGCCATCCACACTTTCTTTGATCGGACAGATTTCGAAAAGGAATGAGCCCAGGGAGCCCTTCGGATGACATCTCTGTGGTCCGGACCGCGACATCCCCCGGGCAATGTCGCCGCTCTGCGCACTCTTAAAGAATGTTCCGTTTTGTGTCGATTCTGATCCCAGGGAAACAACCCCCGTCAGGCCAGGACTGTCGCATGAAGAAAGATCGCTCCTACGACGTGCCCGCTGCGCCCCGACAGCAGCCCGTACCCGAGGATTTCGGGGGCCATGGAACGGTCTGCATGGGCCAGGAGTCGCCCGAGGCACTGCGGGAGGCAAAGGAGCGTTACTCTGCCTTGTTCGACCGCAGCCTCGTGTGCATCTACCTGCACGACTTCGAAGGGAATTTCCTGGACGCGAACCAGGCTTCCCTGGACCTGGTGGGGTACTCGCGGGAGGAGATGCGCTCCCTTAACTTTTCCTCCCTGCTGAGCGAGGACCAGCTTCCCGTTGCGATGGCCACCTTGGAGGAGATTCTTCGGACAGGAGGCCAAAAGGAACTCACGCGTTACAGGGTGAGAAGGAAGGACGGCGGGTTTCTCTGGGTGGAAACCGAAGGCTCTCTGCTGTATCGGCAGGGGGAACCCTATGCGGTCCAGACGATCGCACGTGACATCACGGAGAAGAAGCGGGTCGAAGAATCTCTTTGTGAAAGCGAGAAGAGATACCGCCTTCTTGCGGACAATGCCACGGACGTCATCTGGACCCGGGACATGAACCTCAGGGTCACCTACGTGAGCCCTTCCATTGCGACTCTGCGGGGGTTCAGCGTGGAGGAGGTCATGGAACAGACCATCGAGGAGAACATGACCCCGGCATCGGCCGCGCTTGCCGCGCGGGTCTTTGCAGAGGAAATGGCCCGCGAGGCGAGCGGAGAACCGGTGGACTTGTCCCGGTCGAGGACGATCGAGCTGGAGCTGTATCGAAGGGACGGCTCCACGGTATGGACGGAAGTGAACATGCGCTTTCTGCGCGATCCGGACCACCGCCCGGTGGGGATTCTGGGTATCATACGCGACATCTCCGAGCGGAAGCGGGTGGAGGGGGAGCTGCGAAAACACCGGGAACACCTCGAGGAACTCGTCAAGGAGCGCACCGCAAGGCTCGAGCACGAGATCAGGGAGCGCAGGCGTGTGGAGGAGGGCATCCGAAGGCTCAATGCGGAACTCGAGCGGCGGGTGGTCGAGAGGACCACGGAATTGGAAAGGGCCTTGAATGAACTCAGGAGGCTGGACGAACTCAAGGATTCGTTTCTTTCCTCGGTATCCCATGAGCTGCGGACTCCGCTCACCTCGATCCGGTCCTTCTCGGAAATCCTCCTTCGATACGACCAGGAAAACCCGGCTACCCGGAGAGAATTCGTGCGGATCATCAATGCGGAGAGCGAAAGGCTCACGCGCCTGATCAATGATCTGCTCGACCTCAGCCGAATCGAGGCAGGCGGAATGGTCTGGCATGATATGCCCCTGTCGGTGCGCGAGGTCGCCGAGGAGGTGGCGAGGACGACGAGCCAGCTTCGGGAGGAAAAGGCGCTCCGCCTGTCCTTGGAGTTCGACCCGAACCTCCCCTCGGTCGTTGCCGACCGGGACAGGATTCACCAGGTGCTCACCAATCTGCTCGCAAACGCCATCAAGTTCTCCCGTGAAGGGGGGGAAATCCGAATCTGCGGGAAGGCCCTGCGCGGAGCGGACTCCGGGTGGGTCCTGGTGAGCGTCTCCGACCAAGGGGTCGGGATCGCAGAGAAGCACTATGAGAGGATCTTTGATAAGTTCCAGCAGATACCCGCAGAATCCTCGGGAGACAAGCCCAAGGGAACGGGTCTTGGACTGCCCATATGCAAAGAGGTTATTGCCCATTACGGCGGCCGGATCTGGGTGGAAAGCCGGGAGGGAAGCGGGAGCACCTTCTTCTTCACCCTGCCCGTTGCGGCCCGCCCCCTGAAACCCGCCCCGCCTTCGCTGGAACGGCCCGCGGCTCTTGGCTCTTAGCTTTTGGACCTTGGCCGCCTCACCCCCCTTCGGGTTCACCCCCACAGACTTCGTGCCCGTGCCCGTTGCCCGCGTTGGGGCGGGGCGGGGAGCTAACAGCTAACAGCTAACAGCTGCTTTGCCAAAACCCCGACGTGACAGGGATCGCAGACTTCAATATCATAGGGTCCCTGTTGCCGACCGCATGTCGGCCGGTTCGATCCCTTTCGATGGTGAAGGAATCTGCCATGAAAAGACGGATACTCGGGTCCTGGGCGGTGATCGCAGTGCTCACGCTCATTCCGGCTGAG
Source organism: uncultured Thermodesulfobacteriota bacterium (assembly GCA_964384945.1). Classification (GTDB taxonomy): domain Bacteria; phylum Desulfobacterota; class DSWW01; order DSWW01; family DSWW01; genus S015-6. The sequence goes on along the minus strand of CAYLMK010000025.1, from coordinate 36,989 downwards.
GTTCTTTGCGGCGGATACGGATATTACGGGTGGGGCCGCGGGTGGCCGTCGATCGGGGTTCCGGGCGCCCTGAGCGACATCCTGCCGGAGTTCAAAGACCTGGAGATCGATCTGCGGCACGATCATTTCACGATCGGATACCTCCATGACGGCGCCTCCGCCCAAGAGGACAGATTCGGCTGGCGCGTAAACTTCGGGGTCGATATCGTGCTGACCCACCTCGAGGGCACGAGCGGCGCCGACAGCCTCGGTTTCGGGCTCGATGCGCTTTCCTCGGACATCTACGACGCGATCGGATACGGATTCGAAGTGAAGGGTGCTTATGGGATCGGACTTCTCAGGACCGACAGGGTTCGGGTCTGGGCGGGGCCCTCCCTGCGGCTCAACGCCGATTACGTGGACCTCGAGTCGGCGGCCTTGCAGGAAGGGTCCTTCGCCGTCGAGGTGGATCCCAAGGGAGTCATCTTCTCCGTCGGGGGCGGACCCGAGGCAGGGGTGCGTTACGCCGTGAGCCCGGAACTCTCGCTCGAGGTGAGCGTCGGGTTCCACTACAACTTCTTCGGCTTCTACCAGGATGCGGATCTGACCGTGAACTCCCAGTCCCTCGGATCGGACGAGTCCTTCTTCTCGGGAGAGGAACCCTTCCTCTTCGTTCAACTGGCCGTCGGCTTCGACTTCAGCAGGGCCCGGAACGCTCCTTGATGCAGGGGGCGCGGAAAGTCCTTGAAAAAGTCCGGGGAAAAGGGTATTTTCCCTTCGGTAAGTGGCACTAACCAGAATCACCGCGAATTGTCTATAACTTATTGATTCAACTTGTTTTTCATTCCGTTTTCCGTAACGAAAGAACCGTCGGAAGGGAGGGTGAAGATGTCCAACGTCTGGGAAGAGGTGGAGCCGAGGATCTATGAGAGCAGGATCAAGGTGCCCTACGCTTGGCAGGCGGGGGAAACCGCCAGCCGGTTTCTGCTTACGCTAAAGAACGAGCGGAGGTTCGTGGGCAAGAAATGCCCCAAGTGCGCGAAGGTGCTCGTTCCTCCGCGGAAGGCATGTCCCTACTGCTTCGTCGAGACCGGGGACTGGCAGGACGTCTCCGACGAGGGGGTCGTGGAGACCTTCACCATCGTGAGGCGGGACACGGGCATCCCTCCGATGAAGCCCCCGTTCGCCTATGCCGTGATCCGGCTCGACGGCGCCGACACGGGCCTCGTGCATCTGCTCGGCGAGGTCAAGCCCGAGGCGGTGCGTGCGGGCATGCGGGTGAAGGCCGTGTTCGCCGAGGAGCGAACGGGCAAGATGCTGGATGTGAGTTACTTCAAGCCGGCCTAGGCGGCGGCAGGGGGATCGAACCCTTCCGTTCGTACCGGATTTGCCTTTGACTTGCCACTCAACAGCGAGGTGCCCAATGGACAGAGCCGCCATCATCGGCATCGGACAGACCCAGGCAGCAGGCCGACTCGAGCAGTTCAACTATGCGGAACTGGTCTACCCTGCAGTGGTCGCCGCACTGGAGGATGCCGGAATCACGATTGAAGACATCGACAATATCATTACCACCTCGAACGACTTTTGGGACGGCCGGACCATCTCCTCCATGGCCACCGGGGATGTAAGCGGGGCCTATGACCGAAACGTCTCCTGCGTGGAGGGTGACGGGACCTTCGGGGCCTTCTACGGGATGTGCCGCTGCCTGTCCGGTCACTACGGCACGACCCTGGTCACGGCGTACTCGAAGGGATCCGAAAGCGTTTCCGCCTACATCACGAACGCCGCCTTCGACCCGATTTACATGCGCAGCCTCGGCCTGGACATGGTCTCGGGATGCGCGCTCCAGGCCCGCAGGTACATGGACCGGTACCGTGTTTCCGAGGAACAGTGCGCAATCGTAAGCTCGAAGAATCATCGAAACGCACTCCGGAACCCGAAGGCCCATCTGCATCTCGATCTGTCGGTCGAGGACGTGATGAACTCGCGCATGATCTGCGATCCCCTGAAGCTCTATGACTGCTCCCCCGTTTCGGACGGCGCGGTTGCGGTCGTCATCGCCAACCGGGAGAAGACGAAGAAGCTCGGAAGGAAGCCTGTGTGGATCAAGGGCGTCTCCTTCTGCATGGACAACTACCTGCTGGGCGACCGCGATCTGGCCGAGTGCGCCGCCCTGACCAGGGCGGCCAGGAAGGCCTACGAGGCGGCCGGCATCTCGAACCCGCGCAAAGAGATCGATGTGGCGGAGGTCTACGATGCCTTCTCCTATCAGGAATTGATGTGGACCGAAGGCCTGGGCTTCTGCGACCGCGGGCAGGGGGGAAAGCTTGCCGAGTCCGGGGCCACGGCAAAGGGGGGCGACATCCCGGTGAACCCGTCCGGCGGGGTTCTGGCATCGCATCCGGTGATCGCGGCGGGCCTGATCCGCATCGCCGAGGCGGTCCGCCAGGTGCGTGGCGAGGCGGGAGGCATGCAGGTCGGCAGGGAGGTACGGACGGCCCTGGCCCACGGGGTCAACGGCGTGGCCGGCCAATCCCACTGCGTCTGGATCCTCGGGAAAGAATAGGGGGTGACGATATGGCAAGGAGAGCTGCGATCGTGGCAACAGGCCAGACACACCACCGTTCCATTCGGCGGGACGTCAACGGCCAGGAGATTATCCGTGAGGCCGTCATTCGATGCCTCCAGGACGGGGAACTGACGATCGACGACATCGACGCCGTCGTGATCGGCAACATGGACCATTTTGAGGGCATCAATTACGTGGACTGCTGGAGCGTGGACGGCTCCGGAGGGTTCATGAAGCCCACCATCAAGCTCACGACCGGCGGGACCACCGGCAGCACGCTGGCGATCGCAGGCTACCACATGGTGGCCTCGGGCGCTTTCGACAAGGTGCTCGTCATCGGTTGGGAGAAGAACTCGGAGTCGGACACCACCGGCGCGATCAACACCGCCTTCGATCCGGTCTGGGACCGCCCCTTCTTCGCCGGCGCCATCGCCGGTCTGTCCGTGACTGCGCAGTCCTATGCAGCCGCCTACGGGGCAACGCCCAGGGATGCGGCGCGCGTTTCGGTGCGCGACCGCCGCCACGCCTGCCTGAACCCCTACGCGCATCTTCGCAAGGAGGTGACGATCGAGGAGGTGCTGGCCTCTCCGATGCTGGCGGATCCGGTCTGCCTGTTGGACATGTGTCCTCGAACGGACGGCGCCTGCGCGGTCGTTTACGCCGCCGAGGGGATAGCAGAGAAGCTATGCCCCCAGCCGGTGTGGGTCCTCGGCGTATCGAGCCGCCACATGTACAGCTACGTGAGCGATGCGGATTTTTCCCAGGGGTCCATGCTTTCCATGGAACGGGCCGCCAAGGAACTCTTCAAGAAGGTGGGCATCAAGGAGCCCCTCAAGGAAATCGACGTGATCGAAATGTACCAGCCCTTTTCCTGGGCGGGCCTGATCTGGATCGAGGACATGGGCCTGTGCAAGAAGGGAGAAGGCCCCCGGCTCGTCTGGGACGGGGTCACGGACCTGGGAGGGGCGCTTCCGGTGAACCCGTCCGGGGGCGTCGTTTCGACGAACCCGATCGGTGCGACCGGCCTGATTCGGTGCGCGGAGGCGGCGCTTCAGATTCAGGGCAAGGCCGGCCAGAGGCAGGTACCGGACGTGAACCTGGCGATCGCGACCGGCTTCGGGGGCTGCCTGTGGACCGACATCCTGGCATACGGAAAGAAGAAGCCCGAATAGAGGGGGGTGAACCATGAGCCCGGAAGAGAAAAAGAGCACCAAGGAGCAGGAGCTTCAAAAAGAGGATCTCCTCACGATTCACTCGGCAAAGGAGGCGGAACAGCCTTTTCATTACAGTGTCGGTCGTTACGGAAGCCGCTTTCTGGAGGAGTTGGAGAAGAACAGGCGGTTTGTGGGGGTGCGCTGCCCGAAATGCGGCAAGGTCTACGTGCCGCCACGCGAGGTTTGCGGGCCCTGCTTTGTGAAGATGGAGGAGGTGGTGGAGGTAGGCCCTCGCGCCACCCTGGAAACCTTCACCATCATCCGCTTTCCCTACATCGACCCCGAGACCGGGGATCTGAGGCCGGTCCCCTTCGGGTACGGATTCTTCAAGATGGACGGGTCGGACACGCTGTTTCAGCACTACTTTCCCATCGACGACGAGTCCAAGGTCCGGATCGGCCTCCGGTTCGAGCCGGTCTGGAAGGAGGAGCGCACGGGCTCGGTCCGGGACATCGAGCAGTTCGTCCTGGTCGAAGACTGACGGTTATTCCTTCGCCCCCGACCGTCGACGAGGCCCGTGATGCCCCTGTCCGATCCGGTTCTGGTCTTCACGATCCTCATCTCGGTGATCCTGATCGCCCCGCTGCTGGCCGAGCGGCTGCGGGTTCCCGACCTGGTTCTGCTTCTGCTGGCCGGGGCGGTCCTCGGGCCCCACGGGTCCGGTCTGCTCGCCCACAGTTCGGCGATCACGCTCTTGGGTTCCGTCGGTCTCCTCTACATCATGTTCCTTGCAGGTCTTGAGATCGACCTGCACCGTTTCGCGAGCATCCGGAAGCGAAGCATCGCCTTCGGCCTGCTCACTTTCGCCATTCCCCAGGGGCTGGGAACGCTGGTCGGCTACTATGTTTTGTCCCTGGACCTTTCGGCGTCCGTCCTGCTCGCCAGCATGTTCGCGTCCCACACCCTGCTTGCCTATCCGATTGCGAGTCGCCTGGGAATCGTCCGCAACGAGCCCGTGGCGGTGGCGGTGGGCGCCACCATCATCACGAACACGCTGGCCCTTCTCGTGCTGGCGGTGGTGGCGGATGCGGCGAAGGGGGCCCGCATCGATCCATGGTTCTGGGTGGCGATCGGTCTGGGCATGGTGGCGCTCTGGTCCGCGGCCTGGTTGGGCGTTCCGTGGCTGGCGCGGTGGTTCTTCAGCAACGTTACGGAGAGAGGCGGCGCGCAGTTTCTGTTCGTTCTCGCAACGGTCTGCGGTTGCGCCTACCTGTCCTATTACGCCAAGATGCAGCCGATCATCGGCGCGTTTTTGGCAGGGGCCGCCTACAACCGGCTCATCCCCAGGCAGAGCGGCCTCATGAACCGCTTGGAATTCGCCGGCAATTCGCTGTTCATCCCGTTTTTTCTCATCTCGGTCGGGATGCTCGTGGACCCCGGCGCCACGGCGCGAGATCTCCGTAGTTGGTTCGTTGCAGGAAGCATGGTGCTGACGGTTCTGGTCACCAAATGGATGGCGGCCCGCCTGGCGACTGCTTGGTTCGGCTATCGACGGGAAGAGGGCCACGTCATGTTCGGTCTGAGTGTGGTGCAGGCGGCTGCGACGCTGGCGGCGGTGGTGGTCGGATACGAACTCCACATCTTCGACAAGTCCGTGCTGAACGGGGCGATAGCCATGATCTTTGTGACCTGCCCCTTGGGCGCCTGGGTGGTGGACCGGTACGGCAGGCGCATGGCCGCCCGGGCGGCCGCCCGGGTCCTCCAGCCCGAACCGGAGCAGAGGCTGCTGGTGGCGGTCGCGAATTTCGAATCGGCCACGCGTCTTCTGGATCTTGCCTTCCTGCTGCGAAACCCCGACCTTCCGGGAGGGATTCATCCCATCACCATCGTCCGGGACGACGCGGAAACCGGCCCGGCCGTCCGAGAAGCGGAGAATCTTCTGGCCCGTTGCCTGAGCCACGCGGCCTCCGCCGAGATTCCGATCTCGGCCGGCGTCCGCGTCGGGATCAACGTGAGCGACGGAATCATCCGCACGGCGAAGGAATTGCGGGCCGAGGCCGTTCTGGTCGGCTGGGGTGAAGAGCGGACCACCTCGAGCCGCATCTTTGGAACGGTCCTGGAAAAACTTCTGGAAGAATGCCCTCCCAGGCTCATCCTCTGCCGCCTGCTGCCGCCCCTCAATACGACCGGTCGCCTGTTTCTTCCGCTTCCGCCTGTCTCGGAGCGGCGCGGAGACTTCCCGCTGATGTTGCGGGAGGTGAGAAGGCTCGCCAAGGCCATCGGAGCCGAACTGCACGTGTACCTGAGCGATCCGGCCCTCGAGCGGAAACTGGCGGACGTGCTCCAGGAGACGCGTTCCTCCGTGCCCACGAGCGTCGAGGCGGCGGCGGACTGGAACGAGGCGCGTTCCCGCCTCTTCGGAAGGGTCCGGCCGAACGATATGGCGGTCCTTCTCCTGGAGCGGCGCCAAAGCCCGCTCTGGTCTCCCGCCCTGGGCCACCTGTTCGAGGAGATGGCCTCCCGTTTCCCGGATGTCAACCTGCTTGCCTTCTACCCGGCGTTGTCCGAGGAAGACGGCCTCTCGACGGCGATTGTGGATCGCGCCGCCTTCGCCATCTTCGCCAGCGAGCACCGCAGCGCGGCAGGCGGCGTCGAAGAAACCATTCGTGAAATGGTGAGAAATGTGCCGGGCTGGACGACGCAACAGCAGGAATCCGTCCGGTCGCGCCTGGCGGATTCGGCCCGGACCCATCCGGTGGAACTTGTTCCCGGTATCCTCCTTCTCCATACACACAGCGATGCGATCGAAACGACGACGATCTTGGTCGGCGCCGGCAACTGGGCCTGGGCCCTTCCGGGCTGTGCCGCGCCGGCGCGCCTCATTCTGGCGCTTGTCAGTTCCCGTGAGCAATCCCCTGGACGTCATCTGAGGATCCTTTCGAGTCTGGCCAGAGCCCTCCGAGACAGCACGGTTCGAAAGAGCATCGATTCCGGCTTGTCCGCAGCCGACATGGCGGCGGCCTTGCGTAACTACCTGGGCGCGGGAAGCGATTGATTCCGGAATGACACGGCTGCGAACCACGGAAGAATCGGGCGTGAAGCGAGTGCTCGTGACCTCTGCAGGAGGCGGGGCATCGAACAACCTCATGCGGGGCCTGCGGGCATCCGGCCTGCCGGTCTTTCTGGTCGGTACGAGCGTCGACCCCTACTACCTCGCGCGGTCTCGGGCGGACCGAAACTACCTGATCCCGAGGGTCGATTCCGGGGAGGCCTACCTGAGGGCCCTGGAGCGGATCGTCGCCCGGGAAGCGATCGATCTGGTCATTCCCAACAACGACCTCGAGGTGCCGGCCGTTTCCGCGGCCCGGGATCGGCTCGGAACCCGCACCTTTCTGCCGCGTCAGGAAACCATCGAACTCTGCCAGGACAAGCTGGCCCTGACCCGCCACCTGGCCGAGCGGGGCATCCGGGTTCCGGAAAGCCGGCCCGTGGGCTCCCCCGAGCAGGTGAGGGAGATCTTCGCCCGATTCGGCGATCCGACTCTCCTCTGGTGCCGCATGCGCCGGGGAGGCGGGTCAAAAGGTTCCCTGCCGGTGAAGGACCCGGATCAGGTCCGGTTCTGGGTGAGGTACTGGACCGAGATGCGCGGCGTGCCCGAAGGCATGTTCCTGCTCTGCGAATACCTGCCCGGCCGGGACTACGCCGTTCAGAGTCTCTGGCGCGAGGGGGATCTCGTGCAGGCCAAGGCGTGCGAGCGCCTTCACTATCTCTTCGGCGCCCTGATGCCGAGCGGCTCGAGTTCGACGCCCCGCGTGGCGCGCCTGATCGACAACCCGGCGATCAACGAGGTGTGCGAGGCCACCGTGCGTGCGGTCGATCCCCGCGCGACCGGCCTTTTCTGTATCGACCTCAAGGAAGACCGCAACGGCCGGCCGTGCGTCACCGAGATCAACATCGGCCGGTTCTTCATGATCACGCCCCTGTTCGATGCGGTCGGACGCCACAATATGGCCGAACTGTACCTGCGTCTCGCCCTGGGCGAGCGCCCGGAAATCGCTCCGGGGGAGCGGTTCGGGGACATCGGCCCCGAGGAGACCTATCTCGTCCGGGAGATCGACAACGAGCCGGAGGTTCTGACGGCCGCCGAGATCCGTTCCCGATACGTGGAGTGGAACCGGCCGTGAGGGAAACGGAGGCGGAAGTGGCCGGGCGTGACCCCGAGGCAATGTTTCCGGTCTGAAGTGTAGGGACGCCCTTTTTCTCCGTAGCCGTCACGCTGAAACGGGGCAGGGGGTGGGAACCTGATGCCTGACACCTCCTGTCGACTTGTCATGGCGGACGGAAAATCTCGACACGACCCCTGGCGGGGGCTATGATGACGCTGGCCCGGCGTGCCGGGCCTGTCCGGAGGGCCCCTTTTCCCCTCATCTCCGCTGAAAGATCCCGGAGGCCATGGCCGCTACGATGAAGAGCGAAGAGAGGGAACCGTGGCACCCGTTCTGGGCCTGGTCACTCGGCGTCTTGGTGCTGGCGACCCTGGGAATCCGCTTCGCGGAGCCGGTTCGGGACGGGGACCTGTGGTGGCAGATGGCTTACGGCCGGTGGCTGATCGAACACCGGACGCTCGTGCCGGACCACACGGCCTTCACCTGGACGCCTTCCGAGAGCCCCACGATCTACTGCGCCTGGCTTCCCGAGATCCTCTTGCACCTGCTCTACAAGGCGGGAGGCCTTCCCCTGCTCTTCGCGTTCCGTTACGGCTGCCTCTTGCTCTTCGTCCTGGCCTTCGGCTGCCACGCCCGCCGCTCGGGCGTGCTGCACCACCCGCTCTCCTGGCTGATCTTGCTCCTGGGCGTGCTCATGTCGCAGAACGCCGCATACATCAAACCGGAGATCTTCTCCTATGTGCTCATGACCTTGACCGTTCTCGTATGGCTGCGGATCAAGGCCGCCGAGGGGGATTGCCGGCTCACCTGCTATCTCTTCCCCGTGCTCGCGCTCGTTTGGGTGAACAGCCACGGCGGATTCCTCTTCGGGGCGGCCTTCCTGTGCGTCATCGGCGTCGGCGAGGCGCTGAACGTGCTCTTCTCCCCCGCCCGGGCCGTCTCCCCTCGCGTGAGGCGGCATTTCTTCTTCGCCCTGGCCCTGAGCGGCCCGGCGATGTTCGCGACCCCTTACGGGTGGCGGTATCCCGGCTACCTGCTCACCTCCCTGCTCGGCAAGGAGGAAGGCTATTTCCAAGTCATCGAGGCCTATCTTTCCACCCTCGACCCGCGGGCGGCGCACTTTCACTACGCGGGCTACATGGTCCTCGCAGGCCTTCTCCTGCTGGCCATGATGGCGCGCGATCTGAGGCGCGGGCGACCCGACTGGGCCATCCTGCTGGCCAACCTGGCCTTCGGCTTCCTCTACACGCGCCTCCTGCGGGCGACCTACTTCTGGGCGCCCGTCTTCTCGCTGAGCGCGGTCCATCTGCTTGCCGCGAGGCCGGGATGGGCCTGGCCGGGAGCGAGGGGCCTCCGGCTTGCGATGGGGAGCGCGGTTGCGCTGGGCTGCCTCTTCCTCGGGGGCCGTGCCGGATTCGACGCCGTGTGCAAGCCGTACGGCCCGAGATGGCTCGGCTTCGGCATCTCGTACATGAACCCGGTCGAGGAGGCGGAGTTCATCCGAACCCGCCTTTCCGCCTACCGGCTGGGGAACGACTACACGAGCGGGGGCTACCTTCTGTGGGCCCTGTGGCCCGAGACCCGGGTCATGATCGATCCCCGTCAGTTCCCTTTTCAGTCATGGCTGGACCGGTACGGAGCCTTTCACGCGGGGCGGGGGGTTCGGGAGTTCCTGCGTGACTTCCCTTTTGAGGTGTGCTGCGTCCGGTACGAATGCCGAGAACTGGTCCTGTGGTTCCTCCAGGCCCCGGACTGGAAGATCGCCTTCTACGGCCCCTCGGCCGTCGTCTTTGCAAGAAGGGAGGTTCCGATCCCCGGCACGGGGGCCTCGCGGGCAGGCAAGGGGATCGAAGGCATCCGGAACTTCACACAGGCCCTGTTTGTTTTCGAGTTCACGACGAGGATCCAGGACTGGCAGAGCGCCCGAAGGGTGCTGGCCGACATGCGGGAGCGTTTCCGGTGCCCCCATCATCGGGCCGAGATCCGGGCCGCCTCCGAATGGCTCGAGAAACGACTCGCCCCGCGGTGAAGGCGTCCCCGGGGGCCGGTTCGCGGAAGGTGGAATGGGAAAGCGCGTAGCGATCGTTCAATCCTGCTATATCCCTTGGAAGGGGTATTTCGATCTCATCAACAGGGTCGACGAGTTCATCCTGCTGGATGACGTCCAGTACTCCCGGGCCAGCTGGCGGAATCGCAACAGGATCAAGACGCCCGGGGGGACGGCCTGGCTCACGATTCCGGTAAAGGTCAAGGGGAGGTTTCATCAGAAGGCCCGGGACGTCATGGTGAGCGACCGAACATGGTCGGACAGGCACTGGAAGGCGATTTGCCGCAACTACGCGAAGGCCCCCTTTTTCGAGGCCATGCGCGAGGTGCTTCGTGATCTGTACGCGCAATGTCGGGAAGAGACCCTTCTGAGCCCCATCAACGACCGGTTCCTCCGTTCTCTTGCCGAACTGCTCGGGATCGAGACGCGAATCACCCGGTCCATGGACTATGACGTGGTCGAGGGAAAGACCGAGCGCCTGGTCCGCCTCTGCCGCCAGGCCGGGGCCTCGGAATACCTTTCCGGTCCGTCCGCCCGTGCTTACCTGGAGGAGGATCGGTTTCGGCAGCATGGGATTCGCGTGTCCTGGATGGACTACGCGGGCTATCCGCAGTATGCTCAGCGCTACTGCCCTCCCTTCATCCATGAAGTGAGCGTCCTCGACCTGATTCTGAACGAGGGCTGTGAAGGGGCCAGGGCCTGCATGCTGAGCTTCGGGCGCGCCTCGAAGTCCGGTGAAGAAGGGCAAGGATGATGACAGAAGACCTGATCGTCAACTTCACCCCGACCGGTCTCATCCCCACCAAGGAGATGACGGCGCAAGTTCCGGTTACGCCCGAAGAGATCGTGGAACAGGTGCTCGAGGCCGCCGAGATGGGCGCGAACATGGTGCACCTGCATGCCCGGGAGGCGGAGACCGGCCTGCCCACCTACAGGAAGGAAGTCTACGCCGAGATCATCCACGGCATCCGCAAGAAGAACAAGGGCCTTGTGATCGGCGTCTCGACGAGCGGCAGGAACTTCTTCGAGTTCGAAAAGCGGTCCGAGGTCCTGGAGCTGGAGGGCGGGCTGAAGCCGGATTTCGGGAGTCTGACGCTGAGCTCGCTCAATTTCAACACGCAGGCCAGCGTGAACAGCCCGGAGATGATCCAGGCCCTGGCCGCGAAGATGAAGCAAAAGGGCATCCGCCCGGAACTCGAGGCCTTCGATCTCGGCATGATCAATTACGCGAAGTACCTCATCCGGAAGGGATGGGTCCGGCCGCCTTACTATTTCAATCTGATCCTGGGCAACATCGCCTGCGCGCAGGCGAACATGCTCTCCCTCGGCCTGATGATCAACGAGCTTCCGGAGGGATCGATCTGGTCGGTCGGAGGCGTGGGCGACTCCCAGCTTCGCATGAACGCGATGGCCATCGTTGCAGGCGGCGGGGTGCGGGTGGGGCTGGAGGACAACATATGGTACGATGAGGGCCGTACGCGGCTCGCCTCCAACCGCGACCTCGTGGCAAGGGTGCTGGAGATCGGCAAGGCCATGGGGCGGCGGCCGTACTCGTGCAAGGCCTTGCGGGAACGCCTTGGGGTCTGAATCGTGAAGAGAGAGCTGTACTCGATTGTGGTCCCGGTCTACAAGAGCGAGCGGTCGCTGCGGGAGCTTTACGAGCGCATCGACAAGACGTTCTCGGGGAGCCGGGGCGACTACGAGCTGATCCTGGTCGAGGACGGAGGCGGGGACCGGAGCTGGGAGGTCATGAAATCGCTCCGCGAGGGCGACAAGCGGGTGAAGATCGTCCGGCTCATGAGAAACTTCGGTCAGCACAACGCCCTGATGTGCGGGTTTTCCTTCGCCTCGGGCGACTACGTCATCACGCTCGATGACGACCTGCAGAATCCGCCGGAGGAGATTCCGCGGTTGATCGAGGAGATCCGACGCACGGGGCTCGACATGGTTTGCGGGACGCCGGAGGTCAGGAGACAATCCCGGCTGAGGAATGCGGGAAGCCTCGCCTACCGCCGCCTGGTCTCCTTCGTTTTTCGGCGCGATCCGGCCTTTCAGATGAGCAATTTCCGGATTCTGCGGAAAGAGGTGGTTGAAAATATCCTTCCCATGCGCACGCCGAACCCGGCGGTGGGCCTGCTGGTGCTGAACGTCACGGACAGGATCGGCAACATCACCGTGAAGCACCTGCCGAGGCGTTACGGAAAGACCACGTACACGGCAGCCAAGCTGATACGGCATTTCTTCCACGGCGTTCTGTATCACAGCACGCTTCCCCTGAAGGCGGTCTTTCTCATGGGGCTGCTCAGCATGTTCATGGCCCTGTCCCTGGGCGTGTACTATCTCACGCTCTTCTTCCTCGGGCGCATCACGGTTCCGGGATGGATGACCCTCGTGCTGCTGGTCCTGTTCTTCTCGGGCGCCGTCATGTTTTCCCTCGGTATCATCGGAGAGTACCTGCTTCGCATCACGCAGGAGGTCTATCACGCCCCGCAGTACCTCATACGGGAAAAGGAAGTGTAGAGCGGGGCTGCGCTTTTCGCGGGGTGAGCGATGCAGAGACTTGCCATGGTCGGGTCCGGTGAATTGAGCGACCGCCTGGTCCACTACTTCGAGAACACCGGGTTCGGCCGCGTGGTCGGCTTGTTTGACGACTTCGAGGCGCCGGGCACGGTCAAGGGCGACCGGCCCATCCTGGGCGGTACGGGCCAGATTCCGGCCCTCTTCCGGAAGGGTGCCTTCGACGCCGCGGCGATCGCGATCGGATACAGGCACAGGAGATTTCGAAAGAAGATCTTCGAGGCTTTGCAGGGGCAAGGCGTCCCGATGCCCGTCTTCGTTCATCCAAGCTCCTACGTGGAGAAGTCGGCCCTTCTCGGGCCGGGAGCCATCGTGCTGGTCGACTGCACGGTCGACATGCACGCCCGGATTGCCGAGAACGTGCTCCTTTCTTCCCGCTGCTTCGTCTCGCATCACGTGAAGATCGGTCCCCACACGTTTGTCGGGCCCGCCGTCAACCTTGCCGGCCGCGCGGAGGTAGGGGAGTGTTGCTTTCTCGGAATCGCCACGACCTCGGTCGACGGTGTCCGCGTGGGAAGGAACGTGCAGACGGCGGCCGGATCGGTGGTTACCAGAGACGTGCCGGACGACGTGCTGATTGCCGGGGTGCCTGCCGTCGTCAAGAGAGCGCTCTCCTTCGAGGAATGAGGATCGGTGCGGTGGCAGAGAAAAGCGGAAGCGCCGCGGAAAGGTTCGGTTTCGTCAAGGGCCTGCTGTGCGCTGCCGTCTTTCTCTTCCTCATCCTTTCCTTCCTGCCGGTCCGCTACGAGGCAAACGACGATTTCGGGCTGATCGCCCGGTTCAGCCCGCGCAGCGGGTTCGCCACCGACCCCCTGCAGCCGCTCGTGAGCTGGACGCTCGGCTCGATCCTCTGCTTTCTTTACGCCCGTCTTCCCGGCGTCCCCTGGTATGGGCTGTTCATTTACGGCTCCGCCCTTTGTGGCATGGCGTTGATGCTCGGCGTGCTGTTCCGGTCGGCCCGCGGGGCGTCCCTCCTCCTCGCGCTGCCCCTGCTCGGGACCCTCTTTTTTCACGTTTTCGCCTTTGCCGGATTCACCTCGGCCGCCCTGCTGCTGGAATGCGGGGTCCTGCTGTGCGTCCTGGAATGGGCCGTGCGGGGCGAGTGCCCCGCGAGGAATCCCCGGTGGTACGCAGGGGCGCTCGCCCTCGGGTTTCTGGTCGCCTTCCTGCTTCGCTGGCGCATGGTCCTTTACGCAGCGTCCCTCGGGGCACCGATCCTCCTGTTCCTGCGGAGGGGGTGGCTGAGAGGTGCGATCCCGTTCGTGGCGGCCGTCGGGCTCGTCGTGGCGGGCGACAGGGCGCTTTTTCATTCTTCGAGTTCGGAGGAATACAAGGCTTACGTGGAGTACAGTCGTCTCCGGGCCCGGTTCCACGACACGGTGCAGGGAGGCTACCATGGAGAGACGACGGAAACGGCCTTACAGAAGGCGGGATGGTCGCGGGAAGACTATGTCTTTTACAAATCCTGGATTCTCTACGACAACCAGCGGTTCAATGCGCGCTCGCTCCGCGCGTTCCTGGCCGCAAATGATCCGGGAAAGGCGGGTTCCCTGCTCGGCATGGGGCTCGAAGGGCTCCGGCGGCAGTTCCGCATGGGGCACCACTACGCCCTCGCCCTGGTCTTCGGGACCTTGTCCGTCCTGGTCTACCGACTCGAGCATTTGTCGAGCCTGTCGAGAGGCAGGGGGCTGAAGATTTGCCTCGCCCTCGCGTTCGTCGCATCCGGCATCCTGTACATCATGTGCTTCCGGTTCGTGCCCCGCCTCTTCGTCCCTCTGTCGGCCTATTTCTTCGGGTTGTGCTTTCTGTTTTTTCACGAGAAGGGAGGCGAGGGAAGGGCCCTGTCCCGGGGCGGTCCGGCGCGCAGGAGGGTGCTCCCCGCGGTGGGCCTGGCCCTGTCCCTGCTCACGTGGGGACAGGCGCATGCGCAGGGGAGGATGGCCGTCGCCCTGCTCAAGGGATCCGAGGCCGAGAAGGCCTCCATGCACAAGGCCCTCTCCGGGGTAAAGGGTGCAGGCTCCGTCTCGGACCCCCTGCTCGTCGTGATGAACCCGGTAAGCGGTCTGGGCGCGGAGTACGTGCACCCGTTGCGGGAGTTCTCCGACTACACGGATCTCAGGGTGTTCCCGGCCGGGTGGGGCGTACATTCTCCGCGGTTCGTCTCCACCCTGCGGGAGATGGGCCTGGCGGACGGGCACGCCTTCCTGGCCTGGCTGATCGACAACCCGCAGGCGCTTCTGGTGCTCAGGACGAGCGGTGCAGAGGACACATGGCGCTGGAAATCCTTGTGGGAATCCTATCTTGCCCGCCGGATCGCGCCGGACCGAGGCGTGCGGCTTGTGCCCGCCCATGATTTCCGGGATGCGAGGGGCGCGGGCCTCGTTGTGTTTCTCCTGAAATTCGGGTCCTGACGCAGACCGCGTTCCTCGACAGCCCCGGCCGGGGAGAAGGGGGGACATCCTGGACCGCAAAGAAGAGAAGAGAATCCCGTTCAACAAGCCCTTCATCGTCGGAAAGGAGCTGTACTATATCGCGCAGTCCGTCATGGTCTCTTCCCACCTTTCCGGGGACGGACCCTTCACGAAACGCTGCCATGCCTGGCTGGAGCAGACCCTTGGCTGCGCCAAGGCCCTGCTGACCCACTCGTGCACGGCCGCGCTCGAGATGGCGGCCATCCTGTGCGACATCCGGCCCGGGGACGAGGTGATCATGCCTTCCTTCACCTTTGTCTCCACGGCCAATGCCTTCGTTCTGCGCGGGGCATGCCCCGTCTTTGTGGACATCCGGCCCGATACGCTCAACCTGGACGAGCGGAAGATCGGGGAGGCGATCACGCCCAGGACAAGGGCCGTCGTGCCGATGCATTATGCGGGCGGGGCCTGCGCCATGGACGAAATCATGGGCATTGCCCGCCGAGGCGGCCTGTGGGTGGTCGAGGACGCGGCCCAGGCCCTGCTCTCCACGTACAAGGACCGCTTCCTCGGTACCGTGGGGCACCTGGGCTGCCTGAGCTTTCACGAGACCAAGAACATCATCAGCGGAGAGGGAGGGGCCTTGCTCGTCAACGATCCCGCGCTGGCCGAGAGGGCGGAGATCATTCGTGAAAAGGGGACGAACCGAAGCCGGTTCTTTGCGGGCAAGACAGACCACTACACCTGGATCGATATCGGATCGTCCTATCTGCCGGGCGAGATGGTGGGGGCCTTCCTGTTCGCCCAACTCGAACAGGCCGGGAAGATCATCGCGGCCAGGCGCCGCATCTTCGATCTCTATCACCGATCCCTGCGCCCTCTCGAGGAGGAGGGACGGATCCGCCTGCCCTCCCGGGCAGAGGACGGCGTGTCCAACGGGCACCTGTTCTACCTGATCGCTCGCACGGCCGAGGAGCGCGCACGCCTGATCGCTCATCTGGACGCCCGGGGAATCCTGGCCGTGATTCACTACGTGCCCCTCCACTCTTCTCCGGCAGGCAGGAAATACGGCCGGCCGGGCGGCTCGCTGGAGGTGACGGAAGACCTGAGCCGCAGGCTGCTCCGGCTGCCGCTCTACTTCGAGATGTCCGAGGCCGAGGTGGCCAGGGTGGTCGCGGCCGTGAAGGAATTCTATGCCGGCCTCGGATGAGAACCTGACGCGCCCACCGGCTCGGCGCCCGTTCGGCCGGCAGACGGTCGCGAAGACCGTGGTCGCGGCCGGGCTGCTCGGGTGGCTCGTAGGGAGCGGCCGGCTGGATCTGCGGGTTCTGGTTTCCGCCCCTCTGAGCCCTTACCATGCCTTGGGCCTCCTGGTGCTTCTGGCCGCCGCGGTCTTGCAGGCCTGGCGATGGTGGCTGCTCATCCGGGTCCAGTGCATCGATCTGTCCTTTTCGAGAACCCTGGGCCTCGTCTGGATCGGCCGCTTCCTGGCCATGGCCCTGCCCGGCGTGGTGGGCGGGGATCTGGTGCTCGGTTACTACATCGTCCGGGAGGCGCCCTCGGCCCGGACGGCCGGCCTGTCCACGGTCGTTGCGGACCGTGCGATCGGCTTCTACACCTCGTTCCTGCTCGGGCTCCTGGCCCTCGCGTGGGCGGCCGTGTCCGGCGGGGGCCTGGCCGGCCCTGTCCTCGAGATCGGTGCGGTCAGCCTGTTCTGCGTCCTGGCCTCGACGCTCGCCTTTTCGAGCCTCCGGGTCGATTCCGCGCGCGGCCGCGTGCTGGCGGTCCTGCCGGAGCGGGTCCGCGCCTCCCTGGAGCCGGTGCTTGCGGCCTACCGGGCCCGCGGAAGGCGTCTCGCCCTCTGTCTTGTCCTGTCGCTCGTCATCGGTGTGCTGTCGATGGGAGCCTACATGGTGGCAGGCCGGGTCATCGGTACCCCCCTCACCTGGAAGCAGACCTTCCTGGTCTGCCCCCTGGTCTTCGTCGCGACCGCCCTGCCCATCTCGCCGAGCGGAATCGGGGTGGGGGAGGCCGCGGCCTCGGTTCTCTTCGCCCGGTTCGGCGTGGAGACGGGGGCAACGCTCATGTTGATCGTGCGGCTGTGGTTTCTCGTCCTGCGCGTGCCGGGAGCCCTCTTCTTCGTGTTCCGCGGCCTGCGGCCCGGGCCGCCCGCGTCATGAGCGCGCCTCCCCCCGCCGGGTGGAGCACCCAGCCCGCACTTGCCCGCTATCGGGGGCGGTACTTGGGCCCTGAGATGTGAAGGGGGGAGTATTTCTCCAGAAGGCGGCTGACCCCCGCCCCGACCCTGTCCAGGACCGGGTTTTCGATCCCTTTCAACTCACAGTATCGGTTCAGGGTGTATTCCAGCATGCTCTTGGCCGGGGGCTTGTAAGCCTCCCTTGCGCGGAGCGTCGCCGCCTTCCGCTCGTTGCAGCGTGTGACGCAAAGACCGCAGCCGATGCAGCGCGCGGGCTCGATGGAGGCCCTCTTTCTCTTCGCCCTGGGCGCCGGCTTCCTGAGGGTGATCGCGCCCATCGGGCAGACCTCCGCGCAGGCTCCGCATCCGACGCACCGGCTCGCATCGACAATCGCTTCGAAGTGGCTCTTTGCGATGATGGTCGGGATGTTGAACTGGCCGAGCATCCGCAGGGCGCCGCAGCAACAGCCGCAGCATGAGCAAACCTGCAGGGGGTTTTCCAGGTTGTCTACCAGGTTCACAAGCCCTGCCTCGGCCGCCCGGGTTTTCGCGTCGAGGAATTCCTCCCTCGACACCCTCCGGCCCATTCCTTTCTCGATAACGTAATCGGCCAGCCAGCCCATGGCGGAGCAGACGTCCTTCGGCCTGCCGCACCCCTTGCCGAGCAACTCCGCCTCGTGACGGCAGCTGCATACATCGAGGAGTGCGAAACTGTTGTTCCGGCCGACCGTCTCCGAGAACCTGTCCGTATCAAGGGCCATGACGCTCAGGCCGGGGGAGCGGTCCAGAGACTCCTCGATCGGAATGATGCGTCCGAAGCGGAGATCCTTTCCCTCCAGCCTGGGCTTGAGCCATGTACAGTATTCCTCGTAGAAGGCCTCGAAGCGGCGGGAGAACTCCCTGTAGTATTCGCCGTGCTCGCCTTTGCTTCGTATCATCTGTGCCTCGAAGACCCCCGGTGCGAGAGGCAGGAAGCCGTACACCGGGATTCCCTTCATGCGCAAGCTTTGAATCAGGAAGCGGCCGGCAAGGGATTCCAGGATGGGCCTCACCTCCCGGACCGGCCGCTTCAGCCTTCGCGCGACCGCCCGCGCCGGAAGCCCGATGTACCCCATGGACGAGACGATTTCCGCCTCCTCCTCGGTGTAGAGGAAGGAGACCAGATCCAGGAGCGAGTCCGGCACGAAGGCGCCCGGTCGGTTCCGCTGGAAAACGAATCGCTCGGCCAGCTTCCTGTGGGCAGGGGTTGCTTGCATGTCGGCGTTTCCTTGCGAGGAGACGATGGATGAAGGGCCCTGGGAAAAGGGGCTGCGCTCCTTTTCCCGCCTCTTCAGGATAGCCCTCTGCGGCCCCCGTGGCAACCAAGCCGTGAGCAGGTGAGTCAAAATTCATGAGTGGAAGTATTGTCTAATTACGAAACTTGGGCTACATTCTACGGCTTCTCTCCCGGCGGGCATGGATCCAGTTTGGCCGGGGGGGTTGGTCGTCTTGAAACGTGAGGGAGAAGGATGGCACGCAAAGAAGAGGAGATCCCTGTCGGAGTTCTGGACCAGGCCGAGATCATCGAGCTGGGAGCGGCTGTCTGGAACCAGTGGCGGCTGCAAAACCCCGGAACCCGGCCGAGGCTGTCGAATCTCGTTCTCAGGGACAGTACGCTCGTAAAGGCCGATTTTCGAGGAGCCGATCTGCGGGGCGCCGATCTCAGCGGCAGCAATCTGTTTCGGGCCGATTTCCGGAGAGCCGACCTGGCCGGCGCCAATCTGGACAGCGTGGATCTCTTTTCCGCCGACCTCAGGCGGGCCAACCTGATCGGTGCCGTGCTTACGAACGCCGAGCTGCTGGAGGCCCGGTTCGATTCGGCAAGGCTCTGCAAGGCCAATCTGGAAGGGTCTTATTTCCGTGTGGCCAGGCTCCGGGGAACGGACCTGAGGAGGGCCTCTCTGCGCAAGGCCAATTTCACCCAGGCCGATCTTTCCGGCGCAGACCTGCGCCGGGCGGACCTCTGGCGCGCCGACTTTCTGGAGGCCAGCCTGGTCCGGGCCGACCTCCGGGAGGCGGATTTCATGCGGGCCGGCCTGGCGGACGCGGACCTGACCGAGGCCGACCTCACGGGCGCCAGGAACCTGAGCGTCGAGCAACTGATCGCCGCGAAGACCCTTTACAACTGCAAGCTGGATTGCGCACTGCTCGAGCCGATGCGGGCCGCATACCCCTGGCTCTTCGAAGAACCGAAGCCCGAGGAGCCCGAGGTTGATCAGCCGGGCGCCCTTTCGACTCCCTGCTAGCGCCGGGGGTC
The DNA here is from genome assembly GCA_964384945.1 of uncultured Thermodesulfobacteriota bacterium. Lineage (GTDB taxonomy): Bacteria > Desulfobacterota > DSWW01 > DSWW01 > DSWW01 > S015-6. The sequence continues at coordinate 17,590 of CAYLMK010000025.1, read as the reverse complement.
CATCCTTTCCGATCCCGGCCCCGAGAGGGAAGGGGGGAGCAGGATGAATCCGTTTGCCTTCTCCGGCGTGCCCGCCATCCGGTTCGGTGCCGGGGAGTTCCGCGGTGTCGGCCGGCTGCTCAAGGGCATGGGGGACCACGTACTGGTCTTGACGGGCGCCTCCTCCCTGGAAAGGGCAGGGAGATGGGACGGGCTCGCCAGGGACCTTGCCGAGGCGTCGGTGCGCTTTTCCAGGGTGAAGGTGGAGGGGGAGCCCACCCCTGACTTCGTGGACCGTACCACAATCCGTTTTCGGAACCGGGGAATCCGGGTCGTCCTGGCCGTGGGCGGCGGCAGCGTGGTAGACGCAGGGAAGGCGGTCTCCGCCATGTTGACGCAGAAGGCCTCGGTGCGCGAGTTCCTCGAAGGGGTCGGGACCCGGCAGCACAACGGAGAGAAGGTCCCGTTTGTTGCGGTCCCGACGACCTCGGGCACGGGGAGCGAGGCCACCCGGAACGCGGTGCTGAGCGAGGTCGGCCCCAAGGGCTTCAAGAAGTCTCTCCGCCATGAACGGTTCGTTCCGGACCTCGCCTTGATCGACCCGGAACTCATGCTTTCCTGCCCTCCCGAGGTTTCGGCCGCCTGCGGGATGGATGCGTTCACGCAGCTTCTTGAATCGTACGTATCCACCCGGGCGAGCCCCTTTACCGATGCCCTGGCCAAGAGCGGGATCTCCTTCCTCAAGGACAGCCTGATCCCCGTGTGCACGACCGAAGGGGGCAATGTCGAGAAGAGGGCCGCCATGGCGTATGCCTCGCTCGCCTCCGGGATCACCCTCGCGAATGCAGGGCTGGGCGTGGTTCACGGCCTGGCCTCTCCGATCGGAGGGTTCTTCCCCGTCCCCCACGGCGTGGTCTGCGGGACCCTGGTCGGCGCGGGGACAAGGATCAATATCGAAAAACTTCGCAGCCAGGGGCCGGCGGGCATTTCGGCCCTCCGAAAGTATGCGCGGGTCGGGGCGCTTCTGGGCGCAGGGGCCTGCAGGGAAGAGGATGTCAACGGCTGCTGTGACCTGCTGGTCGGAAGGATCGACGAGTGGACCGAAACGCTCGGGATGCCCCGGCTGAGCGAGTATGGTGTCTGCGCGTCCGATCTGGACAGGATCGTCGAGGGAGCTGAAAACAAGAACAACCCGGTCCGCCTGACCGACGCGGAGATCAGGGACCTCCTGTCGATGAGGCTGTGAGGCGGGCCTTTGTTTCCTTGACACCTGTCCGTCTCCCCCCTAGGCTGATAGGCTGGCATCAAGGGTGCTGTCAGACACTCCTGAATCCCGAGCAGGCCGGGGAAGGACACTGCCCCGGCCGCATGTTTGAGATATGCGCGTCGGCGTCGTCCACACGGTCGGTTCCATCTGTCGCTGTGCCGACGCGCTCGCCGAAGGCCTCCGGGCGCTGGGGCATGAGCCCGTGCCGGCAGACTCCGAGCAGATGGAGTTCCTGGCCTGGGACCTGGCCCGGGGCTGCGACCTCATCATCGACCACACGGACACGTTTCGAGGGCGGGGCCTGCACCGGGCCCTGGTCCGGATGCTCCTGGAGTCGCGCGGCGGGCGACTGGTAGGATCGGATGGGAAGGCCTGCCTCCTTGCCGACGACAAGGCAGCGGCCAAGGCCCGGCTGGCTGCCGCCGGGATTCCGACCGCCCCGGGAATCGTCGTGACCGGAGACGGCTGGTCCCTGCCCTCATGGTTGACGCCGCCCTGGGTTCTGAAACCCGCCTTCGAGCATATGAGCCGCGGCCTCCGGCTGGCTCGATCCGAACAGGAGGCCCGGCGCATGGCCGCGGACCTCTTGGAGAGGTTTCAGCAGCCCCTGTTGATGGAAACCTTCCTGCCCGGTCGAGAGCTGGCCGTGCCGGTCCTCGCCGCACCCCTGGACCTGGACGTCCTGCCCGTGGTGGAAATGCGGGCCGCCGACCGGCCGGGGGTGCTCACCGAGGAGTTCAAGAGGTTGGAGTTTCACGGGGTTCGGGAGGATGCGGCGCCGGCGGGTCTGACTCCATCGCAGCAGGCCCTCGTGGAAGAACTGGCCCGCAAGGCCTTCGAGACCCTGGGGCTCCGGGACTACGCCCGGTTCGACGTGCGCCTCTCGCCCGGAGGCGTTTTCTACTTTCTGGAGGCCAACGCCACCCCGAGCATGGAGCCTTTCGAGGCGTTTGCCCTGTCCGCCCGGTGGGCCGGCTTGGAGTATCCGGCAGTGATTGACCGGATGCTCGCGTCCGCCCTGCACCGTTTCGGCGGGCTCCCTGCATCCAAGAGCTTTGAGATCCGACTTCCAACCGGAGCGGTGGAGCTGGAGGTGCCCTTCGGAGTCCACCTTCCTCCGGAGTCCAGCGTGGAGCTTGCCAGGCTTCTGGATGTACAGGCCGGGGAGGACGTGCTGGAACTGGGCTGCGGGTGCGGGCTGATAGCCATAGCCGCGGCCAAACGCGGGGCTCGGCGGGTCGTGGCCACGGACCTGGATCCGGCCGCCCTGGCTGCAGCCGAGGCCAACGCCCGGAGGAATCGAGCGGCAGACAGGATTGAGATCCGGGCAGGCTCTTGGTACGAGGCGCTCGGCCCCGAGGGGGGCAAGGGATCCGGGGAAAGGTTCCACGTGGTCATCGCGACCCCGCCGCAGACGCCGGGGCCTGTCCATTTCGGCCCGAAATACGGAGGAAGGGAAGGCACCCGGCACCTGTTGGCCGCAGTGGACGGAGCAGGCGCGTTTCTCGATCCCGGCCGGGGCAGGCTCTGGATACTCGCCGTTTCCCTGGCCAATACCAGGGCCCTCTGGGAAAGGCTCCGGCAGCGCTTCGAGGAGGTCACGCTCGTGAAGGAGACGCACCGCCTGTTCACGCGGGAGGAACATGAAGCGCTGCACCCCGGCCTTTTCGACCATCTCCTGGCCCTTCGGAAAGCCGGATACTCGGATTTCGAGGAGGTGGAAGGTGGGGTGTACAGGTTTCGCAACCTTCTGATTCGAGCGCGGAGGCCACGGCTTTCATGAGACGGCTGGTCGTGAACGCGGATGACCTCGGAGCGGACGAGGGCCGCAACCGGGGCATCTTCGAGGCCGTGGAGAAAGGCTCGGTGACCGGCGTGAGCATTCTGGTAAACGGGCCGGCGCTCGAGGATGCCCTGGCGGAGATCCGCAGGCTGGGCGAAACACGGGTCTCTTGCGGGATTCATCTGAACCTCTCCGAGGGAGAGCCGCTCTCCGGCGGCTTGAGGCGGCTCACGGGGCCTGAAGGGAAGTTCCTGGGAAAGGTGGCGGCTCAGCGGCTCCTCATGCGGCAGGGAGACGCAGAACTGGAGAGGGAGGTCGAGAAGGAGGTCAATGAGCAGATTCGCCGCCTTCATGGCGCCGGCGTGACCGTCAGCCATCTGAACGGGCACCAGCACGTTCACGTGTTCCCTGCTGTGGTCCGGACGGCCATGAAAGCGGCCGTCGATCATTGCATCCGCTGGATCCGAATTCCGGACGAAGAGAGCCCCGAAGGGGCAAGCGGATCCGGCTGTGCCACCTTGGATGAGGAGGCCCGTCTCTTCTCCTGGCTGGGATGTGAGGCCCGAGGTCTTCTCGATCCAGAGTACCTGCGGGCCCCGGATCGTTTTTTTGGGCTCTCCTGGAAGAGCGGCCTCACCAGGGCTCGACTGGAGGCCATGGTCCGGTGCTTGCCCGAAGGTCTCTCGGAGGTGATGGTGCACCCCGGGCGCGTGCCGAGCCCGCGGCCCCAAGGCCCCTTCACCTCATTTTGCACTCCGGAACGGCAGCAGGAGCTGGAAATGCTGCTGGCCCCGCGTTTTCAGGAGATTTTGGCGAAAAGCGGGGTGGAACTGACCCCGTTTCCTCTTTAGAGGGCCTTACTACCGCATATGCGCATACTGATTCTCACGCCTACGGCTCTCCCCTCGGTCAGCGGGAATGCCATGACGGCCGAGCGCTGGAGGTGTTCCCTGGCCGCCATGGGAGAGGATGTGCGCGTTCTGGCCGCCGAGGGACTCCAGGCCGCAGCGCTCGTCCGGGAACTCAGCGCTTTCTCCCCGGACATCCTCCACGCGCATCACGCAACCCGGACAGGCGCCCTTCTCCTGGACCCGGCCCTAGAACCCGTCCTTGACCGACTGCCCATGACGGTTTCCCCCGGAGGAACCGACGTACATCTGGACATGAAGAGGAAGGAGGGGGGAGAGCTCATCGTTCGAATCATGCTGCGGGCAAGGGTCATCGTTGTACAGGAAGCCGATATCGCCTCGCGTTTGTTGAACCAGATGCCCCGGCTTGCCGACCGCATTGTCCGGGTACCGAAATCCTTCCTGTGGCTCGGCCGAGACCCCTTCGATCTGCGGGCCGCTGCCGGATGCGTCCGGGGAGACCTGCTCTTCTTCCTGCCGGCAGGGGTGCGCCCCGTGAAGGGGAACCTCGAGTGTCTCCTGGCACTGGAAAGGGTGCACGTGCTTCGGCCGCAAGTCCGGGCCGTCTTCGCCGGCCCGGGCCTGGACCAGGAATACGCGGCCAAATTCGAGCGTGAGATCGAACGACTGGGTCATTTCGCCCGATGGATCCGCCCCATTTCCCCGCGGGCCATGCGCGCCGCCTATGAGGGAGCGGATGTCGTTCTGAACGCATCCTTCTCCGAAGGGCTTTCCAACGTGCTCCTGGAGGCCGCCGCGGCCGGAAAGCCGGTGCTTGCGAGCGACATCCCAGGCAACCGGTGGCCGGTGCTGGGGGTTTCCGGAGAGGCTCCATCGGGCCTGTTGTTCGACCCCCGGGATCCGGATGACTTCGTACGTCAGGCCCTCCTGCTCATTGACAACGACGGCAGCCGCCGGTGCCTGGGCGAACTGGGCCTCGAACGGGCCCGCCGGTGGCCGAGCCCGGAAGATGAGGCGGCCGCCCTCCTGGGGGCCTACCGCCGGGCCCTGGGGCGGCCCTCCTGAGATCATCGCCCCCGCCCGGTCAAAAGTCCGGCCGGAGGAGTATCCCTCGGGGCGAAAAGGTTCTCTCTGTTGGGGATTACAGCCGGTGATACTTGCCGCGGCGGTAGTCCCGCACCACGCGCAGGACGTCGAGGCCGTAAGCGATGGGGTTCAGGTAAGAGACCTCACCCGCGTAAATGGTCGGGATCGGCATCTCCTTGACCCGCAACCCCTTCACGCGGGCCATGACCAGCATCTCCAGGTCGAAGTCGAAGGAGCCGGAGAGCTTCCCGTAAGGGATCGTCTCCATGGCCTTGCGCGAGTAAAGCATGTAGCCCGAGTGGTATTCGGCGAGGTTCAGGCCGAAGGCCCGGTTCTCGATGGCGGTGAGGCACTTGTTGGCCACGAACTTGTAGAACGGCATTGTGCCGAAGGCGTTTCCTCCCAGCATGCGGGATCCCTGGACGATGTCCGCCGTGTCGTCGTCGAGCGGGGCCAGCAGGTCCGGGATTTTTTCGGGCGCATACTGTCCGTCGGAGTGCAGCAGGACGGCGACCTCGGCGCCGAGTTCGCGGGCCCGGTCGAGGAGCGTTTTCTCCGCGGCCCCGTATCCCCGGTTCTCCGGATGCCGGATCAGCTCCAGGGTGGGTAGGCTTCGCTGAAGCCGCCTGACCGCCTCGACGGTATCGTCCGTGCTGCCGTCGTCGACCACCACGTAGCGCCGGATGCGGCGGGCGGCTGCCTCGGGAATGCGGGAGAAAACGTGCTCGATCGTCCTGCCCGCGTTGTAGGCGGGAAGGATGAGGACGACTTCTTCAATCATTGAGCATGGTCCGGGCACGGCCAGGCCTGCGCGGCGGCCGGCCGCTTCCTGGCCATCTCGGCGGGGTACTCGGTGATGTAGTAGCGCATGGTCTCCTCGATCATCTCGCGGAGCCCCCACACCGGCTCCCAGCCGAGCAGGGTGCGCGCCTTGGTGATGTCCGGGATGCGGCGGTCCGAGTCCTCGTAACCTGCCCCGTAGAATTCTTCCGCGGGGATGCTGACAATCTCCGCGAGCCGCGTGCTCCCGTCGTGCCACCTCTCGGCGTAGATCTCCCGCATCATCTCCGCGAGGCCGCGGATGGAGATCTCGTTGTTCGGATTCCCGATGTTGAAGATCTGCCGGTCGCACGCGCCGGCCGGGTTTTCGATGATCCGGACGGTGCACTCGATGGCGTCGTCGATGTAAGTGTAGCAGCGCCGGGCCCCGCCGCCGTCCACCAGCTCCATCTTCGTCCCGTTCAGGAGCGCCTCCATGAAGAAGCTGAAAACGCGCGGGATGCCCTGCTCGTCCTCCATGGGCAGGAAGTCGATCTTGGGGCCGATGAAGTTGAAGGGCCGGATGATGGAGTACCGGAACCCGTTCTCCAGCCCGTAGGCGTGCAGGACGCGCTCCAGAAGCTGCTTGGCGCAGGCGTAGATCCAGCGGTGCTTCGAGACCGGGCCGAGGATGAATTCGCTCGTGTCCTCGTGGAAGGTGGCGAGCCGGGGGTCGTCCGGGTCCGGCAGGTTCAGGCCCGGGATGCTGGCCGCGGAGCGGCCGTAAACCTCGCAGGTGGAGAACTGGACGAGCCTCTTGCCGTGCCGGACGCAGGATTCGGCGACGCGAAGGTTCTCGGTGAAATTGAGGCGGAACACCTCGAGCGGAATCCGAATGTAGAGGCCCGGGTTCGCGTACGCGATGAGATCGACCACGAGGTCTGCCCGGCGGACGAGCGCCCCCAGGTCCCAGGAGCGGTCGCGAATGTCCCGGAGCACGCAGGTGAGGTTCGGGTGAGCGAGGTGCTCGCGCATTTTGTCGTCATAGAGGTCGACCGCAGTCACACGGTGACCCTCGGCGAGCAGGCGCGCGGTCAGGTGCGACCCGATGAAGCCGCCCGCGCCCAGGCACAGGATGTTCATCCCCTTCTCCGTAGGAACTGGCACCGCGCAACGGTAGCACTGCCGCAAACCCGCTGTCAATCGGCTCGGCACGCGGAGAAGCGTTCAGACTTGTGTTTCGCGTACCGACGGCCAGGTCTGGATAGAACGCAGGAGCGGCCGGCCCCGGCTGATCACGCCGAGCACCCCGAGGGCTTCGTTCACGCGCTTTCACCCTGCACCCCTTCTTGACGCGCGGTCGCGACCCGCCCTCCCCCCTCCGCCAGAAGGGTCCTGCTGACAGCCCCGTCTGTGACTGGAGTCACAGATCCCTGAATCCGGAGGAACGGGGAAAATGGCGCCTCCCAGGGAAGGGCCGTCTGAGACGCGGGATTCCTCCCAAACGACCGGAAGAGGACTGATTCCAGAAGGAGATTTCCAAGGATCAGACGATTCCCGCACCCGTCCTGCCCCGCGGGCTCCTGCCTCACCTGCCCCGACGGGCCTGGAGCACTACGGCCTGTTCACCAGGGATGAACCAGCTATCGGAAGGGTCGGCAAAGCCGGCCGCGCCGATTTGATCCCAGGCCCAACGGGACTTGCCCTCAGCGAATCTTGTCCCGGGCTTGTCGCTCGTTTCCAGGTCCGACTCTCCGTATTCGATCCGCGTTCCTGTCCGCCTCTTTGCTCCAGGCACGGGGAATGTTGCGCCCAGGTAGTTGAGGCGTGCGTCCTCCAACCGCGAATGTGCCCTATTTCACAAAATCCTTGTGAACCAGATCACTGACCCAACAAGGGTTCCTTTGTATAAGGCAGAAGAGGACGGTTCGTTCGACTCGATGAGCAAGGAGGGAATCAGGATGAAGACGAAACGCAAAGTAAGAAACGTATTGACTGCGTCGACAGTCCTCATTCAACTTTCTTCTTTCTCTCCGGCTGAAGCCGAGTTCTGCATGGTGGCCGGCGGGGGCTTTGGAAACCCGGACAACAACTATGTGGTCAGCGGGGCAACGTTCAACGGCCAGGCCTACATCGGGACCTGGAGCAAGCAGCAGGGCTGTATGGTCTACCACGTCTGCCGCGACGAAGCCGGATGGTGTACGAGGCAGGTCATCGACCCTGGGTTTGGCGTCGCAGATTCCAAGAACAACTTCACAACGGCTGCGATGACCAGCTTCAACGATCAGTTCTATGTGGGCACATGGAACCAGCTCGCCGGGGCCACCCTGTGGCGCACCAGGCCGGGGGTTTTCTCTCCCCTGGGCCAGGAGGATTGGGAACGGGTCGATCCGGCTTCATTCGGCGGGTTTTGCGTGACCTCTCTGGGCGTCTTCAAGGGGTCCCTCTATGCGGGGATCTTCGCACCCTCTCGCGGCTGCTCGGTCTGGCGGTCGGAAGACGGCCTAAACTGGGCCCGGGTCAACCGGAATGGGTTCGGGAACAAACAGAATACGGACGCAACGACGATGATCGTGCATGAGGACCATCTGTACGTGGGGACCGAGAACGGATATGGCCTTCGTCCAGGAACCGGGACACAGGTGTGGAGAACCGACGGGGAGGAGGCCGATCCGCAATACCCCGGCCTTCTTGACTGGGAAAAGGTGAATGATGAAGACGGTTTCGGGTATGGGAAGGACCAGGAGAACAGCTACGTTATGGCAAGCTTCGAGGGTTCCCTGTGGGTCGGTACGCACAGCGCGTCCCGCCAGGCTCAGCTTTGGGAGTTCTGGGGTGCGGGGTGGACCCGGGAGGTGTTTCCCCCAGGAACCCTCTCAGAAGCGACGCGAGATTTTTACTTTCATAGCATGAACATCATTGACGGCTCACTTTACGTCGGCACGACCGACGATGCGCTGCCCGGAGGCCGTGTTCTCCGGTATGAGGCCGGCCAATGGTACCTGATCTCCGTGCCGGGGTTCGGCCATGAAACCGTCACAGGGGTCGGGCCGATTCTCTTCATGGACGGCTACCTCTTGCTTGGGACCCGAACCGCCTATGGAGGATCTTCGCTCTGGGTTTCCGAGGTTCCTTCACCGGAGGATCCTGACAACGACGGCGTGACCAGCATTGAGGACAACTGCCTTTTCGTGGCGAATCCGGCCCAGGAAGATGCTGACGAGGATCGGGTAGGGGATGCTTGCGATCCCTGCCCTGTGGACCCGTTCGATACATGCTCGACAGAGCCGCCTCCTCCGTTGTGCGGTCTGATGATCAAGTTCGAAGCCCGTGGTCTGGGGGTTGAAGCGGGACTCGAAGCGATGGCGGGACTGATTCTTCTTTTTCTGCCTCCCGGGCTATTCCTGAAGGGCATGAAGAGGGCAAGTGTCAAACAGGTCGGCATTCGGTGAAGGCAAGAAAGATTGCGAGGGAGAACGCGAGAGGGTTGGGACAAGGTGCGAGAGGCCCTCCTCGCTTTCTTCGCAAGACCCTGTTTCCCCCGGATTGGCAGGTTGGTTCGTTGAATCCCTCTCTTGGGTTCTGCGGGCACGATCGCGCCGCAACCATGCCGGGGGACTGAACCTCTTTGGCGGTTAGCGCAAAGAACTCTTCCTGCAGTCAAACGTTGAGCGTCTCAGGCGGTTCCCGTTTCCGGTTCACGCGGGCCAGAAGGGTGGCGGCCATGGCCGCGGAGAAGAGGAAACAGGCGCCCATGGCATAGAAAACGGAGCGCAATCCGAAGTGGTCCGCGAGGTAGCCGGAGACGGCCGCCGCAGTGGATCCGATCCCGAAGGTGATGAAGAAGTGGATCCCATACCCGAGCCCGTGCCGGTGCCTCGGCAGATAGACCGACAGAAGGTAGTTCTGGATGGGCTGGGTGGAAAAGTAGAAAAAGGCGTAGAGCGCTGCCGAAAGCACCAGAACCAGGTTGCCTGCGGCCGCCATCAGGAAGACGAAGACGGTTCCGAGAAGAATCGCTCCGAGATAGAGCCGTTCGGCCTGAATGCGGTCCACGCTGCGGCCGGCAAAATACTGGCCCAAGGCCCCCGAGAGAAGGGCGATGGTGGCCAGGGTCCCTCCCAGCGCCACCTTGCCGACCCGGAGCCCGCCGATCTGAACGCTTTCCCCCATAAATGCCGGCAGGAAGGTCATGATCCCCTTGTAGGTCAACCCCAGGGCCATCGCTGAAAGGAAGAAAAGGGTCAGATTCAAGTAAGATACGGCAAAGGGGACTTGGGTGCCGGCATCCTTTGGAGCCATTTCGCGGATCAGCGAACGTCTGGGGATCCTGAGGGAGTAGGCGCCGGCAAGGATGCCGACGAAGCCGTAAAGGGCGTGCGGTGTCCTCCACCCCAGCGCGGCCCCGATCCAGGCGGAGAGCAGGGGCACCGAGGCGACCCCGAGGCTTCCGGCGATTCCGTGGATGCCGAAGGCCCTTCCCTTTTCCCGGACGGCCAGCGAGATGAGAGTGTTCGACGCAGGATGGTACGTGCTGCAGAAGAGGCCGATGGCCCCCATGAGGATGCCGTAACCCCAGAGGGAGGTGACGGGCAAAACCCCCATGGCCATCGCGCCTGCGCCGAAGAGGTACAGGGTGACCAGGCGCCTCGGGCCGATCCTGTCCGCCAGGTATCCCGAGGGAAGCGAGCCGATCCCGAAGGCATAGGAAAACACGGCCACGATGAGCCCCAGGTGAAAATAGTCGGTGCCGAACTCCACGATGAGCAGGGGGACGAGCGGAGGCAGGACACCTTCGAATAGGTGGACCAGCGAATGGGACACGGTGGTCAGGGTGATGATACGTTTTTCTTCCTTGTTCAACCGTACCGTCTCCTGCGGCTCTCTCGAGTTCAGACGCTTTCGATACCTTTATGGAACGCGTCTGTCAAACGCGAGGTGGCTTGGCCCTGTCCGGAGATGTTCGATCCGCCCCTTCCCGCCCCGTGGGGAAAAAGGATCAGCTTCTTGGTTTTTTCCGCCGAAAAAGGGGTTGATTGCCTTGAAAAGGCACCGGCCTTTCCTGTAAATATGTGGGTAGAAACCCAGAGGGGAGAGGCTTTCGCGGTCAGGCGCATCCCGGCACCCAAGCGCAGTCCGATACACAGCGAGGGCGATGCGCGTGGAGATTCCGTTCCGGAACGATTGATCGGGGGAAAAAGCCGCAATTGCCGAAGCACAGCAGGAAACCGAGGGCGCCGGTTCTGCTGCTTTACAATGTAGACCCGGCGTGGACGACGGGCGAGCAAGACGCGGCGCTGGCCGAGCCAAATCGTCTCGGTGCCGCGCTGGAAGAGGTCGGGCACAGCGTCGCCTACCTGCCCTTGTACGATGCGGATCTTCCCCGGCTGCTGCGCTCGGTTCCCCTGAGGAAGTTGAGGAAACAGGTCGTCCTGAACTGGTGTGAGGCCATTCCCGGCATCCCCCACAGCGAGGCCCTGGTGGCCGATGTGCTGGAGTCCATGAATCTTGTTTACACGGGTTCGGACTCCGCCGTGCTCGCCCTGAGCGAGGACAAGCAGCGCGTGAAGGGAATCCTGGCGAATGCGGGGATCCCGACGCCGGCCTGGAAGATCTTTTCCAGACCGCTGCGCAATCGATGGCGATGCTTCCCGGCCATCGTGAAGGCGGCCCACGAACACTGCAGCGAAGGGCTTACCCCCGAGTCGGTGGTCATGACGGAACAGGAACTGGTTTTGCGCATCGAACACGTTCTGGACACCTACGGTCAGCCTGCGCTGGTCGAGGATTTCGTGGACGGGCGCGAATTCCACGTTTCGTTTTGGGGAAACAGCCTCATCCAAATGCTGCCGCCGGCCGAGATGGACTTCTCCTCGTTCGGGGAAGCCCGGGAAAGGCTCTGTACGTACGACTCCAAGTTCGTTCCGGCCTCCAAGCACTACAAGGGAATCAAGACCTTGCTTCCCGCCCCGCTCGATGCGGGCATGTGCCGCGATCTCGAAAGGGTCGCCCTTTCGGCCTACCGGGCGATCGGGTGCCGTGACTACGGCCGGATCGACATCCGGCTGCGGGACGGGGTCTTCTTTGTTCTCGATGTCAACCCGAACGCGGACATCAGCGCAGATGCCAGCATGGCATGTGCCGCCGAGTTGATCGGGTACTCCTACGGCGAAATGGGCAGCAGGCTGGTCTCCCTGGCGGCCCAACGCCGCGCACGCACCGGTTCAACCGACTCGACCTTCAGTCTTGCCCTTCCCCCGGGTTCTTGAAGCCGCGAGCCGGGCTTCGGGAGACAGAAATGAAACCCTACATGCAGGGCGCTCTGGACGGGCTTTGCGCCGTCTACAGCATCGTGAACGCAACCCGCATCATCGCAGGCCTCGGAGAGGAGGAGTCCCGGGATTTGTTCAAGGAGATCATCCTGCACCTGGAAAAGAAGAGGGACCTTGCCAAGATCTTCCTCAGCGGGATCGGACTCACCACGATCGGCGGGATCCTGAACGATGTGGTGGGAGACCGGATCCCGCAACGGACCATGCCCTTCAAGCACCATCCGAACACGAGCCTCGACGAGTTTTGGAACGAGATGATGCGATTCCTGGACGAAAACGAAAGGGGGGCGATTCTGATCGGGCTCGGCGGCCCCCTTTGGGATCACTGGTCCATTGTGGAGTCCATCTCCGAAAGGCAGATCCGCTTCTTTGACTCCTACAAACTCAGGAGGCTGAACCGCAGCAGGTGCTCGACGATCCGGGCCACCTCGGCGCGCCCCCATTTGCTCTGCCCGACCCACACGTATTTCCTCTGCTGACCCGGCTTCCCCGAGGCGGGTCGTCCCCGCGACCCGGATGGGCGGAAGCGGACGGTCGTCATTCCGGAGAGCTGTGCCTTCGGCGGATGGACGTTCCTGTAAACGTGGTCGCCGATCCGCAGCATGCGGTCGAGATCCTCCTGAACCAAACCAATCCCTGACGGGCTCGCACGAAACCATGAGATTTAGCATAGAATATTGAAGAAGATAAAAACTCTTGACATCCGGGCTCTTGCTAAGTTTAGAATGGTGCCCGAAGTCATCCCCCAAGAGCCGCGGACTGCTCGCTCACCTGTGGAACGGCGGGGGAGGGAGACGTCCGCATGAAAGGAGGTTGAGCCATGAGGAACATACTATTTGCGGTTGCCGTCGTTGTTCTCGCCGGCTTTGTTTCCTGTACGCACGTCGAGATGGATCTGGACGTCCCAGCGGGGGGAGTGCTGCATGACGCAATCCTGATCACCAGCCCCGCAGGAGACATCCCGAGGGAGGCCAGTGCACTGGGCGACGTCGACCTCACCGAGACCAATCTTTCGTTCGCTTATGACCTGGACGCGGCGAATTCTACCCACTGGTGGCTTATCGGACACAACGGGAGCGGAAAGGTGGTGTACACCTCTACCGAAAACCTTGACAACGTCGGCCTGTACGACGTCGAGCCTTACGACATTGCGAATGCTACGACATGGAACATCCCGGCGAACCTTGACGCCTGGGTCAACGGCAGGACTTACAGCTTGGATTGGTGGGCGCAGACCGTGAACAACCACTCCAGCCACGTCGCGGCAGACGAAGACTCTGCAACGCTCTGGAGGTTTGACGCGACGGGCACGGCCATCGGCACTATCACGATGAGCCTGCACGTTCCGGACTGAAGCCGGTCGCGGTCTTGGCGGGTGCGAAAACGGATATGGTTTTCCGTCGCTCGGTGCCGGGCGAAGGCCTCCTGTGGTGACGAATCAGCGCAAGAGCGGCGGGAGGGTCAAGGGCCACTGAGCGAAGGGATTCCCTAGAATATCTGGCCGAAGGAGAGGAAGACCAGGCCGGTGTTCTCTTCGCTGAAAAGATAGGAACGTGCTTTCAGATGGCTGGAGAATAGCAGGTAGCGGAATTGTGGGTCAAGGAGAAAAAGCCACAAGATGTTGGGTGATCCTGGGGAGCACCGAGGGGAGAGTTGCGCCCGGGTGGGCGGTTTGGCAGAGGGTCAGATCGAAGAGAGAGAAAAACCAGGTCGGACGGCCAGAAATTGAACAGACGAGTGCGACAAGAGGGAGGCCGGACGCCTGGCGGGGTGGTTCAGAAGTCCCAGTGGGCTGGCGGTGCCTGGGAGTGATCCCTGTCATCGTCCGCCACAACCTCTTGTGATTCCCGGTCGGCACAACGCTTGCCCTCCTCCCTCATGCGAGTCATCAGCAGGGGGCAGGCAAGGCCATGGCCGAAACCAGGGTGTACAAGAGGCGGCACCCGGAAAGAACGGACTATTACCGCATCATCGAAAGCAGGTTCGAAGAACTCGAACGGATGTGGCCGGAGTGTTTCGAACAGAAATACGGCTGCCTGAGAAAGGAGGTCGTGCGGGCGATCTACGCCTTCTTGGACTGCGGGATCCGTGGACATTACTTCCTGGACGCTACATGCGTCGGGACCGGGAGCAGGCCCGGCGCAAGTACGGCCGGGCGAAGGGCAAGGCCACCCGGGGCTTGGTCAATTCGTCTCTTTTCCCGCAGGTCCAGTATCGGCCCCTGGCTCAGTATGAAGAGCTGGCCCAAGGAGGTGGCAGATGGAACAACTGATCAGTGACCGCCTCCGGGAGAACCTGGGCCGATTGAAACTCAGCCAGGCCGCCGCGGTCTTGGACACGGTGGTCCGTCAGGCCGAGGGGGAGAAGAGCTCCTACCTGGCCTTTCTGGACCATCTGCTCGAGGAGGAGGTGGCGGCCAAGGAGAAGCGCAGAATCGAGACGGCGATGAAGACTGCGGGGCTGCCCGCGGCCAAGACGATCGAAGAGTACGATTTCGGATTTCACGCCAAGCTCAACAAGAAGGAGGTGATGGGGCTCTTCGACCTGGAGTTCATCCGCAACCGGGAGAACGTGATCTTCCTCGGCCCGCCCGGGGTGGGCAAGACGCACCTGGCGATCGCGCTGGCCATCAAGGCCTGCTACCACGGGTTCAAGGTCTACTTCATGACCATGGACGCGCTCATGCGCAAGCTCAAGGAATGCCAGAGCCAACGCAAGGCGTATCTGACCTCCAGCCTCGTGGTGGTCGACGAGGTGGGCTACCTGCCCATCGACAGCAAGGAGGCCTACCTGTTCTTCCAGTTTGTCTCGCACCGTTACGAGCGCTCCTCCACGATCATCACCTCGAACAAGAGCTTCGGGGACTGGCAGGAACTGTTCGGAGACGCGGTGATCGCCACGGCGATCCTGGACCGACTGCTTCATCACTGCAAGGTGGTCAACATCAAGGGGCACAGTTACCGGCTACGGAAGCACGCCTTCGGTAAGCAGGTCGTCTCGCAAGAGACGGCCGCCGAGCTTTCCATGGGCTGAGGCAGAAAGGAGGTGAACCGGCAAAGAGGAACAAACAGAGTCCAAGGCGGGTCGGACCGCCCCCGAGGGGCCTCCCTGGGGGGGGTATACCCAAGGTAAGGGTCAGGTCGAAATCGTCGATTCCTGGGCATCCTGGTGAGCCCGTTTTCGGGCCTCCCCTCCCGCAGGACCCCGAAACCCGGATCTCGACCCCCGGAGTGGGTGGTCACCCAAGAAAACCGGAAACCCGAAATCGGTCCCATGCCCCCAGAAATTCCCTCCTTGATGGGACTCTCGGGGGCAGAAGGGGAAGTCTGAACGGCAGGGGTGGTACACTTTTACTTTCCCATAACTGGAACACTTTTAGATTCCTATTGACAATCCTCGGCGAAGTCGCTCTGAACATCGACGTGACCCAAGCACCATCTCACTTCCAAGCCGCGATAAAGATTTCGCGCGACATCAAGATGGAGAACGAGCTGGCCCTCGCCCATTCCGGCATGGGCCGCTACCACAAGCTCCGCGGCGAGCACGCCGAGGCCCGGCGGTATCTCACCCAGGCCCTGGAGATCTTCGTGCGCCTGGGCACCCTGCTCGAACCGGATAAGGTGAGGAAGGAGTTGGCTGACTTGCCGCAGCACCCACTTCCTGATGCACGCGATTGACTCCTGTAACCATTCCGATTACGATAGTAATCAATATGGGTACAAGAGATTTTCCGGATCAGATAGCCCAGACCCTTTTTGGGAAGACCCGCATGGCCATCCTTTCCCTCCTGTACGGCCATGCAGACGAATCCTTCTATTTGAGGGAGATCGTGCGCCTCACAGGCCTCGGACTCGGAGCCGTCCAGCGCGAACTGGGGCTTCTGGTTGGAGCAGGTATCCTCGTGCGGACGGTGAGAGGTCGCCAAGTCTATTTCCAGGCCGATCAACAAAGCCCGGTATATGAGGAGATCAAAGGGTTGATCTCGAAAACGGCCGGGGTTGGCGATGTGCTGCGGTCTGCACTGCGTCCATTTCAGGATAGAATCGAGCTTGCGTTCGTCCACGGTTCTACAGCCCTTGGGATTGAAAGAAGAGGAAGCGATATCGATATCCTCATCGTCGGTGAGGCCCAATTCTCTGAAATAGTAGAGGCCCTTGGCCCGGCCCAGGAAAGACTCTGCCGTGAGGTCAACCCAACCGTCTACCCTGTGAAGGAGTTCAAAGCGAAACTGGCTGCCGGCCACCATTTTCTCAAGTCGGTGACGAAGAATCCGAAACTTTTCGTCTTAGGCGACGAGAATGTCCTTAAGCGATTGGCTACGAAACGGCTGGCTGGTTGAGCACCGTACCAGCCCGCGGGAGATTGCGGATCTGCTGCAAGTGGCGGACCGTGATCTTGCCGACTGTGTCGCGCAGGGCCTGAGCCCGGACTGGAAGCTGAACATCGCGTACAATGCCGCTCTGCAGGCGGCGACGGCAGTATTGGCCGCGGCCGGTTATCGTGCCGCCAGGGAAGCCCACCATTATCGTATCATCCAGTCCCTTTCTTATACCCTTGACGCCGACAGGCGCCTCATCGCTAGATTCGATGCTTTCAGGAAGAAGCGAAATATCAGCGGCTACGAGCGGGTTGGCCAAGTCTCGGCATTGGAAGCCGAGGAAATGGTCGACCTGGCAAGGCTCCTCCGAGCGGACGTTGAGAAATACATCAAGAAGAACTATCCGGGCCTAATGAAGAAGAGTTGATCTGTGTGAAGAAATCGGCTCACTCCCGCTGAAGCGTGAAGCGGAAGTCGCAGTGTTCCGCCCCTTCCATGAGGGTCTGGGTGCGTTCGAGCCGGATCTTCGGGTTGAAACCCTCCACCATGGTGAAGTCGCGGGCGCACGAAAGGGCGAATCCGAGGTCGGCCATCCCGAGTTCCCTGTACATCTCCGCATACCGGCAGCGGGTCACATTCATGGAGATCTTCTCTGCCGTCAGATCGAGGAGATCGAAGGTGATGGCATCATCCTGACTCCAGAGGGACATCTCCTTAGCAAAGTCCTCCAGGCTATTCCCCCCGACGAATAGACACTCCGGGTTCAACGTCTTCTGCGGCCAAAGGATCTATCCCCATCAGAAGCAGTCCCTGGAACGTCTTGCCGCCTACCTCATCCGGGCCTCGTTCTCGCAAGAACGTATGGACTATGTGCCAGGGCAGACCGCGGTCATCTACCACTCCAAAGATGGCAAAGAGAAAAAAACCTATGATGCACTCGAGTGGATCGCTGCCATGGGAACCCACGTGCCCTTAAGGGGCGAACAGATGGTTCGCTACTACGGGAAGTTTTCAAACTGCCTGCGGGGCAAACGCCGCAAGGCAGAGCACGTCGAAAAGATAGGAACGTGCTTTCAGATGGCTGGAGAATAGCAGGTAAAAGATAGGAACGTGCTTTCAAATGGCTGGAGAATAGCAGGTAGAAAGATAGGAACGTGCTTTCAGATGGCTGGAGAATAGCAGGTAGCGGAATTGTGG
>CAYLMK010000024.1:0-81838 GCA_964384945.1 uncultured Thermodesulfobacteriota bacterium | reverse complement strand
AGAATGGTCGGGGAGCCTCCAAAAGAATTTCAACTAAGTTCTTGACAAGCCCCGGCTCAGTCACAAGATGAGATAGCAGTCTTGTGGAAATAGGTTGTGAGGAAAGTGCATTTTCATCATTGAAGAAGACCTTTTTGTGGGTGATCTGAATTGACGTCAAGAGGGAACCCGCAAGGAGGAGTGTGGGCAAAGCTCGGGCGTACGAGAGTTTCGCCTGCATCTCCGAGGGGAGGAGCCATGACGTCACGGTGACGCGAAGAATGCCCCTGGCTCCAGGATCCCTTGTGGTCATGGACCATGCGTACCATGACTAAGGGTTGTTCGCCCATTGGACCGGGAACAAGATCCATTTCGTCACGCGGATGAAAAGAAACGCTGATTACCGTGTGCTTGGAGAGCTCAGAGACCGCAAAACAATAATAGCCTTTGCGATCAGCTTATCGAGTTGACCGGTTAGGCCGGGGAGAGATATCCGTACGGCCTACGTCGAATCGAGGCATGGCATCCGGGAAAGCAAGAGGAAACCGCGAATTCCGCGAAAGCATACAGGGTATTCTGAAGGCAAGGGAGTGCGCTGAGATGCGACGATGGTGAGATGAATTGTTGCGAGTTCCTGCGGCCTTTAGGATTTCCACTTGGACGACTCCGGGTCAGTTTTGCACGGCTGGCCGCGCTTGTCGGCGTGTGGAGTTGCGTGTTCTGTCTCGGACAGGATGGCGGCGAGGCAGGCGAGATGGTCCTTGTGCAAGGTGGAGTGCCCACATGCGAGGTGATAGGATTTGGAGAGCTTGCCAGAGGCCCGGCCGACGAGCTTGCGCATTACTTGTGGAAGATCTCTGGTGCGAGGGCGCCGGTGCGCCTCGTTACTGCTTTCCCTGACGCTCTTCGTTCGAAGGGAGAGAGGAGAAGAGAAGGGCGCCAGGATTGGACTAGCTTAATCTTCGTCGGCGGGGAAGTGGCGGTAGCGGAGGCCAGCAGGGTGGGCCTCCGAGTCAGCGAGACTGCAAGCGAGGCTCTGTCGAAAGGGGGGTACGTCATCAGGAGTGGGCCTTTTCACCGCACTGCCCCTCCCCGGGGGGTAGAGGGAGTCAGGGATCGCGGTATCCTGCTGCTGGCTGGCAAGACTGAGCTCGCGACATATTACGCTGTGGAGCGGTTCCTAGAGAAGCAGCTCGGAGTGCGCTGGTTTATGCCCGGAGACCTCGGCGAGGTGGTCCCTTCTGCCTCGACCGTGAAGATCCGTCAAATTCAAGAGCCCGGCGAGCCGGGCTTTCGATGGATGTGGGTCGGAAAAGGAGAATGGGCACGCCGGAGCGGGATGAACGTGAGCCTGGACTGCCAGGGCGAATTCACTACCAAGTGGTTCGTTCATACTTTTGACCGGCTCCTTCCGGTGGGAAAGCATTTTCAGCGACACCCGGAGTATTATGCCCTGATCGGCGGTAAGAGAGGCGGGACGAAGGGAACGACCGCCCAAGTACAGCTCTGTACCTCCAATCAGCAGGTCGTTTCCGAGGTCGCGACGGAGATTATCAAACTCAAAGAAGCGAGGCCGTACCTCAGAATGGTCTCGCTGGACCCGATGGACACGGCTGCTTTCTGCGAATGCCCCGCATGCAAGGCGCAGGACGAGCCTCAAACGGGGCTTCACAACGCACATTCCCGCAGGATGTTGCTATTCTACGAAGCTGTTTCAACGATCGTGCACAAGAGATATGCCGACGTCTTGCTGAAAAGCATCGCCTATTACTCCTATGTGGCGCCTCCACTCGACCGGACGCTGAGGGTCAACAACAACTCTGTCATCCAGCTCTGCCGCTTCATGTGCCACAACCATGCCCTCACGGACCCGGCGTGCCCGTATAACATGGCATACAACCAGTACCTGAAGGGATGGCAAAGGATCTGCCCGAACGTTGCCATGTACGAGTACTTCAGCAAGGTGTCCTGGCTGGAGCTGCCGTGGCCCGTCATCCATACGATCCGGCAGGATATCCCCTACCTCAAGAAGCTCGGGGTCTTCGGCCTGGCCACGCAGTACAGGGAAAACTTCGGCTCGAATGGGCTCGTCTACTACATTGCGGCAAAGCTACTGTGGGACCCGAACGCGGACGTGGACACCCTGTTGGAGGATTTCTACACGAAGTTCTATGCGGAAGCGGCAGGGCCCATGCAAAAGTATTATGAAACGCTAGAAGAGGCGGCGGTCGCCTCCGGCGTGCATCTTGCCAGGCAACGGCCTTACAGGGAGGTGGTGCAGCTCTTTACGCCCGGCCTGTTGAAGGATCTGGACCGGTGCGTGAGCGCTGCGGAGGGGAAGGCGGGCGATGAAAGGGTCCGGAAGCGTGTTGCCCTGGTGCGTGCCTCTCTGGATTACGCGAAGGTCTGCTCGGACTACCTTCGGGAGATGGACAGGGTGCGAAGGTCGGGGCCGTATCCGTGGGTGGACCATGCCGCAGAGGCCAGGGCCCGGGAGGCAGGGCAGCCCCATCTGCAGAAGATCCGCGATGCTCTCGAAAGCGGGAAGAAGATCCGGGCGACCGGAGGCCCTGACAATCCTTACATCCAGCGGCTCCTGGATCCGGCCCGGGTGGTTCGCGAATGGGAGAAAGCGGATTACGGATTTCCGGAGGAAGTGCGAACGACGCAGAAACGCGATTGGCTAAGGGAAAGGGGGCTTGCTGATGGAAAGGCGGCTCTACCGGGGAAGATCTCCATCTGGATCGTGGGCTACGACTTCGACGCGAGCCGCTCGGAGTCGGAGTGCACGGTCTGGACGGTCGGGAAGGACGGCAGGAAGGTTGTAATCGGCGGCCTTGCCCGGCAGGGGGATTCCGGGGACAAGAGAGTCAGTTGTTACGCGTCCGATCCGGTGGCGACCGAGGTCGTGCTGCCCCCGGGGAGGAAGAAGGCGGCGCTCTTCGTGACCAACCCGGCGGGGAGGTGGACTGATGCGGATCTGTACGCCGTCTACTTGATGCCCGGGGACGATGATGGAGGCTGGGACTGGGTCCCCGCCTCCGCGGGGATGACGATGGGTCAAGCCCGGAATGACGGAGACGAGGAGGCGATGAGGCGGATCGAGAAGGAGATCGACGCCGTTCGCGACCGTGCGTTGGGGTTTGTGGAGTTCCTGGGGTCCGGGGTGTCGGTCCCGGACGGGAGTACGGTTGCGGTGGAAATAGGGGTCGGGAGGTGATGCGGCCGGGTCAAGGAGGGAGTTGGAAGCCGGTGTGCTGCGGGGGCCGCGGGCATTGGCGTGCCCCCGCGATGTCTGCGGTTTCGGATTTTCTCGTTGACATCGGTGCTTAGGCGGGACAAACTTGAAACCGGGGCCAGGGAAAGCACGCATCGGTTTGCAGGAGAGTGGGCAATGACCGAAATCACTTTCTGGTGGAAAGGGAGATGAAGGATGGAATTGATGTTTCGATTAAGAATCGAGAAACTTCCTGAAGGTGTCTACCTGGCCACATCGGACGATATCCCTGGCTTGGTCGCGCAGGGCCGCACCATATCTGAAACGCTGGACATCGCAAGGGATGTCGCCAAGAAGATCATCGAGGCTCGAGGAGAACGCAACGAGCCTTTGCCCCTACCCGAGGCAGAGGGTGTCTCGGAATATCAGATCGTGGTTGGCGCCTGAGCCGCCATGGGTCGACTGGCCGGGTTCCGATACAGACAGGTTGTGCGCAAATTGAGAGATCTCGGCTTCGAGTTCGATCGCCACGCGGCCGGGAGCCATGAGATTTGGTACAATCCCGAGACACGCCGCTACACAACGATCCCAAACCACCCTGGTGATCTGCCTGAAGGCACGGTCTGCGCTATCCTAAGGCAGGCAGGCATTGATCCCCAAGAGTTCCTGAATGCGTGAACGGGAAGACGGTGTCAGGAACCTCTTGCCGGGCCACAAGGCCAACCGACCCATCGACACAAGAGTCTTGGACGAAGCGCTTGAGAGCATCCCGGCGGTTCAGCCTGTCCATGACCACGCCCAGGGAGTGGAAGGAAAAATCGGAGATCATGAGCCCTGAAGCTTGCACCTGGTTCAGAAAAAGGCCCACCTGCTACCAACGGTTAAAGATGGACCCACCTTTGCCGCCGCTATTCCCAACGTCTTCCCACTTCCAATCAGCTTCATCAGTTTCCTCACCTGAGCGTCCGTGTCCATCCGAGCCCCCTCTCGCTGAGTAGCTCGGATAGTCTAACGTTTAACTTATTACAACGGGAATTCTAATTGTCGCCAGGCGGGAATTATAATTGTCGCTGATCAGCCTCCCGGAGGCGGTAGCTTTCTCCGTTGAACAAGCGTATCGCCTCTACTCGCCTGCGCCAGCCGGTCTTTGACTCTCAGCCCAGCGGGTTCGGCCTGAAGATAGGCAAGAACGGCGCAGCTATCCAGAACGTAGCTTGGTTTCCTCACGTTCCAGGTCCTCCGCTCGGGATTTGAGCAGCGCCTCGGTCAGGGGCCCTCTCCCAGCCAGCTTGCCGCAGAGGTGTTCTACAACGAAACACCTGGCGAGAACCCTACCCCGCAGGGAGAAGGAATACCCTGGTGTCGAGAGATCGCCGCGTTGCTGTCCAGTGCCTGAAATACCCGAGAGTATGCTGCCGGGTTCCCGTTTTGTGGGCATTATAGAAGTATTGCGCTGTCCGTGTGGATCGTGGGCTACGATTTCGACGCGAGCCGTTCGGAGTCGGAGTGCACGGTCTGGACGGTCGGGCACGACGGCAGGAAGGTCGTGATCGGCGGCCTCGCCCGGCCCGGGGATCTCCGCTCCCGTAGGTTTTCTTGTTGACATAGGCTCCTCTGCGGGACAGACTTAGAATAAGAGCATGAAGAACACGGACGGGCTTGCAAAGGAGTGGCGTAATGACCGAACTCGTCTTTCTGGTGGAAGAGGCGATAGAGGGTGGATACGTTGCGCGCGGGCTTGGCGCATCAATCGTTACGGAAGCTGATGACATTCCGTCGCTCCAGGAGCAGGTGCGAGATGCCGTTCGGTGCCATTTTGACGAGGGACAGGTACCGAAGGTTATCAGGCTCCACTTCGTTCGCGAGGAAGTCATAGCTGTATGAAGCTTCCTCGTGACCTTTCTTCTGAAGATCTCTGCCGGGCTCTGAAAACGCTGGGCTACGAGGTCACCCGCCAGACAGGCAGCCATATGCGGCTGACCACCCACCTCTAGGGGAGGGATTTCCGCTCCTGCGGGTCTTCTTGTTGACATGGGGTGCGATGACGGACAAACTGGCAGCAAGGCGAATGAGCAGAGGTCAAGCCATGCCCAACCGCAAACAGGACTGGATAGAGCAGGCGAGGAGAGACCTGGATAACGCTTCCTACGAAGCCGGCGGAGGGTTTCACGAGTGGGCTTGCTTCGCCGCTCATCAGGCAGCCGAAAAAGCGCTCAAGGCGGTCTTCTATCACCTAGGCGGGGAAGCCTGGGGACATGGAGTCCTGGAGTTGCTGATGGCCTTGGAGGCAAAAAGAGAGGTTCCGGAGCGACTGAAACAATGCGGTAGAGAGCTCGATCGATTCTACATACCGACGCGGTACCCGAACGGGTGGCCTGCGGGGAAGCCTGCCGACTACTTCACGGAAAAGGATTCCAAAGATGCCATCGGTTGTGCAGAAGAAATCGTACGGTTCAGTGAAGGTCTTCTGGCTCGACCGCAGGGAGACGATTGACCGGCTTCGAGTTTGCGCACAGAGGCTCTTGGATCTTCATCCGGAAATCGAGTCGGTGGGGCTCTTTGGCTCTCTGGCGGAGGGTACGGCCACTCCCGGCAGCGATGCAGACCTTCTCATTGTTCTCTCTTCCCGGCCAACCCAGGCATTCCACGAACGAAGCAACCCGTATCAGCCTCATTTCTCCGAACTCGGCATAGGCGTGGACCTCTTTTGCTATTCCCGGGACGAGATCCGGGACAACGAGTTTGCCGCCAATGCAGCAGCTTCCGCGAGGTGGTTGGCAACCCGTCAGTGAGCACGGGGGATAGCCACGCCGGTTCGCTCCCCGCAATGTCTTGGGGCCGGGTCGCTTCCCTTCCCCCAGGCCTCTCCTGGACTCCTGCTTGCGCATGCGCTGGGGTTTGTGGGGGTCAGGACTTGCGGAACCTCCTGCCGAGGCCCGCGAGGCCGAGCAGGCCCGAGCCCAAGAGGAAGATGCTTGCAGGCTCCGGCGTGGGCGTGGGCGGGTCGTAGAGGACCAGCGGGTTGCTCATGTCCAGGAGGATCCTGTTCGGGTTCACAGGGTCGCCAGTCAGGAAGTACCAGTCGTTGATTCCTCTTGAGCTGTTCAGGGCGATGGTGATCTCGTCGGAGGGAGAGAAAGCGTCCAGTCCGCCGATTACTCCGCCGTCTGTGTACATCGCAAACCAGGCCCAGTTGAGCGTCCAAACATCCCCTGTAACGTCGAAGTGCTTAGTGTCGAGCGGATCAGGATCGTCTTTGAAGTCGAAGGACAGGTCTTCCAGAATACTGCCGGCAAGGGTCAGGCGAACGGCGCCGCCGGGGACTTTGCCAAGTTCCGGCTGATACTCATTGAATATCATCCCGAGGCTGATGTTTCCCGTGTTGGTGTCTTCGTAAAGCCAGAAGAAGCCGGTGTTGGCCTCCGGACCGAAGGCGGGAGAGCCGTAGAAGGGAGAGTAGTCGTAGTATTCGATTGCGGACTTCGCGTCGGCCAGGGGGGTCACTTCCACGTCTGTGAGGCCGTTCTCGATCTTGAAGGTGATCGCGGAAGCCGGGGCGCTGAAAAGGCTGGCGGCCCCGATGGCGGCCAGGGCAAGGATCAAAGGCAGATGTCCGGGTTTCATTGTATGCGAGCCTCCGTGAAGTCGGTTCAGGACGTTTTGTTGTGCACCATCTGGTTAGCAACAGATGTGCCAGAAGCGCGAAGAATGGAAAAGACGTGGAAATCCGCATGGTTGCGGCTCGGCCGTGTATGTGTTGCCTGGTGGAACGATGGGTCCGTGGGAAAGCGGTTTCCACTTTTGGACAGGGATGTTCTGGGGGCTGCCTTTCTTCGAAAGAAAGAAAAACTGTAAAATGTTCGCCGAAGAGACGAGTGACATCACGGACGACGACGGTCTGCCGGACTGGGCCATCGACTTCAGCGAATTGAGATTTACTTACAAGATGTGATCGGGATGGATTCCCGCTCTCTGGGGGATGACGGCCATGAGGGTAGAAGGACGCTCTTGCGCCAAGGGATCCCCACTTTCCCCAGCGTGTCATCCTCTGTCATCCCGGCCCGTGAGCGGAGCGCGTGCGAGCCGGGATCCGGAAGTTTGCATCCAGAACAGCCGCAACCGCGGGGCCTGGCTCCACGGGCATTTCGGACGCCTTGCCGGCGGCGCTTGGGCGCCCTCGCAATGTCCGTGCGTGGGTGGGACTGGATCGAAGGTCAAGCCACGAATGAAGATCCGCCTGAGGGGTCTTCGTGCGGGTCAGGATTTGCGGAACCTCCTGCCCAATCCCGCAAGGTCGAGCAGGCCTGAGCCCAGGAGGAGGATGCTCGCCGGTTTCGGCGTGGGCGTCGGCGGGTCGTACAGGACCAATGGGTTGCTCATGTCCAGGAGGACCCTGTTCGGGCACCCAAAGAGCCAAATGTCCTGGCCCTCAGCCTTCCACAACATATTCGAGAGAGCGGGGGTTTTCCATGCGTCTCGAGGCGTCCAGTATTTCCAGACCCACGACGTTGCCGTCCTTGTCGTAGTCGAGAACGACCCCCGGCTTTTCCTCGTCGCTTTCCTCGATAGCCGCGTTGCTGAAGATTATCCTTAGGATGTCCACCTCCGGATCGTATCTGACCTTCATGTTGACCTCCGGTACTTGCTGATCTTGCTGGTCCGGTAGGCTGTCAGCACAACCGGCGGATCGACGGAATCATCCACAGTCGCCCTTAGCAGGAATACCTTCCCGCTTTCGAAATCGAGCACCGCCTGGTACGCCTTCCGTCCACCCTTCTCCTATAAGATTTCTTCAGGTTTGTTCAGTACCCGCTCGAGAAGGCCCAACGGAATTCCCCGTCTCTGGAGTTCCTCCCTCGCGTGCCGCGACAGCTTGAAATGCAACGTGAAATCTCCATGCCCGGCTTTTATCGTATCATTTTTCGAAAAGCGTAACGAACGCAGGAAACCGTGTCAACGAAAAACGGTGCCATTTTGACGACCGTCACGTGCCGAAGGTAATCAGGCTCCACTTTGTTCGCGAGGAAGTCATTGCCGTATGAAGCCTCGTCGTGAACGGCTCCTGCGGAAGGGCGGAAACGAGGAGGCGATGCTGCGGCTCGGGCAAGAGGGTGTTGGTGGATTCGCTTTGCTTGATGCACCCTCCAGGACTCGGGTCCTCATGAATCAGCCTGCCTCCAGGAGGCGCAGGATCTCGGGGAGCACCGAGTCGAGGAGTTCGCCAGGGCTGACGATTCTTGGCGGATCCTTGCGCATTCTTCTGGCCCTGGCGAAGTCCTTCCGGTCGCCGGTGACCAGGAAGTCCGTCTCCGCTCGTACGGCAGATGCGAGAACGGGCAGGTCCTTTTCCGCCACCTGGCCCTTGAACTCCGCGAGCGCTTCCGGGGGCGGTAGGGGGGCGATTTCGAGGTGGAGCAAGGGCAGGTACTTCCGGTAGATGGGAAGGACCCCGGGCATCTTCTTCTCGAGAAAGATCCTAACCTCTTCTTTTGCCATCGGACTCCCTGCGCAGAGCTTCCCGCTCTTCCTTGAGCCCTGCAAGCAGGTCTTCCAGGGATACCCCTGAGGCCTTGACGATCTTCCTGATCTGCTTCCTCGCTTCTTCCAGCTCCAGTCTCTTGGGCGTGATGATCAGGGCCCCTCCGACAGGGAGAATCGAGACCACCTGTCCTTCTTCGAGATCGCTTGTTTCTCGAATCTTCTTGGGTATCGTCAACTGCCCCCGTGCCTTGATTTGCGCCACGGATGCCTTGAGCGCCCCCATCGTGTTCCTCCGATATGGGTTTTTCCTATTTCAGAATATCAGAAATACTCGAATGGAGCCAGGCGCTTTCCGATAATGTGACGGAAGGATCGGACGGGTACCTTTACAGCCGCTCCTGTTCCACGGCGGCCACGGAGGCGACCTTCCCGAAGTCGCTGTCCAGGTGGAGGACGCATGCCTTCTTGTGAGCCGCGGCAGCGATGAGCAGGTCGGTTGCGGACACGGTTTTCCCCTTCCTGTCCAGCAGGAAGCCCCATTTCGAGGCGAGTTCGACAGCGGGGCCGTCCAAGGGCAGCTGAGGCAACGCCAGGAAGGATTCCTTGAGCGCGTTGAACTCTCTTTCGGTTCTGGCGCCCCTCAGAATCTCCACGGTTACCACCCCGCAGCAGCACGCCTCCTCTTTGTGCAGGATCTCTTTGACTCTTTCCTTCACTTTCCTGGAGCCGCCCGGGCGCAGATACTCGATCCATGCGGAGCTATCGATGAGGAACATCTTTCTTCCTTCTCTTGAGAAGCTCGTCGACCGTAACGGAAAGCTCTATTTTGCCTTCGAGATCGAGCAGCTTTTTGGACTTCCTTCT
This sequence comes from uncultured Thermodesulfobacteriota bacterium, assembly GCA_964384945.1. Lineage (GTDB taxonomy): Bacteria > Desulfobacterota > DSWW01 > DSWW01 > DSWW01 > S015-6. The sequence continues at coordinate 72,297 of CAYLMK010000024.1, read as the reverse complement.
CCTTACGAACTCCTCCATCGCCTTCTCGATGGCTTCTCTTTTCGTTTTGGCACCGGACAGGGCTTTCACCTCGTTGATCAACTGCTCGTCAAGAGCCAAGGTCGTTCTCATGTATGCCTCCGTAAAGCATAAGACAAAGCACATGGTTCATGCATCACATCTTATGCCGAAATGGACACGTCAGGCAAGATGAAAAAGGGAAGCGGCTCTTTTCCTGCGCGCTTGCCTTGGCCGGCGTTGCGGAGGGCGATGGTTACCGGTTGGCCGCCACGGGAACCTGTTTTGCACGGATATTGTCAGACATTCGGGGCATTCTGTCAAAACACGCGCGGCGTCCAGCGGCGGGAAATCGAGAAGGGCATCCAGGGCGTGCGCCGGGAGAAGGCCACGGTGACCCCACGGGCGCGCCTGGCGGTCTCGCGCAGCGGGGGCGTCTCCAGGGGGCTTCTCAAGGCGGAGCGGACGGCCTCGGTGAGGTTTTCGACGGGCGTGAGACGGCGTCTTCTACCTCTTCCTGCGCACGAGCGCCACACCGAAAGACGCCGCCGCCGGAATGAGCAGCCAGGCCAGCAGATTGAGAAGGCTCCCTCGCTTCGCCCCGCCGGCATCCATGACCGACGCCTCGGCGCCGGCCGAGCACCCGCCGCCGCCGCAATCCGGGTCCGCGCCGTCCGCCTTCCCGTCGCAGTCGTTGTCCTTCCCGTCCGAGCAGTTGCCGGCGGCCTCGCTCTCCGCTGCGCCCGGGTTGACGTTGGGGTCGTTGTCGTCGCAGTCGTTGCCCATGGTCCCGGGCGGTCCGACCCAGGGCGAGCACTCCACGTAGCCGTCTCCGGCCGGCAGGTCGTTGTCGGTCTCGTTGGGCGGCACGATCAGGTCGCAGTTATTGTCCTTGCCGTCGCAGCGCTCCGGTGCGCCGGGGTATGTGTTGGGATCCGTGTCGTCGCAGTCCGTGCCGCCGCATGCCTTGTCGAAGTAAGTGTCTCCGTCCAGTTCGCAGACCGGTCCCCTGTCCGGGACGCTCACGGCGTCGATGTCGAAGACGGCGAACTCATCCGGGGGCGGCACGAGCCCCATCTGCGTTACGTCGTCCAGGAAGAGGGCGCTTCCGTTCATGCAGTCCGTGATGTAGATATCGCCCGGGTCGATTGCCAGAGGGCCGGGCGGCGGAGGGAAGTTGTCCACCGAGAAGAGGAAGCACAGGCCGCCTCCGGGCAGGCCGTACCTCGCGCAGACCAAGGGGGGCACGAGGTGGACCGCGTCCACATCGACCGGCGTCGCCTCGTTTGGGGCGATCCACATCCCGGTCACGTCGTCACAGAAAAGGGTGGGAAGCGGGGGCGGCGCAACCCACAGGGGGCTGAAGTAGATGTCTCCAGGATCGAGCCCTGCGGGCGCGTCCCAGTCGGCGGAGAAGAACGCCCCCACCGGCGGCCCGGGAAGGAACCGGTCTTCGTAGGCGTCCACATCGTCGTCCAGTCCGATCGGCGGGGGATCTGCCAGGAGGCCCAGGAAAGACTCCGTGGCTTTGGTGGCGGAGGAAGCGCCCACAGCGGGCAACGGCGCGAAATAGAGTTCGGTCGCGTTGTCTGGAGGGCCCATGCCGGGTCCGATGTCTCCGTCGTCGATCGAGACGAGCACGCCCGGAGGCGCGCCGGCTGCGGGCGCGAAGGGATCGTTCGGGATGGCGTGGCTGTAGCCGTCCGTGTCGTAGGGGATGGGGGGCATCAAGCCCGGCACCCCCAGGGTAGGCACGAAGCCGGGCAGGTCCCCGTCATCCACCAGCGGGCCCATGCCGGGCAGAAAAGTGTCTCCCGGGTCGATGCCCATCATCTCTGTGGGCGCCTGGTCAATGGAAAAGTCCGCCCGGGCGGGCAGGCCGGCGCCCAGGGCCAGGGCGATTGCCAGTAGAAAACGCAATGCTTTCTTCATTTCCTTGACCCTCCCTTCGTCTCCTTTTGCTTCATCCTTGTCCCGAGGCCCTCTCGGTTCCCCCGGGAACGGGAAATACACGCCCGTTTCGGGATGGCCAGTATGATTGTATCGAACAAAATCTTTTTACCCCAATGAAATCAGCGGTGCAACATCTTTTTTGTCCAGGGCAGTGTAGGCTTCACGTGTGAAGGGATAATGAGGTTCTCATGAAATCTTGGCTTTTGAGCACTCGTTATAACGATGCACTCCTCTCTTTTCCGAAAGGGGGCGTGAGGCGCAGGAATCCGACCGGCCTAACACTCCATGAGCTGCCCGCCGGTCACGTTGATCGCCTGCCCGGTCATGTAGGAGGAGGCCTCCGAGGCGAGGAAGGCCACGAGGTTGGCCACCTCTTCCGTGGTGCCGATCCGGCCGAGCGGGATGGTCTTGCACATCTCCCGCTCCTGCTCCTCGGGGGTGGTCCCGAGGAACTGCGCCTCGAGGCCGAAGCGCCACTTCTCCAGGTCGGTCATGATCTGGCCGGGGCAGATCGCGTTGACGCGGAGCCCGGCCCCGGCCAGCTCTCTTGCCATCACCTTGGTGAGCATGATGACGCCCGCCTTTGCCACGGCGTAGGCGCCGTTGAAAAGCGGGGGGACCTTGCCGGCCCGCGAGGCGGTGTTGATGATGCTCCCCTTGCGGCCCTCCATCAGGGGGAGCACGGCCCGGGTGACGCGAAAGACGCTGTGGAGGTTCACGTCGATGGTCTTCATCCAGGCCTCTTCGTCGTACGTGTGTACGGCGCTCGGCACGCCGAAGGAAGCGCCCGCGTTGTTGCAGAGAACGTCGAGATGATCGAAGGCCTCTCTGACCCGCTCCGCCATGCGGCCGACCGAGGCGCCGCTCGCCACGTCCACCTCGACCGCCAGCGTCCTGACGCCGAAGCGCGCAGCCAGGTCCGCGGCGATCTCGTCCATCTCCTGCCGCGTTCCGGTTCGAACGCCCCCGGGGTCCCCCCCGGATCCCAGGCCGAGATCCGTAACGATGACGTTCGCGCCGCAGGCGGCGAGCTTCTGCGCGATGGCGAACCCGATGCCGGTTCGTTTTCCCGAGCCCGTGATCAAGGCCGTCTTGTGCTTCAGGTCTTCGTACATTTTTTCGACTTCAGGCGAGGCCGATGATGCGATTGCCCACCTTTACCGCCTCGCCCGCATCCGGTGCGTACCCGTTGGCGCCCACCCTGTCGGCGAATGCCTGGTTGATTGGCGCGCCCCCGACGATGAACTTCGCCTCGGGGTCGTACTCCCGGACCGCCTGGATCACCTTCTCCATCTCGCCGATCGTGCTGGTGAGCAGGGCGGAGAGCCCCACCAGGTCCGGCTTCTCCCGGTGGTAGGCCTCCAGGAATCTCTCCGCCTTCACATTGATGTCCAGGTCGATCACCTTGTACCCCGCCCCCTCGAACATCATCTTCACCAGGTTCTTTCCGATGTCGTGAATGTCCCCCTGCACGGTTCCGAGCAGCAGGGTCGCCCTCGGCGCGATCCCCGCGCGGACGATTGCGGGCTGCAGGACCTCCATGCTGGCCTTCATGGTCTCGGCGGCCACGAGGAGCTCCGGCAGGAAGGCCTCCCCCCGGGAGAACCGCTCTCCCAGGGCCTCCATGGCCGGCCGCAGGCCCCTCTCAAGGATCTCCTGCGGGGTCGAACCGCCGTTCAGGGCCTCTTCGGTCAGCTGCCGGATCCGCTCCACGTCCCCGGCCAGGAGCGTCTCTCCCAGATTGGTCATCCGCTCGTCCATGCCTGCACCCCCTGTTTCTCGTATCTGTGGATCACAGGTTGATCGGATAGGTACCGTACTTCCTGGCTGCCTTGACCATCGCGATGTAGTTCTCCGGCCTGCAGCCCGGGTGGATGGAATTCGAAGAGCTGATGATGTATCCGCCGCCCGGAGCGGCGGCCCGGATCGTCTCCCGGACCGAGCGGTCCACTTCCTCGGTCGTGCCGAAGGGGAGGAGGAAGCTGCAGTCGATGTTGCCGACCACGGCCGACCTGCCCTTAAGATGCTCCTTCACCTCCCGGATGTCCATGCACTGCGGCTGGATCGGGTGGATTCCGTCGAATCCCACCTCGACCAGGTCGTCCAGGATGGGCCAGAGATTGCCATCCGAGTGCTTGACCGCCTTCATTCCCTTCTCGTGACAGAAGGAGACGATCTCCGCGTGATACGGCTTGATGAATTTCCGGTACTGATCCGGGCTCATCAGGGTGCTCGTGTTGAAGGCGAGATCCCCCTCCAGGATGATCACGTCGGCCCCGTGGTCCCGGGCCATCCCGAGGGCGGCCTTGCAGAAGTCGGTCGTCACCCTGGCCAGGGCGAGGACGAGTTCCCGGTTTCGCATGTAGTCCAGGAGGAGCCTGTCCATGCCCCCCCGGAGTTGCCAGGAGAGGCGGAAGAGGTCCGGGATCGCAAAGAAGTGGGCCACGTTCCTTCCCATCGTGTGCACGAGGTACTGCAGCATGGCGTAGTCGGCCGGGTCCGGCTCGAAGGTGAGCCTGGCCAGATCGGCCGCACTCTGCACCGGGCCCTCCACCGGAACCGGCTCGCCCACTTCGGAGAGATGATAGGTGGTGCCGTACTTGTCTCTTGCCAGGTCGTCGCCGACCCGCTCCTTGCGGATGATGAACACCGTGGAGATGCCGTCGTTGCCCAGCTCCTTCAGGATCAGCGAGAGCAGGTCCATGTAGCGAAGCTGTTCCTCGAGCCCCATGTCGGTGATGTGTTTGATCGGGGGAACATCGTCCGTGAACTGCCTGCCCAGGTTCACGATGCTGGCCTCGTTGATCCCCATCTCGAAAACGGGGACCGTGTCCGGCTCCTGGAGGTCCAAGGCCTTGAGAATCCTCTCTTTTCCGGTCATTGCCGCACGCATGGTTCCTCCTTCCGACTCGTCCGAGCCCCCTTCGCACGCGAGGCCTGATCCTGCATTCTCCGGGGCGGAACATCCGCGTAGCCGCGCGGCGCCCCCCGTTCGATGCCCCCGGGCCATGCTATCGGCGATGCGGCCTTCTCGTCAAGCGAATGACGGCCGTCGCGGCGAGCAATCTCCCCGCTTCGTCTGCGGCTCGGCCGCGGCGGTTATCGATGCCGCAGAACATGCCGGGAGGCGTTGGACGCACTTCCCCGGGGCGTTGAGTTTTTCCCGAATCGCGCCGAATAGAAGGACGGAGCGAAGAAGCCGACAATCCGCCCTTTCCGGGCGAGGAGACCGGTCCCGTGTCGATGGCCTCAGACTATTTCCCGGTGGACATTGAGCTGCTCCGCCCCGAGGTGAAGAGCCCTTTTCGTCTCTACCTGCTCGCCGGGACGAACTATGTCCCCTATTCTCAGGAGGGAGAAGTCTTCTCCGAGGAGACGCGCCGGAAGCTTCAGGAACAGGAGGTCCGGGCGCTTCACATCCGCGAGGAGGACAAGAATGCTCTGCGGCGCTACATCTATCAGAACCTCCAGGCCCTGCTCGACGATCCCTCCCTGAGCGAGCAGGAAAAGTCCCGGGTCGTCTACGACACGTGCATCTTTCAGCTCGAGAGGCTCTGGGTGGCGCCCGCGGCAAAAAACATCGAGGAAAGCAAAGGAATCTTCCGGCAGGCGGTCGACCACATTATCTCCTCGAACCGCGACGCCGTCCACGACATGATCATGATGCTCTCCCACGAGACGAGCATCTACACCCATTGCGTGAATGTCGGGCTCCTGGGGACCACCCTGGTCCGGGAGATCTTTCGCGAAGGGGACAGGGATCTGCACGAGATCGGATACGCGATGTTCCTGCACGACATCGGCAAGACCGAGATTTCGCACCAGGTCCTGAACAAGCCCGGCCCTCTCACGGAAGAGGAGTGGCAGATCATGCGGATGCACCCGGAAAGGGGCCATCAGATTCTTTCGAGGGAGGGGCATCTCACCGAACAGGCGGCCGTCACGACCCTTCAGCACCACGAGAGGTGCAACGGGAAGGGCTATCCGAAAGGCCGCCAGAGCCGAGAGATCGATCCCCTGGGCAAGATCTGCAATCTGGTGGACTCCTACGACGCCCTCCTGGCCGAGCGGGTCTACAAGCCCGCCCTCTCCCCGTACCAGGCCCTCAAGATCATGAAAGAGGAAATGCAGGACCAGTTCGACCAGCAGATGTTCAAGGAGTTCCTTTACATCCTGTATTGAGCCGGTTCAGCAGGCGGGCGCTCCGGGAAGGGTGAAGAAGAAGGTGCAGCCTTTTCCCTTTTCGCTCATCAGTCCGATTCTCCCCCCGTAGTGGCTGATGATCTCCTTGCAGATGGACAGCCCCAGGCCGGTGCCGTTCGGCTTGCCATGCAAGGGGTCGGGCGCGATCTGGGCGAAGCGCTCGAAGATCATCCCGAAATCCTTTTCCTCGATCCCGATTCCTTCGTCGGTGATGCTGACCTTGATGCGTCCGACGGCATCCCCTCCGTTGGCTTCCCCGCACGGCTCGGCCCGTATCAGGATCCTGCCTCCCTCCGGGGAGAACTTGGCCGCGTTGTCCAGCAGGTTGGTGACGACCTGCTGGATCCGTTCCCGGTCGGCGAGGGCGAGGGGGAGCCCGGGAGGCGAGGAGAGGGTCACCTCAAGGGACTTGGCCTCCAGGAGAGGTTGCTGGGCCTTGATCGCGTACCGGCAAACCTCCTCGATGGAAAGGAGTTCGTCGTGCCAGGCCATCCGGCCGGACTCGATCTTCGAAAGGTCCAGGACGTCGTTGATGAGCCGCGTGAGGCGCTTGCTCTCGTTGTAGATGACCTCGAGAAACTCCCTGCGCGTCTGCGGATCCTCCTCCTCGTACCGGAGCAGGATCTCCGAGAAGGAACGGATGGATGTCAAGGGGGTTCGGAGTTCGTGCGAGACGCTGGAGAGAAAGACATCTTTCATCTCGTCGAGCTTCTTGAGTTCCTCGTAGGCCTTCTCGAGTTCGGCGGTCCGCTCGCGAACCCGCTGCTCGAGCTCCTCGTTCAGGGTCCGGATCTGCTCCTCCGCCGCCCTTTGTTCCGTGACGTCCCGCAGGACCGCCTGCAGCGTCCGGCCGCCCCCCAAGGGAAAGGCCTTCAGGGACACCTCGGTCTCGACCGGGCTTCCGTCCTTTCTCAGCACCCGGCAGCCGAAGGTCTGGGGGATCCCGGCCAGGGCCTCCCGGGCCCGTTCCTGCAGGAGTTCGGGCGGATTGCCGCCATCGGCCGACGAGGCAGGCAGGAACTCGGCCAGGGCGTGGTCCACGATTTCTCCCCGCTCGCGCCCGAGAAGCCGGCATGCCTGGTCGTTGCACTCGTGGATCATCTCCGCCATCAGGAACAGGGCGTCCGGAAACGTCTCGAACAGCATCCTGTATTTCCCCTCGGATACGGCCAGGGACCTCATCAGCACCAGGTCACGGTTCGAGTCGGAGAGAAGATCGAGGTAGGATTTTCGCTCGCCAGGTCGCAGGCCGATCGCCCGGGCCGCGTCCTCCACTCTCTCGTCCAGGCCGGCTGCGACCTGAGCGACGGCGTCCTTGGTCAGGCCGAGGGAGGCCGGAACCCTGGGCTCGATGAACCGCGGAATTTCGTCTCCGCCCGAGCCGATCTTCCGGATCCGGACGATCGAATCCGCCAGCAAGATGACCTGGGCGAGCTTGGAGGCGGTGTCCTGACCCGTTTTTTCGAAAAGCGCGTGATGATGGAGGCAGACCGCCCGCGTCTCGTGCTCCGGGAGCCTCCAGAGCCTGAGCAACGCGCCCCCCACCTTGGCGTGGTCCGTTCCCAGGGACTCCCGCTCCGCCTCGGCCATCGTCAGGGGCCTCGCCTTGACGGCCTCCAGCGCCCGCCCGTAAGCATCGGGCACGCAGTGGTTGAGCACGATCTTGCCCGCGTCGTGGAGCATGCCGCAGACAAAGGCCTCTTCGGCGAACGACGCGGGCCCTCCCAGCTTCTTTCCCAGTTCCCTGCAGCAGATCGCAGCGGCCAGGCTGTGGAGCCAGAACCCGTCCACGTCGAATCCCGTGGACCCCGTGTTTTCCTTGAACAGGTCCATGAAGCACACGGTCAGGATCGTGCTTCGCACGGCGCCGAAGCCCACCAGGGCCACGGCGTCGCGAAGGGTGGAGATCTTCCCGGACTTGCCGTAGTAGGCGGAGTTCGCCATCCGCATGGTCTTGGCGGCAAGGGCCTGATCGGTCTCGATCAGCCGGGCGACATCGCCTGCGGAACTCCTTTCGTCCGCCGTGACCTCCAGCAGCTTCAGGGCCACCGCCGGGAGCATGGGCAGCCTGTCAACGCCGCCCAGCAGGCTCAAGATCTCCTCGGGTGGATTGACGTGCTCGGCCATGGACGTTCCCACGGGGCTGTCCCGATCGACCGGACAAGGACCCGTCGCGATTTTGATTTCTTTTTTAAGTATCGGAGGTTTTGGCGGTTTCTTGAGTGAGGGGTTCGCCGAGAGGCCGCCCTGGGGCCTGGCGGCGCTCCGAAAAGAGGCCTCTCCCATGGCCGGTCGGCGCCGGAGTTCCGGATGAATCTGTGCGTCGATCAAGTCAGACTCAGGGGGCCGGATCGAGCAGGCTCGTAAACCCGGAGGGCTCGTGGGGTCCGAGGATGAGCTGCTCGAGCACCCCCCGGCCCTCCTTGCCCCCCATCCGGACGCGGCTGATCGCCTGCACGTGCAGGCACAGGGGAGCGGACTCGTCGACCGAGTCGAGATCGATCGAATCGTAGGCCACGGCCCGTTCCCCCCGGTCCATTCCGTGCCCCCATTCCGGGTGGAGGTAGCCCAGCCCGGACATGTAGAAGTCGTATAGAGGCTCGAACTCCAGGACGAGTTCCTCTCCGTTCCTTCGCCGAAAGAGGATCTCTGCGGACTTCGCGTGGCGCGTGCCGGGGCGGAACCGGACCCGGCTGGATACGGTCTCCATGACCTCGGGCTCACCTCCGTGCAGAGGGGCCATGACCCCGTGGGTGTGCCAGGGTTGACCCTTTTCGTCCGCGTTCAGGTCGTAGAGCGTGATGCAGTCGTCGAAGTTGACCGGCGCCCAGAGCCAGTAGAATTGCAGCAGCAGGGCCCGCTGCTCGCTGTCGTCGGCCCTGCCGACCGGCCGGATGCCCCAGGAGCGGTCCCGGGTCCCGAGCCAGGCCTCGGGCGTGATCCGGGTAGGTTCTCCCCTCACCTCGAGGGTTCCCTGATAGCAGCCGTTCTGGGTCAGGCGCGTGTAGTCCATGAGAAGACCGGGACCCAGTTCGCGCGTGAAGCGCGGCTCCTCCAGGGCCGCGGCCCTCGCCGTGAAGGTCAGGTCGGCCCTGATCCCGCTCTCCGGGTGGTCCACCCGGATCCGGAGGGACCGCAGCGGCTCGATGACCTCGACGGAAATGGGGCCGACCCGGGTGTCCATCCGCTCCCCTCCCAAGTGTCGGGAGGCCCGCAGGTTGTGCTGAACCCCCTTGTGGATCACCGAGAAGGAGGCGTCCATGACGTTGCGGTTCGGGTAGACGCCCAGGGCGAGCGCGAAAAACTGCCGGCCCTCGGCCGCGTAGCCGTTGAAGAAGTAGCGGTCATAGAAGTTCCTGTCCGGGCCGGGTGTCGCGATCGGCTCGGGCAGCTGGTGGATCGGGTAATCGTCCGCCTTGGTCAGCATGAGGAACCCCCTAGTTGTCGAAAAAGACCTTGGTCATCAGGGGCATCGCCAGGTAGGCGCCGAGCGCACTTCCCAGGTTCGCGAAGACAACGACCAGCAGGATCCGGGTGACCGAATTCCTCCAGAACCCTCGCAAACTGAGAATGTCCTGCTGCAGCCGCTCGAAATCCGCGACCTTGGGCCTTCGGAAGTAAGCCTCGCTCAATCCCGCGAACCAGCCGGCCGCCAGGGTCGGGTTCATGGAGGTGATCGGGGACGCACAGGCCGCGACCAGCACCGACACCGGGTGCGCGAGGGCGATTGCCGCTCCGAGGGCGGCGAACAGGGCGTTGCTCAGGAACCACCATTTGAGCATTTCCATGCCCCTGGCCGGCCCGCCGGCATAGAACCCTCCCGCCACCAGGGCGAAGATCGCGAGGGGAACGATCCATTTCCACAGGGACCTCTTTCCGGCGGGCACGCTCTCCAGGGAGGAAATGTCGTCGATCGGGTCCTTGAGCTGCTCGCTCAGGCCCTGGACGTGGCCGGCTCCGACCACCGCGAGGATCCTGTCTCCCTCGAGGTCGGAAATTTTCCTCCCCATGTATGCGTCCCGCTCGTCGATCAGAACCTTTTTCACCGTGGGCGCCCGCTTCCCGATCTCCTCCACGGCCGCGGTGAGAACATCTTTTTCCTTGAGCTTCTCGATCGCGTCTTCGTCCAGGTCTTCCGTCTCGAAGATGGCGCCGATCGAGGAGGCGAGCAGCAGGATGCGCTCCCTGAAAGAGAGGCTTCTCCAGGCCCGCTGCAGCGTCGTCTGGACGGGCCTGTCGACCAGGGCCACCGGGATTCCCCGGGCCTCGGCCGTCCGGATGGCCTCGAGCATCTCCTGGCCGGGCCGGACCCCCAGCTTCTCGCCGATGCGCTTCTGAAAGGCCGTGAGCACCAGATTGGCGAACAGGAACGAGGCCTTCTTCTCCCGGATGACCCCCACAATATCCGTTTCCTGCCACGTCTTGGGGTTCCTGAGCACATCGTATCTTCTCTTGCAAAGCTCCACGGCCACGACATCCGGGTGCGAGGCCGATATCGTTTCCCGGACCTCGTCCACCGAATCCCTCGAGACATGAGCGGTGCCGACGAGAAGGATCTCTTTGTTGCCTGCGCGGACGATTTCGGTGGACACGGCGGCCTTTCTTGGATTCGGGGGCCTCGGGAAGGCCTCTCGTTTCGATCGCGTAGAAGCCGGCAGACCCCGTTTCCGCGTGGCTTGGGACCGGTTCGGCTGCTTCCCTCGGCATGATACGCGAACCGTCGAGGAAAGGGAATGACTCCCGGGGTCGGGTCGGGATTCCCGGAAGCCCCTGCGGCCGAGCCTGCATCCAAATGGCGTGCTCGATGTGTCGCCTAAGTCCGAACCCTCGAAACGGGATCCACGGAGCGGACATGAACAGGGTTGGGATACTGCTTGCTCTTCTTGTCGCCGGATGCGCTGCAAGGGAACCCCAGGCCGTCCGGCCGCCCCCGGAGCAGCCGAAGACGGTCGAATCGCTTTCCATCCTCCTGCCGAGGCCCTCCTCGGAGGAGGATGCGGCCTACCTCGGCCTGGCAGGGTCCTCCGATTCCTTCCGGATGGATGAGATCAAGGCCCGGGTGCTCGTGGTCGAGGTGTTCGACATGTACTGCAGGTTCTGTCAGGGCATGGCGCCGAAGGTGGATCAGGTCTTCGAACTGAACCGTCATGCGGGCTTCGGCGACGATGTGAAGATGATCGGGATCGGGCGCATGAATACGGAACTGGAGGTTTCCACCTTCCGGGAGAAGTTCAAGGTGAGGTTCCCCCTTTTTCCCGACAAGGACCTTTCCATCACCCGGGCCCTGCAGGCGCAGGACAAGGGCACGCCGCACTTTATCGTTCTCAGGATGGGACCGCAGGACGGGGCTCAGGTCGTCTATGCGCGGACCGGCGCCTTCGAAGACCCCAAGGCCTTTTACGAAACCGTCCTGGATCGTTCCGGCCTGAGAAAGGAGTGAATTCGTGGGAAAGTGCTTGGCGGTCACGCTGCTCTTGATGCTCGGCCTGTTCCCCGCCCGGTTCGATGGGGCGCTCGGAACAGGGCTTGAGGAGAGAGTATACCAGCCGGGCAAGCTGAAGCCTGTGGACAGCCGGCCGAGGCTCACAGTCGGGGACCGGGCTCCGGACTTCTCCCTCCCCTCCCTGGAGGGCAAGGAAATATCGCTCAGCCTGTACCGGGGCAGGAAGAATGTCGTCCTCTCTTTCGTTCCGGCCGCGTGGACCCCGGTCTGCTCGGACCAGTGGCCGGGCTACAACGTGGCAAGGGAACGGATCGAGAAGTACGATGCGATCCTCCTGGGGATCACCGTGGACAACCTGCCGACCCTGCACGCCTGGACCAGGGAGATGGGAGGCGTGTGGTTCCCGGTCCTTTCGGATTTCTGGCCCCACGGCGCGATCGCCGAGAGGTACGGGGTTCTTCGGTCGGACGGGGTTTCCGAGCGCGCCCTGTTCGTGATCGACAAACAGGGTATCATCCGCTACATTGACGTCCACGATATCAACACGAGGCCCGATCTGGACGCGCTGATCGGAGCCTTGGCCGACCTGGCAGGGCCCTGATTGGGAAGTCCGCCAACACGGGTGCAAGGGGTTGAAACTTCTCCTTTTCTACGCTCCTTCCTTCTGGTTCAGTACGTAGGGCAAGGAAATCTGGTCCTCGTTCGCCTCACTCCGCCTCGAGTTCCACCCTCTCGACCCGTGCCAGGTCCCGGTTGTAGAACCGGCTGCCGACGTAGAACAAGACGGCTGCCACGACCCCGAAGAAGGGGACGACGAGCATCGCTTTGGACAGGCCGATCCGGTCGCTGACCGCGCCCACAAGCCATGGCGACCAGATGTCTCCACACATGTGCTGCACGATCACGCACAAGGCATAACTGAAGGCCCGCAGTCCGGGATGAACGAGGTCCTGGGTGACCGAAGCACCGGGGGCCACGAAACAGGTGGCCAGGATCCCGTAGAAGATCATGATGGGAAGCTGGATGGCCTTTCCCGGGAAGAGGAGGGCGACCAGGAGGACGGCCGCAGCGGCCAGGGAGGTGAGTGCCGGAAAGATCATCCTCGCCTCGCTTCTCGTTCGCCGCCAGGCGTCGGACAGGAAGCCTCCCAGGGGGGCGCCGACCAGGACAAGGGCGAAGATGGGCATGGTGTACGTACCCCCTTTGCCCGCCTCGGCAAGTCCGGACCGCTCGAAGTAGGAGGGAAGCCAGGTCATCAGGGCCGTGGTTACGGCCACGTTCATGGCGAATCCCAGGTAGGTGAGGATGAGAGAGGGGATGCGGCAAAGCTGGAGGGCCTTTCGGAAGAAGCCCGCCGCGCCGGAGAACCCTCTCATGGAGGCTTCCGGGCGTACGCTTTTGTAGTCGGGCAGGAACCAGGAGGCCAGCGCGAGGAGAATCCCGGGCAGGGACACGAGCCCGAAGGCGTGCTGCCATCCCCAATGCCTGGCGATCAGCCCGCCCGCCAGCAGCCCTAAGCCCGCGCCCAGCGGGATCGAGGCGTTCCAGATGCCCAGCACCTTGGCCCTCTTGTCCTCCGGGTATGCGGCGGCGAGCATGGCCGAGCCGCCGGGCGCGTAGCCCGCCTCGCCGATTCCGATAAAGGCGCGCGCGACGAAAAGCTGGGTGTAATTCCTCGTGAACGCACAAGCCAGGGTCGCCAGGCTCCAGAGGAAGACCATCAGGGAGACCATCTTTCGCCGGCTCCAACGGTCGATGAGGATGGAGGCGGGCAGGGTGAAGACCGTGATGAAAAAGAGGACCACGCTCATCAGGCTCCCCGCCTGGGCGTCCGTGATGTGCCAGTCCTTCTTGATGAATTCGATCATGCTCGCCACGACGTACCGGTCGATGTAGTCGGACATGTAGACGAGAAACATCACGACCAGGATGGCATGGGAACGGGCGTTCGAGCCGGTGTACGTGCCGGAACCCTGAATGCCGGGGACCTCGGAGGGATCGCTCTGCATGAAGGGGCCCTCGTTTTCCTTTGACGGGAAGGGGTTTGGTTTCCACCGCTTATACCAGCAAGGCCGGCTTTTGGGAAGGCATTTCCTCGGGGACGGCAGATGACGGGGCGCAACCCTTCCGGACAGGAATGGGGATCGGGCCGCGCCTGTTTTCGGTTGCATGGCAAGGGGCCTTTTCCGTATACTGATACTCCCTCATCCACCTCTTTCAGCGAAGGGGACGAAATGTTGAAGAAGCGAAGGGATACGGAAGACGAGAATGTTTCGGGTCCGGGCGCCTCTTCCTTCGAGAACAGCTACGCGCCGGCCAGGCCCCCCTCCGGCGGCGAGAAGACCATCATCGGAGAACAGATCTCCATCGAGGGCTCGATTCGCGGCAGGGAGAACCTCCTGATCGAGGGCTCCATGAAAGGCAAGATTGAGCTCGAGGAGCACCAGGTCATCGTGGGCTCCAAGGGCAAGGTCGATGGGGAGATCCACGCCAAGGACGTAACCATCAGCGGCCGGATGACCGGAAACATCCAGGCCCTCGGAAAGGTGGAGATCACGAAGGCGGCCGAGTTCAACGGCGAGGTCAAGGCCAGGCGGATTTCGGTGGAGGACGGCGCCTACATCAAGGCGGTCATCGAACTCGACCGGGAAGACAAGCGGAAGCCTTCCGCTGCGGGGAAGCCGGACCTTCAGGTGGCGGCCTCCGACCGATCCGTCCCGGAGCCGTTCGCCCTTTCCGTCGGCGCCGATAAGGGGAAGTGACCCTTGTCGAAAGCTGCCGAACCCCTGCGGAGCCCGTCCCGCGTGGACCGGACCGAGAGTGCCTACACCAGCAGGGTTCTTCCCATATTCGTCCAGTACCTGGACAACCGTCCGGGAGCAAGGCTGCTCGATGTCGGCCCGGTGTGCGGCGGGAACATCCGTTTTTTCGCTTCCCGCGTGGGCAAGCTCTACGTGTGCGACCTGTTCCATCGGCTATTCCAGGAACTCCGAAAGGGTCGCTCCGCCAGCCACATCTGGACCGAGCTGGATTACCCTGTCGGGTGCTTCGATGCCGTCCAGCTCTGGAACCTGGGAGACCACCTGGCCGATCGGGATTTCACCCGGCTCGTCGAGCTGTGCATTCTGATGCTCAAACCGGGGGGCGTTCTGATGCTGATTGCCGTCGGAGAGGAGTCCGGCCCCCTTTGCCCGCATGCCTTTGCCGTCGGGGAGGGGTTCCGTCTCGAGGTCAGGGTGCAGCCGGAGCCGAAGCTCCCGCTTCATCATCGCCACAACCGCGATTTGATCGCCATGATGAACCCGTTCAAGCTCGTCAAATCGTTCATTTACCGGAGCGGGCTCAGGGAGTTCCTGTTCGAACACCCCTGAGGCCTTGCCCGAGTCCGAAGAGAGGAGGAAGAGGAGTTGATCCGATATCTCGTGCTGCTGTCTGCCTTGCTGTCCCTGGTCTGCATCTCCGCCGCGGCGCAGGAAGCCGACGGGGCGGCTGTCTACAGGTCCCGGTGCGCGGTCTGTCACGGCAAGGACGGAGTGCCCAAGGACTTCGCAAAGGCTTCTGCGGCCTTCAATGACGAGGCGTGGAAGAAGACCGCCTCCCCGGAGCAAATTGAGGAGGTGGTCGCCAAGGGCAGGAAGAAAATGCCCGCCTTCCAAAACAAGCTCACGCCGGAGGAGATCAAGGCCGTCTCCGCCTACCTGTTGACCCTCTAGGCCCTCCCGTCCCATGCAGCCGGGGGTCAGGGGAGGGGGGCAGGCCCCGGGGGGGCCCTCCCTCGACTCCGACCTGTCCCTTTCCCCTGCCGCTCGCCCGCCGCCGGAAACAAGAAGCGGCCTTGCGCATCTAAATCGAAGCGAAAAACAAGAAATCCTACCGGCCTGCTTCGGTTCGGTTGGGAACATGAGATCGGGAGGTTTTCCCATGAAGAAGCGCGAAAAGGAACTCGAATTGCGGGAAGTGAACGAAGAAACCAGACAGAGCGAGACGCCCTCGGAATGCGCATTCTGCAGTCTTCTTTGCCGGAATGCGGCGCATGTGCCGGCCGATCCGACTCCTTCTCTGAGCTTCATGACGGAACGGGAACTCCGTGTGCTTGCTTCCATGAGGCGGCTGAAGGAGGAGGTCCGGGAGGTGAAGGCGAGCATGCGGGAAGGGAAGAAGAGGGGAGACGTGCCGGAGGAAGGAGCGGGCCTCGAGACACGTCTGGAAGGGCTGAACGCCGAATGGAAGAGGTTGGAGCAGGAGAGGTCGGAGGCGGCCGAGGAGCGGATGAGGCTGCTCGGCCACATACAGTGAATCGGACCGTCCGGGGGTAGGCATCGGGCCCGGAAAGCCCGGGCCCTGCGATAAGGAACGTGACCGTATTTACACGTATCCCTAATTACGTGAGCCCGCCGGCCGCGTGAACTTCCGATCCCTGTTCTTCGTCCTGCGTGCACTGCTCCATGAACAGTGTGGAGCTTTGTGCGACGATGCGGTTTCTTCCGGAGTTCTTTGCCGTGTACAGGTTCACGTCCGCAAGACGAACCACGTCCTGGACCGACCTGCCGTGGTCCGGGAAACAGGCGATCCCTCCGCTGATCGAGATCAGGCCGTCGGGCTGCGTCTCTCGGTGAGGGAACGGATGTGCTGCGACGGCCTTGCGCAGGTACTCCGC
The DNA here is from genome assembly GCA_964384945.1 of uncultured Thermodesulfobacteriota bacterium. GTDB lineage: Bacteria > Desulfobacterota > DSWW01 > DSWW01 > DSWW01 > S015-6. The sequence goes on along the minus strand of CAYLMK010000024.1, from coordinate 56,044 downwards.
ATATCCGAAGGCGGTCTCTGCGGATACTCCCGGCAGCATGATGATGAATTCCTCCCCTCCGTATCGGGCAACCACTGCGTCCTCCGGTGTGCACCCGCGCAGAAGCCCGCTCATCTCGATGAGCAGCCTGTCGCCTTCGTCATGCCCGTTGGTGTCGTTGTAATTCTTGAAATGGTCCAGGTCGATCAGAAGGATCGAAAAGGAAGTCTTCTCCTGGGCCGCCTTTTCCACGAATTCCCTTGACATCCGGTAAAAGTAGCGGCGGTTGTGCAGGCCGGTGAGCACGTCCGTGTCCGCGTTGCGCTGGGCCCGGATGAGGAACGACTGGTGAAACAGGACGACCCCGGTGATCTGTGCGACGATGCTCAGCAGATCCTTTTCGGTTCCGCTGGGCGCCTGCGGTTCGCCGACCGCGATCACGCCGAGAAGCTGCTTTTCGAACAGAATGGGTGCAGCCATCCAGAGCCTGGCGCCCGCCCTGGGCCGACCGTCGTTGCAGAGGTGCTTCCGATTGAAGTAATCGTTCGTGATGATCATACGGTCTTTGGCGGCCGTGCCCACGAGGCCCTGTCCGACAGGCCGGACGATCTGGCCTCTCGAGCCCGGGCCGTTGGCACCCACCTTCTTCAACAGATCCTCGTTCGGTTCGTAGGTGTAAAACTCCACCAGCTCCGTGCGAAGCATGTTCTTCACCAGGGAAGATATGGTTGCGGCCAGATCCTCGGGCTTCTGTCGGAAGTTCACGTTCCTCAGCACGAAGGACATGTTCGTGATGAGGTTCAGGTAGCCGTTCCTGGCGTCGTCGAAGGAACGGACCTTGTGCTGCAGCATCTGGATCTGGTGGTTTTTCGTCTGCAGCTCCCGTTCGAGAGAGGCCTGCCTCTGTGTGAAGGTCCTGCTCAGCCTCCACATCCAGAGCGTACTCCAGAGCAGAAGGGCGACGAGCACGGCCGTCGCCAGAAGCAACAGTTCCCCCAGGTAGGGATTGTTGCCCTGGATCGTTGCCAGCGACGAGCCCAGCCGAAAGCCGGGATCCCCGCTGCCGGCAAGCTGCGCGGCGGTATGGAGTGTTTGAAAGGCTCCCATGGAATTCCCTGGATTCGAGTGATTGCCCGACATGTGGGAGTAGCAAGGGGGGTGCCAGCAGGTGGCCGGATGGCGCCCTCATCTGTAAGCATTTGATATCGCAGATGAAAAACGATATTTGAACCCCTCGGCCTGCCCCCAAACGTTGTTACATGACCCGGGCTTTTCTCAATCTGATTCCCATTTGCGGGGCTCCTCGCTCTCAGATTGAGAACAGGGGACCTTCAAGTTTTTCCTTCTTCTGTTCGATGCAACTAGAGGAAGTTGCTCCTTTCCCACATCGCGACGGAGTGGAAACCGTGGAGTCAATCGCCCGAAAACCGGTAGCGGCCGGTTCTGAAGAGCCCCTGACGCTGGTCGCGCGTACCGCCTGGATCATCTACCAGAAGGCCGCCGACGTCTACCGGGTCCTGGCCGGGGGCGCGATGAGCGAGGAACTGTCCCAACTTTGGAGAGGAATGGCGGAGGGGTTGAAGAAGCACGTCATCTACTGGGAGAGGATGGCCGAACATATCCAAAAGGATCCGAACATCGAGGTTCTGGGGAATCCGTACGCGGCGATCCGTCAACTGCGGGACGCGGAAGAGAGGATCGACAGAATCCAGGAGTCATGCACCTCTTTCCGGAGCGTCCTGGAGTACTTCTATCTGGCCTTCAGCCTGGAGGTGCAGCTCATCCACCCCGTTCTCTGTTCCCTGCCTGAGTCGGTGATGACGGTTCCGGACAAGGAATGGGTCAAGTGGGACTACCAGACCAATCTGAAGGCCTTCCTTGCGGGCATGCGCAAGCATTGCGAGTCCAACTACCTCCATGACGCGATGACCGACTCCCTCGAACGGATGTGGAGCCAGAACAGACAGGCGGCGCAGCAGGCGAGCCTCGACCCCGTGACGGGCGCTTACAACCGAAGGTCGTTGAGCCGGATCATTTCTTCCTATTCCAGCCTTGCGGAGAGAGACGGCCAGAACGTGGCCATCATCCTGATCGGGATCGAGAACATGCACGAGCTGTACACAACCTTCGACCTGAAGACGGCCGACGAGGTGGTTCTGCGCTTCTACAACGGCATCAAGCCCGGTATTCGCCTGTCCGACGTCATGGGCAGGTACAGTTTCTCCACGTTTCTGGTCTACCTTTCGAAAGTCAACCAGCAGTACCTTTACGATATCGCGGCGCGTTTTTCCGAGGCGACCCAGACGATATACAAGGCGGGTTTCGTCCTTTCGGTGCACATCGGAGGGTCCTACGGTCAGGTGCGAAACCAGGCGGGACTCCAGCTCGGAACCTACCTGACGCGGGCCCGGGACTGCCTGATGCGCTCGAGGCTGTCGCGCACCCAGAGGATCATCATTGAATAACACCGCCGCAGGGCCTGCCATCGGGAGGGTGGCGGAACGACGCGGATGAGCCGGCGCAGGAGACAGAGGCGACGGGGTTCTCGGTATGGATCCGGCGGAAACTCGGGCAAGCGGGACGGCAGGGGCACCACCCAGGGAGAAGATTCTTTCCAGGCTCTCTTCGGTGGCGGCAATCCCCACTGCGTCCGTGGAACTCATCCGGCTCGTCCAGGACCCGGATGCCTCGAATGCGAAGCTGGCGCAAGGGATCGAATACGATCCCTCCCTTACCTCGAACATCCTTCGGCTGGCCAACTCCGCATACTTCGGCTATTCGAGGGCGGTCAGCACGGTCCGTGACGCCATTTTCCTGCTGGGCAGGAACGAGATCTTCCAGCTTGTGGTGGCCTCGGTGGTCGGCAAGATGATGCAGCACTCCCTGCGGGGGTACATCCTTTCTCCGGGCGAGCTGTGGGATCATCTCATGGGCGTGGGTGCGGTTTCCAGACGCCTCGGGGAGGCCCTGCACCCGAAGATCCCCGCCTACACGTTCACGGCCGGACTGCTTCACGATATCGGCAAGGTGGTTCTCGGGACCTTCGCAGATGTGGATCCCGCCCCCATCCTGGAGCTGGTCGAAAAGGAACAGACGGATCTGGCCTCGGCCGAACGGCGGATTCTCGGGATCGATCATGCCGAGGTCGGCGCAAGCCTGCTCGAGAACTGGAACCTACCCGCCTACCTGGCCGAAGTCGTCCGCTGGCACCACGAGCCGGAGAAGGAATCGGGGCAGGCGGTCGTCGCAGGGCTCGTGTATGTGGCCGATGCCCTTTGCATCGAGGCGGGGATCGGGGCCCCTGCGAGCGAACATATGCGCAGCCTTGCGAAGGCGGTCCTTTCCCGGGCACGCCTGGAGCCGCAGATCTGCGAGAAGGTCCTTGACCAGGCCCTCTCGGAACTCGAAGGGCTCCGCGACATCTTCCGGTTCTGATGCGGGCCCGGCACCGGTTGCATCCCTTCCTTCGGCGAGCCGAAAGGCATTTCCTTCCAGAAAACCTGCTCTTTAGAAATCCGGGTAAACGTCCGATGAGTGTTCTGGGAGAAGCCTCTCCGCCGCCGGCCCATGCGAAAAGGAGCTGCAATTGGCCGTTTCCGCGAAGAAGAAGCGCATCGGTGAACTCCTCGTCGAGTCCGGGCTCCTGAGCCGGGACGACTTCGAGAAGATCCTCTCCGAACAGAAAGGCAGCAACAAGCGCATCGGCGAGCTGGTCGTCGCAAAGGGCATCTGCAGCGAATACGACATCGCGGCCGCGCTTTCCTCCCAGCTCGGCATTCCGTGCATCGACCTGAAGAGCGCGGCCATCGAGCCGGAGGCGGTCAAGATCATCTCCGAGAAGCTGGCCCAAAGGCACCAGATCGTTCCCATCCGGGTGCGGGGACGGGAACTTCACATCGCGATGGCCGATCCCTTCTGCCACGATGCTCTGGAGGACCTGCAATTCGCAACCGGCTACCGGATCCAGCCCCACATCTCCACCACGAGCGACATCATCTGGGCCATCGAAAAGCACTACAACGTGGACGCCTCGGTCGACTCCCTTGTGAGCGACATCGTCCCGGAGCAGGTGGAGGTCCTGGAAGAGGAGAAGGAGAGGCACGCGGAAATCGCGGATCTGAAGAAGCAGAGCGAGGCGGCGCCGATCATCCGGATGGTGAACCTGATCATCACGAGGGCCGTGGAGGAGAGGGCCTCGGACATCCACATCGAACCCAGAAAGAACAAGATCATCGTGAGAAACCGGGTGGACGGGGCCCTTCGGGTGGACCTCGAACTGCCCCATTCGGTTCATGGGGCCATCGTCTCGCGCCTGAAGATCATGTCGAACATGGACATCGCGGAGAGAAGGATCCCGCAGGACGGCAGGATCGCGGTCAAGCTGGGAAACAGAAACCTCGACCTTCGCGTGTCCACGTTGCCCACCGCTCACGGCGAGAAGGTCGTTATCCGGATCCTCGACTCGGAGGGCTCTCTCATCGGCCTGGAAAAGCTGGGCCTGGACAAGGAGACACGGGACAAATTCGTCTCTCTCATCACAAAGCCCCAGGGCATCATCCTGGTGACCGGGCCCACCGGGAGCGGAAAGACCACGACCCTCTACACGGCCCTGTCCCACATCGCCGATGTAGAGAAGAATGTCAGCACCATCGAGGATCCGATCGAGTACGAGCTGGCGGACATCAACCAGGTCGGGGTGGACGAGAAGGCAGGCCGCACCTTTGCGGGCGTCCTGCGGTCGCTCCTCAGGCAGGACCCTGACGTGATCATGGTGGGCGAGATGCGGGACGTGACCACGGCCACGATCGCCATGCAGGCGTCCCTCACCGGGCATCTCGTGTTCAGCACGATCCACACGAACAACACGGCCGCCACGATCACACGCCTGAGGGATCTCGGAGTTCCGTCGTACCTGATCTCCTCCACGATCATCGGCATCATCGCCCAGAGGCTGGTCCGGTTGATCTGCCCCTTCTGCAAGGAGGCCTACCAGCCCAGCGAGGACAGCCTGAGGGGGCTTGCGCTGACCCCGAGGCAGATCAAGGGACACACCTTCTTCCGGGGCAGGGGCTGCAGCCGGTGCGGCGACACGGGGTACAAAGGCAGGCTCGGGATCTATGAGATGATGGTCCTCAGTCAGAAGCTGAAGGAGGCGATCGCCGCGGATGCGCCGGAGGGGCAGATCCGGCAGATCGCGGTGGCCGAGGGGATGAAGACGCTGCCTTACGCAGGGGTCGAGCAACTCATGAAGGGTGTGACGACGGTGGAGGAGGTGCTGCGGGCCATTCAGACCGATGAAGACTTCGGGAGCCTCTGCCCGGCCTGCGGCGCGATCCTCGGCTCGGACTACATTGTCTGCCCGGAATGCGGAAAGAGGCTGATCCAGACCTGCCCCTCGTGCAGCAAGACCGTCGATTCCAAGTGGAAGTTCTGCGCCTACTGTGCGGCCCCCGTGCGCGGCGCGGTATCGGCCCAAACGGCGAAGCCCCCGAAGATCATCTCCATGGGCAAGGAGCAGACGGCATGACCCGTCAAGCCGTTGACGCAGGCAGCCAGGATCCGCGCCGCCCGGCGGGAACCGGGACCGCAGAGACGAGAGGGCCTCGGAGAGCTCTCAATCGGCCGGTCTCATTGGAGTTTTTCTGCATGGATCCGGCCGGTTCGGCAGGCGGTTTCGGACAGGTTACGAATTCGGCACAGAGCTTGCTCTGTCGTTCCTCATCCGTTTCGAAGAGAGGCGACGCAGTCGTTAACCCATAGAGGAAGGAGAGTACCATGACACAGGCAGCTTCGAATGCGGCCTTGTCCGAGGTTGCCGGCCCTGCCGAGGCGACCGAGGAGTCCCTTCAGAGCCTGAAGGAGTTCTCCCGTCTCCTGGAGGAGTCCGACCGGTTCGCCCGCCTGATCGAGAAGGCGGACAAGTACAGCGACATGGTTCCGCCCTATATCCTGCAGGAGGTCCAGGCAGGCTATCGCAAGCAGAAAGCCATGGTCGACGAGAAGCTGGAGGGCCGCAAAGAGAGTTTCCGGAAGGCCTATGAGGAACAGCTCTCGGAAAAGGAGGTCCTTGAGAGCATCTGCCAGAAGCTGAGGGACCGGCTCAAAGAGCTGCGGTTCCGCAGGATCGTGGGGGAATATGAAGAAGACCACATTCAGGGCGAGATCAGGGACCTGAAGAAGCAGCTCTCCGGGAGCATGGAGCGCCTGGACCGGTTGGAAGAGGTCCTGGACCAGTATGTCATCATCGGCTTCGACGGCATCCCCGGGACGGCGGCTCCGAAAGCGAAACAGGTCTCCCCTCCGGTGAGGTACGCCTTCGTGCAGGAAGAGGCCGAGGAGGCGGAAGAGGCGCCCGAACCCGAGCCGGAAGACGACACCCCCCTTCCGATGCTTGAGGAGAACGCCCCGGATCCTGTGTCATGGAAGGAGGAAGAGAAGGGGAACGAGAATTCGTATGCCGCGGACCCGGCCTATGTCCCGAGCGGCTTGGGAACTGTCAAGCCGGCCAGCGTATCCTCTTCCTACCCGCAGGGGTATCTCACCATCCTGGACGGGAGCCGCAAGGGGGACCGCGTTCCGTTGATCCCTGCCGACATCATGCTCGGCAGTTCGCCGAATACCGACGTGATGCTGACGGACCAAGGCATCTCCGAATCCCATGCGAGGGTCTTCTTCAAGGATCGGAAGTACTTCCTTGAGAACCTGGACGTGCTGGGCCGCAGCTATGTGAACGGCATCCAGTCCAAGGTTTCGGAGCTGAACCACAACGACGTGATCCGGCTCGGAAACCTAAACCTCCGGGTGGATTTCACGCCCATTCACGGCTAGCCCTCTGAGGGCGGCGCTGAAACGGGAGGCTCTCCTTCACCGAACCAGGCCGGGCGCACGGTCCGGAAGACCGGGCACCTGGCCTGGTTCCGCCACGCTCTCCTCGTTCCTCTGCCCTTCGGTAGGCCCCCGACCCCTCTGGAATATCTCCCGCTTGCGGATGCCGTGGGCGAAGCGTGGCGGTCCCCCGGACCCCTTTGGGGGGTAATTACCCGTCGGCTCTTGGCTCTCCACCCGACCCAAAATTGATAACCGGCCGGCCCTTTCCTTATAATCCCTCCGTTACCTCGTAGTGTGCCGAATCCCGGCAAGCGCAACCGAAACGGAGAGATACCCTGGGAGGGGCGAAGATGAAGGATCTGCTGTTCGAGCCGATTCACATTCACGGACTCGAGATCAAGAACAGGATCTTCATGCCTGCCATGCATCTGAACATGGCCAGAAAGCAGGAAGTGACCGATCAGCTCGTGGACTTCTATGCCGAGCGGGCCCGGGGCGGGGCAGGGCTGATCGCGGTCGGGTATGCGACGGTCGACGAGCTGTCCGGAAGCGCAACCAACATCGGCGCGCACAGGGACGAGTTCATTCCCGGGCTGGCCCGGCTGGCCCGGGCGATAAAGGACAACGGTGCGCGCGCTTCGGTCCAGCTCAACCACGCAGGTCGATACAATTTCTCCTTCTTCCTCGATGGAAAGCAGCCGGTCGCCCCTTCCGCCGTGGCGTCCCGAATGACCAAGGAGACGCCTCGGGAGTTGAGCCTCGAGGAGATCGAGCAGATCATCCGAAACTTCGGACAGGCAGCCCTCCGGGTCAAGAAGGCGGGCTACGACGCCGTGGAGGTCCTGAGCGCAACGGGCTACCTGATCAGCCAGTTTCTCTCCGAGGTGTCCAACAAGCGCGCCGACCGGTACGGGGGGTCCTTCGAGAACCGGATGCGCTTCGGCCTCGATGTGATGCGGTCGATCAAGAAGCAGACCGGGGCCGACTTCCCTCTGGTCGTCCGGATCAACGGGAACGAGTACATGCCCGGCGGGTTGGGGAGGAAGGAACTCCAGGAGTACGCCAGAAACCTGGTCGCCGTGGGGGTGGATGCCATCTGCGTGAACGTGGGGTGGCACGAGGCCCGGGTGCCTCAGATCGTGGCCGAGGTCCCGCGCGGCGTCTTTGCTTACCTCGCCAGAGGCATCAAGGAGGCGGTGGACGTTCCGGTGATCGCCAGCCACCGCATCAACGATCCGGACCTCGCCCGCGAGATGATCGGGGACGGCGTGTGCGACATGGTGGCCATGGGCCGCCCCCTGATCGCAGATCCCTACCTGCCGGAGAAGGCCAGGACCGGCCGCGGGAGCCAGATCGTGCACTGCATCGCCTGTGCGCAGGGTTGTTTCGACAACCTGTTCAAGCTCGAGCCGGTCCAGTGTCTCTGCAATCCGCGGGCGGGCCGCGAGCGGGAGACCCTGCCCGAAAAGGCGAAAGCGCCGAAGAAGGTCATGGTCGTCGGCGGCGGGGCCGCCGGGATGAGCGCTGCGGCGGCGGCGGCCGACATGGGCCACGAAGTTGCGATCTACGAGAAATCGGACAGGCTGGGCGGCCAGCTCCATCTGGCCGGTGCGCCTCCGGGCCGGTACGAGTTCGTTCAGCTCGCCAGGGATCTGCAGAACCAGCTCGTCGCCCGGGGCGTGAGGATCGTGCTCAACCGGCCGGTGGATGTGTCCCTGGTCGAAGAGGAGGGACCCCAGGCCGTGATCCTTGCCACCGGCGCGGTCCCGATCAAGCCGCCGATCCCCGGCGCGGACCTGCCTCACGTGGTGCAGGCCTGGGACGTGCTCGCGGGCCGGGCACGCACGGGAAGGCGGGTCGTGATCATCGGAGGCGGCGCCGTGGGGGTCGAGACCGCGCTTCTGCTTGCAGAAAAGGGAACCCTGTCGGGCGATGCGCTCAAGTTCCTGCTTCTGAACAAGGCAGAGGCCCCCGAAGATCTCTACGAGCTGGCGAGCCGCGGAACCAAGGAGGTGGTGGTTCTGGAGATGATCGAAAAGGTCGGCAAGGACATCGGGAGGTCCACCCGGTGGCCCATGCTCCAGGATGCGCAGAGGGCCGGGATCGAGTTCCGGACGGCCGCCAGGGCCCTGGAGATCACCGATTCATCCGTGAAGATAGAGACCGGCGACGGCGTCCAGGAGATTCCGGCCGACACGGTGGTCCTGGCTGCCGGCGCGCGGGCCCACAACCCGCTGCAGGAGGCCCTGGAGAAGAAGGGCGTGGCCGTCCTGGTGGTGGGGGACGCCAGGACGCCGGCCAAGGCCTTCGAGGCCGTGCACCAGGGCTTCGCCGCCGGCCGCTCCATCCGGTAGCCTTCCGGGGATCGGCCCGTCTGCAAGCGCCGGTCAGACCTGTCCCTTGCCTCGGCCCGGTCGAGGATCACCCTCTCCGGGAAAGCGAACCCGAGAATGCACACGGTACAGTCGCTTTCTGGTCAGGGTCAAGCCCGACCTGAAGCGAATAACCATTGTTGCTTATGTTCCGAGGAGAACCCAGTCAGGGACTGCATGGACAGATCCGCCGATCTGACCGACCTCGTTGCCGCGGTATACGACAAGCCCGGCTCGGTAGGCCCCATTCATCAGCCTTCCGGCTCGCTCGACAGAAACGGCGTCCCTTTCCGTGACCTTGGGCCGGTTCTTGATCTCGACCGCCAGGATTCCATGCTGGCTTTCCAGCAGCAGATCCACTTCCGTTCCTCCCGAAGTCCGAAGGAAGGAAGGTGTTGCGCGTATTCCGAGGGACCAGAGGTGAATCAACAACTGAGAGATGATGGCGCTTTCGTACTGCTGTCCCGTGAGCCCCCCTGTTTGACCGGACAGGACTCGCTGGACCCCGAGGTCGCACCAGATCAGTTTGGGACTCTTGATGAATCTCACACTGGGATTCTTCGTCCACGGGTTCAGCCGGAAGGTCTGGTAGGACAACTCCAGGTAGCCAAGATAGCGACGGACGGTGGTGACGGGGAGGCCGGCGTCCCGTGCAATCTCCGAATAAGACAGTATGCTGGCGGTACGCAAGGAGGCCAAGCGATGGCATGCGCTGAAAGGATCGAGGTCTCTCAGCCTTGCCAGGTCCGCGAGATCCCGCTCCAGGTAGGTGGCCTGATAGGCGTCCAACCACGCAAGCCTTTCCTGATCCGCATACTGGAGCAAGGAAGGCAACCCCCCCCACTGGAGCAGGTGCAGGAGGGCGGATTGGGCGGCGCCGGCTTGCTGGCCGACCCATGCCGGCTTAAGTGAATCCGAAAGCGCATCCGGCCTGTCCAGCCCGCCCAGCAGCCGGGTGATGAGAGGCTGCTCCGGTTTCCTGCCGCCGAAATGGGGTGCCAGTTCGCCGACGGTCAAAGGCCAGAGTTCGTATAGAAAGATCCTGCCCGCCAGGGACTCCCTCACCCGCTCAAGGAGCGTGATTCGGGAGGAGCCGAGCAGCACGGAGAAATCCAGCCTTCCCTCATCGTAAGACCACTTGAGCTTCTCGAGGAGCATCGGCGCCTTCTGGACTTCATCCAGGATGGCAGGTCCTACCGCCTGATGCCATCCCTCGGCAGGGACGGCAGAGATCCTTGCCCGTTCACCTGGCGAATCGAGATTCAGATATCGAAAACGCTCTTCATAGAGTCGCCTGGCGAGGGTGGTTTTTCCAACCTGGCGCGCACCTGTGACAACCACAATGCGCCGCGGAGGAGGGCCCTTCGGTAGGCGCGCTGAAAGGTATCTCTCCAGCATGACGGTATTCTGCAAAAATGTCTCTGAAAAGTCAATCTGCAATACAAATTGACCATTCAATAGTCGAAAAGATCGAGGATTTGCTGTAACCTTGTGTAGAGGATCTGGAGACTCTTCAGACGTCTCAGTCCGGCAGCACCGTCCATTCCAGGGGCGTGTTGGTGAGCATCTCGCCGCCGGAGGAGGTGACCCGCACCGGGCATTCGAGCCGCATGCCGCCCACGTTTGGCACGTTGATAACCAGGGCGGCCACCTCGACCACGTTCTCTTCCAGCACGACGTCCCGGAACTCGTCGTTGTTCAGGATCGGCGGATACCATTCGTGGCCGATCAGGCCGATGCCGTGCCCGAAGGCGGGCAAGGTGTATTGGGCATACCCGGATGAGGTGATTTCGTCGTTGACCGCGTGCCAGACCTGGCCGATCTTCGCGCCCGCCTTCATGCTCGTGATCAGTTTGTTCGCCGCCCGCAGGTAGGCGTCCGCGAGCTTCTCCTGCTCGATCGTGGGCTTGCCGATCAGGTAGTTGTGCGAGAGGTCCGAGTAGTAGCGCCGGTAGGTGGGGTGCATGTCCACGAGCAGGTTCTCGCCCCGCTGCAGGAGCTTCTCCGTGGGCGGCGTGCACCCGCCCATGTTGTACCAGGTGCGGTGGCCCGAAGCGATCTCCGAGGAGCCGGTCACGGGCCAGTGGAACTCGCTGCCCAGCCTGCGCATCTCCAGTTCCCCGATGCCCGCGATCTCCATCTCGCTCATGCCCACGCGGAGGGATTCCTTCACCCGCTCCTGGGCCGCGTCCGCGATGGCGGCCGCCTGCTTGAGGAGCTTGATCTCCTCCGGGTCCTTTACGTACGTGACGCGGTCGATCACATCGAGCGCGTTGACGAACTTGGCCTTGGGCAGGGACTCGCGCAGGATTTCCATCTCGGTGGCGAACAGATAGCCCGCGATCATGCGCGGGGAGTGGCCCAGCTCGATGCCGATGGTCGCCCCCTCGAAGCCCAGCTTCTTCACCTGCTTGACCGTCACCTCCCAGAGCTCCATCTCGGGAAGGGGGGCGCAACCGACCACATTGTCCAGCCAGGAGTCATCCTTGATCCGCTCGAAATCCATGAGGAGAGTGTTCAGGCCCACATATCCGTCCTTGGAGACGAGGGCAACGCTCCTCCAGGGGATGAAGGCCCCTCCGATGTAGGTGATGCTCTTCCCCCGGGTGGCGAGCAGGAGGTCGATCCCCTTCGATGCCATCCGCTCCTGGATCTTCGATATGCGCTTGACGTAATCGATGTGCACGTCCATGGCCGTCCTCCCGTGGTTTCCTATTTGTGAAGAAAAGAGGTTTTCTCAGGGCTTCTCCGGAAGATTCCTTGGATACTCGGGCTCGATGTTCGTCCTGATCAGGTTTGCGTCGCATCGGGAGACGACCTTTCCCTGCTCATCCAGAAGCTCGCAGACCGCATGGGCCACCCGCCGGCCGGACCTTACGAAACGTGCCCGGGCGAGGACCGGCCGGCCCACATCGATCTTCCCGAGATAGTTTACGTGCAGGTCGATGGAGAGCATGAAGCCTTCCTCTTCCAAGGTCGCGGACGCCATCCCGATCGCGTCGTCCATGATGGCTGCCTGTATGCCTCCGTGGAGCAGGCCCGCCGGGTTCGCCATCTCCGGCCGGGTTGCGAAGCGTACCTCGATCTCGCCCGGATTGCAGGAGACGATGCGCCCGTCGAGCCAGGCGGTAAAAGGCGGGGCGCCCTCGAGCTTCTTCCCGATGAGTGCCCGGAAAAGCTCCAACATGGGGCTCGTCTTCTCGCTCATGGTTCGTCATCGTCGGGAAAGGGAGGAGCGGGGATGAGGAGCGTTCCTGCGACCGGCAGATCATAGAGGAAAGAGCGCACGGGTGTCAATGAAATGGGGGGTTTCGTTACCCAGGGGGATTGCCGGAATGGGATCGCAAAAAATTCCTTGACACCCCGACAAACGCGTTGGTAATAATGAGTGTGAGTATAATATCGTTTAGTTAATCATCAAAAACTTCTGAAGAAGGAACGAATGGACCCCGGGAAGGAGCCGCTTTCTGACAGAGGCTGTCACCGCCGGCCGGTTGCTTTATTTCGATGCCTTTGACCTGAGCGAGGAAGGAGACCGACATGAGGGGCTTCCTGAAACAGATGCACCGGGAGCTGCGCAGGAGGTGCCGCCCCTGGGGCGTGATCCTCGTGGGCGCCGCGTTCATGGCCTTCCTGACGACAGGCTCGCAGGCCCACGCCCTGCTCCAGGCCGGGGCCGCGAAGCTCACGATCACCCCGCCGGAATGCAGCGTGGGGGGGCCGTGTCCGGGGTATTCCCTGGCGGGGGCCGGCACCGGCCGATCGAGCACGCGCGTACACGACGACATCTGGGTGCGGGCCCTGGTCATGACCGACGGAGAGGATTCGGTCATCCTGGTAACCGTCGACGTGCTGGGCCACCTGCCGGACCGGATCCGGGGCATGGCCTCCGCGATACGGGCCGCCTACCCGGACTACGCGAAGGTCCTGGTCCACGACGACGGCGTGAGCGCGCCGGTGGTCAGGACCTACGCGGACGGAACGGAGGTGATCGCAAACGTGCTCATCGCCAACGCCCACACGCACGCCTCTCCGGATGCGCTCGGCATCTACGGGCCGGACGATTTCACGACCGGCAGGGACCCTGCCTGGATGGACTACTGCGACAGCCGGGTGGTCGAGGTCGTCGGGATGGCGATCGCCGGCCTGCAGCCGGCCAAGGTCCGGTTCGCGCACTACTATGTGCCGGACTATTACGGATTTCCCCTCATCACGGACCGCCGGGAGCCGATCGTGGTGGACCACAACATGGAGGTGATGCAACTGGCGAACACGGCTACCGGCGCGGTGATCTGCACGCTCGTGAACTACAGCGGCTACCCGGAGCTGATGGGTGGCGACAACACAGAGATGACCGCGGACTTCCCCGGCGTCATGGACCAGAACCTGGAGTCCTTCTTCGGCGGCACCGCGATCTGGGTGACCCGTGTGATCGGGGGGTACATGATGTCTTACTACGACGTGAATTTCAACGGGATCCGGGACGACGACGACTACCCCCCCAACGGGCATCTCCACTCCTTTCCGGGCATGACCGCTTACGGTAACCTCATCGCCGACGTCGTGAAGGAGGCCCTGGACGGGGTCCCCTACGAGGGCAGCCCGGACATCACCCTGAAGACCAACATCATCAACGCCCCCATCGACAACCCTTTCTGGAAGGTCCTGCTCGGTGAGGTCCGATACGTGATCCCGGGCCTGCTCGGGGACATCTGGAGCTTCCTGGCGGTTCTGGTAGGGTTCAACCAGCTCGTGGAGCCCACGCCCGCCGTGATGCTCGATCACGAGGGGCAGGGGGCCCTGGGGGCCCCGAGAAAGGTCGAACTGCCCGTCACCGTCTTCACCCTCGGCAGCGCCATGTTCACGACCACTCCTTCGCAGCTCTTCCCCGAGCTGTGGCTGGGAACGAGCCCGGCAGACCTCCTGGCCAATCCCGCCTGGGACTTCAACCCCTCCCAGAGCGGGAACCCCGACTTCCAGTACCATCCGCGCGTACCGGGATTGACCGGTATCCGCGACTTCATCACCGCGGAGCACGCCTTCAACTTCGGCAGCACCCACGCGGAGCTCGGCTACCTGATGCCATCGTACGAATACGATCACTCGATCAAGACCTACCAGGACTTCGTCGATTACGTGATCGGCGAGCACAAGGTCAGCTACGAGGAGTCCCAGTCCGTGGGCCGGGGCGTGGGGGACCAGGTCCAGTGCGAACTGATTCGGATGATCTCCGAGTTCAACGCAGGGCTTGTGCACTAAACACCGCGGAACAAGGGGAGAAGGAAATGGTGAAATCGAATTCTTCGGTAGGGCGTCGAAGGCTTCTCATTGCGGGGGGCGCAGGCCTCTTCGGAGTTGCGTCGTTTCTGGCGGGCTGGATGGCGCGGGCAAGAGGCCGGGCCGGCCCGCAGGCAAAGGCCGGAAGGCTGGCAAACCGCATCCGCCTGCCGCGGGGCACGGACTCCATGATGAAGGCCTTTTCCCGGGATCCGGAAAAGGTCGAGCGGTTCCGGGAGCTGACGCATTGGCGGAAGCTGCGCGACGAGGAACTGCGCAACGTTTGACAGGAGCTACAGAGGGAGAAAAGGCCATGGAACGGAAAAGCCAGCCCAGGCGGAAGCGGATAACCTTCAGACGGCTCGAAGTCACCCGGCGGAGTCTCCTGAAGGCGGCCGGGGTCTCGGCCGCCGCCTTTGGAGGCGGCGCCCTTTCGGCCGGTTGCGCGCCCCCCACCGACGAGTTGATGGATGCCCTTTGCGACACCTTCATCCCCGGGGACGCGAGCATCCCCGGGATCGGCCCGGGCGCGGTCGAGGGCGGCATGCGGTGCCTGATGGCGGACATCATGGGGAAGGAGAACCTGGACCTGATCGTGGAGGCGATGGGGCTCCTCTACCCGGATTTCCCCTACCTATCCTATCCGGAGCGGGCGGCCGTCATGGAGGAGGTCCGGCAGAATCCGGACCTTTCCGAGATCTTCTACGGATTGAGAGAGGCCACGGCAGTCGCCTTCTACACCGAACTCATGGGCCGGGGGCCGACCCCGTGCGGCGACCCTTCCTTCCCGGGATCCTTTCCCCTGATCGGAATACCGAAGTTCACCGAGGGAACTCCGGAGGAGCTGTTCGATTGTGACCTGGATTGATCCGGGCTCGTCCCGCCGGGAAAGCGCCTTGGGGCGCAGGAAAGGAGTCAGGCGATGGCAGTAGACGTGATCGTGATCGGTTCCGGCCCGGGCGGCGCGTGGGTGGCCAGGGACCTTGCCGAGAGCGGCCTGAAGGTCAAGGTCTTCGAGTCCGGGCCCCGCTTCAACCCGGATACGGATTTCAAGGAAAACGTGATCGAGATGTGGGGCGTCTTCGGCTGGAAGGGGCCGCGGGTTCGCGTGGGCCAGGGCGTGGGCAACATGTCGACCGGCGTGGGCGGCTCCACCCTGGATTACTGGGGCATGAGCCCGCAGCCCCAGAACTTCGCCATCCAGGAGTGGCCCGAAGTGCTCAGGAACGACCTGTTCGACACGAGCCAGGCGCACCCGGATTTCCCGGCTTCGGGCTACTACAAGCCGATCAAGTTCTTCAAGTGGATCGATGATCGAATCCCGATCGATACCCGCCAGACCCGCCCGATCAGCTGCGGGGCCCAGCTCTGCATCAAGGCGGCCAGCGAACTCGGCTACACGGCCGGCAGGTGCCCGGCCGCCATGCTTCCGCCCAAATACAGCCGGAAGGACGCGAAGGGCTACCCCATGGAAGGCTGCGTGGGCTGCGCGCACTGCACGATCGGCTGCCGGCGGCCCCTGCACATGCCCCTTCATGCCAAGGCCAAGCGGACCATGCAGGTGGCCGCCATTGCGATCGCCGAGATGTACGACTGCGAGGTGATCCCGAACGCGCACGTCACGCGCATCACCACCGAAGGGCCGGGGGGGCCGGCCAACGGCGTGGAGTACAAGATCAAGGGAGACCCGACGACGTACACCGAGACCGCCCACGTTGTCTTCCTCGGCGGCGGGGCCATCGAATCGCCTCGCCTGTACCTGAACTCCGGGCTTCCCGAGCCCAACCCGAGTTACCCCCAGGTCGGGCACTGGCTGACCGACCACCAGCAGTCGGAGGTGGCCTTCTTTGCCGACGTGGAAACGCTCCCGTACACCGGGAACTTCGTGGGCGCGTTCATCACGAACCCCACCCCGGTCGACCAGCGCGACGGAATCATCGAGGCGATCGGGGGCGGATTTCCGATGGTCGCTGTCAACGTGTTCATGAGCGTTCCCCAGAAGGACCCTGACAACCTCTCGCAGCCTCACCCGACCCGCCCCGTCATCTGGGGGCAGACGTTCAAGGAGCTGGCCAACCGGTTCCGGTACGCCACCGGCATGGGTACGCAGACAAACGACGAAACGGTGTACGAGAACTACATCACGGTGTCGGACACGGTCGCGGACGAGTACGGTCCCGTGGCCGAGATCCACTACGAGCAGACCCCTCTGACAAAGGAACGGCACGAGCGGCAGACGGCCCGGAAGGTGGACTTCGCCCGGCAGGCAGCCGGCCCGAACGTCGAGATCGTGATCAACTATCCCGGGGGCAGCGGGAGCCACCCGATGAGCACGCTGCGCATGGGGGATTCTCCGGCCAATTCGGTGTGCGATCTGTATCACGAGTGCTGGACCGTTCCCCGGCTCTACGTCTGCGATGCGAGCTGCCTGCCGAACGGGCTCGGCGGCTCCAACCCGGCACGGACGATCAACGCCTTTGCCAGCCGGTCCGCCTACTATGCCATGCAGAAGTATTTCCCGGCGAAATGGCACAACAGGATCTGGCCCTGGTAGGGTTCGCGGGCCTGCTCGGCCCCTTGGCGGGACCTGTCCCCCGGAAGGCCCAGGATCGAGGGAGGCAAACATGAAGAGGATCGAGACGCTTTCAGCCCTTTGGCTCGTCATGGCGGTCTGCCTGCTTGCGCCCTCAGGGGCCATGGCCGCTTACTCGGCGGACACCTGTCAGGGATGCCACTACACCGCCTACGGGTCCGCCAAGGAGGTCTGTCTGAGCTGTCATCAGGGAAGTCTTCACTACCATCACATCTACCAGGCCCCGGTCGGCGGGCGTTTCCCCAAGTGCGGGTCGCCGCCGGACAGGTGCAAGTGCTGCCACGGCGACCCCCCGGACTACGAAACCCCGCCCGTGGTGGCGGAGAAGTGCTCCGGGTGCCACAGCGTGGCCGGCAGCGACATCGTGGCCGGGCACAACTGCAGCCCTTACTACCATCCGGCTCCCGGAGCCCACTGCCTGGACTGCCACGGCCTGAGCGGGATGCCGCACAGCCGCATCGTGGGGGAGGAGGATGCGAACGACAACTGCAACGACGTGCTCGACAACGATGCCGACTGCAGCACGGACAACGAGGATTCCGGCTGCACCGTTGCGGCGCAGGACGAGATCTGCGACGACGGCCGGGACAACGACTTCGACGGCCTCGTCGACGGCGAGGACCCGGACTGCTGCGGGGACGGCGTGGCGACCCCGCCGGAAGAGTGCGACGACGGCAACAGGATCGACTGTGACGGCTGCTCGAAGGTGTGCGGGCGGGAGTACTGCGGGGACGGCAAGCTCTGCCTCGCCCTGGGAGAGGAGTGCGAGGACGGCAACGGGGCCGGCTGTGACGGCTGTTCGAGTGCCTGCCGGGAGGAATACTGCGGGGACGGTGTGATCTGCCCGGCCCTGGGCGAGGAGTGCGACGGCGCGCTCGGCTGCCGATCCGGCTACACCTGCGATCACCTGTGCACGTGCCGCGAGGAGGCCGCCTCCCCGTGCGGGGCCAGCACGGCCGGAATGAAGCCGGCAGGCAGCAGCGGGGTCGCCCTCAACCTCTGCATGTTGACCGTGCCGCTCGCCTTCCTGCTGCTCAGGCGCGTATCGAGGCGCCGTCGGGAACGGAGCGCCGCGAGAGGAGGCATGGAGACGCGAAGGCCCTGATCAAGTCCCCGCGCCTGAGAAACGAAACGGCTATCGCCTCACCTCGGTGGACGCCTGTTTCAGCCAGCCCGCCTTCAGAAGGCCGTAGAGCCCCAACAGGATCGCCTCGGCAGCGTCATGCCTGCGTGAGGTGGGGCGGGTCGCCCCGGACCAGTCAATTGCCTTTCGAGCCATCTCTTCGGCGCTGTGTTTTGCCCTTGGTCCGCTTGACTTCTCCCGAGGATAGAAGAGCCTGCCTCGACCGGTACCATAACAGTCTGCCGCTCCTCGCGAAGAGCGCCAGGCCTGTTCGCAACCCGAGATCGACGGCCAGGAGAGACTCGATGTCAGACAAAAGGCCGCTTCCTAGCGGGCTGGATTCCAGGTCCGTTGCAGGGCGTTGCGGTTCTCGATCAGCAGGTTGATGTAAGCGATTTCGAGTTCCACCATTTCTTCGTCCCCTCTGCGCAGCCAGTCCGAAAGCCAGGCAAATCGAATCGCCGCAACCCACTCGGGGAGGGCCTCCCAGCAGGCCCCGGATACGGTACGGGCCCTCTTCAACTCCTCGATCAATACCATGACAAAGCCCCGGTTCAAGGCTGCAGGGTCCTCGAAGCCGACGCAGCCGATCAGGTTCGCCACGTCGTAGGCCTCGGGCTTGTTCCCGAGGAACTCCCAGTCGATCACGGACCGGATGCCGTCTTCCGACCAGACGATGTTGAGGGGATGGAAGTCCCCGTGACAGAAGACGACGGGCAGCGCGCCCTCTCGGCCAACGAACTCCTGTTCGACAAACCGGAAGGCCGAGTCGAGCCGTCTGCGAATCTGGGGGTCTCGCCTCTGCATGGTGCCGGACATCTCCCGGATGAAGCGAGACAGGGAAAATGCCTTTCCGGTCTCGGAAGGCGGCATGTCGCTCCCCTTTTCCCGCAGCTCCGCCAGGAATCGGGCGCACGCTGCTCCCCTCCACCCGTCGAGCACGTAGGAGGGTCTGGGCAGGGGAACGCAAGGGACATAGGGCCTCAACTGCCAGAGATTTCCGTTTGCGTGAACGAAGGGTTCGCCGTTCTTGCCGGGCAGGTAGGGGTGCAGGGCCCGGAGCCCCCGGGCTTGAAGGAGGGCAAGGGCCCGGCTGATCCGAGCCTTGTGGGCCCGGGAGCCGGGTGGGACGGCCTCCAGGACCCACAGCCCGGAGTCCCCGTCCTGGACAACCACGCGGAAGGAGGTTCTCTCCGGGCTGCCCGCGATTTCAAGCTCGGGACGGGATTTGAGGAATTCCAGGTTCCACAACGAAACGATTTCGCTAATCCTGTCATCAGTATACTTGTTATTCATAACTAGCCAGGCCTCGCCCCGGCTCTTGCAGCTTGTAGCTTGAAATAATTCGCCATCGGCCGACCCGGTCGGCAAATGCCTGCAACATTGACAGGCGCCTGGCCCGGGTGATAAACGAGAATAGTTATTGTTAGTGGAGAGGTCAACTCGACCACAAGCTTCCCAGGAGGACAGGCCCGTGGCGAAACCTGAAGAGATGTACCAGTGCCAGGCGACCGCAAGTTGCGGATACATCTACAACCCGGACAAGGGGGACAAGAAGGGAAAGATTCCGAAGGGAACCCCCTTCGCCGACCTGCCGGACGACTGGAAATGCCCCTCCTGCGGGGCATCGAAGAAGTTCTTCAAGCCCCTGGCAGGGCCCGGATCGGTCGCGGAGGCTGCCAGGCCCTGAGGCCCGCCAAGATGTGTTGGGAAAATGAGCCCCGTATGCCTTGATTTTCCGTATATCCACGAACGAGGAAAGGAGAACCTGGAAATGAAGAAGGTCTTGATCGCCTACGACAGCAGGACCGGGCACACCGAGAAGATGGCCGAATACGTGGCGGAAGGGGTGCGCATGGGTGGAAACGAGGCCACGCTGAGGAAGATCAGCTCGCTCAAGAAGGCAGAGGACCTGGCCGGGTACGATGCCTATGTGATCGGCTGCCCGACCTACCATCGCGACATGACCGGCGGAATGAAGACCTTCCTGTTCCTGATGGAGAAGGCCGGGCTCGCCGGGAAGGTGGGCGGCGCCTTCGGATCCTACACCCACAGCGGGGACGCGCCCGGCATCATCTACGATACCATGGAGTACGTTTTCAGGATGAGGATGAGCGATCTGGGGTCCTTCAACCTCAAGGAGGCTCTCGTCGGGGAAAAAGAGGGCATGCGGGCCTGCCAGGATTACGGAAAGGGGATCAACGAGAAGCTCTCCAAGTGACCGAATCGGTCCGATCGCGCCGCGGCCTCCATCTACTCGTTCCCTCATTCCGGGCTTGACCCGGAATCGGGTCTCTTCGCCCCTCGAGACAGCGGCGAAAAAAATGGCCTCCCTCTTTTACAGGGGAGGCCTTCGGAGGAGGAAGGAGGGTTGGGTTGGGGGTTGACCGGGCCTCTGCGCCTATTCTATTCTCGAATCCCTTGTGGGCTTATGCCCCGGAATGCTAACAAGAAGCGTGCCAACCAAGCCCGGATGACCGACCCTCTTCTCCAACCGCCTGTTACGGTTGGGAAAGCCTGAGTCGGCGACCCCTCCCGCCCATCGGTCGAGCGGAGGTCGGGCATCCTCATTGCGAACCGGATTCTCGGTTTGATCCTCCTTCGTTACCATTTTGAGAATCGACGACGCCCGCCTGCACCGATTGCAAACGAGGCATGCGTGACGTAAAGTCGGTCTGGGTACGCGCGTTCGAGGGTTGCACCCGGAGAAAGGGGGAACAAGGATGGGCGTGAAGGCCACACAACTCGGCCTGGTGAGGCTCGCGGATCGAGCCTATGGGTACATGCAGAAGGACGAAGGGCTCGGGTGGAGCAATGCAGGGTTGATCGCCGGGAAGGGCGAGGCGTTGCTGATCGACACCCTGTTCGATCTGCCCCTGACCCGGAGAATGCTCAACGAGATGGCCGAGAGGGTGGGCAAGCCCATCCGCAGGGTGGTCAATACCCACCACAACGGAGATCATTTCTGGGGAAACCAGCTTGTCGCGGGCGCGGAGATCATCGGCCACCGGATGTTCCGGTCCGAAATGATGAAGATGACGCCCGAGGTGAGCCGGGCCGTGATGAGTGCGCCGGCGGATTCTCCGGTGATCGAGCTGCTGCAGAAGGCGCTCGCCCCGTTCGATTTTTCGGGCATCGAGCTCACGCCCCCTACCCTCCTGTTCGACAAGCATCTGACTCTGTACGTCGACGACCGCGAGGTGGAACTGATTCACGTGGGCCCTGCCCACACATCGACGGACCTGATCGTTTTCTTCCCGGAGGAGCGGGTCCTGTACGCCGGCGACATCGTCTTCCGCCTGTGCACCCCGATCGGCTGGGAGGGAACGTTCCACAACTGGATCCTGGCCCTGGACCGTATCCTCGAACTCAGGCCGGAGACAATCGTGCCCGGCCACGGCCCCCTGTGCGGGCCCGAGGGCGCCGTCGAGATGCGCGCCTATCTCCAGTATGTGTACAACGAGGCCCGGGTCTGCTTCGAGCGGAACATGTCCGAGCGCGAGGCCGCCCGGAGAATCGACCTCGGTCCTTACGCCGAGTGGACCGAGCCGGAGCGGATCATCTTCAATGTCGCCCGCGCCTACCGGGAGTTCCGCGGCGAGCCCCACGACAAGCCGGTGGACTTCTTCGAGATGGCGACCGTGATGGCCGAGCTTCGAGGGGTCATGGGCGCCCGTGAGATGCAGTAGCCGGCCCGGCGGCCCTTCTCCCGCTTTCGTTATGAAAATCGAGCCGAATCCCGGCGGCGGACAAACGCGAGACGAAGCATTTTTTACTGTTGACAAACTGATTGTACCAAATTTAAAATAGCAAGAAGGATGTACTCCCTGGATGCATCCTTCGCACCGAGCCGGAATAGGAGGTACAGCATGAGACGCACCGCGCCCTTCCTTGGCCTTGCCTTGCTCCTGACACTGTTCGCAGGGAGCCCCGGGCCTTCGCACGCCCTATCGATCGGCTTCCATCCTGGTTCCCAGAACGTGTTTCTCGGCAATCAGGCCATGGTGGACATCGTGATCTCCGGCCTGGGAGACGGCGAGGCCCCCTCGTTGGGAGCGTTCGATTTCGTCCTTGGCTTCGACCCATCCATCCTCGCCCTGAACAGCATCGTATTCGGCGATCCTGTCCTGGGGGATCAACTGGACCTGTTTGCGCTGGGGTCGAACCCGATGGATGCGTCCGAACGGACGCCCGGAGAGTGGAACCTCTTTGAGTTGTCCCTGGACCCGTCCGAAGACCTGGAACTTTTTCAGGCCGAGAGCTTCGTGCTGGCGTCCCTCACATTCGACACGCTTGCCTTGGGCACGAGTCCTCTGGCGTTATCGGACGCCGTGTTCGGTGACTCCCTCGGAGAGCCCCTCGATGTGGCTCTCAACAGCGGCGGCATCACGGTGGTCGAAGGCACGGCACCCGTCCCGGAGCCGGGCACGGTCCTTCTGCTCGGGTCCGGGCTGCTCGGCCTCGCAGGGTTGAGAAAGAGGTCCGGCTAGATCGTTGAGTTCCCGTCTGCAGCGGGAATGGGGTGAATAGGGTCTGACGGTCGTTCTCCAGGACGGCCGGAAAAAGGCGGTACCGGTTTCCGGGTACCGCCTTTTTCCGTCTCTTGACAAAAAGAGAATCCCGACAGAGGCTTGTTGGGTATCCCCGTCCCGCGTCTCTGACGCTTTTTCCGTGGAAGGGAGGCAGCGATGCAGAGACACTGGGTGCTCCGAGGAGAAGGCAGGGAGTATTTCGATCTGGGTCCGGGCATGGAAGTCATCTGCAATCGGTCGGATGACGGCACATGGGCGTCACTCCGAAAAACTCCTCTATGGGAGGCGATATTCAATCGTGGTTAACAGCGGCTGATCCTCTGGTTCACAGCGACGCATGATGCGCGGGGGGTTCTATGAGGCAAGTGTCCCTGTTTATTCCCTGCATGGTGGATCTCTTCCTGCCCGAGATCGGAGAGGCCTGCCTCCGGGTCCTCCGGCGGATCGGCCACGACCCGGTCTACCATCCGGACCAGACCTGCTGCGGCCAGCCCTCGATTCACGCGGGCTACGTGAAGAAGGCCAAGGCCTCGGCCAGGCATTTCATCGAGATCTTCGGCGACGACGAGGCCGTGGTCTGCCCCTCCGGCTCCTGCGTCTGCACGGTCAAGGACCGGTATCCGCAGCTCCTGGAGGATGAGCCGGGATGGCTCCGGCGGGCCGAGGAGCTCGCGCCGAGGCTGTACGAGTTCTCCCAGTACCTGGTGGACGTCGCGGGGGTCGAAGAGGTCGGCGCCCGCTACGAGGGAAAGGTGGCCTACCACGAATCGTGCAGGGTCTTGAACGGCCTGGGCGTGTCCGAGCAGCCCAAAAAGCTCATCCGCGCCGTCAAGGGCGCGGAACTGGTACCCATGCAGGGGGCGCGTGTATGCTGCGGGTTCGGGGGCGAGTTTTCCACGAACTACCCGGAGATATCCGAGGCCCTGGTCAGCGAAAAGGCGGCGAACTACATCGCAAGCGGCGCGGACCTTCTGGTGGCCTGTGACCCGGGCTGCCTCATCAACATCGGAGGCTACCTTCACCGGCATCACCCGGAGAAGAGGGCCGTACACATCGCCAGCTTCCTGGCGGAATCCATAGGGGATGGAAAGAGATGAAGATCAAGTCGGAGCGGTTTAGCGAGGTGGCCCGAGAGGAATTGAAGACCCGGCACACCCGGGCTCACCTGGACTTAGTGGGGCTCTTCCTGCAAGAGCGGCGCAAGCAAGTGATGGGCCTGTTCCCGGACCCCGCGGCGGCCCTCGACCTGGGCAGGGCGATTCGGGCCGAGGCGGTGGAAAGGCTGCCCGAGCTTCTCGAGGAATTCGAGAGGAACGCCGTCGCGCAGGGCGCGGTCGTTCTCTGGGCCCGGGACGCCGCCGAGGCCAACGACCACATCCTCAGGATCGCTCGGGAGCGCAACGTGCGGCTCGTCACCAAGGGAAAATCCATGGTCACCGAGGAGACGGCCGTCAACGATGTCCTGATCGAAAACGGGCTCGAGGTCTTCGAGACGGATCTGGGGGAGTTCATCATCCAGCTCCTCGAAAGGCCGCCCTACAACATCGTCGGGCCCGCCCTGAACATTCCCGTCCGGGAGATCTGCGACGTCTTTCTCGAGAAGGGCATCCTGAAGGAGCCGACCGCGGACCCGGTCGCACTCGGTCATGCCGCCCGGGTCTTCTTGCGAGACAAGTTCCATCGGGTCGAAATGGGCATCACCGGCGTGAACATGGCGGTTGCGGAGACCGGCACGATCCTCAACGTGGAGAACGAGGGGAACATCCGCATGACCAAGTCGTCCCCCCGGGTGCAGGTGTCCGTGATGAGCCTGGAGAAGGTCGTGCCCACGATGCAGGATGCCATGCACATGCTCCGGCTCCTTTGCAGGAACAGCACGGGCCAACTCCTCGGCTGCTACGTATCGATGGACACCGGGCCGAAGAAGGAGGGGGAGACGGACGGCCCGGAGGAGCTTTTCATCGTGATCCTGGACAACGGCCGCTCGACCTTCTACCGGGACCCCGAGGCCCGGGAGATCCTCCGCTGCATCCGCTGCGGGGCCTGCATGCTCGAGTGCCCGATCTACGCAAAGGTCGGCGGATACCCCTACGGATGGGTCTATTCGGGGCCGATGGGACAGGTCATCAACCCCCTGATCCTCGGCCAGGAGAGGACCCGGGATCTTTACAGGGCCTGCACGCTCTGCGGGGCCTGCAAGGTCGTCTGTCCCGCCGGGATCGATCACCCGCAGAAATTTCTGTCTTACAGGGCCAAAGACGTGGAGCGCGACCCGACTTACCGGGCCCAGGGCAGGCCGTGGGCGGAATCCGCGTTCATGGAGATTTTTTCGTGGGCCACGAGGCGCCGCTGGAGATGGAACCTGGGCATCCGGGCGGCCCGGCCCGTCGTCAACCGGCATGTCGAGCAGGGGTTCGTCCGGGGAATGAAGGGGCCCCTGGAGGGCTGGTTCAAGAGCCGGGATTTCCCTGCCATGGCCGAGAGCACCTTTCACGACAGGATGCGGGGGCGGGGGACAAAGGACGGCGAGGGCTCTTCGAGGCTCTGAGGGCGGGCGGATGAGACCAAAGGAAAACCAGGGAGAAAGGGAAGATGCCGAAGACAGCAAGAGACGAAATCCTGGACAAGCTGAAGGCCGCCCCGCGGAAGGCGCCGCCTCCCCGGCCCACCGCGCCTCCCTTGAACGAGCTCGCGTTGAGCCCGGAACAGGCGGCCGCGAAATTGGTCGAGAACCTGACCCTCCTCGGCTGCGCGGTTCATCGGGTTCGAGACGTTGCGGAGGCCCTGGACAAGCTGACCGAGATCGCCAAGGAGGAGGGGTTGACCCGCGTCCTGGCCTCCGAGGACGAGGTGGTGGCGGCCCTGGACCTGCCCGGCTGGGGCCGAAAGAACGGCATCGAGGTCCTCACCCGGAAGGACTGCCGGGACCGGGAGGACTTCAAGCGGGTCGCCTTCCAAGAGGCGCAGGCCGGCGTCACGGGCGTCGACTTCGCGGTGGCCGAGTCGGGCACCCTCTGTCTGATCCATGACGAGCGCCAGCCGCGCCTGGCCTCGCTCGCCCCGATCCGGCACATCGCGATCGTTCCTGCCGACAGGATCCGCCCGGTCTTGGAGGAAGTGACGGGCAAGGTCTTCGAGGCAGGGGGAAGGCCGCCCGGCCAGCTCACCTTCATCACCGGGCCGAGCATGACGGCGGACATACAGGCAACGCTCTTCACCGGCATGCACGGGCCCAAGACCCTGACCGTCCTGCTGATCGAACAGGCGCCTACCTGACCACGAGCGACAGGCCGGCAGCGACGAGTATCGCGAAGACCAGGATCCGGAACAGGTGCTCGTTCACCCGGTCGTGAAGCCTCTCGCCGATCAAGGTGCCGATGGCGATCGTCGGCGCCAGGTACAGCCAGAACTTGAGATTCTCCCTGGTCAGCAGGCCGGCCGCGATGTAGGACACCACGAGCGCGCTGTTGGTCAGGAGCCAGAGCGCGGAGAGCGTGCTTCGAAAACGCCCCTTCTCGATCTGTAGCCGGCTGACCGCATAGACCACCAGGGGGCCGCCCGAGGCAAAGAGGCCCTGCGTGACGCCCCCGGCGAGCACGGACAGGGCGTACTGCGTCCTTGAAAGGGGCCTTCCCGCTTCCGGTTTACTCAGCAGCCTGGCGAGTTCACGGCCGCAGAGCAACGCGACGACCAGGCCGAAGGCCTTCTTCAGGGGTGCCCCGTGAACCAGCTGGAAGATGCCGATCCCGACCACGAGGCCGGCGCCCATCAGGGGAAGGATTCCGCGGAAGAGGAGGCCGCGATCCACGTCCCTCGGGTACTTGCCCACGATGTAGATGTTCATGAACAGGTCGGCCGGAACCAGCGTGGCCAGGAGGAACTCGACCGGGTAGAGGTGCGAACCCAGGGTCACCGCAAGGATGATGCTTCCAAAGCCGGTCATGGCCTGCGTGATGTAGGCGACCAGGACGATGACAGTAAGGAAGAGGATATCAGGGTCCATAGGTTTCCGTCGGTGAGTCGTCGAGGCCGCCCCATGGAGTCAGATCACCTGCGCCTTCCTCACCAGCCGCGTGAAGAGGGTGGGGAAGAGGCGTTTTATGTAGGTTCCGAGGATCGGCTTGCCCTTGCCGACCAGGACCTGCTGCCTGCCCTTGACGACGGCCTCGGCGATCGCCTCGGCACAGGCGCCAGGAGACATGCCGGCCTCGATCAGCGGATCCATCTTGCCGTACTTGCCCCCGTCCCCTGCCAGGGCCTGGTAGGATATGTTCGTTCGAACCTGGGCCGGGCAGACCAGTGTGACCTTGATGTTGTCCTCCCAGAGCTCGACCCGCAGGGTGTTGAAGAAGCCGTGAAGCGCGTGCTTGGCAGCGCAGTAAGCGGTTCGATACGGGACCTCGAGCAGGCCCGCGAGGCTTGTGGTGACCACGATGTGCCCCGATTTCCTTTGCAGCATCGAAGGGAGGACCGCCTTGGTCAGGGCGACGTGCCCGAAATAGTCGATGTCCATCACCTTTCGATCGACCTCGAGAGATGTGTCCTTGGCGAGAGAGCGGTGGCTGATCCCCCCGTTGTTCACCAGGATGTCCACACGGCCGAAGCGGCCCAGCACCGCCTCTGCCTTCGCATCGAGGCCCGCCCAGTCTGCGAGGTCGAGCGGAAGGACCATGTGCACCGCCTTACCGGCGCACCGCTGCCGGACCTCTTCCAGCCGCTCCGGTTCGTTCGAGGACAGGGCGAGCCTGGCTCCCGCCTCGTCGAGCAGGTAGGCGAGCGCCTCACCGATCCCCGAGGAGGCTCCGGTGATCCACACGACCTTGTCCTGAAACTGCCCGGCGTACTTCATGGCTCGTGCCCCCTTTTCATCTAGTAGCCTTTCGTTGGCCATTCGCCCACGCCGTCCCGGTTTCGCGTCCACCCGTGCCGCGAGGGGGGGAGCTGACAGCCAAGGGCGAATCGCTAACAACTGCCAACCTCTGATCCCCCATTCCTTTCTTCCGGCTCCATCCAGGGAAGCGGAATCCCGGCCGGTCCCTGCGACCGGGCCAGGCGTTTCTCGATCTGCGCCAGGGATCTCTTCTTTGATTGTGCGTAAAGGCAACAGGCCAGCACGATACCCAGGAAGACCAGGGCGGCCTGCTTGATGGCCACCACGAAGAAGGCGAAAATGACCGCGTTCAGCAGGATGACCGTGCCGCAGATCAATCTCAGGGCTCGAGGCGATATGCGCATCGATGCCCTCTCGAAGAGGGCCGGGTACCTCCCGGGCAGGACGAAGCCTGCCAAGGTGACCACGGAGATGGAGAGAATCAGCCCCAGGTTGAGCATGGACCCGAAGAACATCAGGGGCGGAAGGAACCCGAGCAACGGGATGATGACCAGCGCCGCGACACAGACGAGGTAGGCCGCCGTCAGGCCCCAGTGGGGCGTCCCGAATCTCGCATTCACCCTTCCGAACAATTCGGGTAAGAGTCCCTGTGCCGAAACGACCAGAAGCCCTCGGGACATGATGGTGAAGACGATGTTGATCGTCGTTGCGCAGGCCACAAGGGCCCCACCGACGATAAAATAGGCCAGGGCCGGCCCGGGCATGAAGCGCTCGGCCACCTCGATCAGCGAGGTCTTGTCCGCGACGCTTGTCACGTCCACCACGCCGACCGTGGCGGCGCCGATCAACGCGTAAAGGACCACGACGATCCCGATACCCACAGGCAGCGCCCTGGAGAACGTCTTGTTGGCGTGCATGACCTCTCCGCCCAGGTCGATGACGAAGATGCCCCCTGCGCTGAAGGTGAACAGGAGCCCGGCAGCGGCAAGGATACCTCCCACGCCGTTCGGAAAGGGGTTCGCGAAGTTCTCCGCGCGGATGGAGGGGACCCCTAGGACGATGTAGAGAAACAGCGCGGAAAGGAGCATGAAGAACAGGATCGTCTGGATCACCGCCGTGAGCCTCACGCCCATCAGGTTGATCAGGTAGAAGGCGGTGAGGGATGCGACCCCCGTCCAGGTTGAATCGAGAGGAAGCAGGGCCTCCAGGTATTTTCCGAATGCCATCGCATACAGGGGTTGCCCGCCGATGAGCATGCAGATCAGCAGGGTGAACATGCTGACCATCGCGACGAAGGGGCTGAAGAGCTGCGAGTAACGATAGCTGGCGCTCGTGGTCGGGATGACCGAGGTGAGCGTCACATACGGGACGACCGCCAGCAGAATCGGGACCGACGAGAGCAGCATGGCCAGCGGCAGGGAGGGGCCGCACAGCCCAGCCGCAACGGTCGTCAGCGCGAACAGGGCCCCTCCGATGTTCAGACCCACGCACATCGCAAGCAGGCCCCAGAACCCGACGTCCTTTCTCAGTCGCTGCTCAGACTTCTCCGTAGTCATGGGATCGCCTTGCTGCGGGAGAGCGTACATCCCGTTCGCTTCCACGGCCTTCCTGTCCGGGACGCCCAATGCAAAAGGATTCCTGATGAAGCCTCCTTCCGTGCCGCGGAGGGTGGGGATGCCGCAGGGATGGATTCTCTCGATTCAGCGGAACGCCCGGTCGGTCGGGGAGGGATTCCCCCGTGCCGGGGAGGAGGAAACGCGCCTGCTGGCTTGAGCGTTTCCTCCTCGTCTTCTCAGCTCTTCTTTTCCCGGATGATGAAATAGGCCAGCGAGGGCAGAAGAAGCAGGGCGCCCAGCATGTTCCCGAGAAACATGAAGGAGAGCAGGAGACCCATGTCCGCCTGGAACTTCAGGGCCGAGAAGATCCATGTGCTCACACCGATGGCCAGCGTCAGGCCCGTCACGAGCACGGCGGCGCCCGTGGTGCGCAGGGTCCGGATGTAGGCCTCCGGCAGGCTCGCTCCCTCTTCCATCGAACTGAGCAGGCGGCTGAAGATGTAAATTCCGTAGTCCACGCCGATTCCCACGCCCAGGGCGGCCACGGGCAGGGTGTTCACCTTGAGCCCGATGCTCATGAGGCTCATCAGTGCGTTGCAGAGAATCGATACGATGCCCAGGGGAACGATGATGCAAAGGACGACCCGGATCGACCGGAAGGTGATCAGGCAGAGAACGATCACGGCCGCCCAGACCCAGAGCAGGATGGGCAATTGCGTGGCCGACACCACCTGGTTCGTGGCCGCCATCACGCCCACGTTGCCCGTGGCGAGGCGGAACGTGTGACGCTCCGAATTGCTCTTCGCCGCGAAGTCCTCGATGACGTCGATGATGCGGTTGATCGTCCCGGCCTTGTGGTCCTCGGTGAAGATCATGACCGGCATGGCGCTGCAATTGCCGTTGAGCAGCCCGGTGGATGTTTCGATCGGCGTGACCGATTGCACCATGGTGACCGACTTGCGGGGCAGGACCCTCCACTTGAGGTTTCCCTCGTTCCAGCCGGCGTTGATCACCTTGACCACCTGGGGCATGGAGATCGTGGACTGCACGCCCGGAACGTTGGCTACCGTCCACTGGAAGCGGTCGATCTCGGCCATGACGTCGTACTCGATACAGCCGTTGGGAATCGTCTCGGCGATCGCCGTCAGGATGTCCACGCCGATGGAGAACTTGCTCACGATCATGGCCGCATCCTGGTTGTACCGGGATTCCTGCCTGAGCTCGGGGACGCCCGCCTCCATGTCGCCGATGTCGAGCTTCGGCGCCTGGTAGGCTCCGAAGGCGAGAAGGACGGCGGAGAAGAAGATGATGACCAGGGCCGGCTTCTTCTGCGACACTCGCGCGAGGATCTTCCAAAGATGCTCTCTGAGTTCCGCAGCCCGGACCATCCGCTGCCGGTACTTGTCCCCGATGTTCATGAACGACAGCAGGACCGGAAGCAGGATCAGGTTCGTCAGGATGATCACCAGCACGCCCAGGGCCGCGGTCAGAGCCAGCTCCTGGATCATCCGGATCTGGATGAACAGGATCGTCAGGAACCCGATGCCGTCCGTGATCAGGGCCACCCCGCCCGGGATCACCAGGCGCCGGAAGGCCCCTCGCGCCGCGCCCAGGATGTCCGCGCCCTCCTGGATCTCGGAGGAGACGCCGTTGACCATCTGCACGCCGTGGGACACCCCGATGGCGAAGACGAGAAAGGGTACCAGGATGGACATGGGATCGATCCCGAAGCCGACGAGCCGGAGCAGTCCGAGGGCCCAGATCACCGCGACCACCGAGCACGTGAGCGCCAGAAGCGTGAGCCGTTGCGAGCGCGTGAAGATGAAGACCAGGGCCCAGGTGACGAGGAAGGCCACGCCGAAGAACATCACCACGCCGGCGGCGCCGTCCGCGATGTCTCCGATCATCTTCGCGAAACCGATGATATGAATGTCCACATCCTCGTTCTCGAACCTGTCGCGGATGTTCGTCTCGAGCTGTCGCGCGACCTGGATGTAGTCGAGCTTCTCGCCCGTTTTCGGGTCGATCTCGACGAGCTGCGCGCTCACCATGGCGGCGGTGAAATCGTTGGCCACGAGCCGCCCCACGATCCCCGCCTTCAGGATGTTCTCGCGGACACGCTCCAGCCATTCGGGGGTGGGCCGGAACTCCGCGGGGATCACGTTGCCCCCGGCGAACCCGCCCTCCACGATCTCGGTGAAGCGGACATTGGGCGTGTAGATGGATTGCACAGTGCTCTTGTTCACGCCCGGCAGGAAGAAGACCTCGTTGGTGACCTGCTCGAACATCTTGAAGAATTCGGGCGTGAAGATATCGCCCCCCTCCTTCTTCGTCCGGGCCGCGATCAGGAGGCGGTTGGCGCCCCCGAACTCCTCCCGGTACTGCAGGAAGGTCTTCATGTAAGGATGTTTGAGCGGCAGGAGCTTCTCGAACCCGGCGTCGATCTTGATCTGCGTCACCTCGTAGCACATGACGAGGGTGACCAGGCCGAATACAAGGAGCACCAGCTTTCTGTGGGCAAATAGGATCCCTTCGATTGCGGCGACTGCTTTTTCCCTCATGGTTCCCCGCCCAAGCGATCTGTATGGAGTGAGTGGAAGGGTCTTTCTACTTGAAGTGGTCGACCCGGTGGATGCCGCCCTCACCGATCAGGAGCAGTCCCTTGGAGCCTGTCTCGATCAGGGAGGAGATGCCCAGCCGGTCGGGCCGGCTGGAATTGTGGAAGGTCCTTCCGCCGTCCCGGCTCAACAGGATCGTTCCGCTCAGGCCCGCGATGATCAGGGTGCCGTCCGCCAACGGGAGGCCTGTCTGAAGGCCGGCGGTGGTATCGACCTTGGTCTGCTGCCAGGTCTGCCCTCGGTCGGCGGATCGGTACACCTGTCCCCGCAGGCCGAAAACCAGCACGGCGCCGTCCTTCAGCACCGCGGCGCCGAAGAAGCTGCCCTTGTAAGGAGTTTCCAGGGGCGTCCATGTTTCGCCCTTGTCCTCGGACCGGAATACGACGCCCATTTCCGCGGCAACGAAGAGGGTGCCATCCGGGCCTTGCACGATGCTGAACCAGTGCCTCTCCTCCTCGTCCACCGTGCGGAGTTCCCAGGTTTTTCCGCCGTCGCGGGTCTCCAGGAAATAGGCATAGGCCCCGACCGCTATGCCGTGGCTTGCGTCTTCGAACCACACGTCGAACAGAGGGGATGCATCCTCGGGCGCCCAATGCTGGCGCTCCCAGGTGGTTCCGCCGTCGCTCGTGTGGACGATCACCGAGTCGTGGCCGACCGCCCAGGCCCGTTTCGCGTCGGCCGCGGCAACGGCGTTGAGCATGCTGCGCGTCGGCACGCGGGCCTGAACCCAGGTTTCCCCGCCGTCCTCGGAGACGAGAATGTGTCCGCGCTCCCCGACCGCAAAGATACGGCCCTCCGCCTGCGCCGCATCCAGCAGTAGGGACCTGGGCGCGAGGCGCGCCGTCTCGGACCACTCGATGGCGTCCGAGGAGGGTTCTTCGGCCCTGGAAACGGAAAGAGGGGCGAAAAACGCAAGGACGGCAGCGCTGAGGAAGACGGCTGCCAGGAAAACCCGGCGAGAGGCCGGGCTCGAAAACGCAATGCCTGCGGGTCGCTTCATGAGAGGCTCCTCCACCTGGAAAGGCCGGCCGGTGCCTGCTTCCGCGTAGGAACCAGTCACCGGCCGGCCTCCTGACGCTGGTACGCCTTCCGGCTAGCGGAGTCCCATCCTGCGGACCTCGGCTGGCGTGAACATCTCCTTGGGGAACTTCTCCTTGAAGCTCCACGTCAGGCCCTCGTTCGTCAAGCCGAGGGCCACGTACCGCCCGTTCTGGAGGTCGTAGACGGCCTCCATCGTGGCGCCTACCAGCGGCATATCGTAGTAGTTGATCTGGTGGTTTTCCTGGACCCGCCAGATCTCGAGCCGGGCGTCGTAGTTGTCCGCCGCGCAGATGGAATAGGTGTCCTCGTCGAGATAGAAGACCCTCTTTGCATAGATGTGTCTTGTGCCCTTTTTCAGGTTGGCCTCCACGACCCATACCCGGTGCAGTTCGTACCGCAGGAGGTCCGGGTTGACGTGTCCCGCCTTGATGATGTCGGCAATCTTTACCGTGTCGCTGTGAAGCTTGTACGAATTGTAGGGAATGTACATTTCCTTCTTGCCGACCAGGGTCCATTCGTAGCGGTCGGGCGCTCCGTTGAACATGTCGAGCTGGTCCGAGGTCCGCTGCCCGTCCGATGCCGTGCCCGGATTGTCGTAGGCGATGTTCGGCGCCAGCCGGACCCGGCGCTGGCCGGGATTGTACGTCCAGGCCTTTCGAGACTCCTTGACCTGGTCGAGGGTTTCGTGGACGAGCAGGATCTGGCCGGCCAGCCGGGCCGGGGCGGTCACCTCCTGGAGGAAAAGGAGAAGCTTGTTCTCGATCGTGTCCACGGTCGCGCCCGGTGCCGAATAGGGAATCAGGATCTTTTCCCGCACCGTGATCACCGTGTACTGGCCGCTCGGCGTGGGGGCCACCGAGGCGTATTCCCGGAAGAGCGTGTCGTTCCGGAAGCGCAGCAGGTGGTTCCAAATGCATTCGAGGCCCACCTTCGGGATCGGGAAGGGGACGGACTCGGCAGAGTTGAGCACGCCGTTGCCCCCTTCGGCCAGTTCGGCCGTCGTGGCGTTCTTCACGGCATACTCGTACTGGCGTTTCGGGTAGGAGGCGGAGCGGCGCGACGTGTAGACATTCATCTTCCAGGTGTTCGGGTAGCGCTGGAACATGGCGAGTTGGCCCGGCGAGAGCTTGTCCGCATACTCGGAGGCGTTCGCGGCAGTGATCGTGAACAGGACCTGGTCACCCGCGAACGGGTCGATGTGCCGCATCCCTTCCTTGTACCCGGCGGGCCACTCGGTGATGCCCCCGGTCCACTCCGGGATCGTCCCTTCCGCGTTGCCCTTGGGGTCGGCCCCGAAGGGGGTGAGCGTTCCGTCCGTGAGCTTCTTGGCCTCCTCGGCCGAGACCTTGGCCTCGACCGGGGCGGCTGCGACAAAAGCAGCCAGGATGAACGCAGAAGCAAAAATCCACGTGATCGCTTTACGCATAATACTTTCTCCTCTTCGTGTGGGGTTCCGTCACGCTCGTTGCGCTAGAAGGAAAGGCTCGTGCTGAAGGACAAGAAGTCACGATCGTGGATCGCATTGTACTGTCCTCCATCGAAATACATCGTGTACGACAGGCCCGCCTTCATGCTGTTCAGATAGTCGAAGTTGAGGCCCAGGGTCATGATCTTGCGGCTATCGACGAAGTTGCTGATCGGCGCGGGCGTGGTGCCCTCCACATCGTGGGACCATGCAAACACGGGCTGGAAGGTGAGCGGGCCGATGAAGTTGTAGAAATCCAGGCGGCTCACAAGGCGGTATCCCCAGGAGAAGGAATCGGCGAACCCTGCCGTCGTGGTGTAGGGCTGGGCCCCCGAGGCAGTGAAGAACGGATTGCCGCTGGTGAAGGTTCCCGGGCCCTCGTAACGGAGTACGCTCTTGTCTTCCATGTCGAAGACCCAGGTAGCGCCCACCTCGCAGAGGAAGACGATCTGGTCCGTCCCGAGGGTGGGTCCCCAGATCTTGGTCGCCGTGGCCTGGGCCTGGAGTATGTCCTTGCGCTTCCAGCCGCGCAGGTATTCATTGAAGCCGATGGGCCCCTGGTCCTGGATGAGCTGGCTCCGGCCGAAGATGACGGTGCCTTCGGGCAGGCCTCGCAGCGCAACCAGCGTGGGGTCGAGAGGGGAGTACGAACCCAGGAGCAGTTCCACGTCATCGACCTGAATCGGCTGGTCCAGGCGGCCGGTCACCTCCCCCTGGAGGGCGACCCCGTAAGGCATCTGCATGCTCATGCTCGTGCCCACGACGTCAATGTCTTCCGGGAATTCCCGGAAGTACCCGCCGCCGCTCGCATAGTCTCCGTTGATGAGCCCCCAGAGGATCAGGTCGAGCGTTTCCGTCGGCGGCGCGTTGCCGGTGACGCCGCTCAAGAGCGGCGTGCGGCTGTGGATGTGCTCCCAGTAGAAGCCGAACTCGGTGCCGCCCCGCAGCCAGTCCGCAAAGTACCGCAGGGCGACGCCTCCCTGGCCCATGTGGTCCGCCTCGTCGTCCTCCATCCTCGGGATCTGGCTGCCGAACGGCGGACGGGATCCAACGGCGGCATCCGGGTTGTCGGTCGGGCCGTATGGCGGCGCCAGCCCGAATCCGAGCATGGCCTTGTAGGCGCCCGGGCTCGCAATGTCGGTCGAAGAGAAGAAGGTGCCGGCAGGCTCGATTTCGGTGTTGTCCCAGTAGAACTGGTAGAAGCCCTCGAGGGACAGGTTTGTCACAAGGTCGGTGCTGAAGCTCATCATCGGCACCGGCAGCAGCGCCTCCTTCAGCTCCGCGCCGGCCACCCGCAGGGCGCTCACGTCCACGGGGTTGATGCTGTTGATCCCGTTCTGGATGAAGGTGCTCTCGCCCCAGCTCAGCACCTGGTTGCCGAGCTTCACCGTCACGGGCCGGCCCAGGACTTCCCAGTTGCCGGCCAGGTATGCATCGAGCAGCTTGATGTTCATGCCCGCTCGGCGCTGGGCCTGGTCGGTGAAGGGCCGGAACTCGGGGTCGAAGTTCATGATCGCCCAATCGTAAAAATAGTAGAACCGTCCGAAAAAGGAGTAGTTGTTCCATTTCCACTCTCCCTCGTGGAGGACCTTCACGTTGAGGGAGGTGATGTCCCACTGGTCGAAATTGAGGTTTCCGTCGTCGCTGTTCGCGGAGGCTGCCTGGCCGCCGTTCGTCTGGCCCACGAGCGCCGGGTCCCTTTCCTCCACGCGGACGGAGACACCGGCGGAGACGGTCGTGTCGAGGGATCCCTGGAGCGGGCCCACGTCGGCCGTGATGGCCGAGGCGGGCGGCGTGACGGGTGGTCCGGCGACGCTCAGGGCGATGAGTATCGCCAGCGCAACCGGAAAGATCGGCTTCCCTACCAACAACCTGGATCTTGCGGCGGTCTTGATCTCCATCTTTCCCCCCTTCGGTTTTCGGAGTTCAAAAACGATCTTTCCCAGATTTCCGGTTTTAGAGCGACTTGCTGTCTCTCCCTTCCTCCGGTTCGGGTTGCCACAAACAAAGACGCCGGTTCTTCGGATACACACACGGAAACTGCCTGCCCAGGAGGTGTGCTGGCGGGTCGAACGATAGGAGTGAAAGCCTAACGGGGAGGCCCCCGACGGGCGGCCTCTGGTTTCTGCGGTTCTGGGTGCCCTGTGTATACAAGCCGGAATCGTTCCCTCTTGAGCGAAGGCTGCCGGTATGCGCCTTGGCAGCCTTTTTAGAGCGCGCTTCCGCACACGCTCGAAAGTCAGGATCCGTCACACAGCCGGCTGACCGGGACTCAGGGAGGTTGCGCCCGGAACGCAACGACGGCGGTCCAGCAGTATTTTAAAACGGTTGTTTATCGGGAGCGCCGTCATTCATTTTCATATAGCAGAGTTCATCGCGGCGTGTCAACAGGGTTTTTGCTCATTCTCGCAGACAGCATGAGGTTTGCGGGCAAGGGAGGCGGGGGTGGGGGTCGAGATCAGCCTGATGTTCCCCGTGATTGCGCTCGCGATGTGCAAGCTCCTGCCGGAGGACCCGCGGAAGAAGATCTGGGGCGTGAACAACCGCCTCTTCCTTGCCGGGGTGAACGCGGCCCTGATCTCGTTCATCGAGATCTTTCTGGCCAAGACCCCGGCGTTCGTCTGGCTGTATCCCTGGTGGGGGGCGGTGCCCGTGTTCGTGACGGTCTACATCCCGTTCTTTTGCGCCGCCTTTTTCTGCTACGACTGGAAGCCGGCGACCCGGAGGCGGTTTCTGCTCACCCTGCTCCTTGTGAGCGTCAATCTCAACCGCCCCTTGCCCCTTTTCCCTCTCGCCTCAGAATCCCTGGTCCCCGCGCGTCACTCTCTCTTCCAACCAGGCGGCCGGCTCCTTGGGCATGATGAACCAGAGAGTGACGTAAACGATGACCCCCCATCCGCCGAAGAGGGTGCCCAGGATGAAGGCGAGCCGTAGGAGCGTGACGGACACGTTGAACTGTCTGGCCAGTCCCATGCACACGCCGGCGATCATCTTGTCTCTTCGGGACCGGTACCAGGCCCGGGTGACCGCATCGGCGATCGGGAGCGGGCCGATCAGGCTGCCGCAGTACCTGCACTTGATCGCCTCCGCCCGTATCTCTTCGGCACAGTAAGGGCATCTTTGGGTCGCCTGGTCTGCCATATTCTCTCCTCTGCAACCGTTCTGTTCGGTTCCTTGGCCTGACCCGCCATCTTGGCCCCCTCCCGCCGGTGCGGGATCAGGGTCGGTCCGTGCCGTCTGGCAGGCCGGAGGGCCTGCTCACGATAGCGCTCATCAGGGGGAGGCTCGCATAACCCAGAGAAACGGCCATGGAGGCCCACACCGCGAACAGGCCTACGCAGTAGAGGGCGATCGTCCTGGGAAGAAACGATACGGCCGCCTCGTACAGGGCCCACCCGATCAGGGCGTTGATCAGGACCACCATCGGCAGGGAGACGAGGCCGGCCAGGAGCAGGCGGAACACGCCCGCTCGGACCGGGACCCTCGCCGGAGACGGTCTTGCGGCGTGGATCTGCAGGGCGCGGCCCACCACCTTTTCCAGGAGCGCCTCCGTGGGCTCCGGAAACCGGTATCGGTCCAGGGCGGGCCCGATTTCCGCCAGCCCTTCGTAAAGCTCCCTGCAATCTGCGCAGGCGGCGATGTGATCCGATACGCCCGAATCTGCCAGGGCATGGGTCGGGGATTGCGCGCCCAGAATCCTCTGTTCGCAGTCCGAACAGTCCAGTCTGTTCCGGCTCCTCTCCAAGGCTCAGTCCCCCGCGGGTTTCACCCTGAGGCTGCCCCGGACGGCCTTGACCGCCTGGTGGAGGCGGCTCTTCACCGTGCCCCTCGGGCAGCCCAGGATCTCGGCGACCTCGGCTTCCGCGAGCCCGTGGTAATAGCGCAGGAGAAGCACCTCCTTCTGCTCGGCCGGAAGCGTTTCGATGGCCTGCATCGCACGCATGCTCTCCGCCTTCCGTTCGGCCGTCATGGCCGGCAGGCCGTTCCGCATCTCCCGTAAGCTCTCCCGGAACGCGGAGCGGGTGCGCTCCCTCCGCGCCCGGTCGCGGCACAGGTTGACCGCGATTTGAAAAACCCACGTGGAGAACCTTTTCCGCGGGTCGAACCGGTCCAGGCTCGAAAGCGCCCGGATCCAGGTCTCCTGCAAAAGATCGTCGCAGTCGTCACGGTCCGGATGGTACCTCCGGATGAACCCGTACAGCCGGGGGCTCAGCCTCCGCACCAGGAGGGAGACCGCCTCTGGGTCCCCCCGCTCCGCCCGGGCAGCCAGGGTCTCATCGCTCTCTTCCGTCTGGGGCCGCATGGCCCGTATCGTAGAAGATCACCGGTCCGATCTCAACGGGATTCGGCGGGGTTCACGTCCCCGGGCTTCTCCACCCCGCCGTCGCCCGGGTCGGCACGCTCCCTGGCGCCCCGCGCCTCCTCGTGGAAGGCCCTCCTGACGGCCCGGAAGAACCTTCGGACGGTTTGAACCCACTGGCTTGCCTTCGGCTCTTCCCCTTCTTTCAGCCCCGGGAGCATCGCCCAGAGAATCAGATACAGAAGGATGCCGAAGCCGTGGAAAAGCGTCAGGAGCACAAAGACCGCGCGCACCAGGGTGACGGGCACCTGATACCGGACCGCGAGCCTTGCGCAGACCCCGAGGAGCATCTTCCCCGAGGGCCCCCCGTCGGTCCGGGGACCCTCCTGGTTGGGATCCAGCGCGGACCTGCAATATCGACACTTTCTCGCATCCGCGTGGACGAGTTCGTAACAATAAGGGCATCTCCGGGTTTCCCCCTGCCCGAAACCGTGTGTTCGCTCTTCCATCTTCCCTCTTCCTTCCCTTGATTCGTTTCGTGAGGTCGAATCGATCCGCCTGCTCCCAAGGTAATACGCACGGGCCCGGCATTCGGTTCGCTTTGCTCCCTTGCCTTTCGGGCGGACCGGGCGGTGCTTATCCGAGCCCAGCGGGCCCTGGCTTGCAGCGGCTCTTCTTCGGCATCAGGACAGGTTGCCGCGCATGAGCGGGGAGCCTACGTGGGGGATTCCTGCCGGGCTCTGAAGCCGGTCAGGCGGGTGCGTCCTGGCCGGTCGGGGGGCCCTTCGACGGGACGACGATCCTCAAATCGAAAAGCTGCGAGCCGTCGATCTCCGTCGTCACGGACAAGCCCGCGGAACGGAACAGGCGGGCGAGGAATTCGGCCCGGCCCGTCTGCGACGCATCGTTGGCGCGAAGGATCAGGGCCTCCCCCGGCGTGGGCCGGGCGGCGAAGAGAAACTCCTCCACGATCCAACCGGACGCCTCGAAGATCAGGTTGAGTTCCAGGGCGAGGCAGCACGATTTCAAATCGTCCATGGAACACTCGATCGAAACGCGTTCCCCCTTGCGGGCGGAGAGATCCTTCTTGAAGGCGAGAGCCTGCTCGTCCGAGAAGTGCCGGTTCTTGCTCCTGGCAAGCTGCCGCATCAGGTCCTGTTCGATTCCCATCCGATCGAACATGGCTTCCAGGGCGGCAGGGGCCTTCGCGCCGCCCCGGTGATGCCGCAGGACAACGAGCGCTGCGGCCCCGATGCCCAGGGCAAGAAGGGAGACGGTCACGATCCGGGCGTACCGGGCTTTTCCTTTGGATGCGGCGGGGGATCCTGGATCCATGGAGCGGACTCGTGTCTTGATAAAAAAGAACGTAGCATCCAGGATGTTCGGGGTGCCGCCCCTTGTCAAGCGCTCCGTTCGGGGAATAACATCCGGGGCCCGCGAAGGCGGAATCGGGGGCGGGGCGGGAAGCCCCGGCACGGCAGGGCGCGGATTTACCTGGAGCGAGGAGGAAGGGATGCCTGTGGTACGGGTCAACGAGGTGGATCTGGCCTACCGCGTCCGGGGATCGGGCGATCCGGTGTTCCTGATCGGAGGATTCAGCATGGTCAAGGAGTCCTGGGGGCTTCAGGTGCAGGGCCTGGCAAGGCACTTCCGGGTCGTGACGCCCGACAACCGGGGGGTGGGCGAGACCCGGATCCCGCCACGGCCGTTCTCGGTTTCGGACATGGCGGCCGACACGGTGGGCCTGATGGACGCCCTAGGCATCGAGGCCGCGCATGTCTTCGGGGTCTCGATGGGAGGGCTCATCGCCCAGGTATTGGCCCTCGACTATCCGCACAGAGTCAGGAAGGTCGTCCTCGGCTGCACCACGCACGGGGGAAGGCGCGCGGTCCGGCCGTCTCTGGAGGTGATGGAGGCCCTGGGCAGGGCGACCGATCCGGGCATTCCGGTCGAGGAGGCCGTGCGCAACTGGGTCCCCATCATGTTTTCGGAGCGGTTCATGCGAGAGGAGCCGGCCCGGCTCGACGCCTTCCTCCGGTTCTCGGTCGAGAACTGGCCGACGCCCGAAGGGGCTGCGGGCCAGATCGGAGCGCTCAGCGTGTTCAACTCGAGGAGGCGCCTCGGCGAGATCCGCTGCCCGGTGCTGGCCGTCACGGGAAGCGAGGACCGCATGATGCCGCCCGAGAACGCGAGGCTCCTCGCCGAGGCGATTCCCGGGGCCGAGCACTACGTCGTGGAGGGTGCCGGGCACGGCTTTTTCTACGAGAAGCCGCAGGAGGTCAATCGGGTTCTGATCGAGTTCTTCCGGGGGGAGCGGAGGGCTCGGGTCGAGTAAGAATATCGTTTTATTTGATTCCGGATCCCGAGGTGTGGTAGAAGGGAAAAAATCGCTTTACATGCACGAGGACTCTTTGCTAGAAGATTTGCCATCGGCTCCGTGGCTGGGCAACCTCAACAAACGCAGGAGGTGAAGATGAAGATGTGGAAAACCGGTTTCTTGCTGCTCATTTGCTCCGGGCTGTGCGTTGCCTTCTGGCTGATCGGGTGTGGAGACGACAATCCTTGCGAGAACGCCGCCCCGACTACATGCGCGAACATCCAGTACGCAGTCCCGGACTCCTGTCTGGTCATCGGGGAAGAAGACTTCGCCTGCCTCTGCTGCAAGCCCGCGGGCGAAGACGGAATCCCCTGCGATGAGGTGACGGGCAACCCGGCCGACGACGAGCTGATTACCGCCTGGGAGGAGCACTCCAAGACCTGTGTGGTGGAAGAAGAGTGAGCGTGAAGGAGGCGTTCCGGCTGGCCGGGTCCGCCCGGCGTCAGTGCCGGAAGAGGATGACGTAGCCGTCG
Organism: uncultured Thermodesulfobacteriota bacterium; assembly: GCA_964384945.1. Taxonomy (GTDB): domain Bacteria; phylum Desulfobacterota; class DSWW01; order DSWW01; family DSWW01; genus S015-6. The sequence goes on along the minus strand of CAYLMK010000024.1, from coordinate 14,679 downwards.
AGCAGGCTGTTGAAATAGGCGGCTCCTCCCTCTCTAGACAGGAAGCAGACCACGAAGAGAAAGAGGAAAAGGGGTAGAAGGGGCAGGGGCGTCAGAACGCTCGCCGTTTCGCCCCTTTTTTTCGCCCCCCATCGGCAGGCAAGCTCCAGCATGCCCATGTGGGCGAAGTTCCAAGCGAAAAGAACCAGACCGATGTTCATCCCGTAGTAGAGGCAAGCCTCCCAGGGGAATGCCTCGGTCATGTTGTAGGTGTCGATCGCGAGCCAGACGGCCAGGTTCGCCGATCCGGCCGCGACCCTCTCCGGACCTGAAGCCCCTCGGAAATAGGCCACCGGATAGACGACCGCTGCGGCGAGCACGATGCTCGCGAAATGGACCGTTCCGGCCAGGACGGCGAAGGCACGATAGAGCGCCTGGCTGTCGAGCCGGCCCGCGTTGAAGTATGCGAAACGGGATGCGAGCATCACCGCCAGGCAGAGGAAGACGGGCAGAAGAAGCCTCTCCGGGAAGCGTTTCCTCTGCATGTGATTTCCTCTCCTTCGTCTCCGGGATCCCCGCGCAACGGCAAGGGATGATCCGGGGGCCCGCTCGTCACTCTTTTTGGAGGTCCGCGAGCATGGCCCTCAGTGCGCCTGCAACGCTGCGGCCTTCCTCGGTTTCAACCAGGTTGTGCATCTGGCGCGGGTCTTCCCGAAGATCGTAGATCTCTTGGCCCCGCCTTCCCTCGAATTCGATGTAGACGTGCTCCTGCGTCCGCACCGCGCGGCAAGGAGGAACCCGGAACGGGAAGTCCGCGAAATATTCATAAAGCCATGCCCTCCTGCCCGGGGAGGAGGGGGAGTTCAGGATCGGAACGAAACTTCTGCCCTCCATGTTTTTCGGAACCGGTATCCCGGCCATCTCGAGAAGGCTGGGCGCCAGGTCGATGTTGAGAATCATCTGATGCGCCCGTCTGCCGGGGCCTTCCACGAAGCCCGGGGCGCGAACGATGAAGGGGATGCGGATCGACTCCTCGTAGGGCCACCTGCCGGTGCCTCCCCGCCCATGCTCTCCCCAGAAAAAGCCGTTGTCGCTCGCGAAGGCGACGACCGTCTCGCCTGCGATCCCGAGCCGGTCCAGCAGGCCGAGGAGCCTGCCGGTCTCGCGGTCGAGGGAGGTAACGACGCGGGCGTAGTCCCTGTAGAGTTCGGCCGGCCGGCCGATCAAGCCTTCCAGCAGGTTCCCGCCGGTGATGAATACGAGAGGGTTGTATTCCGGGGGGAAGGGGGGCGGCAAGCCCGCGTACAGGCCGGTCAGGTCCTTGGGGGGTCGCCAGGGGTGGTGCACCGCCTTGTGGGAGAGCACCACACAGAAGGGCCTCCTGCGCGGTCTCGAGATGAACTTTATCGCGTAGTCGGTGAGTTCTTCGGTGATGTAGGGCTTGCGCGAAGGCGTCTCCACGCCGTCCACGACCAGGGGGCAGTCGAAGTATCTGCCCTGGCCCTTCTGCGCGGTGAAGGTCACGAACCGGTCGACTCCGCGTAACCTCGGCAGCGGGCCCGGCATGTGCCACTTGCCGATGAAGGCCGTGTCGTAGTCCCCCTCCTTGAGGAGTTCGAGGAAGGTCCGGTTCTCCTCGTTCCAGGGGGTCAGGTTGTCCCGGACGCCGTGCGTCCGTGCCCTCTGCCCCGTCAGGAAGCTCGCCCGGCTCGGGCTGCAAAGAGAGGTCGTGACGAAGGCGTTCGCGAACAGAACGCCTTCCCGCGCAAGCCGATCAAGATGGGGGGTAAGGACAAAGGGATGGCCGGCGCAGCCCAGGAAATCCCACCGCTGGTTGTCGGAGAGGACGAAAAGGATGTTGACAGGGCCTCTGCGGGCGGGGGCCTCCGCCGGCGAAGCGCCGGCGAGCATCGCCGCCGCGAGCAGACTCGCGAACAGGCGAAACGTCGGCCCACGGGCGCCTTCTGTGCCGGAGAAAGGGATCTGTCCGCGCGACTTGCGGATCATCGCCTGGATCCTTTGACGGACGGGCATCGCCGGAAGCAGGGCTACCCGAGGAACCCAAGTGAGGACATTGCGAGGAGCGTGAGCGAAGTGGCAATCCCCGGGTACCCTTGCCCCGGGAATGCCCGGAACATCCCGGGCCGAGAATCCTAGGGAAAGCCGGAGGCAAAGTCAAAGGAGGGCGGCAGGCAATCCGGGCTTGGCGACGGATGGCACGGCGCGAAGCGGCCTTGCCGTTCAGAAGAATGTATTGACCTCTCCGATGGAATTGTATTATGGACCGGACAGTACAGTTCGGGGATGACGGTGAAGGGCGGCGCAACCGCACGTTTTTTCGAGGAGGTAGTGAAATGACGCAATCCGCCTCGCAGGCCCTTTCGATCTTGAGGGACCCCTCCCAGTTCGAGTGGTACGTGGTGCCGATCCTTGTGCTGGTGATCTACGTTTACAACGTGGAGATCGGAAAGCGGAACTGGAACCTGGTCTTTGCCGGGCTCGCCCTCTGGGGGATGGACTGGTTCAACGAGATCTGGAACGCCCTCGTTTTCCACTTCACCCAGTACGCCCCGGTATGGGGGGCGCCCGCCGACACGGCCTTCCTGCTCCTCATCGGCCTGAACATCGAGATCTGCATGATGTTCTTCATCCTGGGCATCACGGCCGCTCACACCCTGCCCAAGGACAGGCACGCCAAGATCCTGGGCATCCCCAACCGAATCGTGTACGCGGTCGGGTACTCGATCCTGGCCGTTGTCATCGAGATCCTGCTCAACGCGGCGGGCGCCCTCACATGGGATTACGCGTGGTGGACGGCCAGCGCCCCGTGGCTCATCTTCCTGATCGGCTACCTGCCTTTCTTCGGGGTCTGTTTCTGGGTCCACGACATGGAAACGGTCCGAAGGAAGGCGATCACCGTGGGCGCGATCCTGGGGTTCGACGCGCTCTGCCTCATCCTGTTCGGTGCGGTCCTGAACTGGATTTGACCGGGAGATGATCTCCTCCGGCCTTTGACGGAGGAAAAGAAATGGTTCATATTCGTAATGGGTTGATTTGAGTCCGGACCTTCGAAGGGGGACGAAAAGCAGCGGCTTGATTCTTCACGGGGAGCTGGTGTGGACCGGCTGAGAGGAGGATGCAGATCCTCGACCCGCTGAACCTGACCCGGATAATGCCGGCGTAGGGAGCGAGTCTCGAACGGCAAAGGGCCACTCCGGCGAGGTGGCCTTTTTTGTTTCGACGGAAAGAACCTGCAGGAGTGTGAACCGATGAAGCAACGACTCCCGGCCTTCTTCAAGAGTCTTCGCCTTCCGTCTCTGCCCGCCTGGGGCGTGCAGCCCGTGCCGGAACGATTGCGCCAGCTTCGCGGCTTCGACCTCTTCATTCTCTGGTCGAGCCTGGGCGTCGGCTTGTTGGTGCTGGAGGCCGGCGCGCTGCTCGTGCCCGGCCTTGGCCTGAAGGCCGCGCTCGTCGCCATCCTGCTGGGCAGCCTGATCGGCAGTCTGCTTCTGTCACTCACGGCCGTTGTGGGCACCGATCTGGGCGTGCCGACCATGGTTCTTTTGCGACCCCTTCTGGGCAGGAGGGGATCCTATGTCCCGAGCCTTTTCAATGTGGCGCAACTCGTGGGATGGACGGCCTTCGAGCTGTGGGTCATTGCCCTTGCGGCCAGCCGGATCAGCGAAGTCCTCCTCGGGGCCCGTCACTATGGTCTCTGGCTGGTCGCGGCAACCCTCTGGTGCCTGGCGCTCGCCCTTGCGGGTCCGCTGGTCATGGTCCGCCAGTGGCTGGAGAAGTTCGGCATCTGGGTCGTGTACCTCGTCTCGGCCTGGATGACCGTGTACATCTTGAGGAGCGGCGATCTGGGGGAATTCCTGTCCCGGCCCGGCTCGGGCGGCCTCCCCTTCTGGCTCGCGGTGGATCTGGTCGTTGCGATGCCGATTTCCTGGCTGCCTCTCGTGGCGGATTACAGCCGTTTCGCCCGGCAACCCGGATCCGCCTTTCGGGGCACCTTTCTGGGCTATCTGCTCGCCAATGTCTGGTTCTACGGCCTGGGCGCTCTGTTTGTCGTGGCGCTGAACGTGAAGGAGCCCACGCCGGACAACCTGGCGGCCGCGATCATGGCCATGACGGGAGGCATCGTCGCCCTGCTCGTCATCCTGGTGGACGAGACCGACAATGCCTTCGCGGATATCTACTCCGGGGCGCTCTCCCTCCAAAACATCTGGCCCGGGCTGAACCAACGCTGGCTGGTCGTGGGGGTCGCCGCCGTCGGCGCCCTCCTGGCCGCCTGCGTCACGATGAGCCAGTTCTTGCATTTTCTTCTCCTCATCGGATCCGTTTTTGTGCCGCTCTTCGGGGTGCTCGGATCTGACTACTTCGTGGTGCGGCACCGCCGCCCCGAGGTGGCCGCCCTCTATGATCGAGACGGGCTTCCGGGCGGGGACGGAAGGTCTATCTCCGGCCGTCCTTACGACTGGCGGGCGCTGGGCGCATGGGTGGCCGGTATTGCGTGCTACCATGCGGTGGCAAGATGGATCCCGCAGATGGGGGCTTCCATTCCGGCCTTCCTGGTCTCCTTCGCGGTACATCTCTTGCTGGACCTGGCAGGCCGGGGCCTGCGGGGCCCGGGGAAGACCGTGGAAACGTTCCCGGGCCGCTGACACCATAGAGAGGCGGCGCCGAGGAGCCTTATGCCGGCCGCCGCATGGCCCGAAGGCCCCCGAACACACAAAGTGTGTGCCAGGGGCCCGCACGAAGCGTGGCCTGAAGTTCTCTTGCATTCAGAGTATCGTTTCCGGCAGGGCAAGTTTCTCCGCCAGGGTAGACCGCGAACCGATGCGCCTGGCATAGGGTATGCGCAGACCGCCCACACCTATCTGGGCCTTTCTGGAAAGAAGAGGGTTGACATAAAGGGGGCTGGATCAAAGATCGATGATTCCGCGACTGGCTGCAATTGCCACAGCATGTGCCCGGCTCATGGCATTCAGCTTTCCTTTCAGGTTCTGGACGTGGAAATTCACCGTCCGTTCACTGATACGAAGAACGGAGGATATCTCGGAAGAAGCCCTGCCCTCTTTCAACCAGTTGAGAATCTCGACTTCCCTTGGTGTAAGGCTCGCCGCCGATGCACCGGCCTTTTCGTTTTCAGGCCCCGGCATTCGCTTGAGGGCCTCCGACAGATGGGGTACCAGGCACTGGAGCACGGCCCTGCTCCTCTTGTTGTTCTCGATGCGGTTCCCGGAGAACGAAAAGGCGGTGCAGAACTCCATGTCCGCGTCCATGACGCCGTACGTGAAACCGTCCAGCATGGCCCAGTCTCTCGCCTCCTCATAGAATCGGTGGTCCTCCGGGTACCGCTTCAGCGTATCCTTCCAGCACTGGACCTCCCACGTTCTGAACAACTCGATCAACACCGGATCGAATACGTACACTTTTTTAGCAAGAAACTGCTCCACATAGCCTTCTGGGAAGTCCACATCCAACGACTTCAAAGGACTGACCTCGCCTGCCAAAGCCTCTCGAAGGCTCCCGTAAGCCGCATAGAGGCTGTCGAAAGCGAGCAGGTCCTTGGAACGCGTGATGAGCCTCTTTAGCGCCTCCTCATCCCGGCACCGGGTCGCTTCAACGCTCAGCTCCAGAAGCGAAATAGCATCCTTTTTCGAGAGAGCTCTGATCAACTCCATCCAAACCCTCCTTTGTCCCGTCGACCGGGGCCGGTCGTCCCCGATGCCTTCTCACCACCCTGTCAGGAATGACAGCTTGACGAAAGACAGAATACATTTTTATTTATCACTTGAAACATTAGTACACCAATCGTCGGCACCTCATGTCAACAACTGCAATGAGCTCGAACCGGGTCAGTGAGGAAGCCTCGCAAAAATCTCCTTCTATTTCGGGTAGATCCGGATGAATAGAGTGCTGATCGTTGATGACGACGAAGCCCTGAGAAAGGCCCTGAGGAAGGCCTTGGAGCTTGACGGCTTCCGGGTCGAGGAAGCGGCAAACGTTGATGACGCGGTCGCAAGGATTTCCGCGACTGAATTCAACCTGGCCATTCTGGATCATGATCTCGGGGAATCCGAGAAGACCGGTGTCTCATTGCTCCTTCATTTCAGAGAGAGCAAGCTCCGCACTCCTGTCCTCTTCATGTCCGGCAGTGGGGCGGATCGGTTGGAGAAGATCGCAAGAGAGATGGGTGCGCAAGTGTTTCTCGCGAAGCCCTTCGGCATAAGGGACTTCCTGACATCGTGCCGCAGACTGCTCTCCGGCCGATGGGAGGGGGGGCCTTGAAACCTGCGCCCGCCCGCTCGAACCTTTCTCTGTAAAAAGGGGATCTTTCATAGACGTAGCGGACCTGCTTGCAGAGATTCGCGGACTCCACGGCACGCAGGTCCCCTGCCGGCATGGTTTCGACCGGTTCGTTCCAGTACTTGCGGTGCTCCACGGCGTCAACCCTCCAGGACGAACGACCACCGGCAGCAGGCCTCGTCCGGCGACTTCCTGGGAGGAAGCTTCACGGCCTTCACCCGGACGCCCGGATCCACGGCCGCGGCAAGCGCTTGCAGGTAGGCGCCCTCGACCGGCTCGCAGGTGAACTTCTCTCTTCCCATTTTCTCCATGGCCAGGAGCGAGGGGCAGTCGAAGACTTCAAGGGTGAGCCGGTTCGGGAGGTCTTCGACGATTCGGAGCTCGCCCATGCTCCACCACATCGGGTCGTGGCTCATGATCGCTTTGAGGGCTTCGAGGCCGGTGCCGCGGATCTCGAAGTTCCTGCGGATGCGCTTGACCACGACCTTCGCGTAACCGACCCAAACCTCCACGTCCATCTCCAGGGCCCTGTCAAAGCCCGTGGCCTTTTCGGCGGCCATGAACCAGAGACCGTCGACCGCGATGGCCAGTCCGGAGAGGAATTTGAGGTACTTGATCGCCTCTTCCCGGGACAGGCCGTCCAGATCCCGCATGCCGTTGCCCTCCTTGCGCTCCGTTGCCTCGGTCCGAGAAGGGCATGTTACTGTGGAATCGAATTTCATGCAAAGGATGCCGGAGGCCGCCCTGCCGTCAGGGCAAGGCCCTGCACTCTCCGCTCCTTCTCTGCACCTGCTGGCAATCCACGCCTGAGTGATCTCGTTCTGGACACGGGAGTCCCTTTTCATTATCATTCTTGGTTCGTTGCGCATCCAATTCCCAGGTTCGACTGCGTCGCTGGCTTCCATTCTGATGGGAAAGAGACGGATGAAATCAATGGCATTTTCGCGCAGGACGATCGTATTCACATTGCTCGGGGCCCTGCTGGTCTTGGGCGCGAGCCGCGCCTTTGCCTCGAAGGGGGCGGACCCGTTTCCCATGTATCCGTGCCTGAAGTCGAATGTCGCTTTCTGGAAGAAGGTCTACAGCGTCTACTCCACTTCCCAGGCGATCCTGCACGACCGCCGGGACCTGGACGTCATCTACGAGGTGATCGAGCTCAAGGACCCGAAAAGCGCGGGTGCAGGCAGGTACAACAGCGAGAAGATCAAGCAGGCCAAGGCGAAGACGGAACGGTTGCTCAGGGGACTCGCATCCGGCAGGGCGCCTGTCACAGACGAGGAGAAACGCGTTCATGCGCTCTTCGTCGCAAAGGCTCCCCGGAGCCTTCTCAAGGACGCGCATGAGAATGTCCGCATGCAACTGGGGCAGAAGGACCGGTTCCGCAGCGGTGTGATCCGCTCCGGGGCGTATCTCGGCGAGATCAAACAGGTCTTCCGGCAGTCCGGCCTGCCTGAAGACCTGGCCTACCTCCCTCACGTAGAATCCTCCTTCAATTATGAGGCTTATAGCAAGGCCGGCGCCGCCGGCATCTGGCAGTTCACGCACGGCACAGGCAAGCGATTCATGACCATCGATTACACGGTCGATGAACGGCGTGACCCGATCCAGGCCACCCATGCGGCCGCCCAGTTTCTGAAGGAGAACTATGCCGCCCTGGGTGACTGGCCCATGGCCCTGACCGCTTACAACCACGGCACGGGAGGCATGCTGCGCGCAAAGAGGGCCAAGGGCGACTACGAGAGGATCTTCAAGGAATACCAGGGGCCCGCCTTCGGCTTTGCCTCGCGCAATTTCTATTCCGAGTTCCTGGCCGCCCGCGAGATCGCCAAGGACTACCGGCGCTATTTCGGAGACCTCACGCTGGACAAGCCTGTCCGCAGGCATGCGGTCAAGCTTCCGGGATATGTCTCCATCCATGACCTGGCGCGCCGCTACGGCGTGGATGAAAAGACGCTCAGACAGTACAATCCCAGCCTGCGCGAACCCGTGTTCAAGGGACAGAAATACGTTCCCAAGGGCTTCGTGCTGCATCTGCCCGGCGAGGCGGCAACCGGGACGGCGTTGGCGGCAGAGATCCCGGCCGAGATGCTCAAGCCGCAGCAGAAGGCAAGCAAGTTCTACCGCGTTCGAAAGGGGGACACGGCCGGCGAGATCGCGAAACGGCATGGGGTGAGCCTGAAAGACCTGATCGCCGCCAACGGGCTCAATTCCCGGGCCACCGTCTATGCGGGCCAGAACCTTCGCATCCCGGGACAGGGAGAGAAGATCGTGGCGGCCGCGCCTCCCGCCGAGACCCGTCCCGCCCCTGCGGCGGCGACGGTCGTGGCCAGGGCGCCGGAGGCTTCCCCCAAAAAACCCGCCGCCCCGGCCCCTCCGGCCAAGGCCCCCGCTCCGGCGAAGAAGCCTGAACCGGCCCCCGCGCCCACACCTGCGCCAGCCCCCGCCCCGATGCCCGCACCCCCTCCCGAACCGGAGCCCGTGGCTGAGGTCGAACCGGCGGGCCAAGAATTGCCCGACAACGGGCTGAAGCCCCTCGAGGAGCCCCTTGACGTAAACCCGGCCGTGGTGGTCGGCAACCTGTCCGTGGAAAAGGTCTTCATCCGAAAGGGCGTCAGCTTCGGGGTGATTCAGGTCGAGCCGGAAGAGACGCTCGGACATTACGCGGACTGGCTCCAGATTCCGACCCAGCAGATACGGAACCTGAACGGTTTTTCGTCGAAGAGATCGATCCGGGTGGGCCAGAAGATCGAGATCCCCTTCGGCAGAGTCACCCGGGAGCAGTTCGAGGAAAAACGGTACGAGTATCACAAGGAGATCGAAGAGGATTTCTTCGCGGCGTACGCGGTCGAGCGGATCATGACCTACCGGATCGAGCCGGGCGACAACATCTGGAAATTGTGCCAGAAGAAATTCGCCCTGCCTTTCTGGCTGCTCAAGAAGTACAACCCGGAGATGGATTTCGGCCGCCTGACCGCCTCGCGGCCCCTCGTCATCCCGGTCGTGGCCCGGATCGGGGAAGCCGCGGGGCCCACGGTCGAGGAGGAGAACGGGGATGTTGTGGAGGGGGAGAACGGCGAATCGGGCGCCGAGGCCGAGGCCCAAGATGGCGCGGTCATGACCGGCCCGCCGTCGTGAAGCGGTTGCTGGGATAGCAAGCTCGCTCAAGATCCGGGCGCCGGTCCTCTTGACCCGCGATTTGCCCTTCTGCTATTTTCCAGCCGCCCGACGGCAGATTTTCATCCTTTCCCCTTATCTCATTCCAGAAAGAGCAAGGAGGAAGAAACGTGAAACCCATGCAGATCGTCTACCTTGTCCCGATTGTGGCGGTGCTCGCCCTGATCTATGCCTACCTGCGCGCCTCGTGGGTGCAGCGCCAGGACCCCGGCAACGAGCGCATGCAGCTCATCGGCTCGTGGATCGCGCAGGGCGCGATGGCGTTCCTCAGCCGGGAGTATCGATTCCTCATCTGGTTCGTGGTCTCCGTGGCGATCCTCCTGGGCATCTCGAACTACTTCGTGTCCGAGGACACGACTGCCGTGATCGCGCTCTCGTTCGTCCTCGGGGCGTTCTGCTCTGCACTCGCCGGCTACTTCGGCATGCGCACGGCGACCCGGGCGAACACCCGGACGGCAAGCGCCGCCCGCAAGGGCTTGAACGACGCGCTCACGGTGGCGTTCACTGGCGGCTCTGTGATGGGGCTCTCGGTCGTCGGGCTGGCCCTGCTCGGGCTCGGCAGTCTCTTCATCCTGTACGTCCATCTCAACCCCGATGCGCTCACCACCGAGAAGGTGATGATGCTCGTGCTCAACAACCTCTCCGGGTTTTCGCTGGGCGCCTCGTCGATCGCCCTGTTCGCACGCGTGGGCGGCGGCATCTATACCAAGGCGGCCGACGTCGGCGCCGACCTCGTGGGCAAGGTGGAGTCGGGCATCCCCGAGGACCATCCTCTCAACCCCGCCACGATTGCCGATAACGTGGGTGACAACGTCGGCGACGTCGCCGGCATGGGCGCCGACCTGTTCGAGTCGTATGTGGGCGCGATCATCTCTGCCATGATCCTGGGCGTCGCCTGGTACGCCGGGCTCGAGGCGATCCGACCGGGTGCCGGGCTGAACGCCTTGCTGCTGCCGCTCGTGGTGGCCCTGATCGGCATCGTCGCGTCGATCTTGGGCTTCTTCCTCGTCCGCACCCAGGAGGGCGGCAACCCGCAGGCGGGCCTGAACCGCGGGACCTTCGGCGCGGGCATCCTCATGGTGATCGGCACCGTCGTCGCCATCCGCTGGCTGATCCCGGCAGGCGAGGTCGCGGTTCCCGACATCATCAGCGGCGAAACGGCGATGTTCAAGTCGTGGGGCGTGACGCTGGCCGTGGTCGGCGGACTGATCGCCGGCATCGCCGTCGGCCTCATCACCGAGTACTACACGGCGACGTTCAAGTCGCCGGTGCAGGCGATCGTCGAGGCGTCCAAGACCGGCCCGGCCACTACGCTCATCCAGGGCATCGCGGTCGGCATGAACTCGACCACGCTCCCGGTCCTCATCATCGGCGCCGCGATTCTGATTGCCTACGAATTCTCGGGACTTTACGGGATCGCCCTGGCCGGGGTGGGCATGCTCTCCACGCTGGCGATCCAGCTCGCCACCGACGCCTACGGCCCGATCGCGGACAACGCGGGCGGCGTCGCCGAGATGTCCCGCCTCGGCCGCGACATCCGTGCTCGCACCGACAAGCTGGACGCGGTCGGCAACACGACGGCGGCGATCGGCAAGGGGTTTGCCATTGGCTCGGCCGCGCTGACGGCGCTGGCGCTCACCGCGGCGTACATCACCAAGATGCAGGGCAAGATCGACATGGACGCCGCCAACCCGTACGTGCTCGTCGGTCTCCTGATCGGCTGCATGCTGCCGTTCCGCTTCTCCGCGATGGCGATGGTCGCGGTCGGCAAGGCGGCGCAGGACATGATCCAGGAGGTCCGCCGCCAGTTCCGCGAGATCCCCGAGCTGCGTCCGGCCCTCCTCGCCGCCGAGAAGGCGGAGAGCGAGGACCGCGAGCCGACCCCGGAGGAGCAGAAGATCATCCGCGCCGCCGACGGCAAGGCGGAGTACACGCAATGCATCGAGATCTCGACCGCGGCGGCGATCAAGAAGATGGTGGCGCCGGGGTTGATGGCGCTCCTGGCCCCGCTGGTGGTGGGGCTTTACTCGCCCGACATGCTCGGTGGGCTGCTCGTCGGCGTGACGATCTCGGGCGTCTGCCTGGCGATCTTCCAGGCCAACGCAGGCGGCGCCTGGGACAACTCCAAAAAGCAGGTCAAGGAGGAGGGTCACAAGGTCTACGGCGAGGCCTACGACTTCATGCACAAGGCGACCGTGACCGGAGACACCGTCGGCGATCCGTTCAAGGACACGTCCGGTCCGTCGCTCAATATCCTCATCAAGCTGATCAGCGTGGTTGCCATGATCCTGGCGCCGATCTTCTACGCAATCCACTTCGGCTAGGCGCGGCCACGGCCACGGACGCAGAAAGAAAGGGCGCCGGTGTCCCGGCGCCCTTTCGTGTTTTTTTGCGGCCGCCTCGTCGGGCGCCCGTCAGCGGCGGGTCGAAAGGTTCAGGGCCGACGCCTGCGCGCCCGAAACTGATGCGCGATGCCGGACAGGACTTCGAGATGGCATCGGGCCGCCAGGAGCTGGGTCGCCCCTGTCTCGTCGTACTGGGGGCTCAAACATGAGATGTCGAAGCCCGAGACCAGCCCACGCTCCCCGATTCTGCGCAAAGCCCGGACGATTTCCCGCGGGCTCAGCCCGGGCGTGTCGGGATACCGCTGTCCCGGGCACATGGCAAAATCCACGACATCGATATCGAGCGTCACGTAAAGCCTGGTGGTGGCCGAACAGGCCCTGTCCAAAGCGCGCTTGACCACCTCGTCGATACCCAAGTCATCGATATCCTTCATCGTGAAGTACTCGATCCCGAGGTTTCTGGCGATCCTCGCCCACACCTCGGGGTTGTGGATCCCCTTCATGCCGATCAGCACCACGTTCTCGGGTTCCACGTTGGGAAGTTCCAGAGCCCTCATGTACTGGCAGGTCGCGGAGTATTTGAAGTCTTCGGAGATATCCTCCTCGAGACCGTAAAGGTCGAAGTGTGCATCGAAACCGATGATCCCGATTCGCTCGTTCGTGCATTCGGCAATCCCCAGGAGGGCGGGGATCGGCGTGCTGTGGTCCCCTCCCTGCACGAGGGGGATCGCCCCAGCCCTCACCACTTCTTCCACCCGATCCTTTGCACGATTCACGTTGCCGGGAATGTCGCCGTACCGACAGTCCACGTCGCCATAGTCGACGGCCTTGATCCAGTCGGAAAGCTTCATGTCCCACTCGACCATGTATCCCTCGCCGCCGTAGTGAAGGATGGAATGGTGAAGAGACCACCTCCTCACGGAGGCGGGCGCCTCGTCGGTACCGGTGCGAAAATAGACCGAATCCCGCGGTGCCCGGGCTCCCTTGGGAGGCATGAGTTCTCGCGGGGAGTACGGGCGAAAGCCTTCATGGGGGAACCCGATGAACGCGGCATGGGCCCCCTGGAGTTCCCCCGGATGGCTCGCCATGGGAAACTCCATGAAGGTGGGTACGTCCCCATGGACGATTCGCTTGATTTCGCGGAAGGGGCTCTTCCAGGCGGATTCCCGATATGCCTTCAAGAGCTTGGATCTGTCCATCTTTTCCCCCTTCTCCTGTCGAGATGTGCGTGGTGCTGCAAAATGGCTGTTCCGCGCGGTTTCCGTTCGGTCAAGTTTCCGTGTCGCAAAGACGAAACCCAAGGGACGTATCATTTTGCCGGCGAATGCACCTGGGCCTGGTCATATTTTCAGGGGAAAGCACGTCGTCCAATTCGGCTTTCGCAAGGTAGCCCTTTTCCAGCACAATCTCATACACCGAGCGTCCCTCGGTCAATGCGGCACGGGAGATTTCGGTGCATTTTTCATAGCCCAGCAAAGGAATCAGCGCGGTCACGAGCCCGATGCTGTTCTCCACCATCCGGCGACAGACCCCCCGGTTGGCTGTGATGCCTTGAATGCAATGGTCGGACAGGGTGCGGCAGGCACGGCCCAGCATATTCAGCGAGGTAAACAGGCTAAAAGCGATCACCGGCTCCATCGCATTGAGTTCGAGCTGTCCGGCTTCGGCTGCCATGGTCACCGTCAGATCGTTGCCGATCACTTCAAAGGCGACCTGATTGACCACTTCCGGGATGACGGGGTTGATCTTGCCGGGCATGATGGATGATCCGGGCGCCCTGGCCGGCAGATTGATCTCGTTCAGACCTGCCCGGGGTCCTGAGGAGAGCAGCCGCAGGTCGTTGCAAATCTTGGAAAGCTTGACCGCTACCCTTTTCAGCACCCCGGAAAGCTGGACATACGCTCCCGTGTCCTGGGTCGCCTCCACCAGGTTGCGGGACATGATCACAGGCACATTGGTCAACTCCCGCAGCCTTTGGGTGACCCGCGCCGCATATTCAGGATGGGCGTTGAGGCCGGTGCCGATCGCCGTTGCCCCCATGTTGATCTCTCGAATCAATGCCTGGGCTTCGCGGACCCGCTCCTGGTCCTCGCCTACCATGACTGCCCAGGCTTCAAACTCCTGTCCCAGTGTCATGGGCACGGCGTCCTGAAGCTGGGTACGCCCCATTTTGATCACGTCCGCGAAATCGGCGGCCTTTGATGCCAGGGCCCGGCGCAGGTTTTCCATCTCCCGCATCAAGCCGTCCATCTTGCGGCTGAGCGTCAGTCGTATCGCGGTCGGGTACACATCGTTGGTGGACTGCGACATGTTCACGTGATTGAGAGGGTGGATGACGGCGTAGTTTCCCTTTTCAAGCCCCAGGATTTCGAGGGCGCGATTGGCGATGACCTCATTGGCGTTCATGTTTGTCGACGTGCCGGCGCCGCCCTGGATGACGTCCACGACAAATTCGCCATGGTACTTTCCGGCGATGATGTCGTCGCAAGCCTCGGCAATTGCGTCGGCGATGTGGAGGGGCAGCAGGCCCAGATCGCTGTTTGTCAGCGCGGCGGCCTTTTTGATGTATGCCAGCGAGTGGATCAACGTTGGATAATGAGAAATGGGAATCCCGGTGATACGAAAGTTTTCGAGCGCCCGCAGCGTCTGGATCCCGTAATAGCGCTCGGCAGGAACCTCACGCTCGCCCAGCAGATCGTGTTCCGTGCGAGTTTGATCCAAGGTGTCCTCTCCAATCGGGACAGGTTCACGCGACGCTCAACAATCCTTCCTGTCCTCTTCCTTGCGGGAAGGGGCGCCGGGAACGCTCAGGCCTCCTTCTCGGCCCGCCGGGTGATGAACTTCGGGCGGATCGCGCAAAGCATCAGCG